>CAWGWC010000016.1:0-496263 GCA_963826165.1 uncultured Thermoleophilaceae bacterium | reverse complement strand
GCCTGGACGTGACCTTCGGAGCGGATGGTCAGAGCCCGGGCGGACGAGGCCGGGCACGTCCGTCGACACCTGGATGGTCGCCGGGTCGGAATATCGGACATTTACGGCACGAAAGCAGCGCAAGGCGGTCGATAGGTATATACATGCGCGGGGAGCATTCAGCTATCTGCGATGAAAGCCCCACAAACGGTCGATTCGTAGGTTCGGAAAGCTCCGCAAATAGCGAGAAATCTTCTCAGAATGTCTTACGTAAGTTGCGTAAAGCGGATTGGCCCTTCGCTTTCCTGCGGCGGGCTGTCTCGACGGTCAGGGCCGGATACGACGTTGGCAATCCAGGACATCGGATAGGGAACCCGTTTGAGCGGAGGTAATTCCAGGAGCGACAGTGGCACGGGCGTCGGCAGCCGCATGCCGCTCTTCGCCCTGGTCACCGCCGTGTTTTGCTTGCTGCTGGGTGCATCCGCATCGGCGCAGGTCGCCGCCGACCCCACGGACCCGGCCCTGGAGCCGGTCCCGGTGGCCGAGCCTGCTCCGGAGCCGGTCGCCGAGCCTGCTGCCCCGGGGCCGGTTGTTGAGCCGGGTCAGGGTGCTGGGGCCGGTCAGGGGCCGGGTCAGGGGCCGGTTGTTGAGCCGGGTCAGGGTGCTGGGGCCGGTCAGGGAGCGGGTCCGGGTCCGGTTGTTGAGCCGGGTCCGGGGGCTGGTTCGGGTCCGGGGCCGGTTGTTGAGCCGGGTCAGGGTGCTGGGGCCGGTCAGGGGCCGGGTCCGGGTCCGGTTGTCGAGCCGGGGCCGGGGGCTGGTGCCGGTCAGGGAGCGGGTCAGGGGCCGGTTGTTGAGCCGGGGGCTGGTTCGGGTCCGGGGCCGGTTGTTGAGCCGGGTCAGGGTGCTGGGGCCGGTCAGGGGCCGGGTCCGGGGCCGGTTGTTGAGCCGGGTCCGGGGGCTGGTTCGGGTCCTGGTCAGGGGCCGGTTGTTGAGCCGGGTCCGGGGGCTGGTTCGGGTCCGGGGCCGGTTGTTGAGCCGGGTCCGGGGGCTGGTCCGGGTCCGGGGCCGGTCGTTGAGCCTGGTCCGGGTCCCGTTGTTGAGCCGGGTCCGGGGGCTGGTGCTGGTCCGGGGCCGGTTGTTGAGCCGGGTCCGGGGGCTGGTGCTGGTCCGGGGCCGGTTGTTGAGCCGGGTCCGGGGGCTGGTGCTGGTCCTGGTCCTGCCCCGGGGCCGGTTGTCGAGCCGGGTCCCGTCGTTGAGCCGGATCCGGGTCCCAGTCCGGTCGCTGAGCCCGCGCCGGCACCCCGCGCCGAGCCCGCCCCGGGTCCGACGCCTGAGCCCAGGCCCGCACCAGCCGTAGAGCCCGCGCCCGAGCCCGCACCGGCTCCCCGTGCGGAGCCCGCCCCGGCACCGACGCCTGAGCCCAGGCCCGCGCCGGCCGCCGAGCCGGCCCCGGAGCCGGCTTTCGAAAACCCAGCTGCTCTGCCTTCCGCACCGGTCTCGACGGCGGGATCGACAACGGAGGCCGCGTCGCGTCCAGCCTCGGACCCGACGCCTGAGGCCCTTGTGCCTACACCGGGCCCCCCTCTGGAGCCGACGCCCGAGCCTACGTCGGGGCTGAGCACGCCCGCTGGCGAGGATCCTGAGCCGGTTTCGGGTAAGCCGGCTGGTCCGGAAACGCCGGCGGCGGCGGCCTTGCGTGAGGTGCTCAGGCTGATGGACACGCCGCTTGGGGCCACAGCTGTGATGGCCATCTTGGCGGCGGACGGCCGGGGGCCGGCCTCTGCCGTGTCGACCTCGCGGCCGGACGCCGAGCCGGTCCCTGATGATTCGTCCCCGGCTCCGCCTCCCGAGCCGCTACCGATGTCAGGGGGTGCGGCGTCCGGGGCAGCGGGAGCCGCCTCGTCGGGCGGCGGGTCCGCCCTCTATGCGCTCTTGTTCGTCGCCGCGGCGTTCGCCGCTGGACTCTGGAGCCGGTTGCAGCTGGTTCCGGTGCGCGCTCGCTCCGTGGCGATCGTCGCTCTGAACGAACGACCGGGCTGACGCCTTCCTAGGCCAGTCAGCCCGACCTGTGTGGCGTACACGCACGGGTGCATCGTTCGATTCAGGAGTACGGCATGAACAGGAAACATTCTCTAGGGGTCACGCGGACGGCGACGGTGAGTGTCATGGCTTGCCTTGCACTGCTCTGCATGCCGACCATGAGCAGCGCGGCCGGCCCGAGCGATTCTCGCGCCGAAGCCGCAGACCGCTCGAGCGCACAGCTCGCTAGCGGGTCCGGCTTCGGGCAGCCGGGAGGCTCGTCGCGGGTGCGGGCGCTGCAGCGCAAGCTGCGGGCTGGAGGTCACCGGCCGGGACCGGTTGATGGCCTGTACGGCCCGCTGACAGAGGCGGCCGTTGAACGCGCCCAGCGCGACAGCGGAGTGTCGGTCGACGGAATCGTCGGACCGCAGACCCGTCGTGTGCTGAACGCCGAAGCGCCGCCGCTCGCCCCCGGAGCGGGATACGGACAGCCCGGAGGCTCGCCGCAGGTACGTGACGTCCAACGACGGCTGCGTGCCCTCGGCCATCGACCGGGACCGGTTGACGGCCGGTCCGGCCCCCGTACGCAGGCTGCGATCGAGCGCTTCCAGCGCACAGCCGGAGAACGCCCCAGCGGCGAGCTGTCGCTTGCGACGGCCGCGGCCCTTGCCCGCACCGATCCCGACCAGCCGATCCGTCGTGCCAGCGACCAGCGCGGCGGCAACGAGCCGAGCCGGCAGGCCCAACGCCCGGCGAGTCCGGCGGCGGACTCCGGCGCGAATGATCGAGCCAGTCGAGCGGCGGCTGGCGACAGTCGGATCGAGGAGAAGGATGGATCGGATTTGACTGCTTCCTTGCTGCTGCTGGTGGTACTGGTGTTGGCGGCGGGGGCCGTGGGCGTCCTGAGCGTGTATTGGCTCATGGCATTGCGTCGCAGGCCGGGCCCAAGCGGCGCGGCGGGCGACCCATCGACGCCCACCCCCACCGCCGGCCAGGGCAACGGTGTCGATGCGCTTGGCTATGTGAGCGCCCGTGAGCCCGAAGTCGTGAACGGATCGGAGCTCCGCGACCAAATGGCCGCCATGCGCACGGCCTGCAGTCAGCGTGGCCTGGTGCTGGACGAAGTCATCGCCGATGTCGGACAGGTCGAGGACACCCAGCCAGGGCGTCGGGGCTTGCAGTCCGTCCTTCAGCGACTCGCGGCCGGGGAGGCCTCATGCCTGGTGGTACCGGAACTGGGGCAGCTGAGCCGGTCGGCCCCTGAGGTCGAGCACATCGTCGACTGGCTTCGGCAGCAAGACACACGCCTCGTAGCAGTCGACGACGGGCTCGATACCGGTACGAGGACCGCGGCATGAAGCAGGGGATCGAAGCCAAACCGACAAGCGGAGGCAGTCCACTGCCCGGCGCCGTCCCCGCCGAGACCCGCCGGCTGTCGCCACACGATGCCCTGATCTCGGTGGGCGACGCCGAGCAGATGCGGGCGGGAGGAATGGGCCCGCGCGGACGGGTTTGGGAAGGCACCCAGATCTCGCCTGCCGTCAAGCGCTCGATCGACATCGTCGTCGCTGCGGTGATCCTGCTGCTTTCGGCCCCGCTCTTGGGACTGGTGGCGCTCGCCATCGTGCTCGAGTCGCGCGGCGGCGTGTTCTACCGGGCGGAGCGCGTCGGATACCGCGGAAAGGCGCTGTGGATGCTCAAGTTCCGCAAGATGCACCGGGACGCTGTGGGCCGCCCGCTGACGGCGCACTGCGACAGGCGCCTGACGCGCGTCGGCGCCGTGCTCACCCGGACGCGGCTGGACGAGCTACCGCAGTTCTGGCACGTCCTCCGCGGCGAGATGAGCATAATCGGGCCTCGTCCGGAGGACCCGTTCTTCGTGAGCTGCCGCCCGGACGACTTCGCCGAGATCCTGAAGGTGCGGCCGGGCATCTCCGGTTTCTCGCAGCTCGCTTTCGCCGAAGAGTCTCGCATCCTGAGCCAAGAGGATCCGGTCGGGGACTACATTCAGCGCATCCTTCCGCAGAAGTGCGGGCTGGACCGCCTGTACGTCTGCCGAGCGACGCTGGGAGTGGACGCGCGAATCGCCTTATGGACCGTGGTTGCAGTGCTGCTCCGCCGACCGGTGGCCGTTCACCGCAGCAGGGGCGCCATGTCGGTGCGTCGGAGACACCCGGATACCTCGCCCGCCTGGGCGGACCTGGGTGAGCCTCGGGAGATCGTGGCCGACATGGTCGGTCAAGGGCCGCAGTGATCGGTGCGACCGAGATCCGCATGGGGGTGACGAGATCGATCTCCGCACGGCCAACCTTGGCTAGCTCGCTTACACCCGCACTGCGCCGGGCCGGCCGTCTTCGACCACGAACGAGGCGAACGTCGAGATCGGCGTGTCCGGCCTGCTGACCGTCGGGACCATGCGCAAATCGGTGCGCCACTCCCGGCGGTTCAGCCGGCAGCGGACGTAGCCGCGCCGGTCGCCGTCGAAGAACTTGATGTGCGGGTTGGCCGGGATCATCGGCCCGTAGTACGGCCCGTACACGATCAGGTCGTCGTTGGTGGAGATCGACGTGCCGGCGAACTCGGTCGCGACCGTGGGCGAGCCCGGGTTCGAGAAGTCGGTCTTGATGTCGTTCACGAAGGTCGAGTGCCAGTCGCCCGTGATGATCACCGGGTTGCGGACCCTCGCCTGCACCAGGTGGTCGACGAGGCGCTGGCGGGCTGACGGGTAGCCGTCCCACGCGTCGTGCCAGTAGATGCGGGGATCGCCGCGGTTGTGGTCGAGCTGCGCCACCAGGGCCTGGTTGGCGAGCACGTTCCAGCGTGCCTGCGAGCGATCGAGACCGTTCTCGAGCCAGCGCTCCTGCTCGAATCCGAGCATGGTCACCGACGGGTCGAGCGATTCCTCGCAGCGCGGGTGCTCGCCGTCTCCGCAGGGCTGATTGGTGCGGTACTGGCGCCCGTCGAGCACGTTGAAGCGTGCCAGGTCGCCCCAGTTGAGCCGGCGGTAGAGCCGCGACTGTCCGTCCGCGGGGATCGCCGCGGCGCGCAGTGGCTGGTGCTCGTAGTAGGCCTGGTAGGCGGCGGCCCGCCGGGCGGGGAAGTTCGGGTCCTCCGACCCGTCCTCCGGAGACAGCCCGGCGTAGTCGTTCTGCACCTCGTGGTCGTCCCACGTGACAACGAAGGGGAAGCGCTGGTGCACGCGCTGGAGGTCGGGGTCGCTCTTGTAGAGGCCGTACTGGAGGCGATAGCGCTCGAGCGTCACGCATTCGGGGCGGAACTGCTCGGGCACGGGCACGTTGCGGGTGCCTCCCCGCTCGTCGATGCCGTACTCGTACAGGTAGTCGCCCAGGTGCACGACGAAGGCGAGGTCCTCGTCGGCCATCCGGCGGTAGGCGGAGTAGTAGCCGAAGTCCCATGCCTGACACGAGGCGAAGGCGAACGCGAGTGAGTCCACGCGCGCGTGCCGGGAGGGCGCGGTGCGCGTGCGGCCCACGGGGCTGACCTCGTTCCGATAGGCGAACTGGAAGTAGTAGTCACGGTCCGGACGCAGGCCGTCGAGCTCGACGTGCACGGAGTGAGCCAGCTCGGGCAGCGCGAGGGCCACGCCGCGCTGCTCGACTCGCCGCATCCCCGGATCGCTCGCCAGCTGCCAGCGCACCGCCAGCCGGCGGGCCGGCATGCCACCGCCGGGTATGAGCGGATCGGGCGCCAGGCGGGTCCACAGGACCGTACCGTGCGGCCGCGGATCGCCGGACGCGACACCGAGCGTGAACGGATGCCCGCTCAGCGTCGGCCCGGCCTGAGCCAGGTCGCCTCGGTACTGGCTGAAGAGCGCGGTGCCGGCGAGCGCTCCGGTGAAGGCGATGAAGCGCCGCCGGTTCATGCGTGCCGCGGCGGCCTGCTCGACGGCTTCGAAGGCGGTGCTCATCGTGGCTCCTTTGTCGTGCCCAGGCGTGGCCTATCAGTCGCCGGGGCTCGGGTCAAGCCGCCGCTACGATGCCGTGGCTTTCGCGCTGCCGAGCACGAGATGGACCACACCCGTACGCCCTACGTGAGCGCGCTTCGCGCGCATCTCGCCACCCACCCGGTGCGGCTGAACACGCCGGGCCATCACGGCGGCAGCTCGGGTCCGACCCTCGAAGCTCTCACCGGCGCGGACCTCCGGGCGGCCGACATCCCTGCGCTGATCGAGGGCGTGGACCGGGGTCGCTCTCCCACCCCATACGAGGAGGCGGAGCGGCTCGCCGCCGACGCATGGGGCGCGGAGCGCTCCTGGTTCGTGCTGGGAGGAGCATCGAATGCCATTCGCACGGCGTTGCTCGCGGTGCGCTCGACGACGGGAAGGATCCTCGTACAGCGCAACTGCCACGGAAGCGTGATCGACGGTTTGGTGCTCGCCGGGTTCGAGGCCCTGTTCATCGACCCTGAAGTGGACGATGAGCTCGGGATCGCTCATTGCCTCACCCCCGAACGCGTTCGGTCGGTGCTTCAGGCAGATCCGGCGATCGGCGCTGTCCTGGTCGTCTCTCCCACCTACTTCGGCGCCGTAGCGGACCTGCGCGGCATCGCCGCAGCGTGCGGTGAGCACGATGCCGCACTCGTGGTCGACGAGGCGTGGGGCAGCCATCTGGCCTTTGGAACGCGCTACCCCACGGACGCATTGAGCGCCGGCGCCGATCTCGTCGTCTCGAGCGCGCACAAGACCGGCGGCAGTCTCGAGCAGACCGCCCTGCTCCACCTCGGTCCGAGCCGGACCGTGACCCCGGATGAGGTGGAGCGTGCGTTCCGGCTGCTCGACTCCACCAGCCCGAGCGCGCTGCTGGCCGCGTCACTGGACGCCGCGCGGTCCTGGCTCGTCATGCGGGGATCCGAGGCGCTCGAGCTCACGCTGGCCGCCCGCGCGGAGATTGACGCCACGCTGCGGGGCATCGCGGGGGTGGAGGTCCTTGGCCGGGAGCGCGTGGGCGCTTTCGGAATCGCCGAGCTCGATCCGCTGCATCTCTGCCTGGACGTGCGCGGAACCGGCCGCTCAGGGGAATGGGTCAAGGAGGAGCTCGAGCGGCGCGGGGTGCTGCTGGAGCTGGGCGAGGGCGCGGTCGTCATGGCGGTGATCGGCGCCGGCGAGGAGCACCAGGCGATCGAACCGCTCGCCGCCGCCCTGCAGCAGCTTCACCCGACTCCGGTGGGCCGGCCGAGCCCCGCCGGGACGAGTCCTCCGCGAAACGTTGACGAAATAGTGGTGCCTCGCGCGGCATTCTTCGCTGCGCACGAGCGCATCCCGCTCGAGCGCGCCGAGGGCCGCGTCAGCGCCGAGACCCTTTCGATCTACCCCCCTGGAATCCCTCGGGTCGTGGTGGGCGAACGCTACGACCAGGACTCGGTGGACGTCCTCAGCATGGCCCGCGAGCGGGGCGCGCTCGTACGCGGGGCCTCCGATCACTCGCTGGACAGCGTGCTCGTGGTCCACGACTAGGATCCGCCGCCGATGCATTCGCGCGGCAGCACGCGGCAGTGGCTCGGCATGCGCTCCCAGCACGCCTGGCTGTCACCGCACGACGACGAGACGGTGACTGGGCCGGGCCAGGTAGGTGTCGCCTTCAGCGCTCACAGCAACGTCCGCTGGCAGTCGGATGGCGTGACGCGCTCGGCGAGCTACCCGGGCGGCTCGGTGATCGTCTCGGGCTCGACTCCGATCGTCTGGTCGCACGTTCGTGAGACGACCGAGGCGCTCGAGATCTATCCCGACGAGGCCCTGCTCAGCTCCCTGTCCGATGCATCCCCGGCAAGCGGCCGCGTGTTCTTCGAGGCGCCCCGCGTGGGCATCGCCGATCCGGTCGTCCTCGGCGTCGCTTCGGTGCTCCGCCGGGCTCATGCGACGGGCGGCACGCTCGGCGACGTCGCGTCCAGCAGCCTCGCGCACCTACTGGCCGGCCACGTCCTCCGCCGCTACGGCGGCGTTGCCGTCGAGCCGCGACCCCGCGTCACGCGTCTGCCAGCGCGGGCGCTGGCGAGCGTGCACGAGCTGGTCGAGGGCGAGCTCGGCACGACGCTGACGATCGATCGTCTCGCCCGCGTCACGCACTTCAGCCCGTTTCACTTCGCGCGCGCGTTCAAGGCCACGGTCGGCATGGCGCCCCACGAGTTCGTGACGTCGCGGAGAATCGATCGCGCGCGACTGCTGCTCATCGCGTCGGGTGAACCGGTAGCGCGCGTGGCGGCAAGGGTCGGCTTTCAGAACCTCAGCCACTTCCGCCGTGTGTTCCGGTCGCACACGGGCCTGCTGCCGTCCGAGCTGCGCGCGATCGTCGCCGCGGCCTGAGGGCGGCGAGTCAACCCCCGCCGGCCCGTGCGCGGGCCTTGTCGACCAGCCCGCGGTCGCCCTCCTCGTACGACGTGTGCAGCGTGATGCCCGCCAGCCGCCCGTCGCCGTCGACCGTCAGCACGTACCAGCCGGCGACCATCCAGGTCTCTTCGCCGAGGTGGTGATAGCCCCGCACGTTGCACTCCAGCGTGTCGCCATCCCTGGCCACGAGCTGGCCGAGGAAGTGCTGCGTTGCGTCGAACCCGGGCAGCGTCTCCTGCCACTGCGCCACGAGGTCATCGCCGGTCACCCGCTCCGGATCGGTGCCGAACAGTGAGCTGTAGTCGGTCGCGACCTCGTCGGCCAGACCGGCGCGGACCGCCGGCCAGTCGCGGCGGTCGACGGCGCGGAAGAAGTGCGCGACGGCATCGGCGGTGCTCACGCGGGGGCTCCGAGCGTCTTGGTGAAGTGCTCGTCGGCCGCGTCGACCGAAGCGCCGACCTGGTCGGGCTGGTCGTAGAAGTCGATCTGCTCGCCCTCGATCCAGACACTGCTTACCGGGCCGCCGACCTGCTCGGCCACCGCGCGCACGTTGTCCGGCAGCACCGCCGCGTCGCTGTGCACGAACAGCGTCGGCACGGACACGCCGGAAGCCGCCGACAGGCCGTCGAAGCCCAGCCAGTGGCGCCAGCTGATCTCGGCCATCTCGTTCTTCCATTCCGGGATCGCGCCGCGCTCCGCCTCGGCGTAGTAGCCCATCTCGATGAACATCGCGGCGCTCTCGTCCCCCGCCGCGTAGGCTGGCACGGTGGACAGCTCGCCTGACCCGGCCAGGCGCTGGGCCGCCGCGTCAGCCCGCTCGAGACGATCGCGGACACCGTCCTCGCCGCCGTAGAACGGCGCCACCGACTCCGTGTCGTGATACCAGCCGGCGACGCTCGCAAACGAGGCCAGCGACACGCCCGCGGCAATGGCCGCAAGCGTGTACTGAGCGCTGGCGCAGATCGCGAGCGCTCCCACCCCGCCGGGCGCGGCAAGCGATGACGTGGCCGCGAAGCGCGTGACCGCCGCGAGGTTGGCGATCTTGCGGTCCGGGATCTCCGCCTGTCGCAGCGACCCGCCGCTGGCGCCGAAGCCCGCGAAGTCGAAGGTGACGGCCGTGTATCCGCGCTGCGCGAGCTGCGCGGCGTAGAGGTCGGCCATCTGCTCCTTGACGGTCAGCCACGAGCCCATGACGATCACCGCCGGGCGGCGCTCGAACGGGTCGTCGGTGGAGCGGTGGATCCTTACGGCGAGCGGCACGTCGCCATCGAGCACCACGGCGTCGATCGGTTTGTGGTCGGCCATTGCCCGAGAGGATGACGAGGCCCCCGAGGATCGAAAAGAGTCCGATCTTGCGCAATGAGCGACGACGCCTGCTCAGGGCTTCCGGTACAGCTCCCGCTGTGAGCTGATCTCACCGGACCCGCTCCGGCGGTGTTCGGTGATTCTTGGCTGACCTGTATCTCAGTTTGTACACGGGCGTCTTGTCCTGTTGGACGGGTCGGGCGATGGTGGCGGACCATGTGGTTCAGGTCGATCACCGGACGCGCGCGCGAGTCCGGTCAGGCGTCCCTCTTGCTGCTCGGCGTGATGCTCCTGCTGCTCTTGGGGGCGGTGGTGCTGTTCGCCTTCGGCAGTGCGTTGGGGGCGCGGGGCAAGCATCAGCGCGGGGCGGATCTGGCGGCGGTGTCGGCCGCCCAGGTGATGCGGGATCTCTATCCGCGGTTGTTCGAGCCGCCGCTGCTGGCGAATGGATTGCCCAATCCGCGGCACCTGCCGTTGCCGCTCTATCTCGCGCGGGCGCGCGCGGCGGCGGTGCGGGGTGGGCGTCGCAACGGCGTGCGGGTGGGTTTCGGCGACGTCAGCTTTCCCGAAGCGTCGTTTGCGCCCACCAGGATCGCGGTGGCGGTTCGCGGCGCCGTTCGCGTGAAGACCGAGCTCGGGGAGCGCGGGACGGGCAGCGCGATCGAGGTGCGGGCCCGTGCGGCGGCCGAGATCTCGCCCGACCTCGGGGCCGCCCTTGGGATGCCGGCGTTCGGCTCGGGCGGCGGCTACGACGGACCGCTCGCCTACCGGATGGGCAAGCCGATGCGCCCGGATGTCGCTACGGCCTTCGACCGCATGGCCACCGCCGCGCGGCGCGAAGCTGGACTGTTCCTGTCGGTGTCGAGCGCCTTTCGCTCCGACGCCGAGCAGGCGCGTCTCTTCGCCGCGAACCCGAACCCGAAGTGGGTTGCGCCTCCGGGAACGAGCCTGCACCGTTACGCCACCGAGCTGGACCTCGGCCCGCCGGCCGCCTATGCCTGGTTACAGGCCAATCACCGCCGTTTCGGCTTCATCTGGCGCTACAAATGGGAGCCCTGGCATTACGGCTACGGAGCCAACCCACGCGATCGGGAGCACCCGGCGCGCTACGACCAGGGCTCGTGGGAGCCGCCTGGAGGCGACCACGGCCGTGTTCATCACCAGCTGCCGAGCTTCGTGCCGTCGCGTTTCCACGACCCGATCGCGCGCGCGGCGCTGCGCTGGAACGTGCCCATGAACGTGCTGGCGGCTCAGCTCTACGCCGAGTCCGGCTTCAACCCGTTCGCGCGCAGCCCGGCCGGGGCGGAGGGCATCGCCCAGTTCATGCCGGGCACGGCCGACGCCTACGGCCTGCGCGACCCGTTCGACCCGGTCGCGGCGATCGACGCCCAGGCCCACCTGATGAGCGATCTGCTCGAGCAGTTCGGCGGCAAGGTGGCGCTGGCGCTGGCCGGCTACAACGCCGGGGCCGGCGCGGTCCAGCAGTACGGCGGCGTCCCGCCGTTCGCCGAGACGCGGGCCTACGTGGCCAGGATCCTCGGGCTGCTCGGCGGCGCGGGCGAGATCCCGGTGGTGGGGGGCTTCGAGGTGCGCCTGGTCGAGTGATGGGAGACGCCGCTCAGCGGAAGTCCTCCGCGTGCGCCACCGCCCAGTCGTGGAAGGTGTGCGGCGGCCGGCCGGTCACGTCCTCGACCGTGCTCAGCACCTGCGACTCGTCGAGCGTTCCCGCGACGTAGAAGTCGAAGAAGGCGTCCACGTACTCGGGCGGCATGGTCTTCAGCATCTCCTCACGCGCCTCTTCGTCGGGCTGGGGCTCGAAGCGCAGGTCTCGGCCCAATGCTCGGGCCAGGATCGCCACCTGCTCCTCGGGCAGCAGCGACTCGGGCCCGGTGGGTACGTGGATGCCCCTGTCACCAGCATCATTGCGCCGTTCCTCGTTCACTGAGTCCGGCCGCCGCCAGCGCCTCCTCGCGCTCCAGGAAGAAGCGCATCCGGCTGACCTTGTCGCCCCGGAACTCGTAGTCCTCGAACAGGTCGAAGGTCACCTCAACGTCGCTGGCCTGCCCGCGCACCGTCCAGTGCACCACCGCCAGCACGTGGTCGCCCGCGTCGGTGAGCTCGCCGATCTCCTGGCGGCTGTCGGCGAAGGCCTCGTGGAAGAGGTCCCAGGCGTGGGCCAGCTCTTCGTGGCCGCGGAAGACCGGCTGGCTGAGCGCGGCGAACTCGCGCGCGGGCTCGAACTCGGCGTCCTCCGTGAAGTACTCGGACAGCGCCCATTCCGACGCCTCGCGGTTGCCGGCGTCGATCAGGACCTTCACCACGTCGAGATGACTCTGCGCCACGGCATGAGCAGTATCCCTCCGCTTAGGATGCGCCGCACATGAGTGGCTCCCCGAAGAGGCTGGTCCCGGGCCTGTGGCGCTGGACGGCCCGCCACCCCGAGTGGCACCCCGGCGAGTTCGGCGCCGAGGTGGTGAGCTTCGCCGCGAAGGCCGGCGACGACCTGCTCCTGATCGATCCGCTGTTGCCGCCCGACCCGGCGCCGGTCCACGAGCTGATCGCGAAGCAGCTGGGTGCGCGGCTCCTCATCTTCATCTCGATCCCGTACCACGTCCGCAGCGCCCAGACGCTGCGCGATCGCTACCGCAAGGACGGCGAAGTGGAGATCTGGGGCCATCCGGCCGCCGCGAAGCGCCTCCGCACCCCCACGGCGCTCAGCGCGATCGAGCCGGGCGCGGAGCTTCCCGGTGGCGTGGAGGCCTTTGCCATCGGCAAGCCCCGTCGCCACGAGACGCCATTGCTGCTCACCTCCCACCGGGCGCTCGTCTTCGGGGACGCGGTGGCGGAGACCGGCGGGCGCCTGCGGGTATGGGCGGATGGCCGCGTGGACGACAAGGTCGAGCGCTTCTATCGCGAGCGCTTCAACCCGACGCTCAAGCCACTGCTGAAGCTCGACTTCGACCGCGTGCTCGTCACCCACGGCGAGCCGGTGATGAAGGACGGGCGGCGCGCCCTGGCCTCGGCGCTGCGCTCGAAGCCCTGGAACCAACGGGGCTGAGCGCGGAAGCACCCGGGCGGCGCCGGTAGGCTGCCCGGCCATGACCACCACCGTGAACGGAATCGACGAGCTCAGGGAGCTCGTGGGACAGACGGTCGGCCCCAGTGACTGGCGCGAGGTGACCCAGGAGATCATCGACAAGTTCGCCGAGGTCTCCGGTGACCACCAGTGGATCCACGTCGACGTGGAGCGCGCGAAGACCGAGAGCCCGTTCGGCAAGACCATCGCCCACGGCAACCTGACCCTGTCCATGGTCGACGGCTTCCGAGACCAGCTGTTTCAGTCCACCGGCTTCACCATGGGCGTGAACTACGGCTGGAACAAGGTCCGCTTCCCGGCCCCGGTGCCCAGCGGCAGTCGCATACGCGCCAGCCTCGAGACCCTGTCGGTCGACGAGGTGGGCGGCGGCTGGCACCAGCTCACCCAGAAGTGGACCGTCGAGGTCGAGGGCAACGAGAAGCCGGTCTGCGTGGCCGAGTCGGTAGTCCGTCTGCTCGAGTAGAGCGCGGGCCTATCCTCGAATGAGGGGATGGCCACCACAGACTCGACCACCGAGGAGCGAATCCGGGAGCAGCGCCGCGCGCTGCCGGATGCCCCTGGCGTCTACATCTTCCGGGACGAGAAGAACAAGGTCCTCTACGTCGGCAAGGCCCGCTCGATGCGCAAGCGGGTGGCCGGGCACTTCTCCAAGCCCGGCGCCCGCGGCGCGGGGGACATGGTCTCGGCCATCCGCGACATCGAGTTCATCGCCACGGAGACCGAGGCCGAGGCGCTGCTGGCCGAGCAGGAGTTCATCAAGCGCTACCGGCCGGTGTTCAACGTCCGGCTGCGCGACGACAAGTCGTATCCCTACATCGCCATCAGCCTGGACGAGGAGTACCCGCGCATCTACTTCACGCGCGAGCGCCACCGGCGCAGCCGCGCCTACTTCGGCCCGTTCTCCAACGCCAAGCGGGTGCGCGAGACGCTCGATCTGCTGGGCAAGGTCTTCCAGTACCGCACCTGCGACGGCCCCGAGCCGGGCCGGGCCAGCGGAAGCCCCTGTCTCGACTACCACCTCAAACGCTGCCAGGCCCCATGCGTGGGCTACATCTCGAAAGAGGAGTACCGGGAGAACGTCGAGACGATCATCGACTTCCTGTCCGGGCGCTACCGCCAGATCGAGCGGGCGCTCCAGCAGGGGATGAAGAGCGCCTCGGACGAGCAGGAGTTCGAGCAGGCCGCCCAGTACCGCAACAAGCTGAACGCCGTGCGCTCGCTGCTCGAGCGTCAGCGCATCTCCAACGAGGCGGTGGGCACCCTCGACGCGATCGCGGTGGCGGCCGAGGGGACCGACGCCAACGCCCAGGTCTTCCAGGTGCGCGACGGCGTGCTGGCCGATCGCCAGAGCTTCTACCTCGAGAACGCGGCTGAGCGCGACGAGGGCGAGGTGGCCGAGGAGTTCGTGCTCCAGTACTACGCCAGCGCGCTCGCGGTGCCGCCCCAGGTGATCGTCCCGCCGGCGGTTCAGACGGCGAGGACGCTGTCGGAGGCACTGGCGGAGCGCCGCGGCGCCCCGGTCGAGGTGCGCCACGCCGAGCGAGGCGACAAGCGGCGCATCTTCGAGCTGGCCGAGCGCAACGCGCGCCTGGCCCTAGATCAGGACCGGCTGCGCTCCGAGCGTCGCCGCACGCAGCGGATCGAGGCGCTGGAGGGGCTCCAGCAGGCACTGGGGATGGAGACCATCCCCATGCGGATCGAGTGCTTCGACATCTCCAACCTCATGGGCTCGCACACGGTCGCGTCGATGGTGGTGTTCGAGGGCGGCGCGGCCAAGAAGGCCGACTACCGGCGCTTCGGCATCCGGGACTCCGTTCAAGATGACTTCGCCGCCATGGCTGAAGTCCTCTCCCGCCGCATGGGCCAGTACGTCGCTCAACGCGAGCGCAGCCCGCACGATCGCGATTACGACGAGAGCTTCGCCTCGCTGCCGTCGCTGATCGTGATCGACGGAGGCAAGGGACAGCTCTCGGCGGGCCTGAGGGAGGTGGGTCCCTTCCGTGACCTCGGCGTGACCGTGGTGAGCCTGGCCAAGCGCATCGAGGAGGTCTTCCTCCCGGGAAAGAGGATGCCCCTCCTGATGTCACACGAGACGCCCGAGCTGCAGCTCCTTCAGCGGGTGCGCGACGAGGCCCACCGCTTCGCCATCGAGTTCCACCGAGGGCGTCGCGACAAGGCGATGACCCGGTCGGTGCTCGACGACCTTCCCGGGGTGGGACCTGCCCGCAAGCGCAGCATCCTCCAGCACTTCGGCTCGCCGGAGCGCTTCCTCGGCGCCAGCCGGGAGGAGCTCGAGGCGGTGCCGGGGCTGCCCGGCAAGGTCGCCCGCGATATTCACAACTACGTCAACAAAGTCAGGTGACCGCCGCGTACAAAGGGAGCATCGAGGATTTCGTGGTCATCACCGGCTTCTCCGGCGCGGGCAAGTCCCAGGCGATGGCCACCTTCGAGGACGCCGGCTACTTCTGCGTAGACAACCTGCCGCCGGAGATGATCCGCTCGCTGGCCGACCTGTTCGGGCTGGAGGGTTCGAGCATCGAGCGCGCGGCGGTGGCCTCAGATGTGCGCGGACTCGACATCGACGGCCTCGTGCGCGTGCTGGACGACCTCGACGCCCACGGCGTGCCCTACCGCGTGCTCTTCCTGGAGGCGAGCGACGACGTCCTCATCAACCGCTTCAAGGAGACCCGGCGGCGCCACCCGCTGGCCAACGGCGGCTCGGTGGGCGAGGCGATCCGCAAGGAGGACGACCTGCTCAAGCCGGTGAAGGAGCGGGCCGACATCTGCATCGACACCAGCGACCTGTCGGCCAGCCGGCTGCGCAAGGTCGTGGCCGACAAGATGCTGCCGCGCACTCACGTCGGCCGGCTGGCCGTGACCTTCATGACCTTCGGCTTCAAGCACGGCAGCCCGCGCGACGCCGACCTGACCTTCGACGTGCGCTTCCTGCCCAACCCGCACTACGAAGCCGATCTGCGCGAGCTCACCGGTCTGGACGACAACGTGATCGAGTACGTCACGCGCTCCGACGGGATCGGCGACTTCTACGAGCGCCTCACTCCGCTGCTCGACTACCTGCTGCCGGCCTACGAGCGGGAGGGCAAGTCACATTTGATGGTCGGCGTGGGCTGCACCGGCGGACGTCACCGCTCAGTGGTGATCGCCGAGCACCTAGCCCGGGTATACGGGGAGCGCGGGGACTACATGATCGACGTCGTGCACCGCGACATCGATAAGCCTCCGCGACGACCGTAACGCTAGATTCACACCGCACTCAACCAGGTAGAAGGGAGCACCTGAATGGCCTTGAAGGCCGGCATCAACGGCTTCGGCCGCATCGGGCGCAACGTCTTCCGGGCGGCGCACGCCCGTGGAGCAGACATCGACTGGGTCGGCGTCAACGACATCACCGACACGAAGACCCTCGCTCACCTGCTCAAGTACGACTCGATCCTGGGCCCGTTCCAGGGGGAGATCGACTACACCGACGACGCCCTCGTGGTCGACGGCGACGAGCTGAAGGTGTTCTCCGAGCGCGACCCCGCTGCCCTCCCGTGGGGCGATTCGGGCGCGGAGGTGGTGATCGAGTCCACCGGGCTGTTCACCAAGCGCGACGACGCCGCCAAGCATCTCGAGGCGGGTGCGAAGAAGGTCATCATCACCGCTCCGGCCACCGAGCCGGACGTGACCATCGCGCTGGGGGTCAACGACGACGCCTACGACCCCGACAGCCACGACGTGATCTCGAACGCCTCCTGCACCACCAACTGCCTGGCCCCGGTGGCCAAGGTGCTGCACGACTCGGTGGGCATCGAGCGCGGGATCATGACCACGATCCACGCCTACACGGCCGACCAGAACCTCCAGGACGCGCCGCACAAGGACCTCCGCCGGGCCCGCGCGGCGGCGGTCAACCTCGTGCCCACCACCACCGGAGCGGCCAAGGCCGTGGGCCTCGTCTTGCCCGAGCTGGAGGGCAAGCTCAACGGCATGGCCATCCGCGCGCCGGTCATAACGGGCTCCGTGGTCGACCTGGTGTGCGAGGTGTCCCAGCCGACGTCCAACGAGGAGATCAACTCCGCCTTCGCCGACAAGGCCGACAGCGGTGCGCTCGAGGGGATCCTCAAGTACAACGAGGACCCGATCGTCTCCACCGATATCGTCAGCTCGGCCTACTCGTCGATCTTCGACTCGCCGCTCACCATGGTCATCGACGAGAAGCTGGTCAAGGTCGTGGCCTGGTACGACAACGAGTGGGGCTACTCGAACCGGGTCGTCGACCTGGCGCAGCGCGTGCTGGCGGGGACGCCGGTTGCCTGACGCCGCCACCGGATTGGGCAAGCGCACCGTGCGTGACCTGGAGGTCGCGGCGGGCGAGGCCGTGCTCGCCCGGGTGGACTTCAACGTCCCGCTGGAGGACGGACGGGTGGTCGACGACGCCCGCATCAAGGCCGCGCTGCCCACCATCGGGCTGCTGCTCGAGCAGGACGTGCGGCTCGTGCTCTGCTCCCATCTGGGCCGCCCCGACGGGCGTGATCCGGACACCTCGCTCGCGCCGGTGTCGGAGCGGCTGGGTGAGCTGATCGACGCGCCGGTTCAGCAGGCACCCGATGTGGTCGGACCGGAGGTCCGCCGAGCGGTGGACGAGCTCGGCCCGGGCAGCGTGCTCGTGCTCGAGAACACGCGCTGGGAGCCAGGCGAAACCGAGAACGATCCCGATCTGGCCCGAGAGCTGGCCGCGCTGGGCGACGCCTACGTCGACGACGCGTTCGGCGCGGCCCACCGCGCGCACGCCTCCACCGCGGGCGTGACGGAGTTCCTGCGGCCGGCGGTGGCCGGGCTGTTGCTCGAGAACGAGGTGGTCACGCTGCGCTCGATGATCGAGGCGCCCGAGCGCCCGCTGGTCGTGGTGCTCGGCGGGGCCAAGGTCACCGACAAGATCGCCCTTATCGACCGCTTCCTAGACACGGCCGACACCCTCCTGATCGGCGGCGCGATGTGCTTCTCCTTCTTCCGCGCGCAGGGGATCTCCACGGGCGACTCGCTGGTGGAGGACGAGGGTGTGGAGCTCGCGGCCAAGGCGCTGGAGAAGGCAGAGAGCTCGGACTGCCGGCTCATGCTGCCCACGGACCTGGTGCTCGGCGACCGCTTCGACGCCGAGGCCGAGCGTCGCACCGAAGACGGCACCGAGGTGCCCGACGGCTGGATGGGCCTCGATGTCGGCCCGGAGACGGCCAAGACCTACGCGGACGAGATCGCCTCCGCGGGCACGGTGTTCTGGAACGGGCCTATGGGCGCGTTCGAGATGGAGCCCTTCGCCGAGGGCACACGTGTGGTGGCCGAGGCGGTGGCCGACGCCCCCGGCACGACCGTCGTGGGCGGCGGCGACTCCGGCGCGGCGATGGTCGAGTTCGGCCTGGCCGACCGGGTGGATCACCTCTCCACCGGCGGTGGGGCCTCGCTGGAGCTGCTCGAGGGCAAGGAGCTGCCCGGCGTGGAGGCGCTCGATGACGCCTGAGTCCGACCGGCGGCCGTTCATCGCCGGCAACTGGAAGCTCTGGGGCACCCGGGCCCAGGCCGCGGAGTACTGCGACCGGCTGCTCGAGCTGCTGCCCGACCAGTCGCGGCGCCCGGCCGACGTGGGCGTGTGCGTTCCCTTCACCGCGTTGGACACCGTGGTGGAGAAGCTCGCGGGCAGCGGGGTGATCGTCTGCGCGCAGACGATGGCCGCGCACGAGGAGGGGGCCTACACCGGCGAGGTGTCTGCCGCCATGCTCACCGAGCTCGACGTGGACGGCGTGGTGCTGGGCCACTCCGAGCGGCGCGCCTACGACGGCGAGACCGACCGCGCGCTGCAGGAGAAGCTGCCGGCGGCGTTCGAGGCCGGCCTGCTGCCGATCCTGTGCGTGGGCGAGACCGAGGAGGAGCGCGAGGGCGGCGAGACCGAGCGCAAGCTGCGCCATCAGGTTCAGGAGGCGCTCGAGAAGGTGCCGGCCGAGCGGCTCGCCGAAGTGGTGATCGCCTACGAGCCCGTCTGGGCCATCGGCACCGGCAAGGTGGCCACGCCCGACATCGCGCAGGACGCCATCGCCTTCATCCGCGCTCTGGTGGGCGACCGCTCGCGCGAAGCGGCCGCTCAGGTCCGCGTGCTCTACGGCGGCAGCGTCAAGCCCGACAACGCGGGCGAGATCCTGGCCGAGGAGGACGTCGACGGCGCGCTCGTGGGCGGAGCGAGCCTCGATCCCGAGGGCTTCGCCCGGATCGTGGCCGCCGCCGCGCCGTGAGCTTCGAGCGGGCCTGCCTGATCGTCCTCGACGGCTGGGGCCTGGCTGAGCCAGGACCCGGCAATGCGGTCTCCCTGGCCGACACCCCGGTCTTCGACGGGCTGTGGGAGCGGCATCCGCACACGACGCTCACCGCGTGGGGTCCCTCGGTGGGTCTGCCGGAGGGACAGATGGGCAACTCGGAGGTCGGCCATCTCAACCTGGGCGCCGGGGCAATCGTCAAGCAGGACCTGCTGCGCATCGACGAGGCGGTGGACGACGGCTCCTTCTACGACAACGAGGCGCTGCGGGCCGCATGTGAGAGCGACCGGGTGCACCTGCTCGGCCTGGTCTCCGAGGGCGGAGTTCACGCGAGCATGAAGCACCTGAGGGCGCTGATCGAGCTGGCGGAGCGGGAGAAGGTCGCCGATGTGGTGATCCACGCCTTCACCGACGGCCGCGACACCCTGCCCGACTCGGGCGCCGGCTATCTGACCGAGGTGGAGGGCTGGGGCGGTGCGCGCATCGCCTCGGTGAGCGGCCGCTACTACGCGATGGACCGCGACAAGCGCTGGGACCGCACGGAGCTGGCGCTCGCCGCCCTGGTGGACGGCGAGGCCGAGTTCTCCGCCGACAGCGGCGAGGCGGCGGTGCGAGCGGCCTACGACCGCGGCGAGACGGACGAGTTCATCAAGCCGACGCTGGTGGGGGAGGAGGGTCGCATTCGCGATGGCGACAGCGTCATCTTCTTCAACTTCCGCCCGGACCGCGCCCGGCAGCTGACCCAGGCACTCAATGACAAGCTCGACCTTCGGCTCACCACGCTCACGTCTTACACCGAGGAGTGGGACTTCCCGGTCGCCTTTCCGCCCGCCCGGCCGGAGGTCACGCTGGCCTCCGTGCTGGCCGAGCGCGGCGTGGCTCAGCTGCACGTGGCCGAGACGGAGAAGTACGCGCACGTCACCTACTTCCTGAACGGCGGCGAGGAGACCCCTTACGAAGGTGAGGAGCGGCGCCTCGTGGACTCCCCGCGCGACGTGCCGACCTACGACAAGAAGCCGGAGATGAGCGCCCGGGCGGCCACCGACGCCTTCGTCGAGGCCTGGGCCGAGGAGGACTACGGCTTCGGCATCATCAACTTCGCCAACCCCGACATGGTCGGCCATACCGGCGTCATCCCGGCGGCGGTGGAGGCCATCGAGACCGTGGACGGATGCCTGGGCCGGATCGTGGAGGCCGTGGAAGGACGCGGTGGCGGTGTGTGTGGTCACCGCCGACCACGGCAACGCCGACCACATGCTCGAGCCCGACGGCAGCCCCAACACCGCGCACTCGATGAACCCCGTGCCCCTGGTGGTCACCGAGGACGTGGGAGGCCTGCGCGACGACGGGATCCTGGCCGACGTCGCGCCCACGATCCTCGAGCTCCTGGGCCAGGAGCAGCCGGAGCAGATGACGGGTTCGTCGCTGCTTCGGTGAGGCCCTCCCCGTTCACCATCGAAGCCCGTGACGGGGACGCGCGCGCCGGGCTGATCCACACCCCGCACGGCGACGTGCGCACTCCCGCCTTCGTGCCGCTGGCCTCCACGGCGACGGTCAAGTCGCTACATGCGGCTGAGGTCGCCGAGCTTGGCTACGACATGGTCCTCGGCAACACGTTCCACCTCTTCATCCAGCCCGAGCCGGAGCTGATCGAGGAGATGGGCGGCCTGCACGAGTTCATGGGCTGGCGGCGGGCCATCATCACCGATTCGGGCGGCTACCAGGTGTTCTCCATGGGGCACGGCTCGGTGGCGGAGGAAATCAAGCGGCGCCGCGACCGCCGGCAGTCGATGGTCATCTCGATCGAGGAGGAGGGCGTGCGCTTTCGCTCCTACCTCGACGGGCGCGAGCGCTTCATGGGGCCGGAGACCTCGATGGAGGTCCAGGCCAAGCTGGGTTCCGACATCGCGCTCGCCTTCGACGAGTGCACTCCCTTTCACGTCGAGCGCGACTACACCGCCCGCTCGATGGAGCGCACGCACCGCTGGCTCGAGCGCTGCATCGCCTGGTGCTCGGAGCACGCGCCGCCGGGCCAGCTCCTCTACGGGATCGTCCAGGGGGGCGTGCACGAGGACCTGCGCACGGAGTCCACCGCCTACGTGGCCGGCTCGGGTGTCCCGGGAATTGCCATCGGCGGCTCACTCGGGCAGGAGAAGGAGCAGATGCGCGAGGTGGTGGGCTGGTCGCTGCGGGTGCTGCCCGACGAACCGCCCCGCCACCTGCTCGGCATCGGCGACGTGGACGACCTGGTTCACTCCGTGGGCGCGGGCATCGACACCTTCGACTGCGCCACGCCCACCCGTCTGGCCCGCCACGGCACCGCGCTCGTGCCCGACCCGGAGCGGCGCTGGCGCCTCGACCTGGCCAAGGGCGGCATGCGAGCGAGCAGAGAGCCGATCGACGAGCGCTGCCCCTGTCCCGCCTGCCGCGAGCACACGCGCGGCTACCTCCACTACCTGATCCGCGCCGGCGAGCTCACCGGCAAGCGGTTGGTCACGCTGCACAACCTGACCTTCATGCAGCGACTGATGGCCGGGATGCGCGAGGCGATCCTCCGCGGTGGCTACCCCTCGCATGCCCAGGACGTCCTGGCGGGCCGACTGCCTTAGCCCTTATCATTCAACGGAGTTTGCTTTCGCTGGCTGAAAGTAGCGTCTCACGCGCCCGGAAGTTCGCCGAGGCCCTGGCTGAGCGCCTCGACGGGGAACCCGAGAACCGCTTCCAGGGGATGCCCTCGGACGGCGACTCGCGCGCCGCCTACGCGGCGCTCGGCGAGTCCGGTTGGATCGGACTGCACTGGCCCACCGCGCTCGGGGGTCAGGACCGGTCACCACTCGAGACCGTGGCCGTGGAGGAGAGCTTCGGCTACCACTGGCTGCCGCTCTCGGGCTACCTGCTCTCGGTCAAGACGATCGGCAACGCGCTGCTCGGCTGCGCTTCACCCGAGTTGCAGGAGCGCTTCCTGCCGGAGATCGCCGCCGGCCGGCTCATGTTCTGCCAGGGCTTCTCTGAGCCGGAGGCGGGCTCCGACCTGGCCGCGCTGCGGACCACGGCGCGCCGCGAGGGCGATCGGTTCGTGGTGTCTGGTCACAAGATCTGGACCTCGAGCGCCGAACTGGCGGACTGGATCTATCTGGCCGTGCGCACCAACCCGGAGGCGAGCCGGCCGCACCGCGGGCTGTCGGTTCTGGTGGCCGACATGCGCTCGCCCGGGATCGAGGTCCGTCCGATCCCCACATTGGGCGGTGGCGCGCTCTACGAGGTCTTCCTCGACGAGCTGGAGGTGGCGGCCGATCAGCTGGTGGGCGATCTCGACGGTGGCTGGGCGGTGCTCATGCGCACGCTCGACCACGAGCGGGTGACGAGCGAGAAGGTGGGGGTGGTGCTGCGGGTGCTCGATGACCTCGATGCCTTCGCGGGCACGCCGGCCGAGCGTCGCGAGCTTCGCACTCTCCGGGGCGAGGCCGAGGCCGCGCGTCTGCACGGTCGCCGGGCCGTGGAGCTTCTCAGCGCCGGACGGCCGGCGACGGCGGCCGCATCGATGGCCAAGCTCTCGATCGCGCTCCTGGTGGGGCGCACGGCGGCGCTCGGCACGCGCCTGCTGGGTCCGGCGGGGCTGGTGGAGCGCCATCCGCGGGCGACCGCGCACGGGCGTCTGGCCGCCCTGGGGCGGGCCGGCACCGGCAGCACGGTGGCCGGCGGCGCGGCCGAGATCCAGCGCCGGGTGATCGCCCGGAGGGGGCTGGGATGCCCGGCTTGAGCGTGGAGCCGGCGGCCGCTGCGGTGTCGGAGGCCGGCCAGTTCGCGGAGACGGTGGCGGCGCTGGCCAACCGGCATCGGGTGAGCCGACCCCTGGAGCCCGGGAGCCGCCGTGTCCGATGCGTCGCCCGAGCTCGCCGATGCCCTGGCCGGCGCGGGCTGGGACAGCCTGGCCGAGCAACCCGAGTTGCTCGTCTTCGTCGGGCCCGCCGCCGTGGAGCTGGGGCGCAACCTCGCCTCGCTCGCGCCGGTGGACCGGCTGCTGGGAGGTGCGCTGCGCGACGGGGTCCTCGGCCGCTACGCCGTGCCCGGAGGACGCCTCGCGGCCCCTGACAGCGGGCGGATCGTCTACGCGGACGCCGGCGAGCTCGAGGAGCTGCCCTACGCGGACTCGCTCGGCGTGGCTCGGATCCTCTCCGAGGAGCCGGCCGGCAGGGAGCAGGGTGAGTCGGCCGATGTGCGCATGCGAGCCTGGGTCGCGGGCTCGGCCGGGTACCTGGCCGGTGCCTGTCACGAGGCGCTTGGCCTGGCGCTCGAGCACACCCGCACGCGCCGCGCCTTCGGCCGGCCGCTGGCTGCGCTCGATCCGGTGCAGCAGACGCTGGCCGACGCCGCCACCATCGTCGACGGATTGCTCCTGCTCGCCCGCGAGGAGCCGGGTGCCGATGCGCTGCTCCACGCCGGCGAGGCGGCGGAGCGCGCCCTGGCCGGTCTACAGCAGGTGACCGGCGCTCTGGGCTTCACCCTCGAGTTTCCGATCGGGCGTGTGCGGCGCCGCGTGCGCGCCTCGAGGGTGTGGGCCGAGGCGACGCTGGCCGCCTGGGAGGGAGACGGGTGAGCGCTCCGCTGCCACTGGCCGGCCGGCGGGTGCTCGACTACGGCCAGTACGTGGCCGGCCCCTTCGCGACGATGCTGCTCTCCGACCTGGGCGCGGACGTGGTCAAGATCGAGCCGCCGCGGGGCGACCAGTGGCGCCGCTACGCCCCGTTCGCCGAGGGCGAGAGCCGCCACTTCCACGCCCTCAACCGCGGCAAGCGCTCGGTGGCGCTCGACCTGAAGAGCGAGGAGGGTCGCCGTGCCAGCCACGAGCTGATCGCCGGCGCCGACGCCCTCGTGCACAATTGCCTGCCCGAGCGCGCCCTGCGGTTCGCGCTCGACGCCGAGAGCGTGAGAGCCACCAACCGCGACTGCGTGGTGGTGTGCGTGGCCGCCTTCGGAAGCAGCGGCCCGGACGCCGGGCGCCCGGCCTACGACCTGATCGCCCAGGCGCTCTCCGGCCTGCTGCTGGCCCACCCGCGGGTGGGGGACAGCGTTCCGGAGCGCCTCGGCGGGCTGGCGCTGGCCGACTTCACCGCCGGCCTGCTCGCCGCGCTGGCCGTGACGGCGGGCCTGCTCGCCCCCGAACGAGGGGCGGCGCCCGAGCTCGAGGTGTCGCTGCTCGGCGCCGCCCTGGCGCTGCAGGCCCAGCGCTTCGTGAGGATCGAGGACCGGGACGAGCCGGGCTCGGAAGCGGAGCACGAGCCGGCCGGGTCAGCCGAGCTCGACCGTCGCGCGAACGCCACCCGGACCCTGGAGGAGCTCGATCCCTACTACCGCTCGCACGACTGCTCGGACGGGTTCATCGCGCTCGCCTGCCTCAACCCGGAACAGCGCCGCGGGGTGTGCGAGGTTCTCGGCCTCGTGGACGCCCACACCGACAACCCACAGCGCGAGCCGAGCGATGAGACGGAACGGGCGTGTCGCCTCGCTCACACGCGTGCCGTGGAGCGCGCCTTCGCGCAGAAGAAGGTGGCCGAGGCCGTGACCGAGTTGAGGTCCCGGGGAGTCCCGGCGAGCGAGGTGCGCGGCCTCGAGCAGCTGTTCGACGACGCCCAGGCCGAGGCCAACGGGCTCGTGCAGACGGTGGACCACCCGGGCGTGGGTCCGGTGCGCCTGCTCGGGAGCGTGTTCAAGGTCGACGGCGTACCCACCACGCGGGGCGTTCCGGCGCCGCGCTTCGACGAGCACCGAAAGCAGCTGCTCGGCTGATGCGAGTGGTCACCGACCTCCCGCGACCGGTGCGACTGCTCGAGCACGTGTGGATCCCGCTGTCCGACGGCACTCGGCTGGGCGCGCGCATCTGGCTGCCCGAGGACGCCGAGCAGAACCCTGTGCCGGCGGTGATGGACTACGTCCCCTACCGCAAGGGCGATGGCCTGGCAGCGCGCGACGCTCCGCGCTTCGGCTACCTCGCAGGGCACGGCTACGCCGGCGTGCGGGTGGACATCCGCGGAAGCGGCGAGTCCGACGGCCTGCTGTCCGACGAGTACACCCCCCGGGAACAGCAGGATGCGGTGGAGGTGCTGCGCTGGCTGGGCGAGCAGCCCTGGTGTACCGGGAGCTGCGGGATGATCGGCATCTCATGGGGTGGTTTCAGCGCCCTGCAGGTGGCCGCGCTGCGCCCGCCGGAGCTCAAGGCGATCATCACCCTCTGCTCCACCGACGACCGCTACTCCGACGACGTGCACTACAAGGGCGGCTCGGTGCTGGCGGCCGAGATGCTCTCCTGGGGCGCCTCGATGAACTCGTTCAACGCGATGGCCCCGGATCCCGAGGTGTTCGGGGAGGGCTGGCGCGAGGCCTGGCTCGAACGCATCGATCGCGTGGAGCCCTACGTGCACGAGTGGATGCGCCACCAGCGCCGCGACGCCTACTGGAAGCAGGGCTCGGTGCGCGAGGACCCGTCGGCGATCGAGTGTGCGGTCTACGCCGTGGGCGGCTGGGTGGACGGCTACTCCGACGCGATCCTGCGCCTCGTGGGCTCGCTCGACGCGCCCTGTCGTGGCCTCATCGGCCCGTGGTCGCACTCGTTCCCGGACGACTCGGAGCCCGGACCCTCCATCGGCTTCGGGCAGGAGTGCGTGCGCTGGTTCGACCACTGGCTCAGGGGAGAGGACCAGGGCGTGGAGGACGATCCGCTCCTGCGGGTGTGGATGCAGGAGCCGGTGGAGCCGGCGGTCCGCCACCCCGAGCGGCCCGGGCGCTGGGTGGCGGAGGAGGACTGGCCCTCGCCTCGCATCGAGGCGCGGACGCTGTGGCTGGGCGACGGCCTGCTGCTGGGCGAGCGCGGCGATCAGGAGCGGACGCTGAGCATCGCCGGCGACGAGCTGTGCGGCCTCGACGGCGGCGTCTGGTGCGGAGACGGCAACCCCGCCGATGCCGCCCCGGACCAGCGCGCCGAGGACGGGCGTTCGCTGTGCTTCGACTCCGAGCCGCTCGAGGAGCGCATCGAGCTGCTGGGCCACGCGCGGGCCGAGCTGGAGCTGGAGAGCGATCGGCCGCTGGCGCAGATCTGCGTCCGTCTGTGCGACGTGGCCCCGGACGGGGTTTCCTCCTTGGTCACGCGCGGTGTTCTCAACCTGACCCACCGCGAGTCGCACGAGCACCCGGAGCCGCTCGAGCCCGGCCGCCCCGTCACGGTCACCGTCGAGCTGGACGGCATCGCCCAGGCCGTGCCGGCGGGACATCGGCTGCGCCTGGCGCTGTCGCCGAACTACTGGCCCTGGCTGTGGCCGTCGCCCGAGCCGGTGACCCTCACGGTCCACCTTCCGCGCAGTCGCCTGGAGCTGCCGGTGCGCCCCCCGCGTGCCGAGGACGACGCGCTGCGCCCCTTCGGCGAGCCCGAGATCGCGCCCGGCATGGCCGTGGAGACGCTCGAGTCCGACCCGGGCGCGCGTACGCTGCGGCGTGAGTTCACCTCGGGTGAGACCGAGCTCACGTTCCACTGGGACCAGGGCGGCCGCTTCCGCCTGTCGGACTCCGGCATCGTCGCCGGCTACTGGGCCACCACGATCTACTCGATCACCCCCGGTGATCCGATGTCGGCCAAGGTGCGCTGCCTGTGCGCCACCGAGTTCGGCCGCGACGGCCTCTCCACCAGAGCAGAGATCGACACCGTGATGGAGGCCGACGCCGAGCGCTTCCGTGTCGAGACCCAGCTCGAGGCCACCGAGAACGGCCGCGAGGTGCGCAAGCGCAGCTGGGAGTTCGAGACTCCGAGGGACATGGGGTGAGCGAGCATGGCGGCTCGGTGGGCACGCTGGCCAGGGGTCTCGATGTCCTGGAGCAGTTCGCCGAGCAGGGGCCCGAGCTCACCCAGAAGGAGATCTCGGAGGGCCTCGGGCTGCCGCTGCCGACCGTGCACCGCCTCTGCCGTCTGCTCACCGACCGCGGCTACCTCGTGCGCGAGCCCAACGGCCACCGCCTGCGCCTGGGCCTTTCCGTGGCGCGGCTGGCGCCGGCGCTGCTGTCGGGCCTGCGCCTGCCCGACCTGGCGCGCGAGCGTCTGAGCGCGCTCGCCGCGCTCACCGGCGAGACGGTCAACCTGGCGGTGCTGCACGAGGGCGACGTGGTCTACCTGCTGAGCGAGAGCGGGACCAACCTGCTCACGCCCCGGGCCGCGGTGGGCATGCGCCTGCCCGCCCACTGCACCGCACTCGGCAAATGCCTTCTGGCCCAGCTCCCTGACCCCGCCGCGCGCCGAGCGGCGGGGTCGGAGCCCTATCCGGCGCTCACCGAGCGGACGCTCACGAGCTGGGCGGCGCTGCATTCCCAGCTGGAGCAGATCCGCCGGGGCCGGCTGGGCTTCTCGCGCGACGAGTACGAGCACGGCCTGTCCTCGGTGGCCGTGCCCGTGCGCTGGCACGACGGTGAGAGCCCGGCGGCCATCAACGTGTCGCTGCCCACGACGCGTGCCACGGGGCCCATGCGCGCCGAGCTGGGAGCCGAGCTCCTGGCCACGGCGGCGGGGATCGAGTCGCTGGCGGGACTCGGTGCCGGCCTGGTGAGCGGGGCGGCATGAGCGTCAGCGCCGTCCCCTTCTGGCTGGACGAGGCCTACGACCCCCGGGCCGCGCTCGAGGGCCGGACGGAGGCCGACGTCTGCGTGATCGGGGCGGGCGTGGCCGGCCTGTCCTGTGCCCGCCGGGCGGCGGCCCACGGCCTCGACACGGTCGTGCTCGAGCGCGGCACGGTCGCCGGCGGGGCCAGCGGGCGCAACGGCGGCTTTCTGCTGGCCGGCCCGCCGCCTTCTATCCGGATGCGCGCGAGAAGTACGGCCCCGACCGGGCCCGGCGGATCTACGACACCACGCTCGAGACCCAGGAGGAGATGTACGCCCTGGGCGAGGCTCTCGGGGTGGGCGACTCGATGCGGCGCGTCGGGCTGTTGCGCGTGAGCGCCTCGGACGAGGAGGCCGAGCACGTGCGCACCCACGCTCGCGCCCTTCAGGAGGATGGCTTCCCGGCGGAGCTGGTGGAGCACGCCTCGCTGCCCGAGCGGATCGGCCGCTACGCGCGCAACGGCGTCCTGACCGAGCACGACGGTGCGCTCCAACCGGCCCGCTGGATCCGCGCGCTGGCCCGCGACGCAGAGGCTCGCCGGGGCGCGCATCCATGAGGGCACGCCGGTCGAGCTGCCGGTGCCGGCTCCCTCCGACGGACGTGAGGTGGTGGCGCCGGCTGGGCGCGTCAGCGCGCGCCACGTCGTCGTGACCGCCGACGGTCAGCTGCCTGCGCTCGTTCCCGACTTCGCCGGGCGCGTGCGCTCACGGCGACTCCACATGGTGGCCACCGCGCCGCTCCGGGAGCGGGTGATCGAGCCGATGGTCTACTCCCGCTGGGGCTACGAGTACCTGCAGCAGCGGCCCGACGGGCGCGTGCTCTGCGGCGGCTTCGGCGATCTCGACGGTGCGGACTCGTACACCGACAGCGACGCGGGCAGCCCCCGTATCTGGGACCGAATCGAGGAGTTCCTGCGCGAGGACCTGGGCGTGGGCGAGCCGGTCACCCACCGCTGGGCCGGCGTTGTGGGCTACAGCGACGACCAGCTGCCCTACGTGGGGGAGACGCCGGGACGGCCCGGCCTCTGGGTGGCGGGCGGCTACTCGGGCCACGGGAACGTCCCCGGGTTCGTCGCGGGCGGGGAGCTGGCCGACCGCATCGCCGGAGTGGCGAGCGAGCCGCCGCTGTTTCCAGCGGATCGCCAGTGACGTCTAGCGCGTGTTCTGCTCGATGAAGTCGCGCAGCTGCTGAATCTGCTGGTCGACGTCGTTGGCGTCGGGCGCCTGAGCGCCGCTGCCCCCGCCGGTGGAGCTGAGCGCGATCACCACCACGGCCACGGCCGCGAGCACGGCGAGCAGGGCCAGGAAGACTCCCCAGCGACGGCGGGCAGCGGCCCGGCGCGCCTCCTTGGGGTCGGGCTCGCGGCGATCAGGGGCGCGGGCAGCGGGCCGCGCCGGCTCACGGGGCAGGATCGGGACGTTCTGCTGAGGGCGCGTGGCCGACAGCGCCCGCGTGGCCGCAGTGGCGTCGAGCGCCCGGGTGGCGTCGGTGTCGCCGGCGCCCAGGGCGAGCCGGCGAGTGACCTCCGTGGTCTCTCCGTGCAGGCCGGCCTCCACCGCCCGCGCCATGTCGATCGCCGACGAGTAGCGGGCGCCGGGATCGGGATCGAGCGCGACGCGCACGGCCAGGTCCAACGCGTGAGGCACCTCGGGGCGATAGTCGGACAGCGGCCGCACCGCGTCCTGTTGCTGCTTGAGCGCGAGCTCCGTCAGCGAGGCGTACTCGTGCGGCAGCCGGCCGGCCAGGAACTGGTAGGCGCAGACGCCCAGCGAGTAGATGTCGGAGGCCGGCCCCGCCTCGTCGCCGCGGGCCTGCTCGGGCGACAGGTAGGCGGCGGTGCCGAGGATCGATCCCACCTGGGTGATCCGGGTCTGCTCTGCCGCCTTGGCAATCCCGAAGTCCGCCAGCTTGGTGAGAAACGACTCGCGGGTCACGAGCAGATTGCCGGGCTTCACGTCACGGTGGATGACCCCGGCGCGGTGGGCGTAGTCCAGGCCGTGACAGGCGTCGCGCACCACCTGCACGGTGTCGTCGATGCTGAGCTCCTTGCGCTCACGCAGGAGATTCGCGCAGGAGGGGCCGTCCACGTACTCCATGACGATGTAGTGGCGCTGACTCTCCGGGTCCTGGCCGGAGTCGAAGACCTGGACGACGTTCGGGTGCTGGAGGCGGGCGGCGGAGAGCGCCTCCCGCCGAAAGCGCGCCACGAAGGCGTCGTCGTCCGCGAGGTGCTCCGCCAGCAGCTTGACGGCCACGGGGCGCTCCAGCACGGTGTCGTTGGCCTTGAAGACCGTGGACATGCCGCCGGCGCCCAGCCGGCTCTCGATCACGTAGCGGCGAGCGACCTCGGTGGGCGGGCTCATCCGTTGTCTCCCTCGAAGAGGCTGCCGCCGCCCTGCCCATCGGCGCCCTCGCCGTCGGAGGGTTCCTCGGGGACCGTCGGAGTGGTGGGCTCCTCGGTGGTGTCCGTGGGCGTGGTGGGCTCGGTCTCCGTGGGGAAGGTGTCCGTGGTGTCGGTGGTGTCCGTCTCTGTCTCGGTGTCGGTCTCCGGGGCCGGCTCCGGCGTGGTATCGGTGTCGGTCTGCTCCTGCCGCTCGGCGCAGCGCTCCTCCACCAGCTCGAACAGACGGTCGAAGCCCTGCTGCAGCGCGTCGCGCACGTCCTGGTCGACGTCACCCGGCAGGCCGTCGATCGCATCCTGGACCGGTGTGGTGTTGGGGTCTCCCGGCTCGGTCACGTCATCGCAGGCCCCGATGCTGCCGTTGATGCGGCCCTCCACCGAGTTGAGCTGGTTCTGAAGCAGGGCGGCCGACTCCGCGGGGATGGGCGCGCCCTCTTCGTCCGAGCCACAGCCCGCCGCGGCCAGGCAGCCGCCCAGCAGGACGAGTAGGGCTGTTCGCTTGATCGGTCTCACTTGCCTTCGTAGAGCCGTTTGGCCAGGTCTTCGGGCAGCCCGGCCTTTCTGATGGCCCCGGCGGCCTCGTCGATCGGATATTCGACCCGCCGCCAGCGCGCGGTCCACCCCTCTGTGTCTAGCAGGAGCCACGCGGCCCGGGAATCACCGTCCCTCGGCTGGCCCACGCTGCCCGGGTTGAGCAGCCAATCGCCGCTCGAGGCGTCGGCCTCGTCGCCGGCATGGGCCTGCCCGCCGTCGAGCTCCCCCTCGCCGTCCCGGCTGAACCACAGCGCGAAGTGCGAGTGGCCCACCACGCCCACCCGCCCGTCCATGGCGTCCATGCACTCCTCCGCCTGCCACGCCGAGAGCACGTACTCCCAGATCGGGTCGCGCGGGCTCGCGTGGTAGAGGGCGGGTTCGAGCTCGGGGTCCTGGGGCGCACGGCCGCGCAGGAACTCGAGCGTCTCGGCGGAGACGTGCTCGCGCGTCCACTTCGCCGCCTCCGCGGCGGCGGGAGAGAAGTCGGCGATGGAGATCTCCTCGGTCACCACGAGGTCATGGTTGCCTGCGAGGCAGACGTCGCAGTGCTCGCGGGCCAGGGCGACGCACTCGTCGGGCTTCGCTCCGTAGCCCACCAGGTCGCCCAGGCACCACGTCCGCTCGGCGCCCGCGTCCCGGACGTCGGCCAGCACCGCCTCGAAGGCGGGCAGGTTGCCGTGGACGTCGGAAAGAAGCGCGATTCGCAATTGAGAGCCTTCTACGATGTGGCGAGATGGGGCGTTTGCGGCTGCCGTTGGCGATCCTGGTGGCGGTGGCCGCCGCCGGTGCTGCCACGTTCCTGCTTCGCCCGCGCAGCGGCTTGATCGAGCCCGCGCCGGTCGACGTCCAAGCGTACTTCACGGCCTTTCAGCTCGAGCGAGCCGAGGATTTCCGCAGCGTTCAGCGGGTTCTCGGGCTGGCCGGCATCGTCGTGAGCACCGCCACCCTGGCGCCTGCTGGCCTGGCGGCCGCCGCGCCGTCCCTTCGAGTGGCTCGGCCGGCGGCCGCTGCTCGGAGCCGCGGCGGCTGGGGCGGGCATCTCGGTGCTCCTGGTGGTGGTCGATCTCCCGCTGTCGGCCCTGCGGCGCGAGCGCGCCATCGACGTCGGGCTCATCACCCAGACCTGGACCGACTGGGCCGGCGATCTGCTGCTGTCCTCGGCCATCAACGCCGCATTGGCGGGCGTCGGTGGCCTCGTCGCGCTCGTGCTGGTGCGGCGCTTCCGGCGCAACTGGTGGGCGCCGGCGGCCGGCCTGGTGGTGGCCTTTGGCGTGTTCACGATCTGGCTCTACCCGGTGTTGATCGACCCGCTGTTCAACGACTTCGAGAAGCTGCCGCCGGGACCGGTGCGCCAGGACGTGCTCGAGCTCGCGCGCGAAGCCGACGTGGACGTGGGCGAGGTCTACCGGGTGGACGCCAGCCGGCGCACCACCGCGGCCAACGCCTACGTGGGCGGCCTGGGCCACAGCAAGCGGGTGGTGCTCTACGACAACCTGCTCAGCTCCTTCCCGCGCGACCAGGTGCGCCTGGTGGTGGCTCACGAGCTGGGACACCAGAAGAACAACGATCTGCCCCGCGGGCTGCTGTGGCTGGCCATCGTGGCGCCGGCCGGGACGCTTCTGGCTCAGCGGCTGGCCGAGCGTTTCGGCCGGCGCTTCGGCATGGACGATCCCGCGATCAGGCCGGGACCGATCGTGATCCCCGCGGTGGCTCTGGCCGTGACGCTCGTGTCGCTCGGCCTGGGCAGCGCTTCCAACGTGCTCTCACGCCAGGTCGAGGCGCGCGCCGACGCCTTCGCCCTCGACCTCACCCGCGATCCGGCGTCGTTCGTTCAGTTCGAGCGCCGCATCGCGTTGCGCAACATCACCGACACCGACCCGCCCGGGCTCCTGCACGCGCTGTTCGACACGCATCCCACGATCAGGGAGCGCATCGGCTTCGGTGAGGCCTGGGAGCGGCCTGAGTAGGCTGCCGCGCCCGTGGCCCGACGTGAGCTGATCGAGCGAGTGGTGCGCGAGCTGGCGTCGTACGAGCGTGCCTCCGCCTCCGAGGGTGAGCACCGGGCGGCCGAGTGGCTCGCCGGCGAGCTTCGCTCCGCCGGCTGCCGCGAGGTGCGGGTGGAGGAGGAGCGCGCCCACGGCGGCTACTGGTGGCCCCTGGGGATTCTCAACGCCGCGGCGGCGCTGGCCGCGCTGGCCGGAGGCCGGCGGGCAGCCGCCCTGATCGGGGGCGCTGCCGCCGCGGCCGTCTACGACGACGTGGGCGGCGGGCGGCTCTGGTTTCGCCGCCGGACGCTGCCCAGCCGGCCGACCTGGAACGTCGTGGCCGAGGCGGGCGACCCTGATGGCGCGCGAACCGTGGTGTTCGTGGCCCATCACGACGCCGCTCACAGCGGGCTCGTCTTCCATCCCGCCCTGCCGCGTGCCGCCATGAAGCGGATGCCCGACCTGCACGAGAAGGCCGACCAGAGCGTGCCGATCATCTACGGCGTGTTTCTCGGCCCTCTGCTGCTGGCGCTGTGGGGACTGCTCGGCCGGCGGCCGCTGCGCGGCGCGGGGCTGTTCTTCTCCACCGGGGCGACGGCGGCTATGGCCAACATCGGCGCCAGCCGCGTGGTGCCGGGGGCCAACGACAACCTCAGCGCGGTGGCCACCGTCGTTGCCCTGGCCCACGAGCTGCGCGAGAATCCCCCCGAGGGTGTGCGCGTCCTGCTCGTCTCGACCGGTTCCGAGGAATCGTTCATGGAGGGCATGCAGGGCTTCGGGCGTCGCCACTTCCCGGCGCTCGACCAGGCCACGACCGACATCGTCTGCCTGGAGTGCGTGGGCTCACCCGAGCTCTGCGTCGTGGAGGGCGAGGGCATGCTGAGAATGCGCTGGTACACCGACGCCACCCGCGAGCGCCTCGCCCGTGCGGGCCTCGACGCCGGCGTGCGCCTGCGCCGCGGGCTGCGGACCGTCGCGGCCACGGACGGTCTCATCGCCCTGCGCGCGGGCTATCCCACCTGCACGCTCGGCGGGGTGGACGAGACCAAGTTCCCCTCGAACTACCACTGGCCCACGGACACGCCCGACAACCTCGACTGGTCGAGCATCGACGGCGCCGTCGCGGTGTGCGAGCAGTTCGTACGCGGCCGTGAGCGGCCGCGCACCGGCCAGTCTGGCTAGCTCGACTCCGTGCTCTCGCCGCCGCCCGGCCCGAACTCGGGCAGGTCGCGAATCCCCTCGCGGGTCTGCCACTTGGAGAAGTTGTCCTCCATGGCGTCGATCAGCTCGCGCATGAAGCGTGGCGAAAGGTTCACCCGCGAGACCACGACACCCGGCACCTCGCCCTCGTCGACCTCGTGGTCGACCCTCGCAAAGGTGATGGTGAACTCGTAGTCCGAGTGGGAGACGTTGGCGAAGTTGGCATAGTGGCCCGCCATCGTCTCCGGGTCGGTGTGGATGTTGAAGTGGCGCTCGCCGTCGTCGTCGTCTGGCACGCCCGTAGTATCGCACCCGTCCATGCGGATCTCGGTCATCGCCGTAGGCCGTCTGCGGCCTCCCTACCAGGATGACGTCGAGCACTACCGCAAGCTCCTGGCCGGCCAGGCCCGCATCGAGATGGTGGAGGTGCGTGAAGACGACAAGGTGCCGAGCCGCATTCCCGAACGAGCCTTCACCGTCCTGCTCGCCGGCGACGGGCGCACGCTGGACTCGCTCGAGTTCTCGCGCTGGCTGGAGGAGCGCCGCCAAGCGGGACGCGATCTCTGCTTCGTGATCGGTGGCCCGACCGGGCTCGAGCTGGAGGCGGACATGCGCCTGTCGCTGGGCCCGATGACGCTGCCGCACCAGCTCGCCCGGGTGGTGCTGCTGGAGCAGCTCTACCGAGGACACAAGATCCTTGCGGGCGAGCCGTATCACTATTAATTGAGGGCGCTATGGATCCAGTAGCCGAGCTATCCAGAGAGGTCGAGCAGACCGCCGCCGAGCTGTCGGGCAACGGGGCACTGGCCCACACCAGGCTCGAGCGGCCCAAGCAGGCCGGCTTCGGCGACTACTCGAGCAACGCCGCGATGCTCCTCGCGCCCACCCTGGGTGAGCCGCCGCGCGACATCGCCGGACGGCTGAGCGACGCGGTGGGGCAGCGTCTCGGTGAGTCGGTCGAGCGCGTGGAGATCGCCGGTCCGGGCTTCCTGAACCTGTTCATGGCCGACCGCTGGTACCTAGCCGCGCTTGCCGCGATGCTCGAGGCGGAGGATCGCTTCGGGCAGGGTGTCCAGGACGAGCGGGTCCAGGTGGAGTTCGTCTCGGCCAACCCGACCGGCCCTGTGACCGTCGCATCCGCGCGCCACGCCGCCTACGGCGACTCGCTCTCGCGCATCCTCGAGCTGGCCGGCAACCAGGTGGAGCGCGAGTACTACGTGAACGACGCCGGCAGCCAGGTGCGCAAGCTGGGCGAGGCAATCCAGGCTCGCGCGCGGGGAGAGGAGCCCGAGGAGTACGGGGCCGCGTACGTGAGCGTTCTCGCGGAGCAGATACCGGGCGCCGCCGAGGACGACCCGGACGAGATCGCCCGGCGCGCAATCGAGCTCCTGCTCGAGGGGGTGGAGCAGACGCTCACGCGCTTCCGCGTGCACATGGACCGCTACTTCCGCGAGAGCTCGGTGCACGAATCGGGTGTCCTCGAAGAGGTTCTCGGTGGGCTCGACGGGGTCTACGAGTCCGAGGGAGCGCAGTGGCTGCGCACCACCGACGACGGCGACGACAAGGACCGGGTGCTGCGGCGCTCCGATGGCGAGCTCACCTACTTCGCCACCGACATCCCTCACCACGCCGACAAGCTGGCGCACGGCTTCGACCACTGGATCAACGTGCTGGGCTCGGACCACCACGGCTACGTCAAGCGCATCCTCGCCGCGTGGCGGCGCCTCGGCGGCGACCCCGCGGCCTACGAGGTCGTGATCATGCAGTTCGTCAACCTGCTCGAGGCCGGGCAGCCGGTTCAGATGTCGAAGCGCGCCGGGGCCATCGTGACCCTCGACGACCTGATCGACGACATCGGCGTGGACGCCGCCCGGTGGTTCCTGCTCTCGCGCAGCCACGACACGCGCATCGACCTCGACCTCGAGCTCGCCCGGCGCCAGTCGCAGGACAACCCGGTGTACTACGTGCAGTACGCCCACGCCCGCATCGCCTCGATCCTGCGCAAGGCCGGCGACGCGCGGGTGGAGCAGGCGCTGGGCGCCGATCTGCGCGCGAGCGCGGAGAGCTTTCACCCGTCCCAGAGCGCGCTGATCAAGCGGCTGCTCGAGCTGCCCGAGGCTGTGCGCGACGCCGCCGAGCGCCGCGCTCCTCACCGCATCGCCGCCTACGCCACCGAGACCGCCCAGGAGTTCTCGGCCTTCTACCGCGACTGTCGCGTGGTCGGCGCAGCCGAGGAGGGGGGCGACGAGGACGTGCGCATCGCGGTCTGCGTGATGACGAGACGGGTGCTGGCCCGGTCGCTCGACCTGCTCGGGGTCGAGGCGCCCGAGGCCATGTAGCTACTCTCCCGCGCCTCATGAGAGCCGCGCTCTGCCTTGCCGTTGTGTCCTGCCTGGTCCTCGCCGCGCCCGCGGCGGCGGTCGACCGCTACGTGCCCATGAAGGCGCCGCCCGGCCCGGGCCCGGCGAAGTACGACAAGGTCTTCGTGCAGCAGCTCGGTCCCGCGCGGGCTGAGAACGTGCTCGTGCTCGTTCCCGGAACCAACGGCGGGGCCGGCGGCATCACCCCGGTGGCCCGCGACATCGTGCGCCGGACGCCGAGCACGCAGGTGTGGATAGTCGACCGGCGCCAGCAGGCCTTTGAGGACACCTCGGTGTTCAGGACCCGAGACCCGCAGCGCGTTCAGGACTACTACCTGGGCTTCGAGTACGAGCGGACCGTCGGCACCGACGCGAAGTACGTGGCCGACTGGGGTCTCGGCGTGCAGCTGACCGACCTGCGCAGCGTCATCCAGCGGGCACGCAAGGGGGGACGCCGGGTGATGCTCGGTGGCCACTCGGCCGGCGCCTCCACCGCGGTGGCCTACGCCGCCTGGGACTTCGGTGGCCGCGCCGGCTACCGCGACATCGACGGGCTGGTGTTGATCGACGGCGGCCTGCGCGGCAGCTTCGACTCGGCCGATCTCGACGACGCCAAGACCACGCTGGCCGACATCCGCAAGGGCAACGTCTTCCTCGACCTGCTCGGCCTCGGGCTGCCCGAGATCAACGGCATCTTCGCCCAGGTGGGCGCGCTGTGGGCCTACGAGCGGCCCAACGAGCTCTCGACGCTGCAGCGCTTCCCGCTCCTGCCCGACGTCTTCAAGCCGAGCATCCCGGTAACCAACGAGGGGCTCTTCGGGTTCGCCTTCGATGAGACCACCTCGCCGCGCTTCCTCAGCCTCATCCACGTCCGCGCCGGCAGCCTGGCCACGAGCGGCGACCCGCGCGGATGGGAGGACGGCGAGCTCACCCCGATCCGCCGCCACGCCAGGGCCTACGCGGCCGACCGGCCCAACGCCACCGAGTGGTACTACCCGCGCCGGCTGGGCCTCGACCTCAACGCGGCCAGCGCGCTGCGCCAGACTCCCGCCGCCCGCTACCTCGGGCTGCGGATCGAGCACGCCAAGCGCATCGACGTCCCGCTCTACGCCTACGGCACGGCGCTCACCGACGGCGGCGTGGCCCGCGGAGCGCGGCGGCTGGCCAAGTCCTCGAGGATCGAGCGGCCCACGGTGGTGGACGACCGCAAGGCCAGCCACCTGGACCCGCTCTCCGGCGCACCGGCGAGGAACCGCTTCCTGAAGACGGTCGTGCCGTTCCTCAAGCGCCACGCGGGTTAGCGCCGGCTACTCACCCTTCGCCGGCGCGTAGTTTTGGGCGGGTGTCCGCTGCACAGCGTGCCCGAGTATCGGTAAGCGTCGTCTTCGCCCTCAACGGGGCGCTGTTCGCGACCATCTTCTCGCGCCTGCCCGCGATCCAGGAGCGCACCGGCCTGTCCGAAGGGGTACTCGGTCTGGCACTCCTCTGCGCGATGGTGGGGCTGCTGGCCAGCCAGGCGGTCGCCGGCGGTCTGGTGACGCGTCTCGGCAGCCGGCCGGTGATGACCGTGGGAGCGCTGGGTTATGCCGCGGGCCTCGTGCCGGTGGCCTTCGCGACGTCATTCGAGGCGCTTGCCGTCTCGCTCTTCCTCACCGGCTTCGCCAACGGGCTTCTGGACGTGGCCATGAACATCCACGGCCTGACGGTCGAGCGGCGGCTCGGCCGGCCGATTCTCTCCACGCTGCACGCCTGCTTCTCGTTCGGAGCCCTGTTCGGCGCGGCGCTCGGGGGCCTCGTGGCGGGGGCCGGCCTCGAGGTGCCGGTGCACCTGCCGGCCATGGCCGCGCTCGGAGCGCTCACGATCCTGGTGGCACGCCGCTATCTGCTCGATTCGAGCGCCGACGCCGCGCCGGAGGGACCGATGTTCGCCGTGCCGTCACGCGCGCTAGTGCTGGTCGGCGTCTTCGCCTTCTGCGTGCTGATGTCCGAGGGCGCGGTGAACGACTGGGCAGCGGTCTTTCTCGCGAACGAGGTCGGCACGGGGGAGGCCACGGCCGCCGCCGGCCTCGCTGCCTTCTCGCTCACGATGGCCATCGGGCGTCTATACGGAGATCGCCTGAACGAGCGGATCGGAGCCGTGCGGCTGGCCCGCGCCGGAGGCGCGCTGGCCGCCCTCGGTATCGGCACGGCGCTGCTGACCGACGCGACAGCCGTCGCTCTCGCCGGCTTTGCCAGCGCCGGGTTCGGTCTGGCTGCGCTGTTCCCGCTCGCACTCCGCGCGGCGGCGGCGCGCGGCGAGGTGGAGGGGCCGTCCGTGGCCGCGGTGACCGCCTCCGGCTACCTCGGCTTCCTCGCCGGGCCACCGGTGATCGGCGGCCTGGCCGAGCTGGCCGGGTTGCGGGCTGGGCTGCTGTTCGTGGTAGCCGGCTGCCTCGTGGCGGCGGCGCTCGCGCCGAACGTGCGCACCCCGCGGCCGGCCGCGACTAGATCTCGCTGAAGAAGTTGATCCCGAGGTCGTCCATGAGGCTCAGAGCTTCGGCGTTGAGCCGGGTCAGCTCGTTGGTGTAGAGCAGCACGCCCATCACGATCAGCACGGTGCCCGAGACCAGGGTGATCGCCGTGTAGTGGTTGCGAAAGAAGCGAAAGACGCCCGAGAAGGTCGTGAAGGCGAGCGCGCTGAGGATGAAGGGCACGGCCAGGCCAAGCGAATAGAAGGCCAGCAGTACGGCTCCCTGGCCCACCGTGTTCTCGGTGGACGCGGCGGTGAGGATGGCGCCGAGCGTGGGTCCGGTGCACGGCAGCCAGGCCACGGCGAAGGCGACGCCGGCGATGATGGGCCCGCCGGTGTGGGCGCGGCGCATCAGCTCCTCGGGACGCCAGTCGCGGTTCAGCCGGGGCAGGAACAGGGTGGCGATGAAGAGCACGCCCAGCAGCGCGATCACCACGCCCGAGATCTCCCGCAGCAGCGCGCGGTTGTCCTGGAGGGTCTGGCCGAGACCGGTGGCGGTCATGCCCAGGGCGACGAACATCGCGGTGAAGGCCAGGCAGAACAGCACCGCCGGGCCGAGCACGCGGGTTCGCCCGCGGCCCTCCTGGATGTCGGCGAACGACACCCCGGAGATGGTGGAGAGATAACCGGGCACGAGCGGCAGCACGCACGGCGAGACGAAGGAGATGAAGCCGACGGCGAAGGCAGCCACGACGGTGGTGTCGACCGTGTCCTGGGCGATCACAGGTCGTAGCGCTCCATGTCGGCCTCGAGGCGCGGGTCGGGCGAGGCGCCGGCCGGAGCGGGCGCGCCCGGATCTCCGCCGCGGGTGGTTCGCCGCCAACGCAGCACCGCGAAGGCGATTCCCCCTCCGGCCAGCAGCAGGCCGAGGGCGGGCACCAGGTAGACGAGGACGTCGCCGAGCTCACCGCCGCCCTCGTCACCGGGCAGGGCCAGGACGTCATCGCCGAACTGCGCCACGAGAGCCGCCTTGATCTCGTCCTTCGAGCGGCAATCGTCGATGAGCTCCTGGATGTAGGCCCGCTCCTGCTGGGCCTGGGGCGCCTCGGTGGCGAGCGCCAACGGGGTGCCGCACACCGGGCACATCACCTCGTTCTCCACGTCGCCCAGAGTGGCTTTCGGGCACTCCTGCGCCAGCGCCGAACCGGGCATGGCGAGCAGGGCGACGACGATGAGAACGACGCGGAACATCGGCCTCACGAAGGGTAGTTGCGCGGAAAACGCCTATAACTCGCGACGCGATGGGCCTGGCTCTCGATCCTCAGGTGGCGGCCGCGATCGAGCAGCTTCCGCCCGACCCACCGCCGCTGCCCCCCGGCGAGTGGCGCGAGCGCCGGCGCCGGTTCGACGCCATGTCCCGCGATCTCAACGCGCGGCTTGCCCTGCCGGACGACGTGGAGGTGGAGAGCGCACAGGCCGTCGCGGCGGACGGCACGCCGATCGACGTGCGCATCTACCGGCGCGACGGCGATCGCAGCGGTGGGCTGGTCGTGTACCTCCACGGCGGCGGGCACTTCTGCTGCGACATCGAGGCGAGCGACCCGGGCTGCCGCTGGTACGCCTCGAACTCCGGCGCCACCCTCGTGTCGGTCGACTACCGCTTCGCCCCGGAGCATCCCTACCCCACAGCTGTCGAGGACGCGTACGCGGCGCTGCGCTGGACGGTGGAGCACGCCGGCGAGCTCGGCGGAGACCCGGGCCGGCTGGCCGTGATGGGGGATAGCGCCGGCGGCGGCATGGCGGCCGGCTTGGCGCTGATGGCGCGCGACCGGGGCGGTCCCGCCCTCGTGCGCCAGATCCTCATCTACCCGATGCTCGACGACCGGACCACCGGTCCCGATCCGGCGATCGAGCCCTTCCTGGCGTGGAACTACGACGACAACGTCACCGGTTGGGGCTGCCTGCTGGGCGACCGTGCCGGAACGCCCGACGTGCCGATCTACGCCGCGCCCGCTCGGGCCGAGGACCTCGCCGGCGTGGCGCCGGCCTACATCGAGGTCGGCCAGCTCGACGCGTTCCGCGACGAGGACGTGGCCTACGCCGCCCGGCTGTCGGCCGCCGCCGTGGAGGTGGAGCTGATCGTCCGCCCCGGCGTGCCCCACGATTTCGAGGTGCTCGCCCCGGACGCCGACGTCACGCGACGGGCTGCCGCCGACCGTGCCCGCGTGCTGGCCGCCGTCTAGGCCCGGCTCACCGCGTCGGCCACCGCTGTTCCGCAGGTCTCGGTGCCGGCCGCTCCGCCGAGGTCCGGTGTGCGCAATTCCGGCTCGCTGAGCACCCGCTCGATCGCGGTTATGACGGCCGTCGCTGCGTCCGGCTCGCCGATGTGCTCGAGCAGCAACGAAGCCGCCCAGATGGTGCCGATCGGATTGGCGATCCCCTGCCCGGCGATGTCGGGAGCCGAGCCGTGGACCGGCTCGAACAGTGAGGGGAAATGCCGCTCCGGGTTGATGTTGGCCGACGGGGCGATGCCGATCGTCCCGGTGAGGGCCGGCCCCAGGTCCGAGAGGATGTCGCCGAACAGGTTGGAGCCGACCACCACGTCGAAATGGCTCGGCCGCAGGACGAACTGGGCGGCCAGGTTGTCGATGTGAAACTTGTCCCAGTCCACCGTGGGGTACGAGCCGGCGATCTCCTCCACGCGCTCGTCCCAGTAGGGCATCGCCACGGCCACGCCGTTCGACTTGGTGGCCGAGGTCAGGTGCCGGGCGTCGCGCGACGCCGCCAGCTCGAAGGCGAATTGCAGGATGCGGTCGACGCCGTGCCGCGTCATCACCGTCTCCTGGAGCACCGTCTCGCGTTCGGTCCCCTCGAACATGCGCCCGCCGATCTCGGAGTACTCGCCCTCCGTGTTCTCGCGGACGATCACGAGGTCGATGCCCTTCGGGTCGGCCAGCGGGGAGGGGACGCCGGGCATCAGCCTCACCGGGCGCAGGCAGACGTACTGGTCGAAGTGGCGACGGATCTGCAGCAGCGATCCCCACAGGGAGACGTGGTCGGGCACCGTTTCGGGCCAGCCGACTGCTCCGAAGAAGAGCGCGTCGTAGCCGGCCAGCTGCTGCTGCCAATCGGCGGGAAGCATCGACCCGTGCTCGGCGTAGTAGTCGCAGCTGGCGAACTCGAAGTCGTCGAAGGAGAGGTCGAAGCCGTGGACGTCGGCGACGGCCTCGAGCACGCGACGACCCTCGGGCAGCACCTCCCTGCCGATCCCGTCTCCGGGGATCATCGCGATCCGGTAGCCGGGCATCGGCTGGGTTATACCCGGACGCCGGTGAAACCCTTCGACCGCTCAGCCCGACCGCAGTAGCGGAGCCACCTCCGCGGCCATGAACTCCTCGTCCACCGGACCGCGGCGAACCGCCCGGATGCGGCCCTCGCGATCGATGACGAACGTCTCGGGGTAGGCCACCACGCCAAAGCTCTCCAGCGTGGCGCCGTCCTTGTCCTTCAACATCGGGTAGCTGAGCCCGTACTGGTCGATGAACTCCTGCGCGTCAGCGGTCACGTCGAGCACGTCGACGCCCAGCACGGTGCCGCCGCCCTTGCGCATGCGCCGATGCCACTTCTCGAGCAGCGGCGACTCCTCCCGGCACGGCTCGCACCACGAGGCCCAGATGTTCAGCACCACCACCTTTCCGCGGTAGTCGGCCAGAGTTCCTCGGCCCTCGCCGTCCAGGGTTGGCAGCTCCACCGCGGGCGCCTGTTCGAGCTCACCACGGGCCAGCGACTCCTCCACGTTGCGGTCCGGTTCGTTCTGAACGAGGCCGTAGGCCAACAGGGCCACGAGGGCCAGCAGGGCGCAGATCACGGCCACCGGAACGGGGGAGAGCACCTTCTTCATCTCGCCTCGTCAACGATAGGGAGAGCCCGAACGCGGCTAGAATCCGCGTCTCTTCGCGGACGTAGCTCAGTTGGTAGAGCGTTGGCTTCCCAAGCCAAAGGTCGCGGGTTCGAGACCCGTCGTCCGCTTCAGGGCAAGATCGTGCGGTCGCATAATGGTCGCATCCGGGACGACCCTGACGGACGTATTCCGCCCGTCGACGCGTCTCTGACGAACATGACGAGGCCGGTGACGCCGGTCCCGCAAGCGGATCCTGTAACGGGACAATCTTGCGGCTCTGCGGGGTGGCGGATGACCTCATCGCCGGCTCGGGGCAGGCTGGTGCTGGTATGTCGATCCCACCGCCCGCCCGCCCGCAGACGGCGGCCGTCCAGCGGTCTCAGTTAGGCGTCCGGCACCTCCTGCAGGGCGCGTACCTCGATGCGGCCACCCAGCGCCTTGGACGCCTGGATCGCCCACCGGACCGCGGCGTCGTGGTCGGCGGCCTCGATAACCCAGAAGCCGCCGACGTACTCCGGCGCCTCGACGAACGGTCCGTCGACCACTTCGGGCTCGCCGTCCGTGGCGTCGACGGTCTTCGCCGACGACGGCGGGTGCAGGCCGCCGGCGAAGAGAAACGCTCCGGCCTCTTGCAGGTCGGTGTTGAACTTGTTTGCGGCGGCCAGCGTGGCCTCCAGCTCGGCCGGGTCCATCGAGGCCATGGTCGGCTCCTCGGCCGTGTCGTGGGGGACGGTCAGAAAGAACTGCATCAGTCGCGACTCCTTACTGGTGCTTTGGGAAACTCGCCGAACATAGGGAACGCGGGCTCGGCCCACAATCCCAGGAACCTGGGGGATCCAGTCCGACTGCAGCGACTGGTGAACAACGCGACTGGCAGCCGGCGTCTGGTCACCGTCCCGGTGAAGGTCTCGCCGGACGTCAGGTCGCGGAGCTTGGGGTGCGGATCAGGCGCGGTCGGCGGCGTGGCCGGCTGCTCGTGCTCGAGTAGTTCAGCGGGGGGCGGCCAGCGCCTCGTGCAGCGATCGGACGACGAGAGCACCGTCCCCCACAGCCGATGCCACCCGCTTCGTCGAGCCACAACGCACGTCCCCGATGGCGAAGACGTCCGGTCGCGTCGTCTCCAGGAGCAACGGTTGGCCGTCGTGGCCTTCTCGATGCTCGGTGAAGCTCGAATGACGCCGTGCGTCTTCACCAACGACGATGAATCCCTTTTCGTCGAGGCCGACCAGGCCAGCGACGTCCGCGGTCCGCGGGGAGGCACCGATCATCGCGAACACGGCCTTGGTGGGCAGCCGACGCTCTCCACGATCGTGGCCGACGACCGTCACCGCCTCGAGCTCCTCGCGGCCGTGGAGGGCCTCGACCTGGCAGCCCTCCCAGGTCTCCACGTTCTCGGCGGCCTCGATGCGATCGATGAGATAGCGGGACATCGTCGCGTCCAGCGACCGCCGAGCCACGAGGTGGATGTGCCGGGCGTGAGCGGTGAGGTTGACCACGGCCTGCCCGGCCGAGTTGCCGCCGCCGACCACGACGACGTCCTCGCCCGAGGTCTGGAGCGCCTCGAGGTGGGTCGCGGCGTAGTAAAGGCCCAGTCCCTGAAATCGCTCGGCTCCTTCGGCCGGCAGCTGACGGTAGTCGGCACCGACGGCGAGAACGACGCAACGGGTGCGGGCCTCCTGACCGTCGTCGAGGCACAGATCCCGTAGGCCGTTGGCCTTGGAGGTTGCGAAGCGACACCCTTCGTGGGCGCTGGAGATGACCGCACCGAACTTCTGCGCCTGCAGCGTCGCGCGTTGAGTCAGTTCCGATCCCGACAGGCCGGTCGGAAAGCCGAGGTAGTTCTCGATCCGGGCGCTGGCTCCCGCCTGTCCGCCCGGGGCGAATCGTTCGATGACCAGCGTCGCCAGGCCCTCGGACGAGGCGTAGACCGCGGTGGCCAGTCCCGCGGGGCCCGCTCCGAGGATGACGACGTCGAAGGTGCGGCCATCCACCTGGGCACGCAGGCCGAGCTCGGCCGCGACCTGGGAGACCGTCGGGTTGCGGAGCACGTTGTGGGTGCGAACGAGCACGGGGCATTCCTCGGAGCCGATGCCGAGCCGCTCGAGCAACGCCCGACTCTCTGCATCTGCGTCGATGTCGTGCCAGCTGAACGGGACCAGGTTGCGCTCCAATAGTTCGCGAATGGCGAACGCCTCGCCGGACGAGCGCCTGCCGATCAGCCGTTCGTAGCCGAGGCCCTGGCCTCGCAACCACTCACGACGCGTGATCATGGTCCGCAGGAGGAGATCTCCCAGCTCGTCGGAGCCGGCGACCAGCGCGCGCAGCGCGTCGGGTGGTACCGCAAGCAACTTGGTCTCCTCGGCGGCGAGGCCGCGGGCAATCGTCGGCTCGCCGGTGAACATGGAGACGTCGGCGGCGAAGGTGCCGGGCTGGCACTGCGTGAAGTAGCGATCGGCGTCGGGCTGGCGGTCGATGACGTCGATGGCTCCCGAGATCACGACGTACAGGGGCGCATCGCGCTGACCCTGTTCGAAGACGACTTCTCCCGGCGAGAGTGACAAGGTGTCGGCGCACTCGGCCAGCCGCTCGATCTGGGCATCCGTCAGACGCGGGAACAGGATCGGATCGTCCGGATCGAGGAAGCCCTCGGCCGGGGTAGGTGATGTGTAGTCACTCACTGCGGCACGGTCCTGCGGACTAGACCTCGGCTCGCGCTGTGGCCGTGCATCCGCCGCAGCCGATTGTGACCCGTAGGCCCGCCTCCTCACAGGGATTGGCGATGGGGGCCGGTAGGTAGTTCACGGTGAGCGCGGGCCGGTCGGCCGCAGCGGCCACCGCCACCGCCGGTTCACCGACCGCCGCGGGGACAGGCTCGGCGGCCGGCTCGGGGACGGGTTCGGCGGCGGCCTCTGGCGCCGCTTCACGGAGCACCCCGACCGCGATCGGGATCGCCGCGACCACGAGGCCTGCACCGATCAGGTAGGCGAGGTGATACCCGGAGTTGAGTGCCTCCGCGGCGGTCTCGCCGTCTGCAAGCAGGGCATCAGTGCGCTTGGTCGCAAAGGTGGCGAGAATCGCCAGGCCGATCGCGCCGCCCACCTGGACGCTCGTGTTGACGAGACCCGACGCCAGTCCCGAGTCGCTCTCGGTGGCGCCGGACATCGCCAGCGTCATAAGCGACGGGAAGCCGAGCCCCGCTCCGAGGCCGATGAGGATCATCGGCGGCAGCAGGTCGACGACATAGGTCGCGTCGATCGGCGTGCGGGCGAGCAGCAGCAGCGCGGCCACGATGAACACCATCGCGGGGATCAGCGTTGCCTGTGGCCCGTACCTGAGGTTGAGCTGACCCGTGAAGCGGAACGACATCGTGCCCATCACCAACGTCATCGGCAGGTAGGCGAGTCCGACCTCGAGCGCGTCGTAGCCGAGGATCCGCTGCATGTAGAGGGCGCCCAGGAAGAACATGCCGAACATCCCGACCACCAGCAGCGCTTGGACCAGGTTCGCCCCGGAGACGTTGCGCGACCGGAACAGGCGCAGCGGCATGAGCGGGTTCGCCACCCGCGCCTGCCGGAGCACGAACGCGGCGAGCAGCGCGATCGACGCCGTCCCCAGGACCAAGGTCTGGCTCGATCCCCAGCCCTCCTCGGCCACGCCAAGGATGGTGTAGACGCCGAGCATCAAACCCCCGGTGAGCAGCGCGGCGCCGGGAATGTCCGCCCCGGCGCTGAGCCCGATGCCCTCCCGAGCGGGTACGAGCCTGACCGCGAACAGTGCAGTGGCAATGCCGATCGGGAGGTTGACGAAGAAGATCCAGTGCCAGTTGATCGTCTGGGTGAGGATCCCGCCGAGCAAGAGCCCGATCGAGCCGCCGGCGACTGCCACGAAGGTGTAGACCCCGATTGCCTTCGCCTGATCCTTGGGCTCCGGGAACATCGTCACGATCATCCCCAGGATCACCGCGGACGTCAGCGCGCCACCCACGCCCTGGACGAACCGCGCACCGATCAAGAGGCCCTGGCTCTGCGCCAGGGCGCAGAGCAGGGACGCACAGATGAAGACCCCGAGGCCGATGAGGAAGATCCGTCGCTGACCGACCAGATCGCCGATCCGGCCGGACAGCAGGAGCAGGCCGCCGAATGCGATCAGGTAGGCGTTTACCACCCACGCGAGATCATTCTGCGAGAACCCCAGATCGTCCTGGATCGACGGCAGGGCGACGTTCACGATCGTCGCGTCGAGGACGATCATGAGCATCCCGACACAGAGCACGTACAGCGCCGCCCAGCGTCGGCTGTCGTCCGAGACCGTGGTCTTCTCTCCGCCGGCAGAGGTCATGGCGCTCTCCTCGAGTAAGGCTGATCGGGTGTGTGGGTGCAGACCGAAGTCAACGGCGAAACTCGTCGCCGAGGAGGGCGTCCATTTGGGCGATCGCCGCTTGCTGGGCCTCGACCGTGCCCGTGCTCATCCACTTCCTCTCATCGTTGAAGGAGATCCGACATCCGCTCCACTCGCCCGCGCCAAGTGGTCTCGAGCTCGTCAAGGGCCTGCCGCGCGTGGCCGACCGCATCGGCATCGGTGCGCACGAGCTGCTCGCGCCCTTGCCGCTCCTTGGTGACGAGACCGGCCCGCTCCAGCACGGCGACGTGCTTCTGCACCGCCGCGAAGCTCATCGGATAGGCCTGCGCGAGTCGGGAGACCGACGGCTTGCCGTCGAGGCAGCGGCGGAGGATGTCGCGGCGGGTCGAGTCGGCCAGGGCGCGGAACAGGTCGTCGACCTCCGCGATGGCTGGGTTATCTACAACCATCTAGTTGTACATTACCGACGCGGACGGCCGGAGACCTACTCCCGAGCAGGTCGCGAGGCTCGGCATCTTCTCGGTCGGCCTTCACGAGATCGATTGATGAGGCGCGACAAAGTGCGGGTCGCCGTGGTTGGCCTAGGGCGCGGTGTAGGCGTCTGGATTCTCTAGAAAGCGGCGGCCGCAGTCGAGCGAACAGAACCGGTAGAGCGTGTCCGAGTGTCGGAAGCTGCCGGCCTCGCGGCCTTCTGCGACCAGCATGTGGCAGACGGGATCGAGGTGGCGGGTTTCGCTGCTGCGCTCTTCGCGCACCGCCGCGAACAGCGGGACGGGCGCGGCCACGTTGCGCATCCGCTGCTCTCCTCGGCTGTGGAATTCCACGCCGTCCAGCTCCCCGGCTCCTTCCCGCACCGGGGCGGTGACGAGCACCTCGCCGCCCGAAGCCGCGGCCGCGACACGTGCGGCCAGGTTGACGGTCGCACCGAACCAGTCCCCGCCGCGGTCGATCGCTGGTCCATGGTGCATCCCCACGCGCACGGCTGGGGAACCGTGACCGGCGATCACGTCGTGCGCGGCCAGCAGGCCAAGGGCAACCGCTCCGGCGGGGTCCGAGTGACGGACCATCACCGCATCGCCGATCGTCTTGATCACCTCGCCGCCGCCAGACCGCGCGACGGCGGAGATTTCGCCGCAGAACGTGGCGGCAAGATCGGCGGCGTCGGCGTCGCCGTGCGCTTCGGTCAGGGCGGTGTAGCCGGCGATGTCGGCGAAGACGAAGGTCGCGCTGTTCTGCTCGCTCGCGGACATTGCGACCACGTTAGTCACGACGTGTGAGGTGCGTCACCCAAGCTCGATTTCGGCTTGACGCGCCGTGGGCAGTGGCCTAGGTTCCGTCTCTGCATATACCCCCTGGGGGTATGCAAAGTCGAGAAGGGAGACCTCTTGACCACCGCCACCCGTCATTTCATCCGCCACTACGTAGAGATGGTCGTCGCGATGTTCCTCGGCATGGCCGTGCTGGGCATGCCTGCGCTTATGGCGCTCGGTGCGGCCGGGTTGGGCTCGACCGAGCTCCGAAATGACGCGCCGGCCCTGCTCCTGCTCGGCATGGGCGTCGCGATGACCGTGCCTATGGTCGCGTGGATGCGCTACCGCGGCCACGGCCGGCGGGCCTCGAACGAGATGGCCGCGTCGATGCTGATCCCGACCGCCGCCGTAATCGCGCTGCTGCTGTTGGTCGACAGCATCGGCACTCTGCTCACGATCCAGCACGTCGTGATGATGCCGAGCATGCTCGTCGCAATGCTGCTGCGCAGGCAGGAGTACTCGCTCGGCGGTCGCCACCACCGGCAAACCGAGACCGCCGCTGCGGTGTAACGAGAGCGAGGTTGCACCGGCGGCGAGGCGGGCGCTGCCCCGGTGCGCGCTCCGCTTGCCATTACCGAAGGGCTCCTCGTGGTAGTTCCACCGTCAGGCGCCGTGATGTCGAGGTGGCTCCACTTGCTGCCGATGTGTTCGGCGCCGGGGCTGTGGACGAGGTAGGTGCGGAAGATGCGGTCGTCGTCGCGGATGAAGGCGTTGTGGCCGTGCCACTCGTCGACGCCGAAGTCGGTGTCGAAGTTGTCGGTGATCGTGTACCACGGGATGTGCTCCCAGCCCATCCGGTCCTTTAGGCCCTGAATCTCGGCCTGGGGGGCACGCGACGCGTAGGCGAGCGTGGTGTCGCGGGCGTTCAGATGCTCGAGGTGGGGGACATGGTCGGCCATGAACGAACAGCCCACGCCGGCATGCTCGGGCCAGCCGGCCACGCCGGGCTCGAAAAAGGCGCGGTAGAGCAGCAGCTGACGGCGCCCCTGGAAAAGGTCGAGCAGGCTCGACCAGCCGTCCGGGCCCTCGAAGCGGTAGTCCTTCTCGACGGCCATCCTCGGCATCCGCCGACGCTCGGCGGCCAGCGCGTCACGGGCCCGCATCAGCTCGTCGCCCACGGTGGTCCGAACCAGCGCGTTAGTGCGTCGGGCAGGGCCGGGTTGGCCGGCGCTCCGACCCAGGCGACGTGTCCGTCGGGCCGGATCAGCACGGCGGTAGGAGCGGGGACCACACCGAGAACCGGGAGCTCCCACTCGCCCTCGTAGGTGGCGTCTACCAGCTGGACGCGGTCTGCCCATGCGGCGATGTCGAGGCTGTCGGGTTCACCGAGGTTGAGCAGTACCGGCTTGGCGTGGTGCAGCAGGGTGAAGACCCGCAGCGGGCCGTCTGTGGTGTTCAGGTCGAGATCGGGCATGCGGCGTCCGAGCAGCGGGTGCCCCTCGCCGAGGTCGTAGTGGATGTCCAGACCGGACACCATTCCGGCGATCCGCCTGCGAGGCTCGTCCATGCTGAGAAGCTCGGTAACGATCTCGCCCACGGCCTTGATGCGCTCGTCGGGGCGGCGCAGCGCGACCTGCGCCATCGTGATGCGCAGCACGCGGGCAGCAACCGGGTGGCGCTCGGCGTTGTAGGTGTCCAGGAGGCTTTGCGGCGAAGTCTCGTTGACGACCTGGGCGAGCTTCCACCCCAGGTTCACCGCATCCTGCACGCCGGTGTTGAGGCCCTGTCCGCCGTCCGGGGCATGCACGTGTGCGGCGTCGCCGGCTAGCAGGACCCGTCGGTCGCGGTAGGTCGCGGCCTGCCGGGCCATGTCGGTGAATCTCGAGATCGAGGTGGGGCTGTGGACCCCGTAATCGGTTCCGTAGACAGAGATGAGCGCCTCGCTCAGATCGCGCAGAGTGGGCTCCTCACCGTTCTGCGCCACCTGCTCTTCGGTCAGCATGACTCCCGCCGTCCCGCCCTCTCTATAGATGATCTCGCCGTCGACGATCTCGTACTCCAGCTTGCCGATGGCATGGGTGCCCTTGGCATCGGTGCGGATGCCCAGCTCCGGCTCCTCGGCCATCTCGACCTCGGCGATCAGGCTGCTGGTCGTCGGATCCCAGCCCGGGAACTCGATCCCGGCTGCCTTGCGGATCAGGCTGCGCGCCCCGTCGCAGCCGACCAGGTACTGCGCCCGCAGCGACCGCCCGTTCGATACCTCAACGTCGACGCCGGTGTCGTCCTGCTCGAACCCCGTCACCTCGAGTTCCCGGTGGATCGGTACCTCGAGCTCGGCGACCCAGCCGGCCAGGATGCGCTCGAAGTCGTTCTGCCACAGCGCCAGCCCATAGTTGTGCCGGGTCGGGAAGTCGCTGATGTTCAGGCGGGACTTGGCGAAGCCCGTGACCTGGGCCTCCTGTCCCTCCAAGAGAAACCGATCGGCGATACCGCGCTGATCGAGTACCTCGAGCGTGCGCGAGTACTGACCACCGGCACGCCGACTCTCCAGCTCCTGGTTCGCGCGCCGCTCGACGATGGCAACGTCCACGCCCGCCAACGCCAATTCGCCCGCCAGCATCAGCCCCGTCGGACCACCTCCTGCGATCACCACCGCGCGCTCTTTCATGGTCACGGGTTCAGGCACCGGCGCGGGTGAACGTCAGATGGGTGACTCCGCTGGGGGAGGAGGTGGCCTCGATCTCATAGTCCTTCTCGAGGCCCTCCAGTCCGTCCCAGAGCCGCACGCCGCGGCCGAGCAGGATCGGGACCACCACGACGTGCATGTGGTCGATGAGCCGTGCAGCAAGGAAGTCGCGGATCACCGTCGGACCTCCGCCGATGCGTATGTCCTTGCCGTCCGCGGCCTCGCGGGCTGTCTGGAGCGCCTCGGCAGGCGACGCGTCGAGAAAGTGAAACGTGGTGCCGCCCTCCATCTCGATCGACGGGCGCGTGTGATGAGTGAGGACGAACACCGGTGTGTGAAACGGCGGGTTGGGACCCCACGCGCCCTTCCACTCCGGGTCCTCCTCCCATCCGGGGTGGCCGAACTTGCCGGCCCCCATGATCTCGGCCCCGATCCCCTGGTCGTGGCGCTGGACGAAGACGTCGTCAACGCCGCCGCTGCCGCCGGGCTGCCACGACCGGGTGGCGAACATCCACGTGTGCAGCCTCTCCCCGGCGTGACCGAAATGGGCGTCGCGGGTCTGGCCCTCACCGGTGCCGAAGCCGTCGAGTGAGATGGAGAAGAAGTGGACATAGACGAGTGACATTGCTGCTGCTCCTTCGATCATCGGGAGGTCAGTACTCGAGGCAGTGCTGAAACGGTGGTTGGCCGCATCGGGCAGATCGCCGACAATTGCCATGCAGACCGGACCTTGCACCACGTCCCGCCAGTCGGCCATCCCAGGAACCTGGGTGATTGTCGTGCCCGCCCACGCTGTCAGCGAAGCGCCCGCGTCGGTGGCGCGGCCACAGGCCGGTCCGGCTCGAACCAACCCGTCGATCCGATCGGCGCGCCCTCGGTGAGCCGAGGCGCATAGTGACCGAAGAAGATGCGGCCGATGAGCTCGCCGCGCGAGCTCACCCCGACCTTCTCGAAGATCGACTTGAGGTGATCCTGGACGGTCCACGGGGAGAGGTGCAGGCGACCTGCGATCGCGTCGGTGGCCAGACCTTGGGCGACGAGCTGCGCGACCGAGCGCTCGCGGTCCGTGAGCTCGTACGCGTCAGCGATGAGGGGCGCGAGCTCGTGTGAGCGAGCAGGCTCGAACGTCACAGCTGTTGGGGCGTCGGCTTCGTGGCCCAGCGTCGAGCCGCGCACGGTCAGCCAAGTGCCCGACGGTGTCCGGGTTCGTGCCCGGGCGAGGGCGCCGCTCTGTTCGCGCCCCGCCGCGATGCTGCGAGCGCGGCTCGCGACAGCGTGGACGACCGGCGGGAGGGGAGCGTCCGGGCCGGTGGCCCCCAGTTCCGCCAGCCATTCGTCGGCCGGGGGGTCTTCCAGTGTGATCGAGTTGTCGGGAGCGAGCAACGCGAGGCCGGCTGACCCGTCCTGCTCGTGCCGCTCGGCGGACAGCGCGGTGAGCACCAGCGCACGCCTGAGCCCCTCGGCGAGGTAGTGGGACACGGACGCCACCAACGCTACGTCGGCGCGGGCAAAGGGTTCGCGATCAAAGGCACGGCCCAGTGTGAGGCCACCCCAGGTAGCCGAGTCGCTTTTCAGGACGGCTCGGAGCTCGTCGCCGAAGCCGGCAGGCCCCCTAAGCTCGCGATGACGCAGGCTCCGGGCGAGGTCGCCGCTGGTCCTCAGGCTCAGGCTTGCCGCAATTCGACCGGAGCGCGCGAGCCCGTCGAAGGTGTTGACGTCGCCCTCGCGGTACTCGATCTCGGTCATCCGCACCGTCGCTTCAGCAGGAAGCCCGTTCTCGACGAATGCACTCGTCGCCAAGGCGCGTGGCCGGGTCCATGGTCAGGACGCACACGCCATCGAACGACACCGAGCGGGCCAGGATCTGGCTGGCGCCGAGCGAGAAGTCTCGTACGCCGCGACCGCGATGGACTAGTTGAACGAGATCGCGGCGTAACCGATCAGGCGACGCGACTCCACATGTCATCTCAGGACCTTCCTTCCGCGGGGGCTCGTCATCATAATCGTACAGTCACCAAAAAACTAGTGTTGCTGTAGCGTTATGCCCATGCCAGAAACGCCGCTCGAGGGCCTTCGCGAGCGCAAGAAGCGCGCCGCGCGCGAGGCGATCGCCGCTACCGCCCGGCGGCTCTTCGCTGAGCGCGGCTTCGACGCTGTCACCGTCGCCGAGATCGCCGTCGCCGCCGACGTCTCGGAGAAGACGGTCTTCAACTACTTCGCGACGAAGGAGGACCTCGCGTTCGCTGGCCGCGAGGAGGGCATCGCGCAGTTCGTCGCCGCGATCGCCGAGCGCCCGCCCGGCAACTCCATCCTCGACGTCTTCCGGGCGATGACCCACACCGTGCTCGAGGTCTTCGTCGCCGGTGGGGACGAGGACCTCCTCGCGGTGGCCAAGATCATCCGGGGCAGCCGCAAGCTGCAGGAGCGCCTGACCGTCGGGTGGGAGTCGGGGGCCGCGGCGATCACCGCCGTGATCGCCGAGACGTCCGGCGCGGACGACGACGACCTCGTGCCCGCCATCGTCGCCCGCACGCTGTGGTTCACACACCGCTCGATTTTCCTCCTCGCGCTGAACGGCCTGCTGGCCGGAGAGGACCGCGAGGGCCTCGCCGCCCGACTCCGGGTGGCCGCCGATCGGGCCTACGACGAGCTGGCCGGCGGGCTGGGGGAGTACGGCAAGGGCGGCTGAGCGCAGCGCTACGTCCCACGACGTCTCAGCTCGCGGCGGCGATGAAGGCGCGGTCCTGCTCGACGGCGCTTCGCCTGACGGCGCCCGGAGAGAGACCGATCACGCGTTTGAAGGCGCGGCTGAACGCGGCCTCGGAGCGGTAGCCGAGCCGGTCGGCGAGCTGGCCGACCGTGGCGCCTTCCTCCTTGAGCGCGGCTACCGCGACCTGCATGCGCCAGCGGGCGACGTAGCTCATCACCGGCTCGCCGACCAGCTCGGTGAAGCGGGCGGCAAAGGCCGAGCGCGACATCGCCAGCTCGTTGGCCAGAGAGGCGACGGTCCAGTTCCGAGCCGGGTCGCGATGAATGTTTGAGATGGCGCGGCCGATCTGGGGATCCTGGAGAGCTCCCAGCCAGCCCCGTTGCGCGGCCGGGTCGCTCTCCATCCAGGCCCGGATTGCCTGAATCACGAGGATGTCCCCGATGCGCGTGATCACGGCCTCGCCGCCGGGCCGGAGCTCGGCGGCCTCGGAGGCCATCAGCCGCAGCATGCTTTGCATCCATTCCAGCCTGGGCGAGCTGGACGCCTCGATGTGGATCGTGCTCGGCAGAATCTCGACGAGGTTGCCGGCGGCCGGATGCGCGAAGCGCACAGCCCCGCAGATCAGGCCGGTGGGCGCGCCGCCCCCGCCGTGGCGAAGGATCTCGTAGCGATCGCTGATCGCTTCACGCTCGAGGTCGAGAATGTCCGGCGCGGGAGCTCCCGGTTCGCTGCATAGGACGTGGCCGTCTCCGTGCGGCACGAGCGCGAGGTCTCCGAGCTGGATCCAATCCCGCTCGTCCGCCCCGGTCTCGAGCAAGAGTCGGCCCGAGGTGACCACGTGAAACCACATGTAGCCCGGCGTCGGCGGCAGCGTGAGTCCCCAGGGTGCGGTGAGCTCGGAGCGGCAGTAGTACGCCCCGTTCATCCGCAGGAAGTGCAGTGCTTCGCCGAGGGGATCCGACGGCGGGAAGGGGTCTGGCGCTTCCATGAGGCCCAAGTATCCATGTTCTGATCTGGTTCGTCCATGGTGGTGGACGATTGAGCATGAATCGACGCGTTCTAGGCATAGACACTCCCGCACCGACGCGAGAAGCTGGACGTACTGCACTAACAGCGAGATCGGAGCGACTATGGCTTACACAGGACAGACCCTTGAGAACCCAGCCAGCGGAGAGCGCATCACATTCCGCCAGATATCGGCCGACACGGGCGGCGAGCTGCTGGCAATCGACCTCGAGCTTCCCGCGGGCCGGCGCGTCCCGGGTGGTCAGCACATCCACCCGAACCAGGAGGAGCGCTTCGAGGTCGTGGAGGGCACCATGCGCTTCAGCATGGGACGCAAGCGGGTCGTCGCGGGGCCCGGCGAGCAGGTCATCGTCCCGCCTGGCCAGAAGCACGACTTCGCCAATGTCGGCGACCGTGACGCGCTCGTCCGCGTCGAGGTGCGCCCGGCACTGAAGATGGAGCAGCTCTTCGAGACCGCCGTCGGCCTGGCCGAGGAGGGTCGCACCATGCCGGGCGGCATCCCGAGGCCGCTCGATCTCGCCGTCTTCACCCAGCAGTTCGAGGACGAAGTACAGGGAGCCTTCCCGCCCCGCTGGCTCCAGCGCATCGTCCTCGCGCCCCTGGCCTGGCTCGCCAAGCGCCGCCGGCGTCACCCGCGCCCGACCCCGCGGCCTATGGACGTCCCAGCATGAACCCGCGATCAAGCCACGATCAACCGGTGAGTCGCTAGGGATCGTCACCGCAGAAGGACTGCGCTCCGCCGTCTTCGTGGGTCGCCGGCGGCATCGCCGCGATCGCGCTCGTGGCCCTCAACCTCCGGCCTGCCCCTCGTGGCCTCGAGCCGGCGCCGCCCTGCCCGCGCGCCCTGCTCTCCGCTGCGCGCGTCGAACCCCGGACGGTAGGGTCGTGCCACGGATCGTTCAACGTCAACGCGAGAGGGGACTCCAATGACTGAGACGCTCAAGGGCACTTGCCTGTGCACCGGGGTGGAGTACGAGCTTCACGATCCCCAGGCCCTGGCTTACTGCCACTGCACCCGTTGCCAGCGGTGGACGGGATCGAGCCTCGCCGGCGTGGTCGTGGCGAAGGATGACTTCGGCTTCACGAAGGGCGAGGACCTGGTCAAGACCTACGAGAGCGAGCTCGCGCCGCGCAACTTCTGCAGCAACTGCGGATCGAGCATCTTCGACGACCTCGGCGAGGTGTACTTCGTCGCCGCCGGGCTGATGGGCGACCTCGACATGGAACCGGCCTTCCACCAGCAGGTCGCGTACAAGGCCAAGTGGCACCAGATCGGCGACGACGCTCCGCAGCACGCCGAGATGCCGCCGGGCTGAGCCCGTCGCCGCTCTCAGCCGCCCGACGCACGGGCGTGAACGGCGGTGAAGGCGATGGTCTGCGTCCACCAGCCCGGATCGGCACAGGCGGCGAGGAAGTGGTCGACGAGCTCCTCGTCGAGCTTTCCCGAGCTCACCAGCTGGTCGCGGAGCTCGACGATGGTCTCGGTCCAGTAGGTCGCCCAGTCGGAGCCGCCGTTGTAGACGGCGGTCTCGGCCGTGCCCGCCACCTGCTCGAGGCCCAGCGCCGCGAGCCGCGGGGCCAGCTTGCGGCCCACGTGGTAGTCGATCCCCTGGTCGCGTGACCACGCAAGCCAGCCGTCCCAGAACGCTCGCACTTCGGGCGGGGCGGCCACGCTGACGGGCAGGAAGTCCGGCTCGATCAAGAGGATCGAGCCTCCGGGCGCCAGGCTGGCGGTGAGATTCCGAAGCGCCGCCTCGACGTCCGTGACGTGGTGCAGCACTGCCCGCGCGGTCACGAGATCGAAGTCGCCGGGCGCGACCGGTCCGGCGACGATGTCGCCCTGTCGCAGCTCGAGCCTCGGCGCCCGCGCGTCGACGAGCGACAGGTCGAGATCGAGGGCGACCGCACTGCCGCCGGGGCCGACGCGCTCGGCGAGCCAGGCGGAGATCGAGCCGTTGCCGCAGCCGACCTCGAGCGTCCGAGCGCTCGGACCCACTCCGAGCGCCTCGATGTGGCGGCGGTGCATCGGGTCGAGCAGCCGTGACATCAAGGACAGCCGCGCACGTTCACCTTCGAGATGGTGGTCCAGCACGTACTTGCCCATCCGGCGGATCCTACGGGCTCGCCGGTCAGCCCTCGAGGCGCGCAGCCAGCTCGACCAGGCTGGTGACGGACTCGTCGGCGGCGGCGTACTCGTACCCGGCGGAGCCGGGCCCGTGCTCGAACGGTCGCTCGACCAGCGCCGTCCGAAGGCCGGCCTCGCGCGCGCCGTCGAGGTCCCAGGGGTGGGCCGCCACCATCATGAGCTCCGCTGGATCCACGCCCAACAGGCCGGCGGCGCCCTGGTAGACCACGGGCGCCGGTTTGTAGGCGCGCACGAGCTCGGCCGACAGGATGCAGTCGAAGCGCAGGTCGCCGTGGCGGGCGAGGTCGACCAAGAGGGCTACGTGCCCGTTGGACAAAGCCGCGGTCAGATGGCTGCGCCGCAGCGCCTCCAGGCCCTCGCGGACGTCCGGCCAGGGATCGAGGTGGTGCCAGGCCCTCACCAACTCCCGGCGCGCGTCTGCGGGTACCTCGATACCCCGCTCGCCCAGCAGGTCGTCCAGCGTGATCTCGTGAAGCTCATCGAAGTTGCCCCATGGCCGCGAGCCGGCGTTGACCTCGGCGAGGATCGGCCGGTAGCGGGCGCGCCAGGCCTCGGCGAGCTCGTCGGGGTCGCCCGCCACCCCGACGGCACGGAAGCCCTCTGCCACGCCCGAGCGCCAGTCCACCAGCGTCCCGAACACGTCGAAGGAGAGCGCCCGCACAGCCATTGCCGCCGAGGCTAGCCGCGCTAGGCGCGGGGCGTGAAACCTCAAGCCTCAGGCCTCCAGGCCCGATCAACTGTGTTATGGAGGGTATGGACGGGCGAAGCCTGTTGGAGGCGCAGCTCTACGCGCTGGTCGAGGTGTCGGCGGAGGCCGCTGGCGCGCATCGTCTGGAGGATGTATTGGAGGTCGCGGCTGAGCGTGCGCTCGCGGCGATCGGCGGCTGTTCGCTGTCTATCAGTCGCTGGGAGGCCGGCGAGGTGATCACCCTGATCAATGTCGGTGAGTTGGGGCCTGGGGAGCAGCGCTTCCCGCCGGACGAGCGCTATCCGCTGTCGCAGTTTCCGAAGACGCTGCGGGTGCTGACTGGGGGAGGGGTTCTCGTATCCGGGGTGGACGATCCGTCGTCTGACTCGGCCCATCGCGCGCTGCTGGGTGCTCTGGGCAAGGAGACCAGCTTGACGGTCCCGATCGTCTACGAGGGCGAGACGTGGGGTGAGCTCTGGGCCACGTCGGAGACGGGCGAGCCGCGCTTTGTCGAGCGCGATGGCTTCTTCCTACGCGCGATCGCGGATCAGATCGCCGCCGCGATCGGCCGAGCCGAGCTGTTCCTGCAGGTGGAAGCACTTGCCTACACCGACCCTCTGACCGAGGTCGCGAACCGCCGCGTGCTCGAAGAAGCGCTCGAGCGAGCCTGCACTGCCTCGTCGGGTGGGGACACGCCGGCGCTGCTGCTGTGCGACATCGATGGCCTCAAGGCGATCAACGACAACTTTGGCCACGACGCCGGTGACAGAACCATCCTGCGTGTGGCCGCCGCCCTCACCGAGGCCGCAGCTGGCTACCCGGGCGCTGTCGTGGCCCGGATGGGCGGTGACGAGTTCTGTGTTCTGCTGCCCGATGACGACGCCGACGCGGCGCGGGCGCTGGCGGACGACGCCTCGGCCCGTCTGGCAGCAGGCGAGGGCATCGCGATCGGGATTTCGTGCGGGATCGCGGCCTGCGGGTCCGAGCACGCTCCCCCGGCGGCCCTGTTGCGCGCCGCCGACCTCGACCAATACCGCGCCAAGCGTGCGAGTCATGACCTCGAGCGACCCTACGGCGACTGCGCCCGTGCCCGGGGGGAGTTCGCCGACGAGCTGCTTGCGCTACTCGACACCTTGAATTCCGCCGACGCGAGCGGACTCCGCAACGCGCTGCGCCACCGGCTCACCGCTGAATCGATCACGACACACGGGCCCCCCTGATCGGAGAGCCCGTGCGCCTGTTCGTCCCACTTCGGTGACGGGCTAGCGGCTGGAGCCCCGGCTTCCTTCCTCGGGCCCGCCGTCGTAGCGGATGCCCGGCTCGGCGCTCGCAACCGCGCCGGCGGACAGCGCGCCGCGAGTGCCCTCTTCGGGGCCTCCGTCGTAGCGCACACCGGGCGACTCCTTGATCGAGTTGGCGTCGAAAGTCGCCGGCGCCGGGCGCTGAGCCAGCGCGGCGGCGCCCTCCTCGGGACCGCCGTCGTAGCGGGTAGCCGGGGGCGGGGTGGTGACGACGCTGCGGGTGCCTTCCTCGGGACCGCCGTCATAGCGGATGCCGGCGTTTGGGCCCCGCGAGCTCACCTCGATGGGCGAGCTGGCGCTCGTGTCACGGTCGTCGTCGGTGGCGAGGATCGCGACGGCGCCGGCGAGGCTGACGAGGCCAATCGTCGCGATGACGAGCAGCGCCCGTAGATGGTTGTAGTGGGAGCGAAGTACGACTGCGGGGTGCTGGGTGGGGATTGCCTGGCCCATTACTGCCTCCTGTCCGGGGTGGCCGCCTGGCGGTCCACCCGCTTGCGTTTGTGGATCGACATCGGTGCCGATCGTGCAGGGGCGGGGTTTCAACGCGGCGACAGGGCGGTAGCAGCCTGGCAACGCAGGGTTGGCGGGCCGTGCGGGGCTGCGGTACGTTGGACTGCCTGGCTCCCAGTCGCCCCGCCGGCATGGATTTCCGCATTCTCGGCCCGCTCGAGGCCTTCGATGAGGGTCGCCGGGTCAGGCTGGGAGGAGACAAGCAGCGCGCGCTGTTGGCTCTGTTTCTGCTGCACGCCAACCAGACCCTCAGCACCGACCGGCTGATCGACGAGCTATGGGGAGAGCGCCCGCCGGCCACCGCCGCCAAGACCGTGCAGGTCTACATCTCCCGGCTGCGGAAGGCGCTCACCTGCGGAGCGGACGACGGGTCGGCCGGCGTGGTCGTGACTCGCGAGCACGGCTACGAGCTGGCCCTCGATCCGGACCGTCTCGACGCGCACCGCTTCGAGGCGCTCGTGGCCGAGGGGAGAAGCGAGCTCGCCGCGGGCCGCCCGGATCGTGCCGCTGCGGTGCTCGAGGAGTCGCTGGCCCTGTGGCGCGGGTCGCCGCTGGCGGACCTCGCCTACGAGCGGTTCGCGCAGCGCGAGATTGCGCGACTCAACGACCTGCGCGTAGCGGCGTCCGAACAACTGATCGAAGCGAAGCTGGCGCTCGGCGGCCACGCCGAGGTGGTGGGCGAGCTCGAGGCACTGATCGCCGAGCACCCCTTCCGCGAACGCCTGCGCGGACAGCTGATGCTCGCCCTGTACCGCTCCGACCGGCAGGCCGATGCGCTACAGGCTTTTCAGGACGCGCGCATGGCGCTGGTGGAGGAGCTTGGCATCGAGCCGGGCGACCATCTACGCGAGCTCGAGCGGGCGATACTCGCGCAGGACCCGGCTCTCCATTTGGTGGCAGCCCCGCAGGAGCCGGTGGCGGCCGATCACGCAGTCGAGAGGCCGGGCAGCGCGTTCGTGGGCCGCGAGCGCGAGCTCGCCGAGCTCGTCGAGGGCCTCGACGACGCGGTCGCCGGCCGCGGACGGCTGTTCCTGCTCGTGGGCGAGCCCGGTATCGGCAAGAGCCGTCTCGCAGACGAGCTGATCGCCCACGCCCGAGCGCGCGGAGCGCGAACTCTCGTCGGCCGCTGCTGGGAGGCCGGCGGCGCCCCCGCCTACTGGCCCTGGGTGCAGTCGCTGCGGTCGTACCTTCGCGATACCGAGGCGGACGCTCTCCGATCCCAACTTGGCGAGGGAGCCGCCGACGTGGCGCAGCTCTTCCCCGAGCTCCGCGCCCTCCTCCCCGAGCTGGCCCCGGCGCCGGCGCCCGAGTCCGAGGGGGCGCGCTTCCGGCTCTTCGATTCCATGACGGCCTTCCTGAGGAGCGCGGCGGACGCGCGGCCCCTCGTGCTGGTGCTCGACGATCTGCACGCGGCAGACGAGCCGTCGCTTCTGCTTCTCCAGTTCGTCGCTCGCGAGCTCGGTCGACAGCCACCTACTGATAGTCGGCGCGTACCGCGACGTCGATCCCACCCCGGCGGATTCGCTCACCACGACACTCACCGAGCTGGCCCGCGAGCCGGTCACGCGACAGCTCGCGCTTGCCGGCTTCGGCGAGGCGGACGTCGTCCACTTCATCGAGCTCGCGGCGCCCGGACGGCCCGGGGCAGACCTGGCTTCGGCGGTTCATGCGGAGACCGAGGGCAACCCTCTGTTCGTGGGCGAGATCGTGCGGCTGCTCGCCGAGGAGAACCGCCTGGAGGATCCGGCAGCGGCGCCGCTGGCGATCCCGCAGAGCGTGAGAGAGGTGATAGGCCGCCGTCTGCGCAACCTCTCGGAAGCATGCAACCGGCTTCTCACGCTGGCCTCGGTGCTCGGCCGCGAGTTCGATCTCGACGCACTCGCGGCCGTCAGCGGACTCAGTCGCGGCGCGATCCTCGAGCTGCTCGACGAGGCGATGGAGACTCGCGTCGTCTCGGAGGTGCCCGGCGCGATCGGCCGCATGCGCTTCGCCCACGCCCTGATCCGGGACACGGCTTACCACGGCCTGACGAGAAGTGCCCGGGTGCAGCTCCATCGGCAGGTCGGCGAGGCCCTCGAGGCTCTCTACGCGTCGGACCTCGATCCCCATCTTCCGGAGCTCGCACACCATTTCTTCGAGTCCGCTGCGGGCGAGAGCGGCCAGAAGGCGGTCGACTACGCCCGGCGGGCCGGCTCCGTGGCCATCGCTCTGCTCGCGTACGAGGAGGCGGTGCGCCTGTACGCGATGGCCCTCGAGGCACTCAGATCGGACCTCGCCGCCAGCGCCGAACTGCGCTGCGAGCTGCTTCTCGCTCTGGGCGAAGCGCAGAGCCGGGCCGGGGACGACCCGGGGGCGAAGTCGACCCTTCTTCGCGCGGCCGAGCTGGCGCGCTCCGCGGGGCTGCCCGAGGTGCTGGCCCGCGCGGCCGCCGGCTACGGCGGAAGATTCGTCTGGCAACACGCCCTGATGGACGAACGGCTCGTCCCTGTGCTCGAGGAGGGGCTTTCCGCAGTGGGCGAGGAGGACAGCGTGCTGCGGGTGCAACTGCTCTCGCGCCTCGCCGCCGCGCTCCGCCACGAACCCTCTCGCGAGCCCAGGGAGCGCATCATCGAGGAGGCGCTCGAGATCGCGGGCAGGATCGGCGACTCCGCAACGCTCGCCTACGCTGCGGCGGCGGCGGCGTCCGCCCTGATCGCGCCGTGGACGGCCGACCGGCAACTGGTCGAAGGCAGCGAGATCGTCTCCCTGGCAGCGAAGACCGGGGACAGGGAGAGGCTCTTCGACGGGCACGATCACTCGTTCTGGGCCGCCTGGCAGCTCGGCGACCCCGACCGGCGCGCCGCTGAGCTCGATGCGATGACTCGCGTGGCCGAGGAGCTGAGACAGCCGGCCCAGCATTGGGCGCTTGCCACCGCGCAGGCCGTGCTGGCGCTGTCACAGGGCCGATTCGCGGAGGCGGCGGAGCTGATCGACCGAGCGGCGGCGGTGGGCGACCGGGTCCTCGCGTGGGGCGCGGTGGCGGCGCGCAAGCTCCAGCTCTTCCTGCTGCGTCGCGAGCAGGGGCGACTCCCGGACTTCGAGCAGGAGATCCTCGGCTGCGAGGACGAGTTTCCTTCACCGCTCGTGCACGGCGCCGTCCTCGCTCACGTCTACGCCCGCTTGGAACGGGCCGAAGAAGCGCAGGCCCTTCTGAACGAGCTGACGCGCCGCGACCTGTCCGACTGGCACGTAGACGAGGAGTGGCTCTTCGGAATCTGCCTGCTCGCGGAGACCTGCGCAATCCTCGGAGACGCGGAGCGTGCCGTTTCCCTCTACGAGCTCATGTTGCCCTACCGCTCGCTCAACGCCGTCGCCGTACCCGAGCTCACACTCGATTCCGCCAGCCGGCCGCTCGGCCTCCTCGCGACACTGCTGGGCCGCTTCGAGGACGCCGCCGGACACTTCGAGGAGGCGGTGCAGATGAACGACAGGATGGGGGCCCGCCCCGGTCTTGCCCACACGCACAGGGACCACGCCCGCATGCTGCTCCAGCGGAACTCGCAGGGAGACCGACAGCGGGCGCAGGAGCAACTCTCGCGGGCTCTGGCGATTTACCACGAGCTCGACATGCAGCCTGACGCGGCCGAAGCGGCGGCGCTCGCACAGACCGCAGCGTAGGCTCCCCGCGCCCTGCTCGTCCCGGCCATACGATCGGGCAGTGGCCGTCGCCGTCGAGGACAACCCCGCCGGGCAACGCTTCGAGATCTCAAAGGACGGCGAGCTCGCCGGGTTCACGGCCTACCGCCGTACGGAGGGCCAGATCGCCTTCGTGCACACGGAGATCGACAAGCGCTTCGAGGGCCAGGGCCTCGGCTCGGAGCTCATCCACGCGGCGCTCGACGACGCCCGGCACGAGGAGCTGGCGGTGCTCCCCTTCTGCCCGTTCGTCCTGGGGTACATCCAGCGTCATCCCGAGTACGCCGAGCTCGTGCGGGAAGGCGACCGCGAGCGCTTCGGGCTCAGCTGACGAGCTCGAGGCGCGGGTTCGGCCTCAGGCGCCGGCCGACCTTCGCCCGCTCGACGCCGGCGACTCGGACGATGTCGGCCGTGTAGTCGTTCGAGCCGCGCAGCAGGGCTGAGCCCACGCCGTAGGCGTCCACGGGTGCGCCGGAGGCTTCGAACTCCTCGATGCGCGCCGAGTCGAACCCCCCGGAGGCCACGATCTTCACTCCGGGGTGGCCGGCGCCGTCGAGCGCCTCGCGCACCCGATCGGCCAGCACCGGGTTCACGCCCGTTGGCTTGAAGTCGCCCATCTCGTTCCACAGCGCCCGGTCCACGAGCTGGCCCGAGGTGTCGAGGCGCACTCCCCACAATCGGTCGCCCAGCGCATCCGCCACCGCGATCGCGGTGGAGACCGAGTCGTTCACGAAGTCCACCAGGACGGTCACGTTCATCTCACCGGCGTAGCGGTCGGCGAAGGCCTCGGCGGCGGCGACGGTGTCGCCGTCGTAGGCCGCGATCAGCGAGTGCGGCACCGTGCCCACCCCGCGGCCGCCCCACCACGACGCCTGGGCGTCGGTCGACACGCCGATCGCGCCGGCCACGTGGGCGGCCCAGCCGTCACCGGTCTGGACCTGCCAGTGGTCGTGACGCGCCGGGAAGTAGAGGATCGGCTTGCCGCGGGCCGCCTCCACCACGTCACGCACGTTGCGCATCACGAGCGAGCGCCGGGCGAGCGAGCCCAGGTAGACGGTCTCGAGATGGGCGAACAGCGAATAGTCGCCCTCGATCGCCATCACCGTCTCCCACGGCTCGATCTCGTCGCCCTCGTATAGCGCCCGCACCTCGAGCTCGTCCCATCCGGGCGCCCAGGCCCCGGCTTCCTCACGCCCGGCGCAGAGCTTGAGGATGGCCACCGCCTCGTCGATCCCGCCGAGGAGCGACCGGTGGCGCTGGAAGACCTGCATGGTCACGCGCGGATGTCGATCGCGTTCCTCGAGCAGCTCCTTGGTGAGGTTGAAGTACTGGTCCGTGTACCACCCTGAACGGATCCGCTCGACCGGAAGCCGGAACACCTGGGGATCGAGGCGCGTGCGGGGGGTCGCGGCCTGCGTCACGGCGGCAACGCTAGACAAACGGAATACTCGCGGTGGTGCGGGCGATCACCCTGATCCCGGGACAGCCGGACAGCGCCGGGCTCACGGAGCTGCCGGATCCCCAGCCTGGACCGGGCGAGCTGCTGGTGGCACCGCTGGTGCTGGGGGTGTGCGGCACCGATCGCGAGATCCTCGAGGGCATCCACGGCTCGGCACCCGAGGGCCGCGAGCGCCTGGTGCTGGGCCACGAGCTGCTGGCCCGCGTGCTCGAGGCACCCCCAGGGAGCGGCTTCGAGCCGGGCCAGCCGGTGGCGGCGGTCGTGCGGCGACCCGATCCCGTGCCCTGCAGCTGTTGCGCTGCGGGGGAATGGGACATGTGCCGCAACGGGCTCTACACCGAGCGCGGGATCAAGGGCCGGGACGGCTACGGAGCCGAGCTCGTGACGCTCGAGGCGCACTTCGCGATCTCGGTGGCACCCGAGTTGGGCGAACTGGGCGTCCTCACCGAGCCGGCCAGCGTCCTGGCCAAGGCCTGGGAGCACATCGAGCGCATCCGCGCGCGGGCCTGCACCGGCGGAAATCGGGTGCTGGTGACCGGCGCGGGGCCGATCGGCCTGCTCGCGGCGCTGATGGGCAGCCAGCGCGGTCACGAGCTGCACGTGCTCGACCGTGCCACCGAGGGGCTCAAGCCCGAGCTGGTCCGGGACCTGGGGGCGGAGTACCACACCGGGGCGATCATCGACGTCGCCGAAGAACTCCACGCCGACATCGTGATCGAGTGCACGGGGGTGGGGGAGCTCGTGATCGGTGCGATGCGCCACACGGCCCCGGGCGCGGTCGTATGCCTCACGGGCGTGGGCCCGCAGCGCACCCTCGACGTGGACGTGGGCGAGCTGAACACCGAGCTCGTGCTCGAGAACGACGTGGTGTTCGGCTCGGTGAACGCCAACCGCCGCCACTTCGAGCAGGCGGCCGAGGCGCTGCGGCAGGCCGACCCGGCGTGGCTGGCGCGCCTGATCACGCGGCGGGTCCCGCTCGAGCGCTGGCACGAGGCCCTCGACAAGGGCGACGAGGACATCAAGGTCCTGGTCGAGTTTCCGGCCGCCGCCCGCTAGCCTGCCGCCCGATGCCCACCTCGCTCGTCACTGGCGGCGCCGGCTTCCTCGGCTCGCACCTCTGCGACTACCTGCTGGCCCGTGGCCACCGCGTGATCTGCATCGACAACCTCGACACCGGATCGCTCGAGAACATCTCCCACGTGGCCAACGGCGCGGAGTTCAGGTTCGAGATGATCGACATCACCGACCACTACGAGATCGACGAGCCGGTCGACTTCGTGTACCACATGGCCTCGCCCGCCTCGCCGATCGACTACTCGCGGCTGCCGCTGCACACGCTGAAGGTCGGCGCCTACGGAACGCACAACACCCTTGGGCTGGCCAAGAAGCACCGCGCTCGCTTCCTGCTGGCCTCCACCTCCGAGGTGTACGGCGACCCGCTCGTGCACCCGCAGCCGGAGAGCTACTGGGGCAACGTCAACCCGATCGGCCCACGCGGCGTCTACGACGAGGCCAAGCGCTACGCCGAGGCGCTGACGATGGCCTACCGCCGCCAGCAGGGCGTGGACACCGCGATCGTCCGGATCTTCAACACGTTCGGGCCCAGAATGAGGCCGCACGACGGGCGAGCGGTCCCGACGTTCCTGCGCCAGGCCCTCACCGACCGTCCGCTGACGGTGTTCGGCGACGGCTCCCAGACCCGCAGCTTCTGCTTCGTCGACGACCTGGTCCGAGGCCTCGTCCTGCTGGTCGAGTCCGGCCTCCACGACCCGATGAACATCGGCAACCCCGACGAGATGAGCCTTCTCGACCTGGCCCAGGCGATCATCGAGCTCACCGAGTCCCGTTCCGAGGTCGTCTACGAGGCCCTGCCGGTCGACGATCCCCAGGTGCGCCAGCCGGACATCACGCGCGCGCGTGAACTATTGGGTTGGGAGCCCGAGATCGATTTCCGCGAGGGCCTGCGGCGTACGATCGATCACTACCAGGGAGTCCTGGAGAAGGGTGCAACCCGATGAGCTCGGCCGAGTCGAAGAACCTCGAGGCGATCTACAAGGCGATCGACGAGCACGCCGCGCACTGCGAGTGGCCGGCGGTGGCCATCGAGATGAACCCGTTCGAGGTCGAGCGGCTGGGCTGGGACACGATCCGCGGCCTGCCGATTCACTCCAATCCCGAGATGGGCACCGGCGCGTTCCGCGTGGTGTGCGCTCGCGAGCAGGGTGAGCCCGAGGAAGAGGTCGTGGAGGCGGTGGCGGACCAGACCGTGCCCGCCGAGCTTACGCCGGTGCGCTGACCAGGTCGGCGGTGTTGACGACCCGGCCGAACTCCGGGTCGAGGTTGGAGGCAGTCACCCGGGCCACTTCGTCCGCCGTGAGCGTGCCCCCGCCGTAGGCGGGCAGGTCGAACGTATGGGTGGCGTCGAGCACGAAGGTCATGTCGAAGCCGAGGTTGGCGCCCACGCGGGCGGTGGTCTCGGCGCACATCTGGGTCTGAATGCCGCATACCGCGATTCCCTCGACCTCGTTGGCCCGCAACCAGGCCTCGAGGTCGGGCTCGCCGTGGAAGGCGGAGTTCACGTGCTTTGCCACCAGCAGGTCCGGTTCGCCCGACAACGCATCCTTGAAGGCGTTGCCGGGGTGGTCGCGAGCGAGGGTGTTGTAGGGCGACTCCGGCTCGAGGCCGTCGTGGCGGATGAAGACCACCGGCTGCTCTGCCTCGCGCCAGGCGGCGATCAGCTTCGCGATGTTGTCCTCACAGGACGGGTTGTTGCGAGTACCCCAGGCCGGATCGTCGAAGGCCTTCTGAACGTCGAGCACGAGGAGGGCGGTGGCCTGCATTTGCCCCACCCTAACCTCAGCGCGAATGGCTGAGTGCGTCTACTCTAGGTCGGGTCCCCCAACGCGGTAAGGGTTCGCAAATAGACGTCTGGCGCATTCGCTGTCTGGCCGTAGCTGTGGCCGCCTTGGGCGGCCTCATTCTGTATGCGACCCTCGCGGGCGCTCAGTCCTCGTCGCCCGACAGCTCTCCGCACCTCCTGCTGGTGCCCGACGAGACCGACGCCGAGGCCACGCTCAGCGGCTCGGACGTGCGCGTGGTGGCCGACTACGAGGACTTCACGCTCGTCTCCGCCGCCGGGCAGGACTATGCGGACCTGCGCTCTGCGGGTGCCGTGCGCCGGGACGACCTGAGCGAGGTGAGCCTGCCCGGCACGGTCGGCTTCGACCCGCTGGCCGAACGCGAGTCGCTCGCCGCCAAGGCGACGCCGGAGCCCGGCGAGGCGCTGGTGCTCGTCCAGTTCGCCGGTCCGATCAAGGGGCCCTGGCTCGAGCGTCTGCGCTCCACCGGCGCGCGCGTCGTGCAGTACGTGGCTCAGAACGGATACGTCGTCCACGCCGCCGGCGCCGAGGTCGACCGCCTGGCGGCCCTCGTGGGCACCTATCCGGCGGTGCGCGCGGTGACGCGTGTGACCGCGGCCGACAAGGTGAGCGACGAGCTGGCCGGCGGGACCGGACTGGTGGCGGTTCAGACGCTCGCGGGCGCGGAGGGGGACGAGGCGCGCCGTGAGGCCGAGGCGGCTGGCGCCCCGGTTCGCTCGTCGTCCGGCGGTGGGGGCCTCGAGACCCAGTACCTGAGGCTCAGCGCGGAGGAGATCGAGGCGCTGGCGGCCGATCCGGCGGTGATCAGCGTCACGCCGTACTCGCTGCCCGTCCTGGCCGACGAGCGGGCCTCGCAGATCGTGGCCGGCAACCTGAGCGGCCTCGGCCCGGCGGCGGCCACGTACCTCGCTTGGCACGACAGCGGTCCGGGCACGTTCGCCGGGGCCCCCTTCAACTTCGTCATCGACGTGACCGACGAGGGGATCGACAACGGAAGTGCCACGGCGCCTGGCCACCCCGACTTCTATGCGAACGGCACCACAGCCGGCGCCAGCCGGATCGCCTACAACGAGGACTACACGACCGACCCCTCATCGGCGGACTGCGGGGGGCACGGGACCAACGTCGCCTCGATCGCGGCGGGCTACAACGCCCAGGGGGGTGCTCTCCCCAACAACTACAACGACAGCCAGGGCTACAACTACGGCCTCGGCGTGGCCCCGCGCGCCCAGGTCGGGGGGTCGAAGGTCTTCGCCTGCAACGGGGTGTTCAACCCCACCAGCGATCTCGACCAGGTGGCGAACGTCGCCCACAGCAATGGAGCCAGGATCTCCAACAACTCGTGGGGAAATCAGGACGCGGGCGCGTACAGCGCCGACTCGCAGGATTTCGACCGTCTGGTGCGCGATGCCCGGCCGGCGGAGCCCGGCAACCAGGAGCTGGTGGAGGTGTTCGCCGCCGGCAACACCGGCAACCGCGCGACCGGGGTCGGCAATGACGGCTACGGCACCATCAACTCGCCCGGTACGGCCAAGAACGTCATCACCGTGGGCGCGTCGGAGAACGTCCGCGCCTTCGGGGGAACGGACGGCTGCCAGGTCAACGACGCGGCGTCCAACAGCGCTCGCGACATTCTCGACTTCTCGAGCCGTGGCCCCACCGACGACCTGCGGATGAAGCCCGACCTCGTGGCGCCCGGCACGCACATGACCGGGGCGTCGCCGCAGCATCCCGGCTACGCCGGTGACCCCAACTCCACCTGCGCGGAGAGCTTCCCCGTCGGCAACCCCTTCTACTCGCTCATCTCTGGCACCTCGCAGGCCACCGCAGCGGTGTCCGGTGCCGCCGCGCTCGTTCGCGACGACTTCACTGATGACCGCGGCGGCTTCGTCCCGCCGTCGCCGGCCATGACCAAGGCGCTGCTCATCAACTCGGCCACCGATCTCGCCGGCGGGTCCAACGGCAAAGGCGCCGTCACGGCCGGCGCTCCGAACGCCGATCAGGGCTGGGGCCGCGTGAACGTCGGCGCCGCGGTGGGGGCCACGCCCCGTCAGTACGTCGACCAGACGTCGGTGTTGGGAGCCACGGGAGCCAGCTACCGGCGCGGCTACGGGATCGTCAATCCGTCCCAGCCGGTGAAGGTCACGCTCGCCTGGACCGATCCCCCCGCCGCCGTCGGACCGGGTCCGGCGCTGGTCAACGATCTCGATCTCGTGGTCGCGGCAGGGGGCCGCCGCTACCTGGGCAACGTGCTGGCCGGCGGGGCGTCGAGGACCGGCGGCACGCCGGACACGCGCAACAACGTGGAGAGCGTGATCCTCCCCGCCGGGTTCAGCGGGCGCTTCTCGATCAAGGTGGGCGCCACGAACGTCGCCCGCGACGGCGTACCCGGCAACCCTGACACGACTGATCAGGACTTCGCGCTGGTGGTGTCGAACGCCTCCGGGCCTTCGAGCTGGCCGCAGCTGACCGCCGACCAGACTTCGACCAGCGATGCAGGGGCCGGCGCCGACCACGACGGCGTCCTGGAGCCGGGCGAAGCGGTCTCGATCAGCTCGCGGCTGCGCAACGAGGGCGCCGCCACGGCCACGGGAGTTGCGGGGACGCTCAGCGGCGCGGGCGGGCTCGCCGTCACCCAGGGCCGGTCTGCCTTCGCCAACGCAGCGCCCGGCGCGACCACCACGAGCCAGTCTGCCTTTGCCGGGACCCTCAGCGCCGCCGCGGCCTGCGGCGCCGACGTCCCCGCCACCCTCAGCCTCACCACGACCGGCAACCCGGCGCAGTCCGTGCCACTGGCGCTGGGCACGGGCGCCGCCGGTCCGGTCGCGTCGACCTCATCCGGCACCGTGTCACGGGGCATTCCCGACGACAACAGCGCGGGCACCGAGTCCAGCGTGAGCGTGTCCGGCTCGGGTCGCATCAAGGACGTGGACGTCGTGATCGGCGGCATCGCGCACACGTGGGTCGGCGACCTGGCCCTCGAGCTTCGGCATCCCGACGGCACCACGGTCGAGCTCGCCCGTCATGCCGGGGGGCCGGACAACAGCGGCGACAACCTGCGAAGCACGATCTTCGACGACGAGGCCGCGTTGAACATCTCGCAGGGAGCCGCGCCCTACACCGGGCGTTACCGGCCGCAGAACGACCAGCTGTCGCGTCTCGACGGCAAGGACAAGCAGGGCGTGTGGACCCTGCGCGTGAAGGACCTGTTCGAAGGGCAGCTCGGAACGCTCATCAGCTGGGGCGTGAACACCAGCTCGGCCGTGTGCAACTACTCGAGCGGCGCTGCCCCGGCAAGCCCGGCATCGGCCCCCTCGTTCGCACTGTCGTCTGTCGCGGAGCGGCCGGCCGACGTCGCGGCCGGGCGTCTGACCGTGCTCGGCGCGTGCGCCGCGGCCTGCCGCGCCACGGCCAAGCTCACTGTGTCTGGAAAGCTCGCGCAACGTCTCGGCCTGACCAAGAAGGCGGGCAGGCGCCCGGTGTCCTTGGGCAGCGGCTCGGGCCGGGGGCGCTCCGCCGGTCAGCTGCGCTGGCGGGTCAAGCTCGGCCGGCGCGCCCGTGCGGCCCTCCGCGGGGAGAAGCGGGTGCCGGCCAAGCTCGCGGTGGCGATGACGGTCACCGGTGGCCAACGAGTCAAGTTCAGTCACGCCGTGGACCTTCGGGCCTCGGCAGGGCTCGCCTCGGTCGCGCGAGGCGGCCTGAGAATGCGCGGGGCCTGCTCGCGCAGGTGCTCTCTCGCGCTCGGCCTGTGGCTCGACGCGCGCACGGCTCGCCGGCTCGGGATCAAGCGAAAGGGATCGAAGCGCGTCCGCGTGGCGGTCAAGCGGTCCACCGTCTCCACCCGCGGGCGCACGCTGACGCTGAAGATGGGCCGGTCCACCCGCGCCGCGGCGGCCCGCCAGAAGCGCCTGAGCGCGCGGCTCACGGCAGTGGCCGGCCCGTCTTCCGGTCCGACCCGCAAGGCCGACCGAACCCTGTCGCTGCGCCGCTGAGGCTCGGGCCACAACCTTGGCGCACCGCGCAGGCGGTTCCTCCGTTTAGGCCAGCCCGGGTCGGGAAGCCGCGGCTGATGGAACACTCAGACCGCCCTCTCGCCGTCGTCACCGGTGCCTCGAGCGGCATCGGCCTGGAGCTCGCCAAGCTGTTCGCCGCCGCTGACTACGACCTCGTCGTGACCGCCGAAGACGGAGAGATCGAGACGGTCGCGCAGGGCATCCGAGCCTCGGGAGTCCAGGCCGAGAGCGTGCAGGTCGACCTCGCCGGGGCCGCCGGAGTGGAGGAGCTCTACCGCCGCGTGAAGTCAACCGGGCGAGCAGTCGACGCGCTGGCCCTGAACGCCGGCCGCGGGGCGGGCGGTGCGTTCGTGAACGGCACCGAACTCGATGACGAGCTGGAGGTCGTCGACCTGAACGTCCGCTCGACCGTGCACCTGGCCAAACTCGTCATGCGCGACATGGTCGAGCGAGATCAGGGCCGGGTCCTCTTCACGTCATCGATCGCTTCGACCATGCCCGGCTCCTATCAGGCCGTCTACAACGCCTCCAAGTCATTCGTGCAGTCGTTCGCGCTGGCCTTGCGCAACGAGCTCAAGGACACCGGAGTCACCGTTACCTCACTCATGCCCGGCCCGGTGGAAACCGAGTTCTTCGAGCGTGCCGACATGCTCGACACGCAGGTCGGTGCGTCCGAGAAGGACGATCCCGCCGACGTCGCCAGGGATGGCTTCGAAGCGCTCATGGCGGGCGAAGAGAGGGTCGTGTCCCACTCCGCGTTCGACGAAGGCACAGGCGAGGGCGGGGCGGCTGATGCCCGACAGCGCCAAGGCCGAGATGCATCGCAAGATGGCTGAGCCGGGGTCCGCGAAGAAGTGACCGCAGGCCTCTCGAGGTCGTCCGGCCGCCGCTCGGACCGCTGCTACATTCCGAACGTCTCGCGGTGGGCGTAGCTCAGTCGGTAGAGCTCCTGGTTGTGGTCCAGGCGGTCGCGGGTTCGAGTCCCGTCGCTCACCCTCAAGGCTGCGAACCGTCGCGCTTCGGCGTCCTCGGTCGCTCGCGTGCGATGCACGCCACGCTCCCTGCGTCCTTGAGGTCGCTCCCGCTTCCCCGAATAATCGATCTTGCAGGGACTTCTGCGAGTCCAACCAAGCGAGACGCCCCCGTGGAAGCCGAGTCAAGGGTTTGGGCGGGGGGCGCCGAGACGGTCGAGCGCAGCCGCGGTTGGGGAGCCGGGGTGGGGGGTCGCCAGCAGAAGCGTCAAACCTGGGTCGGCGCGCAAGACCGCCGACTCGAACACGAGGTCGAGCGTCCCGACCTCGACATGTCGGAAGCGGTGGCGGCCGGCGGCTGGGAGTCGGACGTCGTGCTGTTCCCAGACGGCGCGGAAGTCTGCGCTGATTTCGAGCATCTGGTCGATGAGCGCGGCCGGTCCCGGGTCGAGCGGGTCGCGCCCGGCTTCGGCGCGCAGGATGCGCGCCGTGTCGTGGGCGACGACCGGCCAGTCGTCGAAGAACCTCCGGGCGCGCGGGTCGAGGAAGACGTATCGGACGTGGTTGGGTGCGCCGGTGCGGCCGTCGAAGATCTCCGCATAGACGGCACGGCCGAGCGCGTTGGCGGCCAAGTAGTCCCAGCGCCGGTTGCGGACCAGTGCCATGCCGCCGGTGAAGGCGTCGAGCGTGCGTTGCACGGTCGGACGCAGGACATCCGGCGATGCCGCGGCGCCGGCGCCTGCGCGGGCGCGGGCGAGGTCGAACAGGTGGGTGCGCTCGGCCTCGTTGAGGCGCAGGGCGCGCGCGACGGCGTGCAGGACGCTGTCTGATGCGCCGTGCACGTCCCCGCGTTCGAGCTGCGTGTAGTAGTCGACGCTGACCCCGGCCAGTTCCGCGACCTCTTCGCGGCGGAGCCCCGGGACACGCCGCGGGTCCCCGTGCAGCACACGCAGTCCGACCTGCTCGGGCGTGACCTTTGCGCGACGAGACATCAGGAACTCGCGCACCTCGCGCCTGGGATCCACGGCCAGGAGGCTAGTTCCCGGGCTGCCGTTGGGGGGTGCCAACAGCCCCCCTTAGGCGATGGCCTCCTGACCTACCGTCGGAGACCCACGACTCAGGAGACCCCCTCATGAATCCCACCGATACCAAAACCTGCAACGCGGAGGGTGCAACATGATCCAGGACAAGGTCGTAATCATCACCGGAGCGTCATCCGGAATCGGCGAAGCGACCGCCAAGCTGCTTGCGAGCGAGGGCGCCAAGGTCGTCCTTGGTGCGCGGCGCGAAGACAAGCTCGCGCAGATCGTCGACGAGATCAAGAGGGCCGGCAGCCAGGCCGTCTACGGGGAGTTGGACGTCACGGAGCAGTCCGGTAACGACGCCATCGTCAACCTCGCCAAGGAGACTTTCGGGCGCGTCGACGCCATCTTCCTCAACGCTGGCCTCATGCCGAACTCCCCCCTGTCAGCGCTGCGGACCGACGACTGGCACCAGATGGTCGACGTGAACATCAAGGGCGTCCTGAACGGCGTCGCCGCCGTGCTGCCCACGTTCATCGAGCAGAAGTCCGGGCACGTCATCGCGAACTCCTCGGTCGCCGGGCTCAAGGCGTACCCGGGCGGGGCGGTGTACGGCGGGACGAAGTGGTTCGTACGTGACTTCATGGAGGTCCTCCGCATGGAGTCCGCCACCGAGGGGACGAACATCCGCACTGCCACGATCTACCCCGCCGCGATCGGGACCGAGCTGCTGGGCACCATCAGCCATAAGGACACGGCCGAGCAGATGGGGGGGCTGTACGACACGTATGAGATCCCGCCCGAGCGAATCGCAGGCGTGGTGGCGATGGCGATCGACCAACCCGAGGACACAACCATCAGCGAATTCACCGTTGGCCCCGCGAACCAGCCCTGGTGAACACGATGCCCCGAATGAACCCGACCTATGACTTTCGCGGCCAGGCCGCGCTGGTCACCGGGGCCGGCTCGGGCATGGGCCTCGCGACCGCCCGCGCGTTCGTGCAGGCGGGCGCGGGAGTTGCGCTCGCCGACCTCAACGAGCAGGCGCTCCACGCGGCGACGGAGGAGCTGACCGCAGCTGGACACGACGTGATCGCGGTGACCTGCGATGTCGCGGACGAGAAACAGGTCGCGGCCATGGTCGAACAGACCGTCAGCCAATTCGGCCGGCTGGACATGGCTTTCAACAACGCCGGGATCATGGTCCCGCCCACCGACGCCGCCGACGAGACCGCCGACCAGTTCGACCGCGTCAGCGCGATCAACCTGCGCGGAGTGTGGGCTTGTATGAAGCACGAGCTGGGCCAAATGCGCGCCCAAGACAGCGGCGCGATCGTCAACAATTCCTCGCTCGGTGGGCTGGTGGGCAATCCCGGCCGCGCCGCCTACCACGCCACCAAGCACGGAGTTCTCGGTCTGACCAAGAGCGCCGCGCTGGAATACGCCTCCCGGGGCATTCGCATCAACGCCATCTGCCCAGGGACCATTGAAACCCCGATGGTCGCCGAGATGATCGCTAACGGCGAACTCGACCCGGACGAAGCGACCGCGACCCAACCGATCGCCCGACTGGGCCGACCGGAGGAGATGGCCGCGGCCGTGCTGTGGCTCTGCAGCCCAGGCGCGAGCTTCGTTGTCGGCGTCGCTCTTCCCGTCGACGGCGGCTACACCGCAAGGTAGTGCGTGAGACCGAAAGCACTGACAACCAAGAGCGCACCCGATCACGGCCGAAACCGGTCTCTCAGCTCCGTGGTGCTGGCGCTGCTCGCTGTCTCCTCGCTGGCGGCATGTGGCGGCGCAGACGAAGACGGTGAGCGGGGCGCCGACCAATCCGCGACCAGCACATCTCCGCAGGACACCTCGACCGTGACCTCCGACAGCCGAGACGACGAACCCCCCGGAGGCACACGCATTCGCGTGAGAGTCGGTGGCACGACGCTGTCGGGGACGCTGCACAACAACGCCACCGCACGGGACATGGCCGATCAACTGCCCCAGACGCTCACCGTCAGAGACCACAACAACGCCGAAAAGACTGCCCGGCTCCCGAACCGACTGTCAACCCCAGGAGCGCCGGAAGGCCACGATCCGTCCGCCGGCGACATCGGCTACTTCTCCCCCGGGGGCGACCTCGTCTTCTACTACGACGACGCCGCCCCCTACTTCAACGGCATCGTCCATATCGGCGTAATCGACGGGAACGTTGACGCGATCCGCCAGCCGGACGCCGATGTCCGCATCACCGTCGAACCCGCCGACTGACCAGGAACAGCGAACAGAACGGAAACTTGGGCCTCGGTGCACCCCAAGCCACGGAGGCTCGTCTACGACGCTCTCTGCTCGCGATCGGCTCCCCGCGCCCGCCAACGTTCAATCCGTGTCAGGAGAACAGCACCATGCAGATCACCCGAAACCACATCGACACCCAGAAAGGTCCAGCCGAGTGGTTCACCGGCGACGTCTACATCGACGCCGTAGCCACCCCTGAGGCGACCTCGACCTTCGCGGCCGCGGCGGTCCACTTCACGCCCGGCGCGCGCACCGCCTGGCATACCCATCCGCACGGGCAGACGATCTTCGTCACCGAGGGCGTCGGCCTCTGCCAGCGCGAGAGCGGCCCGATCGAGGAGATCCGACCGGGAGACCGCGTCTTCTTCGAGCCGGGCGAACACCACTGGCACGGGGCCGCTCCCAACCGCTTCATGGTCCACATCGCCATGCAGCAGAACGACGAGAGCGGCAGCCCGGTTACTTGGGGCGAGCACGTGTCGGACGAGGAGTACTCGGCCGCGCCGGCCGCGTGAGCGGCTCGCACGTCTTCATCACCGGCTCCGCCGACGGACTCGGCCGGGCCGCGGCGGACACGCTCCTCGAGCAGGGGCACGAAGTCGTAGTCCACGCTCGAAACCGCAACCGCCTAGCAGTCGTGAGCGACCTCGTGGAGCGGGGCGCCGCGGCCGTCGTTGGTGACCTGTCCGACCTCGAGGAGACGCGCGGCGTGGCGAGCCAGGTCAACAACCTCGGGCAGATGGACGCGGTGATCCACAACGCCGGCGTGGTCCGCGGCGCGCAGATCCTGCCGGTCAACGTGGTCGCGCCCTACCTGCTCACCGCGCTCATCGATCGCCCGCGGCGCCTCGTCTACCTGAGCAGCGGCATGCACCGCGGCGGCCGACCCGAGCTCGACGGGCTCGATTGGAGCGGCGGCCGGGCGACGGCCTCCTACTCGGACAGCAAGCTCTTCGTCACGACGCTCGCGGCCTCGGTCGCCCGCCTCTGGAAGGACGTACTGAGCAACGCGGTAGACCCGGGCTGGGTTCCCACGAGGATGGGCGGCGCGGGCGCGCCCGACGATCTGCGCCTCGGGCACCTGACCCAGGAGTGGCTCGCCACGAGCGGCGACCCGGAGGCGCGGACCTCAGGCGGCTACTGGTACCACCAGCGCCGAGCGGACCCGGCTCCCAGTGCCCACGACGAGGGCTTCCAGGACGACCTGCTCGAGAGCCTAGAGCGCTTCACGGGGACGCCACTCGCCTGACGCCTCACGCACCAACCAGCAGCACGGACTGTCGCTTCGCGCAGAGCGGGAGCGTCGCCCCCGACGTTGGTGAAGTGCGCAGCACCGAAACGCCGGACGTGCACCCGGCGCTGCTCCTTTCGGCGTGGAACGACGGCCGCCGCTGGCTGACCAGCCCTGCCGCAGGGTGACAACAGGGTGGTAACGGAACACCCCGGAAGCCACTGGAGTCACGACCGCCTAGAAACGGTCCAAATCCCGTTCGGAAGCGGTTTCTGCCGACTGAGCCGCAGCCCACTGGAATACCGCATCGTGTTGTGGTCCAGGCGGTCGCGGGTTCGAGTCCCGTCGCTCACCCTCGAAAGTCAGTCTGCCCGGCTGAGGTCGCCCGACCCGTCGAGGCGTCGGGTGAGCACGGGGTCGCCGTGGTAGCGCACGTCGCCAGACCCGTCGAGGTAGACGTGGAGCCGCTGCTCGGCGCGCACGTCGGCATCGCCCGAGCCGGTCACGATCACGTGGGCGTCGCGCGTCGTCAGGTCGGCCAGATAGGCCTCGCCTGAGCCGTCCAGGTCGAGCGCGAGCCGCTCTGCCGTGCCGTCAAGTGCGATATCGGCCGAGCCGTCCGAACGTGCCTCGAAGGCGTCGGCGTCGATGCCGTAGGCGTCGATGTCGCCCGACCCAGAGACTTCGATGCCCGTCAGCTCGGGCACGGAGGCCTCGACGACGACATCGCTGACGCCGAAGCCGTCGCGGTCGAAGCTCAGGTACAGCGTGCCGTCGCGTACCTCTGTGCCGACGTCGTCGATCACCTTCGCGCCGGCGCGGACCCGCAAGCGCTGGGGCTCGCCGACGCGGAGCCGCACGTCGACCGAGTCAGAGTTGTCGACGCGGGTAAAGGCCGCGACGTCGCGCGACTGCGTGGTGCGCGGCCCGTCGTCGCCGATGGTGCAGCCCACGAGCGCGAGCGCGGCCAGGAGGAGCAACGTGATGGAAGCCTTCATGACCAAGTGTGCGTCTGGGCCACGCCGGTCAGCTCTCGATGAACTGATAGTCGTTGAGGATTCGTCCCTGGGGATCGATCACCAGGAACTCGAGTCCGATGGCGGCGACAGAGCCGTCGTCGGTCGAGACCATCTCCCATCTGAACTTGACCACGTCGCGGAGCCGCTCCGCTTCGTCGCGGCGGCGGAAGTCGTACTCCCCCGGGGCGATGAATCGCTCATAGGTGTCGGCGACGCGAGCGTTGAGCTCTGGATGACCCCGGACTTCGAATACCGAGTTCATGCTCATCTCCGCCGCCGCTTGGCGGACCTCCCGTGGTGGTATGAGCAGGTGCTCACCGTCAGGTGCCCACAACTCGGCGACCATGGCTCGGCGCCGCTCGGGATCTGCTTCGTTCCAGACCGCCACGTAGCGGTCGGAGAGCTCGTTTGCGATGTTCATTGACGTTCTCCGTTCACGAAAGCGACGCGCGGCCAATGTCGGTGCGCGTCTTCGGCTGCCAGAAGGCGAGCTCGCCGCCGGCGGGGACTTCGACGACGCTTCGCCATCCTGCGGGCCCCTCACGCGTCTTCAGCAGCACCGCGGCTCCTAGCCGGCGCGCCTGCTCGCTGGCCACGCTGATGTCTGTGACCTCGACGTAGGGCAGCCAGACGGGTCGGTTGGTTTCGCACTCGACGACGCCGCCCCCGATGCAATCTCCGAGTTCGAGTGCCTGATACGAGCCTGAGCCAGCGTGAATGGTGGCGGCTCGCCACCCGAAGAGCTCTCGGTAGAACGCGCACGCGCGAGCGAGGTTGTCGGTGTGCAGTTCCAGATGGACGACCGCATTACTCGAGGTTTGCTTCATGTCGGATGGGTAGACCGCCACGGTCGCCGAGAGGAATCGGCGGCGATGCTTTTCGCCGGCTTCGCGGGTCCAAGTAGGTGATGAGTGTCAAGAATGTGAGACTGGAGGTTCAGGAGCGCGGGCTGCTCGAGCAGGCTCAGGCGGGGGACGAGCACGCGTTCCGGCGGCTCGTCGAGCCCCACCGCGCCGGTTTGCGTGCGCACGGGTACCGAATGCTCGGCTCGGTCGAAGACGCGGAGGACGCCGTCCAGGAGGCCATGTTGCGAGCCTGGCGCGCGCTGCCGAAGTTCGAAGGCCGCAGCTCGCTTCGCTCGTGGCTCTTCAAGATCGTGACCAATGCTTGCCTCGACGCAGTCGCGCGCCGGCCCAAGCGGGTGCTTCCGCTCGACTACGGTCCGCCGGCCGACCCGCACGCAGCCCTCGCGGCGCCTTCAGCGGAATCGGTTTGGATTGGTCCGTACCGAGATGAGGCGCTCGGTATGGAGGACCCTGATCTTCTGCCGTCCGCCCGCTACGAGCTCCTCGAGAGCCTCGAGCTTGCGTTCATCGTGGCTCTACAGCATCTGCCGGCCAGGCAGCGGGCGGTGCTGATCCTGCGCGAGGTTCTGGGCTTCTCGGCGCGGGAGGTGGCAGGAATGTTGGACACGAGCGTCGCCTCGGTGAAAAGCGCGCTCCAACGCGCCCGCAGGGCGGTCGACGAGAGAATGCCGCAGCAGAGCCAGCAGGCAACGCTGCGCGCGCTGGGCGACGACACGGTGCGGGAGCTCGCTCGGCGCTACATGGACGCCTTCGAGCGCAATGACGTCGACGCGGTGGCGGCGATGCTGACCGAAGACGCGACGCTCGCCATGCCACCCATCCCCGGCTGGTATCGCGGTCGCGACGCAATCACCATCTTCTACGCCGCCGCGCCGATGGCTGCGGGAGTGCGCTGGCGACACATCCTTACGGAGGCGAACGGCCAGCTGGCCGTCGGCTGCTACGTCTGGGACGAGGCGAAGGGTCACCACAGGGCGCACTCGCTCGACGTCCTCACGCTGCGCGGCGATCGGATCGCGGCGGTCACGGCTTTCCTGGGCTCCGGGCTCCTCCGCACGCTGGGCTTGCCGCCGCAGCTGCCGTCGTAGCGACCTGGGCGATTCCTTCTTCGGTGACTTCTGGTCATTGACGGTGAAACGTTGAGACCGACGACACGCAGGAGGACGTCATGAGCGACGGCAAGGCAATCTCGGGCCGAACACAGGGATGGGTCCTCGCCCTGACCTCGATCGCATCGCTGATGGTCGCGCTGGACACGCTGGTGGTGTCGACCGCGCTGACCACGATCAGGCTCGACCTCCGCGCCTCGATCGAAGAGCTCGAGTGGACGGTCAACGCGTACAACCTGAGCCTTGCGGTTTTCCTGCTGCCTGCGGCGGCGGTCGGTGACCGTTTCGGGCGCCGGACAGCCTTCACCGCAGGCCTCGGGCTTTTCGTAGCGTCTTCGGCCGCGGCTGCGTTGGCGCCGGACATCGGCTCGCTGATCGCTGCGCGCGCCGTACAGGGTGCCGGCGGGGCGCTGGTGATCACGCTCGCGCTCGCGATCGTCAGCGCGGCGTTCCCGCCCGCGCGTCGCGGATGGGCGATCGGAATCCTCGAGGGCATCACGGGACTTGCCGTCGTCGGGGGCCCGGTCATCGGCGGAGCGGTCGCTCAGGGCATCGCATGGGAGTGGATCTTCTGGCTCAACGTGCCAATCGGACTGGCGGCGATACCGCTCGTATTCGCTCGCATCGACCAGAGCTTTGGCAGAGACACCCAGCTCGACCTCGGCGGCCTGCTGCTGGTGGCCGGTGGCGCGTTCGGAATCGTATGGGGACTCGTGCGCGGCAACCCGCTCGGCTGGGGGAACCCCGAGGTCGTCGCCGCGTTGGCGATCGGGGCGGCACTGATCGCCGGCTTTGTGGTCTGGGAGCTTCGCTCCCGCGAGCCCATGCTGCCGATGCGCTTCTTCCGCTCGCGTGCGTTCTCAGCCGGCAACGCCGGGGTCTTCTTCTTGTTCGCGTCCTTGTTCGGTGCGGTGTTCTTCTTCGCTCAGTTCCTCCAGACAGGACTCGGACACGGCGCCCTCGAAGCCGGCTTGCGGCTGGCGCCGTGGACCGTGACTCTCTTCATCGTGGCGCCGATCGCCGGCGCCTTGGCGGACCGGATCGGCGAGCGGCCACTTCTCGCAGCGGGAATGGCACTGCAGGCGCTGGGGTTCGCCTGGGTGGCGCTGATCGCTGCACCCGACCTCAGCTACGGCGCGCTCGTCACGCCGTTGATCGTCGCCGGTGTCGGCGCCTCGATGGCTATCCCGCCGGCCGCCAGTGCCGTGCTCGGTGCGGTCACGCAGGAGGAGCTCGGCAAGGCCGCGGGCGCCAACAGCATGCTGCGCGAGCTCGGTGGCGTGTTCGGGATAGCGCTCCTGGTCGCTGTGTTCTCAGGGGCGGGCAGCTACGCCTCGGCTGATGCGTTCAGCGCCGGCTTTGGTCCCGCAATCGGGGTCGCCGCTGGACTGTCCTTGCTGGGGGCCGTTGCCGGCATGAGCGTGCCCAGCCGCCGCCGGGCCCATCAGCTGAACGATCGCCCGACACAGCCCGGGCCAGCCTTGCCAACCAGGTCATGAGCGGAAGAACGTCCGCTCGATCCACAATCCCGAGCGGGAAGGGCGGTTGCTCACTCTATGACCGAGTCAGCGATGACTTGGCTTCGGCCGAGGAAGAAGATGCCGGGGTCGGTTTCAAAGCCGTGGCTGGGGTTGTGCCTCAAGGTCGAGGAACGGATCTCGAGGACGCCGGTGCGGTCGTTGCTGACGAAGAAGACGGCGCCACCACCCTCGCGGGCGTGGTTGCGGGCCATCTTCGTGCCGGCGATCAGTACGCGGAAGTCGTTGCCGTCTGCGTACACGGCGCCGCCCGAGCCGCCGCCGGGGGTGCGCGGGCGCGCGGGGTTGGCGCCGCGGCCGATGGCACGGTTGCCGGTGAAGACGCTGTTGTAGATCGACCACGACACGCCGATGCTGCTCAGCGCGCCGCCGTTGCTGCAGACCCCTGAGCGGAAGGTGCTGCGAACGACGGTCACCGGCTGCCCCCGATGCTGCGAGAGCGCGCGGACGGCACCGCCGCCGAGGTCTGGTCCCGCTCCGTCGCAGCGGTTGCCGACAAACGTCGAGCGCACGATCTTGAGCCGGCCGCCGCGCGCGAAGATGGCACCGCCCCCGCCACCGTCGTACGTCGCTCCAGTCGCATTGCCCCCCGCGAAGGTCAGGTCTTGCACCACGAGCCGAGGCGTGGCCTGGTCATCACAATGCGACGTGGTCCAGGTCTGCCGCCTGTCGCAGGTGTTCTGATACAGGATGCGCCGCTTCCCGCCGCCGCTGAGGGTGACCAGACCGCCGCCGTCGAGGACGACGCGGCGGCTCGTGTTGACAACCTTGGCGGTACGTCTCATCGCGATCCGCACCGGGTCCCGGCCGCATCGGAACCTGATGACCCCGCCCTTGGCCACCGCCCGCACGACCGCGCGCGACGTGCAACTGCGCGGCGTGCCGGTCCCGATCCAACGGTCAGGACGCGACGTGTCGACGGCCCGTGCTGTTTCCGGCACCGCCGCGGCCACAAGCGCCACCATCAGCGCGCCGACCAGCGCCAGACATAGGTACGCGAGCAGGGGCTGGGTCCCGTCGCTCACCCTCAACCAGATCAGCGCAGCAGCTCGAGCGCGCGCGCTTGTATCTCGGCGCTCTTCGGATGGGTGTAGAACGCGAGGTGGGTCCCGGCCTCGAGCGAGACCAGCTCGGCGTCCGGGATCGTCGTGGCGGCGTGCTCGGAGTGGTCGGGCGTGACGTCGGTGTCGGCACTTCCCTGCACCAGCAGGCAGCGCGCCTGGATCCGCTCGAGCTCCAGCGACTCGATGGCGGTGAACTGCTCCATGTCGTTGTCGAATCCAGCCTTGCGAGCGCCGCCGTAACGGACGGTGGCGTCGAGATCGAGCACGAACCGGCGCTTTTTCTCGTCGGCGAAGACCTCCTCCAGGCGCTCCTGTAGCTGCTCCTTGGTCAGGTCGCCCTCGGAGGCGAGCGTCGAGGAGATCAGCTGCTTGGGAGCGTGAGCCGCCATTGCACGCAACACCCAGTCCCCCGGCCGCGTGGAGAACAACAGCTGCGTCGGCAGGTCCTCTTTTGGCTGCTCGAGCCGCTTGCTCACGGCCGCGAGCGCCACCAGCGACTCCACCCGCTCCGGATGGCGCACAGCCAGGCGATAGCTGGACGGGCCGCCACCCGACCAGCACAGCACGCCCGCCCGGTCGACCTCGAGCGCGTCGAGCAGCGCGGCGAGCAGATCGGCCTGCTCGTCCACGCTCTCGCGGCCGTCCATGCCGGTGCCGAGGTAGCCGGGGCGGGAAACGAGTATGGCCCGGAACTCGCCCGGCGTCAGTACGCCGGCCATCGCCAGGCCCTGGTCGTATCCGCCCGGAGTGCCGTGCACGACCAGCACCGGCGCGCCCTTGCCCACCGTCTCGTACTCGACCGGTCCGTGGGGGGTGTCGGCGATCTCAGGCATGTGCGCAAGAATGGCAGTTGTGCCTGCAGGGGAGGGCTATTCGGCGTACCCGGCCGCCGGTCTCACGGCGCTTGCGTTGGTCCTGACGCTGGCCGTCCCGGCGCCGATCGCCGTGGCGGCCGACGGGAGCGGGCAAGCTGTGGCGGCGCGACGGGGAGTCGCGAACGAGGCTGAGCTTCGCCGTGCCTGGACCGACCCGCAGACGAGGCGGATAGACCTGGCCGCTGACATCTTCCTGCGCGACTGCCGGACCGGTGACCCGATCCGGGAGTCGCCCTACCCCCTGCTGCTCGCCGGACACGGCCACACGATCCGGCAGACCTGCTTCGAGAAGCGGGTGCTGCGCCAGGACGGAACGGGCTACCTCGAGCTGCGCCGCGTGACGCTGACCCGAGGCGGTTCGGACGGGCCGGGGGCAGCGGTGACCACGCGAGGAGAGTTGACCCTGGTCGATGGCGTCGTGAATCAGAACTTGTCCGAGGAGCCCGGCGGTGGGTTGTTCTCGATGCGTCGCATCACCGTGCGCAGGTCGCGGATCAGCGGCAACCTCGCGAACGACGACGGTGGCGGGATCTACGCTCGCCGCGGTGGCGTGCAGGTCTACGACTCGGTGGTCAGCAACAACCTGGTCGACGGCTCCGGGGGAGCCGTGGGATCCACCGGCGACATTCTGGTGGTGCGCTCCGAGGTCGACGGCAACACGACGGACGGCGACGGCGGGGCCCTGTACGCCGACGAGGACGGCGACGTCACGGTCATCGACTCGCTGATCGACGGGAGCGACGCCGACGGGCCGGGAGGCGCAATCTTCACGCTCGAGGGCGACGTGGCCGTCTTCGACTCGTCGCTGGTCGGCAATCGCGCCGACGACCGCGGGGGAGCCGTGGCCGGCGAGGCGGATGTGCTGCTCGTCAATACCACCGTGGCCCGCAACCTGGCGGTCGCGCACGCCGGAGGAGGAGTCTGGGCCCGCGACGACCTCGTCCTCATCAACTCGACCGTCACGGACAACTATGCCGAGGGCGAGGGCGGCGGGCTGCTCGCCGCGGGTCATCTGACCCTGCTCAGCTCCACGGTGAGCGGCAACATCGCCTCGGTCGGCGGCAACCTCGGAACGGCCGGGACCCTGCGTGCCTTTGGCTCGATCATCGGGCCGACCAACGTCGACGCGACCACCGGCGACGCCCGCCCGACTCGGCGCAACTGCCGCGTCTACGACGCAAAGTCGGCGGGACACAATTTCGTCAGCGACCAGTCCTGCGAGCTCCGCCACGCCACCGATCTCCTGGGTCAGGACCCGCGGCTCCGGCGGCTGGAGGACGACCCAGTGGGCTTCGTCCTCACGCCGTTCGACGGGAGCCCCGCGCGCGGTCGGATACCGAGCGGCTCGTGCGTCCCGGCTCTGCCGCGTCCGCTGCCCGCGGGTCAGCTGCTGAGAGCGCACGTCGACTGGGACAAGGTGCTGGCTCGCGACGCCAAGGGAACGCCGAGGGACCGGGGCCTGCCGTGCGACATAGGCGCCGTTCAGTCGCCTCCGCGACCGGCCGAGCCGCCCTCCATCGCTCGAGCCGCGGCTGGAGCCAGAGGCTCGGACCTACGCCCAGACACGGGCGCTCGGACTCCCCGGCGCGCCGACGCGTTTGCGAACGTGGGTGCGCCGACAGGCTCGGCGCAATCAGCGCAGCCGCGACTCGTGGTCCTGGCCAGGCGGCTCGGCAGGCTGGACGCGTCGGCCCAGCGCTTCGACGAGCTGCTCGCGTGCACCACCGAGCTCCCGGTCGACCAGGCCGGTGATGTGCGCCACCGCTGGGGCTTCCGCTACGACGAGCGCGACGGCACCGGCATCGACAAGCGCACCGCGTTGGTGCGCCACCAGGGCGGCGGCCGGCCCGATCTCCGCCTTCTGCGGCTGGCGCGCAGCCGGCGGTGCCTGAGTGCGGCACCGAATCCCAACGGAACGGGCGAGGCCGCGACTGCCACGGCGAGGAGCGCCGGCCGCGGGTTGGGCAATCTGGAGCGCCTCGCCGCGCGAGTCGAGCGCCGAACCGAGCGCTTCGACGACTGGGAGTCGTGTCTCACCTGGTTGCCGGTCACCGAGTCGGGCGACCATGACCAGAACCTCGGCTACGTCCGGCAGCCGGGCACGCCGGCCACACGCCGCCACGACCCGGCGATCGACATCGACACCGGCGAGTGGGACGACCCCGACTACCAGCTGATGGCGTTCGTCGGCCGAGATCGCCCGTTCGGGCCCGACGAGTGCGAAACCGAGCCCGGCGAGGGGGACTTCCGGCTCCGAGCAGCCGTCGGGGCTGCGGCCGCACAGCCGGCGGGACGCGCCGAGCGGCTCGAGCGCCTCGAGGAGACGGTGGAGGACCTCGGCGAGCCCGTCGAAGAGATCACGCAGTTCGACGAATGCCTCTATACCGTCGGGGCGCAGAGTCGCGCCGGGTACGTCTACCAGGGTCGGGGTGGCTCTCGGGTCCGGCGCTCCGCGCTGTCGTTCGACATGCGCGGCCTCAGGCCGGCGCAGCTCGACCTGATGGCCTTCCCGGGCGAGGAGCCACCCCAGATCGAGTGCAACGAGGACGCGTCCGGTGAGGGAACGGAGGAATAGCGTCTACTTGTGGCTCGACTCCCTGTCGGTGGCCGGCAACGGGTCGTTGTAGACCACCCGCGGGCACACTGTGGCGGTGGACAACCGCGAGATCGCCGACCGCCTCGACGCCCTGGCCACCTCGCTCGAGCTCGCCGACGGCAACCCATACACGGTCCGCGCCTACCGCCGTGCCTCTGACTCGATCCGAGGGGCGGCCGTCCCGGTGGTCGAGCTCGTGCGCTCCGGGCGGGCGCGTGAGCTGCGCGGCGTCGGGGCGGGGATCGAAGCGCGGCTGCGCGAGCTGGTCGAGACCGGCTCGATCGCCGAGCTCGCGGAGCTGGAGAGCGAGGTCTCACCCGATCTCGTTGGTCTCGGCCGCTATCTCGGACTTGGGGCGAAGCGCTCCGTCGATCTTGCCCGGGCGCTCGACGTTCGCACCGCCGACGAGCTCCGTGAGGCGGCGGCGGAGGGGCGGCTGCGCAGCGTGCCCGGCATCGGGCCAAAGATCGAGGCGCGGTTGCTCGAGGCGCTGCGCCGTGAGGACGAGCCGCGACCGCCCACCGGGCTCCTGCTCAACGGCGCCTGGGAGCTGGTGGGAGGGATCGCGGCGGCCGTGGGCGGTGAGCCTGCGGGCGACGTGCGGCGCTGGCGCGACTCGTGCGAGGTGCTCACGGTCGTATGCCGGGCGACGGAACCGGGCCCGGTGCTGGCCCGCTTCGGCGAGCTGCCACAGATCGTCTCGCTGATCGAGGAGACAGAGCGGCGGGCGGTGGGGGTGACCGTCGAGGGCGTACCGGTGGAGCTCGTCGCCGCGGAGCCGGAGCGATTCGGCACCGCCCTCCTTCGCGCGACCGGCTCGCCCGCGTACGTCGAGGCCCTCGAGCCGCTGCCGGACGCGCCTGACGAGGACGCTCTCTACCGCGCCCTGGGCGTTCCCTGGTGTCCGCCCGAGCTGCGTGAGGAGCCGTTCCGCGGCGAGACGCCGGCACTGCTCCAGCCCAGGGACATCCGCGGCGACCTCCATTGCCACACCACCTGGTCGGACGGGCGCGACAGTGTCGAGGGCATGGCTCGCGCCGCCATCGAGCGCGGCTACGACTACCTCGCGATCTGTGACCACACACCCGCGGTCGGCGCCGTCCGCGGGCTCACCCCGGACGACGTGCGCCGCCAGGCGGTGGAGATCGCCGACGCCAACGAGCTGCTGGCGCCGTTTCGCGTCCTGCGCGGGATCGAGTGCGACATCCTCCCCGACGGCCGGCTCGACCTTCCCGACGATGTGCTCGCCGCGCTCGACTGGGTGCAGGTGAGCGTCCACGGCGGGCAGCGAATGCCGGGCCCGGAGATGACGAAGCGGGTCGTGGAGGCGCTGCGCAACCCGTACGCACGCTGCCTCAGCCACCCGAAGGGCCGCTACATCAACCGGCGACCCGAGAACGCCCTCGACATGGAGCGGCTGTTCGAGGTCGCACTCGAGCAGGGAGTCGCCCTGGAGGTCAACGGACTGCCGAGCCGCCTCGATCTTCGCGGCGAGCACGTCCGCGACGCCCTGGCCGCCGGCCTCCAGGTGGTCTGCTCGACCGACGCCCACTCACCCGCCGGTCTCGGCAACATGGCGCTGTCGGTGGCCACGGCGCGCCGCGGCTGGGCCACGGCGGCGGACGTGCTCAATACCCGGCCCTTGGATTCGATTCTCGCTGGAAGGGCCGGCTGACTCCGACGGCTGGTCATGCGAACCTGCGGCAGGTGCCCCGACGGCTGTCCTTCGATCCCATCGCCGAGGCGCGACGCCAGTGGAACAGGCACTGGGGTCGTGCGGCGACGCCGTCCATGAGCGCGGTCACGTCGATCATGCGCGCGCACCAGATCCTGATGGCCAGGCTCAACGAGATCCTCGGGCCGTACGATCTGACCTTCTCCCGTTACGAGGCACTCATGCTCCTGTACTACAGCCGGGAGGGACGGCTCCCCCTGGGCAAGATGGGCGATCGCCTCCAGGTGCATCGCACCAGCGTGACCAACACGATCGATGCCCTCGAGCGGCTCGGCCTGGCGGCGCGCCGGGCCCATGAGCAGGATCGACGGACCACCTTGGCCGAGATAACCAGCCGCGGCCGCGAGGTCGCGGAGCGGGCCACGCAGGCGTTGAACGAAGCGCGCTTCGGCACCTCACCTCTGGGGCGCGACGACCTGGCGGCGCTCACCACGGTCCTCGAGCGCATTCGTGTCGACGAGGGGGACTTCAGCTCGTCTTGACCGGACCCCCGGTATATGCGACCTTCCTACTATCGGAATGCCACCCACACCAGCCACCACGACGACGGAGCCGATCACCGATGCAGAGCGTTGGTTTCGTGAGCGCTTCTCGGCCGTTCCGGAGCGGGATGCTCTGTTCTCGACGCTGAGTGGCGAGCCGGTGGCGCCGTTGTACGGGCCGGAGGACGCGCCGCCATTCGATCGGGTCGGCTTTCCTGGCGAGTTTCCGTACACGCGTGGTGTGTATCCGTCGATGTACCGTGGCCGCCTGTGGACGATGCGCCAGTTCGCGGGATTCGGGACGGCGGACGAGACCAACGAGCGCTTTCGCTATCTGCTGGCGCAGGGGCAGACGGGGTTGTCGACTGCGTTCGACATGCCGTCGTTGATGGGCCACGACTCCGACAGCCCGCGCAGCGAGGGGGAGGTGGGCCGCGAGGGGGTGGCGGTCGACTCCCTGGACGACATGGAGACGTTGTTCTCGGGGATCGACATGGGTTCCGTGTCGACCTCGATGACGATCAACGCGCCGGCGGCGGTGATGCTGGCCTTCTACGTGGTGGCGGCGGAGCGCCAGGGTGTGCCGGCGGACAGGTTGGCCGGGACGATTCAGACCGACATCCTGAAGGAGTACATCGCTCAGAAGGAGTGGTGTTTCCCGATCGATCCGGCCATGCGGCTGGTCACCGACATGGTCGAGTTCTGCGCAGAGCGGATGCCCCGCTGGCACCCGATCTCGATCAGCGGCTATCACATTCGGGAAGCGGGCTCGACGGCGGCGCAGGAACTGGCCTTCACGCTCAAGGACGGGTTCACCTACGTGGAGCACGCGCTCGAGCGTGGGCTGGACGTGGACGCCTTCGCGCCGCGGCTGTCGTTCTTCTTCAACGCGCACATCGACTTCTTCGAGGAGATCGCCAAGTACCGCGCCGCCCGGAGGATTTGGGCCAAGGAGCTCAGAGACACCTACGGCGCCCGCGACGAGCGGTCTCTGCTGATGCGGTTTCACACCCAGACGGCCGGCGTCAGCCTGACGGCACAGCAGCCGCTGAACAACATCGTCCGGACCGCGACCGAAGCCATGTCGGCGGTGCTGGGCGGCACCCAGTCGCTGCACACCAACAGCTTCGACGAGGCGCTCGCGCTGCCCACGGAGGGAGCGGTCAGGGTCGCGCTGAGAACCCAGCAGATCCTGGCCCACGAGACGGGGGTGACCAACACCATCGACCCGCTCGGCGGCTCATGGTTCGTCGAGGCGCTCACCGACCGCCTCGAGGCCGAGGCCTACGACTACTTCCACCGCATCGACGAGCTCGGGGGGATGGTGGAGGCGATCAAGCAGAACTACCCCCAGACCGAGATCGCCGACGCCAGCTTCACGCTTCAGCAGGAGTACGAGAGCGGCCAGAGGGTGATCGTCGGAGTCAACCGCTACCAGCACGAGGACGCCGAGGTCACCGACACGCTGCGCATCCCGGCCGAGCTCGAACGCAAGCAGATCGGCAACGTCCAGGCGGTGCGCGCCCGGCGCGACAGCGCCGCCGCCGAGACAGCGCTCACCGAGCTGGCCGACGCCGCCGCTGCCGGCCGCAACCTCATGTACCCGTTGCTCGAGTGCGCCCGCGCCCACGCCACCGAGGGCGAGATCATCACCTCCCTCCAACGGGTCTTCGGGACCTACACCGAAACCCCGGTGTTCTAGAAGCGGGCCAGTCCTTAACCTCCCTGGTCATGCGGTTCGGATACAAGGCGTCGGCCGAGCAGTTCGGGCCGCGGGAGCTTCTCGAGTTCGCCGTGCTGGCCGAGCGGGTGGGCTTCGACACCATCGCGGTGTCCGACCACTTCCAGCCCTGGCGCCACAACACAGGCCACGCCCCCAACGCGCTGGTATGGCTCGGCGCGCTGGGGCAGGTCACCGAGCAGGCGACCATGGTCACGAGCGTGCTGACGCCGACCCTCCGGTACAACCCGTCGATCATCGCCCAGGCGTTCGGGACGCTCGGCGTTCTCAACCCCGGCCGAGTCATCCTGGGCGTGGGCACCGGTGAGTCGATGAACGAAACGCCGGCGACGATGATGGATTGGCCCGGCCCCAAGGAGCGCCGCATGCGCCTCGCCGAGGCGATCGAGCTGGTCCGGCAGCTCTGGTCCGAGGAGCGCGTGACCTTCGAGGGCGAGTACTACAGAACGCGCCACGCCACGGTCTACGACCGTCCCGACAACCAGGTTCCGATCTACGTGGCCGCCTCGGGCCCGCTCGCGGCCAAGCTCGCCGGCCGGACCGGCGACGGCTTCATCTGCACGAGCGGCAAGCCCTCGGAGCTTTACGAGGAACTGCTCGGCAAGCTGCGCGAGGGGGCGGAGGGCGCCCGCCGCGACCCGGGGGCCATCGACCGCATGATCGAGATCAAGGTGTCCTACGATCGCGACGCCGAGCTCGCGCGCACAAACTGCCACTGGTGGGCGGCGCTGGCGCTCTCGGGCGAGGAGAAGAGTGGCGTCGAGGACCCGCTCGAGCTGGAACGCCTCGCCGACGCCAACCTCGATCGCGCACACACGCGCTTCATCGTCACTAACGACCCTGACGAGTGCGCCGAGCGAATCCGTCCCTACGTGGACCTCGGGTTCACCCGTCTCGTCTTTCACGGTCCGGGGGCCGATCAGCGACGCTTCCTCGAGCAGTTCTCGGAGGACGTCCTGCCGCTGCTGCGCGAGCGCTTCGGCGCGTCATATAGTGGCCCGATCATCGGGTCGGAGCAATCGGCGACGGGAGAGAGAAATGACTGACGGCGTATACCGAGTGACCGAGGTAATCGGCACCAGCAGCGAGTCGTGGGACGCAGCGGCTCGCAACGCTGTCGAGACGGCAGCCAAGACTGTGCGCGATCTGCGCATCGCCGAGGTGATTCGCCAGGACGTGACCATCGAGAACGGTGGCGTTAGCAGCTACCGGGTCCGTCTGGGAATCTCGTTCAAGTACGACTCCAACGACTGATCGGAGCCGTCACTCCGGCGGCGCAATGGAGGTACTGGAGCTCTGGCGCTACCCGGTCAAGTCGCTTCAGGGCGAACAGCTGCCCGAGGTCGAGATCGGGCCGGGCGGGCTGCGGGGAGACCGGCGCTTTGCGCTGTACGACGTGGAGACCGGCCTCGGGCTGACCGCGCGTCGGGTGCCCGAGCTGTTGTTCGCGTCGGCGAGCCTCGCTGATGACGGCACGCTGCTGATCACCCTGCCCGACGGCACGGCGGCTGACGATGACGACGCTCTGTCGGCATGGCTCGGTCGTGCGGTGACCCTGCGCTCGGCCGAGGAGGACGTTGCGCTGAGCTACGAGAACGTCGTCGACTTCGAGCACGAGCAGGGCAGCGACTGGACGGAGTTCACCGGAGCGGCGGGACCGTTTCACGATTCGGCCGACTTCCGGGTGTCGCTCGTGTCGCGGGCGACGATCGGCTCCTGGGACCGGCGTCGGTTTCGCTCCAATGTGCTGCTCGATGGCGCCGGCGAGGACGGGTTGGTCGGGCGGAGAGTCGCTCTGGGGGACGCGATCCTCGACGTGGGGGAACGGATCGAGCGGTGCGTGATGACCACCCGGCCCCAGCCCGGAGGGATCGAGCGCGACCTGCAGGTGCTGCGAACCATCGCCCGTGAGCGCGACGCCCGTCTCGCGGTCGGGGGACTCGTGAGGCAGCCGGGCACCGTGAAGGTGGGCGACGCCCTTAGTGAGCAACCCGCCCCGTGAACCGGGAGGCCCTGCTCAACGACGACGCGCAGGTGGTCGCCGCCCTGAAGCGCCGTGACGACGACGTCTTCGGTCTGTTGATGGATGAGTGGGACTCGTCGATGTTGCGGCTGGCGATGGTCTACGTGCCCAGCCGCGCGGTCGCCGAGGAGGTGCTGCAGGAGACGTGGCTCGGCGTGATCCGCGGGATCGACCGGTTCGAGGGACGCTCGTCGCTGAAGACGTGGGTGTACCGGATCCTGGTCAACACGGCCAAGACGCGGGGAGTCCGGGAGAAGCGCAGCCTTCCCTTTTCGTCGGTGGCCGACGACTCCGGCCTCGATCCGGACCGCTTCTATCCCGACACCGAGACCCGCTACCCGGGGCACTGGGCGCTCGGCCCCAGCCAGTGGCCGACTCCCGAAGAGGGACTGCTCGCGGGCGAGACCCAGGACGTCATCGGAGAGGCCATCGCCGACCTGCCGGTGCGCCAGCGCGAGGTGATTACGATGCGAGACGTGGAGGGAGCGACGGCCGACGAGTGCTGCTCGGTCCTCGAGCTGACCGAGGGCAACCAGCGGGTTCTCCTCCATCGCGCGCGCACGAAGGTTCGCGCGGCCCTCGAGCGCTACTTCGGAGCGACCGAGGAGGTCCAGTGAGCCGGCCCGAGGAGATGAGCTGCCGCGAGCTGGTGGAGCGCGTGACCGACTATCTCGAGGGACGCTTGGACCAGCACGAGGTGGGACGGCTGGAAGCCCACCTCGCGGATTGCGAGTTTTGCGCCACGTACGTCGAGCAGTTCGGCACGACGATGAGCGCGCTGCGCAACCTCGAGGAGCTCTCCATGCGCTCGGAGACTCGAGACGAGCTCCTCGAGGCCTTCCGCGGCCGGCGCGCGCCGTGAGCGCCCGCCTGGCCCGCCTGTAACGGGTGGCGGGCGGTGTGATCACCAACGGCTTCACCGTCGCGATGCTGCTCACGGTCGCGTGGATTGGGGATCGCCTTCGTGGTCTGTGCGCTGATCGCCTGGCGCAGCCCTTCTCTGCCTCGAGCGCTACGCCACCGTGGTCATCTGGTGCCGCGCGTTCTCGGTCAACTTTGCCCGGGCGCCGCTTTCCTGAGCCTGTCGCGCAGCTCCGACTCGAAGAAGTCCAGGAAGGCGTCCACGTCCGGGCCGGCGCTGAGCAGAGCCAGGTGGTCGAACCCGGCGTCCTGGAACTGGGTGAAGACCTCGACGTGCCGGTTGACGTCCGGTCCGCAGGCCATGGATTCCCGCATCGTCTCGGCCGTGACGTACTCTGCGGCCGCCTCGAAGTTAATCGGGTTGGGCAGCTCGGACATCACCTTCCAGCCGAGCTGCCCGAAGCGAAACAGCTCCTGCGCGGACTCGGCGCCGGCGTCCTCGGTATCGGCGTAGGCGAGCGGTACTTCGCAGTAGCGCGGGCCTTTGCCGCCGGCGTCCGTATAGGCACTGACCAGCTCCGGCAGGGGCTCGGTGGCGAACAGCCCGTCGCCCAACTCGGCGGCCAGGGCGGAGGCCTGGTCGCCGCCAGAGGCGACGACGATCGGCGGGAGCGTCTCAGGGAGATCGAACACTCGAGCGTCGGAGAGCTGAAGGTGCTTGCCCTCGTAGGACTGATACCCGCCCGACCACAGCAGCCGGATGATCTCGAGGGCCTCGCGCAGCTTCTCCTGGCGAACGGCGACCGACGGCCAGGCGTCCCCGATCACGTGCTCGTTGAGCCGTTCGCCGGAGCCGACCCCTAGGACGAAGCGCCCGTCGGCCAGCAGCTGTGTGGTCGCGGCCGCCTGGGCGATGATCGCGGGGTGGTAGCGCGTGGTGGGACACGTCACGCCGGTGGCCAGGCCGATCCGCTGCGTGCCGGCCGCCGCGGCGGCCAGCACCGACCAGGCGAACGAAGAGTGCTCGTGGCTGTACAGCCAGGGGTGATAGTGGTCGGAGATCTCGACGAAGTCGAAGCCCAACTCCTCGGCCCGAGTCGTCTGGCGGACGAGCTCCTTGGGCTCGTACACCTCGGCCATCAGCTTGAATCCGATCTGCATGGGGCGCGCTTACCCGGGTCGATATAGAGCAACTACTCTATTTTGGGGCGTCGACCATGCCCAGACCCCAGCTACATCCCACGGACACCATGCTCGACTCCGCGCGCGATCTCCTGCTCGGGGAGGGCTTGCGGGGCGCGACGATGGAGGCCATCGCCGGCGCCAGCGGGGCTCCAACCGGGTCGATCTACCACCGCTTCGGGTCGCGCGACGAGCTGATCGCAAGGCTGTGGATCCGTGCGGTCCATCGCTCTCAGGCCTCGTGGCTCGCGGCGCTGGAGCGAGAGGACGCGAGGGAGGCCGCGCTGGCCGCGGGATCGTCCATCGTGGACTTCTGCGAGCAGCATCCCGCCGACGCACAGCTGCTGGTGGCCTTCCGGCGCGAGGATCTCGTCCGGGCGATTCCGGCGGGCCCGCTTGCCGATGAGCTGGGGACACTCAACCAGCCCGTCGAGCGAGCCGTGGTGGAACTGGCGCGGCGGCTCTACGGCAGCCGCAGCCGGGCGGCGCTCGACCGCACGCTCTTGGCCGTATTCGATCTTCCCTACGGCGCGGCGCGGCGCCACCTGATCGGCGGGAAGCCCTTGCCCGCCGGACTGAGCGAGGACCTCCGGAGAGCCATCGCCGCGGTGATCTCCGGCTAGCCCGCGGCGCGGGCGAGAAAGGCCAGGATGGCCGCGGTGTCGTAGTGGAACATCTGCGCCCGCGCGAACTTGCCGTCACGCACGCGGTAGATGGCCAGCACGGGTGACTCGAAGCGCTCGCCGCTCGGACTCAGAGCCCGCTGCGTGTACTCGACGGTGACCTCCTCACTGTCGGCGGCCACGACCCGAGGATCCATCCGGCGCTCGGCGTCGGTCGGCTGCAACGGCCCCCAGGTCCCGAGCCACGTCGTCTCCGGAGCTGTCTCCAACCGCTCGCGCATGGCCTCCTTGCCGCGCAGGCTGCCGCCGTAGGGCAGCGACGGCGCATCGTGGAGCTCCACGTCGTCGTGGATGACGGCGAACAGGCCGTCCTGGTCACGTTCCTCGATCGCTCGAAAGGCGCTCAGCACCACGTCTGCGCTGCTCTCCATGGCCTGAATTATAGAGGATCTATTCTAAAACTGATCCGGGGTGTTCAGGAACCGATGCGCTGGGGAATCCTCCCTGCGGTGCGCTTGAGACGTTCGACGACTGCCGCCGTGATCGGCCTCAGCCTGACGCTTGCCGCGGGCGTCGTGCCCGCGACCGCGGCCGCGGATGAGCCGACACCCCCGCCCTGGCTCGAGGTCGAGAACGGGCAGACCCAGCCTCAGTTCTCCTTCGAAGAGGCGATCGAGCAGACGGTCTTCGTCGAGACGCCGCTGGACAGCGACGGCGACGGTCGCCGCGACCGGGTCCGTATCCAGATCAGCCGGCCACGCGAGACCTACACCGAGGGGTACAAGGTCCCGGTCGTGTTCGAGCACAGCCCCTACCGGGGCGACTTCGGGGATGCCGTGAACCACCCGGTGGATTTCGACACCCTGCCGCAGGAGTTCCTGAGGGGGGAGGGCAGGCGAGCCACCGGGTCGCGCGCGGTCCGGCTGCGCCGCAAGGTGAGCGCGCGCGCCGCCCGGGCGCGACTCGACGCGCGCGCCGACCTGCCCGACAGCTCGCTCGACAACTACTACGTGCCTCGCGGTTATGCCGTCGTGCTCGGCGAGAGCATCGGCACCTTCAACTCGGACGGGTGTCCCACCGTGGGCGACCGGACGGAGACACTCGGCACCAAGGCGGTGATCGACTGGCTCAACGGGCGCGCACGGGCGGTCGATGAGGCCGGCAACCCGGTGACGGCCGAGTGGACCACCGGCGCGGTGGGAATGACCGGTGTCTCCTACAACGGCACGCTTCCCAACCAGGTGGCGACCACGGGCGTGGAGGGTCTCGAGACGATCATCCCCGTCTCGGCCATATCGAGCTGGTACGACTACTACCGGGCCAACGGGCTGGTCGTCGCGCCGCACTCCGAGACCCAGGGCGTGGGCGAGAACGCCTACCTCGGTGAGGACACCGACGTGCTCGCGTCGTTCATCGGCGGGAGCCGGATGGCCGATCGCTGCGCGGCCACCATCCCGTTCCTGATCCGCGAGCAGGACCGCGTGACCGGTGACTGGAGCCCGTTCTGGCGAGCGCGTGACTACCTCGACGACGTGCGCCGCATCCGGGCGAGCGTGTTCGTGGTGCACGGGCTCAACGACTGGAACGTGAAGACCAAGGCGTTCGCCGAGTGGTGGTACCGCCTCGACCGCTACGGAGTCGAGCGCAAGCTGTGGCTGCACAACGGCGGTCACGGTGGGCCGCAGGACGAGGGCGCGGTGGCCTACGAGCAGGTCGAGAACCGCTGGCTCGACCGCTGGCTGTTCGGTGTGCGCAACGGCATCGAGAACGAGCCGCGGGCCACGATCCAGCGCGAGGACGGCGCCTATACCGAGGAGGCCGACTGGCCGGCGCGCGGCTCGCGGCCGGCCACGCTGCGCCTGTCCGCCCGTAGGGCGAGCGCGCCGGGCGAGCTGTCCAGTGAGCGTCGCTCGCGGGGGCGCCGCACCAGTCAGAGCTTCGTCGACCGGGGCCGTCTGCTCGACACCGACGACGTGCTCATCCAGGGTCCCGACGAGGCTCGTCCCGACCGCCTGGTCTACCGCTCGCCCGAGCTCGGGCGCGACCTCCGCCTGAGCGGCACGCCGCTCGTGAAGCTCAGGATGTCGATCGACAACCGCAACGCGGCGAACCTCACCGCCGTGCTCGTGGACTACGGCGCCGAGGGCTCCGCGGATGCGCCGGTGATGGTCACACGCGGGTGGCTCGATCCCCAGAACCGCTCGAGCATCAGCCGCAGCCGCCCGATCCGCCAGGGCAGGAGCTACCGCTTCCGCTGGGATCTGCAGCCCGACGACTATGTCTTCGAGGCCGGCCATCGCATTGGCCTGGTCGTCGTATCGACCGACCACGACTACACGATTCGGCCGGCACCGGGTACGCGTCTCACGCTCTACCCCGCGGACAGCCGCATCAGCCTGCCCGTGGTGGGCGGCGCCGCGGCGTTCGGCTTCTGACCGGCCTTCCGCTACCGGCCCACTTCGATCCCAGTCGCGTGGGCGAGGTGTGGCGCGTGGACTATGAGGCCCGTGCGCCTGAGGCCGAGGAGTGGGCGCGGCGTCACGACGTGCGGCCCGCCACCAGGGACCAGCGCCGCGTGTGCCTGCTGGTGGTCGACGTCCAGAACACGTTCTGCATCCCGGACTTCGAGCTCTTCGTAGCCGGCCGGTCGGGCACGGGCGCCGTGGACGACAACCGGCGCCTGTGCGAGTTCGTGTACCGCAACCTCGGGGCGATCACGCAGATCGTCCCGAGCCTGGACACCCATCACGCCATGCAGGTGTTCCACGCGGCCTGGATCGTGGACGAGCAGGGCCGGCGCCCCGAGCCCTACTCGCTCATCTCCGCAGCGGAGGTGGAGGCAGGCCGCTGGCACGTTGACCCGGAGGTCGCCGTCGCACTCGGACTCGAAGGGGACTACGCCGAGCGCCACCTCGTGCACTACACGCGCAGTCTGGCCGAGGGAGGGAAGTACGACCTGACGATCTGGCCGTACCACGCTCTTCTCGGCGGCATCGGCCACGCGCTGGTCTCGGCGGTCGAGGAGGCGATCTTCTTTCACGGCCTGGCCCGGCACAGTCGCCCCGCCTTCCAGGTCAAGGGCGAGCACGCGCTGACCGAGCACTACTCGATGCTCGGGCCCGAGGTCACGCAGGGACCTGACGGCGAGACCCTGGGACAGAAGAACACCGGGCTCGTCAAGCAGCTGCTCGAGTTCGACGCCGTGATCGTGGCCGGGCAGGCCAAGAGCCACTGCCTGGCGTGGACGATCGACGACCTCCTCACGCACGAGGACGCCCGCGAGCACGCGTTGGCGGAGCGCACATATCTGCTCGAAGACTGCACGTCGCCGGTGGTGGTGCCTGGTGTCGTGGACTGGACCGGCGAGGCGGAAGCCGCGTTCGAGCGCTACGAGTCGGCGGGCATGCACGTGGTGCGCTCGACCGATCCGATCGACGACTGGCTCGCCCTGTAGGGCAACCCAACGGGGGGTCTTCTGACCGAACGGGGCCCTTGCGCCCGGGTCGCCGTGGTGGGAGGCTCGCCTCGGACTCGCATCCCCGAAGTACGAAGGAGGACCATGAAATTCATGGTCACCGCAAGACCCCGGCCGCTTCCCCCACCGGCCGATCTCGTGCGCGAGGCTCAGGCCTGGCTGCACGCCAAGCTGGAGGACGGCAGCTTCGAGGTCGTCTACGCGTACCCCGAGGGTGGTGGTTGCAGCATCGGCCACAACGATTCTCATGAGCAGCTGATGGAGCAGCTCATGGACTATCCACTGTCGCCGTTCGTCGATTTCGACGTGCAGCCGCTGGTCGAACTGGATGCGGCGCTCGAACGCTTCATCCAGTTCGCGGACGCGATGAGCGCCGCGCCGGCGGGCCAGGCGAGCTAGACCGAGCACCCCCCGCCGCGGGCTCACGGGGGCGGGCGGCCTCCGTGAGCCCTGGCGGTTCGCGTGCCGGATCAGCCGGGCGTGGGCCGGAAGATCGTGCCGCGGTCGATCACCGGCTGAAGCAGCTCCGGGTCGAAGTCGTCCTGGAGCTTCTTCGCCTGCTGACCCGGGTACCCCAGGCGCTTGCGCACATCGGCGCTGAGGAAATAGCCGCCGGCGATGGCGGTGGTCAGCGCCTCGAAGAGCTCGGGCTCCTGCGTCTCGATGCGTGCCACCTCGGCGGCCGGGTCCTTGCCGCGGGCGCTCGCGGCGATCGTCCGCAGCGGCTCCTCGAGGTCGCCCCGCGCGCGCAGCACCTCGTCCAGCAGGTCGTGCGCGGCGCCGGCCTCGCTGGCCGAGGGCATGCCGTCGCCGGCGGGGATCAGGGCATCGGCCAGTCCGGCCAGGGTCTCGCGGTCGATGCTCATCGCGCCTCCCTCTGATCCCGGCGCGTCTCCACGATGTGCTCGGCCGAGCGGAGCGCCATCGCGGCGATGGTCGCGGTGGGGTTCATGCCGGACGAGGTGGGCCAGACCGAGCCGTCGAAGATGAACAGGTTCTCGATGTCGTGGCTGCGGCCCCAGCGGTCGACCACCGAGGTGGCGGGATCGTCGCCCATCTTGCAGGTGCCGAGTATGTGCCAGCCGGTGGCCTCGATGAAGGGCGCGATGATCACGTCGTAGGCGCCGGCGGCCAGGAGCGACTCGCGCGCGCGCTCGCGATGGAAGGCCATCAGGTTCTGCGAGTTCTCCGAGTTGGTGTAGTCGATCTTCACCCCCGGGATGCCGAACTCGTCGGGGTGGCCTGGGTCGAGGGTCACCGTGTTGGACTCCTCGGGGAGATCCTCGGCGATGATCCCCCACATGGCCGAGCGGCCGAGCCGCCGCCGCAGCTCACGGTGGAAGCTCTCGCCCCAGACGGCGTTCTCCTCGCCCCACGGGTAGGCGCGGGTCATCGACAACGGCCCGCCTGTGGGCTGCAGGCCCCACTTGGCGCCGCGCAGGAAGCCGCGTGACTCGTCGGTCTCGTAGAACTCGAGCGAGTGGATGTGCTGGCCCCACACGCCCTGCCAGCTCTCGAGATCGTCATCGAACAGACCGGTGACCGTGCCGAAGGGGTGCAGCATGAGGCGCTTGCCCACCAGGCCCGAGGAGTTGGCCAGCCCGCCGTTGTCGTCGGACAGGAACAGCAGCCGCGGCGTGCCGATGCCGTTGGCGGCGACGATGGTGATGCCCGCTCGCTGGACGTGTTCGTTGCCGTCGGCGTCGAGGTACTCGGCGCCTTCGATCAGACCGTCCGCGCGCCGGATCAGCCGGCGAACGCGCGAGCGGATCCTGAGGTCCACGCCGGCCTTCTGGTTGCCGGGCCAGTAGGTGCGGTCAACGGTGGCCTTGGCGCCGTCGGCGCACCCCCACAGACAGGTGGCGCGCTGCACGCAGGGGTTGAGGGCGCCGTAGCGCTCCGTGGCGATCGCGTTCGGTCCCGGCCACCAGTGCCAGCCGAGCTCGTTGTGCGCGCGGGCCACCCGGTGGCCCATCGGCGACAGCGGCACGGCGGGCATCGGCGGTCCCTCGCCGGGCGGGAAGGCCGTGTCGTTGGGGCGGCCGGACACGCCCCAGTCGCGCTCCACCCGCACGTAGTAGGGCTCGAGCTCCTCGTAGCTCACGGGCCAGTCGTCGGCCACCCCATCGAGCGAACGCACCCGGAAGTCCGAGGGCAGGTTGCGCTGCCAGTGCGCGGCGTACACGACCGACCCGCCGCCCACGCCGTTCCACATGAGCGCGGTGATGTCGGAGTCGGAGTCCTCGATCGGATAGTCGGCCGGCGCTCCACGCACGTTCGGGTCCCAGGCCCAGTACTGGCCGGAGGTCAGCTCGTAGTCGGGGTGGCGCGAGCGCGCCTGCTCGTAGTCGGGCCACTCGCCCTGCTCGAGACAGACCACGGACATCCCGGCCTCGGACAGCCGCTTGGCGGCCACCGCGCCGGTGGGCCCCGCGCCGATGATCAGCACGTCAGGATCGGACAAGCGACTCGCTCCTCTTCAGGGCGGCGTCCGCCGCGAGCGGACCGAACACGAGACCGAGAACCAGGCCGCCGACATAGCCCGTGTCCTGCAGCCCGCCCACGTCGGCGCCCGCCGCGAACAGGCCGGGGATCGGCCTGCCGTGCTCACCGCGCACCTGACCGCCCGCGTCCGCGGCCAGGCCGCCGAACGTGAACGTGAGGGTGGGCTGCACCTCGAGCGCCCAGAACGGCGGCTCGCTCAATCCACGCTCGGCGAGCATCGCCGCCCCGGCGCCGCTGAGATCCGCCAGCTCCTCGAGGGTGGCGACGCTGGTGAGGTTGGCCCCGGCCGCGGCGGCGAGCTCGAAGCGGTCCACCTCCTGGCCGTGGGGGTAGGGGGGACCCACGGCGTGCTCGCGGCGGATGCGCTCGTCGCACAGCAGCAGGCCGCGGCTGCCGGGCTCGTGCAGCAGCGCCTGGTTCGACACCTCGTCGCCCCACTTCTCGCAGGTGAAGCGGCTGCCTTCACCGTTGACCAGCACACATTCGCGGGAGTGATACTGGGTCAGCGGCAGGAAGTCATCGGGGCCGAAGCGGTCGAGCGGGCTCGGCACCAGGTGCCCGTAGAAGCCGGTCATTGGACCGGCCAGCGCGGCCCCGGCGGCGCGGCCCATGCGAAGGCCGTCGCCGGTGGAGCGGGGATTGGAGCGCACCGGCATGGCCTCGGCCCCCTCGCCGAGGAACTCCCGCACCGCTCGCGGATCACCCTGGAATCCGCCGGTGGCCAGCAGCACCGACCGGGCTGACTGCTCGTCGCGCCCGGAGTCGAGCGCCGCGCCGCTGACCGACCCGTCGCCGTCCACCAGCAGCTCGCTCACCGCGGCGCCGAGGCGGATCTCGCCGCCGGCGCCGGCCACGTCCTCGGCCCAGCGCTCGAGGAGCGCGTGGATGTCGATCTGCACGGCCACGCCGAAGCCCATCTGTCCCGTCCAGCGCTCGGAGACCTGCACTCCCGCCTCGCGGGCGAGCTCGACGGCGCCGTCGAAGCCCTCGACCAGCACCCTCCCGAGCTCGCGGTCGCCGCGCGGAGAGACCTCCTCGAAGGCGTGGAGGTCCGGAGCCGTCCAGAGGATGCCCGCCGACAGAGCGCCGGACCCGCCCAGGTGGTCGCCCTTCTCCGCCACCAGCACCCGCGCCCCCCGGCGGGCCGCGTGTGCGGCGGCGGCCATCCCGGCCACCCCGCCGCCGGCTACCAGCAGGTCGAGATCGCCCGCCGCCACTAGTACGGGTACTCGACCGGCGTCCGCTGCACCCCGATCCAGCGGCGCTCGGTGAACTCCTCCAGGTTGGCCTCGCCGCCGGAGCGGCCGCCCAGGCCCGAGCTGCCCATTCCGCCGAAGGGGACGTGAGCCTCGTCCAGGGCGGTGGAGTCGTTGACGTGGACCATCCCCGAGCGCACGCCCTCGGCGAACGCGAGCCCCCTCGCCGGGGAACCCGTGTAGATGGCGTTGACGAGGCCGTAGGGCGTGTCGTTGACCATTGCCAGCGCCTCCTGCTCATCGTCCACCGCAAGCACCGGAGCCACCGGGCCGAAGATCTCCTCGCTCCAGATCGGCATGTCCGGACTCACATCGACCACGACAGTGGGCCGGTAGAACAGGCCGTCGTAGGTCCCGCCCTCGACCACCCGGGCGCCCATCTCCACGGAGCGCTCGAGCAGATCGTGAGCACGGCTCACCTGGGGCTCCGAGATCATCGGCCCGAGCCCCACCTCCTCGGTGTTCGGGTCGCCGAGCGCGATCGCCCTCGCCCGCGCGGCCAGCTGCTCCACGTAGTCGTCGAACAGCTCACGCGCGACGATGTGGCGCCCGGCGGTGATGCAGGTCTGGCCCATGTAGTGGAAGGCCGACCAGGCGCCGACCATGGTGGCCTGGTCGACGTCGGCGTCGTCGAGCACCACGAAGGCGTTGTTGCCGCCCAGCTCGAGCGACACCCGCTTGAAGTCGCCCGCTGCCTGGATGGCGATCTCGCGACCCACCGGGGACGAGCCGGTGAAGTGGACCATGCTCACCCCGGGGTGAGCCACCAGCGCACGGCCGGTTTCGTCGTCGCCCGACAACCCGTGCAGGATGCCCGGAGGGGCACCGGCGTCCGCGAACAGCTCGGCGATCAGCAGCGCGCCGGTCAGCGGCGTCTCCGGCGCCGGCTTGAGCACCACGGTGTTGCCGAGGGCGAGAGCGGGGGCGATCACCCGGAAGCCGAGCACCACCGGGAAGTTCCAGGGCGTGATGGCAGCCACCACGCCCACAGGCACCCGCTGGACCAGGCTGAGCTTGCCGGGGTTGTGGGAAGGGAGCACCTCGGCGGTGGCGCGGGAGGCGAGTGCGGCCGCCTCGTAGAGCTCGTTCTGTGCGGCGCCGACCTCGTATTCGGCCTTGCCGGGGATGCCTCCGGTCTCGCGCACGATCAGGGCGGTGATCTCCTCCGCCCGCTCCTCGATCAGGCGGGCCACGCGGCGCAGCAGGCCGGCGCGCTCGTCGTAGCCCAATGCCGCCCAGCCCGGCTGGGCCGCCTGGGCCGACCGCACGGCGCGGTCGACGTCCGCCTCCGAGGCCAGTCCCGCCTGGGCCAGCTCCTCACCCGTCGCCTTGTCGGTGATCGGCGACCGCCGTCCGCCCTCCGGCTCCCTGAACTCGCCGTCGACGAAGATCCTGCCGACCCACGGCCGCTCTCCCACCACGGTGGCCATAGCGGACTCCTCCCTCCCCGGTTATCGTTTTCCGTGACGCTAAAGGCGTCCCTCCAGCGATGTCAAGCGAATCCTATGTAAACGTTTGCCAGAGAGGCGTTGCCCCGTGAGGCGCGGGCGCTCGTCGGGCTCCCTGTCGCACGTGGCCGACGCGGCCGGCGTGTCGATCGCCACCGCCTCGCGGGTCCTGAATGGTTCCTCGCACCCGGTGTCCGAGGGCACGCGAGCGAGGGTGGTGGCCGCCGCGGCGAAGCTCGGCTACTCCCCGAGCGCGCTCGCCCGGGCGCTGGTCACGCAGCGCAGCCGCATCATCGGGGTGATGGTCGGCGACATCGTCGACGCGTACTTCGCCGAGATCGCGCGCGGGGTGGAGGACGTGGCCGCACGGGCCGGCTACATGACGATCGTGTGCAACGCCGACCGCCGCACCGAGCTCGAGATCGAGCAGCTGGCGGTGCTGAGCGACTACCTCGCCGAAGGGGTGGTGTTCGCCGGTAGCGGCTTCGTGGACGATCCCCGCGGACCCGAGCTCGCCTCCGCCGTGGAGCGAGCGCGGGAGCGCGGCGTGCGCGTGGTGGCGCTGGCCACCCGCGACTTCGACGCCCCGTGCATCGGCGGGGACAACCACGGCGCGGCCTTCGACATCACCGACTACGTGCTCTCGCTCGGACATCGGCGGGTGGCCTACATCGGCGGTCCGGCCGGGCTCTACGCAAGCCGCGAGCGGGAAGCGGGCTTCCTTGCCGCGATCGCGGCCGCGGGCGCCGGGGCCGGGCCCGTCTACGAGGGGAACTTCTCCTACGAGCAGGGCTACGCGGCCACCCTTCAGATGATCGCCGAGCCCGAGCCGCCCGACGCCATCATCGGGGCCAACGACGAGACGGCCGTGGGCGCCCTCGCCGCGCTCCGGCAGGCGCGCATCGAGGTGCCCTCGCGCATCTCGGTGGCCGGAATGACCGACACGCGGACCGCTCGTTTCAGCGACATGACGACGGTCAGCGTTCCCATGTACCAGTTCGGCGCCGCGGCGGCGCAGCGCATCGTGGCCGACGAGGACCCGCCCGCGCAGACCGTCCTGCCACACCGCGTGGTGCCGCGCTCCACCACCGCCCGCCGGCGTGTCCCGGCGCCGGCGGGTGGTTAGCAGCGCGAGGCGAAGCGCTCGCGGACCGTGGCCAGCAATTCGGCGGTGGGAAGCTCGGCGAGGGCGGGATTGATCACCTCGACCTCGATGGGCCCGTCGTAGCCCGCCGCTTCCACCAGACCGCGGATGCGGGGCAGGTCGATCACGCCGTCGCCCATCATGCCGCGGCCGGCCAGCACGTCCGTGGTGGGGGAGAGCCAGTCGGAGACGTGGTAGCCGGCGATACGGCCCTCGGCCCGCTCGATCTGGTGCTCGAGCTGCGGGTCCCACCAGACGTGGTAGGCGTCGATCACCACCCCCACGTGGGCGGAGTCGAAGCGCTCGGCCAGCTGCAGGGCCTGGGCCAGGGTCACGACCACCGAGCGCTCGGCGATCATCATCGGGTGGAGCGGCTCGATGCCCAGGCGGACGCCGCGCTCCACCGCGTGCGGGGTGAGCGCCTCGATGCCGTGCAGCACCTGGGTCCGGGCGGCTTCGAGGTTCCCGTCGGGGGCCGGCCCGCACACGAGCACGAGCACCTCGGCGCCGAGCTCGGCCGCCTCGTCCACGGCCAAGCGGTTGTCCGCATCGCTGCGGCGTCGCCCGGCATCGTCCAGGGCGGGAAAGAACCCGCCGCGACACAGGCTCGACACCCTCAGGCCCGCGTCGCGAATGAGCTCCGCCGCCCCCGGTACGAGCTTGTGCCGCCAGGGTGCGAACCACCCGATCCCCGCCTCTGCGCACGCCTCGACCGCGTGCGGCAGATCGAGGTGGTCGGCGGTGATCTGGTTGAAGGACAGGCGCCCGGGGTCGAGGCTCACGGGCGGACCCCGGCCACGGCGAGCAGCTGCCGCATCCGCTCCACCGCCAGCGGGGGATCGGCGAGCAGCCCGGCGTCGTCGGCGAGCCGGAAGAGCTCAGCCAGGTGGGTCAGCGTGCGTGCGCTCTCGAGTCCGCCGACCATGCGGAACCCGTCCTGGTGGCCGTTGAGCCAGGCCAGGAAGACGATGCCGGTCTTGTAGTGGAAGGTGGGCGAGGAGAACAGCGTGCGGGCCAGCGGCACGGTGGGCGCCAGCACCGCGCCGAAGCGCTCCTCGTCGCCGGCGTCCAGCGCCTGCAGAGCGGTGGCAGCGGCAGGTGCGATGGCGTCGAACACGCCGAGGAGAGCGTGGCTGCCGCCGGCGATGAGACCGGGATAGTTGTAGTCGTCGCCGGTGTACAGGCGCACACCGGCCGGCAGCTCGTCGCGCAGGTGGCGCTCGAGCTCGTCGTCCAGCAGCGAGATCTTGATCCCGTCGATGCGCTCGGCACGGCCGGCGATCAGCTCGAGCACGATCCCGCTGGCCTCCACCGGGTCGTCGTCGCCCCAGTAGCCGGACAGCGTGGGGTCGAACATCTCCCCGAGCCAGTGCAGGATCACCGGCCCCGAGGCCTGGTCGAGCACCGGTTCGAGCACCGTGCGGTAGTCGTCCGGCCCGCGCGCCGCGGCGGCCAGGGCGCGGCTGGCCATGAGGATCGGCCGGGCGCCCTGCTCCTCGACGAAGGCCATCTGCTCCAGGTAGGCCTCACGGATGGCGTCGAGGGTGGCCGGGCCCGGTGGCAGCTGGTCGGTGCCCGCGCCTGCGCTGATCTCACCGCCGCAGGCGCGCGCCTCGGCCGCCGAGCGGCGAATCAGGTCGCGGGCCTCGCTCCAGCCCAGTCCCATGCCCCGTTGGGCGGTGTCCATGGCCTCGGCCACCCCGAGACCCCACGACCAGAGGTGGCGGCGATAGGCGAGGGTCGCCTCCCAGTCGAGCGCTGCGCGGACCGACTCGCCTGGGGCCAGCGGGTCGGCCACCACGTGGGCGGCGGCGTAGAAGACCCTCGAGCGCAAGGGCTCCCGGGGGCGCTCGAAGCCGCCCGGCGGCCCGGGCCTGAAGCGCTCGAGCGAGCCGTCGGCGCGCGGCAGCATCAGCTCGCCGGCGGCGGCGATGCTCACGCGTCGAGCTCCGGCACCTCGACCATCCGCCGCTCACGCCAGGACCGCTCGGCCAGCTCGGCGAGCTGGATCCCCTTGGCCCCCTCGAGGAGATCCCACGGAAACGGCTCGTCGGCCACCACATGGCGCAGGAACAGCTCCCACTGGATCTTGAAGCCATTGTCATAGTCGCTCTGGTCGGGCAGCTCGAGCCAGCCGGACCGGAAGTCGATCGGGTTCTCGATGTCGGGGTTCCAGAGCGCTCGCGGAGTGGCGTCGCGCGGCTGCACGCGGCAGCTGCGCAGCCCGGCCACGGCGCTGCCGTCCGTCCCGTCGACCTGGAACTCCACCAGCTCCTCACGGTTGACCCGGACGCACCAGGACGAGTTGAGCTGAGCGACGATGCCGCCCTCCAGCTCGAAGGTCGCGTAGGCGGCGTCCTCCGCCGTGGCCCGGTACGGCCCGGCCCCCTCGTCCGCGCGCTCGTGGATGTGGGTGGCGCCGAGGGTGAACACGGTTTTGACGGGAGCGAACAGGTCGTCGAGCACGTAGCGCCAGTGCGGCAGCATGTCGGCCAGGATCCCGCCGCCGTCCTCTGCGCGGTAGTTCCAGGAAGGCCGCTGGCCGGCGGGCTCCGGGCCCTCGAAGACCCAGTAGCCGAACTCGCCCCGCACGGACAGGATGCGCCCGAAGAAGCCGCTGTCGCGCAGCAGCCGAAGCTTGCGCAGCCCGGGGAGGAACAGCTTGTCCTGCACCACGCCGTGCTTGACACCCGCCTCGCCGGCGAGGCGGGCCAGCCGCAGGGCGGTGTCGAGGTCGGGCGCCGACGGCTTCTCGCAGTAGACGTGCTTGCCGGCGGCGATCGCCCGCTCCATGCCGTCGGCGCGGGCCGCGGTGGCAGCGGCGTCGAAGTAGATCTCGCAGGCGGGGTCCTCGAGCGCCTCGTCGAGGCTCGTGGTGAAGCGGTCGAGACCGTGCTCGGCCGCCAGCGCCCGCAGCTTTGGCTCGCTGCGCCCGACCAGCACCGGCTCGGGCCAGATCGTGGGCTCGCCGGGCACCTGCACGCCGCCCTGGTGGCGGATGGCCATGATCGACCGGACCAGATGCTGGTTGGTGCCCATGCGCCCGGTCACGCCGTTCATGGCGATCCCCACCGTGCGGAACTCGTCGGTGTTCGAAGGGGTGGGCGGGGCCGGCGTCTCGGTGCTCACGATGGTGTGGTCTCCGCCTTGCGCTTGTCCGGCAAACGTTTACCGGCTGCCTTGAGCGTAGTCAGGGGGGCTGGCGCCTGTCAAGGCGCCGATGAGAGGGTCGGGCGCCCCTCACTCCTCCCGGTGCAACTCCAGCGTCGCCTCCCGCACTGAGCGGATCCGGGCGAGCGTCTCCGGGCCGTCGGCCTCCGCCGGCGGATCCACCGTCAGACCGCTGCGTACGTCCCAGCGCCGCGCCACCTCGGCGGCATCCTCGCCCGAGAGGCACGCGGCCGCCTGGGCGGCCGCGCCCAGGGCCACCAGCTCCTCCGCATCGGGCACCAGCACCGGGCGGCCGGACAGCCGCGCCACCACGCGCTGCCAGACCGAGCCGCGGGCGCCACCGCCGATCAGCAGCACGGCGGCGTCGGGATCGAGGCCCGAGCCCAGGCGCGAGAGCTCGTCCAGCGCCTCGACGAGCGAGGCCACGGCCCCTTCGTAGGCGGCGAGCAGGATCTCCTCCCGGGTGGTGGCGTGCCGCAGTCCGGCCACCATCCCGGCGGCCCGCGGGAGGTCGGGCGTGCGCTCGCCGTCGAGATAGGGCAGCACGACCGCGGAGGTGCGCTCGGCCGCCGCCTCTCGCTCGAGTCCGAGCCAGCCGGCGAAGCGATCCACGGCCTGCGTGGCGTTCAGCGTGGCGGCCAGCGGCAGGAAGCCCCCGCCGGCGTCGGCGAAGCCGGCCACCGTTCCGGAGGGGTCCACCGCCCGCTCGTTCATCACCGCATACGCCGTGCCGGACGTGCCGAGGCTGACCACCGGCTCGCCCGGCGCCGCGCCCAGCCCCAGCGCCGCGCCCATGTTGTCGCCCGTCCCCGGGCCCACCACGGCGCCGCTTGGCAGGCCGAGGCCCTCGGCGATGTCGGGGCGGACCTCCCCGGCGCTCTCGCCTGGACCCAGCACCTCGGGCAGCAGCGAGCGATCCAGGTCGATCAGTTCGAGCACCTGCTCCGAGTAACCCTCGTCGAGCGTCGACCACCACGCGGTGCCGGAGGCGTCGCCCCGGTCGGTGACGCCGCGTCCGCAGAGACGCTCGGTGATGAAGTCGTGGGGGAGGCGAACCGCCTCGGCAGCGGCCGCGGCCTCCGGGTCGTACCGGCGCAGCCACGCCCAGCGGGTGGCCGTGAAGGAGGGCACCGGCACCACACCGATCTGCTCGGCCCACCACTCGGCGCCGCCGAGAGCCGCCCGCAGCTCGCGCGCCTCGGCCGCCGAGCGGGTGTCGTTCCAGAGGATGGCTGGGCGCAGCGGCCGCCCGCCCGCATCGGTCACCACCAGGCCGTGCTGCTGGCCTGCCACCGAGATCGCGTGGATCTCGCCGGCGCGGCCCGTCTCGTCGAGGGCCACGCGCAGCGCGTCCCACCATCGCTCGGGATCGGTCTCCCGCGCCCCGTCGGTGCCGGTGACCTTGTGGGGAGCGCGGCCGGAGGCCACCACCTCGCCGCCGTCGGGGTCGACCACCAGCACCTTCGTGCCCTGGGTCGAGCAGTCCACGCCGGCCACGAGCGGGCTCATGCGCGATAGTTTGTTGCGGGCGCCGACTAATTGCAAACCCGAGGGGGAGAGGGATGGCCACCGACACCGCAGCACGAGCTCAGGAGCTCGACCTGACACCGCGTCCGGAGCACAAGTTCACATTCGGGCTGTGGACGGTCGGCCACAAGGGCAACGACCCCTTCGGCGAACCGACCCGGCCCGGGCTTGCCCCGCCGGACACGGTGCGCCGCCTGGCCGACCTGGGGGCCTACGGCGTCTGCTTTCACGACAACGACCTGATTCCCATGGGCACGAGCTCGTCCGACCGCGATCGCATCGTCGCCGACTTCCGCAAGGCCCTCGACGAGACCGGCATGGCGGTGTCGATGGCGACGACCAACCTGTTCACCGACCCGGTCTTCAAGGACGGCGCCTTCACCTCGAACAACCGGGACGTCCGCCGCTTCGCGCTGCAGAAGGTCCTGCGAGGAATCGATCTCGGAGCCGAGCTGGGCGCGCCGATATTCGTGTTCTGGGGTGGCCGCGAGGGCGTGGAAGCCGACGTGGCCAAGCCCGCGCGCGACGCGCTCGACCGCTACCGCGAGGGCGTGAACTTCGCCTGCGAGTACGCGCTCGACCAGGGCTACGACATGCGCTTCGCGATCGAGCCCAAGCCCAACGAGCCGCGCGGGGACATCTTCCTGCCCACCGTGGGACACGCGCTCGCCTTCATCGAGCAGCTGGAGCATCCGGAGATGGTCGGCGTGAACCCCGAGGTGGCCCACGAGACGATGGCCGGGCTCTCCTTCCTGCACGCGGTTGCCCAGGCGCTGTGGGCGGACAAGCTCTTTCACATCGACCTGAACGGCCAGCGCATAGGGCGCTACGACCAGGACTTCCGCTTCGGTGCCGTGGGCCTGAAGGACGGCCTGTTCCTCGTGAGGCTGCTCGAGGAGTCCGGCTACGCCGGCGTCCGCCACTTCGACGCGAGGCCGCTGCGGCTGGAGGGCGAGGACGGGATCTGGGACTTCGCCTCGGGCTGCATGCGCACCTACCTGGCGCTCAAGGCGACGGCGGCGCGCATGGCAGAGGACGCCGAGATCAACGAGGCGCTGCAGGCGGCCAGGGTCCCCGAGCTGGCTCTCGACACGGTCGGTCCGTATTCGAAGGAGGCCGCCGATTCGCTGCTCGCCGAGGAGCACGACCTGGCCGCGCTGCGGGCGCGCGAGACGCTCAACGAGCGTCTCGACCAGCTGGTGACGGACCTGCTGCTCGGCCTGCGATGAGGCCCGCGGACCCGCGGGACGTCCGGCGCCACAACCTCAGCCTCGTGCTGGGCGAGGTGGCGCGGCGCGGGCCGCGATCGCGGGCGACTTTGGCGGTCGAGACGGGCCTGAACAAGAGCACGGTCTCGAGTCTCGTGGCCGAGCTCTGCGCCGGAGGGCTGCTGAGGGAGTCGGGTCAGGAACGCCCGGGGGCCGTCGGTCGTCCTGCACAGAACGTCGAGCTCGATCCTGACGGGCCGTTCGTCCTCGGGCTCGAGGTCAACGTGGATTACCTGGCCGTGTGGGCCACCGACCTGGCCGGGACGGTCCGCCACCGGGCCTTCACCGAAAGCGCCAACCGCGAGGAGCCCCAGACCGTGGTCGCCCGTCTCGGCGCACTCGCGGGCGAGGCGCTCGAACAGCCCGGCCTGCGCGGCCGGCGACCCGCGGCCTCGGCGGTGGCGGTGCCCGGCCTGGTCGCCCGTGACGGCGAGGTGGTGGTGGCCCCCAACCTGGGCTGGCGGGCCGTGCCCCTGCCGAGGATGATCGGCCCGGAGCTCGGGCCGATCGCGGTCGAGAACGAGGCCAACCTCGGTGCGCTGGCCGAGCTGACCGAGGGCGCCGGAGAGGGCCTGCGCGATTTCGTCTACCTGTCGGCCGAGGTCGGTATCGGCGCGGGCATCGTGCTGGGAGGCGAGCTGTTCCGGGGAGCTCACGGCTTCAGCGGCGAGATCGGCCATCTGACCATCGACCCCTACGGACCGCCCTGCGCGTGCGGCTCGCGCGGCTGTCTCGAACGGCTGGCGGGCCAGGACGCTCTGCTGCGCCTGGCCGGCTGGGACCCCCGCCGGCGCGGGCCTGGCACCAGGCCGGAGTGGCCGGGGGCGATGCTGGCCGAGTCTGCGGCCGCGGGCCACTCGAGGACGATCGAGGCGCTGAGCCAGGTGGGGCACACGCTCGGCATCGCGGCGGCCTCGGTGGTCAACCTGTTCAACCCGCAGGCCATGCTGCTCGGCGGTTACTTCGCGCCGCTGACCCCCTGGCTGAGAGAGCCGATCGAGGCCGAGCTGCACCGGCGCCTGCTGGCCGGCGACGGGTCGGGCTGCGAGGTGCTCGGGGCCCGGCTGGGAGGAGAGGCGGCGGTGCGCGGCGCCGCGGCCTTGGCGCGACGGACCGTGCTGGCCGACGCGACCGCGCTGACCGGGGCCGCGCCGGTTCAGGCCGCCCTGTAGCTGACCTCCTCGCGCCGCCCCGACTCGGATGAGCGCAGCACGGCGTCGCAGACCTCGGCGCAGCGGTAGCCGTCCTCGAAGGTGGCGCCGTGCGGGGCCACGTCGGAGTCATCGCGGATCGCGGTGAGCAGGTGGTGGAGCTCGTGGACGAAGCTGTGCTCCCAGCCGATGATGTGGCCGTGGGGCCACCACCACTCCCAGAAGGGGTGGTCGGCTTCGGAGACGAGCACGGTGCGGAAGCCCTGCGCCTGCGCTCCTGGCTCTGAGCCGGCCAGGTGCACCTGCAGCTCGTTCAGGCGCTCCAGGTCGAAGGCGATCGATCCCTTCGAGCCGTTGATCTCCCAGCGGAAGGCGTTCTTGCGCCCGGTGGCGAAGCGGGAGGCCTCGATCGTGCCGACGGCGCCGTTGTCGAAGGTCACGACCGACTCGAACGCGTCGTCCACGTCGCGGCCGGGCTTGAAGGTGGCGGTCTTGCCCGCCACCGACCCGATCTCGCCGACGAGGTAGCGCGCCAGGTCGATCACGTGCGCGCCCAGGTCGCCGAGGGCTCCGGAGCCCGCGAGCGACTTGTCGAAGCGCCACACCTCGTCGTCGATCGTGCCCCACTCCTGGAGGTAGGAGCCGCGGAAGTGGGCGATCTCGCCCAGGTCACCCGCCTCGATCATCTCCCGTGCCAGCCGGACGGCCGGCACGAAGCGGTAGTTGAACGCGCACATGTGCTTGACCCCGGTCGCCTCGACCCGGGTCCAGGCCTCGTACGACTCGTCGGCGTCGCGGCCCAGCGGCTTCTCGCAGATCACGTGCTTGCCCGCTTCGGCGGCCGCGATCGACGGCTCGGTGTGGAGGTTGTTGGGTCCCGCGTTGTCGAACAGGCCGATGCGGTCGTCGGCCACCAGTTCCTGCCAGTCGGTCACGTAGCCCTGAAAGCCGTAGCGCTGAGCCGCCTCGGACACGCCCTCCTCGTTGCGGCCGGCGATGGCCACCAGCTCCGGCAGGTAGGGCGGCGGCCAGGCCATGTAGGGCAATGTCTTGTAGGCGTTCGAGTGGGCCTTGCCCATGAACGCGTAGCCGAGCATCCCCACGCCGATGGTCTCCACCTTCTCCTCGGCCATGACTCAGTCCCTCGCGAACGCGGCGTCGAAGGCCACGTTGGACGGCGCGAAGTCGGTGCGCCGCACGAAGGCCAGCGCATCCGGCGCCCCCCAGTCGCGGTCCATGCCCGAGTCCTCCCACTCGATCGACAACGGTCCCTCGTAGCCGATGCGGTTGAGCTGCCGGAACAGGTCCTCGAAGTCCACGTCGCCGTGCCCTGGTGACACGAACGTCCAGCCGCGCTCGGGCTCGCCGAAGTCGATGTGCGAGCCGAGGATCGAGCGACGGCCGTCGAGCCGCTTGATCGAGTCCTTGACGTGCACGTGGTAGACGCGGTCGGCGAACTCCTCGACGAACGCGCCCGAGTCGAGGAACTGATGGGCGAAATGGGAGGGGTCGAAGTTGATCCCGAATCCCTCGCGCTTCCCGATCGCGTCGAGCGTCTTGCGCGTGGTGGGGAAGTCGTAGGCGATCTCGGTGGGGTGGACCTCGAGCGCGAAGCGCACGCCCTCCTGGTCGAACACGTCGATGATCGGGTTCCAGCGCTCGGCGAACTCCTCGTAGCCGCGCTCGACCTCCTCCCAGTCGTTGGGCGGGAACGAGTAGAGCATGTGCCAGATCGGCGAGCCGGTGAAGCCGGTGACCACCTGCACGCCCAGCCGCGCGGCAGCCCGCGCCGTGTCCTTCATCTTGTCGGCCGCCCTCTGGCGCACGCCCTCCGGGTCGCCGTCGCCCCATACGTCCTCGGGCAGCACGGCCTGATGCCGCGAGTCGATCGGATCGCACACCGCCTGGCCGACCAGATGGGTGCCGATCGCCCAGCACTCGAGCCCGTTGCGCTCGAGCAGCTCGCGCTTAGCGCGCACGTAGCCCTCGTCGGCCAGCGCCTCGTCGACCTCGAAGTGGTCGCCCCAGCAGGCCAGCTCGAGACCGTCGAAGCTCCACTCGCCGCACTTGGCGGCCAGCTCCTCCAGCGGCAGGTCGGCCCACTGGCCGGTGAACAACGTGACGGGTCTAGCCATGTCTTTCTCTCCTCATCTCAGGTCGCGGGAACGATGTCTTCGGCCACCTCGATTGAGACGCCGGCGCTGCGGTAGCGCTCGACGTCGTGGGCAGCAAGGCCGCTGTCGACGATCAGCAGGTCGAGCTCCTCGGCGCGGCAGATTGTGAGCAGCGAATGGCGGCCGAACTTGCTCGAGTCCACGAGCCCCACGCTGCGCGATGCGTTGTCGCGGGCGGCGTTGACCACGTCGGCCAGCGGCCGGCGCGAGGTCGTGAGTCCCTGGTCGAGCGTGACTCCGGCCGAGGACAGAAAGGCCACGTCCATGCGCAGGTCGGCCAGGAACTCGATCGCCCAGCGCCCGGCGATCAGCCGCATGTGCTGGTCCACCTCACCCGGGACGACGATCACGTGCAGCGGATCCGAGGTGATCTCGAAGGCGATGGCGGGCGAGTTGGTGACCACAGTCAACGGGCCGGGCGGAGTGGCCTCCAGCGCCCGAGCCAGCGCCAGGCCGGTGGACGAAGCGTCGATGTAGATCGTGGCGTTGGCCTCCACGAGGCGCTCCGCCCGGGCCGCGATGGCGTCCTTGGCAGCACCGGCCTGCCGCACGCGCTTCTCCCAGTCGGTCTCGATCCGCTCGGCCGGGTTGCCGTCGACCTTGCGAGCGCCGCCGTGAACGCGCTCGATCAGGCCCTCGTCCGACAGCTCCGCCAGGTCGCGGTGAACCGTGATAGCCGAGACCCGATGGTCGCGAGCCAGATCGGCCACCGAGACGCCGCCCTCGCGGCGGATCCGGTCGAGCATCTGCGCGCGGCGCAGGGCGGGTGGGACCGTTGAGCTCAAACGCGGTCCTCGAACTCCCGCCGCTTGATCTCGGTGGTGAGCGGGCGGAACTCGTCGATGGCCGCCACCAGGTGGTCAGCGAAGCGCTCGAAGGCCTCCTCGCCCTTCTCGGCCGTGGCCGTCATCGGGTTGCCGATCACGCCGGTCCGAGAGAACTCGTTGTGGTCCATGGGAAACACGAAGTACTGATAGCCCTGGAAGGCCACGTCCGGAGCTCCGTCCTGCTTGATGAAGCTCTGGGGCAGCCACTTCGGCACCTGCGCCCGGTCGTCCGCCGCACGCTCCATGTGTACGAGCCGGGCGTTGTGAGCGAGCACCTGCGATGTCTCGAGCTCGGAGGCGTGCCAGCCCGGCGTCTCCTCCGGCGGGTTCTCGAGCAGGCCGTCGAGCATCCCGATGTAGCGCTCGGCGTAGGGCTTGTAGAGGCCGACGATCGCGCCGGTCTCGTACTTGATCCGCCGCAGCAGCGGGTCGATCACCTTCGTATTCGAGCCGTGCCCGTTGACGAAGATCAGCTTGTTCCAGCCATGGTGGATGAGCGACCGGGCGATGTCGTACCAGGCCTCGACCACGGTGGAGGTGCGGAAGGTGATCGTGCCCACGCCGGTCTCGGGCTCGCGCATGTGCTGGGGCGAGTAGCCCGCCCAGAAGGGCGGGGCGTAGGGCACGTCGGCCTTCTCCGCCGCCCGCCGCGACACCTCGAGCGCGGTGATCGTGTCGGTGCCGAGCGGGAGGTGAGCGCCGTGCTGCTCACACGAGCCGATCGGGATCAGGACGATGTCCGAGCGCTCGCGAAACCACTCGATGTCCGGCGGGGCGAGATCGAGCAGGCAGTTGGAGACCGGCTTCTCAGACTCGGGCATTCATCGGCTCCTTCACGAGCGACAGGTAACGGGACACGGTCAGGTCGGCGAAGTCGGGGTCGTCGACGTGAGCGTCGACCTCCTCGAAGGGGATGGACGGCGGCAGCGCGGCACGCAGCGCATCGATGAAGGCCTGATCGGCCTCCGGGTCCCACAGGTCGCCGCCCTCGACGTCGGCGAGCGAGAAGCCGCGGCTGGGACAGAGCACCTGGACCGGACCGCGGGCCTCGGCCAGCCGCGACGCCACCACCCGGCCGAGCTCGGCCTCCTCGTCGGCGGTCAGCCGCACGAGCGTGGCCACCGGGTTGTGGAAGTAGCGCTTGCGGTCGCGGTAGCGCTCGGGCAGGTCGGCGAGGGCCCCCTGGTTGAAGAAGTCCACGCAGCCCGGCACCACCAGCTGGGGCAGCTCGTGGGCGCCGGCCACCGTCAGCCGTGAGGGACCGGTGGCGTGTATCCCCGTGGGATGCATCGAGTTCGCCAGCTCCGACAGGGTGAAGTCGATCACTCCCGCGATGGCGCCGGCCTCGATGAGCCGCTCCATCGCCGGGCCGCCAACGCCGTTGGCGTGGAAGACCACCGGAGCCCACCCGGCCTCCTCGAGCTGGGGCAGCATTCGCATGACCGCTGGGGTGGTGTGGCCGAGCATGGTGATGCCCACGCAGCGCTCGCCCAGGCTCTCAGCCGGGCGCCCCGCGTCCCGGGCCATTCCCATCACGGCGGCGGCAGCATTGTCGAACACCGTCCGTGAGATCGGGTTGATGCCGAGGATGTCGGTGACCGAGTGCATGACGAGGGTGTCGCCCTCGCCCACGAACGGGCCGAAGGGCCGGCGCCCGGATGCGCTCGGCGACACGATCAGCTTGGGCACCCCGACCGGCAGGCCGGCGACGGCGGCGGCCCCGAGCAGCGCCCCCTCGGCGCCCCCGAGGCACAGCACGCCGTCGAGCCGGCCCTCCTCCCACAGCCGATCGACCACCGCCCGCACGCCACGCTGCATCTGCTCCACGGCGGCGCCCCTCGAGCCCGCCGCGCGCACGGTCTCGAGGTCGCTTCCGGCTGCCTCGGCCACCTGCGCGCGCGACACGTCGGGTTCACAGCCCGCCGCCTCGCCCAGGATCCCCGAATCGATCACCGTGGTGCGTCCCCCGAGCGCGCGAATCCGGTCGCGCACATAGGCCAGCTCGTCGCCCTTCGTGTCGAGCGTGGCCACCAGCGCTATCTGTGGCGATTCCCTCAAACGGCCTGACCCACCGACTCGGCCGCCTTCTTCAGCCGGTCGATCGAGTCCTGCGTGTACTGGTCGTACAGGTGCGCCGGCACCGTGCCGGTGCCGTGGTCACGCAGGAACTGCTCCATGCCCTGCGAGCCCTCGCTCTCGGAGGCGTCGGTGATCTCGGTGCGGTCAGAGATGCGGCTGCGGTCGACCGTGGCCACGAACTCGACCGTCACGCAGCCGTCGTAGCCCACCTCGTCCAGGGTCTGCATGAGCTTCTCCCAGTCGAGCGCTCCCTGGCCGCAGGGCATGCGGTTGTTGTCGGCCACATGGAAGTCCACGAGCTTGTCGCCCGCGCTTCGGATCGCCTCGGCCCAGTCGGCCTCCTCGATGTTCATGTGGAAGATGTCGAGGCTCACGCCGCAGTTGCCGCCCACGTCCTCGGCCAGCGCCAGGGTCTGGTCAGCGCGGTTCACGAAGTACGTCTCGAAGCGGTTGAGCGGCTCGAGGCCGATGCGCACGCCGCGCTCCTCGGCGTGGGCCTGGCACTCCTTCAGCCCCTCGACAGCCCAGTTCCACTCGTCCTCGGGCGAGCCCATCGGCACGACCTTGCCGACCGTCGAGGGGACGATGGTGATGATCTCGCCACCCCAGTCGGCGATCTGGCTGATCGTGTCCTTCACGTACTCGATCGAGCCGCGCCGCACGTAGGCGTCCTCGTGCACGAGGTCGCGCCCGCCAGTCATCAGCGTCACCGCTCCCCAGCAGCCGATCCCGTGCTTGTCGAGCAGGCCCTTGATCTCGTCCGTGTCCCATACGGACGGCTCCCCCGAGATCTCGATCGCGTCGTAGCCGCAACGCGCCAGGCGCTCGATCGTGTCCTCGATCGGCTCCGCGCGCATCCAGTTGTGCATGGCGAACTTCAAGTGGCTCCTCCTCTTGACCTAGTGGGCGCTCCCACTAGAAACCGAGTTTTCCGGGGTTCATGATCCCGTTGGGATCGAGCGCGGCCTTGATCTGCCGGAGCGTTCCCAGCGCCGCGCCGTGCTGACGCTCCATGTACGGCGCGAGCTTCATCCCCACGCCGTGGTGGTCGTTCATCACCCCGCCCGCAGCGAAGGCCGCCTCGAGGCCCTCCTCCCAGATGCGGTCGTGGAGCGCCACCGCCTCGGGTCCGCCGCCGCCGTCGGGGACGACGAAACGGGCGTAGATCATCGTGCCCCACGCGTACCAGTGCGAGAAGTGCATGCGCAGCTGAAGGTCCGTCTCGGCGAAAGGCTCCTTGACCGCGGCGCGCAATGCGTCGTAGACCGCCTCGATGCGGCTATAGGTGGCCACCACGTCGATCGTGCCCCAGACCGAGGGCAGCTCGGGCTGGTGAGGGGGGTGGTAGAAGTCGTAGCGCCGGTCCCACCAGATCCGGCCGAGCTCGGGGTCGAGCTCCTCGGCCCCGGCCTCCCGGGCGATGTTCAGGGTCGCGTTCTGCTCGGCCTCGGCGATGCCGGCGTCGGTTCCCTCGAAGGCGAGCACGGTGCAGACGCCGTCGAGCTCCTGCCTGACCACCGGTGAGAAGGCGAGCCGCGTGGCCTCGTCGTCGTACATGCGCACCACCGAGGGGCGCGCGCCGGCGGCGAGCGCTCGGCGGATCGACTCCACCCCGGATCCGATGTCGGAGAAGCGGACCGTGGCGAACAGCCGCGTGGAAGGAAGCGGCACCACCTGCAGGGTCACCTGCGTGATCACGCCCAGCGTCCCCTCCGAGCCGACGAACAGCTGCGTGAGCTCGGGTCCCACGGCATGGCGGGGCACCTCCACCGTCCCGATCACCTGACCGCCGGGCAGCGCAACCCGCATCGAGAGCACCAGGTCCTCGATCTTCCCGTAGCGCGTGGAGAGCACGCCCGAGCCGCGGGCGGCCACGTAGCCGCCGACGGTGGCCCACTCCGACGAGGCGGGGTAGTGGGGCATCATCAGCCCACGCTCGTTGAGCTCCCGCTCGAGCCGGTTGCCGTTCACCCCGGCCTCACAGGTGACGGTGAGCGAGCGCTCGTCGATCTCGAGGATCCGGTCGAGCCGGGTGAGGTCGATCACCACGCCACCGTGGGTCGGCACCGACCCGCCCTGCGTTCCCGAGCCGCCGCCCCACGCCACCACCGGAATGCGGCGCGCGTCGGCCAGACGGAGCACGGTGGCCACGCCGCTCTCGTCGTGCGGCGTTACCACCAGATCGGGGCGCCCCAGCGGGGTGCCCGCGGCGCTCGCGTGGAGGGCCATCCAGTACGTGTCGGCGGTATAGGCGTCGAGGCGCTCGGGGGCGGTGCTGACCACGCTCTCGCCCAATTCGGACACGAGTTCAGAGCGAAGTGCGTCGAGCGCAGCCGGGTCGACTCCGGGCGCGCCGTACTCCGTTGACAGCGGGCTACTCGACGTCACGCGGCTCCTTAAGGCTGCTTAACAAAAGCCGTCATACCCTTTCAGGACTTGACAACGAACTCTGCATGAGTTTTCAATACGTGTCAAGCATGCGTCTTCCGCCACGACGTAATCAGCCCGCGGACATTGATCCGCCGCCCGAGACCCTGTCCATCGACGGCTCGGCACAGATGTATCTCCGCGACCCTGCGGGCAACCTCGGCGAAGCGAACGTATTTGTCGACTCCGGCCGTCCGGACATTGTCTTGCGCTTGAATGCGGGGCGGTGTTAGCTACGCCCAGCTCGGCTTCCACGAGTGTGTCCCTGCGGAGGGCGCTGCGGATCGCGGGTCTGGTGCTGCTTGTTCTGATCATCGCGTTCCCGATCGTCTGGGTCCTGTTCATCGCGTCGAACACGACCTTCGGCCCGGCCATAGACGACCCCAAGAACTTCCTCATCACGCTCCTCAACGGGGTCACCGCGGCGGCGCTCTACTTCATCGTCGCCAGCGGCTTCACCCTCATCTTCGGCCTCATGCGCGTGGTGAACATGGCCCACGGAGCGTTCTTCCTGCTCGGTGGCTATATCGCTCTGGAGCTGCAGCGTAATTCCGTCTCGGGTGGCGACTCGGCGCTCGGGATCTCCAGCGCCCAGGTCGGCTTCATGAACTGGTTCCTTCCGCTGATGGCTGCGGGTCTCATCGTGGGCGGAGTCGGCCTGCTGATGCAGCAGGCCTTCCTGCGCTGGAACCAGGGGCAGGAACTGCGCCAGGCGCTCATCACGATCGCGGTCTCCATCATCGCCGCCGACCAGATGCTCGCCCACTTCGGCGGCGTGGCAAAGGACATCTCCTGGCCGCGGACCTTCGACAAGTTCGTGAACCTGCAGGTCGCGGGGGTGGAGTACACCCTCACGCGCATCGTGATCCTCGGCGTAGGCCTGCTCATCGGCGGAGCGCTGTGGTTCTGGCTCAAGCGCACCCGCACCGGGATGGTGATTCGGGCGGGCGTCGACGACCGCGACATGGTCTCCGCCCTCGGCGTGAACATCCAGCTGACGTTCGCCATCGCCTTCTTCATCGGGTCGGCGCTGGCCGGCATCGGAGGCGCCATGGGCGGGTCGTTCGCCAGCCTGGCCCCCGGAGTCGACGGGCTGTGGCTTCTCAATTCGCTGGTGGTCGTGATCATCGGCGGCATGGGGTCACTGGGAGGAGCCGCCATCGGGGCGCTGCTCCTGGGGCTGACCACCAACTTCGCCGCCGCCTACCTCCCGTCCGACTACACCTTCTACTCGATCATCTTCACGTTCGTCCTGTTGGCGGTCGTGCTCGCCGCACGGCCGCTCGGGCTGTTCGGCCGGCCCGCATGAGCGCTCCACGGAGCTCCCGCATCACCCCCGACCGCGCGGTCGGGATCCTGCTCGTGGCGCTCGCGCTCCTCGCACCGCTCATCGTCAGCGATTACTGGGTGTCCACGCTGCTGACCCAGACGATGTTCCTGGGAATCGTCGCCGCCAGCCTCATCTTCCTCTCGGCAAACGGCGGGATGGTGTCGCTCGCCCAGGTGGCGATCTACGGCATCGCGGGGTTCGCGCTGGGCAACCTCACGACCTCCGGCAATACCAAGGGCCTGAACCTCGGTTGGGAGCCCGTGCCCGGCATCCTCGTCGCCATCGCCATCGCGGTCCTCGTTGCCTTCATCTTCGGCCTCCTGGCCAGCCGCAGCTACGGCATCTACTTCCTCATGATCACGCTCGTCTTCTCGGTGATCGCCAACCTCTTCTTCGGGCAGGTGACGAGCGTGTCGGGCTTCGGCGGGATCAGCGGGATCCCCATCCCCGGCTTCCTCGACCGCACCGTCCACCCTGACCGCCTCTACTTCGCGACGCTGCTCGTGGCGGCGCTCGTCTACCTCGGGTTGCGGTACGTTGCGCGCACCCCGTTCGGGCTGACGTTGCAGGGAATTCGCGACGACCCGGTGCGGATGCGCTCGCTGGGCTACAGGGTCACGTTGCACCGCCTGCTCGCGTTCACCCTCGCGGGCTTCATCGCGGCGATCGCCGGGATTCTCTTCGTGTGGTGGAACGCGCAGATCGCGCCGTCGACCATCGACCTCACCGCAACGATCAATGTGCTCCTGATCGCCGTGATCGGGGGGATGTTCCGGCTCGAGGGGGCGTGGATCGGAGCCTTCGTATACGTCCTGATCAACAACTACGCGCAGGACGTCGGCTTTATGTCCGACCGGTTTCAGACCCTGATCGGGGTGATCTTTCTGATTATCGTGCTCGTGTCTCCCGACGGGCTGGTTGGCCTGTGGGAGCGGACCGTCGGGCGGCTGCGCGGTCCGTCCAGCCCGGGGGAGGCAACCGGGGAAGGAGGTTCGGCCGGCGCTGTGCCGGCAGGTGAGCGTGGAGCATCGACGCTCACGGGCTCGTAGAACGACACCGCCGGGGCATGGGTCCACGGCAGGAGGAGGAGAACAGGAAATGTCAGAGGTAAGGAAACGGAGGCGCGGCCTGATGTGGTTTGCGCTTCTCCTGGGAATCGCGGCGCTCGCCTTCGCGGGCTGCGGCGACGACGACGACGACGGCGGAGGCGGAGGCGAGACAGCCGCGGAAGAGGCGCCGAGCACCGCGGAGGCGCCCCCGGGGTACGCCGCCGTCAAGCAGGAGACGGGCGGCAGCAAGTCACCGATCAAGGTGGCCGTGCTCTCCGAGTGCAAGGGCGCGTTCGGCACGTTCGACAACCAGAACATGGCCGGCGCCGTCTCGGCGCTGGCGCAGTTCGCCGGCGCCAAGCCGAAGAACCCGGACAAGCCGCGCGACGGCTGGACCGGTGGCGCGATCAACGGGCACCCGCTCGAGCTCGTGGGCGTCGGGTGCGGCGACGACACATCCGGCACGGCCATCAAGGAGACGCGGCGGCTGATGGAACAGGAGGGCGCGGACGTCATGATCGGCCCGCTCTCGGGCGACGAGTCGATCGCGGTGGCCAACTACGCCAAGCAGCACCCGGACAAGACCTTTGTCAACGGTGCGGCCGGCGCGCAGGACACCACGCTCAAGGTGCGGGCGCCGAACTTCGCGCGCTTCAACGGTGACGGCGCACAGTTCAACGCCGGCCTGGGCGACCTGGCCTACAACGAGCTCGGTTGGAAGACGGCGGCGGTGATCGGCGACGACTACAGCTTCGGCTGGACGTCGATGGCCGGCTTCATCTCGGAGTTCTGCGCGGCCGGCGGACAGGTCACCAAGCGGGTCTTCCCGCCGCTGAACACGACGGACTACTCGTCCTTCGCTCAGCAGCTGCCGGACGACGTCGACGGCACGTTCGTCGCCGTGGGCGGCGCGGGACTGATCCCGTTCCTGAAGGCCTACGAGCAGGCCAAGGGGCCGATCGATGCCAAGAAGTTCCTGGGCAACGTGTTCTGGGGCACCCCGTCGCAGTTCGAGCAGCTCGGCCCGCGGGTCGCGGGTGTGTACGCCGGCGGTGCCGGCACGGCGGGCGATCTGGACACGCCGGAGGCCCAGTACTACGCCAACCAGATCATCGGCAAGTGGTTCAAGGAGATCCCGCCCGGTGGCGAAGCGACACCTCAGGCGGCCAGCGTGTTCACCTACAGCTTCTTCGTGAACACCTGGGGGCTGATCGAGGCGCTCAAGGAGGTCGGGGGCGACATCTCCGGCGACCAGAAGAAGTTGCAGGACGCGCTGGCGCAGGTCTCGCTGAACGCTCCGTACGGCAAGATCACGCTCGACGAGAACCGCCAGGCGATCACCGACCAGTACTACCTGCAGCTGGTCGAGGGCGATCAGGGGCTGGCCACGAAGACCGTGGGCAGCGTGCCGGACGTGGACCAGACGTTCGGGGGCACGTTCAGCGATAACAGCCCGGCGCCCGGACGGACCTACCCGCCCTGCGAGAAGCGGGACATCCCGTGGCTCGGCAAGACCGAGAAGCCGAAGGTCATCGGGGGCTAGGGGGTCCGTGACAGAAGCAGTGTCCGAACAGGCCGAGCCGATCCTGCGTTTGCGCGGGGTCGGCCGGCGGTTCGGCGGCCTCGATGCCGTGCGCGACGTCGACCTCGATGTCGCGCACGGCGAGCGCCGTGCGATCCTCGGTCCCAACGGCGCCGGCAAGACCACGCTGTTCAACGTGATCTCCGGCGACATGCCGGCCACGTCGGGTTCGATCTTCTTCCTCGGCCGGGACGTCGCCGAGGTGTCGGCGCCCAGCCGTGCGCGGCTGGGCATGGGCCGCACCTATCAGAAGTCGCGACTGTTCCTGGGCCTGTCGGTCGAGGACAACCTCTACCTGGCGGTGCTCGGCACACGCAAGGGCCACCTGCGCCTGCATCGCCGGGCGGTCGACCGCGAGCTGCGCGAGCGAGCGCGTGTGCTCGCCGCCGAGGTGGGCCTGGCCCCCAAGCTCGAGACGTTGGTGGGCTCGATCTCCCACGGCGAGCAGCGCCAGCTCGAGGTCGGCATGGCGCGAGCCGTGGATCCCAAGCTGATGCTGCTCGACGAGCCCGCTTCGGGGCTCTCGCGCGGCGAGCGCGTCGCGCTGACCGACATGCTGCTCGAGCTCGACCCAGACATCACCCTGGTGCTCATCGAGCACGACATGGACGTCGCCCTGCGGGTGGCCGAGACGGTGACGATGATGCATGACGGGAAGAAGATCGTCGAGGGCACCCCCGAGGAGATCCGCTCGAACCAGCTGGTGCACGATCTCTACCTGGGCGGCCAGGTCGGCGACGACGAGGAGCAGACTTGAGCGCGGCGGCCGAGAGCGAAGGCAGGGCCGCCCCGCACGTCGACGTCGACGTCGTCAGCGAGATCGATCCTGACGACGGCCCCCTGCTCGAGGTCTCGGACCTGGACGCGTTCTACGGACCGGCGCACGTACTGCAGGGCGTGACCTTCACGATGGGAGACGAGCCCGTGGCCATCATCGGCCGCAACGGCATGGGTAAGACGACGCTCTGCAACGCGATCATGCAGATCCGACCGGCCACCACCCGCGGCTCCATCCGCTTCCGGGGAGAGGAATGCGTCGGGCGCCCGTCGTACAAGATCGCGGCTTCGGGCATCGGCTACGTCCCGCAGGGCCGGCGGCTCTTCGAGTCGCTCACCGTCGACGAGCACCTGCGCATGGTCGCCTCGCGCGGTGAGCGGCGCTGGACCCCCGACGCCGTCTACGAGCTCTTCCCCCGCCTGGCCGAGCGTCGCCGAAACGGCGGCATGCAGCTCTCGGGCGGTGAGCAGCAGATGCTGGCGATCGGGCGCGCGCTACTCACCAACCCGCGGCTGCTCGTGATGGACGAGCCGTCCGAAGGGCTCGCGCCGGCCATCATCGAGTCGCTCACCGAGACCTTCCGGCGCCTGAGCGGCGAGGGGCTCGCAATCCTGGTCGTCGAGCAGAACCTGGCCGTGGCCACGACGCTGGCCGAACGGTTGCTCGTGATGGTGGCGGGCCGCATCTTCACCGAGACCACGGCCAGCGAGATCGCGAATGATCCCGACGCCCAGCGCCGCTACCTGGGCGTCGAGAGGGCCTGATGGCCGCGAGCCCGTCGTCGTCCTTGTGGGGACGCTGGACACGAAGGAGCACGAGCTCGAGTACATGTGCGCCCGCCTGCGGGAGGCCGGCGCCGCTCGTCGGCGCGACGATGTTCGGCGTGGCCACCCCGGCGGTCACGCGCACCCGCGAGCCCCTGGAGGAGAGGAGTAGAGGATGAAAGCCGTAGACGCCGGCTCGAAGCCGGTCCAGTCGTTCGACTGGGGAGTGATCAAGTGGTTCGTCACGCCCGACGACACCGAGGGCGCGAACCTGACGTTCGGCGAGGTCGTGCTGCTTCCGGGCAAAGGTCACGAGCGCCACAACCACCCGGAGTCCGAGGAGATCCTCTACGTGCTGGCCGGCGAGGGCGAGCAGATGCTCGACGACGACGGCGAGAACGCATTCGCCATCGCCCCCGGCGACACGATCTACGTGCCCACCGGGATGTTCCACTCGACCGTCAACACCGGCTGGCAACCGCTGCGGCTGCTCGCGCTCTACAACCCGGGAGGCGCCGAGAAGGCGCTGCGCGACCTGCCGGACTTCCGCGAGGGCGACGGGCCCGCCTGGGCACTGAATTCGTGAGCCCCACCGTCCTGCTCATCGGCACCCTCGATACCAAGGGGGCCGAGTACGAGTTCCTGCGCGACCGGCTGCAGGACGCGGGGGTGGACGTGCTGCTGGCCGACGCCGGCACGCTCGACCCGCCGTCGGTCGAACCGGACATCAGCCGAGAGGAGCTGGCCGCGGCGGGCGGGGCCGATCTGGCCGCCCTGGCCGAGGCGCGCGACCGCGGCGCCGCGGTGAGCGCGATGGCCGCGGCGGCGGGCACGCTCGCGCGGCGCCTGCACGAGGAGGACCGCATCCACGGCGTGCTGGCGGCGGGTGGCTCGGGCAACACGGCCATCGCCACCCAGGCGATGCAGGCGTTGCCGGTGGGCGTACCAAAGCTGATGGTCTCCACCATGGCCGCCGGCGACACCCGCGACTACGTGGGCTCGCGCGACGTGACCATGATGGCCTCGGTGGCCGACGTTGCCGGGGTCAACCCGATCTCCGCACGCGTGCTCGCCAACGCCGCCGCGGCCATGGCGGGCATGGTCAACGCGCCTCCGCCGGGCGTGACCGAGGACCGGCCGTTGGTGGGCGCCACGATGTTCGGCGTGACCACGCCGTGCCTGACCGTGGCGCGCGAGGAGCTCGAGCGGCTTGGCTACGAGCCGGTGGTCTTTCACGCCACCGGAGTGGGGGGCGAGTCGATGGAGGGGCTGATCGAGTCGGGCTTCCTGCGCGGCGTGCTCGACGTGACCACCACGGAGCTGTGCGACGACCTGGTGGGCGGGGTGCTCTCCGCCGGGCCCGACCGTCTCGAGATGGCCGGCCGGCTGGGGGTGCCCCAGGTGGTGTCCGTCGGCGCGCTCGACATGGTCAACTTCGGCGCGCGCGACTCGGTGCCGTCGCAGTTCGAGGACCGCAACCTCTACGTGCACAACCCGGTGGTCACGCTGATGCGCACCACCAGGGACGAGAACGCCGAGCTGGGGCGCCGCATCGCCCGCAAGCTGTCGGCGGCCGTGGGCCCGACGGCCCTGTTCCTGCCGTTGAAGGGTGTGTCGATGATCGACGTCGAGGGCCAGCCCTTCCACGACCCGGAGGCCGACGCCGCGCTGTTCGAGGAGCTGCGCAAGGTGAGCGACAACGTCGAGCTCGTGGAGCTCGATCTCGACGTGAACGATCCGGAGTTCGCGCGCGCGATGGTGGCCAAGCTCGACGAGTACATGCAAGACCGTGACAGGTGACGAGGCGCGCGCCAAGCTGCGCGCCACCATCGACTCCGGCAAGGCGATCATCGGCGCCGGCGCGGGCACCGGGCTGTCGGCCAAGTGCGCCGAGGCCGGCGGAACCGATCTGATCATCATCTACAACTCGGGTCGCTACCGGATGGCGGGTCGCGGCTCGCTGGCCGGGCTGATGCCCTACGGCGACGCCAACGCGATCGTCATGGAGATGGCCAGCGAGGTGCTGCCCGTGGTCGAGCACACGCCGGTGCTGGCGGGCGTGTGCGGCACCGATCCGTTCCGGCTGATCCCGCGCTTTCTGGAGGACGTGCGCGACGCCGGGTTCGCCGGCGTGCAGAACTTCCCCACGGTGGGGCTGATCGACGGCACCTTCCGGGCCAACCTGGAGGAGACGGGCATGGGCTACGGGCTCGAGGTCGAGATGATCGCCGCGGCCTCGGAGCTGGGTCTGCTCACCTCGCCCTACGTCTTCGACCCGCAGTCGGCGGAGGCCATGACCCGGGCCGGGGCCGACGTGCTCGTGCCCCACATGGGCCTCACCACCAAGGGGACGATCGGCGCCGAGACGGCCAAGACGCTCGACGAGTGCGTGGAGGAGATCCAGGCCATGCGCGACGCTGCCGTGGCGGTCAACCCGGACGTGATCGTGCTCTGCCACGGCGGCCCCCTCGCCGAGCCCGAGGATGCTGCCTACGTGCTCGAGCGGACCACCGGCATCAAGGGCTTCTTCGGCGCCTCGAGCATGGAGCGCCTGCCCACCGAGGTGGCCATGACCGAGAACATGAAGCGCTTCAAGGGACTCCGTCCGAGCGCCGACTAGGCTGCCCGCCTCCATGACGTGCCGCCCCCTTGTTGCGCTGCTCGCGCTCGCGCTGATCCTGCCCGCGGTTGCGCCCGCGGGCGCCGGAGCGCAGTCGCGCGAGCCCGTGAAGCTCTGGTTCACGGCCGGTGAGCAGTTCGACACCGTCGAACGCTCGCTTCCCCGCGGCGGCACGATCCTGGTGCCCACGCTGCGCGCTCTCCTCAGGGGGCCGACCGCGGCCGAGCGGGCGCGGGACGTGGAGACCCAGATCCCCCGGGGGGTGAGGCTCCTCGGCATCTCGGTCTCCGGCCGCGGAAAGGCCGTGGTCCGCCTGTCGGCGCGCTTCCTTCAGGGAGTCCCGGCCGATCCAGCGGCCCGTACGCCCGAGCAGAAGCTCGACCTGCGCGCACGCCTGGCCCAGGTGATCTACACGGCCTCCCAGTTCGGCGACATCCGTGAGGCCAGGGTGCGCGCCGGGGGAGCGTCTGGTGGTCGACGACCTCGAGCGCTCGGACTTCCGCGAGCCGTCCCGGCCGCCGGTGAGGGAGAGGCGGCCACCGGGACCGCCGGTGGCCGGCACGCGCGAGGCCCAGCAGCGGTTGGCCGAGCTCGGCTACCTTCCGGCCGACGCGGTCGACGGCCTGCTCGGCTACCGCACCCAGCAGGCGGTGATCGCCTTCCAGTCCTGGCAGGGCCTGCAGCGCGACGGCCTGGTGGGACCGGCCACCACGGCCGCGCTCGCCGCCGCCCGCCGGCCGCGCCCCCGAGCCGGCGGCCCGCCCCGGCGCATCGAGGTGTACCGGGCCAAGGGCGTGGCCCTGCTGGTCCGGGCGGGCCGCACGCTTCGGGCGATTCACGTCTCGACCGGCGATGCCGCCAACGCGACGCCCACGGGGACCTACAGGATCTTTCGCAAGGAGCTGCGCTCGTGGTCGGTCCCGTTCAAGGTGTGGCTGCCCTACGCCTCCTACTTCAACCAGGGGATCGCCTTCCACGAGTGGCCCGACGTGCCCACCTTTCCCGCCTCCCACGGATGCGTGCGCGTACCGGCGCCCGAGGCGCCGGGCCTATATCGGTTCGCCGCTCAGGACACCGTGGTGAAGGTCTTCTGAGGCTCCTGCAGGAGCCGGCGCCAGCCGAGCAGCAGGGTGTGCACGGCGGCGGCGCCGACGATCGGGTCGGGCGGCATCGGCAGCGACCGCGGGTGCAGGATGAACGGCCTGGTCTGGGGCCCTCCCAGTCCGCCGTGAAACGAGATCAGCTCCTCGAAGGCGCAGCCCTCCTCGCGCTCCGGGTCGTAGAAGCTGCCGACCATGATGTCCGCCACGTGCGCGAAGCCGTCCGTCCGGGCCAGGTGGCGCGCGGCGGTGGGAGAGAACGCGGCCAGGGGATCGTCGCCCTCGACGCGTCCGCTGTCGAGCTCGAGGGTTCCGCCGGGGCCGAGCACGAGGGCGCCGCGGGACTCTGAGCGCACGAGCAGCCAGGCGATGTGGGGGTGCTCCCTCAGCGACGGCACGAGCCGCGGGTGGCGCTCATCCATCTCCTCGAGGGTCAGGCGCCGCGGCTCGTCCATCAGGTAGACCAGCCCCAGGTTGCCGGAGCCGAGCACGACGGCGGTCCGGCCGGACACGTCGTTCTTCGGTTGCTTCTTCGGCTTGGCGCCCGTGGCCTCGTTCACCGCGTGGCCGACCATGGCCCGCTGCTCGTCGCCGCCGGCGTAGCCGGCCACGTCTCCGCTGCTCAGGTTGCGCTCCACGAGCTCGTCCAGCCCGTAGCCGTTGCGCTGCTTGAAGGTGGCGCCCTGGGTCTGGCCGTGGTCGGAGAGCACGACGATCTCGTACGGCCGCGGCGCATAGCTGAGCGCGTGCTCGATTGCGGCGAACTCCTGGTCGAGCTTGCGCAGCGCCTCGAGGGTGTCGGCTCGTTCCAGCCCAGAGTGATGGGCCACCTCGTCGTAGCTCGAGAAGGTGGCGTACACGGCCGGGCGGCCGCGCAGCATGTCGGTCATCACGCCGAAGACGATGGCGTTGCGCACGATCACGCACATGGCTCCCCGCAGAAACGGATAGGCGCCGCCCCGGTGGCCCCGCGGGCGGACGTCCCGCCGGGCCGCCCGCGCCGCGGCGGTCCACTCGAGGATGACTTCCCAGAGGAACAGGACGAACGCCCGGGTCACGTTCACACCGTCGGCGAAGAAGGCCCGGTAGCCGGGGTTGCGTCCCGTCTCGGCGTCCATGCGGCTCACGGTGAGGATCGTCTCCTCGGCGTCACCGGAGAGCAGATTGCCTCGGCTCGCGCCTCCGTCGGCCAGCAGGCCCGCTCCCGTCGAGTGCTCCCGTTCGATGGCGGCGCAGTCGGCGGGTGACGAGCAGGCCACGAGCCTGCCCGACGCCTTGTCCACCCAGCGAAAGGCCGGGATGTCCTCGTTCGAGCCGAGCAGGATCCCGGCCTGGCTCGCGCCGGTCTGCGACGAGAGGTCCGTCTCCCACTCGGCGAGGCGGTAGCCGCGCTCGTCCATCCAGCGTGCCATCACCGGGGTGTTCCCGTCGCGCATCGCCCTTCGCAGCACGGGCAGGGCCAGGCCATCGATCTCGAGGAAGACGATGCCGGGGGTGAGCGGCACCTCTCCCCGCCCGCGGCGAGCCACCCGCCGCACGACCCTGAATGCGTGGTCGTCGTGGTCGTTGGTGCCGAGCATGACCTGCAGCGGGATGGCCACCGCGGTCATGACGAGCGAGGCCAGCAGGGCATCCCAGAACGAGCCCACGCTGCCGAATTCGGGGAGCAGGGCGTCAGCCAGCATCAGCCCCCCGGCGTTGACCGCCAGCACCAGCAGGAAGCCCGTGACCAGGGTGGCCGGCAGGCGCAGCGCCGCCACCAGTGGCGGCAGCAGAGCGTTGAACACGGCGAGCGCGGCCGCCACGACGAAGGCCGAGCCCAGTTCGCCCAGATCGAACCCGGGAACGATCGCGGCCGCGACCCACACCGAGGCCGCGCTGACGATCCAGGCCACCAGCAGCCGAAGGGGGCGCAGGCGCGGTCTCGCCGGCTGCCAGCCGACCTGGTTGCCGGTGGGAGTGCCGGAGTCTGCGTGCACGAGACGGGAATTATCGTCTGACGTGCGCGCGCGCGCCGCGTCATCCGAAACGGATGAGGGGCGAAGGTCGGGAGATCGGCCCCTTTTCCTGGCTGGGTGGCCAGGATGTGAAAGAGTGCCCGGCCCGCGGCCGGTTGCCTGCCGGTCGATGCTCAGAGGAGGAGCCTCACCCGTGCGTCGTTCGCTCTGCTTTGCCGTCCTGACCCTGGTTGCGCTCGCGGCCGTGCCCGCCGGCGCCGCCGCGGCGCCGGGTGACACCGCTCGCTACATCCTGCCGCCGGGCAACTATGGCGGTCTGCCGACCACGCAGAACTCTCTCGACCAGCTTCCTCTCTACGACGGACTCACGCCGCTGCGTGGCCGTGTCGCACGGCGCGACATCAACCGGCTCTTCCTGCCCGAGAACTTCAAGCCCATCGGCGCCAGGCGCGTAGAGCCGACGGGGCGGCCCGGACTGCGGATCGTCTACGACGAGTACGGCGTGCCGCACATCTACGGCGAAAAGCGCGCCGACGTCTCGTTCGGAGCCGGCTGGGTGACAGCGCGTGACCGGGCGCTGCTGATCACGCTCGCCCGTGGTCCCGCCCGCGTGGCCGTGGCCGACGTCCCCGGCATCGACGCGTTCAGCCTGGTCACGAGCGGCCAGACCTTCGTGCCCAGCCCGGAGAGCGAGGCGCTGGTCACCGCTCAGCGACGGCTCCTCGTCAGGACGTACGGGAGGAAGGGCCGGCAGATCATCGCGGACGCCCAGGCCTACGCCGACGGCATCAACGCCTACTGGCAGGCCAACAACGTGAACGAGCGGCCGGCCACGGTCAACGACGTGCTGGCCGTGACCGCCTTCATCGGCTCCATCTTCGGCGCCGGGGGCGGTGACGAGGCGCGCAACTCGGACCTCCTGGCCCGCCTGCGCAGCTCGCTGGGCCGCACCCGCGGCCAGGCCGCCTGGGAGGACGTGATGCTGGCCAACGATCCCGAGGCGCCCACCACCATCAACCGGCGCTTCCCCTACGGACCGCTGACCGGCGGCCGGGTCAGGGGCTCGGTGGTCATCGATCCCGGCTCGATCCAGGAATTCGATCCCACCGCCGCACCGGCGGGGGCTGCCGTGAATGCCGCCTCTGCGCCGCCGCGGCGACGGGCATCGAACTTCCTGGCGGTGGCTCCCGAGCGCTCGCGCAGCGGCAACTCGCTGTCGGTGATGGGGCCCCAGCTGGGCTACTACTACCCCGAGATCGTGCAGCAGATGCACCTCGAGGGGCCGGGCATCAAGGCCCAGGGTGCGGCCGTGCCGGGCCTGGCCATGTACATCCTGATCGGGCGCACGGAGAACTACGCGTGGAGCCTCACCTCGGCGGGCCACGACGTGCGTGACGTCTACGCCGAGCAGCTCTGCGAGCCGGGCGGCGGCCAGCCGACCCGTGCCTCGGCGAGCTACCTGTACAACGGTCGGTGCCGGCCGTTGGAGGACTTCAACGCCGGGGTGCTGGCGGGCCAACCGCTCCGATTCCGGAAGTCGGTTCACGGCCCAATCATCGGCACGGCCACCGTGGGCGGGCGTCCCTACGCGCTCGCACGCAAGCGCTCGACCTTTGGCCGCGACGCGCTCAACCTGGCCGCGCTCAAGGACATGACGGAGGGCAAGGCCTCGACGCCGCGGCGCTTCTATCGCACCGCCAACCAGTTCGAGTTCACCTTCAACTGGGCGTACGTGTCGCGTGGCGGTACGGCGAACTTCTCGTCCGGTCTTCTGCCCGAGCGCCCCCGCGGTCTCGACCGCCGGCTGCCCACGCTCGGCACGGGGCGCTACGAGTGGCGCGGCTTCCTGTCCCAGAACGAGCACCCGCACGCACTCAGCGGCCCGGGCGGCCTTCTGCTCAACTGGAACAACCGCTCGGCGCCGGGCTTCATGCACGGCGACGACGAGCCCTACGGGTCCGCCCAGCGGGTGGAGCTGTTCGACCGCTACCCGCGCCGCGTGACGGTCACCGGCAACGTCGGCATCATGAACCGGGCGGCCACCGAGGACGTGCGCTCACCGGTGTGGCCCGTGGTGAGCAGGGTGCTGCGCGGCAGCAACCCGCCGACCCCGCTGGCTGGACAGGTGAGGGAGATCCTCGACCAGTGGGTGCGCCGCGACGCTCCGCGCCTCGACGCCGACAACAACGGCTTCTGGGACAGCCCCGGCCCGACCATCATGGACGAGGCCTGGCGGCCGATCGCCGAAGCGGTGATGCAACCGGTGTTCAGCGGCGACCTGCTCGAGGCGCTCGACGAGGTGCGCAACCTGAGCGGCCAGTCGGGCCACTCCTACGTGGACAAGGACCTGCGCACCGCCCTGGACGAGCGGGTCCGCGGCCGGTTCAACCTGCGCTACTGCGGCAACGGCCGGCTCGCGGCGTGCCGCGCGTCCCTCTGGGCTGCGCTAGCGGAGACGGCCAACCGCTTGGCGGCCGCTCAGAATCAGCCAAACCCGAGGCTGTGGCGCTCCGAGGCGTCACGGACGGGGTTCGCGCCCGGCCTGATCCCGAACACGATGAGGACGACCAACCGGCCGACCTTCCAGCAGGTGCTGGAGTTCGTGGGGCGGCGGTGAAGGGAGCGCACCGGCACCAGGAAGCCGATGCGCAACACTTTCCCGATGACCGCCTGCTCTCATCTCGACCAGGTAACCGTCGAGCGTCCCGACAGCGTTCCCGGTTGTGAGGACTGCCTGAAGACCGGGGACCGCTGGGTGCACCTGCGTGTCTGCCGCTCGTGCGGGCACGTGGGCTGCTGCGACTCCTCGCCCAACCGTCACGCCACGGCCCACGCCCGGGCGACCGAGCACCCGCTGATCACCTCGGTGGAGCCGGGCGAGGACTGGACCTACTGCTATGTGGACGACGTGGCCTTCGTCATGCAGGAGGACGAGTAGCCCTCACTCGAGGACGGCTCGCCCGGTGAAGGCGGAGGCCAGGGCGTCGGCCACGCCCGCAGCCTCGGCCGGTGCACCGATCGAGAGCATCAGCTCGGGGCCGTCCCTGCGCAGGTCGAAGTCGAGGAACGAGCAGCACTGCGATTCTGCGGCGACGATGGCCTCGAGCCGCTCGCGCGTGCGCTCGTCACCGTGGAAGCGCAGCCGGCCGTCCGCCTCGCGGCGTACGAGCGCATCGCGGCCGAGCGCCTCGATCTCCGCCAGGCGCGCGGGCAGCTCCGCGGCGGTGAGCGAGCAGGCGATGGGCAGGTCTTGGCTCACGCCATGGACGCTACCGAGCCGGTCAACCGTTGACCTTCGTAGTGCGTAAGCACTGTCACGTACCGGTCCGCAGGGGCCGATAGATTCGAAGAGGTCATGGAACGCGCACACATCGACATCTCGGCGGACCTGGACGGCGACGCCGTGGTCCACGCGTGCTTCGATCTCACCGAGGCCGCGATCAGCGCATCGGCCCACGCGGTTCGCGCGCACACGGGCGAGCGCTTTCGCACGGCGAGCATGTCGAGCGACGAGGTGCTCGAGCTGCGGGAGCTCACCGCCCTGGCCGACGAGCTGGGGGAGCTCAGCGGAGGTGCGGGCACGGTGGTCATGCGGCCCGCTCGCCTGTCGGTGTACCGCGACGCCATCACGCGGTTCGTGGAGTCGCGTGACGAGGCGGACTGGGTGCGCGAGGAGGATCTCGAGCCCCTGTCGGTGCTGCGGCCCCTGCTCGGCCCGCTCGAGCAGCTCTGCGGCGAGGCGATGCGCGCCGCGCTGTCGCCCGCAGCACGTCCCCGCCAGTGACCTGAGTCGGACCGCGCGGCGTCGCTGCCCGCGGTTCGGCGAGGATGCGCCCGTGGGCGAACTACGTCAGATAGGTCTCGTGGCTCATCCCAGCCGCGATGTCGGCTGGGCCCTGTCGGAGATCGAGGCCTGGGCCGCCGAGCACGGCGTGAGGATCGGTCAGATCCCCACCGACGGCCAGTCGCGGCGGCTGGCCGAACCGGTTCAGGCGCCGGACTGCGATCTCGTGCTCGCACTCGGTGGCGACGGCACCACGCTGATCGCGCTGCACACCGGCGCGCGGGTCGACCGTCCGGTGCTCGGTGTGGCCTGCGGAAGCGTGGGGGTGCTCACCTCGGTTCACGCCGACCGCGCGCGCTGGGCGCTCGAGGAGGTCGCCGAGGGACGCTTCACGGCCGAGCCGGTCCCCGCACTCCAGGTGGCTTGGGAGGGGGGCGCCGGGGTGGCGATCAACGATCTCGTGGTCGTCCGCAACGGCGCCGGCCAGGTGCTGGTGGCGGTCCGGGTGGACGGCGAGCTGTACGTGCGGATCGCCGGCGACGGACTGATCGTGGCCACCGAGCTCGGCTCGAGCGCGTACAACATGGCCGCCGGCGGCCCCATCCTCGCCCCGGCCGTGGACGGGATAGCGGTGACTCCGCTGGCCACCCACGGCGGCTCCGCTCCGCCGCTGGTGGCCGCGAGGACAAGCAGCGTGGCCCTCGAGGTCGAACCCGGGTACGGCGGGGTCCGCTACGAGCTCGACGGGCGCCCGGTGGAGATCGCAGGCCACGCGCTGACCGTCGTACGCAGCGAGACCTACGCGGCCATCGTGACCCTGGAGGGCGAGGAGCCGCGCTTCACGGGCCTGCGCCGGCGCGGCCTGCTGCTGGACAGCCCGCGAGTGCTGGTCCGCGACGGGCGCGCCGACAGTGACGCCGAGCATCCGCAGCTGTGACCGCCTAGCGGTCGCGGCGGAGAAGCTTCTGCCAGCCGCTCCGGCGCCGACGCTGGTGGCGCCGTCGCAGAAGCTCTCCGGCAAACAGGGTGAGGCCGATCGTCACCAGCAGCTCCACGGCCCGCCTGCCGCGAAACGAGGACTCGCCGTGCTCACGCTGGCGCATGTGCACCGGCACCTCGATCAGACGCAGCCTGGCGTCGGTGATGCGCACCAGCGCCTCCACCTCGGGCGACTCGCATACATAGGGGTCGGCCAGCAGCTCGAGCGCGTTGCGGTTGACGGCGTACAGGCCGCTCGTGCCGTCGGAGATCGGCTGCCCGAGCCGCAGCCGCATCAGCAGGCGCAGCAGTGATGTGCCCACGAGGCGCTCCGGCGCGGGGCGGTAACGCTCGCCGTCCTGTTCCGATCCCGGCAGGAAGCGGGAGCCGATGGCCACGTCGCACTCGCCGGCGCGGACGAGCTCGAGCATCCGGGCCAGCTCGGCCGCGGGGTGCTGGCCGTCAGCGTCGAGGCGGCCGCAGAACTCGTAGCCACCGTCGGCGGCCTGGCGGTAGCCCTCGGCGATGCCGCTGCGCAGGCCGCGGTTCTCGGGGAAGACCACCACGCGCGCCCCGCCCTCGCGCGCCACCGTGGCCGTGGCGTCTTCGGAGCCGTCGTCGATCACGAGCACGTTCACCCCCGGCAGGTCGCGCCGGGTCTCGGCCAGAACGCCGGGCAGGGAGCTCTCCTCGTTCCAGGCCGGGATGAACACGAGCGTGTCAGCCATGGGCGCTCAGGGCCCGTCGAGCCGCGGCGTGGGCGGGCCCAGCCGGCGCAGCCCCGACACTCGGCTGAGCAACCAGTCCAGCCCGCCGGGGCGCCGCGACGCGGGCTCCCAGCCGTCGAGGGCGCGCTCGATCCCGTTGCGGTCGGTCAGCGCCAGGAGCTCCACGTGCCCGCCGCCCGCCGCGGGTGGCCCCGACTGCACCAGGTAGAGCTCGCCGGTCTCCTCGATCCAGGCGGCGCGATGGGTCACCCTCGAGCCGGGGCGCCGCCACAGGACGCCGTAGTCCACCTCTCTCGAGTGCAGACGCCGCTCGTCGGCCTCGAGGAAGTCCTCCATCGACGCCCAGGTGGCGTGGCTCTCGCGGTAGCTCCCCGGCTTGGCCCTGGGCGCTCGTGGCATCCACACCGGGGTCACGCGCCCCAGGCAGGACGAGCAGCGGCCCACCCGGGTGGAGAGCGGCGAGAGCATCAGCTCACGGCAACTTGTGCAGCGGTAGAGAGTGAGGGGCACGCCCCTCAGGGTGACGGATCGAGATGAGAATCCCGTAAGCCGCCGCCGAGGGGCGCGAGGCCGGGCAGCGTGGAGTCCGGCACGAAGTCGTCGGCCAGGCCGGCCAGCACCTTCGGCAGCGGATGTCGCTTCGCGAGCGCGCGCTGTCGCGCGGCTCCCGTCCGCTCCGCCAGAAGGCGAGCCGACGCGAGCTCGGTGCGGCAGTCGAGGTCGTGCGCGTGGCTGCGGCAGCTGTCGAGCACGTAGGCGAGCTCGTCGACGGCAGCCACGCGCGTACCGCGCAGCGGGTCGATGAAGTTGGCCTCCATGCCGTCGCGGCTCGCGATGAAGCGGTTCTCCTCGATGGCCTCCTGGGCATCGAGCATCTCGTCGGGCACCAGGCGCTCGGTGGCCAGCTGGCGAATCAGAGTCTGGATCACCGCCGTGAGGGCGGCCACGTCCTCGAGGTTCGACTGGGCGTCCATGATGCGCACCTCCACGGTCCCGAAGCGCGGCTGCAGACGCACGTCCCACCAGATGAAGGTCGGCTCGGGGAAGGCGCCCGCGCGCAGCAGGGCGTCGATCGTCTCGACGTAGCGCGGGTAGCTCCCGAACCGCCGCGGAAGTCCCGCGCGGGGGAAGGCCTGAAAGAGGGCCGCGCGCATTGAAGCGAGGCCGGTGTCGGCGCCGCGCCAGAACGGCGAGTTGGCCGATAGCGCAAGCAGCAGCGGTATCTGCGCGCGCAGGCGATCAGCGGCCGCCACGGCCAGCTCGGCGATCGGCACGCCCACGTGCACGTGGAGCGCGAACGTCGGCTCGCGGCGAGCCAGGACGCGAAGACCATCCTCGAGCACCTGGTAGCGCGCGCTGCCCGACACCTCCGTGTCCTCGCCCACGGCGAGCGGATGCGTGCCCGCGGCGGCGGGAACCAGGCCGAGCGGTTCGAGCTCGTCGACCAGGGATGTGCGCAGGGCTCGGAGCTCGGCCACGGCATCCGACACGGTGGCGTGCACGCCGGTCTCGAGTTCGAGCGTGCAGGCGTGCGTCTCGGCGCTCACCTTCTCGGCCAGACCGGGAGACAGCTCGGGGAGCAGGTCGTCCATCACGTGGGCGAGCCGCCAGTCCCGTGGGTCGAGCAGCATCACCTCCTCCTCGATGCCGACCGTCCACGCCGGGCGGTCCGGGTCGACGTTCCAGTCGGCCCAGCCCGACACGCCCATGGGCGTCACGCGGCGCTCTCGAGTCGCGCCGAGTGCTCGGCCGCGGCAAACACCAGCCCCTCGAACAGCGCCAGCTGGGCGCGGCGCTTCACCAGCGCCTCCGCGTGCCATTGCACGCCGAACAGGAAGGCACTGGTGGTGCCTTCCAGCGCCTCGACGGTCCCGTCCGGGGACGATCCCACCACGCGCAGGCCGGTACCGAGCTTGTCCACGGCCTGGTGGTGAAACGAATTGACCCGCAGCCGCGCGCCGCCCATCAGTGCGGCCAGCTTACTCTCCGCTTCGAGCTTCACCGAGTGCGAGGCCTTGCCACCGGCAATGTCCTGGCGATGGTCGATCTCCGTGCCGAGCTCGGGCAGGTGCTGGTGCAGTGTGCCCCCTCGCGCGACGTTGAGCACCTGAACGCCACGGCAGATCGCGAGGACCGGCAGCCGCCGGGCCACCGCGCGCCGGGCCAGCGCCAGCTCGAAGCGGTCGAGCTCGGGCTGGGTGGGGCCGAGCTCGGGATGCTCGTCGGCGCCGTAGGCCCAGGGATGGAGGTCGGGCCCGCCCGACAGGCACAGGCCATCGAGCCGGTCGAGCAGCCGGTCGACCGCGCCGGTGCGGACGGGGGCGAGGATCACCGGCAGCCCGCCGGCCTTTCGCATCGCCTCGAGGTAACGCTCGCCGAGTGCGAGCTCGGTGCGCGGCGGCTCGCCCTGGGGAAGAGTGACGTGGTCGTCGCGCTGGCGCACCTCGGACGTCGACACGCCGATGATCGGCTCTGGACTCACAGCAGCACCCAGGTGTCCTTGGCGCCGCCACGCTGAGAACTGTTGACCACCAGTGCGTCGCGCTCCAGGGCTACCCGGGTGAGCGCACCGGGCGCCACCTCGGCGCCGCCCGGGGACTGGAAGACGAACGGCCGCAGGTCGATGTGGCGCGGCTGGAGACGTCCGTCCACGACCGTGGGATGGCGGGAGAGCATCACGAGCTCCTGCGCGATGAAGGGAGTGGGGTTGGCCCGTACCTCGTCGGCGGTGCGGCGCACGTCCTCGTCGCGCGCGTGCGGAGCCACCACCACGCCGCGCCCCCCGTGACCGGCCCGGGGCTTGATCACGAGCTCGTCGAAGCGGTCGAGAGCCATCTCCAGAGTCTCGGGCACGCCGAGGTCGTAAGTGCGCACCGACGGCAGCAGCGGCTCCTCGCTCAGGTAGAAACGGACCATGTCCTCGACGTAGGCGTGCACGAGCTTGTCGTCCGCCACCCCGGTGCCGAAGCCGTTGACCACGCTGAGCGCGCCGGTCCGAAGCGGCTCGTACAGAGCGGCGCCCACGTCGGTGAGCCGCCCGGCCTGGTCGGTCAGGCGATCCTCGTCGGTGCGCCGATAGAGGACGTCGACGGCGCGTGGCTCCCCATCGCAGCGCGCCCAGAGCCGGCCCGAGCGGACGCTGAGATCCTCGAGCGTGACCCCGGGCAGCCCGAGCTCGCGAGCGAGCCGCCGGTGCTCGTACCACGCGCTGTTTGCCGGGCCGTCGCTGAACACCACGATCGACGGCTCGTCGACCCCGTCGGGCGCGGCCGCCGCCAGCGCGCCCTTGAGCATGTCCATGGCCTCGGTGAGCGGATGGACCCGCTCGTCGAGCTGCTCTCGCATCAGGGGTCCGAGGGCATCCCGCGCAGCGAGAACGTAGCCGAGTCCCGACGGCGTGCGCACGTTGTCCTCGAGCACGCTGAACTCGCCCTTGGCGTCGCGCACCACGTCGAGGCCCGCGATGGTGATGCGCACCGGTGGCGCCGGAAGCTCGGAGAGCCTCGGCTCGAGGTGGTCGCAGCTGTCGATCACCCGCGCCGGCACCACGCCCGCCGTAACGATCTCGCGCTCGCCGTAGACGTCGGCGACGAAGCTGTCGAGCGCGCGCACGCGCTGGACGAGACCACGGCCGAGCCGGTCCCAGGCATCGGCGGCGAAGAGGCGCGGGACCGGGTCGAGCCTCCAGGGCTCGGTCTCGCCACCGTCCGCCTTGAAGTCCACGCCGGCGGCCGCCACCTGCTCGTCCACTGCGGCCGTCAGCGCCACCAGATCCATTCGGTCCAGCGCCGTCAGGAGATCGCCGTACTCCGGGCGCGGCGAGCCGTCGGCCTGCACCGCCTCGTCGAAGATGCCGGTGGCCGGGTCGTACGGACTGGGGGTGGCGGTGGAGCCGCTCGTCACTGACCTAGCGTGTTCCCAGTTTCGCGTTCTGTACTTGGCCCGGCGTCCAAAGATCCCGGCTCATCATTGGACAATAGGTCGAATTGGGCGCGATCGGGGGCCTGACTGCTCTCGACCGGCTGGCGGAGGCCGGGGCCGGTCCCTGAATCGAACCGGCCCCGCCTCGATTCAGGGTCCGAAGGGGCCGGGCCCGCCGGGCCCACCCGGGCCGCCGTGGTCCGGGCCGCCGGGCCCGCCGCGACCGCCGGGGCCACGTGGTCCGGGCAGGTCGCCCAGAGCCTGCTCGACCTTGGCCTCGGAGAGGTTGAACCGGTCGGCCAGGAACTGAACGAGGGCATCCTGGCGCTTCTCCCAGGCGTCGTCCGCTCCGGCGCGGACCTCACGGAACGCCTTGCGCAGCTCGGCGCGGCTCACTCCGAGAGCGGTCGCGAGCTGGCGCAGCGGCTGCCGGGCGTGATCGCGGTCCCGCATGCCGCGGTCGGGCCGCTGTGCGAACAGCGCGTCCTCGACCTCGTCGGCGTCGACGCCGAGCTTCGCGGCGAGGTCCTCGGCGAAGTCGCCGGGCCCACCGGGCCCGCCGTTGTCGCCACGATCGGGCCGCTCGTCAGCCAGCTCGTCGAGAGCCGTCTGCACCTTCGCCGCGTCCACGCCGAGTTCATTCGCCAACCGCTTGGCGAACCGCTCCCGCTTCTGCTCACCCAGCTGATCGAGCGCGGAGGTGACCTTGGCGGCCGATATACCAAGTGCGCTCGCCAGCGCGTCCGTGAATTCGGTGCGGCGGCTGTTCGCCTCCTGGTCGTGAAACTCGCGCAGAGCGTCCTCGAGCGCGTTGGCGTCCACCCCGAGCTCATCGGCCAGGTCCTCGAAGCCCGGCGGGGCCCCGCGGTCGAAGCTGCGATCCGCCGCGCTCGACGAGGAGCTGCTCCCGGCCCCGCTGCCCGCGGAGGCTGAACCATCGCCCACCTGGCTGCCGATCCCGTAGGCGGCGGAGGCCAGCCCCACCGCTCCCACGAGCACCACCGTTGTGACCTTCTTCGAATTTCGCATGAGGCGAGGCTCGTATCCGACTGTAGGAGGACCGTAAGAGCCACGTAGGGGATGCCGAAGAGAGCCGCCCGGCGCGACAGAATCAGTGGGGTGAAGGTTCTGATCGTGGACGACGACCGCGCCCTGCGTGATGCGCTGAGGCGGGCCCTTGCCCTTGCTGGCTACGAGATCACGCTGGCCGAGGACGGCCAACAGGCGCTGGCCGTGGTTGCCGCCGCCGCGCCGGACGCCATCGTCCTCGACGTGGGCCTGCCGGGCATCGACGGCCTGGAGGTGTGCCGGCAGCTGCGCGGCGCAGGCGACCGCGTGCCGGTGCTGATGCTCACCGCGCGCGACGCGATCGCCGATCGCATCGACGGCCTCGACGCGGGGGCCGACGACTACCTGGTCAAGCCGTTCGACGTCGGGGAGCTCAAGGCGCGACTGCGCGCGCTCCTGCGCCGGACCGGAGCCGAGTCGCCGCCGGAGGAGCTCGAGTTCGAGGAGCTGAGGCTCGACAGCGCGCGCCATGGGCTGGCGGCAGGGGACCGCTTCGTCGAGCTCACGCGCACCGAGTACGACCTGCTCGAGCTGCTGATGCGCAACCCCCGGCGGGTGCTGCCCCACGCGTTGATCTACGACCGGGTGTGGGGGTACGACTTCGGCCCTGCGTCCAACGCGCTTCGCGTGTACATCGGCTACCTGCGCCGCAAGCTCGACGAGGTGGGCGCCCGCCCGCTGCTGCACACCGTGCGCGGCGTGGGCTACGTCCTGCGCGAGCCATGACGCTCCGCACCCGGATCGCGGCGGCGGCAGGCCTGGCGGTGGCCCTCGCGGTGGCGGCGGCCGCGCTGGCGGTCTACCTGGGCGTGCGCGGAGAGCTGCGGGGCGAGGTCGACAACTCACTGCGCCAGCGGGCGCAGACGATCGTCGATCGCGGCCCGGAGGGGCCGGGGGGCGGCCCCCGCGACGGCATCGGCTTCGGCCGGCCTGACCGTCCGTTCGGGGGCCTTCCGCGCGAGTTGCCCGCGGAGCCGTTCGGCGGGCCGGCGGGCTACGCCCAGATCGTGTTGCCAGGCGGCCGGGCGTTGCGCTTCCCCGACGAGCAGCAGCGACTGCCCGTGGAGGACCGGGCCAGGGAGATCGCGCGGGAGGGCGCGGGGGAGTACCTGACCGACCTCACCGTCGACGGCACTCACTTGCGCGTGCTCACCGCCGGCCTGCCGGAGGTCGGCGCGATCCAGGTGGCCCGTCCGCTCGGCGAGATCGACCGCCAGCTCCACAACATCGCTCTTCTGCTGCTGATCGTCGGTGCGGTGGGCGTGGCGCTCGGGGCTGGACTGGGCGCGGCGGTGGCGCGCACCGCCCTCGCACCCATCGCCCGCTTCACGCGCAGGACCGAGGAGCTGGCCGCCGATCCCGACCCCTCCGAGCGCATGCAGGTCGTGGGCCGGGACGAGCTGGCACGCCTGGCGCGCAGCTTCAACACCACCCTCGACTCTCTCGAGCGATCGGTGGAGGCGCAGCGCCACCTGGTGGCCGACGCGAGCCATGAGCTGCGTACGCCGATGGCGAGCCTGCGCGCCAACATCCAGACTCTCGAGGAAGCCGACCGTCTGCCCCCGGACGAGCGGAGCGCGCTGCGGGCCGACATCGTCCAGGAGCTGGATGAGCTCACGGCCCTCGTGGCCGACATTGTGGAGCTCGCGCGCGGGGCCAAGCCAGAGGGCGCCGAGGACGACGTCAGGGTCGACCAGCTCGTGGAGGCCGTGGTGGAGCGCGCCAGGGCGCGAGCGGGGGACACGGCCAGCTTCAGCGTCCGGGCCGAGCCGACGCTCGTGCGGGGGGAGCCTCAGCGCATCCACCGGGCGATTGCCAACCTCGTCGACAACGCCGTCAAGTGGAGCCCGCCCGGGGGCGAGATCGAGCTGGCCCTCTCGGCGGGCGAGCTCACGGTGCGCGACCACGGCCCCGGCTTCGCGGACGGCGATCAGGAGCGGGTGTTCGAACGCTTCTGGCGTGCCGCGGACGCCCGTGGCCGGCCCGGGTCCGGTCTCGGGCTCGCGATCGTGCGCCAGGCCGCCGAGGACCACGGCGGGTCGGTGGAAGCGCTGAATGCGCCCGGCGGGGGGGCACTGCTGCGGGTCTCGTTCGGACCCACGCGCGCCAATCCCGATGCGAGGGCTAGGGTTTGTTAGGGTGCCCCAACTTAGGCTTACCTAACTAGCCACTCTCGGGAGACCCAGATGACACGACATGGCCAGGTGAAGGCACCGCGAACACTGCGCAGGGCAGTGCTGGCCGCCGCCCTTGCCTCGTCCGCATTCGCCTTCGGCTGCGGTGACGACGACAACTCCGATGAGGGCGCCACCACCGGCTCGTCGAACGCAGCGGATCTCGCGCCCGTCAAGAGTTACCTGACCGAGCACGCGGACGATCTGAACACCCAGGTGGACGTCATGACCGAGAACGCCGAGCGCTACTACGAGCTCGCGAAGGCGGCGGACTTCGACTACGAGAAGCTGATGGCGGAGAACGGTGACGAGGTCGAGGAGCTGCTCGCCGAATCGAAGGAAGCCTTCCAGGCCGCGAACCCGGCCTACGAGGAGATGGAGGGGATCGTGGCCGGTGTGCCGCGGCTCGCGCAGTACGACGTCGACATCGACGCGGGCTCCGACGCGTCCGATCCCGAGAGCGCAGTTTCCTTCAGCCTCGACGTACCGGGGGGACAGACGCTCAAGCAGCCGGGCAATCTCTTCTTCCTGACCGAGACGGCTCTCTACGGAACCAACAAGGATCTGCTGGCCGACGCGCCCCAGGACGTGGACGGCGACGGCAAGGCTTCGTTTGGCGAGGGACTGCCGGACGCCAAGAAGTACGTTGCCACCCTGCGCAAGTTCGACGAGATGACCGACGACCTGGTCACCGACGCGGACAAGTTCGAGCCGACCCCCTCGGACGCGTTCACCGCGATCACCGTGATGACGCCCACGATGAGCGAGTACTTCGAGGCCTGGAAGAACTCACGCTTCATTTCCGGCTCCGACGCCACCGAGCTGGGCTTCGTCGCCACCTCGAGGCTCTCGGACATCGCAGACATCCTCGAGGGCATCCGCTTCACCTACGACGAGATCCAGCCGACGGTGGAGGCTGAAGCTCCGCAACAGGCAGAGCAGACGGCCCGGGAGCTCAATCGGCTCATCAAGTTCGTGACGGAGCTGCGCGATCGCGAGGAGCAGGGCACGAAGTTCACCGGTGAGCAGGCGGACACCCTCGGTTCCGAGGCACAGGCGCGAGCCGAGGAGATCGCCGGCCAGGTCACGCAGGCGGCGCAGCGCCTCGGCATAGAGCTGCAGGACAGCTGACCTGGTGGGTGGGCGCGGCCGCAGCCGGCTGCTGATCGCCGCGGCGTTCGTGCTCGCCGCCCTGGCGGCGGCACCTGCATCCGCGCCCGCCGCCGAGCCGTGGGCCGCTGCCCAGACCGTCCGCGACCAGCTGTTCGAGGCGCGCACGGAGCTGTTGCTCGACGACGCCCGGGCGGTCCGCCGCGCCCGCGCGGCCAGGGCCGCGCTGACGGGACCGCTCGAACGGGGCCTGGCTCGCTACGCCCCGGAGGCGCTGCGGGACGCGCGTGCAGGCCTGCGGCAGGCCGAGTCTGCCGTCACCGCCGGCGATTCGGCCGCGCTCGGAGCGGCCTTTGGGCGCACCCTGGCGGCACTGCGGCGCGGCGCGCTGGCGGTCACGATCGCGTCGACGCGTGCCGGCCGGGTCAGCGACGCGCGTGACTGGCTCTTGATCCGCGACTACCGGCAGGCCACCAGGTTCACGCGCCCTGGCGTGGACGCAACCGTGGCGCTCGATGCGCTGGCCAAGCGGGAGGGCAGCCGCGGCGCGGCGGTCACGGCCATTCGCAAGGACCTGCTCGACGCCTACCAGACCCGCCTGGTCACCTACCTCGACGATTCTCTGACCGAGAGCAAGCGCGAATATCTGCCGGCGGCGGCCGAGTCGGCCGCTCTCGCGGCCGGCTACTGGCAGATCCTCGCCGAGGAGTACGAGGCCCAGCGCGGCGCTGAGGCTCGCCGCGACGCGGACGCCGCTTTCGCGCGGCTCGTCGAGAGCGCGAACAGCCGGCCCCGTCTGGAGGAGTCGGTTGCGGCCGCGCGCGCAGCGCTCGACCGCTTCACCGCCGCGCCGTTCACCCCCGAGGAGCAGGCGCGCCGGGCCAACCAGCTGATCCGCTTCCTCGACCTGGTGCCGATCGAATTCGACGACGGCACCGAGGACGGTCGGGTGACGATCCCCTTCGAGCTGCAGGAGGCGGTGGCGTTCATCGAGGGCGCCCGCTCCGCGCTCACCGACCTCTCACCCGCCCTCGAAGAGGAGAATCCGGCGGCGCTGACCCGTCTCGAGGAGTCGATGGCCCGCCTTCAGACGCTGTCGCGCGACGCGAACGAGGGCCGCCGCGTGGCCCCGCTCGAGGAGGTCGAGGCCGAGCACGAGCGGGCGAAGACGCTCATCGAGGATCTGTTTCCCCCGGAGTGGCTCGAGTCGAGCGACGAGGCGGACTTCGACCTCATCGAGATCAGCCTCGATCAGATGGAGGCGGCCGTCTCGGCCGGCGAGCGCCAACAGGCCGAGCAGGCGCGGCTCACCGCGTACGCGTTCTTCGAGTTCGGCCCCGAGATCAAGCTGAGGGCCTTCGATCCGGGTCTCGTGACGGAGGTGGAGGGCCTGATCTGGTACGGCGCACGCGACCGGCCCGGCCTGGCCGAGCTGATCGCCGATGACCGGGGCGCGCGCGAGGTGCGCGAGACGAGGCTGGTGCTCGACGAAGCGCTCGACGAGGCCAAGGCCAAGACCGGCGACGGGGCCAACGCGACCACCGTCATCACCAACGCTGCCCTGATCGTCTTCCGCGAGGGCCTCGAGGCGATCCTGATCATCGCGGCGATCACCGCCTCGATGGTGGGCGTCAACCGCAGGCTGCGCCGTCCGGTGCTCCAGGGCGCGCTGCTGGCCCTGCCGGCCAGCGTGCTCCTGTGGTTCATCGCACAGCTCGTGCTCGATTCGCTGGCCCAGTACGGCGAGAAGCTGGAAGCGGTGGTCGGGCTGGTGGCCATCGGCGTCCTGTTACTGGTGCTCAACTGGTTCTTCCACCGCGTCTATTGGACCGAGTGGATCGCCGGCCACCGCAAGCGGGGCAAGGCGATCGCTGCCGGTGGCGGTGTCACGGCCGGAGCGGTGCTCGGGCTGTATCTCGTCGGCTTCACCAGCGTCTTCCGGGAGGGGTTCGAGACGGTGCTGTTCCTCCAGGCGCTGGAGCTGAGCTCCGGCACCGGCATCGTCCTCGCCGGCGTGTCGCTGGGACTCGTGGCCACGGCAATCGTCGGCGCGGCGACCTTCGCCCTCGAACGGCGGCTGCCCTACAAGAAGATGCTGGTGGTCACGGGCGTGCTGATCGCTCTCGTGCTGGTGGTCCTGGTGGGCAACACCGTTCGGACTCTCCAGGGTGTCGGCTGGCTCAGCATCACCCCGGTCGACGTGGGCCTCCCGTTGTGGATGGGCACCTGGCTCGGCGTCTACCCGACCGTCGAGACGCTCGGGGCGCAGCTGGCGGCGCTGGTCTTCGTGATCGGCAGCTACTACCTGGCGGAGTGGTGGCGAAAGCGGCGTCCGCAACGGAAGGCGCGCGCCCGCGCGGCGGAGAGCGGTTCGGCGCCGCAGCTCGCGCGTACGCCCACCACCAACGGCACGGCGAACGGCCACGCGAACGGAGCCTCGGAGCGCCCGGAGCCGGCGGCCGAGTCACCGCAGCGCGACCAGATCAACCGCTAGCGCCTGCTGCGCGAACGCAGCAGGGCGTAGGCGTCGGCCGGCTCGCCCAGGTGGGCGAGCTTGTCTGGGTTGACCACCGAATGGATGGCCTGGACCCGGCTTTCGGCGATCTCGAGCGCCCAGACCGCCACGATGCGGCCCTCACCGTCGCGCACGATCGCCCCCGCCTGGCCGTTGATCTCGGTCGGCTCGGTGCTGATCCCGGTCATCCGCTGAGCCTGGCTGCCCCACGCGCCGAGGGTGCGTGCCACCCGGCTGCGGCCGAACAGGGCCCTGGCCAGAGCGGGCGCCTTGCCGCCGCCGTCTCCGTGGAGGACGACGTCCTCGGCCAGCAGCGTCTCGAGCGCCTGAACGTCCCCGTCGCCGACCGCGGCGAGGAACCGCTTGCCCAGCTCCTCTTGCTGCTCGCGGGAGGCGTCGTAACGCGGCCGGCCCTCGGACACGTGCCGGCGCGCCCGGCTCGCCAGCTGGCGCACGTTGGCCTCACTCGTACCCACGATGGGGGCGATCTCGCCGTAGCCGTAGTCGAACACGTCGTGCAGCAGGAACGCGGCCCGCTGCTCGGGCGACAGGCTCTCCAGCAACACGAGGAAGGCCACGGACAGGGAGTCGGCCAGCTCGGCCCGCTGCGCCGGGTCGGCGGCCTCGTCCGTGACCAGCGGCTCCGGAAGCCACTCGCCCACGTAGGTCTCGCGCCGCACTCGCGCGGAGCGCAGGACGTCGATCGACAACCGGCTCACGACCGTCGCCACGTACGCGCGCGGGGACTCGATCTCCTCCCCGGACTCGAGGACGCGGTGGAGGCGCAGCAGGGCGTCCTGCACCACGTCCTCGGCCTCGCTCACGCTGCCGAGCATCCGGTAGGCGATCGCGAATGCCGCCGGACGCAGCTCCGCGTAGAGAGGACTCTCCCGATCGGTCATCCGGTCAACCCGGAGGCAAAGCCCTCACGCCAGCTCGCCCAGCGAGGCTGCCAGTCGAGTTCGCGCTTGGCCTTTGCGTTGGATGCTCCACGTAGCTCGGTCATCATGACGGTCACCAGCTCGCCACCCACCAGCCGTCCCAGCCAGCGTGGCATCCGCCGAGGCGGCTTTGCTCCGAGCGCGTCCGCCACCACGGGGAGCCACACCGACACCGGGGCCGGCTCGTCGTCGACCACCTGGTAGATGCCCGGCGCTCCGCGCTCGACCGCCGCCAGGGTGGCCTGGGCCGCGTCGTCGATGTGGATGAACGACCACACTCCTCCACCGTCGCCGACCACCGGGAACTTGCGCTGTCGGATCGCCTGCACGTGCTCACCCTCCGGCTCGAGACCCATCGACGTGCCCGGGCCGTAGAAACCGCCGTAGCGGAGCACCAGGCCCTCGGTCCAGGTCGCGCTCGTCACCGCGCGCTCCAGGTGGCGGATCGCCTCGAGCGTGGTGCGCACCGCGTCGGGCGGGGACGTGTCGAGCGGATCCTCCTCGGTCTTCACCGGCCCTCCGACGCGCGCAAACGGCCAGCCGGCGAAGCTCTGCGCCACGAAGCGTCGCACGCCCAGTGCCCGGCCGGCGGACAACAGGTTGTCCGTGCCCTCGGTGCGCAGACGGTTGGTCAGGGCGAACTCGCGCTCGAAGTGGCGGAAGTCGAGCGAGCCCGCCAGCGCGGTGAGCTGGTGGACGATCACGTCGGGCTCCGCCTTGCTGATCGCGCCCGCGAGCGCGTCCGGATCCAGGGCGTCGGCCACCACCGGGGTCGCCCCGGCGTTCCACAGGCCGGCGACCCTCGTCTCGCTGCGGGTCAGCCCGGTCACCTCGTGACCGTTGGCCACGAGCAACGGCACGAGCCGCCTCCCGAGGGCTCCGGTGGCTCCGGCTACGAAGATCTTCATGACGTCTCCTTTGGTCGGTCGTCACCAAGGGAGACGAGACGGGGGCCGCTCGTGTGACAGCGGTTCGGTGGACGGATGATCGAGGTTTGGTCGAATCCGGCCTGCTGGTCGCGTCGGTTAGGCCCGTGCAGGGTGAGTGAAACCCGTGCGCCGCTGACGAGACGGGTCGACGGGCTCTATACGTCGGTCCCGTGGAGGCAGGGGCCCGCCACCTGAAGTCGCGCGCGGTCACGGGAGTGGTCGTGCTGACCGGCACGCTCGCGGCAACGGCCGGATTGTGCGGGTCGGCCGCCGCGGCGGATCTGGCCGTGAGCCAGCTGCCGGCGGCGTCGACGGCGACGTCGGTTGCGGCCGGCCCGTGAGCAGCGTGGGCACGGCGGTGCGCCCCGCAGTGGAGCAGACGGTCGCCGCTTCGCCGGTCGCTCCGGTGGCCGAGCCCGCCGTCCGAGCGGTGGCCCGGACGGCCGAAGCTCCGGCGCGGGTGGTCCCACAGCCCTCGGTCGCGAAGCCCCCGAGCCGCGTGCCGTCCACGCCGGCCACACCGTCCACGCCGAGCGAAGCGCCCATTGCCGCGGACCCCGGCAACGCAGGGCCAAACGGGCAGCCGGAACGCTTGCGGAGGCCGTCGCGGCGCTCCCACGCCGAGGCACACGATGGCGCTCCGAAGCCGGCAGCTCCAGACGCTTTCCCCATCAGGGCCTCGTCCGGCACCAGCGGCGAGCTGTCGCCCGCCCACCCGGCCGGGGCCCGCTCCGCGGGACCCGATCGGGCTTCTCTTCCCGCGCCGCCGGCCGGCGCCGTCGCCTCGGCGGCCTCGGCGTCGGCGTCGGGCTTCGCGCCGTTCCTCGCCGGCATGGCATTGCTCGCGCTCGCCCTGGGGCTGCGTGATCCGGGCGTCAGCCGGCGCCTCCAGCTTCCCTCGGCCGCTTGGCGGCCACAGAACCTCGTCTTCCGGCTCGAACGCCCGGGCTAGCCGGCCGCGGTCACAGCCAGCGCCGGGAGCAGTCCCGGTGCAGTTCGAGAACAAGACGAAGGAGACAGACATGAAGCGCAGTCACATTGCGCTGGGCGCGAGCGTGCTCGCCCTGGCGATGACCGGCGGGCCCGCGTGGGCCGCGCCCACACAGACGATCGACGACTCGATCGGGGGAGCCCAGGTGGCCTCCGTGGCGGTCGACGCTCCCGTGCGCGTGCTGAGCGACGGGAACAACGGCTCCGGTGCCCAGGGTGCCGGCGGACCGCAGGCGATCGACGACTCGGTCGGCGCCGTTCAGGCCGGGCCGGTCGCGGTCGACGCACCGGTGCGCGTGCTGAGCGACGGCAGCAACGGCTCCGGTGCCCCGGGTGCCGGCGGACCGCAGGCGATCGACGACTCGGTCGGCGCCGTGCAGGGCGGGCCGGTTGACGCTCAGGCACCGGTGAGGGTGGCGAGCGACGGCGAGAACCGTTCCTCCTCCATCGGATCCGGCGGGCAGCAGCGCAGCGACGACTCGGTCGGCACGGTCCAGGTGGGGGCGACGGACCTTCGCGCACCCATCCGCGTGCTGAGTGACGGCGACGATGAGGGTGCGGGCTCGGGGTCCAACCCAGTCACCCCCGGGTCCCAGTCCAGCACGGACTCGGTGGGTGTCGTGCAGATCGCGCCGGTCCGCCTGAGCCTCCCGGTCCGGCTGCTGAGCGACGGCGACGACGGCTACGCCGTTGCGTCCGTCCTGGACGGGCAGGTCGCCGATGCAGGCGGATCGACGTCCGGCTCGGAGGCTCTCACCCCGGGTACTGGCAGGGCAGGCTCACCGAGCTTCCCGCACACCCCGTCCGGCGCGCCCGGACGCGGGGTCGCGGCGCTCGCCTCGGACGCCGTGAGGACGCTCGATGCGTACGGCCCGGGCGGCCTTCCGGTGGCCGGGCTGGGCCTCATCGGGCTTCTGCTGCTCGGCTCGCTGATGCTCGCCGTGGGATCCGGCATCCGGATCGCGCGGGTCTGACCCGTTGAGCGGCGTCCGCACCGCCGGGGACGAGAGGTCCCCGGCGGTGCTGCGCCGTTCAGAGGGCGAGGCTCATTCGAGCCAGGAGGCGACTTCCTTCTCGTTCTCCTGGACCCAGTCCTGTCCGGCCTGCTCGGGGTCGACCTTGTCGCCCGCGATGGCCTTGGCCACTTCCTCCTGCTGCTCATTCGTCAGCGTCATGTTCTGGAGCACCGGGTACGCCGGTGAGCCGCTCTCGGCGAACTTCTTGCTGAACAGCTTGTTGATGGTCGTCACGTCGTATTCGCACTTGTACTGCTCGGGATCGCCGCCGGCCTTGGCGTCGTCCTGGCAGTCCTTGGGCGCCTCGCTGCGCGGCGGCAGCTTGACCTCGGCCAGGTCGTACTCCTGGTTGAGGTACTGCGGGGTGTACCAGTAGAAGATGACCGGCTTCTCCTGCTTGTACAGCTGGCTCCAGCGCGCCACCTGCGCGGGCTCGGCCCCCGCGGTCACGTGCTTGAAGTTCAGGTCGAGCGCCTCGATCAGCTCCTTGTCCTTCTGGACGTACGACGGATCGCCGCCCAGGAACGTGCCCTGGTCACCCGACTCGGCCGTCTTGAAGATGTCCTCCTTGCCCTTCAGGCCCTCCCAGGTCTTGAACTCCGGGTACTCGTCCATCAGGTACTGCGGGATGAACCAGCCGATGTGGCCCTCCACGCCCAGCGGGCCGCCCTGTACGACCGTGCCGGCCTTCTTTATGTACTTGTCGTACTCCGCGGTGTGCTCCCAGTCCTCGAGCGCCGCGTCGACCTTGCCGTCGGCCATCGCCTGGAAGACCGGGATCTCCGCGATCTTGGTGATCTCGACTTCGCAGCCGAGCTCGTCCTCGAGCACCGCCTTGGCGATGTAGGTGTTGGCCGTCGAGCCGGCCCACGCCTGCTCGTTCAGCACGACCTTCCCGCAGTCGGTGGCCCCGGCATCGGCGCTGCCGCCGCCCGAGCCGCCCTCGTCGTCCTTCTCCTCGCCGCACGCCGCCATGAACAATGCGAGCGCGACCGCAGCCACCAGCAACATCAGGCGTCTGCTCTTCACGAGTCCCCTCCTCATTCCCTACCCCCTCATCGTGGTTGAACCTGTGTACGTCTGAGTCCCAGCCCGCGGGCCGGCCGGCGCGCGGCCTGCTCCTGGCGCGCGCCGCGGTGACCCTGGGTGACCCGGTCGAGCGCGATCCCCAGTGCGAGGATCGCGAGCGAGGCCACCACACCCTCTCCGAATTCGTTGCGCTGCAGGCCGCGAGCCACGAGGTCACCCAGCGCGCCCGAGCCCACCAGTCCGCCGATCACCACCACGGCCAGGACCATGATGATGCCCTGGTTGACGCCGAGCATGATCGAGTCGCGGGCCAGCGGCACCTTGACCTTGGCCAGCACCTGCAGCCGTGATGCGCCGAACGCCGAGGCCGCCTCGACGGCGGCCGGCGAGACGCCGCGCAGCCCGTTCGTGACCAGCCGTATCACGACCGGGATCGCGTACAGCACCGACGCCACCACGCCGGGTATGCGCGACACCGGCATCAGATAGATGAACGGAATGATGTAGACGAGCTGGGGAAGCGTCTGCAGCGTGTCCAGCAACGGGCGCAGCAGGCGCTCCACCCGTGGGCTCTCGGCCGCCCAGATCCCGATCACCACCCCGATCGCCACGGCCAGCAGCGTCGCCACCAGCACCTGCGACGCGGTGTCCATCCCGGGATCCCAGACGCCCATCACGCCTATGGCCGCGAGCATCAGCAGGGCGGTGATGGCCGGGCGCGCGCCGCTGATCACGAAGGCGATCGCGCCCAGGCCGGCGAGCGTGACGAACCAGGGCGACTCCACCAGCAGCACCCTCAGCGGCTCCAGCAGGTACTCGAGAAGGAAGTTCCCGATCGGCTCGGTGATCCCGAACACGAAAGAGTCTGGGTCCTGGACGTAGTCGAGCACCGACTGGATCCAGCTCAGAAGGTCCGCCTGGATGTCGGCCGGGTAGACCGTGCTGGCGGTCTCGAACTCCTCCGGATAGATCGAGTCGGCGCCGAGCAGCCGCGCCACCACCACCACTGCCGCGATGGCCCCGATGGTGGCCAGCGTCATCTTCCGAGCCCTCTTTCGGCCGCTCTCGTCGAGGTGGCGCCGCGCCGGGTCCGTGCGGTCGGCGATCGCGGCCGTGGCGCGGTCGAGAGCGATGGCCATGACCACGATGACCAGGCCCGCGAGGATCGCCAGGCCGGGGTTCGAGTACAGGCCGTTGGTGACCACGTCGCCCAGCCCGCGCCCCCCGATGAGGCCGGCGATGACCACGAGCGACAGCGCGAACATGATCGTCTGGTTGACCGACAGCAGCAGCTGGCGGCGGGCCAGCGGCAGCTGCACCTTGAAGAGCGTCTGGGCCGAGGTCGAGCCGAAAGCCTTGGCCGCCTCCACCGAGTCAGCGGTGACCCCGCGGATCCCGAGCGCGGTGATGCGGACCGCCGGCGGGATGGCGTAGATCATCGTGCAGATCACGGCCGCCGCCGGGCCCACCGAGAACAGGATCACCACCGGCATCAGATAGGCGAAGGCGGGCACGATCTGCATGGCGTCGAGTGCCGGCGTGACGCTGCGGTAGAAGCGGTCGGACCGGCCCGCGATCACCCCGATCGGCACCCCGATCGCCAGCGAGAGCGTCACCGCCGCCGACATCAGGGCGAGCGTCTGAATGCTCTCCTCCCACAGCCCGGTCAGGGCAAAGCAGACGAAGGCGAAGGCCACGATCAGCGCGGCGCGCCAGCCGCCGAAGCGCAGCACCAGCAGCACCGAGGCCACGGCGGTACCCACCCAGGTGAGCCACAGCAGCACGTTGTTGATGGCGGTCACCAGCCACTCCGCGAGAGCCCGGAATCCATCGAAGATGGCGAAGATCACGTTCGGGCTCTCGGCGGTACGTTGCTCCAGCAGCCAGGTCTGCGCGCTGTCGAGGCGCTCGGGGAGCTCCACCCAGGTGAGCGAGGCCGGCCACGGGAAGTCGCCGCGCATGAGCGCGAAGCCGATGACCATCAGCAGCGCGATCCCGGCCACCTGCAGGGGCCGGCTGCGCCAGAGCGCGGTGGGGGGGACGAGCGCCGGGGCGGCGACCCTGCCGCTAGCTACTGCCACCGGCGGCCTCGGGCGTCGCGGCCATCGATTCGAGGATGGCCACGCGGTCGATCACGCCCACCACGCGACCGTCCTCGGTGGCGGCCACCGGCCCGTCGGTGGCCGCGACCACGGGAACGGCGTCCTTGACCTTGGTGGCCACGTCCAGCTCCGGGCCATCCGTGTGCTCGCCCGGCCGGGCGTCGCGCATCACCGACCTCAGCGTCAGGACGTGCGTGCGCGGGATGTCGCGCACGAAGTTCGCCACGTAGTCATTGGCCGGGCTGGCCACCAGCTCCTCGGGGGTGCCGAGCTGCACGATCGCGCCGTCGCGCATGATCGCGATGCGGTCGCCCAGCCGCAGCGCCTCACCGAGGTCGTGGGTGATGAACAGCATGGTCTTGCCGGTCTCAACCTGCAGACGGCACACCTCGTCCTGCATGTCACGTCTGATCAGCGGATCGAGGGCGCTGAAGGGCTCGTCGTAGAGCATCAGCTCCGGCTCGACCGCGAACGCGCGGGCCAGGCCGACCCGCTGCTGCATGCCCCCCGATAGCTGGTCGGGGAACTGATGAGCCGCGTCCTCGAGTCCGACCAGCTGAAGGACCTCGCCCGCGCGGCCGAGGCGCTCGGCCTTGGACACGCCCTGGATCTCGAGCCCGAAGGCGGCATTCTCGATCACGGTGCGGTGCGCGAGCAGCCCGAAGTGCTGGAAGACCATGGCCACGGTGTGACGGCGCAGCTCACGCAGAGCGTCCGAGTCCGCGGCCATCACGTCGCGTCCGGTGATGCTGATCTGCCCGGCGCTCGGCTCGATCAGGCGGATCAGCGTCCTGATCAGGGTCGACTTGCCCGACCCGGAGAGCCCCATGACGACGAACATCTCGCCCGGCTTGATGTCGATGGACACGTCGCGTACCGCGATGACGCAGCCGGTCTTCTCACGCAGCTCGGCCCGCGAGAGCTCGGCGTCCGGCGTGCCGATGATGCGCTCCCCGTGGGTGCCGAAGACCTTCCAGACACCGTCGGCGCGGACGACCGGTTCGCCCTCGGGAGAGCCGTTGGGGGGCGCCTCAGGTGTCCTGACGGCGCCGGGACCGTGCGCGTCGGCCATGCGCGGCGATGATATATCAGGCGTCGGGGCGCTCGCTAGTGGGGGTGGGGTTAAGCCGCGCAGCGCGCTCAGGCGCGGATCATCACCGTCTGCAGCTCGGTGAGGGTGTCCATCGGGTACCGGCCGCCGACCCGGCCGATGCCGCTCTCCGAGCGGGCTCGTCCGCCCCACGGGAGGTGGGCCTCCCAGTAGTTGGTGGTCTCGTTGATGTTCACGAGGCCCATGTGCACAGAATCGGCGAAGCGCATGCCGGCACCGAGATCGCCGGTGAAGATCGCGGCCATCAGGCCGAAGGACTGCGCGTTGGTCTGCTCGATCGCCTCCTCGAGCGAGCGCACGCCGATCACGGGGGCGATCGGCCCGAACGTCTCCTGGGTGGCCGCGATCGACTCCGCGGGCACGTCGTCCAGGACAGTGGGCTCCCAGTAGAGGCTGGTGGGGTAGCCGTCCGCCCTGCTGCCGCCGGTCACCACCGTGGCGCCGCGGTCCACGGCGTCGGCCACGTGCTCGTCCATCTTGGCCGCTCCGGGCTCGTTGTTGACCGGGCCGAGGGTGGTGGCGGCGTCGAGCGGGTCACCGAGGCGCACCTCCCGCTCGACCTCGCCGGCGAGCAGCGCCACGAACTCCTCCCTCACCGCCTCGTGTACCAGCAACCGCTCGGCCGCCGAGCAGCTCTGGCCCGCGCCCGAGGAAGGAGCCGACCCGGGCCGCCTCGGCCGCGGCGGGGAGATCGGCGTCGTCCATCACCACGAACGGACCGTTGCCGCCGGTCTCGAGGAGCTGCGCCTTGCCCGCCGCCCGCTGCGCGACCCGGAGGCCGGTGGCGGTCGAGCCGATGAACCCCACGGCGCGCGTGCCCGGGCTGGCGGCCAGCTCATCTCCCACCTCGGGCCCGGGACCGAGCACCAGGTTGACCACGCCCGGCGGGAGGTCGGCCTCCGCGATGCATTCCATGAGCACGCCCGAGCAGACCGCCGTTGACGGCGCCGGAACCCACGCGACACAGTTGCCGCAGGCCAGCGCGGGCGCAAGGATCTCGGCCGGCATCGTGTAGGGCCAGTTCCAGGGCGTGATCAGCCCCAGCACGCCGAGCGGTCGCCGCAGCAGCAGCACGCGCCGGCCCGGGGCGGCGCTCTCCGGGATAGTGCCCTCCACGCGCTTCCCGTCTTCGGCGGCCATGCGGAAGAACTCCACGAGCTCGCCCACCTCGCCCCGCGCCTCCGCCTCGAGCGGCTTGCCCTGGTCGAGGGTCAGGATGCGGGCGAGCTCATCCGTGCGGCGCTCGCACTCGTCGGCGATGCGGTGGAGGTAGACCGCGCGCTCGAAGCCCGTGCGACCGCCCCAGGCGGGGAAGGCCGCGTTGGCCGCGGCGATGGCCCGGCCGGCATCCTCGCGGCTGCCCTCGGCCACCGGCCCCAGCGACTCGCCCGTGGCCGGGCTCGTGGCTTCGACGGTGGCGCCGCTCGCGGCGTCGCACCACTCGCCGTCGATGAACATCCGGGTGCTCAAGGAGCGGACTCGGGCACCGCCGGCGACTCGGCCACCGCCGGCGACGACGACACGAAGCGATGTGACTCGAGCACCCCGGTCTTGTGCCGCTGAATGAACCAGTAGTAGGCGAGCCCGCCGAAGAACACGATCCCGATGAACAGGACCGCGCCGTACTGCAGGTACCAGTGGAACGGCGCAACCGCGTTGTACACGTCCTTGCGCGGCCAGGCCAGGTTGATCGCCATGAAGGTGCCCCAGCCGACGGCGAGGAGATTGATCGGCAGTCCCAGCTTGCCGAGGGTGAAGAACTTCTGGCCGTCCTTGGGCTTCGGAGGCCACTCGCCGCGCAGGCGTTTGCGCAGCATCGGCACCGTCACGAGGAGGTAGGCGATGTAGATCATGATGATCCCGATGCTCGTGATCACCGTGAAGATCTGAGCGTTGCCGATGTTCAAGACGAGGATCAGGATGGCGAGGACGCCGCTGATCACGGCGGGCACGATCGGCGTCCTCGTCTTGGGATGAACCGTCGCGATCCGCTCGCCACCCGGCAGGTTGTTGTCGCGAGCCATCGCGAAGGCCATCCGGATCGTCGCGGTGTGGACGGCCAGGCAGCAGACCGTTACGGCGATCACCACGCAGATCAGGAAGATCTTCCCGACCGTGTTGCCGAACACGTCGAGGATGATGTACTGCAGCCCGCCGAACTCGCCGATCTCGGGCGCGCCGATGTTGCCCACGGCCATCATCGCGAACAGGATGATCAGCCCGCCGAGAATGAACGAGGCGATCACCGCGCGCAGAATCGCTATCGGAGCCGTCTTGCGGGGGTCGTGGGTCTCCTCGCCGAGAGAGCTCGCGGTGTCAAAGCCGTACATCACGTAGGCCGAGGCGAGCGAGGCGGCCAGGAAGGCGCCGAAGTAGCCCCAGTCGTGGCCCGCGCCGGTGCCCTGCGTCTCGAACACGACGTCCGGACCACGCGTGGCGGAGGCGAGCAACGCGACGATCAGGACGACCGCCGCGATCAGCTCGATGAAGACGCCCGAGCTGTTGATGCGCGACATCAACTTCACTCCGAGCGCGTTGATCAGCGTGGTGAAGGCGATCAGGACGGTGCCGAGGATCACGGCGTTGATCGCGAAGTCGTTCTCCCCCGTGCCGTCGCCGTAGAACTGGAAGAACGACGAGATCTCGGGCAGCGTGATCTGGTACGCCAGCGCGACCGCCGCGATGGTCACGATCGAGGCCGTGAGCATCATCCAGCCGCCGAGCCAGGCCACCGTGGCACTGCCCATCCTCTTGCCCCAGTTGTAGATCGAGCCGGCCACGGGGAAGTTGGCCGCGAGCTCGGCGAAGCACAGGGCGACCATCAGCTGGCCGACGAAGACCATCGGCCAGGTCCACCAGTAGGCCGGGCCGCCGAAGGCAAAGCCGAAGTAGAAGAGCTGGAAGACGCCGGTGAGGATCGAGATGTAGCTGACCCCGGCGGCGAAGCTGGCGAACTTCCCGATGCTGCGGTCGAGCTCCTGCTTGTAGCCGAACTCCTCGAGGTCGTTGGAATCACCGGCGCTGGTCGTGGCCACGTCCGTGCTCTCTCTCGCTAGCCGACTCGGCGAGCCGACTATCGCCGGGTCGATCGGCCCTGTCAAGGGTGATATATCTGTGCCAACCGACCCGGCCAAGCCATCCGCGGCGGACGTCCGCCATGCACGACATAGCCGAGTTCCTGCGCCGTCATCCCCCGTTCGACACACTCGATGAGGAGATGCTGGCGAGCGTGGCGGCCAGCGCCGAGATCGAGTTCCACGCCGCCCGGGCGCCGGTGCTCGACAGCGCGTGGGCCACCTCCGAGTTCGCCTACGTGATCCGGCGCGGGTCGGTGGAGCTGCTCATCGGCGGACGCCTGCTCGACCTGCTCGGCGAGGGCGAGATGTTCGGCTTCGCCTCGATGCTCGAGGAGGGCCCGCTGGGCTTCGTGGCGCGCGCCGCGGAGGACACGCTGGTCTACCGCTTTCCCGAGCATGCCATCCGGCCCGTGCTCGAGACACCGGCGGCGGCCGGCTTCATCGCCCACTCGATGAACAAGGGCGTGCGCCTGCTGGCCGGGCAGGACGAGGCGCCGGTGGCCGGGCTGGGCCGGCCGGTGAGGGACCTCGTGCGAGCCGACCCGCTCGTGTGCCTCCCCGACGTCGGCGTCCGGGATGCGGCCCGCCAGATGGTCGAGGCGGGAGTGACCTGCGTGGCCGTCGATCTGGGGGAGACGCTCGGCATCGTCACCGACCGCGACATCCGTGAGCGGGTGGTGGCCGCCGGCGCGCCGCCGGAGACGCCGCTGTCGGCGGTGATGAGCGCGCCGGCCTTCACCGTCCCGGCCGACGCGAGCGGCGCCGAGGCCCTGCTCGAGATGCTCGATCACGGCATCCGCCACCTGCCGGTGCTCGACCCGGCTCGCCGGCTGGTGGGCGTGCTCGACGATGTGGACCTGTTGGCCAGCGAGCACCGCACGCCGTTCCGGTTGCGCGCCCTCGTGGCACGCGCCGCGGACGTGCCGTCGGTGGCCGAGGCCGCCGCGGAGCTGCCGGCGGTGGTGGTCGCCCTCCACGAGGCCGGCCTGCCCGCCCTCGCGATCTCGCGCACGATCTCGGGGATCCACGACGCCACCACGCGCCGGCTCGTGGCGCTCGCCCACGAGGAGCTCGGGGCGCCGCCCGTCCCCTACACCTGGCTGGCGATGGGCAGCTTCGGACGCCGCGAGCCCGTTCCCAGCTCCGATGTGGACTGCGCGGTGGCCTGGCAGGGCCGGGACGACGACGAGGACGAGCCCGCCGGGACGTTCAGGGCCGTGTCGGAGCGCGTGCTGCAGGGCCTGGGCCTGAGCGGCTTCGCCTCCGACGAGAACGGGGCGGTGGCGTCGAACCCGCTGTTTGCGCGCTCGGTGGACGGCTGGGAGCGAGCCGCCCGCAGCTGGACCGAGGATCCCGACCGCGACCGCGGGCTGATGCTGCTGTCGGTGGTGGTGGAGAGCGACCCGGTCTGGGGCCAGACGACGGTGGCCGACCGCCTGTTCGCGGCCTTCGCGCAGTCGCCAGACCGGCGGCTCATGCTCGCGCGCCTGCTCGCGGCGGCCCTGGCAGCGCGACCGCCCACCGGCTTCCTGCGCGACTTCGTGCTCCATTCGAGCGGGGAGCGCCGAGGACTTCTGGACATCAAGCACGGCGGCCTGTTGCCGGTGGAGTCGCTGGCTCGCTGGGCCGGTCTCAAGGCCGGCGTGGCCGCGGCTTCCACGACTGCCCGGCTCGACGCCGCGCAGACGGCCGGCACCCTCGGCACCGAGGAGGTGGACATCCTGCGCGACGCCTTCGAGCTGTTCTGCGAGCTGCGCATGGAGCATCAGGTTGAGCAGCTGCGCGCGGGCGACGCGCCGGACGACCTGATCGAGCCCAAGCGCCTGGCGCCGCTGACGCGAGCGGCTCTCAAGGACGCGTTCCGGGGGGTACGGCGCGTTCAGCGCGGGCTCGACGTCGAACGATCGCTGTCGACCTATTGAGCACGAGCGCCCGCACTCCGTGGCGAAGGGTGCCCTTCGTGGTGGTCGACGTGGAGACCACGGGGCTCGACCCGGAAACCGACGAGGTCATCTCCTTCGCGGCCGTCCCGGTGGACGGCGGCCGGGTGGTGGCCGCCCGCACGGTGACCGGCCTGGTCCGGCCGCAAACGCCGCCGCCGGGTCCGTCGGTGGAGATCCACGGGTTGCGGGCGGCGGACCTCGTGGCCGCTCCGCCGGCTGCCGATGCGCTGCTTCCGCTGGTGGCCACCCTGCGCGGTCGGGTCCCGGTGGTGCACGTGGCCTGGGTCGAGCAGACCTTTCTCGGCCCGGCCCTGCGCGAGCTGGGCTCGTGCTTCCCGAAGAAGACCGTCGACACGGCGCTCCTGTGGCGGCTTCTGTGCCTGGCTCGCGGCGACGACGATCCGGGCTGGTGCGCCCTCGAGACCGTGGCCGCCGGGCTCGGACTTCCCTCACATCGGCCGCACGACGCCGAGGGCGACGCCCTCACCACCGCTCAGGCGTTCCTGGCGCTGGCGACCCTTCTCGAAGGGCACGGGGGCGCCACGCTGGGCCGGCTCACCCGCGGACGCTCGGAGCTGCGCGCCCGGGCGCTGTGGTACCCGGATGCCCTCAGCCGCGGCTGAACGCGGCCATGATCTCGCGCTGGAAGGCCAGCACGTGCTCGCGCATGATGGTGCGGGCGGTGGCGCTGTCGCGCGACAGCAGCGCTTCGAGCAGGTGGGCCTGGTCGTGGACGGCGTGGCCCAGCCCCGGCACGCGGTCGAGCACCAGGTACCAGATCCTCAGCGAGTGGGTGAAGTAGCGCTCGAGCGTGTCGAGCAGGTAGGGGTTGCCCGCCGCCTCCCAGATGAAGCGATGGATGCGCTCGTCGAAATGCATGAGCCAATCCTGGTCGTCCGGGCGTCTCAGCTCCCTGACCTCGTCCAGCAGCGACCCGGCGAGCTCGACGGCCCCGTCGCTCATGCGCAGCGCGGCGAGCTCGGCGGCGTAGGCCTCGAGCTCCGCGCGGACCTCGGTGATGTTCACGATGTCGGTCGCCTCGACTCCGGTCACGAACGTCCCGCGCCGAGGCTGGACGGTCAGGAGGTTCTCCAGGGCCAGGCGCTTGACCGCCTCCCGCAGGGGCGTGCGCCCGATGCCCAGCTCGCGCATCAGCTCGTCCTCGCGCAGCGCCGTGCCGGGTGCGATGTGGAGCGTCACGATCCGGTCGCGCAGCTCGACGTAGGCGCGCTCCGCCACGAGCTTCGGCGAGGGCGTCAGCGTGCTCGGGGTCTCAGAGGGGTCCGCGGCCATCGCACCAGGGTCAGGAGCGGACACGATGCTACCTTGATATATCAGCATGCGCGCGGGCGTTGCCAGCGGTTCCCAGCCCGACCGCTCGGTGCTGTTGGCCGATCTGCTGCGCCGAGCGCGCTTCGAGGTCCTGCCGCTCGAGGGGGTCGAGGACGAGGTGCGCGAGCACCTCGGGACCGAGGTGAAGGTCACGGTGACCGCTTCGCCCAGCCGCGGCCTCGACGCCACCCTCGACCTGACCGAGCGGCTGATCGCAGCCGGCTACCGCGTGGAGCCGCACCTCTCGGCGCGACTGGTGACCGACCGCGGCCATCTCGACGCGATCCTCGACCGCATTCGCGCCGCAGGGGTCACCGACCTGTTCGTGCTGGCCGGCGACGCGCCGGAGCCCGCAGGCGAGTATCACGGCGCGGCGGATCTGCTCCGGGCGATGGGCCCTCGCCGTGACGAATTCGAGGCGATCGGGATCACCGGCTATCCCGAGAGCCACCACCTGATCTCCGACGAGGAGACGATCCGGGCGATGTTCGTCAAGGCGGAGATGGCGACCCACATCGTCAGCCAGATCTGCTTCGACGCCGACGTCATCGTCGACTGGGTCGAACGGGTCCGCCGCCGCGGCACGCAGCTCCCCATCTGGATCGGACTGCCCGGACATATCGACTACGGGAAGCTCCTGCGGATCTCGATGAAGATCGGGCTGGGCGAGTCGACCCGCTTCATGCGCCACCACCAGGGCTGGCTGGCCCGCCTCCTGTCGCGCCGCTTCAAGCCCGACAAGCTCGTGGCCGAGCTCGCACCCTTCATCACAGAACCCGACCGCAACGTGGCCGGCCTGCACCTCTACACCTTCAACGAGGTTGAGCGAACGGAGCGCTGGCGCCGAGAGGCGCTGGAGCGGCTCGAGGGCTGAGCGTTCACGCGACTGCGCGCACCACGTTGCGCAGCGGCTCCCCACGCGCGAACCGTGCCAGCTGCTGCGCGCCGAAGCGCGCCGCCCGCGCCTCTGCCGCCGGGGTGTCGCCCGCATTGTGGGGCGTAATGGCCAGTGCGACGTTCCAGAGGGGATGGTCGTCGGGAAGCGGCTCGGGGTCGACCACGTCGAGCACCGCTCGCAGGCGGCCCGACTGCAACTCGGCCAGCAGCGCGTCCGTGTCCACCACACGGCCGCGACCGGCGTTGATGAGAAGGGCGCCGTCGCGCATCCGGGCGAGCAGCGGGGCGTCGACCAGGCCGGCGGTCTCGGAAGTGAGCGGCGTCAGCACGACGACGGCGTCGGCCTGCCCGGCGAGCGCAGGCAGCTCGCCGGTGGCATGGACACCCTCACGAGCGCGGCGGGCGACGCCGATCACGGTGACGCCAAACGGCTCCAGCAGTCGCTCCACCGCCCGCCCGATCGAGCCGAAGCCGACGATCAGCACCGTCGCGCCGCGCAGCTCGCGCGGCTTCGTGTCCGACCAGCGGCACGTCCGGGCGGCGGTGAACTGGCCGTAGGCGTCGCCCAGCAACGCGCCGACCACCCACTCGGCCATGGCGGTGTCGCGCGTTCCGCGCGCGTTGCACAGGGTCGCCCAGGCCGGGACGCGCTTCTCGATCCACTCGGTGCCGGCCGACAGGGTCTGCACCACGCGCAGCCGCTCCAGCCGGGGTAACGCGTCGACGGTCTCGCGGTCCTCCCAGCCGGGCAGGACGAAGGCCGCATCGTCGCGGCCCTCGGGCAGCTGCAGCAGCTCGACCCCGGCCGGTGCGAGCTCGGCCGCGGCGTCGAAGGCGCGGGCGGTGACGGCGGCGATCAAGGACGCCTGAACACCCGGCGCACCCTCGGCTCGGCCCCGACCTTTGGGACCTGCGCCTGCTGGGCCCCGATCAACCCGCCCGATCCGGCGAGGAAGGCGCTCGTCTGCGCCTCGTCGAGTCCGGTGGCGTAGGGGTGATCGCACACGTCGCTCGGCAGGCGTGAGACCTTCGCGGCTCCCTGTCTGCCCTTGCCGCGGTGCTCGATCGCATCCGTGAACGCCTCGAAGGAGACCGAGTCCACGGCCGTGCCGATGTGCGTCGTCCGGCGTCCGGGACAGACGTCCTGAATCAGGATGTTGCGAGCTCCCTCGAGCGACGACGTCGGCCGCCGGCCGCCCTGCGGCTGCACGGTCTCGTCCACCAGCGATCGGACGGTCGTGTAGGAGACGTCGCCCGGCGTCTCGTCCGGTTGGGCGTTGAGCGCGGCGAGGAGGTTCGAGCCACGGCCCTGCTGCCAGTTGGCAGGCGCACACGGCGATGCCGCCGAGCAGCCGCGGAAGACGCTCGTGCCGTGTTGCGTTCCGGCGGCGGCGAGCACGTCGCTGACCTTGCGGCGGAGGTCGGGCCAGTAGGTGAGGGCAAAACGGGGGAGCAGCCCACCCTGGCTGATCCCGAACACGGCCACCTTGCGGCCCGCGAGCCTGAATTCCTTGCGCAGCCCGTACACCAGGTACTGCACCGAGGTCTGGATGTCGGCGGTCGTGAAGTCCGGGAAGTTGACGTAACAGACCGGATGACCGTAGGCCTCGAAGGCGACCTGGCCGATGAGATAGCCCTGGTCACCGCTCGCGCCGGTGCCGGTCACGAACATGAGCGGCGTCCGTCTCGCGTTGCGAGGATCGATCGGACACTCGAGGGCCGCCTCCAGGTCCGCCCGGGGCACGGTCAGCTTCGGACCGGCGGCCACCGCGGCCACAGGCGCCGCCGACAGCACGAGAGCGACCGCCGACACGATCACGGCCAGGACTGGGACTCCCTGTCGCGCCATGGCGCTCACGCTATGCGACGGCGGCCGGCTCTGCGGCGGGGTCCGCACTCTCCGCCAGCGACATCGTCGGCAGTTTTCGGGTGACCCAGAGCGACAGAAGGGCCGCGAGCGCGACCGCGCCGAGCGAGAGACGCAGCGCGTCCAGTTGCGCGTCGCCGTAGTCGGCGGCGACCGCGCCGGCCTGGTCGGGGTTGAGACCGCCGTCGACAGCCGCCTGCTCGACGGCCTCGACGGGCACTATGTCGATCCCCTCTTCGGTGTTGGCGACGATCGTCTCCCGGGCGGCCGGCGGGATGTCGGGGTTGCTCACGATGCGTTCGCTGAAGCCGGTCGCGAGCGATGCGAGCAACACGGCGCCGATGATGGCCGTGCCGAGCGAGGATCCGAGGTTCTGGGCCGTGCCCTGAAGGCCGCCGGCCTCGCTCGTCTTGGTGGGCGCGACGGAGGACATGATGATGTTCCCGAGCTGCGAGGCGAGCAGCCCGGCGCCCGCGCCGATGAGAGCGAGCGCGATCTTGAAGCCGGTGTCCCTGAGGGTCACGTCGAGCGTCGCGAGCATCACGACCGCGCCGATGCTCACCGCCACCAGGCCCATCTGGGCGACGGTGCGCGGCGAGCGACGTGCTGCCATCCGCGGGCCCAGCAGCGCGAACAGGAGCATCGCCACCGACAGCGGCAGCAGGCGCTTGCCGGTCTCGAACGCATTCAGGCCGACCACCACCTGCAGGTAGACGGGGATGACGAAGAACGTGCCCATCAGAACGAGCTGCTGCCCGACCAGCGTGGACAGCCCGGCTCGGAGCTGCGAGATGCCCAGCAGCGCCGTGTCGAGCAGACGGTCGCGTCCCAGCCGGAAGCGACGCTGCTCCCACGCGGTGAACGCCCACAGCAGCGCGAGACCGCCGAGCACCACGAACGGCACCGGCGAGAAGCCCAGCGGCGTGATCTCCGTGCCGTCGATCGTCGGGGGCGTGCGTGGCTGCACGAAGCCCCACACGCTGGCGCGCAGGATCGCGATGACGATCAGGCCGAGGCCGGCCGAGGAGAGCGCCACGCCCACGACGTCGAGCTGCGGACGCCGCTCGGCCGCGGGCGCTCGCGCGAGCTGGCCGCGCAGGAGCACGATCGCGATCACGACCACGGTCTCTGCGGCGAACACGTACCGCCACGTCAACTCCGTCGTCACCCAGCCGCCGATCAGGGGCCCCGCGGCGACCGCGATTGCGGCGATCCCCCCGAGCAGGGCGTACGCCAGCGCGCGCTCGCGGCCCTCGTAGCTGGCGGCGGTGAGCGCGGCGATCGCGGGCACCACCAGCACGGCACCAAACCCCTCGACACCCGACCAGCCGATCAGCAGGACCCCGAGGTTCGGGCTGAGCGCCGTCGTGAGCGAGCCCACGCCGTAGATCGCCAGGCCGATCGCAAAGGCGCGATTGGTGCCCAGCATGTCGCCGAGCTTCGCGCCGAGCAGCATGAACGCGGCCATCACCAGCGTGTACAGGGTGATCGCCGTCTGAACACCCTGGATCGTCGTGTCGAGATCCTCGACGATCTGCGAGATCGCGACGTTCATCACGCTCGAGTCGAGAACCATCACGAACTGAGCCGATGCGAGGATCATCATCGGGAGCCACTTGCGCACGATCGGGCGACCCTAACCGCAAACAGGCGCCGCTACGATGCTCGCCCGTGATCGCCGGGGCACACACGATCATCTTCGCCGAGGACGCCGAGCGGGCTCGGGAGTTCCTTCGCGACGTGCTGGGCTTCGACGGAATCGATGCCGGCGAGGGCTGGCTGATCTTCGCCCTGCCGCCGGGCGAGGTTGCGGTCCACCCCGGCTCCGGCTGGGGACGCGGGCCGGGGGATCACGTCCTGTTCCTCATGTGCCATGACATCGAGCGGACCGTCGAAGAGCTCGAGCGCAAGGGCGTGGAGTTCGTCTCGGCGATCGAGGACGAGGGCTGGGGCCGGATGGCGCAGTTCAAGATCCCGGGCGCGGGCGAGATGGGCCTCTACGAGCCCAGGCACCCAAGCCCGCTTGCAGAGTTCTAGGCCGCGAACGGGATGGCCGCCGTCAGCACCTCGCAGCCGTCGTCGCCGATCAGGATGTTCTGCTCCAGGCGCACGCCGCCGAAGCCGTGCAGCCGGTCGACGCGGTCCCACACGACGCCGTCGCGGCCGTGGGCGCCGCCCAGGAGAGCAGGCACGAAGTAGACGCCCGGCTCCACGGTCCAGGCCTGGCGCGGCGCGAGCGGGATGGCCACGCGCAACGGCGGCAGTCCCGGCGTGGGCTCCTCCGTCTCGTCGGACGCAGGGCCTGCGTCGCGGATGCCGAGCCCGACCATGTGACCGATGCCGTGAGGAAAGAAGAGTGTGACTGCGCCGCTCTCGACGAGCGACTCGCGGCGGCCCCGCAGCACGCCCAACTCGACGAGGCCGTCCGCGACGACGAGCGCCGCCGCGAGGTGAACGTCTCGCCACTCGACGCCCGGCCGGCACGTGGCGATCGCGGCTTCGCCGGCCCGCCGCACTGTTTCGTGGACCAGCGACTGCTCAGGCGCGAAGGCTGCCCCCACCGGGTACGTCCGGGTCACGTCGCTGGCGTAACCGCCAACCTCGGCGCCCGCGTCGACGAGCAGCAGCTCGCCGTCGCGGAGTGCACGCGACGTCGGCGTGAAGTGCAGGACGGCGGCGTGGTCGCCCGCCGCGACGATGCTCTCGAACGCGAGAAAGTCGCCACCGTTGCGCAGGAAGGCCGCCTCGAGCGCCACCTGCAACTCGCGCTCGCTTCGTCCGGGCTCGATCAGCGGCACGAGCTCTTCGAAACCTTCCCGTGTGGCCTCGGCCGCGGCTCGCATCCGTTCCAGCTCGAGGTCGTCCTTCGGCCGCCGCACGCGGATCAGCGCGTCGCGCAGCGCTGCGTCCGGTTCCGGCGTCGCGCCCAGCCGGCGCACGGGCCGGCCGGAGACGAACGCCTCGAGCTCGCCGAGGGGACGCGTTCCCTCGGGCACCCCTTCGCGGTCGCCCTCGAGCCCCGTCCACAGCAGCTCCTTGGCGGTGACCGGCACGACGAACTCGACCCAACCCTCGCCCGGATCGAACGCGAGCACGCCGCCCGGGCGTTCGCGGTCGGTGAGGTACAGGTACTCCGAGTGGGCGCGGAACGGGTACATCCGATCGCCGCGTCCGGGGACCGGGATCTCGTCCCCGGCCGCGACCAGCACCACGCCGTCGTGGAGATCCCAGGCGGCCGCGGTCGCCACCCGGCGCCGTTCGAGGTACTGCTCCATCGCGAGATCGTATTGTCATACATCGCTGAACGATGTATCGTCACACATGGCATGGACCTTCGGCCGGCCAGCTACTTCGTACTCGCCTCGCTTCTCGATGGGCCTCTGCACGGGTACGCGATCGCGGCGCGGGCAGAGCAGCTCTCCGAGGGCGGGGTGCGGCTCACGGCCGGCACGCTCTACGGGGCTCTCGAGCGGATGGCCGGGCAGGGGCTCGTGCAAGTGGAACGCGAGGAGACCGTCGGGGGGCGGCGGCGGCGCTACTACCGGCTCAGCGACCAGGGGCGTGACGCCGTCGTGGTCGAGGCCGACCGGCTGGCGGCCGCGGCCAGAGTCGTCCAGCTTCGCCGGCCTGCGCCGATCAGGAGCGGGGCGTGAGGCGGCGGTTGAGCGATGTACTGACTTCCCTGGCTGCGTTGGCCTTCCCGCCCTCGCGCCGGGCCGACGCCCGCGTGGTGCGCGACTGCGCGCGCGACGCCGTTGACGGACGCGGTCATGGGTCGTTACCGCGCGAGTCGCTCTCCGTGGCCGGCGCGGGCCTGCGGGTGCGCTTGACCATGGATGCCAGGGACGTGCGGCACGCGCCGTGGCGCGGTCTGGCCGCACATCATGATCCCGCTTGGCGCCGCGATCGCGCTCGCCCTGCGGGCGGCGCATGGAGCGGGGCGATCGTCCGGCGACGCGCGGAAGTATTCAGTCGCCGGAGGAGGGCGCGAGCGCTGAGAAGTCGCCGGTCTCATGGATCGCGCGAGCCGCTTCGACCGCGGCTCCCATCGCCACCCGGGAGAGCCCGGGAACGCTGATCCGCTGGGCGCCCGCGGCAGCGATCCGGTCGACCGTCATGTCGGGAAGGGCCAGCACGCTGACGGGCTTCGTCACCGCTTCGCAGACCGCCCGGATCTCTTCGTCGGTGCGGAGTCCCGGCGCGAACAGCACGTCGGCGCCGGCCTGCTCATACGCCTGAAGGCGCCGGATCGTGTCGTCGAGGTCCGGGTTGCCCCGGAAGTGGTTCTCGGCACGGCCGGTGAGCGTGAACGGGAAGTCGAGCGTCCGGGCCGCCTCAGCGGCAGCGGCGACACGCTCTGCGGCGCGGCCGATTTCGTGGAGAAAGCCGCTGCGGTCCCAGTCCTCGATCGAGCCGCCGACCGCGCCGCCCTCGGCCGCCCGGGTGATCGCAAGCGCGGCGTCGGCCGGTTCGGGGCCATAGCCGTCTTCGAGGTCCATCGAGACGGGCAGGTCGGTGGCCCGGTCGAGCGCCCGCGCGTGCTCGACCGCCTCCTCCAGGCGGACCTCGCCGTCAGATCTCCCCAGCGTGAACGCGAACCCGCTGCTCGTGCTCGCGAGCGCCTTGAATCCAAGCTTGGCGAACGCCCGGGCCGAGCCCGCGTCCCAGGGGTTCGGCGTCACGAAGGTCTCGCCCTCGTGAAGGGTGCGAAACGCATTCGCCTTCTCGAGCTGGGAGGGGGTCATCGCCCGGCCAACCTAGCGAGCGGTCGTGACTCACCACTCGCGCGGCCATCCGGCTAGGGTCGGGAGTCATGGAGACGATCAACGGGTGCACCGTGATCGCCCCATCGGAAGGACCGGAGCCAGCGAACTTCGGCCCGGCGGAGATGGGCGGGGCCTACCGGGTTCTCGCTGGGACGATCCCCGCCGACCAGCCCGCGCCGCCGTTTCACCGGCACCCGAACACGGACGAGGCGTTTCACATCGCGAACGGTGAGGCCACCTTCCTGCTCGGCGACCGCGAGGTTCGAGTCACCGCCGGCGGCTTCGTGTTCGTTCCCCGAGGAACGCCTCACACCGCGTGGAATTCTGGCGACGGACCGATGCTTGGACTGATCATGATCTCGCCGGGTGATGCGGAGCACGTCTTCGAGCCTGTAGAGGCTGACTGAGTCCAGGGCACTGCTTCGGAGAAGACCCGGGCAACTCGTTCAACGCGGGCAACCGAGGCGGGGACGTGCTCAGGAACGGCGAAGGGGGCTCCGCGCGCGGAGCCCCCTTCGCCTTGGCCCACGGACGGTGCATCTGGCACGGTCCGCCCTGGGAGCCGGGCCTAGGGCCGCGACTCTCGGGTCTTGGCCGCCACGCACTTCCCGAATGCGTTGCGCTTGTTCGCGTTCGTGCCGTACTCCTTCGCGAAAGCGCTCGTCCCCAGCGTGCGGCGGTCGTCGGCGCACGCCTTGGCGGCGTTCTTGAAGTCCTTCGCCTCCTCGGCGTCGGCGGCGTCCATCTCTGCCTTCTTGGCTTTGGCCTTGATCGAGACGCACTTCCCGTGAGCGTTCTTGCCGTTGCCGTTCGTGCCGTAGAACTCGGCGAATGACTTCTTGTCGTGCGTCGCCGCGAAGTTCGCGTCCGCCGCCTCGGCCTTGCACTCCTTGGAGGCGTTCGTGCGCGCCTTCTGCTCCTCTGCCGACTCCTCGGCGGCGTTCTTGCGCACGCAGCGGCTCATGCTGTGGTACCTCGCCCTGAACGCCTCGCGCGTGGCCTTGGTCTTGCCGCGCTCGAGCGTGCATTGCGCGTGCGCGGCCTGGGTCTGTTCCCGCTCGGCGGGTGGCTTGCCGGCGACAGCCCCCGGCAGCGCGAGCAGCACTGCGAGAGCGACGGCTAGCGTGGTTCTCTTCATGTGGGTTGAAACGCACGTCGTGCACGAAAGTTCAGGGGTAACGCCTGAACCTGGCCGCCGCCGGTGCGTTGATAGGAGCGATGCAGCCTTGCTTGCCAACGGGGACGTGGGGTACAACCACTAGGCAATGCCCGTCGTCTCGGTCCCCACGCACAGACCGTCCGGTGTGCGGCACTCGAAGCGCGTGCTCGCGCTGGCCGGCGACGGCAGGCTCGTCGAGCAGATGCGGCGCGGCAACGAGCTCGCCTTCGAGGTCGCGTTCGAACGCCACGGCGCCGCGCTGCTCGGCTTCTGCCGACACATGCTCGGCTCCGCGGAAGAGGCGCAGGACGCCGTGCAGCACACGTTCGCCTCCGCATGGCGTGACCTCGAGCGGGGAGGGGACCGAGAGCTCATTCTCAGGCCGTGGTTGTTCACGATCGCCCGTAACCGTTGTGTTTCGATGCTGCGCGCGCGGCGCGACGAGCCCGAGCTCGGCGAGCTCGCGACGGCGGATCTGTCCGAGGAGGTCGAGCGGCGCGCGGAGCTTCGGGAGCTCCTGGCTGACATCGGGAGGCTTCCTCTGGAGCAGCGCGAGTCACTCCTTCTGTCCGAACTCGGTGAGCTGCCGCATACCGCCGTGGCACAGGTCCTCGGCTGCGAGGTCGCGCGCGTGAAGTCGCTCGTCTTTCGCGCGCGGAGCGCGCTGATCGCCGGCCGGAAGGCTCGCGAGAAATCCTGCGAAGAGATACGCGAGCAGCTCGCGAACCTGCGCGGCGGGGCGCTGCGGCGCAATGAACTACGCCTTCACCTGCGGGAGTGCCCCGGTTGCCGCGACTATCGCCAGGAGGTCAAGCGCCAGCGCGAGCTGCTCGCCGCGGCCCTGCCGGTCACGCCGGGGAGCGGCCTCGAGCTGAGCGTGCTGGCGGCGGCGGGCATCGGCGGAGCCGGCGCGGCGATCGGCGGGGCCGGCTCGATGCTGCTGACCAAGTTGGCCCTGGTCGGGCTCCTGGCGGGGGGAGGCGTGACCGCGGAGCGAATGCTGGCGGACGATCCCGCGGGCGAACCGCGGGCCACGCCGGCCGGTGTGCAGGAGCGCGCCGCCGGGGGTGGGAACGAGCCGGCGGTCGCGCGGCCCGAGCGCACCGCGTCGGCCGCGGCAGGTCCGGCGCCTGACGCGGCGGAACCCACGCCGGCCCGGACCCGGGCGCCGGCGAATCAGAACGGCGCCAGAGTATCCGCAGGCCTGGGCTCACCCCGCCTCGCGGCGCCGCCCGGCCGCGCGGTCGGCCAAGAGCCTGGGAAGAAGCTCGGGCACGAGAAGAAGGCCCCGCGCCAGGCCACGCCTCAGCTCGGGGCGCCTCGCGGGCGGCCCGCGCAGGGGCGAGGACCGGTCGAGACGCCGGCCGGCCGCGCTCCGGTCAAGCGGGGACCCGCGAAGCTGCCCTCTGCAGCGAAGCCTCCTCCCAGCCCGAAGCCGAAGCCAACCGCGCCCGCCTCCAAGGCGGCTCCGAACGTCCCCGGGGACGCGGGACCGCCGGCCGGGCACCCGGTCAGCAGGCAGAAGCCACCTAAGTCGTAGCCCTCGACGCCTAGCGCAGCGTCCGCGGCAGTCCGAAGTGCGGGAAGACGCTGCAGTCGCCGAACCAGGTGATCGCGGATATCCGGTCGCCCTCCAGAGTGAGGACGAACAACGCGTACGGCCGCGCGATGTCGGTATTGGCGACGGGGAGGTAGCACGCGAAGGCGGGCTGACCGTTCGCGCGGGTCGGCACCAGTCGCAGCCGCGCGCCGCGCCGGATCTCGCGGTCGCGCAGGAACGCGCCGATCGTGGCGGGGCCCTGGTACTCCGCTGGCTCGGGCGGCATGGTCACCCAGGCGTCGTCGGTGAGCAGGGCGACCATGGCGTCGATGTCGCCCGCCTCGACCGCGTCGGCGAAGCGGCCGAGGATGTCGCGCTCGAGCTTGGAGTTCGGGAGCGGCGCGCGTTCACGTCCGGCGGCGGGCAGTCGCGACTCGAAGGCGGCGCGCGCACGCCGCAGCATGCTGTTGACCGACGTGGCGGTGGTATCGAGCATCTCGGCGACCTCGCCGGCACGGAAGCCGAGCACGTCGCGCAGCACGAGCACCGCGCGCTGTTGCGGGGGGAGGTGCTGGAGGCCGACGATGAACGCCAGCGCAATCGCCTCCTTGGTCTCGTGGCGCGCCTCCGGTCCGGGCGCTTCGTCGGCGATGCCTTCGAACAGGACATCGGGGTAGGGCTCGAGCCAGATCGGCTCGCCCCGGCGCGTGGGCTCGGGCATCTCGGTCATCCGCTGCACGTCCTCGGGGCGGCGCCGGCTCGCACGGAGCGCATCCAGCGAGCGATTGGTGGCGATCCGGTACAGCCAGGCACGGACCGACGCGCGTTCCTCGAACCGCTCGAGGCCGCGCCATGCTGCGAGCAGCGTCTCCTGGAGCAGGTCCTCGGCGTCCTGGGCCGACCCGACGATCCGATAGACGTGCACCTGGAGCTCACGCCGGTAGGGGTCGGTCAGCTCGCGGAAGGCGTCCTCGTCGCCGGCACGCGCACGGGCGAGGGTCTGCTCGGTCACGCTCGCATCCTCCCATCGGCTCGTCCTTTCACCCGCATCACAAGTAACGACGCCCCGCGGGCTCGAAATTCGCCGCTCAGTTCTCGTCCGGGCGAACGCCTCAACGGGCATGACCAAGATCATCATCAGCGAAAACGTCTCGCTCGACGGAGTCATGGAGGACCCGGCCGGTGTCGAGGGCTTCAGGCTCGGCGGCTGGTACTTCCAGACCGATCGCGGCGAGGACGGCGAGCGATTCACGCTCGACAGGACGCTGGGCACCGAGGCGCTGCTGCTGGGTCGGCGGAGCTACGAGTTCTTCGCCGCGACCTGGCCGTCCCGGGGTGGCGAGTTGGCGGACAAGCTGAACAGCCTGCCCAAGTACGTCGTGTCCTCGACCCTCAAGGACCCCGCCTGGAACAACTCGACGGTACTGAGGGGAGACGTGGTCGACGAGGTGTCGAAGCTGAGGCATGAGCTGGACGGGGAGATCGTCGTCCTCGGCAGCGCCCAACTCGCGCGCACGCTGATCGAGCACGACCTCGTCGACGAGCTGCGGCTGATGATCTACCCGGTCGTGCTCGGGGCCGGCGCGCGCCTCTTCGGGACGACCAGCGACAAGAAACCCGTCCATCTGGTCGACGCGCAGAGGGTCGGCGACGGCATCGCTGTCCTCACCTACGAGCTCGTCCGAGACACCGAGCTGGTGTTGGACGGCGCCAGCCTTCAGGACAAACGCGCGGCCGCTCTCCGCCGGGCGGGGATCCGGGAGAGCGCCTGAGAAGCAGCGCAACTGTGTGGGCGTCTGCGCCCGACTGGCAGCCGCTTCCGCGGGCCCGTCGCCGCTAGTCATCTAGCCTCACGCTTGTGGAAGCCAGGGTCCGTCGAGCCGTGGAGGAGTCCTCGTCCGACCCGGTCCAGCCGCCGGCCCCGAGCGCGCCCGCCGAACGCTGGTGGGGCAACCACCTCGCGGAGATGCGCTGGCAGCTCGAGCTGGCACGGCTACTCGTCGATCCGGTGTTTCGCGGCGAAGGGGTTCCGCGGGGCGACGGAGCTCCCCTGGTCCTGATCCCAGGCTTTCTCGCCGGCGACTCCTCGCTTGCCGTAATGCGTTCCTGGCTGGGGCGCATGGGTTACGACGCGCGCGGCTCGGGCATCGTTTCGAACGTCGATTGCGCGGACCGGGCGGTGAACTCGCTGGAGCGCCGGGTCGAGGCCATCTCGGACCGGGCCGGGCGCAGCGTGGGGCTGATCGGCCACAGCCGCGGAGCCCACTTCGTGAAGGCGCTGTCAAACCGGCGGCCCGAGCTCATCTCATCGGCAATATCGCTCGGAGCCGGGCTGGACACGCCGTTCGACATCAGCGTGCCCACGCAGGCCGCGGTCGCCGCGGTGCGCGGCGTTCACTCTCGGACGGGCGACCGCATCGCCCGCAACGGCTGCTTCACGGCCGAGTGTCGTTGTCGCTTCACCCGCGACTACAGCGCGGACTTCACCGAGGCGGTTCCCCTCACCTCGATCTACTCGAAGGGCGACGGCGTGGTGCGCTGGCGGGCCTGCCTGGTGGACTACGCCCGTTGCGTCGAGGTCGGCGGCAGCCACGTGGGGCTCGCCTTCAACCGCAAGGTCTATCGAGTGCTCGGCGAGACACTCGCCCGCGAGACCGCCGGCCGCTAGTGACCTAGGCCTTCGCGCCCGCCTTCTGATGCTGCTCCTCTGGTGAGGGCGCCTCCTCGCCGCTGGCGATGCCCGCAGAGCCGGGCATCGACTCGGGCCAGATCGGGTCGCGCTGGCCTGCCTGCTCGAGCATCTGGCGGGCGATGACCAGCGCCTGGATCTCGTTGGCCCCCTCGTAGATCTGAAGGACCTTCGCGTCGCGCATCATTCGCTCCGCCGGGAACTCCTTGAGGTAGCCGTTTCCGCCGAGCACCTGCACCGCCTCGGTGGTCGCCTTCATCGCCACGTCGGAGGCGAACAGCTTGGCCGCCGCCGAGATCTTCGTCATGCGCGGGTCGCCCTCGTCGACGAACGTGGCCGCCTGGTAGGCGAGGGCGCGCGCGGCGGCCACCTCGGCCTCGAGTCCGGCCAGCTTGAACTGGATCCCCTCGTGCTCGAACAGCGGCTGCCCGAACGCGTGGCGGCGCAGCGAGTAGTCGAGCGCCAGGTCGATCGCGCCCTGTCCGACGCCCACCGCCTGAGAGGCGACCGTCGGGCGGGAGTGGTCGAAGGTGGTCATCGCGATCTTGAAGCCGTCGCCCTCGTCGCCCAGAAGGTTCTCCTGCGGCACTTCGACGTCCTCGAACCTGGGCGCCCCGAGCCGCCAGCCGGGCATGCCCATGGTGCGCAGCCTGTCGACGCTCAGGCCGTCCGAGTCACCGGGCACCACGAAGGCGCTGATGCCCTTCGAGCCGGCGTCGCCCGTGCGGGCGAACACGACGTAAACGTCCGACAGTCCGGCGTTTCCGATAAACCGCTTCTCGCCGTTGAGAACCCACACATCGCCGCGCTTCTCGGCGCGCGCCTGGAGCGCGGCGGGGTCGGAGCCGACACCCGGCTCGGTGAGCGCGTAGGAGCCCAGCTTGTCGCCCGAGGCGAGCGACGGCAGGAAGCGCATCTTCTGCTCGTGGCTGCCGGCGAGGATGATCGGCAGAGCCGTGAGCTTCACGTACGCCGCCATCAGCGACGCGGTAGCCGAGACCTTGGCCAGCTCCTCGATGTACGAGCAGAAGCCGACGCTGTTGGCGCCGGCGCCGCCGTACTCCTCGGGTATCGCGAGCCCGATCAGCCCCTCGCGCGCCAGCGCGGCGTGCACGTCGAACGGATAGTCGCCCGTCTCGTCGATCTCGAGCATGGGAGTTCGCACCTCTTCCAGGGCGAACTCCCGTATCTGCTCGCGCCGCTCACGCTGGTCGTCTGTCAGCCGCCACATCGCGTCTCCCTCGGTTGAACCTCTCTGCCCCCATCGCCACCAGGCTTGCCCCCGTGCGCAGCGCCCCCACCGGAAGGCCGAGCGCCCTCGTGACGGGCTCCGCCCGGGCTGTCACTCCGGCGTGCGCCAGCCCCGCCGATATCGGCTCGCGCCGATCCAGCCAGCCCTTCATCAGCGCGAGCGACTCCTTGGGCCGTTCGAGCGCATACGCGTGACCCGCGCCGGGAACGAGCGCCAGCTCCGCGTCCGGTATCCGCTCCGCCAGCATGCGCGCGTTCGCCACGGGGGCCATCGCGTCGCGCTCGCCGTGCATGACCAGCGTCGGCGCCTGGATCCGGCCCAGGCGCGAGACGGTGTCGTGGTACACCGACGCCCACCAATGCCCCACGATCCCCTGCGGCCGGGCCCGATGCGCCGCGAAGTGCCCGAGCAGCTCGCGCGTCCGCTCCGGTCGCCGGCGCCGGAACTCCGGGGAGAAGAGCATCGCTCCGAGCCACGGCCTGCCCGGCTCTGACATCGCGCTCGTGGCGGTCGCGCCCAGCGCCGCAAGCTCGCTCAGCGCCGGCCGGACGGCTCGCGGGCCACCCGGCGTCGTGGCGCCCAGCACGAGGCCGCGCACCCGCTCCGGATGGCGAATGGCCAGCTCCTGGGCGACCATCCCGCCCATCGAGACGCCGTACACGTGAGCGCTCTCGACGTCGAGGGCGTCGAGCAGCCGCACCGCGTCGTGCGCGAGCTCGGGCATCGAGGTGGGACGCAGCGGCGAACCCGAGCGGCCGGAGCCGCGGTTGTCGTAGCGGATGCAGTCGAACCGTCCCTCGTAGAGCTCGAGCACGGGGTCGAACACGGCGGAGCTGATCGTGAAGCCGGTGATCAGAAGCATGGGCACGCCGTTGCCGCTGCGCTCGTACCAGATCCGTGGGCGCTTCAGTGCGTACGGCACGCCGAGCTGCCCTAGTCCCCGGCTTCGGCGAGCACGTACTTGCCGGGCGCCTTCTCGCGCTGCTTGAAGCCGCGCCCGCCGAGCGTCTTGCGCGCCTTCTTCTCGTCGCCCGAGCGCTCTCCGAGCCATTCGAGCCAGTCCTCCCACCAGGTGCCGCGCTGCTTTGTGGCGGACTCGAGCCAGTCGTCCGCGGCCGGTGGGTTGCTGTTGCCCGTCTGGTAGCTCGCCTTCTCATTGCCGGGCGGGTTGACCAGTGCCGCGATGTGCCCGCTGGTGGAGAGAACGAAGCGCGGGTCGGAGCCCAGCAGCTGCGTGGTGGCGTAGCAGTTCTCCCAGGGCGCGATGTGATCGGCGATGCCGGCGACGACGTACGAGTCAGCCGTGACCTTCGACAGGTCGATCGCCGTGCCGAGCACCTCCACGCCACCCGGCTCCAGAAGCGAATTCTCCAGCGACAGCTCGATGAAGTCGCGGTGCAGCGCGGCGGGCATGTTCGTGGCGTCCGCGTTCCAGAACAGCACGTCGAACGCCGGCGGCGCCTTGCCCAGCAGGTAGTTGTTGATCCAGTAGTTCCAGATCAGGTCGTTCGGCCGCAGCCACGCGAAGACCCCGGCCAGCGCGCGGCCGTCCAGGTAGCCCTTGCGCGCTGACTCCGCCATTGCCAGCTGGGCGATGTTCTTGTCCGTGAGCGCGCCCGCCATCCCCGCGCGCTCGTTGTCGAGGATGCACACGCCGAGGGTGATGCCCGCAAGCCGGTCGCCCTCGCCGTTCTGCGCGAGATGCGCCGCTGCCAGCGCGAGCGTGATGCCGCCGGCGCACAGTCCCAGAGCGTGCGAGCGGTCGCTCGCACTGATCTTCTCGACGGCCCCCAGCGCCTCCAGGGTGGCCTGCACGTAGGTCTCGAGGTTCCAGTCCGCGTGGCGCTCGTCGGGGTTGCGCCAGGAGATGGCGAAGACCTGGTGGCCACCCTTGACGAGGTACTCGATCATGCTGCGGTCCGGCGCCAGATCGGTGATGTAGTACTTGTTGATCATCGGCGGCACCACGAGCAGCGGCGTGGAGCGCACCTTGCTGGTCTGCGGCTTGTACTGGATCAGCTCGAAGACCTCGTTCCGGTGCACCACGGCGCCCGGCGTTACCGCGATGTTCTCGCCCACCTCGAACTCCGAGGTGTCGACCATGTTCGGGATCCGCGGACGGCTCGACATGTCCGAGACGAACCGGCGGGCCCCCCGCACGAAGTTCAGCCCGCCCGTGTCGATCGTGGCCTTGAGCACCGCCGGGTTGGTGGCCGGGAAGTTGCTCGGCGCCACGAGGTCCACCACGTTCTCGGCCGCGAAGCGCACGCGGCGCTCGTCGGCCCAGTCGAGCCCGGCCTCGGCAAGCACCTGGTCGATCGTCTCGGCGGTGGCGAGGTAGGACTGGCCCATCCGCTTGAACGCGGGGTTGCTGACCCAGGCCGGATCCTTGAAACGGCGGTCGCCCTTGTCGGGCGCCACCTCCGAGCGGCCGGCGGCGATCTTCGCCAGTTCGGTCGCCAGACCGGCGCCACGGCGCGCGACCGTGCGCGGCCGGGCGGCCAGCTTCGCCGCTGCCTTCACACCGGCCACGCCGGGCACCCAACGGCGGCTGGGGCCCATCACGGCGTCGGTGAGCATCGCGTCCAGCGCGGCGCTTCCGCCCCGTCGCGGGGCGCCACCGTTGGCCACCGCTAGCCCGCCTCGACGTTCTCGGGCGCCTCGATGTCCTTCTTCAGGATCTTCCCGGTCGGCCCCTTGGGCAGCTCGTCCAAGAACCACACCTTGCGCGGGTACTTGTAGCCCGCCACCTCGCTCTTCACGTACTCGCGGAGGTCGTCCTCACTTGCCTCGGCGCCTTCCTTGAGCACCACCGCGGCGCCCACCTCCTCGCCCATCTCCTCGTCGGGCAAGCCGATCACGGCGGCCTCGAGGACGTCGGGATGCTCGTAGAGCACCTCCTCGACCTCGCGCGGGTAGACGTTGTAGCCGCCGCGAATGATCAGCTCCTTCTTGCGGTCCACGATCGTGAAGTAGCCGTCCTCGTCGACCTTGCCCATGTCACCGCTGTGGAACCAGCCGTCCCTGATCGCCTCCTCCGTGGCTTCGGCCCGGTTCCAGTAGCCCTTCATGACGTTGTGTCCCTTGATGACGATCTCGCCGACCTCGCCCTCCTCGACGTCGTCGCCGTCGTCGTTCACGAGCTTCATCTCCACGCCGTCGATCGGAGTGCCGATCGAGCCGGGCTTGCGCTCTCGGTCGGGGTGGTTGAAGGACGCCACCGGCGAGGTCTCCGACAGGCCATAGCCCTCGAGCACGTGGCAGGCGAATTGCTCCTCGAAGCCCTTCATCACCTCGACCGGCATCGCCGAGCCGCCTGACATACACACACGCAGCGCCGACACGTTCACGTCGTCCTTCGAGTCGTGGTTGAGCATGGCGGTGAACATCGTGGGCACGCCCTGAAAGACCGTGACGCCGTCGCGCTGGAGGATCTCCAGGGCCTTGCCGGGCTCGAAGCGCGGGATCATCGAGAGGGTGGCGCCCGCCGTCATCGCCGCGTTCAACCCGCAGGTCTGGCCGAACGAGTGGAACAGCGGCAGGGCGCCCAGCAGAACGTCGTCCTCGCTCGCACCGGCCAGCCCGACCGACGCCTCGGCGTTCTTCAGCAGGTTCGAGTGTGTGAGCTCAGCGCCCTTCGGCTTGCCCGTGGTGCCCGACGTGTAGAGGATCACGGCGGTGTCGTCGTCCTCTCGGTCGGCGACCTCGAATTCCGGCTCGTGCTCGCCCAGCAGCTCTTCGAACTTGCCGGGCTCGACCAGCACCAGCTCGGCGCCCGCATCCTCGGCCGCCTGCTTGGCGGCGTCCTCGAAGTCGTGCCAGGCAAACAGCAGCTTCGCCTCGGGGTCCTCGAGGTAGAAGCCGGCCTCACGCTTCTTCAGGAGCGGATTCATGGGCACCGCCACGCCGCCGGCGCGCAGAACCCCGTAGTAGACGACGGGAAACTGCGGCACGTTCGGCAGCATGATCCCCACGCGGTCACCGGGCTCGATCCCCTTGTCCTTGAGCAGAGCAGCGGCGCGTGAGCTGGCTTCGTTCAGCTGTTCGAAGCTGATCTCGAAGTCATCGAGCTTGATGGCGGTCCGGTCGGCATGGCGGTCGGCTGTGTCGGTGAGAACGGTGGCGAGATTTGTGGACATGTCTCTCTCGCCTACCCGGCTCGGTGGCCGTCTACGCGGCGTACTCAGCCGGGTAGGCTGTGACGCGGACGTCATGGGCTTGTACGGCGATCATGTTCTTCCGCGGCTCATCAACGTCGCCTGCGGGCTGAAGTCCGGCGATCCGCTGCGCGAGCGGGTCTGTCGGGGACTCCAGGGAGAGGTCGTGGAGATCGGCTTTGGCTCGGGCCTGAACGTCCCCTTCTACGGGCCCGGGGTGAGCCGGGTGGCCGCCGTCGAGCCGGCGGACGTGGGGTGGAAGCTGGCCGAGAAACGTCTCCGGGCCACCAGCGTTCCGGTGGACCGGTCCGGTCTGGACGGCCAGTCGCTGCCCTTCGCCGACGACAGCTTCGACTCCGCCCTGTCCACTTGGACGATGTGCACGATCCCCGACGTGAACACAGCTCTGGCCGAGCTGCGTCGTGTGCTCAGGCCCGGCGGCACGCTCCACTTCGTCGAGCACGGGCTGGCCCCCGATGAGAACGTGCGCACCTGGCAGCATCGCCTCGAGCCCGTGCAGAAGCGGGTGTTCGGCGGCTGTCACCTGACCCGCCGGGTGCCCGAGCTCCTCGCCGGGGCGGGATTCACCATCACCGCGCTCGACGTCTTCTACGAGGACGGCACGCCGAAGTTCATCGGCGCGGACTCGCTCGGTACCGCGACCTCTCCCTAGCCGGTCAGCGACCCTACGAGCCGGGCGGATCCAGCGATTCCACCAGCAGGGTGGACACGTCGGCCACGCGCAGCTCGTCGCCGCGGGCCTTGACGCCGTCGTCGAGCATGACGGTGCAGAAGGGGCAGGCCACGGCGAGGGTCTCGGCGCCGGTGGCGGCGGCCTCGCGGGCGCGCTCCTCGTTGATCAGGCCGCCGCGCTCCTCCATCCACATGTGAGCTCCGCCGGCGCCGCAGCAGAACGTGCGCTTGCCGGAGCGCTCCATCTCCACCGGGCGGCCCACGGCGGACACGAGCTCGCGCGGGTCGGCCAGCACGTCGTTGTGGCGGGCCAGATAGCACGAGTCGTGGTAGGTGATCGATCGCTCGGCGTCGGCGGTGGTCTGGAGCCGCCCCTCGCGGACCAGGTCGGCCAGCAGCTCGGAGTGGTGCACGACCTCGTAGTTGCCGCCGAAGTCGCCGTACTCGTTGCCGAGCGTGTTGAAGCAGTGTGGGCAGCTGGCCACGATCTTGGTCACGCCGGCGTCGTTGAGCGTGCCGACGTTCTGCTCGGCGTGCGCTTGGAACAGGTACTCGTTGCCCATCCGCCGCGCCGGGTCGCCGGTGCACGACTCGCGCGGGCCGAGGATGGCGAAGTCGACGCCGGCTGCCTGGAGCAGCCGCGCGGTGGACTCGGCGGCGGTGCGGGCGCGCTCGTCGAACGACGCTGCGCAGCCCACCCAGTAGAGAACCTCGGGGGCCGGATCGCCGGGCTCGAGCACCCGCACTCCGAGCCGCTCGGCCCAGTCGGCCCGCTCGGTCTGGGGCTTGCCCCAGGGGTTGGAGGCGCGCTCCACGTCGCGCAGCATCGGCTCGGCCTCGGCGGGGAACGAGGAGTCCATCATCACCAGGTGGCGGCGCAGGTCGATGATGTGGTCCACGTGCTCGATCGACACCGGGCACTCGCGCACGCAGGCGCCGCAGGTCACGCAGTCCCAGACCACGTTCTCGCTCACGGCTCCGGGCACGAGCGGCGCGGGCTCGAACCCCTCCTCGCCGCGCACCAGTGCCGGCCCCTCCTCGAACACCTGGTCGCGAAGAGCCATGATCAGCAGCTTGGGCGACAGCTCCTTGCCGGTGGCGAAGGCCGGGCAGACGTCCTGGCAGCGCCCGCATTCGGTGCACGACATCGTGTCGAGCGTCTGCTTCCAGGTCATGTCGGGCACGGTGCCGGCGCCGAAGCGCATCTCGTCGTCGGGCACGTCGAAGCGCAGCGGCTCGAGTCGCCCCGGCGCCGTGGTGCGCCCGAAGAACACGTTGATCGCCGCCGTGACGATGTGCAGGTGCTTGGAGTGGGGGAGGTAGGCGAGGAAGGTGAGGATCAGCAGCACGTGGGCCCAGACGAAGACCCGCTCCAAGACCTCGGTGGCCTGGTTGTCTCCGAACAGCCCGGACAGCAGATCCGACACCGGCGACCACGACGCCGGCCACTCGTTCAGGCCCAGCGCGATGCGCGACGCATGCCAGAGCAGCAGCGTGGTCACGATCCCGGCGATCATGGCCAGGATCAGGTCGGCCTCGCCGAGGTGACTGCCCTCGAAGCGCGCCGGGCGCTGGATCTTGCGGATGGCCAGGGCGGCGACCACGCCGACCAGGACGAGCACGGCGAACACGTCGACCATCAGCGCGAACCAGCCCTGGTGGCCGAGCCACGGCAGCGTGGCCTCGCGGTCCACGGCCCCGATCATCGCGATCACGATCGTGGGAAAGAGCACCACGAAGCCCCAGAAGATGAAGGCGTGCACGAGCCCGGGGACCAGCCGCTGAAGGAGCTTCCGCTGCCCGAGGACGATCACGGCCTCGTTGCGGGTGCGCCGGGGCAGATCACCCGAGCGCGAGGCGGGCTTGCCCATCCGCACCACGTCGAACAGCAGCTTGGCCCTGCGCGCGAACAGGCCACCGCACACGGCGAGGGCCGCGGCCAGGGCGACCGCTCCGACCACCACGTCTATGGCGAACGCGCCTTTCGCAGCTCGGCGGTGATGGCCGGCACGATCTCGGTCAGGTCTCCGATGACGGCATAGTCGGCGGTGGCGAGGATCGGCGCCTCGGCGTCGGAGTTGATGGCCAGGATCTTCTTCGCTCCCTTGCACCCCGCGATGTGCTGGGTGGCGCCGCTGATCCCGCAGGCGATGTAGAGGTCGGGTGAGACCTTCGTCCCGGTCTGCCCCACCTGGTCGGTGTGGGGGCGCCAGCCCGCGCTCGTCACCACGCGTGAGCAGCCGACCGCCGCGTCCAGCAGTCCGGCCAGCTCCTCCAGGATCCCGAACCCGTCCGCCGAACCCACGCCCCGGCCCCCGCTGACCACCACCTTGGCCTCCGCGAGGGAGATGCCGGTGGCCACGTCGTCCACGTGCTCGCTCACCTGGACCACCAGGTCGCTCTCGTCGAGCGCGGGAGCGAATGCCTCGACATCGGCCGGGCCCGCGCCGTTGCCGGGGGCGGCGGGCAGCGCATGGGGCGCCACCGACAGCAGGGGGAGCGGCGAGTGCACAGTCGCCTCCTCCAGCAGGCTGCCTCCCCAGCGGATGCGGGTGACCTCGAGCTCGGCTCCGGACCGCACATCGGTGCAGTTGGCCGCGAAGGGCAGGTCGCGGCGAGCGGCCACGTGGGCCAGCACCTCGTTGCCGCGGTTCGTGCCCGCGGCCACCACGGCAGACGCCTCGGTGCGCTCGATCGCGTCCGTGACACTGCGGGCCCAGCCCCCGGGTGAGTAGGCCGTCAGCCGTTCGTCCTCGGCCACGAGGGCGGCTCCCACGCCACGAGCGCCGAGCGCCGCGCCGGCCTCCTGGCCGCCCTGGCCGACGAGCAGCGCGGTCAGCGGCTCGTCGCCCGCCAGCGAGCGCGCGAGCGTCAGCGTCTGAAGCGACAGCTCGTCGGCCTCGCCGTCGGCGTGCTCGATCAGCACCAGGACCGTCATCAGGCCACCCCGAGGTCGCGCATCACGCCGACGACGGCGGGGGCGGCCTCCGCTCCCTGACCGAGGATCTCGGCCTGCTTGCCCTGTCCACCCGGCACGGCCAGTCGCAGCATCTCCAGGTGCGGCTCGGGCCGCTGCGGGCTGCCCGTGTCCACCGGCTTCTGGCGCGCGCGCAGCTTGGCGGGCACGGACGGATAGCGCGGCAGGTTGATCCCCTCGAGCACGCCGACCACCGCGGGCAGCGGGAGGCGATAGACGTCCCGGCCCCCGGCCACCTCCTGCTCGCAGCGCGCGTGGCCATCCTCCACCGAGAGGCCCTTGAGCCCGGTCACCGCGGGTCGCCCGAGCGCGTGGGCCACCCGGATGCCCACCTGGTAGTTGCCGGAGTCCGCGGATTCGTTGCCGAACACGATCAGGTCGAAGCCGCCACCGCTCTCCTCCTCGGCGCGCACCGCCGCCACGATCGCCGCGGCCGTGCCCTGCGGATCCCACTCGTCTCCCTCGACGGCGAGCAGCAGCCCGCGGTCGGCTCCGGTGGCGAGCGCCTCCCGCAGCTGGTCCTCGGCCTCCGGCGGCCCGAGCGTGAGCACCACCGTCTCGCCGCCGTGCTGCTCCACCAGGCGCACCGCCTGCTCCACTCCACACTCCTCGTGGGGGCTGACGGTGAAGCCGAGATGGCGCGTCTCGAGCGCCCGGGCATCCGGGCTGAGGACCATCTTGCCGCCGGTCAGCGGCACGCGCTTGACGCAGACGAGGATCCTCACGTGAGCACGGTGTCGGAGGCCTTGACCCGCTCGTTGTCGGGGTCGAACAGAGGGGTGGAGCCGGCCACGTCGACGGTGACCGGGTAGAGCTCGTTCATGTACTCGACCGCCAGCTGCTCGCCCTCGTTGGCGTGCTGTGGGGGGAGGTAGGCCATCAGGATGTGCTTGCCCACCGACGGTCCCGCGCCGGCGCTGGTCACGAACGAGCGGCGGCCCTTTGCGTCGGTGAGGGGCGCCCCGTCGCGGGTGGTGATCGGCTCGCCGCCGAGCATGTAGCGCTTGACCCCGCTGCTGGAGGTGTGGTCGTCCACGGTGAGCGTGCACATGACCGTGGCCGGGTCCTCCTCGCGGTGGCGGACGTGCGCCTCCTTGCCCACGAAGTCCTGCTCCTTGACCTTGCCCCAGGCCATTCCGGCCTCCACGACGTTGTACTCGCCGTCGAGCTCGAACCCGAAGGCCCGGTAGCACTTCTCGAGACGGCCGGTGGTGCCGTAGACGCCGATGCCGGCGGGCACGGCGCCGTGGGGCTCGCCCGCGTCCCAGATCATGTCCCAGAGCTTCGCGCCCTGCTCGATGGGCACGTAGAGCTCCCAGCCCAGGTCGCCGACGTAGGAGATCCGAGAGGCCAGCACGCGCAGGGAGCCCATCTCGATCGTGCGGCATGTGGCGAAGGGAAAGCCCTCGTGCGACACGTCGGCGCTGGTGGTCTGGGCCAGGACGTCACGGGCGCGCGGGCCCCACAGCCCGAGCGTGCACCAGCTCGAGGTGAGGTCGAAGATCTGCGCGCGGCCGTCCTCGGGCAGGTGGTCGGCGAACCACTTGAGGTCGGCCATCCCGTGAGCGCCGCCGGTGACCACGCGGAAGTGGTCGTCGGCCAGGCGCATGATGGTCAGGTCCGCGCGAAAGCCGCCGCTGGGCGTGAGCACCGGCGTGTAGACGACCTTTCCGAGCGCCACGTCCATCTGGCGCATCGCGGTGCGCTGCACCGCGTCGAGGGCGCCGGGTCCGATCACGTCGAAGACGCAGAAGGCGCTGAGGTCGAAGATGCCCGCGCGTTCGCGCATCGCCAGGTGCTCGGCGTTGATCACGGGTGACCACCAGCGCGAGTCCCATTCCGCCTCGCGCTCGGCGATCGAATCGGCGAACTCCTCCAGCAGCGGCTGGTTGGAGGCGTACCAATGGGGGCGCTCCCAGCCGGCGGCCTCGTAGAAGACGGCGCCCAGCTCGCGCTCGCGCGCGTGGAAGGGAGAGAGACGCACGTCGCGGTCGGACTCCCACTGCTCGCCCGGGTGCACGATGCCGTAGGTCTTGTTGAAGTGCTCGCGGGCCCGCGCCCTCACGTGGTCCACGCTCTTCTGGTGCTCGTGGAAGCGCGAGATGTCCGACGAGTGCAGATCGATCTCCGGCTCGCCCTCCACCATCCACTCGGCCAGCGCCCGGCCCACCCCGGGGCCCTCCTTGACCCACACCGCGGCCGCCGACCACAGGCCGCCGACCTCCGGCGTCTCGCCCAGCAGGGGCATGCCGTCCGCGGTAAGCGAGAGCAGCCCGTTGATGGCGTACTTGATCCCCACCGACTCGTCGCCCACGATCTCCGGCATCAGCTCGAGCGCGTGCTCCATCTGCTGGACGAAGTCGTGCTCGGTGAACGGCATCTCGGTCGGCGTGAGCGCCGACTCCCCGATCGAGGGGATCTCGTCCGGGTCGTGCAGGATTGGCCGGTGGGCGTACGAGCCCACCTCCAGGCCGCTGCCGTCCTGGCGTTCGTACATGCCGGTGTCCATGTCGCGCACGATCGGGTGCTCGATAGCGCCAGTGGCGCCGGCGAAGCGCGGCACCGGGCCGATGTCGATCATCTGGTGCACGGCCGGGGTGAGCGGGATCGAGGCGCCGGCCATGCGCGCCAGGCGGGGGCTCCAGACACCGCAGGCGATCACCACGACCTCGGCCTCGATGTCGCCGCGATCGGTGCACACCCGCGTGACCCGGCCGCCCTCGACGTCGATGCCGGTGACCTCGGTGTTGGCCGACACCGACAGGGCGCCCGCCTCCTGGGCGCGCTCCCGCATCAGCGTGCCGGCGCGCAGCGAGTCCACCACGCCGACCGCCGGGCAGTAGAAGCCGCCGATGATCACGCTCTCGTCCATGTACGGGACGAGCGCCTTGGCCTCCTCGGGCGTGACCAGCGAAACCGGCTCCACCCCGAAGGCCTTGGCCGACGCCATGCGCCGCCGAAGCTCCTCCATCCGCTCCTCCGTGCGAGCCACCTCGAGCCCGCCGCAGGTGGTGAGCACGCCGAGCTCGTCGTACTGACGCAGGCTGTCCCGCGTCAGCTCGGTCATCTCGCGGGAATGGTCGACGGGATAGATGAAGTTCGACGCGTGACCGGTGGACCCGCCCGGGTTGGGCAGAGGGCCCTTGTCGATCAGGACCAGGTCAGACCAGCCCAAGCGGGCCAGGTGACCGACCAGGCTGTTGCCGACGATGCCGGCGCCGATGACGACGGCTTTGGCGGAGGGCGGCAGGCCTTCGGAGCGCCGGTCGGTCGGCTGCTGCGCCGGATCTGCTCCGGAGTGGTCTTCCACGTGCTGTACCTCGGAATTGGAGCGGGGTTCGCTCGGGGTTGGAGCGCTGTGAGGAACCTGATATATCACACCGATGCACTCGGCGCAGGAGCTCCGAAGCTCTTCGTTCGAGGTGTCCCTCGACGGCCGGCCGGCCTCGCTCGCAGACTTGTTCCCGGGCTTCGGCGAGCAGGACCGCCTGGGTCTCGTCATGCGGCGCCCTCATGGCGCCGTGGGTGCCAGCGCGCTCATCACCGCGACGATCACGGCCTTCTACGACCTCCAGCGGGCGCGCGGGCCGGACTTCTACGTCTATCCCGACTACTACCTGCTCCACGTGGGACGGCCGCTCGGCGACCACGGCCGCCTGGACGTGTGGCCGCCGCACAAGGAGGTGGTGGTCCGCGACGATCCGGAGGCGATCCTCGAGGCGGTCAACGACCGGGCGATCACCCGCCTCGTGGTCGAGGACGTCCGCGCCCCGTCGTCCGGCGAGCACGCCGGCTTCAGTGAGGAGGCGCTCGTGAGCGCCCGCGCTCGCGTGCGGAGCTGTCTCGCCTATTCGGCGTCCGGCCGCGTGCGCTCGGCCGACGTGCGGATCGCCGGCAACCCGATCACCGAGGGATACGTCCAGGCGATACTCGACCCCGTGACGCGGATCGCGAAGTTGCGCGAGCCGGGAGCGGGGGAGGCGGCGGTCGCGCTGGCCGACGCGGTCGCGACACGCGCCGGGGAGGTCGAGCAGGATGTGCGCGACGGGATCCGGACGCGGCGCAGCCGGCTCATCGAGGACGGGGTGCCGGTCGAGACCTACAGGCGGATCGCGCTGGACGAGGCGCTCGCGCTGCTCGGCGGTTGACCCGCCACCCTGCCGCTTGATATATCAGGCAACCTGACGCGAACCGAAAGAGGAGATGGCGCCTTGGCACAGGTGAACGAGAACCCCGGGATCCTGCTCTACCCGCGGATCAAGAAGTCGCCGTACTTCTACGCGTCGCGCCGCCACGGCGTGCAGCTCTACAGCACCTACAACCACCGCTACCACCCGCGCCACTACGGCGACCCGGTGGAGGAGTACTGGCATCTCCTGAACGGCGTGACGCTGTGGGACGTGGGTGGCGCCGAGCGCCAGATCGAGATCAGCGGCCCCGATGCCTTCGACTTCACCAACCTGATCGTCGCCCGCGACCTCAACAAGTGCGAGGTCGGGCAGTGCAAGTACGTCTTCAACACCCTGCCCGACGGCGGGATCATCAACGACCCGGTGCTCCTGAGGGTCGAGGAGAACCGCTTCTGGCTCTCCCTGGCCGACAGCGACGTGGAGCTCTGGGCGCGCGGCGTGGCGCACGGCTCGGACTACGACGTGACGGTGAAGGAGATCGACGTGGGGCCGTTGCAGGTTCAGGGGCCGAAGTCCAAGGACGTGATGGTCGACCTGTTCGGCGACAGCATCCTGGAGATCCCGTACTACTTCCTGCGCGCGTACGAGCTCGACGGAATGAGGGTGCTGGTCTCCCGCACCGGCTACACGTCGGAGCTCGGCTACGAGATCTACCTCTATGAGGCGTCGAAGAACGGGATGCGCCTCTGGGACGCCGTGCTCGAGGCGGGCAAGCCCCACGGCCTCGAGGTGATCGGCCCGTGCCACATCCGCCGCATCGAGGGCGGCATCCTCGCGCTCGGCTGCGACATGTGGTTCGACACCAACCCGTACGAGGTCGGCATGGGCTACGACTGGATGGTCGACCTCGAGCAGGGCGCGGACTTCATCGGCAAGGACGCACTGCACAAGATCAAGACCGACGGGCCCAAGCGCCAGCTGGTCGGGGTCGAGATCGAGGGCGGCAACCTGGGCTCGTTCAACGACGGCGCGATGATCGACGTGTTCCCCGTCCACATGGGCGGGAGCCGCATCGGCGAGGTCACCTCGGCCTGCTGGTCGCCGACGCTCGAGAAGAACATCGGCTTCGCGATGGTGCCCACCGAGCACTCCGAGCTGGGCACCGAGTTCGAGATCGAGAAGCCCGACGAGACCGTGGGCGCCGTGGTGGTGCCCAAGCCGTTCGTCGACCCGGAGAAGGAGACGCCCAAGCAGGAGTTGACAGCCGGCGCGGCAGATTCCTCCTGAGCACCGCCGTCCACCTTCTATCCGGCCCGCTCGACGAGGGGCGGCGAGGCGATCTGATCTTCCACGGGGACCTGCTGGTGTTCAAGCAGGTCCCCGCGCTCATTGAGGCGGTCAGCGTGGGCGAGGAACTGATCCCTCAGGCGCCTGCCGAGGAAGCGATCGGAGATCTCCAGAGCCGCTTCGCCGAGGACCCCCGTATCGAGCGCCTGATGCGTACGGCGCTCGAGCAGGTGGGCGTGCCGGCGGCCCGCACGTACTGGGACAGGCTTCAGCTGCGAATCGTCCCGCCGGCCTCCGAGCGCCGCGTGGGGACAATCGGCTTCCACCGTGACACCTGGGGGTCCAACCTGCTCTGCCAGGCGAACTGGTGGCTGCCGCTGCGCCCGCTCAGCGAAGAGCGCACGATCGCCTTCTATCCCGAGTACTGGTCGAAGCCGCTCGCCAACACGAGCGCCGACTGGGACCTCTCCGAGGTCCGCCAGCTCCGCCGGGCGGGCAAGCCCGTCGCGATCGTTCCCGAGCCGAGCGAGCCCGTGGCGACCGGCTCGGAGCTTCGGATGGTGATGGACCCCGGCGATCTGCTCTGCTTCTCCGGAGCCCACCTCCATGCGAGCGTGCCCAACACGTCGAGCGACACCCGCGTGAGCGCCGAGCTCCGAACGGTCAACCGCGATGATCTCGAGCTGGGGCGCGGGGCACCCGATCTCGACGGGCACGCTCCCGTCACGCCGCGCTACTGGTTTCGCTCGATGGTGGACGGCGAGCCGCTCAATGGAGATGATGCGCGGTATTCGCGTCGAGGACCCGAGGAGGGATCCGCATGAACGCTCACTACGACTTCGTCATCGTCGGCGGCGGCTCGGCGGGATGCGCTCTCGCCAACCGCCTCTCGGCCGACCCCTCCAACAAGGTCCTCGTGCTGGAGGCCGGGCGCCCGGATTGGTCGCTCGACGTCTTCATCCACATGCCGGCCGCGCTGGCGTTTCCGATCGGCAGCCGCTTCTACGACTGGCGCTACGAGTCCGAGCCCGAGCCCCATATGAACGGCCGCCGTGTGTTCCACGCGCGCGGGAAGGTGCTCGGGGGCTCGAGCAGCATCAACGGGATGATCTTCCAACGCGGCAACCCGATGGACTACGAGCGCTGGGCGTCGGGCGAGGGCATGGACAGCTGGGACTACGCCCACTGCCTGCCCTACTTCAAGCGCATGGAGAACTGCCTGGCGGCACGGGCCGACGACCCCTTCCGCGGCCACTCCGGCCCGCTCGTGCTCGAACGCGGCCCCGCCCGGGGGCCGCTGTTCGACGCCTTCTTCGGCGCGGTGCAGGAGGCCGGCTATTCGCTCACCGAGGACGTGAACGGCTATCGCCAGGAGGGCTTCGCGGCGTTCGACCGCAACGTCCACGACGGCAAGCGCCTGTCCGCGGCGAGGGCGTACCTGCACCCCGTGATGGACAGGCCCAACCTCGACGTCGAGACCTTCGCGCTGGCCACCCGGATCCTGTTCGAGGGCAAGCGTGCGGTGGGGGTCGAGTACGCGCGCGGCCGGCGCACCCATCAGGCCCGCGGGGCCGAGGTGATCCTCTGCGGCGGCGCGATCAACTCGCCTCAGCTGCTCCAGCTGTCGGGCGTGGGCGCCGCCGCCGACGTGCGCTCGATCGGGATTTCCCCGGTGCACGATCTGCCGGGGGTGGGGGAGAACCTGCAGGACCATCTCGAGGTGTACGTCCAGCACAGCTCCACGCAGCCGGTGTCGATGGCCCCCTACTTCAAGATGCAGAACCGACCCAAGGTAGGCCTCGAGTGGCTGCTGCGCAAGTCGGGGCCGGGCGCCACCAACCACTTCGAGGCCGGCGGTTTCGCGCGCAGCAACGACGACGTGGAGTGGCCGAACCTGATGTACCACTTCCTGCCGATTGCGGTCCGCTACGACGGGACGGTGCCGGAGGGCGGCGGCGGCCACGGCTACCAGGTGCACGTGGGTCCGATGTACTCGGACGTGCGCGGCACGTGCAAGGCCGTGTCGAGCGATCCTCGCAAGCACCCGGCCCTTCGCTTCAACTACCTCTCGACCGGCAATGACCGGCGCGAATGGATCGAGGCGATCCGGGTGACCCGCAAGATTCTCTCGCAGCCGTCCTTCGCTCCCTTCGACGGCGGTGAGCTGTCCCCGGGCAAGGAGGTGGAGAGCGACGAGCAGATCCTCGACTGGGTGGCGCACGACGCCGAGACGGCGCTCCACCCGTCCTGCACCTGCCGCATGGGCGACGACGAACTGGCCGTGACCGACCCCGACTCGCTGCGCGTGCACGGGCTCGATGGCCTGCGCGTGGTCGACGCGTCGGTGTTCCCCTACGTCACCAACGGGAACATCTACGCGCCGGTGATGATGGTGGCCGAGAAGGCGGCGGACATGGTCCTCGGCAACGCTCCGCTGCCGGCGGAGACCACCGAGTGGTATCGCCACCGGCCGGGGGCGGGCTCAGCGGAGGATGGGTCGGGTGCCCGAGATCACCGCACGGCGGAAGCGAGTTCTCTCCACTCCACGAGCGGATAGGCCGAGCTCGAGGATGCCGGTGCGGCTCGTGCCCGGCGAGCCCGCGCCGAACACGAAGTTGCCGAGGCTGTAGGCCACCACCCGCCGGCCGTTGCGCCGGATCGGCTGGAGCACGTGCGGGTGCGCGCCGATCACCGCATCCGCGCCGGCGGCGATGGCCTGTGAGGCGAAGCCGCGCTGGCGGGCGTTCTCCGTCGTCGCGCGCTCCACGCCCCAGTGGAAGGTGGCGATCACCACGTCCGCTCGCCGCCGCGCCCGGCTCACGCTGCTGGCGATGTTCTCGGATGTGGCCTGCTGGGTTCCGGCGCGGTCGGGGCCGGCGAAGAACGAGGCGGGCAGGATGTCCGAGAAGCCGACGAAGGCGATCTTCAGTCCCAGCCGCTCGACCACCCGCGGCTCGGAGGCCGACGCGAGGCTCCCGCCCGCGCCCACCGCGCTCATGCCGAAGCTCCGCGTGAGCTTGACGGTGTCGAGCAGTGCGGTGGTGCCGTAGTCGCCCACGTGGTTGTTGGCCAGGTTGAGTACGTCGAAGCCGGCGAAGGTGGCCATCGCCCGCAGAGCCGACGGCCTGCCACGGAAGTTGAACTGCTTGGGCACGGGCGCGCCGCGGTTGGAGACGGCGCACTCGAGGTTGCCGAAGGCCACGTCGGCCCGCCGCAGGGCCGGGGCCACGCTGGTCCACGGATAGCGCACGCCGAACTGGTTGATGTAGACCCCCGGCCCGTTGCCCAGGTTGATGTCGCCCACCGACGCCAGCGACACGTTGCGCGAGCGGACGGTGAGGCGCTTCGACAGGCGGCCGTCGGCCGAGCGCGCTCGCAGGAGGTAGCGCCGTCGCGCCTGCTTGGGCCTGACGCGGCGCCGGAAGGCGCCGATATCGTCGGCCGCGGCGCCGGCCAGCGCGCGCCACCGCCCGTCGAGGGCGATCTCGATGGCCACCCGCGTGGAGGGCGGCGCCCCGCGTCCCGTGAGCGCGAAGCCCGTCCCCGTGGCCACCACGCGCGGGCCGTCCAGTTCGAGCAGAGGCGGAGGAAGGGGAGTCTGAGCCTCGGCCGAGGTCGCGCCCAGCAGCGCAACGCCCGCACCGATCAAGGCCGCTCGGGGCATCCGCGCCCGCGTCCTCATCCGATCTCCTCCACGAGCTCCGCCACCGACTCCACGATGCGTGAGGGCAGGAAGGGATGGCGGTCGGTGTCCCCGCGGACGGTGACGCCGGTGAGGACCAGGATCGTCTCGAGGCCGGCTTCGAGGCCGGCCACTATGTCGGTGTCCATGCGGTCGCCGATCATCGCCGTGGTCTCCGAGTGCGCGTCGATGGCGTTCAGGGCCGAGCGCATCATCAGCGGGTTGGGCTTGCCCACGTAGTAGGGATCGACGCCGGTGGCCCGGCTGATCAGCGCCGCCACAGACCCGGTGGCCGGCAGCGACCCGTCGGGCGAGGGGCCGACGGTGTCGGGGTTGGTGGCGATGAAGCGCGCGCCGGCGTCGATCAGGCGGATCGCCCGCGTGATGCGCTCGAAGCTGTAGGTGCGGGTCTCGCCCAGCACCACGTAGTCGGGGTCGCGCTCGGTGAGCGTGTAGCCGTGCTCGTGCAGCGCGGTGGTGAGGCCGGCCTCGCCGATCACGAACGCCGAGCCGCCGGGCCGCTGGCTGTCGAGGAAGCCGCCCGTGGCGAGCGCCGACGTCCAGATCGCCTCCTCGGGGATCTCCAGCCCGCTGCGGCGCAGCCGGGCCGCCAGGTCTCGGCGCGTGTAGATCGAGTTGTTGGTGAGAACGAGAAAGGGCACCTCGCGCTCGGTGAGGCGGGCGAGGAACTCCTGAGCGCCGGGCACGGGATGCTCCTCGCGCACGAGCACACCGTCCATGTCCATCAGCCAGGAGTGAATCTCGCGCTTCGGCATTGGCCCGCAGAGTACGGGTCGTGCTAGATATGGGTCAGATGGCCTATTCGCGTTACGTGGCGATTGGCGACAGCACCACCGAGGGGCTGGAGGATCCCTACGAGGACGGCCGCGGCTACCGCGGCTGGGCCGACCGGCTCGCGCAACGACTGGCCGGTGAGAACCCGGAGCTCGGCTACGCCAACCTGGCGGTGCGGGGCAAGCTGGCCCGGCAGGTGCGCGAGGAGCAGCTGGATCTCGCGCTGGCTCTCGAGCCGGATCTCGCGACCGTGGTGGCGGGACTTAACGACACGCTTCGTCCCCAGTGCGACCTCGACGTGATCGCGGGCCACCTGGAGGCCATGATCGGTGCGCTCAGAGAGACCGGTGCCACGGTCGTGACCATGGCCTTCCCCGATCCCGTCCCCGCCAACGCGCTGGCTCGCGTGGCCCGGCGCCGGGTGTTTGCCTTCAACGAGCGGCTGCGCGAGATGTCGGCACGCCACGGGGCGCTCGTGGTGGACTTCGAGCGCGACGGCGCGCCGCCCGATCGCCGTCTCTGGCACCCGGATCGCCTGCACGCCAACTCCGACGGCCACGTGCGCATCGCCGACGCCTTCTCCCAGAAGCTGAACCTGCCCGGAGCGGGCGCGGACTGGGCTCAGCCACTTCCGCCGGCGGGCGCGGTGTCGCGGCGGCGGGCGCTGGCCGAGGACCTCCATTGGGCCCGGGTTCACCTGGCCCCCTGGCTGATACGGCGCGCCCGCGGCGTGTCTTCGGGCGACGGCCGGCCGGCCAAGCGGCCGCAGCTGGAGTCGGTGCGCCCCGAGTAGGCCGCCGGGTCAGTCCGGACGCAGCTCGAGCACCACCTTGCCGGTGGCGCCGCGCGAGTCGATCAGCTCGAGAGCGTCGGCCGCCCGCTCGAGCGGGAAGCGCGCGCCCACGATCGGACGGACGAAGCCGTCCGCGGCGAGGCGGCCGATCTCGGCTCCGATCTCGCGGTTGACCTCGGGCTTGCCCATCACGTAGGCGCCCCAGCCGGCGCCCACGACCTCGATGTTGTTGAGCAGCAGCCGGTTGACCCGCACCTCGGGGATCGAGCCGCCGGTGAAGCCCACCACCACGCAGCGGCCCCCTTCTCCGAGCGAGCGCAGGCTGTCGGTGAAGCGGTCGCCGCCCACCGGGTCGATCACCACGTCCACGCCGCCGCCGGAGAGGTCCTTGGCCTCGTCCTTCCACGCGCCGTCGGCGCGCACCACCTCGTCGGCGCCGGCCTCGCGGGCCACGCGCTCCTTGTCGTCGGTGGAGACCACGGCGATGGCGCGCCCGCCGAGGCCCTTGGCCACCTGGATCGCCGCCGTGCCCACCCCACCCGCGGCGCCGTGCACGAGCACCGTCTCGCCCTTGGCGAAGCGCCCGCGGGTCACGAGCGCAAACCACGCCGTGTGGTAGTTGAGGACGAGGCTCGCGCCCTGGGCGAAGTCGAGGCCGTCGGGCAGCGCGAAGGTCAGCCACTCGGGGGCCACCGCCGCCTCGGCGAAGCCGCCCAGCATGCAGAAGGCGGCCACCCGATCGCCCTCGCTGAAGGCCGAGTCGGCCGACGCGCCGGCCACGGTGCCCGCCACCTCCGAGCCGGGCACGAAGGGCAACTCGGGCTTGACCTGGTACTCGCCGCGAGTCTGGAGCACCTCCGGGAACGACACCCCCGCGGCGTGCACGTTCACCACCACGCCGCTGCCCGGCGTGAGCATGTGCGAGGGCTCGGGCGTGGGCAGCTCGACCTCGCGGAGTGCCTCGCTCGGTCCGCTCAGCTCGGCTATCTGGATGGCTCTCATGGGCGCGGCACACTACCCGTGCCCGAGTGAGCGGTTAGGTTGCGCCTGTGACCGCACGTCTGGCCCTCCGCCTCTCCCTGGTGGCCTGCTGCGCCGCACTCGCGGCGCCCGCGCTCGCGGCGGCCGCGCCGCCCATCCCGCAGGATCCGGCGGAGGTCGCCGGGCTCGACACGTTCAGTGGCCGCGTGGCTCAGCCGCGCCCGGTCAGGGCGCCGAGGGTGCCGCGCCATCCCTATATGGCCGCCAACGGGCGCTCGAACGTCCACAACGACGCGTACCAGACCGACACCTACCGCACGCCGGGACCGCTGGGCCGCCGCACCCGCACGTTCTCCCAGTTCTTCGGCGGGCCGATCGGGCTCGGCTCGTGCGGCATCACCATCGCGTTCGACCGCCGTGGCCGGCTGGTCACCACGTGCGTCACGGCGGCCTCCGTCTACCTGCGCCTGATGAACCCGCGCACGCTCGACACCATCGATCAGATCCAGCTGCCCGATCGTGTGATCCCACCCGGCCTGACGCCCTTCGAGGCCACCGGCGGCGCCTATTTCTACCTGGATCACAGGGACCGGGCCGTGGTCTCGATCGGACGGCAGATCCTCACGCTGGCCTTCCGGGACGGGAGCTGGCAGCGGGTGCGGACCTTCGATCTGACCGGCGTCCTGCCCGCCGACGAGCAGCTCAACTCCGCGCTGCCGGACTGGGGCGGGCGGCTGTGGTTCGTGTCGCGCAACCGCGGGATCGTGGGAGCAATCGACCGGGGCAGCGGGCGGGTGCTCGGCACGCGCCGGACCGGCGAGGCGATCGGCAACTCCTTCGCGGTCGACGACAGCGGCGGCGTGTTCGTGGTCACCGACGCGGCCCAGTACCGCTTCGACGCGGGCCCGCGAGGTCGGCCGAAGCTCAGCTGGCGCGTGCCCTACGACAACGTGGGGATCAAGAAGCCCGGTCAGTTCGACGCCGGCTCCGGCACCACCCCCACCCTGATGGGCCGCCGGCATCTCTCGATCACCGACAACGCGGACCCGATGCAGGTGGTGGTGATGCGCCGTGAGCGCCGTCTGCCCCGCGGGGTGCGCCGCAAGGTGTGCGAGGAGGCCGTATTCGAGAAGGGGGCGAGCGCCACCGAGAACTCGATCATCGCCACCGGCCGGTCCATGATCGTCGAGAACAACTACGGCTACGCGCCGCCGCCCATCGCCGTCGAGGACGGCAAGACCACCGCGCCGGGCGTGACCAGGGTGGACATCCGCCGCGGCGGAAGGGGCTGTCGCACGGCGTGGGAGTCGCGCGAGATCTCCCCCAGCACGGTGCCGAAGCTGTCGCTGGCCAACGGGCTCATCTACCTCTACACCAAGCCTGCGGGTCGCCCCGACCGCTGGTATCTCACGGCGATCGACTTCTTCAGCGGCCGCACGGTCTGGCGGCGGCTGCTGGGAACCGGCCGGCTCTTCAACGTCCACTACGCCGGGCTGACGCTGAGTCCGCGCGGGGTCCTGTACAGCGGCGTGCTCGGCGGGACCGTGGCGCTCGCCGACGGCTGAACGGGATGTCGGACTTCCTGATCAAGCGCGACGACCTGCGCAGCTGTCGCACGGTGGACTCGGAGACTCCGGAGATCGAGGCGGGCCAGGCGCTGCTGCGCGTCGACACGTTCGGCCTCACCTCCAACAACGTCACCTACGCCGTATTCGGCGAGGCGATGTCCTACTGGCGCTTCTTTCCCGCGCCCGAAGGCTGGGGCCGCCTTCCGGTGTGGGGGTTTGCGGAGGTTGAGCGCTCGGAGGCCGAGGGCGTCGAGCCGGGTGCGCGGGTCTACGGCTACCTCCCGGTCTCGACCCACCTCGTCGTGACGCCCGAGGTCGTCGGCCGGGGCTCTTTCGTGGACGCCTCTCCGCACCGCGCCGAGCTGCCCGCGGCCTACCAGCTCTACACCCTCACCGCTGGCGACGGGCTCTACCGGGCTGAAACCGAGGACCTGCAGATGCTCCTGCGTCCGCTGTTCGCCACCGCGTTCCTGATCGACGACCAGCTTGCGGACGAGGGGCTGGCCGATCGCGGTCCGATCCTGATCTCCAGCGCCTCGAGCAAGACAGCGATCGCGGTGGCCTATCTCCTCGCGCAGCGCGAAGAGGCGGAGGTGGTGGGTCTCACCTCGTCTCGCAACGTGGACCTCGTCGAGAGCCTCGACCTGTACGACCGCTGCGTGGACTACGACGACATCGGCTCGCTCGAGCGCGAGCCCGCCTCCTACGTGGATATCGCCGGAGACGCCGGCGTGCGCCTGGCGGTCCACTCGCAGTTTCGTGACGAGCTCGCGGTGAGCATGGCGGTCGGGCTCACCCACTGGGAGGAGCCCGCGGCGGGTCAGGGCGAGCTGCCGGGACCGCCGCCCACGCTCTTCTTCGCTCCCGATCGCATGCGAAAGCGGGCCTCCGACTGGGGGACTGAGAGCCTGCTGGAGCGGATCGCCGAGGCCTGGCATCCGTTCTGCGACTGGGCCGGCGGCTGGCTCGAGGTGACCCGCGGGCAGGGCTTCGACGCCGTCGAGAGCGCGTACCGCGAGGTGCTCGACGGACGGGTGGAGCCAAAGACGGCTCACGTGCTGTCCCTCTAGAACTATCCGGGTGCGATCTTTCCTCAGCGTCGCGCTCGCCGTGCTCGGCGCGCTCGTGCTCCCGTTCGCGGTGGCCGCGTTCTACACGCGCGAGCAGGTAGTGGACCCCACCGCGTTCGCCGATCGCTCGCTGACCGCGCTCGATGAGTCCGCGGTGCGCGTGGCGCTCGAGCGCGAGACGCTGTTAGCGATCGAGGATCGCTTCGGGGCGCGTGCCGTGGCCCGGGTGGAGGACGTGCTCCGGCCACGCATCGCAGCCGTGGTCGCCTCGGACGAGTTCCGGCGCCTGTTCGAGGAGGCGGTGCTGGAGACCAGGCTGTTCTTCCTGGTCCGGGAGGGGTCCGTGGCGACCCTGAACCTCGACGCGGCGGTTCCGCTCCTGAGAGAGGAGCTGCGCGCGGCCGACCCTCGCCTGGCGCGCCGGCTGCCGGCGCAGCTCGACTTGGAGCTGGAGCTCGTACGTCGCAACGAGACCGCCGCGGACCCGCTCCTCTCGAACGCCGAGGTGCGCCGGCTCGGCGTGCTGTTGCCGCTGCTCACCATGGCGGCCTTCGCGGGCTCGATCGCGGTGGCTCGGCGGCGGGCGCGGGCGCTGATCGTGGTGGGCATGGCCACCACCGTCGCGGCCGCGGGCCTGGGCGTCGGGCTGGCATTGAGCCGCGAGCTGGCGGTCTCCGAGAGCCAGCTCGAAGACGTGGCCGGAGCGCTGTTCGACGTGTACTTCAACGACCTCTACACGTGGGCGCTCCTCCTGGCCGTCGCCGGCCTGGCGGTGATGGCGGCCGGCGTGCTGATCGCCAGACGCGGGAACTATCGTCGGGAGACATGAAGGCCGGCATCGAGACGGCGGACTCCGAGCTCAGAGCGGCTCGCGCGGGTGACGAGGGTGCGTTCGAGCGTCTGGTGGCGCCGCTGCGAGGCGAGCTGCACGCGCACTGCTACCGCATGCTGGGCTCGACCCACGACGCCGAGGACGCCCTGCAGGAGACACTGCTCAGGGCGTGGCGCGCTCTCGGGCGCTTCGAGGGCCGCAGCTCGCTGCGCTCGTGGCTCTACCGGATCGCCACCAATACCTGCCTCAACGCCATCGCGCGCCGGCCCAAGCGGGTCCTGCCGCTCGACTACGGCCCGTCGAGCGATCCTCACGACGGACCGGGAAGGCCGCTCGTGGAGTCGGTCTGGGTGGAGCCGTATCCCGACGGCGCGCTCACCGACGAGCGAGCCGCCCCCGATGCGCGCTACGAGCAGCGCGAGAGCGTGGAGCTGGCCTTCGTCGCTGCGCTGCAGCACCTGGCCCCGCGCCAGCGCGCCGTCCTCATCCTCCGTGAGGTGCTCGGCTTCTCCGCACGCGAGGTGGCGGAGGCGCTCGACAGCACGGTCGCCTCGGTCAACAGCGCGATGCAGCGTGCCCGCGCGGCGATGGACGAACGCGCGCCCGAGCAGAGTCAGCAGACCGCGCTGCGCAACCTGGGCGACGAGCAGCTCGAGCAGATGGTCACCACCTACGTGGACGCCTGGGAGCGAGGCGACGTCGACGCGATCGCCGCGATGCTCGCTGACGACGCCACCCTCACGATGCCGCCGATGCCCACCTGGTACCGAGGCCCCGACGTGCTCGTGTTCCTGACCGAGTGGGCCTTCTCGGGTCGTGCCTACAACGCCGAGGGCAACCGGCGCGTGCGGGTTCTGCAGACCAGCGCGAACGGCCAGCCCGCGTTCGCCACCTACAGCTGGGACCCCGAGCGCGGGGTGCACCTGCCCACCGTCCTCCAGGTGATCACGCTGCGTGACGGACGGATCGGGGAGATCTGCGGGTTCGTCAGCCCGGAGGTCTTCGCGAGCTTCGGGTTGCCGGCGGAGATCCCTACTTGATGAACAGGATCTCCGAGTACTTCGGCAGCGGCCAGAGGTCGTCGGCCACCACCTTCTCCAGTCGGTCCCCGATCTCGCGCACGGCCGCCAGCGCCGTGATCTGGTGGTCGCGCGCGTACTCAGCCAGCTCCAGGCCCTCCACGCCGTCCGGGTAGACGTTGGCCTTCTCGAGCGCGGTGATCGCCTCGGCGAACTCGCTGACCAGCTCGCGGGTCTCCGCGGCCATCGCCTCCATACCGGCGGCCTCCACGAGCGCCACATGGCGCAGCACGGCCGGGAGCAGCATGGTGCGGGCCATGGCCGCGGCGGTCTCCGTCTCGATGTTGGCACCCGTCACGTACTGCTCGGCCCACACCTCGAAGCGTGATTCGAGCTCGCGCTTCGACAGCACCTCGTACCGCTCGAACGCCGCCACGGTCTGATCCGACAGGATCTCCGGCAGGGCGTCCGGGGTGGTCTTCAGGTTCTTGAGCCCACGGCTCTCGGCCTCGGAGTGCCATTCGTCGGCGTAGTTGTCGCCGCCGAAGATGATGCGCTTGCTCTCCGTATACGCCTCACCCGCCACCTCGGCCACGGATGCGGCCAGGTCGCTGGAGTCGCTCGACAGCTTGCTCTCGAGCTTGTCGGCCAGGTCGTCGATCGCCTCTGCGACGATCGTGTTCAGCACCGTGTTCGGGAAGGCGAGCGACATGCTCGACCCCAGGGCGCGGAACTCGAACTTGTTGCCGGTGAAGGCGAACGGCGACGTCCGGTTGCGGTCGCCGCCGTGCATCGGCAGCGGCGGCAGCACCGGGGTGCCGAGCCCGAGCACCGACGCCGGCGTGTGCGGGTCTCCCTCGCCGGACGCGATCGCGTCGAACACCTTCTCCAGCTCGGCGCCGAGGAATATCGAGATGATCGCCGGCGGAGCCTCGTTGGCGCCCAGGCGATGGTCCTGTCCCAGATTCGCCACCGAGGCCCGCAGCAGGCCCTGATGCCTGTCCACCGCCCGTATGACCGCGGCGCAGAAGAACAGGAAGTTCACGTTGTCGGCTGGGGTGTCGCCCGGCTCCATCAGGTTGTGGCCGCTGTCGGTGCCCATCGACCAGTTGTTGTGCTTGCCCGATCCGTTGACGCCCGCGAAGGGCTTCTCGTGCAGCAGGCAGACGAGCCCGTACTTGCGGGCCACCTTCTGCATGATCTGCATCGTGAGCTGCTGGTGGTCGGAGCCGACGTTCGAGTTCTCGAACACCGGCGCGATCTCGTACTGAGCGGGCGCCACCTCGTTGTGCCTGGTCTTGACGGGCACGCCGAGCTTGGCCAGCTCCAGCTCGGTGTCCATCATGCACGCGAGCACGCGCTCTGGGATCGAGCCGAAGTAGTGATCGTCGAGCTCGTGGCCCTTTGGGGGCTTGGCCCCGAACAGCGTGCGCCCGGTGTTGATGAGGTCGGGGCGCTCGAAGTAGTACTGCTCGTCGATGAGGAAGTACTCCTGCTCGGGCCCCACCGTGGTGAACACCCGGGCGGCCTCGTCGTCGCCCAGCAGCCGCAGCGCGCGGATGGCCGAGCGCGAGAGCGCGTCCATCGAGCGAAGCAGCGGGATCTTGTGGTCGAGCGCCTCGCCCGTCCACGAGGCAAACGCCGTGGGGATGCACAGCAGCGCGCCGTTGGGGTTCTCGAGAATGAAGGCCGGGCTGGTGGGGTCCCAGGCCGTGTAGCCGCGCGCCTCGAACGTCGCCCTCACGCCACCGGTGGGGAACGAGGAGGCGTCCGGCTCGCCCTGGATCAGCTCCTTGCCCGAGAACTCCGCGAGCGCGATTCCGTCGCCGGCCGGGCCGAAGAACGAGTCGTGCTTCTCTGCGGTGAGCCCGGTGAGCGGCTGGAACACGTGCGTGTAGTGCGTGGCGCCGCGCTCGAGACCCCACTCCTTCATGGCGAGCGCCACCGAGTCGGCGAGTGACGGGTCGAGCGGCTCGCCCTGCTCGAGGGTCCGCTGAAGGCGCTTGTAGGTGTCCTTGGGCAACCGTGTCCGCTGCACGGCGGCGGAGAAGACGTTCTCGCCGAACGGATAATTCGTCGGCTGGGTCAGATCGACGGCGCCGAGAGCCGCTCCGTTCGGGCTCCACTGGGCGGCGGTGACGTTCTGCTGGCGGATTCTGGGCATGTCGTGAGGAGTCCTCCTGGCTGGTTCCGGGCGCCGTCAAAGCTATATACGCCCGGGCCGGGCGGCCTTGTACAGCTGTCCAAAGATCCCGCGGGCGCTTTCGCCCCGGTGTCACGCGGCCTGCTCGTGGCTCACGTCTAGCGCAGCCCCACCGACCAGTATGCAGCGTCAATTCCGTCCAAGCCGGCGCGCGGGCTCGTGCGTAGTCTCGGGTGGATGGCGGCAATTGAGCTAAAGGGCGTCGTGAAGACCTTCGGCACCATCCGGGCCGTCGACGGTCTCGACCTCGACGTGCCGGAGGGCACGTGTCTCGGTCTGCTGGGCCCGAACGGCGCCGGGAAGAGCACCACCATGCGCATGCTCACCGGGCAGGCCGTGGCCGACGAAGGCTCGATCCGGGTGCTCGGCCACTCCCTCCCGGAGGAGTCGAAGGAGGCCCGCGCCGAGATGGGCGTGGTGCCTCAGCTCGACAACCTCGACGTGGACGTGACGGTCGAGGACAACCTCGCGGTCTTCGCACGCCTGTACCGGGTGCGAGACGTGAAGGAGGCGGTCGACCGCAGCCTGGCGCTGGCCCGGCTCACCGAGCGACGCCGGGACGCCGTGGACAAGCTCTCGGGCGGCATGCGCCGCCGGCTGCTGCTGGCGCGCGGCCTGGTGCACAATCCGCGGCTGCTGCTCCTCGACGAGCCGACGGTGGGCCTCGACCCCCAGATCCGCACCGAGCTGTGGTCGCTCATCGACGGCCTGCGCAACGACGGCGCGACCATCCTCATGTCCACCCACTACATCGAGGAGGCCGAGCGGCTGGCCGACGAGGTGGCGGTGATGGCGCACGGCAAGGTGCTCGACCGCGGCCGGCCGAGCGAGCTGATCTTGGAGCACGCCGGGCGCGAGACGGCCGAGGTGTACGGCCCCCCGGCGCGCCTGGCCGAGGTACGCGAGAAGGCCCAGGCCGAGGACCTGTTCGTGCGTCCGGCCGGCCCGGCCGTGGCCATCATGGGCGCAGAGCGCGCCCGCAACGGCGCGATTCCCGACGACGCCATCAAGCGCCGGGCCTCGCTCGAGGACGTGTTCGTCCTGCTCACCGGCGAGGAGGCCGAGTAGATGCGGCGCCTCGAGCCCGCGGCCATCGGCGGCGTGATGAGCCGCGAGGTGGCCAACTTCCGCACCTTCTGGAAGGCCACCACCTTCTCCAGCCTGCTCGAGCCGGTGGTCTACCTGCTGGCCTTCGGGCTCGGCCTGGGGGCGACGATCGTCGACCGGGTGGATGGGCTCAGCTACGTGGAGTTCGTCGGGACGGGCATGGTGGCCACCGCCGTCATCTTCTCCAGCGCGCTGCCGGCCATGTTCGGCACGTTCGTCAAGGAGCGCTTTCAGCGCACCTACGACGCGATCATGGCGGCGCCGGTCGACGTGGAGGAGCTGGTGACCGCCGAGATGCTGTGGATCGGGATCCGCTCCGGCTTCTACGGCTGCTTTCCGCTCCTCGTGTCGATGCTGTTCGGACTCGATCCCTCGCCGGGGATGCTGGTCGTGCCCCTGTTCGCCTTCATCACCGCGCTCGGGTTCGCGGCGTTCGGGATCGCCGTGGCGGGCAGCGTGTCGAAGATCGATCAGTTCAGCTACGTCACCACCCTGGTGATCACTCCGCTGTTCCTCGTCGCCGGCACCTTCTTCCCGATCGACGAGCTTCCCGAGGGCGTCCAGGTGGCCGCCCAGTTCAATCCTCTTCATCAGCTGGTGGAGCTGGTGCGCCACGCCTGCTTCGGGTTCGAGGTCACGGACCTGCTCCGGGTTGGCGCCCTCGTGGTGTTCGCGGTGGCGCTGTGGCGCGTGGCCATCTCGCGCATGACCGCCCGGCTGATCGACTGATCGTCAGGCGACTCGACCACCGGTCGAGTCCCAGGGTCCAAATCTCCGACAGCGGTCCAAAGTCAGAACGGCCGATGGTCGCCAACCTGGGTGATGGATGCTCCTCCCCTCCGACACCGGCGCCCGCACCCGGGGCGACCTCCTCCTCACCGGTTCGACCGGCTTCCTCGGTATGGAGCTGTTGGCGCGGCTTCTAGAGGACACCGATCGCCGGGTGTGGGCGCCGGTTCGGGCGGGGAGCGACGAGGAAGCGGCAGCCCGGCTGCGGGCCACCATGGCCTCGCTCACCGGCGACGCCGATGCTCATCCCGGCCGGGTGGTTGCGCTCGCGGCCGACCTGGAGCGGCCCGGCCTCGGCCTATCCGAAGAGCGCCGTGCCGAGCTGGCCGAGCAGGTCGGCGAGATCATCCACTGCGCCGCGTCCGTGTCCTTCTCGCTGCCGCTGGAGCGGGCCCGGGCCATCAACGTGGAGGGGACGCGCCGGGTACTCGAGCTGGCCTGGGACTGCCAGGCGGCCGGCGGGCTCGATCGCTTCGCTCACGTCTCGACGGCGTACGTGGCCGGCGATCACCGCGGCCTGTTCTCCGAGCACGACCACGATGTGGGTCAGCGCTTCCACAACACTTACGAGCGCACGAAGTGGGAGGCCGAGGAGCTCGTGCGTGGCCATTTCGAGCGCCTTCCCGCGCAGATCTTCCGGCCCAGCATCGTGGTCGGTGACGACCGCAGCGGCTGGACCGCCTCCTTCAACGTGATCTACACGCCCCTGAGAGCCTACGCCCGCGGCATGCTGCCCGTTGTGCCGGCGCGGCGTTCCGCGCCGGTTGACGTGGTGCCGGTCAGCTACGTGGCCAAGGCCGTCCTGGCCCTCGGCGACGCAGGCGCGGGGCGGACCTTCCACCTCGTGGCCGGGCCCGAGGCGGCGAGCGTGGGCGAGCTGGTCGACCGGGCGGTGAGCTACCTCGACGGACCGCCGGTGCGGATGATGTCCCCGGCGCTGTACCGGCGATTCGTGGACCCCGTGCTCAAGCGTCGTTCGAGCCCTGCGCGGCGACGCTGGCTCGAGCAGGGGGAGGTCTTCTTTCCCTATTTCGCGGGGCGGGTGCGGTTCGCCTCGGAGGCCACGCGGGCTCACCTCGACCCGCTGAAGGTGGACGTGCCGCCGCTGGGCGCCTACTTCGAGCGGCTGCTCGACTTTGCCGTCGACTGCAGCTGGGGCCGAGAGCGTGTCGGCCGGGCGCAGGCGCTGGCCGCCGTGCCGGCCTGATCAGGCCTGGGGCGCGCCCACCAGGTTGCGCACCGCGCGGACCCCCACCGACAGCGTGGTCAGGTCGAAGGTGCGGCCCGCGCGGATGTCCGCGAGGGTCTGAAGGCAGCGCTCGGCCCCGGGCTGGGCCTCGACCCAGCCGTCCACGCGCTCGCCCGGGCTCTCCAGGCGCGGGCCGTCCTGAAGCACCTGGGCGGTGAGGGCGCGATGGATCGAGTACAGGTCGTCGCGCAGCGCCGCCCGGGCCATGGCCTTCCAGCGGTCCTCACGCCCGAGCGCGACTATGCGGTCGCGCAGCCAGTGGATGTGGAGTCGCCGCCCGAGACGAAAGTGGACGGCCGCCACCGCCTCCACGTGCAGGCCGCTCTCCTCAGCCACCTCCACGACGTCGAAGGTGGCGTACATGGTGGACAGCGAGGCCACGCGCGTGGCGAGCTCGTCCGGCACGCCGGCGGTGCGCAGCTCGTCGACGCGCTGGGCCATCGGCTCCAGGTCCTCCGGGTCGAGCAGCTTGGCCACGGAGCCGTAGAGCACCTGGGCGCCGGGGAAGAAGTGCTCCACCGTCGAGGTGATGTCCATCGGCGCGCGCCGGTTGCGCAGCAGCCAGCGTGAGCCGCGCTCGATCAGCCGGCGTCCCTCTAGCAGCATGGCCAGCTGGATGTCGGGGTCCACCTCGTTGTCGAGGGCCTCGATGTCGTTCCACTGGGGCCGCATCTCGAACACCTCGCGGGCAACCGCGTACGCGCGAGCGATCTCCGACCCCGGCGCGCCGGTCTCCTCGTGCAGCCGGAAGGCGAAGGTGATGCCGCCGCCGTGCAGCATGTTGTTGACCACCTGGGTGGCCACGATCTCCCGGCCCAGGCGGTGAGCGCCCATCACCTGGCGGAACTCGTCCGGCAGCTGCGGCGGGAAGTAGCGCGGCAGCTCGGCCGACAGATAGGGGTCCTCGGGCACGTCGGAGTCGAGCAGCGCGGCGTAGAGGAAGACCTTGGAGAAGGCGAGCAGCACGGCCAGCTCGGGGCGGGTGAGACCGCGATGCTCACGCGCCCGGTCGGCGAGCTCCTCCTCGTCGGGCAGCGCCTCCAGCTCGCGGTCCAGACGTGCTGCGCTCTCCAGCGCACGGATGAAGCGCTGGTGGACCTCGAGCATCGAGGGCGCCTGCTCCTCGGCCAGGCTCAGTGTCTCGGCCTGCTCGTAGTTGTCCTTGAGCACGAGGTCGGCCACGGCGTCCGTCATCCGGGCCAGCAGCGCGTCGCGCTGCTTGATCGTCATGTCGCCCGCCCCGACCACGGCGCCGAGCAGGATCTTGATGTTGACCTCGCGATCCGAGCAGTCCACTCCGGCCGAGTTGTCGATGGCGTCCGTGTTGATGCGCCCGCCGCCCAGCGCGTACTCCACCCGCCCGGGCTGGGTAAAGCCCAGGTTGCCGCCCTCGCCCACCACGCGGCAGCGCAGCTCGTCGCCGTTCACCCGCACGCTGTCGTTGGTCTTGTCCCCGGCGTCGGCATGCGTCTCGGCGGACGCCTTGACGTAGGTCCCGATGCCGCCGTTCCAGATCAGGTCCACGTGCGAGCGCAGCAGCGCGCGGATCAGCTCGTTGGGCGTGAGCCGCGAGCTCTCCAGCCCGAGCAGCTCCTGCGCCTCCTCGGACAGCTCGACCGACTTGGCCGTCCGCGGCCAGACCCCGCCACCGGACGAGATCAGCTCTCGGTCGTAATCCGACCACGACGAGCGCGGCAGACCGAACAGCCGCTTGCGCTCCTCCCAGCTCGCCTCCGGGTCGGGATCGGGGTCGATGAAGATCTCGCGGTGGTTGAACGCGGCCACCAGGCGGATCCGCTTGGAGAGCAGCATCCCGTTGCCGAACACGTCGCCGGACATGTCGCCTATGCCCACGACGCTGAACGGCTGTGAGCTCACGTTGTGGCCCAGCTCGCGGAAGTGGCGCTTGACCGATTCCCAGGCGCCCGCCGCGGTGATGCCCATGCGCTTGTGGTCGTAGCCCGAGGAGCCCCCGGACGCGAAGGCGTCGCCCAGCCAGTAGTCGTACTCGGCCGCCACCTCGTTGGCCATGTCCGAGAACGTGGCGGTGCCCTTGTCGGCGGCCACCACGAGATAGGGGTCGTCGCCGTCGTAGCGCACAACGTCCGGCGGCGGCACGATCTCGTCTCCCGCGATGTTGTCGGTCACGTCGAGCAGCCCCCGGATGAAGGTCCGGTAGCAGGCCTCGACCTCGGCCAGGAGCTGCTCACGGTCGTCGCCCTCGGGCGGACGCTTGACCACGAAGCCGCCCTTGGCGCCCACCGGCACGATCACCGCGTTCTTGACCATCTGGGCCTTCATCAGCCCCAGCACCTCGGTGCGGAAGTCCTCGCGGCGGTCCGACCAGCGCAGCCCGCCGCGCGCGACCCGCCCGCCGCGCAGGTGGACTCCTTCGGTGCGCGGTGAGTAGACGAAGATCTCGAACGCCGGGCGTGGCTCGGGGAGCCAGGAGAGCGCGGTGGGATCGAGCTTGAACGAGAGGTAGGGGCGATGGTTCCCGTCGGCGTCGGTGCGGAAGAAGTTGGTGCGCAGCGTCGCGCGCACGACGCTCAGGAAGCGACGGAGGATCAGGTCCCGGTCGAGGCTCTCGACGGCGTCGATGGTCTTCTCGATGCGCCGCCCCAGCTCGGTTGCGCCCTGGGGATCGGCGCGCGCCGGGTCGAAGCGGGTGCGAAACAGCTCGAGCAGCATGGCGGCCACGTCGGGGTGCGAGGTCAGCACGTCCTCGACGTAGCGGTCGCTGTAGGTGGAGCCCGTCTGGCGCAGGTAGCGGGCCACGGCGCGCAGCACGGTCACGTCTCGCCAGGTCAGGCCGGCCGCGAGGACGAGGCGGTTGTAGCCGTCGTTCTCCACCTCGCCCTCCCAGGTGCGGGCGAACGCCTCCTGGAACGCCTCGCGGACCGCCGCGGCGTCCGGATCGCCGTGGCCGCGATGCACCAGGCCGAAGTCGTAGATCCAGGCGGCCTCGCCGTCCCGAGGCTTGATCGCATAGGGCCGCTCGTCGGCCACCTGCACGCCCATGTTCTCGAACAGCGGCAGCACGTCCGACAACGCCAGCGGGCGTCCGCCGCGGTAGAGCTTGGCGCGCAGCACCCCCGGCGCGGCCTCTAACGGCCGGTAGAGGCTGATCTCGAGCCCGGCGCCGTCGGGCAGCTTCTCCAGATGGCGCAGGTCGGCGAGTGCCGAGCGCGCCACCCAGTCGGCCCGGTAGGCCGTGGGGAACGCGTCGCCGTAGCGGCGGAACAGGCGAGTGCCGCGCTCCTCGCCCTGGTCCTCGAGCAGGGCCTGCTCGAAGTCGTCGACCCATGAGCGCGTCGCGGCCACCAGCAGGAGCTCGACCTGACGGGTGTCGACCTCCGGCTGCCGGCCCGGCTCGATGTAGGCCATGTAGTGAAGGCGGACGAGCACCGACTCCGAGACCCGGGTGGTGTAGTCGATCGCCTTGGCGTGGGTCACGTCGCGCAGGATCGCCTCGATGCGGCGGCGGTTTTCGGTGTTGAAGCGATCGCGCGGCACGAACACGAGGCACGAGAAGAAGCGCCCGAAGCGGTCGCGGCGCACGAACAGGCGCAGCCGCTGGCGCTCGCCGAGATGGAGGATGCCGATGGCGGTCTCGAACAGCTCGTCGGGCGACACCTGGAAGAGCTCGTCGCGAGGATGGGCCTCGAGCACCTCGATCAGCGCCTTCTCGTTGTGGCTCCCGTGGGGGAAGGCTGCTCGCCTCAGCACAGCGGCCGACTTGCGCCGCAGGATCGGTATCTCCGCCAGCCGCGACTCGTAGGCGGTGTGGGTGTAGAGGCCGAGGAAGCGCCGCTCGCCGACGACGTTCCCCTCGGCGTCGAAGCGCTTGATCCCGACGTAGTCGAGATAGGAGGGCCGGTGGACCGTGGCCCTGGAGTTGGCCTTGGTCAGGTTGAGCAGGTGCGGCTCGAGGGCCAGCGCCCGGACCTCGGGCGGAAGCTTGTCGAATGAGCGCGATCGCGGCTCGCTGCCCGACTGCCTCAGGATGCCCAGCCCCGAGCCCGCTACCGCCCGTAGGGAGAGCTCGTCGTCGTCCTCGATCAACTCGTAGTCGCGGTAGCCGAGGAAGGTGAAGTTGTGGTCCTCCAGCCACTCGACGAAAGCGCGTGACTCGGCCACCTCCTCCTCGTCGAGGCCCGGGGGCGGTGAGTCGCGCAGCTCGGCCGCCAGCTCGTGCGCGCGCTCGCGCATTTCGGGCCAGTCGTCTACGGCCGCGCCCACCTCGCCGATCACGCGCAGGACGTGGGCCTGCATCTCCTCGAGTCGTGCCGGGTCGGTCTGGCGGTCGACCTCCACGTGAATCACCGACTCGGCGATGGCCCGGTCCTCGTCGGGCGAGTCGGCGGTGGGAGGGGCGAGCAGCTCCTCGAGCTCGCCGTCGCCGTCCCGGCGCACGTCGAGCACCGGATGGATGATCAGGTGGACGCCGTACCCGCGCCGGTTGAGCTCCATCGTGACCGAGTCGATCAGGAAGGGTTTGTCGTCGGTCACGACCTCCACGGCGGTGTGCGTGCTCTGCCAGCCGTGAGTCTCGAACTGTGGGTTGTACACCCGGAGCTTGGTCTCGCCGGGGGCGCGCCGCCGGGCGAAGCCGAGCAGTCCCACGGCCAGGCCATAGAGATCGAGCGGGTCGCGCTCGGCGATGTCCTCCGGAGAGATCCAGCGGTAGAACTGGCGGACGAACGCTTCGGCGTCGGCTGAGCCGTCCTCGCTCAGCTCGCGCACTCGCGAGCAGACCTCCTCGATCAGTGCCTCGTCCGCTTCCCTGACGCTCACCGCTGTCTCCCGAATGCGACTCCCCTGAGTCTATGCCCGGCGGACGATCGGCCAACCAGGCTGAATGGTGAGTTGCCGGCTGGGTGGACCCGTGCAACGGGCAGGGTGGCGGGTGGGGTGGGCGAAAGGGGTGGAATGCTGGGCAGAGTTCTTTCGAGAGCGATGGCGTGCTCGATCGGCGCGACGGTGCTGTCGAGCACCGCCGCGTTCGCCGCGCTGCCGCACACGGTTCTGCCCGGGGAGACGTTGTGGTCGATCTCGGCCGCGAACAACCTGACCACACGGACCGTGGCCGTCTACAACGGCCTGCCGGAGAACGCCGGGCTCATGGCGGGCACGACGGTGTACGTGCCGACCGTCGCCGAGGGGGCCGCGGCGCTGGCTTCGGGCACGCCTGCCGTGGTGGCGCCGGCAGCTCCCGCGGCCCCTGCCCCTGCTCCGGCACCCGCGCCCGCGCCGCCGGGGATGGGAAGCGTGCCGTCGCCCTACGGCCAGTTGCCGCTCGCCGGGCCTGCGGCGGACGCCTGGAACGCGATGCGCTCCGAGTCCCTCGGCAGCTACGGCACGGACATCTACCCCGCCGGCCCGGCGTCGGCCTATCGCACCTATGAGCAGCAGGCCGAGCTCTACGAGGCGTATCTGGCGGGCTACGGGGCGCCGGCGAACCCGCCCGGCAGCTCGTCACACGAGTTCGGGACGTCGGTGGATCTGCAGACGCCCCAGATGCGCTCGATCATCGACCAGATCGGCTGGAAGTACGGCTGGGGCAAGATCCACGCGCCGGGCGAGTGGTGGCACGTGGACTTCGGCGGCGGTTAGTACGCGCGTGCGGCAGACTCCGGCCGCAGTGAGCGAAAACCAACATGCTCGCGGGCACCGCCCGCTCGCCGATCCGTGGACGACACAGCAGATCCCTGACCAGAGCGGACGCGTTGCGGTGGTGACCGGAGCCAACAGCGGCCTCGGTCTCGTGACCGCGCGCGAGCTCGCCCGCGCCGGCGCGACCGTGGTGATGGCCTGCCGCAACCGCAAGAAGGGCGAGGAGGCGCTACGGGCCGCGCAGGCCACCGTCTCGCAGGGCTCGCTCGAGCTCGAGCAGCTCGACCTGGCCGACCTCGGCTCGGTGCGCTCGTTCGCCGAGTTGGTCAAGGAGCGCCACGACGGCATCGACCTGCTCATCAACAACGCGGGGGTGATGGCCACCCCTCGGCGCGAGACCGCGGACGGCTTCGAGCTGCAGTTCGGCACCAATCACCTGGGGCACTTCGCCCTGACCGGTCTGCTCCTGCCGGAGCTCGAGGGCCGCGAGGACGCCCGGGTGGTCACGCTCTCGAGCACGGCCCACAAGACCGGGCGCATCAACTTCGACAACCTCAGCGGGCGGCGCCGCTACTTCCGCTGGAGCGCCTACGGGCAGTCGAAGCTGGCCAACCTGCTGTTCGCGCTGGAGCTCGACCGCCGGCTGCGCGCGACGGGTTCCACGGTGAAGAGCATGGCCGCTCATCCCGGCTACTCCGCCACCAACCTCCAGTCGAGCGGGCCGCCCAAGCTCGATGCGCTGGTGATGGCCCCCCTCAACCGGTTCTTCGCCCAGAGCGACGAGCTGGGCGCCCTGCCCACCCTCTACGCCGCGACCGTCCCCGGGCTGGAGAGTGGCGCCTACATCGGACCGGACGGCTTCGGCGAGTTCCGCGGCTGGCCGGTACGGGTCAAGCCCACCTCCACCGCCCGGGACGAGGCCCTGGCGCGCCGGCTCTGGGAGGTGTCGGAGCGGCTCACCGGGGTCAAGGTCGAGCCGGTGGCTGCTTGAGCACCCGGGCCGCTGCGCTCCGCACGGCGGCCGGGTGTACCAATTTGCGCAAAGAGGTCGTATGATGCGTTCGGCGCATGTCTCTCAATCTGATCGAGATGCTCCGCGCGCGCGAGGGAGAGGCACCGGCCACGGCCCTGACCGTGCTCAAGGAGGCGATCGACGAGCGCGGCGAGATCGTGGACGACGACCGGCGCGTGGCCGCCTCGGTCTCGGGTCTGCCCGAGGCCACGGTCTACGGGATCTCGACCTTCTACGACGACCTGCTGCAGCCGCGCGGCCGGCGTCATGTATGCGTCTGCACGGGCACCGCCTGCTGGGCGCGTGACTTCGGTGACCACGTGCGCGAGGTGCAGGAGGGTCTCGGGCTGGGCCTGGGCGAGCGCACGGACGACGAGGAGGTCTCCCTGGGCCATACGGTCTGCCTGGGCTTCTGCCACACCGGCGCCGCCGTGCGCGAGGGTGGGCTGGTGGACGCCGGTGAGGGCGCTGCCGAGCGGGCGGTGTCGGGCGAGCTGCGCGAGGCACCGGAGCCGAAGGGCACGACCATGCTCGAGGAGACCGTGCTGCTGCGCCGGGGCGACTGGTCCGGACTCGAGCGGGCGCTCAGCGAGCTGAGCGCCGAAGAGCTCCTCGCCGAGGTCAAGGAAGCCGAGATCCGCGGGCGCGGCGGCGCCGGGTTCCCGGCGGGCAGCAAGTGGGAGTTCGCGGCCAAGGCGCCGGGCACCGACAAGGCGATCGTGGTCAACGGGGACGAGGGCGACCCGGGCTCCTACATCGACAAGCACCTGATGGAGCAGAGCCCCGAGCTGCTGCTCGAGGGCATGGCGCTGGCGGCCCGAGCAGTGGGGGCCCGGCACGGGATCGTGTTCGTCCGCTCCGAGTATCCCCGCTCGCTCCCGATACTGAGAGAGGCGGTCGAGCAGGCGCGGGCCGAGGGCCATCTCGGCACGGACATTCACGGCAGCGGCCTCGACTTCGACGTCGAGGTCCTCGAGGGCGCGGGCTCGTACGTGGTCGGCGAGGAGACGGCGCTCTTGGCCTCGGCCCAGGGCCTGCGCGGCACGGTGTCCGCCCGCCCGCCGTTCCCGGCGGAGCGGGGCTGGCACGGCAAGCCGACAGTGGTCAACAACGTCGAGACCCTCTGCAACGTCCCGTTCGTCGCCCGGGAGGGTGCGGCGGCCTACGTCGCTCTGAGCCCGGGTGCGACCGCCGGCACCAAGCTCGTCTGCTTCAACGAGCGCTTCAACTCACCGGGCGTGCACGAGGTGCGGTTCGGCACGCCCATCGCGGAGATCTGCGAGGAGCTGGGCGGGGGTCTGCGCGACGGGCACGAGATCAAGGCCCTCCAGATCGGGGGTCCGCTGGGCGGCATCCTGCCCGGCTGGAAGCTCGACACGCCCTTCGACTTCGACGAGCTGGCCGCCGAGGGCTGCATGGTCGGCCACGGCAGCATCCTCGCCTTCGACGAGCGCACGGACATTCGCGAGCTGGCCCGTCACCTGCTCGAGTTCGGCGCGGACGAGAGCTGCGGCAAGTGCTTCCCGTGCCGGATCGGGCTGCGCCGCGGCCTCGAGATGGTCGAGCACCCAGGTCCGATCGACCGCGACCGGCTCGAGGCGCTGCTGGAGACGCTCGAGCTCGCCTCGCTGTGCGCCCACGGCGGGGGCATGCCGGCGCCCATACGGAGCCTGATCGCCCACTTCCCGGACGAGCTAGGTGTGGGGGGCGGCGACGCCGGCGACGGTGACCCCAAGGGCCCCGACGATCCCTTCATGCGCCGGCCGGCCGAGCCGGACGAGGACGGGAAGGAGTCACAGTGGTGAAGCTGACCGTCGACGGCACCGAGGTCGAGGTCGAGGCGGGCACCACCATCCTCGAGGCCGCGACGCTGGCCGGCTCCTACGTGCCCACCCTCTGCTTCGACGAGCGCATGGACCCCTTCGGGGCGTGCCGGGTGTGCATGGTCGGCGTGGAGGGCGCACCGGGTCCCCTCGCGGCCTGCACCACGCCCTGCCGCGACGACATGGTGGTGGACACGGGCGACGCCGCCTCGCGCCGCATCGCCGGCGCCACGGTCGAGCTCGTGATGTCCGAGCTGCCGGAGCCACCCGGCGAGCACACCGAGCTGGCCGGCGTGGCGCGCCACTTCGGCATCGAGGAGCCGCGCTGGCAGGGCGAGCAACGGCGTCCCGCGCACGACGCGCGCCATCCCTACTTGGTCATCCAGCACGAGCTCTGCATCTCCTGCGGGCGCTGCGTGCGCGCCTGCGACGAGATACAGGGCGCGTTCGCCCTCACCGCCACGGGCCGCGGGTTCGGCTCGGGCATCACCGCCGGGCTCGATTCGGGCTTCACCGAGTCCACCTGCGTGTCCTGCGGCGCGTGCGCCGACACCTGCCCACCGATGCGATCACCGAGCACCTGCTGCTGGAACTCGCGCTACCTTCTGGTGAGACGACGGAGGAGAGCACCCCATGAACGAACGCTTCGAAGCCACGACCACCACCACCTGCGGCTACTGCGGGGTGGGCTGCCGCCTCGAGGCGCACCGGGCCGACGGGCGCATCCGCTCGATCAGTCCCGCCATGGACGGCCCGGCCAACAAGGGCCATACCTGCGTCAAGGGCCGCTTCGCGCACCAGTTCGCGCGCTCGCGTGACCGCCTGACCGCGCCGCTCGTGCGCGAGGGCGACGGCTTCCGGCTCGCCTCCTGGGAGGAGGCGATCTCGCGTGTGGCCGACGCTCTCGGCGGCATCCGCGACACGCACGGCCCTGACGCGATCGCCGGCCTGGCCTCCTCGCGCGCCACCAACGAGGACTGCTACGTGATGCAGCGCCTCATGCGCGCGGCGATCGGCACCCACAACATCGACAACTGCTCGCGGGTCTGTCACTCGCCGACCTCGTTCGCGCTGCGCAAGTCGTTCGGGATGTCGGGCGCCACCGGCTCCTTCAACGACATCGAGGCCGCCGAGGTCGCGCTGATCATCGGGGCCAACCCCACCGCCGGCCATCCCGTGGTGGGCGCGCGCATCAAGCAGGCCGCCATCAAGGGGCTCAAGCTCGTGACCGCCGACCCGCGCCGGATCGAGCTGGCCGACTACGGTCAGCTGCACCTCGGTATGCGCCCTGGCACCAACGCGGCCCTGCTCAACGGGCTCGCGCACGTGGTGATCCGCGACGGGCTCACCGATCCGAGCTTCATAGCCGAGCGCACCGAAGGCTTCGAAACGGTGGAGGAGCTGGTCGGTCCGTACACGCCCGAGGCGGTCGAGGAGATCACCACCGTGCCGGCCGCCGATCTCGTGCGCGCCGCGCACCTGTACGCCCAGGCCGAACGTGCCTCGATCCTCTGGGGCCTCGGTGTGACCGAACACCGCTACGGCTCCGAGTGCGTGCGCCTGATCTGCAACCTCGCCCTCATGACCGGCAACGTCGGCCGTCCGGGCGCCGCTCTGCTCCCGCTGCGCGGCCAGAACAACGTGCAGGGCTCGTCCGACCACGGCGCGCTGCCCGACACCTTCACCGACTACCGCAGCGTGGAGGACGACGAGGTCGCTCGCACCTTCGAGGAGCGCTGGGGCGTCGAGATGAAGCGCGAGAAGGGGATGAAGATCCCCGAGATGTTCGACGCCGCCGTCGAGGGGCGCCTCAAGGCGATGTACATCTTCGGTGAGGACGTGGCTCAGACCGATCCCAACACCGAGCACGTGATCAAGGCGCTCGACTCGCTCGACTTCCTGGTCTGCCAGGACATCTTCGAGAACGAGACCACCCGCCACGCCGACGTCGTGTTCCCGGCGTCGGCCTTCCTCGAGAAGACGGGCACCTTCACGAACGCCGAGCGCAGGCTGCAGCTCGTCGAGGCAGCGGTCGACCCGCCGGGGGCGGCCCGCACCGACTTCGACATCCTCACCACCGTATCCCGTGCGCTGGGCCACGACATGGGCTACTCGGACCCGTCCGACGTGATGGACGAGATCGCCGAGCTCACGCCCCGTTACGCCGGGATCAGTCACGAGCGCGTGGGCCGCAGCGGCCTGCAGTGGCCGGTGGCGCCCGACGGCACGGACACGCCGATCCTCTACGAGGACCACTTCGAGCTGCCCGGGGGCAAGGCTCAGTTCGCGCCGCTGCCCTACAAGCCGCCGGGCGACGCCGCCGACGATGAGTTCCCGCTGATCCTGGTCACCGGCCGCCGGCTCGAGCACTACAACGCCGGCACGATGACGCGGCGCACCGGCAACCTCGACCTGATGCCCTCGGACTGGCTCGAGATCCATCCCGACGACGCCGGTTCGCTCGGCCTGGTGGACGGCACCGAGGTGCGAGTCCGGAGCCGGCGGGGCGAGATCGTGCTGCCGGTGCTGCTGACCGAGCGGATCGAGACCGGGCACGTGTTCACGGCCTTCCACTTCCCCGAGGTGCGCACCAACCTGCTGATCGGCCAGTCGGCCGACGTCAACACCTCGTGTCCCGAGTACAAGGTCGTGGCGGTTTCGGTCGAGCCGGTGGCCGCGTCGGACGCCAGGCCGCCGCTCGCGAGCGCCGAACCCGCTCTCACGCCCTAGCCGCGTGGCCCCTCTCGACGGCGTGGCCGCCGGCATGCTCGCCCGAGTCGAGCTTGGCGGCGGCACCGACGAGGTGGCTGTCGAGCTGCCGCTCGAGATCCGGCTGAACGGCGAGCCGGTGGCGGTAACGATGCGCACGCCGGGACACGATCTGGAGCTGGCCGCGGGCTTCCTCTACGGAGAGGGCATCGTGGACGCCGCCCCGGAGGTCACGCTCCCCGACGACCTGGCTGCGAACACGGTCGAGGTGCGGGCTCCCGGCGCGGCGGCGCCGGCCAACCGCCGCTTCTACACCACGTCCTCGTGCGGAATCTGCGGCAAGGGCGCGCTCGAAGAGGTGGCGGTTCACGCTCCGCGCGTCGAGAGCGGCCTGCGGATCGCGCGTGCGGAGCTGGCGGCCCTGCCCGACCGGCTGCGCCAGCCGGTGTTCGAGCGCACGGGCGGCCTGCACGCCACGGGTCTGTTCGCCGCCGCGGGTGGGGAGCCGCTGCTTGTCCGCGAGGACGTGGGCCGCCACAACGCGATGGACAAGGTGATCGGGCGCGCGCTGCTGGACGGAGAGCTTCCGCTCAGCGAGCGGGTTCTGTGCGTGAGCGGCAGGCTGGGCTTCGAGCTCGTTCAGAAGGCGGTCACGGCCGGATGCCCGGTGCTGGTGGGGGTTGGAGCCCCCACTTCGCTGGCCGTCGAGCTGGCGGACGATCGCGGGCTGACGCTGGCCGGCTTCGCCCGAAAGGGGAGCGTGAACGTCTACACACACCCCGAACGGATCCCCCTGGCAGGGGGTGGGCAAAGCGCGTAGGCTCCGGACCGTAAACCTGGCCAGAAGCTCGTGCGAAGAACTAAAGGGCACGTCCGACGGTGCCGAGAGACTGTTCAGGATCCGTACCAGGCCAACCCTCGGAGGGCCTCAGTCCGCATGCCAAATTCCACCGCGCCCACGCTCGTGAGCCAGCCCCCCGGGGCGGCTCCCGAGGAGCCTTTGAAGGTGGCCGTTCCCTGCGGTGCTCACGCGCCCGAGCGGGCTCGCGCGTGGCTGCGTGGCATCACGGGCGCCCTCCCGGATGAGACAGAGGGGACCTTGACCCTGCTCGTGTCCGAGCTCGTCACGAACGCCGTGCGCCACGGCGCGGCCGGCGACGAGGAGCTCATCGAGTTGGAGCTGCAGCCGCTGGACGGGGGCGTGAACGTGTCGGTCAGCGATCCCGGGCCCGGCTTCTCGCCCAGCATGCGGGATGCCCCGCTGGACGAGCCCGGTGGGTGGGGCCTGGTGCTGGTCGACCAGCTCTCCGAGCGCTGGGGTGTCGTGCGCGACGGGCGCACGCGCGTCTGGTTCGAGTTGTCGACGGCCGGATAGCGGGCCGCGGGCTAGCCGCCCGCCAGGGTCAGCCGTTTGCCGAAGCGCAGCCGTGTCTGGTCCTCGGTGGGCAGAAGCTCGAGGTGATCGACCACGGCGGCGATGATCGGGATGCCCCGTCCGCGCACCGAATCGATGTCGGGCGTCTGCATCTCGGCGACGAAGCGGCCGCAATCACAGACCTCGACGAACAGGCCCTCTCCGGTGGTCTCGATCACCAGCAGGATCTCTCCCCGTTCGCAGGCCGCTCCCCGTCCCCGGCAGCCCTGACCGTGCTCGATCGCGTTGGCCACCGCCTCGGAGGTCGCGAGCGTGAGCTCCCACAGGGCGTCGTCGTCCAGGCCGCGCACCGCGCTGGCTGCCTCGAGCACCTCTGCCCGGGCTGCGCCGACACTCGCCGGCGTGGCCGGTAGCCATGACTCCCGCTTCATGACAGTCCAGTTGTTCCCCGCCGGGCCGCAGCCCACACCCGACATCCGTCCAGGCCACTAATTGAGCACTGCCTTCAGCCCGATCATCACCAGCCCGAGAGCGGCGCAGGCCGCGGAGGTGCCCACGATGCCCAGTTTGGACGACTTCTCGCGCCTAGCCACGATCACGCCCCATCCCGCCAGGAACAGGACGCAGCTCCACGCGGCCCAGTTGACGGCCGCGTGCGCAGAGGCGCCCAGGGCACTGGCCACCACCATGACCGCGATCGGCGGAAAGGCGGACTGCACGAGCGGCCACTGGTTGGCCAGGGTGGTGCGAAAGCCGCGGAGGCCGCTGCGGGTCTGGGTCACACGGCGGGCGAGGGAATCGGCCCAGGCGTGCGCGAGCCAGAACACCACGACGGTGGAGAGCACGTACACGGCCGTGTCCGCGAGGTCGGGCGACTTCTCGGACGACGCGGCCAGCACGCCGGCGACCAGGATCGTGCCGTAGATCCCGCCGGACAGGCGCTCGATCTGCGCCTCCATCGCCTCGTCGGGCGCGGCGTGGTCGGCCACCTCGCTCATGTCGCGGGCAGCCCCCAGCCGTCGCTGCGGTAGGTCCAGCGCCCGCCCACCATCGTCGCCTCCACGCGGATGTCGGCGAGCGCCTCGGGAGGGCACGTGTACGGGTCTTGGTCCAGCACCACCAGATCGGCCAGCATGCCAGGCGAGAGCATCCCACGCCGGTGTTCCTCACCTTCCAGCCAGGCTGGAGCGAGGCAGGAGGCGCGCAACGCCTCGTCGACCGTGAGGGCCTGCTCCGGGCGCCACGGCGGACGCTCATCGAGGCTGCGGCGCACCGCCGCGGCGATCCCGGCGAGGGGATCGAGCTCCTCCACCGGGGCATCCGAGCCGTTGGCCAGGAGGGCGCCGGAGTCGAGCAGGGAGCGATAGGCGTACGCCCCTCTCCGGCCCTCCCAGAGGCGGTCGGCGAGGTCGCGGTCGGAGGGAGCGTGGCTGAACTGCACCGATGCGGCCACCCCCAGCGCTCCGAAACGGTCGAACTCGTCGTCTGCCAGGAGCTGAGCGTGCTCGATGCGGGGGCGCAGCCCCGCCTCCCTCCAGGCGTCCTGAGAGCGCTCGAAGGCGTCGAGCGCGGCCCGGTTGGCGCCATCGCCGATGGCATGCACGGCCACCGGCCAGCCCGCGGCGGCTGCCCGGCGCACCACGTCCTCGAGAGCCTCGCTGCTCGTGATCTCCACCCCGGAGCCGTCGAGGAGGAGCGCCGTCGCGGAGCCCAGCGTGCCGTCCATGAAGCCCTTCAGGTAACCCAGCCGGAGCATGGGCGCCCCGTAGCCGGAGCGTAGGCCGAGCGTCGCGAGCTCCTCCAGACGCTCCCAGGGAAGGGATTGCCACACCCTGACCTTCAGATCGCCGGCGGCCAGCAGCCGCTGGTGCACCTCGAGCGAGCCGAGCCAGCCGTCCTTGTCGTGGATCGCCGTGACCCCGCGAGCCGCCGCGAGCCGCATCCCCTCCCTCGAGGCCTCCACCATCTCCTCGAGGGTCGGCTTCACGTAGCGGTCGCGAAACGCCCAGGCCGAGGTCTCGCGCAGGATCCCGGTCGCCTCACCGCGCTCGTCGCGCTCGACCACGCCGCCGGGTCGGTCCAGCGGACCGTCCGCCTGGGCGAGGGCGGCGCTGTTGAGCCAGAGCGAGTGATAGTCGCGGGACATCAATGCAGCCGGCAGCTCGCCGGACACGCGGTCGAGGGCCCAGCGGGTCGGCGGCTCGGGCCAGTCACCGTCGCGCCAGCCGAGTCCCCGCAGCCATCCGCCGGGGGCCACTCGCGGGCGCGCCTCGGTCACCCTCGCAAGCGCGTCGTCCAGCGAGCGTGCTCCTTCGAGACGAGCCTGGCGCAGCCCGAGCGACCAGGTGGGGAAGTGCACGTGCGCGTCCGCGAGGCCGGGCACGACGCAGCGGCCCTCGAGATCGATCTGCTGCGCGTCCGAGCGCGCGGTCTCAGCCACCTCCTCCCCGGCCAGCACCAAGGTCGCGGGCGACGGCCCGGCCGGGTCGAGCGTCCGGATGGTTCCTCCGTGGAAGAGCAGGTTCACCGGGGCAGTGAGCCTAGGTGGACACCGCCCGCTCGTAGCGCAGCGGCTTGACGGCGGCCTCGATGTCGCTGCGGCGCGACTCCAGGAAGGGCGGGATCGAGAGCTTCTCGCCCAGCGTCTCCAGCGGCTCGTCGACCGTGAAGCCGGGGCTGGGCGTGGCCAGCTCGAAGAGCACCCCGCTCGGCTCGCGGTAGTAGATCGAGCGGAAGTAGTGGCGGTCGATCACCTCCGTGGGATGTGCCCCGTGACCGCGCACCTGAGCGCGCCAGGCCTCGTGCTCGTCGTCGGTGGTGGCCCAGGCCACATGGTGCACCGTGCCTGCTCCCTGGACGCCGCGCTCTCCGGGCGGCTCGTCGTAGGCGTAGGTGCCGCCGCGGTCGGCGCCGCGGGTCTCCCAGCCGTCGTCCGTGGTCCTGAAGCCCATGCCGCCTTCGAGCAGGTGGCGACTGCGCTGCGGGTCGGCCGCATAGGCGCGAACGCCCTGAAAGCCCTGGAGGGCGTGCTCGGCCGGCACCTCGGGGTGCTCGGCGATGAGGGGCTCATCGGTCACGTCGTAGAGGCCGAGCTCGTGCTCGAGGCCCTCGGGGTCCCGGAAGCGAAGACGGTCATCCGCCACCCGCTCGGAGTCGATGCCCTCGGCGGCCAGGCGCTCGGTCCAGAAGTCGAGCGCGCCGGCGGAGCCGACCCGCCACTCGACCCGGTGCACCATGCCCTCGCCGGCTCTGCCCGGTGCGGCGCCGGGATACTCGAAGAAGGTGAGGTCGAGCCCGGGCTTGGCGTGCTCGTCGCCGTAGAAGAGGTGGTAGACGGTGGGGTCGTCCTGGTTGACCGACCGCTTGACCATCCGCAGGCCGAGGACGCGCGTGTAGAAGTCGAGGTTGGCCTGAGCGTCGCCCGTGATCGCGGTGACGTGGTGGATTCCGTTGAGCCTCATCGTTCCCTCTTCCTGACCGAAGGTAATTGCACGTGCAACTATATCACCCGGAGTCGGCCGGGTGGCTCAGCGGCGACGCTTCTTCGCGCGCAGCACCGCTTTCATCCCGAGCTCCTCATGGCCGGTGAGCGAGCAGAAGACCACGAACCGGCCGGGGCGCTTGAGCCTCACGGTGAGACTGCCCGTGGTGCCGGGCCGGATCTCCGGCATGCGGCCGCGCAGTCGGCCCTTGCGGTTGCGAATCGCGAGATCGTGTCCGTCCTCGCCGAAGTTGCGCACGTTGAACTTCACCAGCCCCACGGGAACGGCCGGGCGATACAGCGCCACTCGCCACTCGCGTTCGCCGACGCCGACCGCGGTTGGCCGCGCTGTGGCCACCGGGGCGAGCGCGCAGGCCGTCAGCGCGCTCGCGATGACCAGACCGGCGAGGCGCCTCACCGCACCAGCTGGACGCGGCCGAAGGCGTCGGCCTTCGGGATCACGGCGCCGGCGTCGGTACCGAGCCACTGCTCGAGCAGGCTCGAGTAGACGCGCCGGAAGTCGATCGTCACCTGCAGATTGTCGTCCTCGTCGAGCTGGCTCAGGTTCGGGTAGTCGCTGAGGACGCCGCCCAGCGCGCGGTCCCCCTGAACCCAGCCCAGGCCGCCGGCGCCATGGTCGGTGCCGGTGTCGTTCTCCTCGGGACGGCGGCCGAACTCCGACCACACGAAGGTGAGCACCCGGCTGGACACCCCGCGGGCTTCGAGGTCGGCCTGGAAGGCGGCCAGGCACTGGCTCACGTCGGCCAAGAGCGGCCCGAGCTCGACCTGATTGTCGTGCGTGTCGAAGTCGCCGTCGGCCTCGACGGTCGCCACGCGGATGCCGAGCGGCTGCTGGATCATCGCGGCGAGGTAGCGCAGGCGCTCGCCGAAGTCGCTCTCGGCCGGGTAGGGGATCGACGAGGCGAGCGGGTCCACGCCGTCGCGCTCCTTGTAGGGCTCGAGCCGGTCGGCCACCTGCTTGGCCAGCCGCGCCGCGGTGCGGGAGGCCTGCAGAGCGCGGCCGCCCCCGCGGTCACGGCCGAAGCGCGCGTAGGCGGCGAGCGCCTCGTCGTAGGGCTCGCCCCAGGTGTCGCGGATCCAGAAGCCGGCGTCGCCGGGCGAGGCCACCGCGGCCACGGGCGCGCGGCCCGAGCGCATGATCGGTGACAGTCCCCAGCTCATGGAGACCCCCTGGAGAGGGTTGTCGCGCCCGCCCGAGCGGTCGAGCCAGCGGCCCAGCCAGCCCGCGGCGGTCTTGTCGGTGATGAGCCCGGTCTCCCAGAAGTGGCGCGAGTTGAAATGCGAGAGGTCGGGGTTGGCGTAGTCGATGCCGGGCAGGAAGCCGACCTTGCCGCGCTCGAACAGCCCCTTGATCCCGCCGCCCACTCCTTCGGCCAGCCGTGGGTTGAGCCCGAAGCCCATGCCGGGGACGGCCACACCCGCCACCTTCAGCTTGGGGTGCAGGTCGGCGTAGCGTCCGTAGTCGTGAAGCGGCACGAGGGTGTCCATCAGGTCGACGCCGCCGGGCAGGAAGACCGACACGAGCACGGGGGCGTTGGGCGCCGCAGCGGCGTCGGCGGCGGCCACCTCGAACACCCGCTCGAGTGGGGTGGCCTTCGCCGTGTAGAGCGCAAGACCGGCCCCGAGCGCGGTCCCGAGCGCCTGACGCCGGGTGAGCCCCGGGCCCCCGAGGAAGTCACGCCGATGGCCTTCGGACGTGCGGTGGAAGTCGTCACATGCGCGGTGGCGGTTCATCAGTGCACCTGGGCGTCGGGTCCGCAGACGAGCAGCTGGCGCAGCACGCGCTGGCACATGTCGGCTCGCTGTTGCTTGGGCTGGCGCCAGCTTCCGTCGCGCATCTCCTCGCGGTTGTCGAGCAGCCGGCGGGCGATGCGCAGCAGCTCCGCGTCGGTCTGCGCCGAGGTCCACGGGTCGCCCACGGCGCGGCGCGCGCGGGCCACCGCCTTGCCGGGGCTGAGCTTCGCCGGGGTGGAGTCGTCCTCCACCCGTACCCGCGGCGTGTCGAGCAGATAGTTGGCGGCGTCGAAGCGCTGGTGCATGGAGTTCGAGGAGAGCCACGCGGTCCCCCAGTCCCAGCCGGCCACGGAGGGCGGGCGGAAGGGCGTCTGGCCCATTCCGCTGAGCAACCAGCCCCAGGCGTCGCGCTCGACCCCTTGGCCGGCGCTGCGCAGCGCACCCGCCACGAACACCACCGGCGACTTGACCATGCTCGGGCGGTCGAGATTGCGGTAGAGGGCGGGGTGGGCCAGGATGTCGGCCACAACGGGCTTGATGCGGTGGCCCGAGCGCCGGTAGGTGGCGGCCAGGCTGCGGCGGGTGGGGCGGGGAAGCGGGCCGGCGACGAAGTAGTCCCACAGCTTGTCGACCATGAAGCCGGCGTGCGCGGGATGGGCCACGCACAGCCGCAGCACGTCCTTCCAGTCGTAGAAGCCCTTGCGCCCGAAGATGCGCTTGCGACCCTTCGCGTGCCACTCGGGGTCGTAGAAGGTCCTGACGTTGCCGTCGGCGCCGTCCTCAGACCGAAAGCCGGTGAGCGCCCGTGCCGCCTCACGGATGTCCCGCTCGGTGTAGCCGCGCCCCAGCGTGTACAGCTCCATCAGCTCACGCGCGAAGTTCTCGTTCGGCTCCTCGGGATCCGAGTTGGCCAGCGAGAGGTGGAGCAGCATGGCGGGGTCCGAGGTGATCGCCCGCAGGAGATCGGGGAAGGAGCCGAGCGACTTGCGCCGCATGGTGCGGTTCTGGGCCAGCATCAGCGGGGTGTCCTGATCCAGAACGGCAAAGTGGTCGTGCCAGAAGAAGGTCATCTTCTCCTTCAGCGGCCGCGGCGACCGCACCATGCGGTCGAGCCACCACAGGGCGTCGTGGCTCCATTCGTTCACCGGGTCGAGCGGCTGCCCGTCCACGGTGGCCGGAGCGATGCGCGGCAGCGGCGCCGGCCCGCCGTCGAGGATCCAGCGCAGCGTGGCCGCCTTGCCGCGGCGGGCCCAGTGCTTGGCCTCGCGGGGGGTTGCCCCGTATCCGGCCCGCCAGAACAGGCGCCGGACGTGCGCCTGGGTCCAGCCGTCGTTGCGGCCCCGGGCCCTCCGGCGCCGGCGACGGCGTTTCCGTGCGGCGGCCTCGGCCGCCGCACCCGTCAGCGTGGCCGGGCTCAGGGCCGCGGTCCTCTCGTCTTCGGTCCGTGATGCAGGTCGTGCCGCACCAGCTGGTGGGCGCGCTCAGCGAGCGCGCGCCGGTCGGCCGCCTCCAGCCCGCCGGCCAAAGGAAGCGATCCCCAGCTGCCCGACGGCCACGCGAAACGAAGGTTCAGCCGCGAGCCGTCGCCGTGTCCGGCACCCGCCACGGCGTAGACCTTACGCATAAGCACAGATACCCACGGCACGGTTCCTTGCACGACCGAAAGATCAGAATGCTCGCGCGCACCGCCGGCGCAGCTCGGTGAGCTCCGGCTCCCAGCCCATCGGCGCGGCAGGCTACGTGAAGCTCAGACGCGCGGCTGAGAGCCGCCGCTCCTCGATCTCGCGCTGCTGGTGCTCCGCGCGCTCGAGCAGGCGCTCGAGCGGGTGCGCGGCCAGCCTGGGCTCGTCCTCGGCCACGAGGCGCAGGGCCTTCCAGAGCGCGAGCTTGCCGGTCACGCCCAGCGCCAGCCCCTCGAGCTCCACGAGACGGCTGAGCGGCGAGTAGCCGCGCAGCTGGCCGTTGAACTTGAGGCGACCCGCCTTCTCGCCGGCCCAGCCCAGGATTCGGCGCACCGGGTCCTTGCGCACCCCGAGATCGTCCATGATCGCCATCAGCGCGTCGCGGTCGGCCTCGATCTCCTTCGCGAGGTCGGCCAGGAAGGGGCCGAACTCCGAGCCCTCGTTCTGGTGGGCGGCGCGCCGGGCCAGCTCCACGCCCACGGTCGACCCCCCGAGATGGTCGTTGAGGTAGATCCCCAGCAGCTTGCGGTTCATCGGAGCTGAGTACCCGGTCGGGCGGCCCCGTACTCTGCCAAGGTGGCCGACAGCCGAAGCGAGCTCGAGCGGGCACTCGCGGATGCCGGAGGCGCGCGGGCTCCGCGCGACTGGTCGGCGCGGCTGCGCACGCTGCTGGACGCCGAGCTCGAGCGGGGCCTCGCCGAGCTCGATCAGCCGCGCACCGGCTACGAAATGCCGGTGGTGGTGGCCATCGCGGCCCGCGACGAGGGTGTGCTGGCCGCTCTGCCGGTGGTCAGGGAGCTGCGGGCCGACACCGGGGCCGTGGGCGAGCGGGCGGCCGCCCTGGCCGCCGCGGTCGTGGAGCAGCTGGTGGAGGGCGCGTCGGCCGGTCCGCCGCGCGGCTCCGGAGACCTGCGCCTGGAGATCGGGGGCCTGGGGGAGATGCTGGCGCTGCACTACCCCGCCACCGCGCCCGCCGAGGCGGCCGAATACGCCGAGGAGGGGCTGAACTGCGAGTTCGCCGCCAGGCGCATCGACCGGCTGCGCGCGCAGGCGCTGCTCGTGCCCGGACACGCTCTCGACGGAGTGGACGACCTGCGCCCGCCAATTGGAGCCACGCATCCACTCCGTGTGGCCGAGGCGGTCACGCGGCTGGGGGCGTCGCCGCTCGACGAGGACGCGATCGACGAGCTCGAGTCCCCGCTGCTCGCGCTGCTCGAGCCGCCGGGCTCGGTGGCGCGAGCCCACGACGACCCCGACCCGGCGCGGCGTGTGGCCCGGCGCATCCTTCAGCGCCTCGACGGCATGGGCAAGTGGGGCGGCTACCACACGGCCTTCGACCATCTCGCCCGGGGCTTCGCCGGCAACGAGCGCGCGCTCGCCTACGAGGTGGGCGAGGCGTTGGTTGAGGCCGGGCTCCTGTCCGAAAAGCCGAGTGTGGGCCAGCGCCACGTCTGCCTCAACCCGCGCCGGACCAACGACATCCGCCGGCTGATCGACGACGGGACCGAGCCGGCGGGCCTCACGCTTCCGTGACCCGCAGGCGTCCGTCCTCGCCCACGCTGAGGCTGACGCTGCCCGCGGCCAGCCGCTCCAGCTCCTCGCCCACCAGCTCGCGGCGCCAGCCCTGGTTGACGCGAAGGTTGTGGCCGCTCTCACCCCGCCTCAGGGCTGACATCAGCGCCGCCAGCTCGCCCTGGGTCGCGATCACCTCCACGGCCACCTTGGACTCCATCGAGCGGTGGCGGACGAGGGCCTGGGCGAGCGACACGAGCGGCCCGTCGGCCGAGTCGCGCGCCGGCGGCTCGGGAGGGGGCGGGGGAGCGGTGCGGTCGCGCCCGCGGGCGATGGCCTGCAACAGGCCGTCGCCGCGGCGGTGCAGGGTCTGGGGCGGCAGCCCGCGGATCTGCTCGAGGCCGTGCCGGTCGCGCGGCGTGCGCCGGGCCAACTCGATCAGCGCCTGGTCGGGAATGATCGAGACCGGCGCGCGGTCCGCCGAGCGAGCCGCGTCCTCGCGCCATTCCGCCAGCTCCCGGGCCACCGCTCGGGCGGAGTCGCCCAGGCGTCCGAGGCGCGGCAGCCGGTCGTAGGCGCGCTCGGCGCTGCGTTCGTCGGTCGACTCCGCCACCACCCGGCACTCCTCGCGCGCCCATTCGAGTCGGCCGCGTTCGCGCAGCCGGCGTTCGAGGATCTCGCCCAACTCGAGCAGGAGGCGGGCATCGTCGGCGGCGTACTCGAGCTGCTGCGGGGTGAGCGGCCGCTTGTCCCAGCGCGTGAAGCCCTCGCTGCCGCGCAGCTTGACCTTGAGCACCTTGCGGGCGAGCGACTCGTAACCCTCCTGGTTGCCGTAGCCCAGGAACCCCGCCGCCACCTGGGTGTCGAAGACGTTCTCGACCTCGGTCCGCCAGGTGCGACGCAGGATGGCCACGTCCTGGCGCCCGGCGTGGACCACGATCTCGATCTCCGGGTCGGCGAGCACGCGCGCCAGCGGCGCGGGGTCGAACTCGTTCTCGATCGGGTCGAGCACCTCGGTGCGCACGCCCTTCGGCGCGCTCGGGTCGGGCACAGCCACCTGGGCGAGGCACAGCAGCGCCTGATAGCGGCGCTCGGAGACGAACTCGGTGTCGATGGCGAGCCGCCCGCCCTCCGCGGCGCGCTCGGCTAGATCGGCGATCACTGCGACCTGACGTTAACCCGCGGCCGTAGTCTCCGTAGCCGTGCTGCTCGGAGCCCTGTTTATGAGCCTCGCCGCGAGCGTGGCCCCATCGGCGCCCGCCGTGCCCGCCCAGGCGGGCTGGGAGGTGATCGGCCGCTCTGGGCAGGGACGCCCGATCCGCGCCCTCCGGGTGGGCAGCCCACGCGCGCGCACGAAGGTGATGGTGGTGGGCGCGGTGCACGGAAACGAGCTCGCCGGGACGCCGGTGATCGCCCGGCTGCGCCGCCTGCGTCCGCCGCGCGGCACGGCTCTGTGGCTGGTGGACGACGCCAACCCCGACGGCGCCGCCGCGGGCAGCCGCCACAACGCCGCCGGGGTGGACCTGAATCGCAACTTCCCGTACCGCTGGCGGGCGCAGGACGGCGTGTACGAGTCGGGTTCCGGGCCGGCCTCGGAGCCCGAGACGCAGGTGATGCAGCGCTTCATCGAGCGCGAGCGCCCCCGCGTGACGCTCTGGTACCACCAGGCGCTGAACATGGTGGTCAGGAGCGACGGCGATCCGGCGCTCGAGCGCCTCTACTCCCGCGCCAGCGGCCTGCCCCGCAAGCGGCTGCCGGCCTACAACGGCACCGCCACCTCCTGGCAGAACAGCAGCTTCACCGGTGACAGCGCGTTCGTGGTCGAGCTGCCGGGCGGCTCGCTGACCCCCACGGGCGTTCGCCGCCACGCCGGCGCTGTGCTGTCGGTGGCGAGGGCGGTGGCGCCGCAGCGCGTGGTGGCGAAGCCGATTCCCTTCCCGCCCAAGCGTCGCGAGGAGATGCGCGGGTACGCGCAGCGCCACTACGGCATCGACGACTGGCGGCTGCGCTCACCGAAGGTGATCGTCCAGCACTACACCGTCACCGACACCTTCCAGCCCGTCTACGACTACTTCGCCACCGACCGGCCCGATCCGGAGCTCGGCGAGCTGCCGGGCGTGTGCGCGCACTACGTGATCGACCGCGACGGCACGGTCTACGGCCTCGTGCCCACCGCGATCATGTGCCGGCACACGGTGGGCCTCAACTGGACCGCCATCGGGATCGAGCACGTGGGCCAGAGCGATGCGCAGGTCATGGGCAACCGGCGCCAGCGCGCCGCCTCGCTGCGGCTCACGCGGATGCTGCAGGGGCGCTACTCGATAGCGACGAGGAACGTGATCGGGCACAACGAGAACCGGGACAGCCCCTTCCACCGCGAGCGGGTGGCGCGGCTGCGCACTCAGACGCACGGGGACTTCCCCGAGCCGGTGATGAACCGCTATCGCCGGTTGCTCGGCCGGCTGCCCGCGCCGGCCAGCCTGCGCTGACGCAACCGGACCGCGGCATAGCGCGCGAGCAGGATGCTCACGTCGGCCAGCACGCTCCAGAGGTGCCCGAGCGGTCCCGTGACCAGCCAGGCCTGAACCCGTTCTGTCGGTGATCGGCGCAGGGGTTTCACGCGAGCCCAAGCTATCGTCATCGCTCCATGGCCGCCGCAGTGACGACGAAGACGACCGAACTCGCAGACTCCCGCGTGCGCGTGGAGGTCGAGGTGCCGAGCTCCGCGCTCGAACGCGAGCTCGAGACTGCCGCATCCGCGCTCGGCCGCGAGATGCGCGTGCCCGGGTTCCGCAGCGGCAAGGTCCCGGCCGAGGTGGTGATACGCCAGGTGGGGCGCGAGGCGGTGCTCGATGAGGCGGTCCGTCGCGGCCTTCCCGGCTGGTACGAGGAGGCCATCCACGACGCCGGGATCATCACGGTCGGCGATCCCCAGATAGATCTGAGCGACCTGCCCGAGAAGGGATCCACCCTGGCTTTCTCGATCGAGGTCGGGATCGTCCCGCCCGCCCGTCTGGGTGACTACCGGGGAGTGGAGGTCGGCCGGCGTGAGCCGGAGGCCGACGCCGAGCAGCTGCAGGCCGAGCTCGACCGGGTGCGCGAGTCCCTGGCGTCGCTGGAGAACGTGGACCGCGAGGCCGCCGACGGCGACTTCGTCGTCATGGACTTCGTCGGCCGGCTCGACGGCGAGGAGTTCGCCGGCGGTGAGGCCCGCGGCCACGTGGCCGAGCTGGGCTCGGGTCGCCTCATCCCCGGGTTCGAGGATCAGCTCCGGGGCGCCCGCGCCGGCGAGGAGCGCGAGGTGGCGGTCACCTTCCCCGAGGACTACCAGGCCGAGCACCTGGCGGGCCGCGATGCGGTGTTCGCCGTGGAGGTCAAGGAGGTCAAGGAGAAGCGCCTGCCCGAGCTCGACGACGAGCTGGCCGAGCAGGCGGGGGGCTACGACTCCCTCGACGAGCTGCGTTCGGAGATCGAGCAGCGCCTGACCGAGGCCGAGGAGCGCGCCGTGGAGGGCGAGTTCCGGGAGGCCGCCGTGGACGCCGTGGTGGCCCAGGCCAAGGTGGAGGTGCCGCACGAGCTGGTCCACTCGAAGGCCCACGAGATGTGGCACCGCACCTCGCGCCGGCTGGCCGCTCAGGGCGTGGATCCGGCGCGCTACCTGGAGATGACCGGAAAGACGGAGGAGGAGCTGGTCACCGAGTCCGAGGACGACGCCGAGCTCGCGCTCAAGCGCGAGGCGGTGCTGAACGCGATCGTCGAGGCCGAGGGCATCGAGGTGACTGACGACGAGGTCGACGAGGCGCTGCGGGCCGCCGCGCCGCCGGACGCCACCGAGAAGCAGCTCAAGCGGGCGCTCAAGCGCGCCCGCTCGCAGGGCGCCGACGAGGCGCTGCGGGAGGACATCGCGATGCGCAAGGCCGTGGACCTGGTGGTGGAGCACGCCAAGCCCATCCCCGCCGACACCGCGGCCGCCCGCGAGAAGCTGTGGACGCCCGAGAAGGAGGACGCTGGAGCGGCCTCCGGATCGGGCGAGATCTGGACTCCGGGCTCCTGAGCGGGGTCCGGCCGACCGCTAGACTCGCCCGCCTATGAGTCCCCTGGTTCCCATGGTGGTCGAGCAGACCTCTCGCGGGGAGCGCGCCTTCGACATCTACTCGCGCCTCCTCAACGAGCGGATCGTCTTCCTCGGCACTCCCGTCACCGACGACATCGCCAACCTGATCGTTGCCCAGCTCCTCCACCTCGAGTCGGAGGATCCCGACAAGGACATCTCGCTCTACATCAACTCGCCCGGCGGGTCGGTCTACGCGGGTCTCGCGATCTACGACACGATGCAGTTCATCAAGCCCGACGTGCAGACCATCTGCGTCGGCATCGCCATGTCCATGGGCGCCCTGCTCCTGGCCGGCGGCGCAGCGGGCAAGCGCATGGCGCTGCCCAACGCCAAGATCCTCATCCATCAGGTGAGCTCCGGCTTCCAGGGCCAGGCCACCGACATCGAGATCCACGCTCGCGAGATCATCGACGTGCGCCAGCGCCTCGACAAGATCCTCGCCCTGCACACCGGGCAGGACTTCGAGAAGGTCACGCGCGACACCGAGCGGGACTACTTCATGAGCGCCGAAGAGGCCACCGAGTACAACCTCATCGACCGGGTGATCGACAAGCACTAGCCGGCGGCTCCGGCGGCGGCCGGAGCCCTACGGCCAGGCCGTGACCGTCGTCTGGAGCGGCACCGTGACCTGCTCCAGCTCGTCCGGCCCCACCGCCTTGCCCGGCGCGCCGTAGAACAGGTGGCGTGTGGTGGCCAGGTTGTTGGCCGCCCCGATGGTCGGATCGGTGTTGGGCAGTGCCTGGGCGATTCGCGGCCCGCTCGACCCGTAGGCCGATCCGTCCCCGGTGCACTGGGTCTCGGCGCCGCCCGCGGGCGTCTGCTTGTCGAGGTAGTACGACGTGTTGGTGAGGCCGGGCACGTTCGAGGTGACCGTGTGGGCGATGCCGAGCGAGCCCTGGGGGCCGTCCATCGTCTCCCAGCGGATGGGACCGGTGGTGGGAGAGTCCGGCACTCCGTCGACCCTGAAGCCTCGCTGGTCGACGTCGTGGCGGTAGGTCATGCCCGAGGCGGCGGGCGAGTAGTCGAAGAAGTCCATCACTCCGGGAATGGCGTGCACGCGCAGGAACGTCGTGATGTCCTGGCGGCGCTCGTAGAAGAGGTGCTCGCGATGCGTGTAGACGCCGGAGTTGGCCCCGATGTACGACCGGATGCCCCTGACCGGCCCGCTCTTGTTCGCGATCATCGCGCCGGCGCCGGCCGAGAACGTGTTCTCTGAACGAACGCAGTTGCCGGGTGCGAACAGGTTCTTGTGGCGATCGAGGATGTCCACGCCGGTGGCCGCGCCGGCGGTGATCCGCAGGGCGTCGTCCACCCAGCGGTCGGAGAAGTGGTGCGAGTAGAAGGCGGTGCTCGCTGTTGAGTTCTCCGGGTTCGGTCCCGCCCCGAGCCGGTAAGTGGTCCTGTAGTCCCCGGAGAGCAGGTTGAAGTCGTAGTCCACGTAAGGCCGCCCGGCCGCCTGATCGAGGTTGCCGGTCTGCCGAAACAGATAGATCCAGGCCGGGGTCGGGTCTCCGGTGGAATCGAAGACTCTGACCTTCGTGCCGGTACCGGCCGCAACGCCGGGCGGAGACTGGCCCGCGGGCGCCTCGAGAGCGCCGTCGATGCCCATGAAGACCACCTCGTCGTCGGCGTCGACGCCGGCGGTGGGGTCGGGGCCGGTGAACGTGTTGGGATCGGTGTAGGTGAGGAAGGTCTGGCCCACCGGCGCCGCGTTCTTCGGCTTGGCCAGGTCGATCCGCGCGCGCTCGTCCACCTGAACCGGCACCTGGTCCCAGCGCTCGCCCAGCCAGCGGTAGGCGATCACCTTGTCGGGCGCCGTGCCGGCCAGACGGGGCAGCTGCGCCCCGGTCAGCACCACCGGGTCCTCCGGGCGCTCGCCCACGCAGCCCGCAAGCAGGAGAGGAAGGGCGGCAAGCGGCAGCAATCGGGCTCTGAGCATCGCGGCAGCGTAATACGACGGTCTGCGAAACAGCGCCCCGCTTGCAGGGAGCTGCGCCTGCGTCGAGTATCTACCTGGGCGAAGCCCCGCTGATACCCTCGCCCCCGAGGAGAGACTTGTGGCCCGACCCACCGACTCCAACGAACAGCTCCTCTGCAGCTTCTGCGGAAAGTCCCAGCGACAGGTGAAGAAGCTGATCGCCGGGCCTGGGGTCTACATCTGCGACGAGTGCATCGATCTCTGTAACGAGATCATCGACGAGGAGCTGACCGGAGCTCCCACCTTCGACCTCGAGAACCTCCCGAAGCCGAAGGAGATCTACTCGGTCCTCCAGGAGTACGTGGTCGGCCAGGAGCCGGCCAAGCGCACGCTGTCGGTGGCGGTCTACAACCACTACAAGCGCGTTCAGATGATGCAGGCCGAGGGCGAACAGGACCTCGAGCTGCAGAAGTCGAACATCCTCCTCCTCGGTCCCACGGGATGCGGGAAGACCCTGCTCGCGCAGACGCTGGCCAAGATTCTGAACGTCCCCTTCGCGATCGCCGATGCCACGGCGCTGACCGAGGCCGGCTACGTCGGCGAGGACGTGGAGAACATCCTTCTCAAGCTGATCCAGGCGGCCGACTTCGACGTGAAGAAGGCCGAGACGGGGATCATCTACATCGACGAGGTCGACAAGATCGCGCGAAAGGCGGACAACCCGTCGATCACGCGCGACGTGTCGGGCGAGGGCGTGCAGCAGGCGCTGCTGAAGATTCTCGAGGGCACGGTGGCCTCGGTGCCGCCGCAGGGCGGGCGCAAGCACCCGCACCAGGAGTTTCTCACCATCGACACCACGAACGTGCTGTTCATCTGCGGCGGAGCGTTCGCGGATCTCGACAAGGTGGTCGAGCGGCGGATCGGCCACAAGGGAGTGGGCTTCGGGGCGACGGTGTCCTCCAAGCACAACAAGGACACTGGCGACCTGTTCGAGCGGGTGCTTCCCGAGGATCTCGTCGACTACGGCCTGATTCCGGAGTTCATCGGCCGGCTGCCGGTGGCCTCCGTGATCCACCAGCTCACGCGCGACGATCTCGTGACCATCCTCACCGAGCCGCGCAACGCGCTCGTCAAGCAGTTTCAGCGCTTCTTCCAGTTCGACGGAATCGAGCTGGTATTCGCCGACGACTCGCTCGAGGCGATCGCCAACAAGGCGCTCGACCGCGAGACCGGCGCGCGCGGCTTGCGCTCGATTCTCGAGGAGACCCTCCTGGACGTGCAGTTCGAGCTGCCGTCGCGACGCGACGTCAAGAAGTGCGTCGTCACGAGGGAGACGATCGAGAAGCAGCTCAAGCCGACGTTGGTCACTGAAGCCGTGTCGGATGACGAGGAGGCCGACGAGGCGCGAGCCGAGTCGGCCTGACCCTCGCTCACTCCACCGTCTGGGCGGCCATTCGGGCCTCGATCTCGTAGCGGTTCGCGCGGTACGCCGTGCGGTCGTCACTGAACGTCGAGGGGCGCGCGTAGGACAACCAGACCCGCAGGGCCTCGTGCTGCAGCTGCCACACGTGGCAGAGCTCGTGGGTGATGAGCCGCTCGTCCACATCCGGTCGCTTCAGCCAGATGTTCCGGCGCGTGGCGTAGCCCCTGAAGCGGCGAAACCCAGGCACCCGAAACAGCCACGGAGCGACCCGGATCTTCACCCCGTCGAGGGCCACCGGCTTGGGGTACAGGTCGAGGCGATCGAGGCGCCGTTTTGCTCTTCGCAGCAGCTCGTCGTTGCCTCGGATCGGGGGTGGCTGAGGGAGTCATCGGCAAGGGTAATTGGGCTCTCGGAAGCATGCCGAACGAGGGGAATTGCGTATACGTGCACAGGTTTTCGGGCCACCAAAAGTCGCAATTTGCGGGCAAACGGAGCAGGTTGTTGCGTTCGGGATGACGACGGTTGGTTTTGGCCGGGTAGGCCACATTCGTAGTCGAGATCGACGGACCGGAACCCGTGAACGACGAAGTACCCACAGCCGAGAACGCCGTGGCCCGCCTGACCAGGTGGCGCCGCAGCATCACCGTCGCAGCCGTTGCCGGCGCGGCGATGCTGGCGTGGGCGCCTGGAGCGTCGGCCCAGCTGCCGGCCGCTCCGGCCACTCCATCGGTGCCGGACGTCGTGGAGGCGGTTCCCGAGGAAGCCACGCAGGTCGCCGAGGCGTTGCCCGCGGCGCCTGAGCCGGTCGCGACTCCCGAAGCGCCCGAGCCGGTCGCGGCGCCCGATCCCGTCGCGGCGCCCGAAGCGCCCGAGCCGGTCGCGGCGCCCGATCCCGCCGTGATTCCGGAAGCGCCTGAGCCGGTCCCGGCGCCCGAGCCCGCCGCGGCTCCCGAAGCGCCTGAGCCGGTCGCGACACCCGAGCCCGCTGTGGCTCCGGCCGCCCCGGAGCCTGCCGCCCCGTCCGCGCCCCAACCCGTCGCCCTCCCTGAACCCGCCGCCGCCGTGGTGCCTGAGCCGGTCGAGCAGACCATCGCGGCGGAGCCCGGCAACGCATCACCCGTTCCGGTCGAGCTCCCCGCCCCCTCCCCGCCCGCCCCCGCCGCTCCCGTCGCGGCCCCGACGCCCGATCCGTCCGAGATCAGCCTCCCGTCGCCATCCTCGTCCGGGCCGCCCTCACCGCCGCCGGCCCCGGCGCCGGTCGACCTGCCGGTGACGCCGCCCACCATCGAGTCGGTGACCGGCCCGGCAACCGACGCCGCGGACGAACTGGTGGCGCCGGCCATCGACACCGCAGCGAACGCGCTGACCCCCACGGTCGAGTCCGCCGGTGACGCCCTCACGCCGGTGACCGACGCCGCCGATGACGCCCTCACGCCGGTGGCCGATGTGACCGACGAGACGGTCGCCCCGCTCGCCGATCTCGCCGATCCAGTCGTCACGCCAGTGACCGACGCCGCCGATCAGGTCGTCGCTCCGGTGATCGACGCCGCCGACCAGGTCGTCACTCCGCTCGCCGACGTCGCCGGCGACACCGTGGCTCCGGTGGCCGACGCGGCCGATGAGCTGCTCGCCCCGCTCGCAGACACCGGCGGCCAGCTGCTCGCTCCGGTGACTGACGCCGCCGATCAGGTCGTCGCTCCGGTGATCGATGCCGCCGACCAGGTCGTCACTCCGCTCGCCGACGTCGCCGGCGACACAGTGGCTCCGGTGGCCGACGCGGCTGATGAGCTGCTCGCCCCGCTCGCCGACACCGGCGGCCAGCTGCTCGCTCCGGTGACTGACGCCGCCGATCAGGTCGTCGCTCCGGTGATCGATGCCGCCGACCAGGTCGTCACTCCGCTCGCCGACGTCGCCGGCGACACCGTTGGCTCCGGTGGCCGACGCGGCCGATGAGCTGCTCGCCCCGCTCGCCGACACCGGCGGCCAGCTGCTCGCGCCGGTGACTGACGCCGCCGATCAGGTCGTCGCTCCGGTGATCGACGCCGCCGACCAGGTCGTCACGCCGCTCGCCGACGTCGCCGGCGACACAGTGGCTCCGGTGGCCGACGCGGCTGATGAGCTGCTCGCCCCGCTCGCCGACACCGGCGGCCAGCTGCTCGCTCCGGTGACTGACGCCGCCGATCAGGTCGTCGCTCCGGTGATCGATGCCGCCGACGAGGTCGTCACTCCGCTCGCCGACGTCGCCGGCGACACAGTGGCTCCGGTGGCCGACGCGGCCGATGAGCTGCTCGCCCCGCTCGCCGACACCGGCGGCCAGCTGCTCGCCCCGCTCGCCGACACCGGCGGCCAGCTGCTCGCGCCGGTGAACGAGGCCTTGGGTCAGACGCTGTCGCCGGTCACGGACACGGCGGCGGGTCTCGTCGAGCCGGTGACCGACGTCGTGGGGACCGTGCTCGAGCCGGTGACCGATACCGCGACCGGCCTGCTCGTGCCCGTCACCGACGCCGCCGGCCAGGTGCTCTCGCCGCTCGGCGACGCCGCGGCCGGCCTGGTCACGCCGGGGACCGACGCGGCGGCGGGTGTCCTCGATCCGATCACCGACACAACCGGCACCGTGCTCGACCCGGTGGCCGGTGCCGTCGATGACCTCCTCACGCCGGCCGTCGACGCCGTCGGCGGAGCGCTCGAGCCCCTGACCGGTCCGAACGGCCCGCTTGCTCCCCTGACCGGCGCCGCCGGCTCTCTTGCTGCTCCGGTCGTCGACACCGCCGCCGGCGTGCTGAACGCCCCGCTCGGTCTGGCGGGCGGTCTCGTCGCCCCGGTCGTCGAAGAGGTCGGCACCATGGTCTCGCCCGCCGGCGACCTCCTCGCGCCGCGCGATCTGGAGCCGGCCCACTCCGGCCCCTTGGCGCCCCGCCAGGACACGACGTCGCACGCTCCGCCGCCCACGCCCGGTATGGCCCCGGCGGCCCCTGTGACCCCGGCCACACCGGCGCCCGCTGCCCCGCTCGTCGAGCTTGCCGTCCGGCCTGGTGCTGGCAGCGTCCCCGTGGCCTCTCGCCCTGGTGGCCCGGCTGTCGGTTCGCTGGGTTTGCCGGCCGCGGGCGCGGGCTCGTTGGGTTATGCGCCGTCTGGTGTTGCGGTGGGGTCGGTGTCGTTGCCCGGTGCGGGTTCGTCGACCGGGTCGACTCTGCCGGTTCCGCCTAGCCCGGCGCCTGGTTCGGGTGCGGGCCAGGCCGGTGGTGGCGGGTTTGGCTTCGGCTTTGGCTTGTTCTTTGCTCTTCTTGCTTCTCTGGCGGCTTTGGCCGCCGTGCGTCTGTGCCGGCGTTTGCAGCTCGCGCCGGCCCCTTGGCGCCAGGCGGCGTTTGTCGCCGTCATCGAGCGGCCTGGCTAGCCCCCGCGGGGCTAGGTCAGACCTGCCTGGGGCGCTGGTTGCGCCCGGGGCTTATCGCTCGATGAGGAGAAACCATGTTTACGACATATGGCTTGGTCTGTCGCCGAGTCGCCGGGACGGCCGTGGTCGCCGCGCTGATAGCGCTGCTGTTGCCCGTTACCGCCGGCGCGGCCGCGGGCCAGAACCCGGGCACGCAGTCCGGGAAGCCGGGGTTGGTGCGCACCGCCGCGAGTCTGGCGCGTTCGGCCACCACTAGCGCGCTGACGGTGGGTGCGGGCTATCAGCGCGTGGGCGTTGCCCCGCGCACGGTCCGGGGAGAGGCGCGGCGCGTGAAGGCGCTGCAGCGGCTGCTGACGCGCTTGGGGGCGCGCCCGGGCCCGGTCGACGGCCTGTATGGGCCGCTGACCCAGGCCGGCGTGGCCCGCTTCCAGCACAAGGCGGGCGTAGCGGTGGACGGGATCGCCGGGACACAGACCGCACGGCGCCTGCTGGCCGCCACCAAGAACACCGTTGACGACACCCGGCCTGCCGGAAACGCCCGGCAGCCACAGCAGCCGGTGCGTGCCGGTGCGGGCGCCGATGGATACACGCGCACCCGCGCTTGACGACGACGAGTCCGGGCTGGGGGTTTCGCTGTCTCCGGCTGCCGCTCCGGGGCAGGAGGAGGAGATCGAGCCCGGGGTGATGCTGGCGCTGGCGTTGCCGCTGCTGCTGGCGTCGGCGCTGTTCGGTGCGCTTAGGGGCCGGGTCGCCCCCGCCCGCAAGCCCGCCCGCAAGCCCGACCGCAGGCCCGATCGCAACGCCACCGTGCGTCCGCTGGTGCGGATGCCCGAACACGACACCGCCCCGGCGGCGGTCAAGACGGCCATGCCAACGAAGGTGAACGAGTGGGCGGCGCGAGGCCGTTCGCGCGATTGGCTATGTCAGCGCCCCCAGGGGGGTGCAGATGCACGAGACGGGGCTGCAGGCCCAGATCCAGGCGATCGCCGCCGCCAGCGACAAGCGGGGCTGGGAGTTGTTGGAGATCGTCAGCGACGTCGAGCCCGAAAGCGGCCGCGCCGCCGGCCGGCCCGGCCTGGCGCGGGCGTTGGGGCGCATGCAGGCCGGCGAGGCGTCCTGTGTGGTCGTCTATGCCCTGCCGCAGCTGAGCCTGGCCGTGGCCGAGCTGGGGGAGATCCTCAGAGCGGTCGGTCGCAGCGGCGGCCGGTTTGTGTCGCTGGAGGAAAACATCGACACCGCCGACCCCGCCGGACGCAAAGCGGCCAACGTGATCGTCTCGGTCAGCGGCTGGGAACGCGACCGCCTCGGGAAGGCCACCCGCAAAGGCCTGGCCGCCGCACGCGCCAAAGGCACCCCGATCAGCCGGCCCTCGGTCTCAGACGTGCCACCGCTCAAACAGCGCATCGCCGAGATGCGCCACGAGGGGATGACGTTGCAGGCCATCGCCGACACCCTCAACGATGAGGGAGTACCGACGCTGCGCGGAGGCCAGAAATGGCGCCCCTCAAGCGTCCAAGCAGCCGTCGGCTACCGACGACCGAAGAAGGGGACCGCATGACGGCGTGGTCGGCCGCAACACGAGGGCCGCCGGCTCCCATTAGGGTCGTCGCCCATGAAGCAGCTCGCCGACGGCGTGTGGCAGCTCCGGGGCTTCCCCCCGGACGGGATCAACGTCTACCTGGTGGAGGACGTCCTGATCGACGCTGCCACGCGCCGCGCCGGCAAGCGGATCCTCGGGCAGCTCGACGGCCGGACGGTCAACGCCCACGCGCTCACCCACGCCCATCCCGATCACCAGGGGGCGTCGGACGAGGTGTGCGGCAAGCTGGGCATCCCGTACTGGGTGGGCGAGGGGGACGTCCCGTTTGCCGAGAGCCCCCGGGAGATCGGCGAGAGTCAGCCCACCAACCCGCTCAATCGCCTGGCCCTGCGCTACTGGGCAGGGCCGGGCCGCAACGTGGACCGGGTGCTGCAGGAAGGTGACGAGGTGGCGGGTTTTCGGGTGATCGACGTGCCCGGCCACTCGCCGGGACACGTGGCCTTCTGGCGCGAATCGGACCGCACGCTGATCCTCGGGGACGTGCTGAACTCGATCGACATCTTCACCGGGCTGCGCGGCCTGCACGAGCCCAAGCGGGTGTTCACCCCCGACCCGGAGGAGAACCGCCGTTCCGCGCGCAAGCTCGCGCCGTTGCGGCCGGAGTTGGTGCTGTTCGGGCACGGCCCTCCGCTGCGGGACCCGCAACGCTTCGTGTCGTTCGTGGAGAGCCTGCCCGAATAGGCCTGGGCGGCCGGCCGGCGCGAGGCTGGCACACTTGCCCTGACATGGCCGACGACCGTCTCAAGACGCTCGAGGAGCGCACCCGCTACGAGCCCGCCGAGGTCGAGGACCGCATCTTCGCGCGCTGGGAGGAGGCGGGTGTGTTCAGCCCGCCGCCGGAGGGCACCGCCGCGGAGAACTACTCGATCGCGGTCCCGCCGCCGAACGTCACCGGCAACCTGCACATGGGCCACGCTCTCAACGCGTCGATCCAGGACGCATGCATTCGGCTGGCCCGCATGCGCGGCAAACGGGCCAAGTGGATATTCGGCACCGACCACGCCGGCATCGCCACGCAGCGTCAGGTGGAGAGGCGCCTGGAGGAGGAGGGCTCCGGCCGCGAAGCGGTCGGCCGCGAGGAGTTCGTGCGCCGGGTCTGGCAATGGCGCGAGGAGTACGGCGACACCATCCTGCGCCAGTTCCGCGCGCTCGGTGCATCACTCGACTACTCCGACGAGCGCTTCACCATGGACGAGGCCTACGTGCGGGCGGTCGGCCACGTGTTCGTCCGCCTACACGAGAAGGGTCTGATCTACCGCGACAACTACATGGTCAACTGGGACCCAGGCCTGCGCACGGCCATCTCGGACCTCGAGGTCGAGCAGCGGACTGTGGAGGACACGCTCTACCTGGTGGACTACCCGCTCGAGTCGGGCTCCGGCTCGGTGACCGTCGCCACCGTGCGCCCGGAGACGATGCTCGCCGACACGGCCATCGCAGTGAACCCGGGCGACGAGCGCTATTCGCGCCTCATCGGCGAGACCGCGATCCTGCCGCTCGTGGGCCGGCGGCTGCCGATCATCGCGGACGACCACGTGGACCCGGAGTTCGGCACGGGCGCGCTCAAGATCACGCCGGGCCACGACCCGGCGGACTTCGACATCGGGCGCGCCCACGGCCTCGACGAGGTCACGGTGATCGGCGAGGACGGGCTCATCACCGATTCGGCGCCGGAGCGCTTCCGCGGCATGGAGATCGACGAGGCGCAGGCCGCGGTGGTGGCCGCGCTGCGAGCCGAGAGCCTCGTCTCGGGGACCCAGCCCTACGAGCACGACGTGCCCCACTCGCATCGCTCGGGACGTCGCATCGAGCCGCTGATCTCGCTCCAGTGGTTCTGCGACATGAACCGGCTGGCACCGCCCGCCATGGAGGTGGTGAGGGACGGCCTGATCCGGTTCCACCCCGAGAGCAAGGCGAACGACTACCTCGCATGGCTGGAGCGAATCCGTCCCTGGTGCATCTCGCGACAGCTCTGGTGGGGCCACCAGCTACCCGTCTGGTACCGCGGCGACGAGACCTACGTGGGCGAGACGGCCCCGGAGGGCGAGGGCTGGGAGCGCGACCCCGACGTGCTCGACACCTGGTTCTCGTCGGGTCTGTGGCCGTTCGCGACCCTTGGCTGGCCGAGCGACACGCCGCAGCTGCGCGCGTTCTATCCCACCGACGTCCTCTCCACGGCGCGCGACATCATCTTCCTCTGGGTGGCCCGGATGGTGATGTTCGGCATCGAGCTCACCGGCGAGATCCCGTTCACCGACGTGAACATCCACTCGGTCATCCAGGCCCCCGACGGGCGACGCATGTCGAAGTCGCTCGGCACGGGCATCGACCCGTCGGAGCTCATCGCCGGCGGGCCGCGTCCTCCGGTGTTCGAGCAGGGTGGCGAGTTCCCCGCCTACGGCGCCGACGCCCTGCGCTTCGGGCTGCTGGCCATGTCCTCATCCCAGGACGTGCGCTTCAACGAGGAGCGGGTCAGGCAGGGACGCGATCTCGCCAACAAGCTGTGGAACGCCTCGCGCCTCATCCTGCTGCGCGTCTCGGACGTGGAGCCCGACCCGAGCGGCGGCCGACGGGTGGAGGACCGCTGGATCGTCTCCCGGCTCGAGCACCTCACCCGAAGCTCCACCGAGCTGCTCGACGGCTTCCGCTTCTCGGCCGCCGCGCTCGAGCTGTACGGGGCGTTCTGGTCCGAGCTGTGCGACTGGTACCTCGAGCTGGCCAAGCCGCGGCTCTACGAGGAGGACAACGCCGAGGTCTCGGCCGTCCTTCTGTGGGCGCTCGAGCGGACGCTCCGGCTTCTCCACCCGGTGATGCCGTTCGTCACCGAGGAGATCTGGCGGCTAATGCCCGGCGAGCGCGGGCTACTGGCCACCACCCGCTGGCCGGAGGCCGACCCGGCGCGCTTCGACGCGCCTGCCGAGGCCGAGATGTCGCGGCTGATCGAGGCCGTGACCGCTCTGCGGCGCTACCGCGACGAGGTGGGAGCCAAGCCTGGGCGGCCGGTACGGGGACGCCTGGCGGCCGAGGGCTACGGCGCCACGGGCGAGCAGGTGGCCCGCCTGGCGCGGTTCGAATGGGTCGACGCCTCGCAGAACGGCGACGTTCTGGCCAGCGTCCCGATTCCGGGCGGCGCGGTACAGGTGCTGCCCTCAGAGGCCTTTGACGCCGACGAGGCGCTGCGACGGATCGACAAGAAGCGCGAGGGGCTCGCCAAGGAGATCGAGCGGGCCGAGCGCAAGCTGGCCAACGAGGGCTTCGTCGCCAAGGCGCCGCCCGAGGTGGTGGACGAGGAACGCCGCAAGCTCGACGAGTACCGCGAGGCGCTGCGGCGCCTGGAGGGCCCGTGACCTTCCGCCAGGCCGAGGAGTACCTGCTCGGCCTGGAGCTGTTCGGCATGCGCTTCGGCCTCGATCGCATGCACAGGCTGATGACCGTGCTCGGCCTGCCTCAGCGCCGCTTCGCCTCGATCCACGTGGTGGGCAGCAACGGCAAGTCGTCCACGGTGCGCTTCACCGCGGCACTCCTCGAGCGCCACGGCGTGCGCTCGGGCAGCTACACCTCACCCCACCTGCGCTCGTTTCGCGAGCGCATCGAGGTGGGGGAGGAGGCGATATCCGAAGCCGACTTCGCCGCGGCCGTGGAGCGAGCGGCTCACGCCGCCGAGCTGGTGAACCGGACCGCCGAGCCCGACGACCACGTGACCCAGTTCGAGGCCCTGACCGCCGCGGCGTACCACGAGCTCGCCCGCCGGGGCGTGGAGGTGGCGGTGATCGAGGCGGGCCTCGGGGGCCGCTTCGACGCCACCAACGTGATTCCGTCCCGGGTGCAGGTGCTCACCTCGGTGAGCCTCGAGCACACCCGCTGGCTCGGCCCGACGCTGGCCGACATCGCGGCGGAGAAGCTCGACGTCGTCACCGACCACGCCACCCTGGTCGTGGGCGACCTCGACGAGGAGTCGCTGGCCGTGGCGCGACGAGTCACGGACGAGCGCCACGCCCGGCTGGTCACGACCCCGGACGATCTCGACGTCCCTCTGCGGGCCGCCGGTGGCTTCCAGCGCCGGAACTTCGCCTTCGCCGCGGCCGCCACGGAGGCCCTGCTCGGCCGTCCGCTCGAACCGGAGGCGGTGGCACGGGCGGCGGCGGAGACGATCGTGCCCGGACGCCTGGAGGTCGTGGCCGAGGAGCCGCTCACCGTGCTCGACGGCGCGCACAACCCGTCCGGCTCGCGCGCGCTGGCCGATTCCCTCGATGACGTGCTCGGCGAACGCCGGCCGCGCGTGGCGGTGATCGGGGTGCTCGACGACAAGGACGCGACGGCGATGCTCGAGGTCCTGCTCCCGCACCTCGACCGGGTGGTGTTCACCCGCTCGCAGAATCCGCGCTCGCTCTCGCCGGCCACGCTCACCGCGCTCGAGGAGAAGGTCGGAGGTCCGCCTGCCGAGACGGTCGCCGATCCGCGCGCCGCGCTCGAGCGGGCGCGCGAGCTCGCCGGACCGGAGGGCAGCGTGCTCGCCACCGGCTCGATCTATCTGATCGCCGATCTGGTGCGCGAGCGGGCCGACGTCCGCGCCTCGAGCCTGTGACGACGGCTCCGGTTCTGCTGGAGGACGGCGCTCAGGTCGAGATCCGGCCGATCGAACCGGGGGATCGCGACGAGTTGGCGGCGGGACTCAGGCGGCTCACCCCCGAGTCGCGCTACCGGCGTTTCCTCGCTCCCACCAACGAGCTGTCGGAAGCGGAGCTCGACTACCTCACCGCGGTGGACCACCATGACCACGAAGCGCTGGTGGCTCAGGAGCCGGGATCGGGCGCGGGAGTGGGGGTGGCCCGCTTCGTGCGCTTCCCCGACGAGCCCGACAAGGCGGAGTTCGCGGTCGCCGTGGCCGACGACTGGCAGGGACGGGGCGTGGGCGGCGCGCTGCTGGCCCGCCTGAGCGAGCGTGCGCGCGAAGAGGGCGTGCGCCGCTTCAGCGCGGTGATCCTCGCCGACAACCGGCCGATGCTCGAACTGCTCGACGACCTCGGGGAGGTGCGCTACGCCCAAGGGGAATTCGGAGCGGTGGAGGTAGAGGTCGACCTGCCCGAGCAGGGCGTGGCGGCCGCGCTTCGCCGCACCATCAGCGCCGCCGCTCGCGGCGAGCTGTCGCTGCGGCCGCGCTTCACGAGGTAGCGCTCGCCGCGGGCGGCTGCCAGGATTCAGCACCGTGGACGGCGACGGACCCCGTTTCGGAGCGATGATCGCGCTGGTCGCGGTGGTGGTGGCCACCGTGATCCTGGTCTTCTTCGGGATCGGCTACGCGCTGGGCCGTCTGTTCCTCTAGTCGGCCGAGCCGGGGTTTTTCCGCCCGAACGATGGCTACACTCGCGCATTCAATGGCGCTCCTCGCCATCTTCGGCATCGAGAACGACGGGCTGAACCTCGCGGTCAACCTGCTGCTTCTCTTCCTGGTCGTGGTCTGGCTCGCGCTGGTCTACTGGACCTTCGCGGACGCCCGGCGGCGGATCGGCGACCCCATGCTGGTGGGCTGTGCCACCGCGGCGTCGCTGTTCCCGTTCATCGGCACGATCATCTACCTGATCGTTCGCCCGCCGGAGTACCTCGAGGACGTGCGCGAGCGCGACCTGGAGATCGCGGCGGCCCAGGCCCGGCTCCAGAGCCTCGAGCACCATCACTGCCAGTACTGCGGCTTCGAGGTGGAGAAGGCGTTCCTGCGCTGCCCCAGCTGCCTGCGTCGCCTCAAGGAGCCCTGCAACGTCTGCGGCAAGCCGCTCGATCCCCGCTGGAAGATCTGCCCCTACTGCGAGGCCGAGGTGGGCCAGGCGCCCCCGGCGGAAGCTCGCCGGGCGCGACCGCGCAGGGCGGCAGCGGCGGCCGCCGGCGGCGCGGCGGCACCCAGGGCAGCGCGGCCGGCGGCCGCGCAGCGCCCGCAGAGAACGGGCGAGGACGGCACCGCCGAGCGCCCCGCCCGGGCGCGGCGCGACCGGCCCCAGTCGGCCGGCTGAACGTTCGCCTCGCCTCGCCTCACTAGCCTCACGCCTCCACTGAACCGAGAGGAGACGCCAATGGACCGGACCCTGATCCTGGTGAAGCCGGACGCCTTCGAGCGCGGCCTCACCGGCGAGGTCGTGGCCCGCTTCGAGCGCAAGGGGCTGCGGATCGTCGCCATGAAGCACATGACCGTGTCGCGCGAGCTGGCCGAGAACCACTACGCCGAGCACGAGGGCAAGCCGTTCTTCGGCGACCTGGTGGATTTCATCACCGGCGGACCGCTTGTGGCCCTGGTGCTCGAGGGTCATGAGGCCGTCACGGCCGCCCGTCAGGTGATCGGCGCGACCAACCCGATCGAGGCGGCGCCCGGTTCGATCCGCGGTGACTTCGGCCTCGAGGTCCAGACCAACCTCGTGCACGGCTCGGATTCGGCCGAGTCGGCCGCCCGCGAGACCGGGCTGTTCTTCCCCGAGCTTTGATCCTCGCCTCGGGCTCGCCGCAGCGGAGGGCGATCCTCGAGCAGCTGGGAATCGAGTTCCGGGTCGAGGTGCCCGAGGTGGAGGAGCTGACCGAGGGCGACCCGCGGGAGCTGGTGGTCGAAAACGCGTTGCGTAAGGCGCGGGCGGTGGCAGGGGAGCTGGTGCTGGGAGTTGATACCGAGGTGGTGCTCGACGGCCACGTGCTCGGCAAGCCGGCCGACGAACGCGACGCGGCACGTTCGCTGCGGGCTCTGTCCGGCGGGGTTCACGAGGTGATGAGCGGGATCGCGCTCCGGGACGAGGCGATGAGGGAGGGCACTGACGTGGTGGTCAGCCGGGTGCGTTTCCGTTCGCTCTCGTCTCGAGAGCTCGATTGGTACCTGGGGACCGGCGAATGGCAGGGCCGCGCCGGCGGTTACGCCATCCAGGCCCGAGGCGCCGCGCTGGTCGAGGAGATCGAGGGCGACTATCTGAACGTGGTCGGGCTGCCGGTGGCCGCCCTGCTGCGGCTCCGCCCCTCGCTCGTATTCCCCTGACCTCGCTCTTTGCAGCCTTTTTGTGCCGTCTGACACGCATGGAAACTCGGCTTGCGCGGGTTCGCGAGCGGTGATGGGTCGGCTAGACTTGGCGCCGCCGCACGGCGGAACGCCGGGGCCCGCTTCCCAGCGCGGCCTCGGGCCAAGTGGCTTCCGCATCGGCACCTATCCTCTTTTCACACCGCGAATGGGCTTCTTCTCCTACCTCACCGGCATGGGCGGCCGCGACATGGCCGTCGATCTCGGCACCGCCAACACGCTGGTGTACGTACGCGGCCGCGGCATAGTCCTGTCCGAGCCCTCGGTGGTGGCGATCGACTCGCGCACCGGCGAGGTGCACGCGGTAGGCATCGAGGCCAAGCGGATGCTCGGGCGTACGCCGGGCACGATCCAGGCCATCCGGCCCCTAAAGGACGGCGTGATCGCCGACTTCGACGTGACCGAGCAGATGCTGCGCCACTTCATCCAGAAGGTGCACCAGAACCGCTGGGCCCACCCGCGCGTGGTGGTGTGCGTGCCCTCCGGCGTCACCGGGGTGGAGAAGCGGGCGGTGGAGGAGGCGTGCCTGTCGGCCGGCGCGCGCCAGGCCTATCTGATCGAGGAGCCCATGGCGGCCGCCATCGGCGCCGGGCTGCCGGTGGGCGAGCCCACCGGCAACATGGTCGTGGACATCGGCGGCGGCACGAGCGAGGTCGCGGTGATCTCGCTCGGTGGCATCGTGGTGTCCCAGTCGATCCGCATCGGCGGTGACGAGCTCGACGAGGCGATCATCAACTACGTCAAGCGCGAGTACAAGCTGATGATCGGCCAGCAGACCTCGGAGGAGGTCAAGCTCGAGATCGGCTCGGCCTTCCCGCTCGACGAGGAGGTGCAGGCCGAGATCCGCGGCCGCGACCTCGTGTCGGGTCTGCCCAAGACGATCGTGCTCACGAGCGAAGAGGTCCGGATGGCGCTCGAGGAGCCGCTCCAGCAGATCATCGATGCCGTCAAGGAGACGCTCGACCGCACCCCGCCGGAGCTGGCGTCCGACATCATGGACCGCGGCATCATGCTGGCGGGTGGGGGTGCGCTGTTGCAGGGGCTCGACGAGCGCCTGCGTGACGAGACGCAGATGCCCGCCCATCTGGCGGAGTCGCCGCTCACCTGCGTGGCCGTCGGGTCAGGCCGCAGCCTCGAGGAGTTCGAGGCCATTCACCGCGCCAACAAGAATTCCCGAACGAGCCGGCGGCGGTAACCGGGTGGCGGCCGCAGGCCGGCGCCCTCGTCCATGAACGACCGCAAGACGATCCGCAGGCGGCGAGCCACACTCGCCGTGTTCGTCGCGCTCTCGATAGCGATCCTCACGGCCTACTTCGGGGAATCCGGTGGCGGCTTCTTCCACGCGCTCCAGCGCGGCGCGCAGGAGACCTTCGCGCCGATCGAGACCGGCGCCAGCCGTGCGCTCAAGCCGGGGCGCGACCTCGTGAGCTGGGTGGGCGACACGATCGACGCCACCGACCAGAACGAGAAGCTCAAGCGGCAGGTCGACCAGCTGACCAAGGAGGTGGCCGAGGCGCGCACCGCCCAGCGCGACGCCAGCCAGCTCAAGGGCCTCGTCGGGCTGCAGAAGGCCGAGGGCTTTCCCCAGGGCACCGAGCCGGTGGCGGCCCGGGTGATCGCCCGCTCCCCCAACGTGTGGTACTCGGCCGTGAAGATCGACAAGGGCTCGAGCGACGGCCTCGAGGTCGACCAGCCGGTGATCGCGGCCGCAACCGACGACTCGGGACCCGCCACCGGTGGTCTGGCGGGCAAGATCACGAGCGTCACCGACGGCACCGCCACGGTCACGCTGATCACCGACGCCTCGGTCGGCGTGGGCGCCCAGGTGATGCCCGCGGGCGCGGCCGGCGTGGTGCGCCCGGAGGTGGGCGACCCGCGGGATCTGCTGCTCGACCTGGTGCACGGGGGACGGGTGACCGAGAACGCCGTGGTGGTGACGTCGGGCTTCAGCGCCGGTGAGGTGGGCTCGCTGTTCCCGCGCGGCATCCCCGTTGGCCGCGTGAGCGAGGTGGACCTCGACGAGGTCGACATCTACCAGCGCGTGCACCTCAAGCCGTTCGCCGACCTGCGCCGGCTCGACATCGTCCAGGTGCTCACCCGGCGCCCGCGGGGCCAGCAGACGGCCGAGGTGACCACTCCGTGAAGCTCGTGCCGGGGACCTTCCTGCGGCTGGGGTTGCTGCTCGTGCTGGCCGTCGTTCTCCAGTTGTCCACGCTGAGCCAGATGACCGTCCTGGGCGGGCACTTCGACGTCGTCGTGCTGGTGGTGGCCGCCGCCGCGCTCTACGGCGGAGCAATGTCTGGCTGCGCCGTCGGCTTCGCCGCCGGGTTCCTGCTCGACCTCCTCAGCGGCGCGACCATGGGCGCCTCGTCGCTCGTGCTCACAGCGGTGGGCTACGGCGTGGGCCGCTTCGCCGAGCTGCGCGACCGCAGCCACGGGCTCCTGCCGCTGGCCGTGGGCGCCGCGGCCACCGCCGGCTGGGTGATCGCCATCGCGGGCGTGTCGTTCATGCTCGACGTGGGCGCGACCGTGAGCCCCCTCGTGCTGCGCGAGATGCTCGTCACCGTCCTGCTCAACACGCTCATCGCGCTCCCGGTGTTCGCGCTGTGCCGGCGCCTGCTGCGCCCGGTGCTGGTGGTGGACCCGCTCGCGGCACGCGCCCGCCAGCGTCCCTACCGAGAGGCCGGCCCGTTGGGCCTGCGCGGCCTGGGCAGCCCGGGGCAGTAACGCCGATGTACCTCGACAACGAGCGCCGTCCGACCCTCACCCCGCAGCTGGCCTTCCGCGTGGCGGTCATCGGGGGTATCGCGCTGATGGCCTTCGCGATCATCTTCTTCCGGCTCTGGTACCTGCAGGTGCTCTCCGGCGACCGCTACCTGGCCGAGGCCTCGGACAACCGCGTGCGCGAGATCAAGGTGCAGGCGCCGCGCGGCGAGATCGTCGACCGCAACGGCACGCCGCTCGTGATCAACCGCAGCGGGCTGGCCCTCGTGATCAGCCCCGACCGGGTCTCGGAGGACCGCGACGAGCGGCGCGAGGTGTACGAGCGCCTCGCCAAGCTGTTGCGGATGAACCCCGGCCGCGTCGAGCGGCGGGCCGAGCGCGAGCTCAGGGCCGTGCCTTTCTCGGCGGCCACGATCAAGTCCGACGTGCCCGACCCGGTGGCCGCCTACGTGCTGGAGCGCCAGGACCGCTTCCGCGGTGTGGAGGTGGAACGCCAGTTCGTGCGCCGCTATCCCCACGGCGAGATCGGGGCGCACCTGTTCGGCACGGTGGGCGAGATCAACGAGGAGCAGCTCAAGGACGAGCGCTACAACGGGGTCGAGCTGGGCGACCGCATCGGCCAGACCGGCATCGAGGCCGAGTACGACCGCTTCCTGCGCGGGCGCAACGGCGCTGCGCGCGTGGAGGTCGACGCCCTGGGCAACATCTCGAAGCGGCTCAAGCAGGAGCAGCCCGCACAGGGTCGCCAGGTGCGCCTGTCCATCGACCTCGACGTCCAGCGAGCGGGCCAGGAGGCACTCGCCGGGGGCACGGGCAAGGGCGCCTTCGCGGTGCTCGACGTGCAGACGGGGGAGGTGGTGGCGTTGGGCTCGGCGCCCTCGTTCGACGCCAACCGCTTCACCAAGGACTTCAAGCAGCTCAGCAAGGACGAGAACGATCCGCTGGCGAACCGCGCCGTGCAGGGCGGCTATCCCACCGGCTCCACCTTCAAGCTCGTCACGGCCGTGGCCGCGCTCGAGAGCGGCGTGATCACGCCCGACACGGTGCTCAACGACTCGGGCTCGCTCACCGTCGGCGGCGTGACCTTCAAGAACGCCGGCGACGCCGTGAACGGCCCGCTGGCCCTGCGCCAGGCGCTGACCGTGTCCAGCGACGTGTTCTTCTACCAGCTCGGCCAGCAGCTCAACACCAAGGACGACGGCCTTGGCCTGCAGCGCTGGTCGCGGCGGCTCGGGGTCGGGCGGGAGACCGGCATCGACCTGCCCGAGGAGCTGCCGGGCCGAATCCCGACGCCCGCTTGGCGCAACCGCGGGAACCGGCAGTTCGAGCGCTGCAAGGACCGCCGGAAGCCCTCCTACACCGAGATCCAGCAGGGCGTGTGCGGCTTCTTCGATCGCCAGTGGTCCGTGGGCGACAACATCAACCTCTCAGTCGGCCAGGGCGACATCGCCGCCAACCCGCTGCAGATGGCGGTGGCCTACGCCACGATCGCCAACGGCGGCCGGGTGCTGCGCCCGCGCCTGGGGCTGCGGATCGAGGACTCCACCGGCCGGGCGCTGCAGCAACTGGAGGCCCCCACTGCGCGACGGGTGAACATCTCCGACGCCAACCGCCAGGCCATCCTCGACGGGATCTACGGCGCTGCCAACTCGCCCGGTGGTACCTCCACGCCGGTGTTCGAGGGCTTCCCGATCGAGATCGCCGGCAAGACGGGCACGGCGGAGAAGGGCGCCGGGCGGGCCGACCAGTCCTGGTACGCGGCGCTGGCTCCCTACCCCAACCCCAAGTACGCCGTGATCACCACCGACGAGGCCGGCGGCTTCGGCGCCGACACCGCCGCGCCGATGGCCCGCCTCATCCTGTCCGAGCTCTTCAACGTGAACGAGACCCAGCTGGTGGAGGGGGGAGGCGCGCCCGACTGATGAACGCGTCGGCCTCCTCGTCACCGGTGCGCGACTTCCGCGACGCGGGCGTGCGCGTGCTGCGCATCGACCCGCTGATGCTGCTCGCCACCGTGGGCCTGGTGGTGGCCAGCGTGTACACGGTCGCCACCGCCACCTCGGACGACATCCCGGGCGATGCCAACTACTTCGCCGTGCGCCAGGCCGCCTACGCGGGGGTCGGCCTGGTGTTCATGTTCCTGATCTCGCGCTTCGACTACTCGCGCCTGCGGGAGTGGAAGCTCGGCATCTACGGCTTCCTGATCGCCTCGATCGTGCTCGTCTACGCCCTGGGCTTCTCGGCTCGCGGCTCGCGGCGCGCGATCGAGTTCCCGTTCTTCAACTTCCAGGCGTCGGAGCTCGGCAAGCTGCTCCTGGTGCTGGCCCTTGCGGGCTTCATGGTCGACCGCATGCGGCGGCTGGGCGAGCGCGAGACGACCAGTCGCATCGTGCTGCTGGCCCTCGTGCCGGCCATGCTGGTGATCGCGCAGCCCGACCTCGGATCGGGGCTCGTGTACCTGGCGATCCTGCTCGCCGTGATGTTCGTCGCGGGCACGCCCTGGACCCACTTCGCCGGCCTTGCCGGGCTGGCCGCCGTGGCGATCGTGTTCGTGGTGGTTGCGGCGCCCGCGGTGGGGGTCCAGCTACTCAAGCCGTACCAGATGGACCGCCTCACGGCCTTCCTCAATCCGACATCGGATCCCCGCGAGGAGGGCTACCAGATCAACCAGTCGCTGACGGCGATCGGGTCCGGGGGGAAGACCGGCCGTGGCGACGAGGCAACGCAGACGAAGCTCGACTTCCTACCGGAGCATCACACCGACTTCGTATTCTCAGTGGTGGGCGAGGAATTCGGATTCGTGGGGGCCGCCCTCGTGCTGTCCCTGTTCGCCCTACTGATTTGGCGAGCTTTGAAGACACTGACGATGGCCAAGAACTTCTACGGCGCACTGGTCGCCGGGGGCATCACCGCTATGTTGATGTTCCAGGTCTTCGTCAACGTGGGCATGACGATCGGAATCATGCCCATCACCGGCATTCCCCTGCCGCTCATGAGTTATGGCGGCTCGTCGGTGATAACGACACTGATGGCCATAGGGGTCCTGCAGGCGATACACGCGCAGGCGCGCGAAACCGCCGCGGCCAAGGCCCTATGAAAAACATGAAGGGAACACACCTTGAAGAAGCAGTTGCTCGTCTCGGTCGACCGAGGCGAAACCAGAGTCGCGATCCTGGAATCGGAGGGCAGCCCCCAGGGTGGCCAGCGCCGGGGCCGCGGCAGTAAGCAGAACCAGAACAACCACAACCAGGACGACTGGAGGGTTGCCGAGCTCTACATCGAGCGCAAGGGCAACCGTTCGATAGTCGGCAACGTCTACAAGGGCAAGGTCGACAACGTCCTGCCCGGGCTGGAGGCGGCGTTCGTCGACATCGGCCTGGACAAGAACGGCTTCCTCCACGCGGACGACATCGTCTTCCCCGGCGTGGAGGTGGCCCGGCGCGGCCGCAGTGGCCGCGGCCAGAAGGGCAAGCGGATCACCGACCTGCTCAAGCCGGGCCAGGAGATCCTCGTGCAGGCGGTCAAGGATCCGCTGAAGACGAAGGGCCCGCGCCTGTCGATGCAGCTCTCGATCGCGGGCCGCTACCTCGTCTACGTGCCCCAGGGCGAGGGCGTCGGCGTTTCGCGCCGGCTCGAGGACAAGGAGCGCGACCGCGTGCGCCGGGCCGCCGCCAAGGCGGACCTCGGCGACGGCGGCGTGATCGTCCGCACCGCCGCGCAGGGCGCCACCAAGGAGGAGTTCGAGCGGGAGATCAAGTACCTGCACAAGCTCCACGACGTGCTCCAGCAGCGGGCCAAGGAGACGCCGGCGCCGGCGATGGTCTTCCAGGAGGCCGACCTGTCGGTGCGGGTGGCACGCGACATCTTCTCGGGCGAGTTCGAGAAGGCGATCGTCGACGACGAGAAGCAGCACCACCGCCTGCAGTCGTTCTTCACCCGCACGGCGCCCGAGCTGCTCGAACGGCTCGAGTCCTACGACAACGAGGACGAGCCGCTGTTCGAGCGCTACGGCGTGGAGGAGGCGATCCTCTCAGTCCTCAAGCGACGTGTCGACCTGCCCAGCGGCGGCTACCTGATCATCGACTACGCCGAGGCACTCACCGTCATCGACGTCAACTCCGGCTCGTTCACCGGGCGGGGCAAGGGCGCGAAGCTCGAGGACACGATCACGAGGACCAACCTCGAGGCAGCCGAGGAGGTCGTGAGCCAGCTGCGGCTGCGCGACATCGGCGGGATCATCGTCATCGACTTCATCGACATGTCCAGGGCCCGCAACCGCGACGCCGTGCTGAAGACGCTGCGCAAATCGCTGGACGAGGACCGCACCAAGACCTACGTGGTCGAGATCTCGCCGCTCGGCCTGGTGGAGATGACCCGCCAGAACGTGACCGACGGCGTTCGCGAGATCATGACCAAGACCTGCCCGACCTGCGAGGGCGAAGGCGTGGTGCTGTCCGAGGAGTCGGTGGCCATCGAGGTGGACCGCTGGCTGCGCGACGTTGCCGCCGAGCGCCCCGATCCGCCCGCCTTCCTCATACGTGTGAACCCCAATGTCGCCTCGATCCTCGTCGGAGGACACGGGGTGGACGGCCCGATCCACGAGATCGAGCAGGAGACGGGCAAGCACTTCCACTTCGAGGGGACGGAGGCGCTGCCGATCGACTACTTCGACGTGGTGCTCGAGGGCACGCGCGACGATGTGGAGCAGCGAGCGCTGCCCTTCCGTGAGGGCGAGGAGGTGCTCGTCCACATCGAGGAGCCGCACATGTACAACGAGGACGACGCCGTGGCCAAGCTCGACGGCTACGTGGTGTCGGTCTTCGGAGCGGCGCCGCTGGTGGGGGAGAAGACCTTGGTGCGCATCGAGAAGGTGGGCCGCAGCGCGGCGCAGGCCTCGATGGTCGACCCGCCCGAGGGCGTAATCGCCACCTCCGAGGAGACCGATGCCTCCAACGGCCGCCGGCGCCGGCGCGGCCGCCGGGGCGGGCGAGGGCGGCGCAAGAAGAGTGAGTCGCCGTCGGGCTAGGCCCGTTGCCGCCACCGTTCAACAAACAAGGAGATCTCATGCCCTACATCGAAGGTTTCGTCGCGGCCGTGCCGACCGCCAACCGGGAGGCCTACATCGAGAACGCCAAGCAGGGCGCCGAGTACTTCAAGAAGCTGGGCGCCACCCGGGTGACCGAATGTTGGGGCGACGACGTACCGCGAGGCGAGGTGACCGACTTCTACCGCGCCACGCAGGCGAAGGACGACGAGACCGTCATCTTCAGCTGGGTCGAGTATCCCGACAAGGCGACGCGCGACGCTGCGAACGAGAAGATGAGCGCCGACCCGGAGATGATGAACATGGAGATGCCCTTCGACGGCCAGCGAATGTTCTGGGGCGGCTTCGAGCAGGTGCTGGACGACTAGCGCTGTCCGGTCCGGACTACGATTGGCCCATGGCTCAACCGACTACCGATCCGACCTTCTACCGCACCGCCGCTGAGGCCGCAGCCGCTCCAGGAGAAGAGCTGGCCTACGTGGTGGCCTTCGACCGGGAGGCGCAGAAGAACGACGCGATGACTGTCGTCGACGTCAATCCGCAGTCCGACAGCTACGGGCGGGTGGTCGGTTGGACCGACGTCCCGGGACTCGGTAACGAGCTTCACCACTTCGGTTGGAACGCCTGCAGCAGCGCGCTCAAGCACGAGGGCCACGACATGGACGGCCTCTCGCGCCGCTACCTCCTGGTGCCGGGCCTGCGCTCGTCGAACATTCATGTGCTCGACACCGCGTCGGACCCCCGCCAGCCGACCTTGGTCAAGACGATCGACGGCAAGACGCTGTCCGAGAAGGCCGGCTACTCCCGCCCGCACACCATGCACTGCGGACCCGACGGGGTCTTTCTCACCTGCCTGGGTGGGGCCGAGGGCGACGACGACGGGCCGGGCGGGATTGCGCTGCTCGATCACGAGACCTTCGAGGTCCTGCGCGCCTGGGAGACCGACCGCGGGCCGCAGCACTTCCACTACGACGCCTGGTGGCACCTCAATCAGAACGTGCTGATCTCCAGCGAGTGGGGCAGCCCTTCGATGATCGAGGACGGCATCGTGCCGGACCTGCTGCTGGGCCAGAAGTACGGCCACGCTCTCCATTTCTGGGACCTCGCCGCGGGCAAGCACCTGCAGCGCGTCGACCTGGGCGCCGAGCACCAGATGGCGCTAGAGGTCCGCCCGTCGCACGATCCCGAGGCGACCTGGGGCTTCGTCGGTGTTGTGATCTCCACCGAGGACCTGTCCGGCTCGGTGTGGCGCTGGTTCCGCGACGGCGACGAGTGGAAGGCCGAGAAGGTCATCACCATCCCCGCCGAGCCCGCCGACGCGGACGTGCTGCCGCCCGCGCTCAAGCCCTTCGCCGCGGTGCCGCCGATCATCACCGACATCGACCTCTCGGTCGACGACAAGTTCCTCTACGTGTCCTGCTGGGGTACCGGCGAGATGAAGCAGTTCGACGTGTCGGACCCGGCGAACCCGCAGGAGGTGGGATCTGTGCGGCTCGGCGGCATCGTCGACCGCGCATCGCACCCGGCCAAGCCCGACATGCCGCTCTCGGGAGGGCCGCAGATGGTCGAGGTCAGCCGGGACGGCAGGCGGGTCTACTTCACCAACTCTCTCTACGGGGCCTGGGACGACCAGTTCTACCCGGACGGAGTCGGCGCCTGGATGGCCAAGCTCGACGCCGACCCCGGCGGCGGGCTGAGCATCGACGAGGCCTTCTTCCCGCACAGCGAGGAGTTCCGAGGCCTGCGCGTGCACCAGATCCGGCTGCAGGGCGGCGACGCCTCGTCGGACTCGTACTGCTACAGCTGACCGAAGCCGGCCTCGGCCCGCAGCGCAGCGCGTACGACGTCCCCGACGACGTTGCGTACTTCAACACCGCCAACCTGGCCCCGCACCTGCATGCCGTGCGAGCGGCCGGGGAGGCGGGACTGGATCGCCGGGGCAGGCCGTGGTCGATAGACCCCGAGGATTGGTTCACGGACGTTGAGCGACTTCGGGCCCTCTTCGGAGGCATGGTCGGAGGCGACAGCGAGGGCGTCGCGATCATCCCGGCCACGAGCTATGGGTTTGCGGTCGCGGCTCGCAACCTGCCGCTGGAGCGTGGCCAGCGGGTACTCGTCCTCGCCGAGGAGTACCCCTCGGGCATCTACGCATGGCGGTCGGCGTGTCGCACGACCGGCGCGGAGATCCTCACGGTCGAGCGTGAGCACGGCCAGAGCTGGACCGACGCCGTCCTGGCCGCGCTCGACGACAGCGTGGCGATCGTCAGCGTTCCCAACGTGCACTGGACCGATGGCGCCCTCGTGGATCTCGAGGCGGTCGCCGCTCGTACCCATGAGCTCGGCGCGCGCCTCGTCATCGACGGCAGCCAGTCGATCGGGGCGATGCCGCTCGACGTGACGGCGCTCCGTCCCGACTTCGTCGTGACCGTCGGGTACAAGTGGCTGCTCGGCCCGTTCGGCGTCGCCTACCTATGGGTCGCCGACGAGCACCGTGACGGCGAGCCGATCGAGGAGAACTGGATCCTGCGCGCCGGCTCGGAGGACTTCGCGCGGCTCGTCGACTACCGCGACGAGTACCAGCCCGGCGCGCGGCGTTTCGACGTGGGACAGCGAACTCAGTTCGAACTCGTGCCCATGGCCATCGCGGCGCTGCAGCAACTGACGGACTGGCAGATCCCGCGTGTGGCCGCCACGCTCGCCACGTACACCGGCAGGATCGCCGATCGCGCCGATGCACTCGGCCTCGGCCCGCTGCCAGCCGATCAGCGCGGCCCACACATGCTCGGCGTCGCACTGCCGCCCGACGCCCGCGAGCGGATCCTCCCGGAGCTCGCGCAGACCGGCTGCCACGCCGCCGTCCGAAGCGGGTCGCTGCGGATCTCCCCACATCTGCATGTCTCCGATGAGGATGTTGAACGGCTGTTCACGGCCCTGGACGGGGTGGCCAAGACGTGAGTACCGTGACCCTGTGAGCAGCCAGCGAGTTCCCGGTGGGGTGGTGCACAAGCTGCCCGCAGATCTGCGCAAGGCGTTGATCGCCAACACCCCGGCCCTCGATGCCTGGAAGGACATCACGCCCTTGGCGCGCAACGAGTTCATCTGCTGGGTCGTGGACGCCAAGCAGGAGAAGACCCGAGAACGCCGCATTCGCCGGACCCAGGAGGAGCTCGAGGAAGGCCAGCGCCGGCCCTGCTGCTGGCCGGGCTGCAAGCACCGCGACCGCAACGGCAGCTAGCGGCTGAGCGCCAGTCCACTCGCATGAGTTAGCGGAGGATCCGCCCGCCGATCCCCACTGCGCGGAGCGCTGGAGCACCCTCGACCACGCGAACCGGCAGCCGCGCGCCGCCGAGCCAGGTGTCGAGCCGGGCAGGATCGCCGGCCACCTCGATCCACTCGATGCCGCCGGCAGCGCCCGAGGCGCCGGGATCCTCGATTCCCGGGTCGCGCGCGAGGAAGAACGGCAGGAACGGCGTGGCCAGCGCCTCCAGGACACCGGTGAGCCGGGCGCTGAGCCCTTGGCGCGCGATCGTGCTCACCGGCGTTCCGAGCCGCTCCGCCACGGGCCCGACGTCGTCGACGGCGACCGCCCAGCCCATCAGGCCCTCGCCCGTCCGCGCAATGGCCGCGGCCAGCGCCCGCCCGAGCTCCGTCCGCCCCGCCTCCGCGGCATCGGCGACCGCCAGGATCTCCAGGTAGCCGCCGCCGAGCGGAACGATCCGGTTGTGGGTGCCGAGCCCCTCGTGTCGCCCACCTCCGCAAGCGCGGAGCCCGTGCTCGTCCTCCAGCCGGGTCGCAGCCGCATCCAGGTCGGTCGCGGCGACGATGACGTGATCGATCCGCACCGGGCGCGGATCCTACGGGCGCGGCCGTGGCCACACGCCGCGACACGGGGCTCCGCGCTAACGTGCCGCCGGTGCTGCCGCGCCTGACCCTTCTCGGGCTGATACTCGCCGGCTGCGCCGCGACGCTCGCGGGCTGCGTCGTTGCGCCGCCCTTCACCGTCACCACCGTAGTCCCGAACGTGGACCGCCCGTGGGATGTGGGCTGGGCCGGCGGGACGATGGTGTTCACGGAGCGCCCCGGCAGGATCAACGCCTGGGTGGGAGGGCAGAAGCGGGTGCTCCACGCTCCGGGCGACATCGTCGTCGTGGGTGAGTCGGGCATGCTCGGCCTCGCGGTCGATCCGCAGTTCTCGACCAACCGCTACGTCTACACCTGCCACAGCTCGAGGGCCGGGCCGGTGCCCGACAATCGGGTGGTGCGGTGGACGGTCAACGCGGCCTTCACCGCTATGTCGGCGCGCGTGGACATCGTCACGGGCATCCCGCTCAACACCGGCAGCGGTATCCATTCCGGCTGCCGGCTCCGCTTCGGGCCCGACGGCTACCTCTGGGTGGGGACGGGCGACGCTGCCGTCGGCACGATGCCGCAGTCGCGAACCTCGCTCGGCGGCAAGGTGCTGAGGGTCACGCGTGCCGGCGCGGGCGCCCCTGGCAACCTCGGCGCGCCGTTCGACGCGCGCATCTACAACTACGGCCACCGCAACATCCAGGGGATGGCCTTCCGCGCCTCCGACGGATTGGGCGTGACCACCGAGCACGGACCGAACGCCGACGACGAGGTGAATCGCCTCCTTCCGGGCAACTTCGGCTGGGACCCGGTGCCCGGCTACAACCAGGCCGTGCCCATGACCGATCGGACCAAGTTCCCGTCCGCGATCCCGGCGGGCAAGTCGTCCGGGTCGCCGACCGTGGCCCCCTCGGGCGCCACCTTCGTCAGCGGCTCGCAGTGGGGCTCGTGGAACGGCAAGCTGGTGGTCGCCCTCCTCAAGCAGCGCGCTCTGTGGGTGGGGGATTTGAACGCCTGGGGGCAGGTGACCGACGAGGGGGTGGCGCTCGGCAACCAGGGCCGGCTGCGCTCGGTCACGCAGGGCCCCGACGGCAACCTCTACGTGACCACCGACAACGGCGGCGGGACGGACAGGATCCTGCGGCTGACCCCCAACTAGCGCCCTCCGGTGTTCGATCGGGTCACGATCCGGGTCTCGGACCTGGAGGCGTCGGCGGCCTTCTACGACCTGGCCCTCGGCGTCCTGGGGCCACGATCCGACTTCTCGATCGAGGCAGCCGCGGGCCCGGACAGCGTCACGCGCCGCCTTCACATCGGATTCGCCGCGGCGTCCCCCGCGCTGGTCGACCGCTTCTGGGAGGCCGGCACCGCGGCGGGCTACCCCAGCGACGGGGAGCCGGGGCCCCGGCCGCAGTACCGGGACGACTACTACGGGTCCTTCCTCCTGGACCCGGACGGCAACAGCGCCGAGGCGGTCCACCACGGCGGGATGCGCACCGAGGGCCGGATCGATCACCTGTGGATCCGCGTGGCCGATCTCAAGGCCTCGAAGGGCTTCTACGAGACCGTCGCCGCCCGAGCTGGCTTCGGCCTGGTCGCCGACCTGCCGGACCGCGTCCGCTTCTCCGGCGGCGAGGGCTCGTTCACGCTCGTGGCCGGTCCGCCCACTCAGCACCTGCACATGGTCCTGTGGGGAGAGGGCGAAGCCGCTGCCGTGCATGATCCCGACGGCAACAGCGTCGAGTTGATCGGGCGCGGCAGGGGCTGAAGGTTTCGTTCGAGAACGTTTTGCTCCGAAACTACTCTCGCTAGAATCAGGAGCGTGTCTGCCACGAGGGAAGCCGCGGACGCGTCAGCCGCTCCGTGTGAAGCGCTCCAGGACAACCTGTGCTGGCTGCTCTCGCGAGCGAGCTACACGCTGACCACCGAGATCTCACGCGCCCTGGAGGGCGTGGGCGTGTCCCCGCGCGGACACGCGGTCCTCTCGGCGGCGCTCGGCGCCGGACGCACCCAGACCGAGCTTGCGGGCGTCGTCGGCCTCGACAAGACGACCATGGTGGTGACGGTGGATGAGCTCGAGGCGGCCGGCCTCGCCCGGCGGGTCCCGGCCGAGCACGACCGGCGAGCCAGGATCATCGAGGTGACGAAGGCCGGCAAGGCCAGCCTCCGGGAGGGCGAGCGAATCGCCGCCCGGGTACGAGAGGACGTTCTCAGCTCACTCGATCCCCAGGACCGCGAGGTCTTCATGGACTCGCTCTCCCGGTTGGTGGGCGGTCGCCTGTCCGAGGCGGTCGACTGCGCGCAGCCGGTGCGCCGGCGGACGCCTCGGATCTAGTTCCGCACAAACTAATCTTGTACGAGACGATCTGCTACGGTCGGGCCTTCCCCGCAGCCGACCGAAGCGAGAGTCATGAACGCCACAGCCGGGCCGCCACCACAGGCCCAAGCCCCAGGAGAGCGCGAGCGCTGGATCGCGCTGCTCGTGCTCTGCACGGGCTTCCTGATGATCATCCTCGACCAGACGATCGTGAACGTGGCCCTGCCCTCGATCCAGTCGGACCTGGGGTTCTCGCAGTCGAGCCTTGCCTGGGTGGTCAACGCCTATCTGATCGCCTTCGGGGGCCTGCTGCTGCTCGCGGGACGGCTCGGCGACCTGATCGGCCGCAAGCGCGTCTTCATGGCCGGCCTCGCGGTCTTCACCGTGGCCTCGCTGCTCTGCGGGGTGGCCCAGAGCCAGGAAGTCCTGATCGCGGCCCGTTTCGTCCAGGGTCTCGGCGGAGCGATGGCCTCCGCGGTGATCCTCGGCATGATCGTGACGATGTTCCCCAAGCCCGCCGAGCAGGCGCGGGCGATCGGGGTGTACAGCTTCGTGGCCTCCGCGGGAGCCTCGATCGGGCTGTTGGCCGGCGGGGCGCTCACGGAGGCGATCAACTGGCACTGGATCTTCTTCGTGAACCTGCCGATCGGCATCGGTACCGCGGTGCTGGCGTCGCGGCTGCTCGACCAGGACGAGGGGATCGGCCTCGACAAGGGCGCCGACGTGCCCGGTGCCGCGCTCGTGGTCGGCTCCCTGATGCTCGGCGTCTACACGATCGTCGAGGCCGCCGAGCGCGGCTGGAGCTCGCTGCACACCATCGGTCTGGGCGCGGTGGCGCTGGCCCTGCTCGCCGGGTTCGTCCTGCGTGAGGCCAGGGCACGTCAGCCGCTGGTGCCCCTGCGCATCTTCCGAGTGCGCGTGGTGGCGGCGGCCAACCTGATTCAGGCCCTCATGGTGGCCGGCCTGTTCGCCATGTTCTTCCTGGGCGCGCTCTACCTGCAGCGCGTGCTCGGCTACGACGCGGTGGAGGTCGGCCTCGCCTTCCTGCCCGTGGCGCTGGCCATCGGCATCCTGTCGCTCGGCGTATCGGCTCGCCTGATCGTCCGCTTCGGCGGGCGCAACACGCTTCTGCCCGGCCTGGTGCTGGTGGCAGCGGGGCTCGTGCTGTTCCAGCGCGCGCCGGTCGGCGCCGACTACGTGAGTGAGATCCTGCCCTCGATGCTCCTCCTCGGAGTGGGCGCCGGGCTCTCCTTCCCGTCGCTGATGACCCTCGCCATGTCCGGCGCCACGCCGAGCGATTCCGGCCTGGCGTCGGGCCTCGTCAACACCACCCAGCAGGTGGGCGGCGCGCTCGGCCTCGCGGTGCTGGCCACGTTGTCCACCACGCGCACCGAGACGCTGTCGGAGTCCGGTGACCCGGCCGCCCAGGCGCTCACCGGTGGCTACCACCTGGCCTTCGGCATCGGAGCGGCGCTCGTGGGGGTCGCGTTCGTGCTGGCCCTCACGCTGCTGCCCGGCCGGGCGCGCGGCTCAGAGGCGGAGGTCGAGGACGACGTCCGGTCTCCTCAGCTGGCGTCGGATCGCCCGGCGTTCGAGCAGGCGGCGTGAAAACCGGCGCACGGATCGAAAACGTGATCTAGCATCAGGTCCGGATCGCACCCGGACTCCAGGCCTCTCCCATGTTGAAGATCGTCAGTCTGCTGGTACTCGCCGCCGTGCTCTGCGCCCTGCCGGCCGCCGCCCAGGGCGGCACGTCGGTGAATCCGCTCGAGGGCGCCAAGCTCTTCGTCGACCGCGAGTCCCCGGCCTGGTTGCAGTGGCAGAGCTTCCAGCGCAGAGGTGAGACCAAGAAGGCCGACCTGATCTGGAAGATCGCCCGCGAGCCTCGGGCGCTCTGGCTGGGCCGCTTCACCCGCCCGAACTTCGCCGTCAAGGTCAACCGGATCCTCGACGCGGCCAAGGCCGACGGCGCGGTCCCGGTGCTCACCGTCCTGCGCGCGCAGGCCACACAGTGCTCGCCGAGCTACGACGGCGGCGGGCCTGCGGAGGACGCCGCCACCCGCGGCTGGTACGACGACCTCGCGCGGGTGATTGGCGACGAGCGGGTGGTCATCGCCTTCGAGCCCGACTCCCTCGGCACCATCGACTGCCTGGCCCGCAGCCGCCGGGACGACCGGCTGCGGCTGCTGCGCTACGGCGTGGAGGCGCTGGCCAAGCTTCCCAACGCCACCGTCTACCTGGAGGCCGGGGCCTCGGACTGGGAGCCGGCCAAGCGCACGGCCAAGCAACTGCGGGCGATCGGGATCGCCAAGGTCCGGGGGTTCATGCTCAACGTGACCCACTACGACTGGACGGCCGAGAACATCAAGCACGGCCTGCAGATCTCGCGCAAGACCGGCGGCAAGCACTTCGTGATCAACACCGCCGAGAACGGCCGCGGACCGGTCAACTATTACCGCCCCAATGGCCGGCGTGTGACCATCTGGTGCAACCCCGGCCTGCGGGGACTGGGCCCGCCGCCCACCACGGACACGGCCCATCCGAAGGTGGACGCCTACCTGTGGCTCAACCGCCCGGGCTACGCGCAGAGCTGCCAGGGCCGCCCGATCGCGTGGTTCCTGCCGCGGGCGCTGGCCTACGCGCGCCTGGCCACGGACTGGCAACGGCCGCCGAAGGGCACTCGCTTCGGTCACACGAAGCGCTATCCGCTGAGCGCCTTCGGCATTCCGCGCTAGGGCGCTTAGACCGAAAGTCATCACATCGGAGCGTCTCGGATGCGAGAGGATGCGCCGCGCACTCTCCGACCAAAAGGAGCATCGATGGCATTTCAGAGGATGACCCGGGTCCTGGGACTGGCGGCGGCGCTGGCCGCGCTGGCTCCGGCCACCGCGCTGGCCGACGACTCGCGTGGCAGCGCTGAGAACAACCCGCTGGTGATCGGCCACCGTGGCGCCAGCGGCTATCTCCCCGAGCACACGCTGCCGTCCTACGCCCTGGCGATCAAGCTCGGCGCGGACTACATCGAGCCCGATCTCGTCTCCACCAAGGACGGATACCTGATCGCCCGGCACGAGCCCAACATCGGCGGCACCACCGACGTGAGCACCCGGCCCGAGTTCGCCGACCGCAGGACGACCAAGACGGTCGATGGCTTCCCCGTGACCGACTGGTTCGCGTCCGACTTCACGCTCGCCGAGATCAAGACGCTGCGTGCCGTCCAGGCCTTCCCGGAGCGGCCACAGCGCTTCAACGGGCGCTACCGGATCCCCACGCTGGATCAGGTGATCGCTTTGGCCAAGCGCTACTCGAAGCGCTACGACCGGCGCATCGGGATCTATCCGGAGACCAAGCACCCGACGTTCCACCAGGGCCTGGGGCTCGCTCTCGAGCGACCGCTCGTCAGGACCCTGGATCGCGCGGGCTGGGACCGCAGGCGCTCGCCGGTGTTCATCCAGAGCTTCGAGCAGTCGAACCTCCAGCGGCTCAACCGGATGACCGGGGTGCGGCTGGTGCAGCTGATCGACGCGAACGACGTGAACCCCGACGGCAGCCTCGCCTATGCGGCGCCCTACGACCGGCCCTACGACTGGACCGCCTCGGGCGATCCCGAGCTGCTGGCCCGGACGTTCGGCTACCTCACCACCAACGCGGGTCTGCGTGAGGTGGCTCGCTACGCCGACGGCATCGGTCCGTGGAAGCCGTACATACAGAGCACCGAAGCCGCGGACATCAACGAGGACGGCGTGGTGGGCGACGAGAACGGCGACGGCCTCGTGAACGAGACCGACCGGCGGCTGATCGCCCCCAGCGACCTGGTCGACCGGGCTCACGCACGCGGCCTGCTCGTGCATCCGTACACGTTCCGCAACGAGCAGTTCCGGCTGGCCTACGACTACCAGGGCAATCCGGTCAACGAGTACCTGCGCTTCTACGAGCTGGGTGTCGACGGAGTGTTCTCGGACTTCCCGAACACGGCGTTCGCCGCGCGCGAGCTGTTCTGGCTCGACCGCTACGGCTCGGCGGACGAGGAGGGCTAGGGCAGCTCGAGTGGCAGCGCTCCGCGCACATGCACCACCCGCGTCGCCCCGACGCGGGTGGTGCGCCGCGCGGGGTGGGGCAGCGTGTGCCCGTGCAGCAGCACGGCGGGCTCGTGTCGCTGCACCCACCTGAGCAGGGCGGGCGAGCCCGTGTGTACCGGGTCGTCGGGCTCGTCGTTCACCCCAGCCGGCGGGCTGTGGGCCAGCAGCACGTCGGCCCCAGGCAGGGCCTCGAGCATGGCCGCGGCCTCCTCCTCGGTCCACTCGTTGCGAGCAGAACCTTCACTTCGCCGATAGCGCGGCGAGCCGCCAAAGCCGGCGAAGCTCAGGCCGCCGGCGCTCGCGCGCGTCAGGTGGAGGTCGGTCGCCCCGAGGGCGGCCAGTGCTCCCGGCTCGTCGTGATTGCCGAGCACGCCCAGCTTGGTCACCGCCACGTCCGCGAGCCCTTCGGTCCAGGCGGGCTCGAGGTCGCCCAGCAGGAGGATCAGCTCTGGATCGAGCGCGGCCACCAGGTCGGGGATCGGATGACGGGGCGGAGCGTCGGCCAGCGCGAGAACACGCATCCCCGCACGCTACCCGGGCGATGGCCTGGGATAGCCTGACCGCACGATGCCCACCGTGATCGATTCTCCCGTCCGCGTGGAGGCCGCAGGCGAGCCGCCCAAGCTGATCGACGAGTTCGCGGGGCGCGCCAGCAACGGCGAGGAGCGGATCAGCGTGGCCCGGATGCGCTCGCCCGCCGGCTGGTCGGAGCCGGGACAGCGCCCGGAGTTCGACGAGTACACGGTGGTGCTGGCGGGAGCCCTGCGGGTGGAGACCGAGGCCGAGACCCTCGAGGTTGCCGCCGGCCAGGCGGTGCTGGTCGAGGGCGGCGAGTGGGTGCGCTACTCGACTCCCGAGGGCGCCGAGTACGTGGCGATCTGCCTGCCGGCCTTCTCGCCGGACACCGTGCACCGCGACGACTAACGTCGTCGGGTGTGAGCCGCGCCGCCGTCTTCTCCCTCTACGCGCTGCTCGTTCTGATCTGGTCGAGCACCTGGGTGGCGATCAAGTTCGGGCTGGAGGACAGTCCGGCGCTGCTCGGGGCGGGACTGCGCTTCGTGCTGGCCGGGGCGGTGCTGCTGGCCTTCGCCTCGCTTCAGAAGCGCCCGCTGCGCACGGACTGGCGGCTGGTGGCGGTGCTCGCCGCAATGCCCTTCGCCCTGGCCTATGGCCTCGTCTACTGGGGCGAGCAGTACATCCCGTCGGGTCTCGCCGCCGTGCTGTTCGGAGTGCTGCCGCTCTACACCGGGATCCTGGCCGGTGTCTTCCTGCCCGACGAGCCGCTGCGGCCGCGTCTGGTGGTGGGCGTGCTGATCGCCATCGGCGGGCTCGCGCTGGGCTTCGCCGAGAGCCTCAACCTGGGCGACGAGGAGCTTGCGCTGGCGGGGGCCGCTGCGCTGGCGCTGGCTCCGCTGGGCGCCGCGGTGGGCAACGTGGCCCAGAAGCTGCGCGCTCGTGAGCTCGACGCCGTGACGCTCAACGGCTGGGCCATGCTGGCCGGGGGCGCCCTGCTGCTGGCGGTCTCGGCAGCGGGGGAGGACTGGGGAGAGCTGCGGCTGACCGCTGAGTCGATCGGGTCGATCGCCTACCTCGCGCTGATCGGCTCGGCGGTGGCGTTCGTCGGGCTGACCGTTCTCCTGCGTCAGCTCACGGCCCAGTCGATGTCGTTCCTGGCCATGCTGCTGCCGTTCGGGGCGCTGCTGTTCGGGGCGGCCCTCTACGACGAGGCCCTCACCTGGCGGGCTCTGGCCGGGGCGCTGCTCGTGGCCATCGGGCTGCTGATCGCTCAGGGCCGCGGTGCTCCGACATCGGAGGCGCCCGCTCCGCCGCGGCGTCGAGTGCAGCCCCCGCTGCGAGAAGGCGAGCAAGCCCTCCGAAGCCGCTAGACTCGCCTGTCGGCGTCCACCCCGAAGTGGCCGCCGTTTTCTTGCCATGAGCTACGCAGTCGTCAGAGTGGGCGGTAAGCAATACCGCGTCGAGGAGGGCCAGTCGATCGTCGTCGACCGGCTCCGAGCCGACGCGGGCGAAAAGGTCGACCTCGAGCCACTGCTGTTCGCCGACGGCGACAAGTCGGTGCTCGGCGGCGACGAGCTGTCCAAGGTGAAGGTCCAGGCCACGGTCACCGCACACGAGCGCGGCAAGAAGATCCACGGCCTCAAGTTCAAGCCCAAGCGTGGGTACAAGCGCCGCTACGGCGCCCGCGCGGACCTGACCCGCCTGGAGATCAGCTCGATCAAGCGCGGCGGCCGTGCGGCCAACGCGAAGGCAAAGGAGGCCGACGATGGCTCATAAGAAGGGGCTCGGCTCCAGCCGCAACGGCCGTGACTCCAACGCCAAGCGCCTCGGGGTCAAGGTCTTCGCCGGCCAGCAGGTCAGCGGCGGCGAGATCATCGTCCGCCAGCGCGGCACCCGCTTCACGCCCGGCGAGGGCGTGGGCCTCGGCCGCGACCACACCATCTTCGCCAAGCGGCCGGGCACGGTGCAGTTCGCCGAGGGCCGCCGGGGTCGCGTGATCTCGGTCGAGCCCGCCGAGTAGGTCACCGCCTGCCGGCGCGGATAGCCTCCGCTCTCTGACCTATTCGATCGTCGCCCGTGACCCGTCGAGCGGGGAGCTCGGTGTGGCCGTCCAGTCCCATTTCTTCGGCGTGGGCTCGCTCGTCACGTGGGCCGGCGCCGGTGTGGGCGCGGTGGCCACCCAGTCGATGGTGGAGCCGGCGTACGGCCCGCGGGCCCTGGAGCTGATGCGTGGCGGCATGAGCGCTCCCCAGGCGCTCACCGAGTTGCTGTCCGCCGACGCTCAGGAGGAGGCGCGCCAGGTGGCCGTGATCGACAGGGCCGGCCGGGTGGCGGTGCACACGGGCCCGGGCTGTATCGCGCACGCCGGCCACGCTGTGGGCAACCAGGTGAGCGCCCAGGCCAACATCATGGCCGGCGACACGGTGCCGGAGGCGATGCTCGCCGCCTACGCGGCTGCCGGCGGAGGGCTTCCCAGGAAGCTGATGGCCGCCCTCGACGCCGCCGAGGCCGAGGGCGGGGATCTGCGCGGACGCCAGTCGGCGGCGCTGATGGTCGCCGCCGGCAGGGCGACCGGCCAGCCGGGGCGGGACACGCTCGTCGACCTGCGCGTGGAGGACCATCCCGAGCCACTGATCGAGCTTCGCCGGCTGGTGGAGCTCCGGCAGGCCTACGCGCACGTGGACGCCGGGGACCAGCTCGCGGCTCAGGGCGACACCGCCGGGGCGCTCCTCGAGTATGCCGCCGCCCACCGCGCGCAGCCGGACAACGCCGAGTTCGCGTTCTGGCACGGGGTGGCCCTCGCCGCGGAGGGCGACGAGGCGCAGGCGGCTCCACTCGTGCGCCAAGCGGTCGACGCCCACCGAGGCTGGGCCGAGCTGCTCGAGCGGTTGCCCGCCGCCGGCCTGTTCCCGGACGACTCTTCATTGATTGCCCGCCTGGTGGGAACCCGGGCCGAGTCGGTCCCGGAGTAGCCGTGTTCCACGACCGGGCGGTGATCGAGGTCCGAGCCGGAGGAGGCGGAAACGGAGTGGTCTCCTTCCGGCGCGAGGCGCATGTGCCCAAGGGCGGCCCCGACGGCGGTGACGGGGGGCGGGGAGGCGACGTGGTCATCGTCTGTGACGGCTCGCTGCGCGATCTATCCTCATTTCGCCGCGGAGCCCATTTCAAGGCGCCGCGCGGCGGTCACGGGCAGGGCGCGAACAAGCACGGCGCCACCCCGGATCCGCTCGAGGTGCGCGTTCCGCCGGGCACGGTGGTGCTGGACGAGAAGCAGGGCGACCGCTGGGATCTGCTGGCGGCGGGCCAGCGCGCCGCCGTCGCCCGCGGCGGGCCCGGGGGACGGGGCAACCGCCAGTTCGCGACCTCCACGCGCCAGACGCCGCGCTTCGCCGAGCGAGGGCTGCCGGGAGAGGAGCGCCGGCTCGAGCTGCAATTGCGGCTGCTCGCCGACGCGGGCCTGGTCGGCCTGCCCAACGCGGGCAAGTCTTCGCTCCTGGCTCGGCTCACCCGCGCTCAGCCGAAGGTGGCCGGCTATCCCTTCACCACGCTGGAGCCCGTGCTGGGCACGCTGGAGCGCGACGACCGCCAGCTGGTGATCGCCGACATCCCTGGCTTGATCGAAGGGGCGAGCTCGGGCGCCGGGCTGGGACACGAGTTCCTGGCCCACGTGGAGCGCTGCCGCGTTCTGGTGCACGTCCTCGATCTGGCCCCGCTGGACGGCTCGGACCCGGCCGCCAACTTCGCGACGGTGGAGGCCGAGCTGCGCGAGCACGGGCAGGGATTGGCCGGCCTGCCGCGGCTGCTCGCGCTGTCGAAGGCCGACCTCGTCTCGCCGGAAGAGGCGCAGCGGGCAGCCGAAGATTGGGCAGGCCGGCTCGACGCCGGTGTGCTCGACGTGATCGTCACCTCGGCCGCCACCGGGCAGGGGCTGGGGGAGCTGGCGACGGCGATCTTCGGTCACGTGCCGGCCGACGAGGACGAGGAGTCCGAGGAGAGGGCCACGCCGGCGACCCACAGGGTCTACCGGCCCGGGCGCGCGGACGCCTTCGCGATCAACCGCACCCCGAGCGGCGCCTACCGGATAGAGGGCGAGCGCGTGGAGCGCCTGATCGCCCGCCACGACACCGACAACGACGAGGCGCTGCGCTACATCGAGGAGCGCCTGCGCGCCCTCGGCGTGATCAAGGCCCTCGAGTCAGCGGGCTTCGAGCCCGGCGACGACGTGGAGATCGCCGGTGTGGTGTTCGAGCTCGACCCCGGCGCGCCACACGGCTGATGACGAGCCCGCGCGACAGCCTCGTGGTCCTGCTCTGCCTGCTGTCGGTGGCCGGCGCCTGCGGCGGCGGCGACGAGGAGGACATCGAGCAGACGCTGCGCGACTTCGTGAGCGCCACCAACGAGCAGGATGCCGACGCCTTCTGTGGCGAGATCGTGACCCAGGAGTTCCTCGAGCAGACCACCGGGGCGACCGGCGACAAGGCTCAGGAGGAGTGCCGGCGCCAGATGAGGGCCGTCCGCGGCCTCGACGTGGAGCTCGTTCGTGTTCGCAGCACCGCGATCGACGGCGACAGCGCGACGGTCACGGCGGTGCTCAGGACGGAGGGGCGCCCCACGCCGCGCGAGTATCGGCTGGAGAAGCAGGACGGCGACTGGAAGCTGTCGGGCAGCATCGGCGACTGACCCGGCCTAACCTCTCGGCCATGGCGACGGTGGTGGTGAAGCTCGGCTCGAGCATCGTGGCGGACGATGCCGGCGAGGTCCGGGCGGACGTGCTCAGCTCGGTGTGCGACCAGGTGGCCGAGCGCTACCGCTCAGGGGTCGACACGGTGGTGGTCACCTCCGGCGCGATCGCCCGCGGGATGCGACTGATGGAGCTCCCGATGCGGCCCACCGGGATGCAGGAGCTGCAGGCGGCGTCGGCCGTGGGCCAGGGGAAGCTGTACCGCCATTACGACGAGCTGCTGCAGGAGCGCGGAGTGCCCTCCGCGCAGGTGCTGCTCACCTTCTTCGACATGTCCGCGCGAACGCACTACCTCAACGCCCGGCACACCCTGCGCACGCTGCTCCGGTGGAGGGTGGTGCCGGTGATCAACGAGAACGACACCACCACCACCGACGAAATCTCGTTCGGCGACAACGACTTCCTCGCCGCCCAGGTGGCCATCCTGCTCGGAGCCGACCTGCTCGTTCTCCTCACCGACACCGGCGGCCTGCACACCGCCGATCCCCGCCATCACGCCGACGCGCGGCTGATCGCGGACGTGAGGAGCCTGCAGGAGCTCGAGGGCTACGAGATCGGCCTGTCCAGCTCTCCGCTCGGCTCGGGCGGCATGCGCTCGAAGGTCGTGGCCGCGGAGATGGCCACGGCGGCGGGGATCCCCGTGACCATCACCAGCGGCGTGGAGCCGGGCTCGGTGGCGGCTGCGCTAGAGGGCCGTCCCGGCGGCACCCGCTTCCATCCCCAGGAGGGGCGCGTGTCGAGCTTCAAGCTCTGGCTCAAGTACGCGAAGCCCACCCAAGGACGGCTCGTGGTGGACGAGGGAGCCGAGAACGCGCTGCGCGAGCGGGGCACGAGCCTCCTCCCGGTGGGCGTGGTCGAGGTGGAGGGCGATTTCGAGGCTGGGGACGCCGTGGAGGTCCGCTGCGACGGCCGCGCCGTGGGCAAGGGCATAGTCGGCTACTCCGCGGCTGAGCTGCGCCGGATCAAGGGGCTGAAGACCGACGCCGTCCGGGAGCTGCTCCCCAGGGCGACCGAAGAGGCCGTGCACAGGGATTACTTCGTTCTGGAGTAAGGGCCCTGCTTGACTCGCCGGGGTGCGCGTGCGCCTGCGCTCTCCCTACGACCGCGAGATCTTCGGCCTCGCCCTGCCCGCCCTCGGCGCCCTGGCGGCCGAGCCGCTCTACCTGCTGGTCGACACCGCGATGGTCGGTCACCTGGGGACGCAGGAGCTGGCCGCCCTCGCCATCGCCGCCACCCTGCTCACCGGCGCCTTCACGCTGTTCAACTTCCTCACCTACGGGACCACGGCGCAGGTAGCGCGCTTTCACGGAGCGGGGGAGGAGCTCGTGGCGGGACGCCTGGCCGCCCAGGCGCTGTGGCTCTCCTCCGGTCTGGGCCTGATACTCACGGTGCTGCTGGCCGCGGGGGCGGTGCCGCTGGTGGACCTCATGGGGGCCGAGGGTCGCACCCGCGAGCTGGCCATCGAGTACCTGCGCATCGGCTCGCTGGGCCTTCCCTTCGCACTGATCGCCCTGGCGGGCCAGGGCTTCCTGCGCGGCGTGTCCGACCTGCGCACGCCGCTGGTGATCGTGGTGGTGGCCAACGCGGTCAACGTGATCCTGAACGTCGTCTTCATCTACGGGCTCGACTGGGGCCTGGCGGGCTCGGCCGCGGCCACCGTCGTGGCGCAGGCGGGCATGGGCGCCGCCTTCGTTCGCGCGCTGTTGCGCGCTCCGGCCGACACACGCCGCCCGTCCGTCGTGCAGATGCGCCCGCTGGCTCGCATCGGCGGCGAGATCTTCGTGCGCACGGCCGCTCTCTACGGCTCCTTCCTTGTCGCGGGCGCGGTGCTGGCGCGCGTGGGGGAGGACTCGCTCGGCGCCCACCAGATCGCCTTTCAGCTGTTCGTGTTCCTGGCGCTGGTGCTGGACTCGATCGCGATCGCGGGGCAGGTGATCGTGGGCCGCACGCTGGGGGCGGGAGACGCGGAGGGCGCCCACAGATCGGCGCGAAGGATGATCGAGTGGGGCGTGGCCGCCGGCGCGGTGTTCGGGCTCGTGATGATCGCGCTGATCGACGTGCTGCCGCGCGCGTTCACGAGCGACCCCGCGGTGATCGAGCGAGCGCAGGAGATCTGGTTCCTCTTCGCGCTCATGCAGCCGGCCAACGGGGCGGTGTTCGCGCTGGACGGGATTCTCATCGGGGCGGGGGACACGCGATTCCTGATGTGGGGAATGCTGGTGGCGTCGCTGGGCGTGTTCGTGCCGATCACGCTGGCCTCGCTCGCCTTCGACCTCGGCATCGTCGGGGTCTGGTGCGGGCTGGTGGCCCTCATCGCCACCCGGCTCGCACTGTGCGCGTGGCGTTTCTCCGGGCGTCGCTGGGCGGTCACCGGGCCGGAGCGCCGGGCAGCGGCCTGAGAGCGCCCGATACCCTTGCCGCAATGGCCACCACCGCCCAGTCGGTAGCCGAGGTCTGCGCTCAGGCCAAGCGTGCAGCGCTCGAGTTGGCGGTGCTCGATACGGGTACCAAGAACGCTGCTCTCGACGCGATGGCCGCGTCGCTCGAGGAGCGCGCGGGTGAGATTCTCGCGGCCAACGAGCGCGACATGGAGGCGGGTGCCGAAGCGGGGCTGGACGCCAGCCTGCTCGATCGCCTGTCCCTCAGCGAGCAGCGCCTGGCCGGCATTGCGGGGGACGTGCGCTCGATCGCCGCGCTGCCCGACCCGGTGGGGGAGACGATCGACGGCCACCGGCTCGAGAACGGGCTCGACGTGCGCCGCGTGCGGGTGCCCCTCGGCGTGGTCGCGGTGGTGTACGAGGCGCGTCCCAACGTGACGATCGACTGCTCGGCGCTGTGCCTCAAGTCGGGCAACGCGATCGTCCTGCGCGGGTCTTCCACCGCCGCTCACTCCAACGCGGTGCTGGCCCAGGTGGCCTCGTCGGCGGTTCGCGCCGCGGGCGTGCCCGAAGGTGCCATCTCGATCGTCTCCGGAGGCGATCGCGACGAGCTCCGTCAGATCGCCACCCAGGATGGCGTGGTCGATCTGGTGATCCCGCGCGGCGGCGACGGGCTGAAGGACGCTCTCAAGGAGCACGCAACCGTGCCGGTCATCTACGCCGCCGGAGGGAACGGACACGTGTTCGTGGACGCCACGGCGGACCTCGACGACGCCGTGGCCATCGCCGTCAACGCGAAGGTCCAGCGGCCGTCGACCTGCAACGCCGCGGAGACTCTGCTGGTGCACGCCGATGTGGCTGCGGACTTCCTGCCACGCGTGCTGCGCGAGCTGCGCGAGTCGGGCGTCGAGCTTCGGGTGGATGGCCGCACGCGCTCGCTGGCCGGGCCGCTGGCCGACTCGCTCAAGGATGCGAGCGAGGACGACTGGGCCACCGAGTACCACGCGCTGATCCTTGCGGTGAAGGTGGTGGACTCGGTCGACGAGGCAATCGAGCACATCAACCGCTACGGCTCCGGGCACTCCGAGGCCATCGTCACCGGCTCGACCGCTTCGGCACAGGCCTTCACCGGCGGCGTCGACGCTGCCTGCGTGTACGTGAACGCGTCCACGCGCTTCACCGACGGCGCGGTGTTCGGAATGGGCGCGGAGATCGGCAACTCCACGCAGAAGCTGCACGCCCGCGGCCCGATCGGGTTGCGGGAGCTCACCACCTACAAGTTCGTCGTCGAAGGCGCCGGGCAGGTCCGCGGCTAGGTTGCGAAGCGCTTGCGCGTAGGAGTCTTCGGAGGAGCCTTCAACCCGCCTCACCTGGGCCACCTGGTGTGCGCGCAGGAGGCGCTGGTGCAGCTCGAGTTGGAGCGGGTCGTCCTCGTGCCCGTGGGCCAGGCGCCGCATCGTGAGATCGACGGCGACCCCGGGGCCGAGGAGCGGCTGGAGCTGGTCGAGCTCGCGGTGGGCGGCGACGACCGGTTCTCGGTCTCGCGCGCGGAGGTGGACCGCGACGGGCCGTCCTACACGGCCGACACCCTCGAGGCCATGCGCGCCGAGTCGCCCGAGGACGAGCACTTCCTGATCTTGGGTGGCGACCAGGCCGCTGCGCTGCCGTCGTGGCACGAGCCCGCGCGGGTGCTCGACCACGCCACCGTGGCCGTGGTCGAGCGCGTGGGCTGGACCCGCAGCGGCATCGGGATCCGGATCGGCCGCCTGCCCGGTGCGGACCGGGTGCGCTACCTCGACATGCCGCTCATCCAGATCTCCTCGACCTCGATCCGCAGGCGGATTCGAGAGGGAGCGCCGATCCGCTACCTCGTCCCCGGCGCTGTGGAGGAGCGGATCGAGGAGCGCGAGCTCTACCGCGACGCCGCCGCGTCCGCCGCAGCCCCGGTCCAGGCCGCGAAGGCATGACCGGCGCTCACGACGACCCGGCGGTGCTGGCCGAGCGCATCGCCGCGGTGGCAGCGGATCGCAAGGCGATCGACATCCGGGTGATCGACCTGCGAGGGATCGTCTCCTACACCGACTTCTTCGTCATCTGCTCGGGCAACACCGAACGCCAGACCAAGGCGATCTACGACGCCATTCTCGAGGACCTCAAGCACGACGAGGATCGCCTCCTGCCGCGCCGTAGCGAGGGCGACCGCGACGCTCGCTGGATCCTGCTCGACTACTGGGACGTGGTGGTCCACATCTTCACGCCGGAGGCACGGGAGTACTACCGGCTCGAGAACCTCTGGGGCGAGGCGCCGGCGCGGTCCGTGGGCTAGCGGTTCCGTCCGGTGGTGATGCGAACATGTGTTCGTGTTATCGAGAAACGAGAAGGGTGCGGTCGCGGAGCTGAGAATCGCGGCAGCTGCCACGGAGCTAGGAATTCCAGTGCTCCGGCCGATGCAGGAGCACGGGCGTTTCGACCTCGCCTTCGAGATCGCCGGGAAGCTCCTGCGGGTGCAATGTAAGTGGGCGTCGTTGGACACGAACGCCAGGGTCATCAAGGTCAACCTGGCGTCGTCATGGTGCACGCCGACCGGATACGAGCGACGTACTTACGGCGCCGGGGAAATCGATCTGGTGGCGGTCTACTGCGGAGACCTTGACCAGTGCTACCTTTTTCCGCACCAGTTGGTGGTCGGGCGTCGTGCCATCTGGTTGAGGCTTGATCCGCCGCGCAACGCTCAGAGAGCCTGCATTAACATTGCGTCGGATTTTCACTTTGACGGGGCTGTAGCTCAGCTGGAAGAGCGTCGCGCTGGCAGCGCGAAGGCCAGGGGTTCGAGTCCCCTCAGCTCCACTACCGATTCACCCGTTGAGGCGCCGAGTCTGAAAGTCGGTTGCCACGAGTTCCGCAACCATTTCGGCTACTACCTAGAGCAGGCCGCCGCCGGCACGGACATCGAGGTCAGTCGTCGCGGACGCCCCTACGCCCGGCTGGTCGCGGCGCAGCCGGCCGAGCCGGCGCTCGAGCTGGTCAGCTCCGCTTGACCGCCATGCCCCGCAGGGTGTGGGCCACGCTGTCACAGGCGTCGATCGCATCCTCGACCCGCTCGAAGATGTCCTTCCAGCGGATCACCACCATGGGGTCAACACCGCCCTGGAAGAGCGAGGTGAGGCCGGCGCGCAGGATGCGATCGCCCTCGTCCTCGAGGCGGTCGATCTCGGCGAGGTGGCGCTGCGCGACGCCCAGGTCGTCGTCTCCGTCTAGGGCGCCCAGGGCCTGGGCCACCTCATACCCGGCCGAGGCGAGGGTGTCCGTGAGCTCGATGGCCTGATCCATGGACGCCTCGACCTGGTACAGCCCCAGGAGGTCGCCGACCTCCTCCGAGTAGTCGACGATGTCGTCCAGCCCGGAGGCGAGCGCAAGGACGTCGCTGCGATCGAAGGGCACGGCGGGGCGGGCGTGCAGGTGGTGGATGATGTCGTGGGTCACGCCGTCGTTGGCGTGCTCGACATCCACGAGCTCGAGCCGCTTCGTGCCGCCGTCCGGCCAGGAGCGCATCAGCTCGCCCAGCAGGGCCGTGGAGATCTCCACGTTGCGTCCGGCTCTGCCGAGCAGATCGAAGAGCTCGCCGTAGTCGGGGGCGCGTCCCACCAGCGATGCCAGCCGCTCAGCCGTCCCGTTCCCGGCAACGGAGCTGGAAACCGTCCGGCCTCTCATCGCGAATAGCCCGCTCATGGCTCCTGACGTTAGGAACTTCCCGGCTATGCAGGTGAAAAGGCGGTGAAAACGTCGTCTGGACTACCCGCCTACGCCCCGGGGTGGGCCGGCGCCTCCCGGACGCGGCGGCGCGCCTCGGCGAAGCGCAGCGCCTCGTAGGCGATCAGCGCCGAGCTGATCCCCGCGGCGACCCCCACCGCGACGATCGAGTCCACCTCGGTGGCAAAGGGGATGAGAGCCAGGCACAGCAGGACGACGAACACTCGCTGCTTGTTCAGCGAGCGCACGTTGCGCAGCCGGAAGGCGACATGACCGGCGTAGTACAGCGCCAGCCCGCCGAACAGGGCCACCGCGGGCACCGTCTTCAGCGGCTCGTCCACGTGGCCCACCGTCTTCTTCACGCCCAGCGCCACCAGCACGATCCCGGCGACCATGAACAGGTGCAGGTAGCTGTACGAATCCCGGGCCATCCGGGCCCGGTCGTAGCCGGTGGTCTGGCTGAAACGCCGCTCGGCCACGACGGCGACGACGTCGAAGTACGCCCACCACATCGCCGCCGCCAGCGCGATCACGAACAGGGTGGCCAGGACCAGGCTGCTGTCGATGTCAGCGCCCTCGATGCCGGCGCCGATGGCCACCAGCGACTCGCCCAGCGCGATGATCAGGATCAGCGCGAAGCGCTCGGCGAAGTGCCCGGCCGAGACCTTGAAGCCGCGCACGCCGAACACGTAGGGGCCGGAGAAGTCGATCGCGAGCGCCACGATCCACAGCGCGGTCTGGACGCCGCCGTCGGCGAAGCCGGCGGCCAGGATGAGCAGGGGTGCCGGGAGGGCGCTGCGAGAGAGCACGCGCACGGCGGCGGCGGTGTCCACGTCGTCGTTGGCCTCGGCGAAGATGAAGATGTGTAGCCACCGCACCACTGCGTAGGCGACGCCGAAGATGACCGCGTCGTCACCGAAGGCGTGAGGCGCGGCCAGCGCGGCCACGAGCATCGCGGCCATCGCGGCGAACATCAGCAGCCGCTCCTTGTCCTGGTCGGTGTCGACGGTGTTGGTCAGCCAGGAGTACGCCGCCCAGGCCCACCAGAGCGCCGCCAACACCATCATGCCCTGGCCGAGGCCCTCCCAGGTCGGGTTCTCGGCCATCAGGAGCGTGACCTGGGTCAGCGCGAATACGAAGACGAGGTCGAAGAAGAGCTCGAGCGGAGCCACCCGCTTCTCGGTGCCGTCGAGCTGGCCCTCGTCGACCACTTCTCGTGTCTCAGCGACGCTCATGCGAGGCCAGCGATGATCGCAGGCAGGCTCCATGGGCCGAACGGGGTCATTCGTGCTGCCTATGCAATGCTGAGGCACATGCCGACCGACGAGGGACTTCTGCTGGGCGACGCCGCCCGCGCCATAGGTGTGAGCCCGGACACGCTGAGGCGCTGGGAACGCGCGGGCAAGCTGCGCACTTCGCGCGATCACGCCAACCGCCGGCGCGTCGCGCGCGCTGAGGTCGAGCGGCTCGCGGGCCACCCGGATCGCCATCGGGCGGGCGACTCGCTCTCGGCCCGCAACCGCTTCCCGGGCGTGGTGCGCTCGGTGGAGGTCGACGGGGTGATGGCGCTGGTCGAGATCGAGGCCGGACCGCACCTGGTCACCGCCGCGGTCACACGTGACGCCGTGGAGGAGCTCGGCCTCGCCGCCGGCGTGCCCGCCACCGCCGCTGTCAAGGCCACCTCGGTCATGGTCGAGCGAGGCCGCTCGTGAAGCGGATGGCGCTCCTGCTGGCCGCCGGCGCGCTGCTGCACGGCGCCTGCGGCGATGACGACGATGACGGCGGCAGCGGCGGCTCCGGAGGCGGAGATCCCACGCGCCTGACGGTCTCTGCGGCCGCGTCCATGACCGAGGCCATCGAGAGCTGCGCTACCGAGTTCGGCTCCGCGGAGAACGCCGACGTGAGGCTGTCCTTCGCCGGCTCCGACGAGCTCGCGGCGCAGATTCGCCAGGGGGTGAAGGTCGACGTCTACGCAGCGGCCAACACGCGCCTGCCAGACGAGCTCTATGACGAGGATCTCCTGTCCAAGCCGATCGAGTTCGCGACGAACGAGTTCGTGCTCGCCGTGCCGGCGGACTCCGACATCGAGTCGATCGACGACCTCACGGCAGAGGGCACCAAGATCGCCATCGGGTCGGACTCGGTGCCGATCGGGGAGTACACCCGCGAGACGCTGGCCAAGCTCCCCGCCGATCGGGAGAAGGCGATCCTCGACAACGTCCGCTCGAACGAGCCCGACGTGAAGGGCATCGTGGGCAAGCTGACCCAGGGCGCCGTGGACGCCGGCTTCGTCTACGTCACCGACGTGAACGCCACCGGCGGTGAACTGAAGGCGATCGACCTTCCGCCCAAGCTGGAACCGCAGGTGACCTACGGCGCCGGCGTCGTCAAGGCCGCTCGCCAGCCCGAGCTCGCCCAGACGTTCCTCGACGGGCTGAACAACGGCGACTGCGCCACTGCCCTCGAGGAGGCGGGCTTCGGGAAGGTCGAGTGATGTCGGCCCGCTGGTTTCCGGCCCTCCTGTTCATCAGCCTCGCGCTGGCGATCACCTTCCTCACGCTCCCGGTGGTGGCGATCTTCGTCGACCGCAGCCCCGCGGAGCTGATCGACAGCCTGGGTGAGCCGGGTGCGCTGGACGCGCTTTGGCTCAGCCTGCGCACCACGGCGGCGGCGATCGCGATCATCCTCGTGATCGGGACTCCCGCGGCCTACCTGCTCGCCACCCGATCCTTTCGGGGCAAGGCGGCCGTGGTGACCCTGGTCGAGTTGCCGCTCGTGCTGCCTCCGGCGGTGGCGGGCATAGCGCTGCTGGCCGCGGTGGGACCGAGCGGGATTCTCGGCGGAGTGGTGGAAGCGGCCGGCATCGAGCTGGCGCTCGAGACCGCCGGCGTGGTGGTGGCGCTCACCTTCGTGGCGTCGCCCTTCTACGTGCGGCAGGCAATGGCTGCGTTCGCGTCGGTGGACCGGACCCTCATGGACGCGTCGCGCACCCTCGGCGCGCCCGAGTCGCGGGGGTTCCTGCGGGTGATGATCCCCGTGGCCATGCCCGGTCTCGTGGCCGGCACGGCGCTGGCCCTGGGACGAGCCCTGGGCGAGTTCGGCGCGACGCTGATGTTCGCCGGCTCGTTCGAGGGCATCACCCAGACGGTGCCGCTGGCCATCTACGACCGCTTCTCCACCGAATTCGAATCGGCGCTTGCCCTCTCGGCGGTCCTCGTGGCCGTGTCAGGCGCCATTCTCCTGTCCGTGAAGCTCGTTCAGGGAAACGACGCGCTCGGCGGCTGGCAGGTGGACTGACGGCCGCGTGCTGAGGGTCGAGGCCACCACCCTTCTGGGAACGCTCGAGCTGGACATCGCCGTCGCCGTGGAGCGCGGCGAGTGTCTTGCCCTGGCCGGGCCGTCGGGCGCCGGCAAGACCAGTGCGCTGCGGATTGCGGCCGGACTCGTGCGGCCGGAGCGAGGGCGGGTGCAGGCCCAGGATGAGGTATGGCTCGACACCGAGCGCGGCATCGACGTGCCCCCCGAGGGCCGCAGCTGTGGCTACGTCTTCCAGGAGTACGCGCTCTTCCCGCACCTCACCGCATGGCAGAACGTGGCCTACGGGCTGACTTGGGTGCCGCGGCGCGAGCGGCGGGCACACGCTCACGCCATGCTCGACCGCTTCGGGCTCGCCGGCAAGGCCGATTCCCGACCGCGCAACCTGAGCGGGGGCGAGCGCCAGCGCATAGCCGTGGCGCGCGCCATGGCTCGGGAACCCGACGTGCTCCTCCTCGACGAGCCGCTCTCGGCTCTCGACGCCCGCACCCGGGCGGGGGCCGCCCGCGAGCTGGCCGTGCTCCTGCGAGAGACCGCCGCGCCCACTCTGCTCGTCACCCACGACTTCGCCGAGGCGGCCCAGCTCGGCGACCGCGTGGGCGTGATCGACGCGGGCCGAGTGGTGCAGGAGGGAACACCGACCGAGCTCGCCGCCGCGCCCCGCTCGGCCTTCGTCGCCGACTTCACCGGCGCCGTGGTCCTCACGGGCACCGCCGACAGCGGCGCCGACGGGCTCACCCACGTGATCCTCGACGGGGGCGGGTCGGTCGCGAGCACCGACCCGGGCAGCGGCCAGGTGGCCGTGTCGGTCTATCCGTGGGAGATCGCGATCGAGCCCCCGGGGCAGAACGCCCACGGCTCCGCGCGCAATCACCTGACGGCGGAGATCGTCTCCATCACGGTCGTCGGCAACCGGGTGCGGCTGGGTCTCGCGGGCCCGCAGCCGCTCGCGGCGGAGATCACCCGCGCCTCGGCGGACCAGATGCAGCTCGAGCCGGGCGCTAGCGTCACCGCGACCTGGAAGGCGTCGGCCACCCGTGTGGTGGCCGCCTGAACACGAATCGGAGGGACGGCATGCGCATCAGCGCGCGCAATCAGCTGAAGGGAACGGTGCGCGGCATCCGGCGCGGTGAGGCCATCGCCAACGTGGAGGTGGAGGTGGCCGGCCAGCGTCTGATGGCCTCGATCACGGTCGAGGCGGTCGACGAGCTGGGGCTCGACACCGGCAGCGAGGTCACCGCGGTGATCAAGGCTTCGGACGTGATGCTGGCCATCGACTAGCGCCTACCGGCCGAGGCACAGCCAGCGCAGCGCGCCGTTCAGCACCTCGGCGCGCTCCCACTGGAGGAAGTGGCCGGCTCCCGGGACCACGAAGGGGCCGGCCCGGTTGGGAAAGGCCGCCCCCATCCGCTCGGGGAAGTCGCGCGGGATCACGTGGTCCTCGGGCCCGTAGAGGATCAGCGTGGGCGTGGGGTTGACCTCGAGCAGTCGCACGGCCTCCGGAGCGGTGCGAGGCCCGCCCACGTACTCGTAGTTGGCAATCGAGGCGCGGAAATGATCCGCGTCGGCGAAGGGCTCGGTCAGGCGGTCCACCTGCTCGCGCGTGAAGGAGCCCGGCGCCGCCCAGAAGCGGGACCCGTAGAACTGCGCGACGTAGCGGCGGCGCTTGTCGGGCGTGTCGAGTTCGGCGGCGAGACCGTCGGCGTCGCGCGACTGGCGGGCGAAGTAATCGGCCGCCATGCGCACCTCGGGCGCGAGACCGCGCGGGCCGTCGGGCAGTACCGGGGGGATCGTGTTGAACAGGACCAGGCGGCTGACGAGGCCCTCGTAGCGCAGTGAGAGGTCCTGAGCCACGACGCCCCCGAGGTCGCCGGCGCAGACCACCGCGGACTCGTGGCCGAGCTCTTCGCGCAGGAGCGCGGCCATGTCGTGCGAGTGGGCGGCCGCGTCGTAGCGGTCGTCCGGCGCCAGCCCCGAGTCGCCGAAGCCGCGCAGGTCGGGCGCGATGACCTCGAAGCCGGCCGCGGCGAGCGCCGGCACGTTGCGCTCCCAGATCAGCCTCGTCTCGGGCCACCCGTGCAGGAGCAGCAGCGGAGCGCCGCCGGCGCCCTCGCGCTCGTAGGCGAGCTCGGCTCCGGTGCTGAGGCTCGCCACGGGCACCGCGCGAGTGTAGGCCCGGACAGGCCCGGGCCGCCGTTAGTCTCCTGAGGTCCGATGGCAGAGCGCTACGACCCGAGTGCGATAGAGCCCAAGTGGCAGAAGGTGTGGGCCGACGAGCACACCTGGGAGGTCTCGAACGACGAGGTTCAGGACCAGCCCATGGCCTACGTGCTCGAGATGCTGCCCTATCCCTCGGGCGAGCCCCACATCGGGCATCTGAAGAACTACTCGCTCGGCGATGCGGTGGCGCACTTCCAGCGCCGCCACGGCCATCTGGTGCTTCACCCGATGGGCTACGACGCCTTCGGCCTGCCGGCGGAGAACCACGCCATCAAGACCGGCCGTCATCCCCGCGAAGCGACCGAGGAGGCCATCGGTGAGTTCCAGGAGCAGTTCCGGCGCTGGGGCATCTCGATCGACTGGACGCGGGAGTTCGGCACCCACGAGCCGCGCTACTACCGCTGGACCCAGTGGCTGTTCCTGCGGCTGTTCGAGCGCGGTCTGGCCTACCGCAAGGAGGCCGCGGTCAACTGGTGCCCGAAGGACGCCACGGTCCTGGCCAACGAGCAGGTGATCGACGGCCGCTGCGAGCGCTGCGGCACGATCGTCGAGATCCGCCAGCTCGAGCAGTGGTTCTTCCGCATCACCGAGTACGCCGACCGGTCTGCTCGAGGACATCGAAACCGTCTCCTGGCCGCCGCACGTGGTGGCCATGCAGGACAACTGGATCGGCCGCTCGGAGGGCGCGGAGGTGGTGTTCCGCTGCGAGGAGCTCGGCATCGACTACCCGGTCTTCACCACCCGCCCCGACACGCTCTTCGGGGCCACCTTCTTCGTGATGGCACCGGAGCACCCTGACGTCTTCCGGCTCAACGACTCGCCCGAGGTGCACGAGTACGTGAACCGCTCGCTGCGCGAGACGCCCGAGGAGCGAGGCGACGAGGAGCGTGAGAAGACGGGGGTAGCCCTCGGGCGCACCGTCCTCAATCCGGTCACCGGCGAGCAGATCCCCATGTACGTGGCCGACTACGTGCTAATGGAGTACGGCACGGGCGCCGTGATGGCGGTGCCGGCCCACGACCAGCGCGACTACGAGTTCGCCCAGAAGTTCGGCCTGGAGATCAGGCAAGTGGTGGAGGGCGACGCGCCGGCGTCCGAGGGCGAGGCGTTCGTGGCCCACTCGGAGGACGAGCGGCTGGTCAACTCCGGTGAGTTCGACGGTCTCAGCGCACCCGAGGGCAAGAAGGCGATCGTGGGGTGGCTCGAGGAACGCGACCTCGGACGTGCCACGGTCAACTACCGCCTGCGGGATTGGCTGCTCTCGCGCCAGCGCTACTGGGGCTGCCCCATTCCCATCGTCCACTGCCCGGTGGACGGGCTCGTGCCGGTTCCCGACGATCAGCTGCCGGTCGAGCTTCCCGAGCTCGAGGACTTCACGCCCAAGGGCCGCTCGCCCCTGGCCTCCGCCGAGGACTGGGTCAACGTGCGCTGCCCGAAGTGCGGGGGCGAGGCGCGGCGGGAGACGGACACCATGGACACCTTCGTGGACTCGTCCTGGTACTTCCTGCGCTACTGCGACCCGGACAATGCCGAGGCCGCCTTCGACCGCGAGATCGCCGACCGCTGGATGCCCGTCGATCAGTACATCGGGGGCGTGGAGCACGCGATCCTGCATCTGCTCTACGCGCGTTTCTTCGTCAAGGCGCTGGCCGACATGGACCTGCTGGGTGTGCAGGAGCCGTTCGCCCGGCTGTTCACCCAGGGGATGATCACCCGCGACGGAGCGAAGATGTCGAAGTCGCGGGGGAACGTCGTCTCGCCCCGCGAGTACGTCGAGCGCTATGGCGCCGACACCGCCCGCTGCTACATCCTGTTCATCGGGCCGCCCGACCGCGACGCCGACTGGTCCGATGCCGGCGTGGGAGGGGTGCACCGGTTCCTGTCGAGGCTCTGGACGCTCGCCGTCCAGGCACCGGAGCCCGACGCGGGCCCCGTTGCCGATGCCGCGACGCACGACGACCTGGAGGGCGCCGAGCCGTCTGCGGTGCTTCGCAAGGCACACTGGGCGATCGACCGGGTCACCCGGGACATGGAGCACAACTTCGCCTTCAACACCGCGATTGCAGCAGTGATGGAGCTGGTCAACGAGATCTACCGCGGCCGCGACGCGGCCCCGGTCGCCGACGTCCGCTTTGCCATCGCCACCGCCGGCTCGCTCGTGTTCCCGTTCGCGCCCCACCTGGGATCCGAGGTCTACGAGCGCCTGACCGGCCGGCGAGTGTGGGAGGAGCCCTGGCCGGAGGCCGATCCGCGGCTTCTGGTGACCGACGAGATCCAGCTCGTGATCCAGCTCAACGGGAAGCTGATCGATCGCCTGGCTGCGCCGGCGAACGCCTCGGAGGAGGAGCTCGAGGAGATCGCCCGCGGCTCGGAGAGGCTGGAGGCTCGCCTGAACGGCAAGCAGATCGTCAAGGCCGTGGTCGTACCCGGCCGTCTGGTCAACTTCGTGGTGAGATGAGCGCGCGCCAAGGACCCATACAGGTGCCGGTGGGACCGCTCGTGGGCGCCCTCGGCGGGGTCATCCTGCTCGTGGCGCTGTTCCTCGACTGGTACGACGGGCTCACCGGCTTCACGGTGTTCGAGTTCGTGGACATCGTGCTCGTGGTCTGCGCGGTGCTGATCATCCTGCAGCTCGCCGGAGGGATGGGTCTGCTCCAGCCACCGCTCTCACCCGGGCTCTCCCTGCTCGTGGCGCTCTTCGCGGTGGTGGTCGTCCTGACCCAGGTGGTCAACGACCCGCCGGCGGTGGCCGGAGGCAACGGTCCCGACCAGGCGATAGGTATCTGGCTCGCGGTCGGCGGCTCGGTGCTGATGGTCGCTGGGGCCTTTCTGGCCACGGCGCACATCTCGCTGGCTGTGGAGCCGCGCGACCCCGGCGCGGAGCAGGTGGGCCGGGACGACACCGGATCCGAGGCGGCGACCGAACGGGTGCGGGGCCGCGAGCGCAGCGAGGTACCGGATACCGACGCCGGAACCCCGGCGTCGTGGCAGCGCGGTCGGACGGCGTCGCCTCCAGCCGGTGAGGCGGCGGCGTCGCAGGGCGCCAGGCGCGCCCCGGCGAAGCGAGCGAAGGCCGGCTCGCCGAAACGGGCGAAGCCGGCCGCGAAGCCGGCTCCGTCGGCGGACCCGGAGCCTGATTCGGATCCCGGCCCCGAGCAGCCCTGAGCTCGCCGGCGTACCTGGCGGTCGTCGGACCCGGCGATGCAGGCGCCGACGAAATCGCCGCGGCCGAGGCCGCGGGCGCGGAGTTGGCCAGACGCGGGGCGGTGCTCGTCTGCGGCGGACTGGGCGGAGCGATGGAGGCGGCCTGTCGAGGCGCCAAGGAGGCGGGCGGGCTGACCGTCGGGCTGCTGCCGGGGCCGGACCGGGCGGCCGCCAACGGCTGGGTGGACGTGGCGGTGGCCACCGGACTCGGTGAGGTCCGCAACACGCTGGTCGTCCGGGCGGCGGACGCTCTCATCGCCGTGGGCGGCGGCTACGGCACCCTCTCCGAGGTGGCGCTCGCCCTGCGGGCGGAGAAGACCGTGGTGGGTCTCGGGAGCTGGGACATCGAAGGTGTGGTCACTGCTCGCTCCGCGCCCGAGGCGGTCACGCTGGCGCTCGAGGCCATCTAGACTCGGCGCGCATGTCCGTATCCGAGCCGGCGGCCGGGACGACCGGAAGCCAGCCCACGTCCCAGCAGTCAGACACCCCCTATCTCGACGCCCTCCGGGACTACGCCGCACGCAACCCGGGACGCTTTCACGTGCCCGGGCACAAGGGCGGGCCTGGCGCCGATCCCGGGCTGATCGAGGCCTACGGCCCGGCGGCCCTTGCCCTCGACATACCCGCCCTGACCTACGGGATCGACCTGGGGGAGGAGCCGACTCCGTTCATAGCCGCCCAGGAACTGGCGGCCGAAGCGTGGGGCGCGTCACGCACATGGTGGCTCGTGAACGGGGCGTCGCAGGGCAACCACGTGGCGCTGCTCACCCTGGGCCATCGCGGCACCCGGGTGGTGACCCAGCGCAACGCCCACTCGAGCACGATCGACGCCCTGGTCATGTCCGGCCTCAGGCCGACGTTCGTGTCCCCGGAGCTCGACCCCGAGCTGCACATCGCACACTGCATGACGCCGGAGGCCCTCGACCGGGCCCTCACGGACACCCCCGGCGCGGTGGGCGCCACGGTGGTGTCGCCGACCTACTTCGGGGCGGTGGCCGACGTGGCCGCCCTGGTCGAGGTGGCGCACCGGCACGGGGTGCCGCTCGTGGTCGACGAGGCGTGGGGAGCCCACCTTCCGTTCCACGAGGACCTACCGGCGCATGCACTCAGCCTAGGCGCAGACCTGGTCATCTCGAGCATCCACAAGATCGTGGGCAGCCTCACCCAGTCGGCCATGATCCACCTGGGTCACGGCGACCTGATCGAGGAGAGCGTGGTCGATCGCTGCGTGACCCTGGTGGAGTCCACGAGCCCCAACTCGCTGCTGTTCGGCTCCCTCGACGCGGCGCGTCGCAGCGCGGCGGTCAGTGGGCGGGAGCTGCTCGGCGAGACGCTGTCGGCGCTGCGACGCACGCGCGAGGCGGTGCGCGAGATCCCCGGCCTCGATGTGCTCGACGAACGTCTAGCGGGCGCCCCGGGGGTGTTCGACTACGACCCGCTGCGCCTGGCGATCGACGTGCGCGGCACCGAGACGACCGGCTTCGAGCTCGCTCGCCTGGTCCGCGAGCAGGACGACGTGTTCGTGGAACTGGCCGGCGAGAACGTGATGGTGGCCGTGTTCGGCATGGGCGAGGACGCGGCCGCCACCAGCGAGCGGCTGCTCACGTCGCTCCGGCACGCCGTGGACACGGTGCAGACTCAGCCCCTCGATCCCGAGTCGAACCGGTTCGCTCCGCCACCGCCCTGGGGTGAGCTGGTGATGACGCCGCGAGAAGCGTTTCTCGGCCCGCAGGAGGCCGTTCCGGTCGCCGACGCGGTGGGCCGGGTGTCAGCGGAGTCGCTTGCCGCGTACCCGCCCGGCATACCCAACGTGCTGCCGGGCGAGCGGCTGTCGGCGGAGACGCTCGACTACATCGAGCAGACCCTGGCCCACGGCGGCAGCCTCCGCGGGGCGAGCGACAAGACGCTGAGCACGCTGCGCGTGGCCATCGAGCCGTAGCGGGACCTCACGTCGCTCGCCGCGGGCCGGCCCGCCTATACGACCTCGCCGGCGATCACCCGCTCAGCCAGACGCCCGAACGCCGCGATGGCCTGTTCCAGGTGATCCTCGGGCGTGTCCTCCTCGCGGGCGTGGCTGAGACCCCGGGTCGAGCTGGTGAACATCATCGCCGCGGGCAGGCAGCGGGCGATCTCGGCCGCGTCGTGAAGAGCGCCGCTGGCCAGTGTCCGTCCGGAGCCCGCGGCCTCGAGTGCCGCGGCCACGAGCCGCTCGTCGAAGGGGATCGGCTCGATCCGCCAGATCTCCTCTTCGTCGAGGTCGCAGCGCTGTGCTTCGGCCGCCTCCGCGGCTGCGACCCGGGTGCCGGCGATCATGGCGGCGAGCGGCTCGGGCTCGGCATGGCGCAGGTCGACCTGCAGCTCCGCCCGTCCGGGTACGGCCGTGACGATGCCCGGCTCCAGGCGCAGCGCGCCGGCCGTCCCCACGCCGCCGTGCTCGCGAGCGATCTCCTGAACCGCCAGGCCGGTGCGCGCGGCAGCGAGGCCGGCGTCGCGGCGCATGTCCATCGGCGTGGTCCCGGCATGCGACGCCTGGCCGGTGAAGCTCAGCCGCAGGCGCTCCACTCCGAACGTGCCGCTCACCGCGGCCACGGCAAGCCCCTCCTGCTCGAGCACCGGACCCTGCTCGATGTGGAGCTCGAGGTAGGCGGCCAGCCCCGTCAGCCGGCTCTGCGCCTCGGTCGCCCGGGGCAGATCGACGCCGTGCTCGGCCACGACGTCGGAGAGAGTCTGGCCTTCGGAGTCGGTCAGTGCGGCCACCGCCTCGGGGTCGAGTGTGCCCGCGGCCGCCGAGCTGCCGAAGAGGCTGCGCCCGAAGCGGGCGCCCTCCTCATCGGCGAAATCCACCAGCACGACGGTGCGTGCCGGCCGCCCGGCCTCGGCCGTGGCGCGCAGCACCTCGAGCCCGGCCATCACGCCGAGCGCGCCGTCGAGCCAGCCGCCGGCCGGGACCGAGTCGAGGTGGGAGCCGAACGCCACGGCGTCCTCGCGTTCGCCCGGCAGCGATGCCCAGAGGTTCCCGGCCTCGTCGACCTCGACGCTGAGTCCGTCGATCTCGTCGAGCCGCTCGCGCAGCAGCGTCCGAGCGGCCTCCCACTCGGGCGTCCAGCACACCCGTCGCGCGCCGGTCTCGGGACCGCCCGTGCGCTGTTCGAGCTCGCGCAGGTCCGCGATCGCCCGGCGGGGGTCGACCGTCACCGGGCGCCGAGATATGGCTGACGGCGAGCCATCAGCCCACCCGCTCCCGGCGCATCGCCTGCATGAGGCAATGCGCACCGCCCCCACCGAGCGTGAAGGCCGCCAGCTCCGGGTCGTACACGGTCAGGCCGAGCGCTCGCAGGCGGTCGTTCAGTCCTTTCGACTCCGCGCTCGTGAGCACCCGGTCGCCACCCAGACAGACGCCGTTCACGCCCAGCTTGAGCGCGTCGGCCAGGGACACCGGCACGATCTCGACGCCCTTCGACTCGAGCCAGCGCGTGAAGCCCGCGCCCGCCTGCTCGACACACACGGCGGCGAGCTTCTCGCCCAGCATCGCCGCCAGCACGTCGATGTGCAGGAAATGGGGTGGGATGCGCTCGATGCGGACCTCCCAGCCGTCGGCCTCGAGCCATCCGGCAAGTTGTCGTGCCGCGGGCTCCTGGGTGCGCTCCTCTCCGTTGCCGATCACCGCCACACCGGGCTCCACGATCATGAAGTCGCCGCCCTCCAGCGCCGCGGCGGTGATCATGCGGTGAATCGGGATGTCGTTCTCCCGGTAGAAGCGAATGACCGGCGAATATTCGCCCCTGCGCCACCACTGGTGGCACTGGGTGACGATCGGTCCCTGGGGCACGGTGATGCTCGAGTCCCGTGCGAACACCTGGTACGGCAGGGCGGGATCCGGCTCGATGAAGTGGGTGCGGACGCCGGCCTCCTGGTACACGCTGACCATCTCTGCGTGCTGACGCAGGGCGTCGTCGCGGCTGAAGCTCAGTCCACTGTCGAGCGTCGCCCGCGCGATGGCGCTCGCCGGGAGCCAGTGGAAGTTCTCGGGCGGGCACAGCAGGACGTCGAGGAGGCGGCCATACTCCGAATCGGCGCCCCACGCCGTCTCGATCCCCGTCGCCTCGTCCGTCATCCGTGTCCCCTCGTTTCGCTCACCACTCGACCCTCCGGCAGTCTGCCAGCGGCGGCTCGTGGACGGGGCGCCGTGAGTGAGACCGTGCGCCGCCGGGTGGTGGTGCACGGAACGGTCCAGGGTGTCTTCTTCAGGGACTCGACCAGGCGCAAGGCGGTCTCCGCCGGGGTGAGCGGCTGGGTGTCGAACCGGCCCGACGGCACGGTGGAAGCCGTGTTCGAGGGCGATCCCGGCGCGGTGGCGCGCATGGTGGAGTGGGCCCAGCAGGGCCCGCGCGGCGCCGCGGTCGAGCGCGTGGAGGAGGCCGACGAGGCCGCCGAGGGCTTGACCGGCTTCGAGGTTCGCTGAGCCCGCCGCGGGCCCGCACACCGATCCTCCGCACGAAGTCGTCACCAACTTGTGGCGCAGGCGTGCCCACGCGTAACACGGTTCTTCGTACGGTCGTCGAGTGTTCGAAGGCGCCCGCGCAACGACTCTCATCTGGGTGGTCGCAGCCGTGCTCGCGATGCTCGCCGCCCTGCGCCTGTTCGGCGGAGGTGACGACGCCCCGCCGCCGGTGAAGATCAACGGCGGTGCGTCCGGCTCGAGCGGTTCAGCCGCGGCGCCGGCCGTGGGAACGGGCAAGCCTGCCGGCGGCGAGAGAGGCGGTGCCGAGCTGTACGTGCACGTCACCGGTGAGGTGCGGCGGCCAGGTCTGTACCGGCTGGCGGAGGGAGCCCGCGTGGCCACTGCGCTCGAGCGCGCGGGCGGGCCACGGCCGCGCGCTCAGATCGCGGGCGTCAACCTCGCGGCCAAGGTCGTGGACGGCCAGCAGGTCGTGGTGCCGAGGCAGGGCGCACCCACCCCTGGGGCGGCCGGCGCGGCGGCGGTGCCCGGCGCCGGTCCTGCGGAGCCCGGCGCGGGCGGCGTCAAGCTCAGCCTGGCGGTGGCCAGCGTCGAGCAGCTGGATCAGTTGGACGGCATCGGCCCGACCCTCGCGGGGCGGATTGTCGAGTACCGGGATTCGAACGGCGGGTTCGGCTCGCTCGAGGAACTCGGTGAGGTCGAGGGGATCGGTGAGAAGCGCCTGGCCTCGCTGAAGGAGGCGCTCGACCCGTAGATGGCGGGCGGCCGATCCGACACCGAGCGGTCGGCGCCCAGCGCCGCGGCGCTCATTGCGTCGCGTCCATGGCACGTAGCGGTGGCTGCTTTCGCCACCGGGGTCGCACTTGCTGGAGCCGGAGCCGCAGACGGAGCCGGATCTCCCCTCGTCCTCGTCGCCGTGGCCTTCGTGGCGGTCCTCGCGGTCTGCCGTGCGCCGGCGGTCGGCGCCCTCGCCGGTGCTCTCGTTCTTGCCGGCGGGGCGGTGGGAGAGGCCCGCCTGGCCGCCATCGACGGGCCCGCCGATCGACTCGGCGCCGGCGGGGCCGCCGAGCTGCGCGCGCACCTGCTCACGCGTCCGCGACCGTCGGCCTTCGGGTCGTCCGCTGAGGTCCGCGTGGCGTCGGGTCGGCTGGCCGGGGCGAGGCTGCTTGTGCGAATCGCGCGCTGGACCCGTTTTCCGGAGCGCGCCGCGGTCGGCTCGGAGCTGGTTCTCGAGGGACGGCTGCGGCCCGTGGAGTCGAGCGGCGCGGACCGGGACGGCATCGACTTCGGGGCCTACCTCCGCCGCCGCGGGATAGCCGGCGAGCTGCTCGTCGACCGAGCGCGGCCGACCGGCGACCGACGCAGGGGCCTGGCCGGCCTCCTCGATCGCCTCCAGGTTCGAGCTGAGAAAGCGGTGGCAGCGGGACTGCCCGGACCCGAGGCCGCCCTGGCGCGGGGCATGGTGCTGGGCCAGGACGAGGCCATCGCCGAGGGGGTGAGAGAGGACTTCCGCAGGTCGGGTCTGGCTCATCTCCTCGCCGTCTCCGGCCAGAACGTGATGCTGCTCGTGGCGCTGGCGCTGCCCTTTCTCGCCATGGGTGGCGTCGGCCCCCGCGCTCGCGGCGTCGCTCTGCTGCTGCTGGTGGCGTTGTACGTGCCGCTGGCCGGGGCCGGGCCGTCGTTGCAGAGGGCGGGCGTCATGGGAGCTGCGGGGATCGCCGCGATGACCCTGTCGCGACCGTCCTCGCGCTGGTACGCACTGCTGCTCGCCGCGGCGATGACGCTGTCGCTCAACCCGCGAAGCCTGCTGGATCCCGGCTGGCAGCTCTCGTTTGCCGCCGTCGTCGGGATTCTCGTCCTCGGGGTGCCGCTGGGCGGAGTTCTGAGCCGCGCGGCGGATCTGCTGTTCGCATCGAGGTGGGAGGGCGCGACGCTGGGGGTTCGTGCGGCCAGGATGCTGTCCCGCGGCCTCGCCGAGGGCATCGCTATCACGCTGGCGGCCACTCTGGCCACCGCTCCGCTCCTGGCGCATCACTTCGAGGCGGTGTCGCTCGCCGCTCTGCCCGCCAATCTGCTCGCTCTTCCGGCCGTGGCCCCGGCCATGTGGCTCGGCATGGTCAAGGCTGCACTCGGTCTGCTGGCTCCCGTGCTGCCGGGTGCCGACTGGCTGGCTGGGGCAATCGGGCCGGTTGCCCGCCTACCCGTGTCCTACCTGGGCGGGCTCGCGGAGCGGTGCGCCGACGTTCCCGGCAGCTCGATCGGCCTGTCGGCGTTCTCCGGCCGAGGCGCCGCGCTGGCCTACGCGCTGATCGCCGCGGCCGGCCTGGCCGTGCGCTCCATGGTCCGCCGGCACGCGAGTAGGGGTGAGGAGCTCGCCGGGCGCTGGCGCCGGATGCCAGACCGCCGGCGCGCGGCCTTCGGCGCCCTGGCCGTGGCCGCTGTCCTGTTCCTCGCGGTGCGGCTGCTCGCGCCTCCCGCACCGCCAGAACACCTGACCGTGAGCTTCCTCGACGTCGGTCAGGGCGACGCCACGCTGATCCAGCATCCGGACGGGACGGCGATTCTCTTCGACGGCGGTCCTCCGGAGGCCGGAGTGGAGCGGCTGTTGCGCAGGGCGGGCGTGCGCCGGCTGGCGCTCGTGGTGGCCACCCACGCCTCCCGGGACCACGAGGGAGGCCTTCCGGCCGTTCTCGCGCGCTATCCCGTGGATCTGCTCCTCGACGGTGGCGACGGAACGGCCGAGCCGGGCTTCAGGGCGGTGCTGGCCGCCGCCCGGCGCAGCCACGTCCGGACGGTGCCGGCGCTGGCGCCGATGGACGTGAGCGCCGGCGCGGTGACGGTGAGGTTGCTGTCTCCGGCTCCCCGTCCGCCCGGTCCGGCACCGGAGGATCCCAACCCCCGCGCCGTGGTGGCGACGGTCAGCTCCGGTGGGTTCGACCTGCTGCTGTCGGCCGATGCCGAGAGCGAGTCGCTCCTGCCGCTCGACCTGCCGGACGTGGACGCCATGAAGGTCCCGCATCACGGCAGCTCCGACCCGGGGCTGCCGGAGGTGCTCGAGCGGGTGAGGCCCGAGGTCGCGGCCATCGAGGTCGGTCCCAACACCTACGGTCATCCCACGCCCACGACCCTCGCTGCGCTGCGCCGCGCCGGCGTCTCCACGTACCGAACGGACCGTCACGGGACGGTGGCGCTCCGCGTGGAGGATGGGGAACTGCGCGTGGGGGTGGAGCAGTGACCGGCGCGCCGGCGCGCCCACGGGCGCCGCCTGACGGCTTCGTAGACTGGCGGGCGTGGCCGACCTGAGCCCCGCCTACCTGGTCTGCGGTGACGACGACGCCAAGATCGACGCCTGGCGCGCGCGAGTGCGCAAGCGGGCCGATGTCGAGCGCGGGCCGGGCGGGCTCGAGACGTTCGACGCCCGGCAGAGCGACCCGGCCGAGATCGCCGGCGCCCTGTCCGTGCTGAGCTTCGAGCCCGGTACGCGCTACCTCCTGGTGGACGACGCCGGCGCCTGGAAGGCGGCGCGGCTGGCGCCCCTCGTGGAGGCGCTCGAAGAGCTGCCGCCGGAGACGGTGCTCGTGCTGATCGTCCGCGGCAAGGCGCTGAAGCAGCTGTGCAAGGCCGTCGAGACGGCCGGGGGAGAGGTGCGCGAGTACGCCGCGCCGAAGCCGTGGAAGCTCCCCGAGTGGTGCGCGGAACGGGCCCGGGAGCTCGGCGTTCAGCTCGACCGGGAGGCGGCCAAGGAACTGGTCGAGCGCGTGGGATCGAGCCAGCAGCGGCTCTCGCGCGAGCTCGAGAAGATCGCCATCGCCGTGCACCCTTCGGCGACGGTGGGCCCGAACGACGTGGAGCAGTTCGCGGCGGCCGACAACGCGCCGCAGGCCTACGACCTCGCCGACGCCCTGGTGGCGGGCGACCTGCGCGAGACGCTGGCGCTGGCCGAGGAGCTGGAGGTCCACGGAGAGCGGCCCGCGCGGCTCGTCTTCCCCGTCGTGCGCCGGCTGCGAGAGGTGCATCGCGCGGCCGCGCTGCTCGAGGCGGGCCTGCCCGAGCAGAAGGTGAGCGAGTCGCTCAAGGCTCCGCCGTGGCTGGCCAAGAAGACCGTCGCCCGCGCGAAGAAGGCGGACACAGCCTCACTCGAGCGTGCGCTGTGCGTGTTCGCGGAGCTCGAGGTGACCATGCGTGGGGGCGGCGAGCTACAGCTCGACGAGGACGCGGCCTTCTCGCTGGCGCTGGCCCGGGCCGCGGGGTAGCGCCACCGCCGCTAGGCGCCCGCCCCCGACGGCGGGGCGGCCTGGCCCGGGGCGTAGGGGTACCACCACTCCTTCGGAGCGATCTTGGTCTCGATGTGGACGTGCTTGGTGTCCTGGAACGCCTCGAGGCCCTCCTGGCCGAGCTCGCGACCGAAGCCCGACTGCTTCATGCCGCCGAACGGCCCGGCGTCGTTGTCGGTGAGCGGATCGTTGATCCACACCGTGCCGGCGCGGATCTCGCGCAGGCAGCGCACGGCCGTCTCGAGGTCGCGCGTGTAGACGTTGGCGCCCAGGCCGAAGCGCGTGGAGTTGGCCAGCGCGATCGCCTCGTCGAGAGAGCCGACCGGCACGATCGGGGCCACGGGCCCGAACGTCTCCTCACGCAGCAGATCGGTCTCGCCGGCTGCGCCGGTGACCACCGTGGGCGAGAAGAAGTGGCCGCGGTCCTGCCCCGCGCGGTCGCCGCCCACCAGCACCTCGGCGCCGGCGGCCACCGCGGCCTCCACCTGGCTCTCGACCTTCTGGCGCTGGCGCGCCGAGACCATCGGGCCCACGTCGGTGGACTCGTCGAGCGGGTCGCCCACCCGCAGGGAGCGGGTGTAGTCGACGAAGGCCGAGACGAAGTCGTCGTACACCGACTGGTCCACGTAGAAGCGCTCGGCCGAGGTGCACACCTGGCCGGCGTTCAGGTAAGCCGCCCAGGCGCCCCCCTTGGCTGCGACCTCGACGTCGCCGGCCACGTCGGCGCAGACGATGAAGGGGTCCTTGCCGCCCATCTCGAGGTTCATGCGCGCCACCCGCTCGGCACACAGGCCGGCCACCCGCTTGCCGGTTTCCACCGAGCCGGTGAAGGCCACGCCGGCCACCCGCTCGTCGCGCACCAGGGCCTCTCCCACCGCGCCCGCCCCGGCCAGCACGTTGAACGCTCCGGCGGGAAGGTGGTCGAAGCACTCGGCCAGCATCAGCGTCGACACCGGGGTCAGCTCCGACGGCTTGGCCACCACCGTGTTTCCGGCCGCGAGCGCCGGCGCCACCTTCCACGACAGAAGCAGCAGCGGGTAGTTCCAGGGCACGATGCAGCCCCAGACGCCGATCGGCTCCTTGACCACGAGCGCGAGCTGCGTGGCCTCGATCGATGGGATGACTCGCCCGGCGAAGTTGCGTCCCATCTCGGCGTAGTAGTCGAACGCGGCCGCCGTCCAGCCCACCTCGTCGGCGTTCTCCACCAACGGCTTGCCGCCCTCGAGGGTCAGCGCCCGGGCCAGCTCAGCGGTGCGGTCGCGCATGCGGGTCGCGACCTCGTGAAGCAGCTCGGCGCGCTCGACCGCCGGCGTGGCTGCCCAGCCGGGGAAGGCCTCGTTCGCGGAGGCGATGGCGGCGTCGAGCTGCTCGTCCGAAGGCCCGGACAGCTCGGTCAGCGTCTCTTCGGTGGCGGGGTTCTCGATGACCAGCCGGTCGCCCTCGCCGGCCACCTGCTCGCCCCCGATCAACAGTCGCGTTTCCATGCGGCGTGACCCTACAGAGGGCCCGGAGACCGACCGCGAAGGAGAGCGCTCTGCGCTAGGAGGCCTGCGAGCGGATGCGGGCCGCCCGGGACTTCTTGCGGGCCGCGCTGTTGCGATGAAGGGCGCCCGACTTGACGGCCCGGTCGATGCGCGATACGAGGGAGCGATGCTCCGCGTCGGCGCGCTCGGCGTCGCCCTCGCTCACCGCGTCCTCGAGGCGGCGGAACCAGGTCTTGACCTGAGACGTGCGGCGGCGATTCTCGAGTCGCTCCCGCTCCGCCCGGTGGATCCGCTTTTCTTGTGAATGAATGTTGGCCATAGAGAACCGACGCCGCGTCCAGCAATCCGGGCGCGGCGAAGGCCAAGTGTAGCGCCCGTGCCGTGAGCAGCACCGACGCTCCCGAGCAGCGCAGTCACGCCAGCCGGCTGGCCCGCAACACCGCGTTCTTCTCGTTCGCCACCGGCCTGTCGCGGGTGCTCGGCCTCGCCCGGGAGATCCTGGCCGCGTACTTCTTCGGCGTGACCGCGGTCATGTCCGCGTTCACGATCGCCTTCCAGGTGCCGAACCTGGTGCGCGCGCTGTTCGCCGATTCCGCCCTCCAGGGCGCGTTCGTGCCGGTCTTCACCGAGCTGCTCGAACGGGGCGAGCGCCGGGAGGCCTTCCGGGTGGCCTCCACCCTGTTCTTCCTGATCTGCCTGGCGCTGGGCGCCGTCACCGCCCTGTTCATCCTGCTGGCCGAACCGATCATGGGCGTGTTCGCCCCCGGCTTCGACGAGGACGGACCGCTTGCCGACCTGACGGTGAAGCTGGCCTGGATCATGTTCCCGATCGTCATCCTGCTCGCGCTGTCGGGGCTCACCGTGGGCATGCTCAACTCGTTCGAGCACTTCGCCGTCCCCGCCCTGGCTCCGGTGGCCTGGAACGTGGTCATCATCCTCGCGCTCGTCGGCCTCGTGCCCACCTTCCCGGAGGAGGACGAGATCTACGCCTACGCGATCGGGGTGCTGGCGGGGACGGTCGTGCAGTTCCTCCTGCCGCTGCCCTGGCTGCGGGGGCGCGGGGGCGAGTTCAGGCTGCAGCTCCACCTGCGCAACGAGCACGTCCGCCGCGTGCTGAGGCTGATGCTGCCGGTGACGATCACGCTCGGCCTGATCAACCTCAGCCTCCTGATCAACTCGCTGTTCGGCACGCTCGTGTCCGACCAGGCGCCGGCGGCGATCGACAAGGCGTTCAGGATCTACCAGCTTCCACAGGGCCTGTTCTCCATCTCCATCGCGACGATCCTGTTCCCCACGCTGTCGCGCTTCGCCGCCCGCGGCGCGAGGAACGAGCTGCGCCACACGATGAGCACCGGCGTGCGGCAGATCTGCCTGCTGCTGATCCCGAGCGCGGTACTGATGGCGGTGCTGGCCGAGCCCATCACGCGGCTCGTGTTCGAGCGCGGCGCGTTCGGGCCCGAGGCCACGGAGCTGACCTCCACGGCGCTCGTGTGGTGGTCGATCTCTCTGCCGCTCCAGGGGGTGAGCCTGCTCTTCTCCCGCACGTTCTTCTCGCTGCAGCGAACCTGGGCCACCACGGCGCTGGCGGGTCTCAACCTGGTGATCAACGTCGCGCTGGCCGCGTTGCTCTACAAGCCGCTCGGGATCACCGGCATCGTGCTGGGCACCGTGGCGGGCACGATCGCGATGTGCGCGGCCCAGGGCTGGATCCTGCGTCGCGAGCTGGGAGGACTCGAGGGCCCCCTGCTGCTGTCGACCACGATCCGGATGCTGGTGGCCGCGGCGCTCCTGGCCGGCGCCGCCTACGGGGTCTGGTACGGGCTCGACGAGTGGCTGGGGCGCTCGCTGCTCGCGCAGATGGTCTCGGTGTTCACCGGAATCGGCGCGGGCCTGGCGATCTACGCGATCGGCGTCTGGCTGCTCCGCGTGCCCGAGGCGCGCCAGATCCGCAGGTTGCTCGTTAGCCGAGGCCGGTCCGGTGGGTAAGGACGGTCAATGCCCGAAGAAGAGATGGATGTCGAAGAGCAGATCAGGTGCCTCAACGAGGCGCTGAGGCTTCAGCACCGCTCGGTGCTCAACTACTCGCTGGTGGCCGGCAGCGTGATCGGGCTCGAGTACCAGGCCCACGCGGACAAGATGAACGAGCACGCCGCTTCGGAGCTCGAGGACGCCACCCGGCTCGTGGAGAAGATTGCGGCGCTGGGAGGCGAGCCGACGACCGAGGTGGCCCCGCTCGAGTTCGAGGCCGACCCGGCGGCGGCGCTCGACCGGTTGATCGAGGCCGAGAACGAGACGCTCGAAGCGCTCCAGGCCGCGATCGAGCCCACTGGGAGAGAGGCCGCCTCGGAGGCGGTCGAGCACCGGCTGGAGCACATGATCATGAGAAAGCAGGAGCAGGTCGACTACCTGCTGCGCGCTCGGCGCCGGCCCTAGCTCTCCTCCGCCGCGGCTCGGACTGCGTCGGACGCTGACCGGAACACGCGTCCCTGCACGACCTTGCCGTCGCGCACGCGAAAGATCCAGCCGGTGGAGCCGACGATCGTGCGGGCGGGGGAGTGGGCGCTCACCCGCCCGGTCACGAGCACGATCTCGCCGACCTCGCGGAACTCCTGAGGCGTGAGCCGCAGCTCCTCCCAGACGCGCGCGGCGTCGGCAAAGTACATCCGCATCCCGTCGTGCCCGCGATAGGGCTCGGTGCGACCCACGACCTCGCTGGTCATCGGCCTGAACTCCACGTCCTCGCTCATGAGCGAGAGCACGCCCTCGACGTCCCGGGTGCCGAAGGCGGCGAAAACCGCCCTGACCACTTCGATGTCACTGCTTGCCACGAGTCCGGCGCCAGGGTACTCGGGTGGTCGAGGGAGTACGTAAGCTCGGGAGAGTGGGAAGCCCGTCCCAGAACATCCGCAACTTCTCGATCATCGCCCACATCGATCACGGGAAGTCGACGCTGGCCGACCGCATCCTCGAGATCACGGGCGCCGTCGACCCGCGCGATCACCGTCCGCAGCTCCTCGATTCGATGGACCTCGAGCGCGAGCGCGGCATCACGATCAAGGCCCAGGCGGTGCGCGTGGAGTACACGGCGCGCAACGGACAGCTCTACCGCCTGCACCTGATCGACACGCCGGGGCACGTGGACTTCACCTACGAGGTGTCGCGCTCGCTGGCCGCATGCGACGGCGCGCTGCTGCTGGTCGATGCCTCGCAGGGAGTGGAGGCACAGACCGTGGCCAACACCTACCTCGCCGTGGACTCGGGGCTCGAGCTGATCCCGGCCATGAACAAGATCGACCTTCCGGGCGCCGAGCCCGAGCGCGTCGCGGGCGAGGTGAGCGAGCTGCTGGGCGAGGATGCCGATTCGGTCATTCGCATCTCCGCCAAGACCGGCGACGGAGTGGTGGATCTGCTCGAGGCCGTGGTCGAGCGCATCCCGCCGCCCGAGGGAGACCCCGACGCCCCCGCGCGAGCGCTGATCTTCGATTCCGAGTTCGACCAGTACCGCGGCGTGGTGGCCTACGTGCGCGTGGTGGACGGAACGCTCAGGCGAAACGACGCCATCCTGGCCATGCAGGCGGGCACGGAGGCGGACATCGATGAGATCGGCTTCTTCGGACCGGGCATGACCCCGGTGGACCATCTGCGCGCCGGCGAGGTGGGCTACGTGATCACCGGGATCAAGGACGTCTCGCTGCTGCGGGTGGGCGACACCCTCACCACCAAGGCCGGCGCCGCCGCCAAGCCGCTGCCCGGCTACCGGGAGATCAAGCCGATGGTCTTCTGCGGCCTCTTCCCGGTGGAGACCAACCAGTTCCCCGAGCTGCGCGACGCCCTCGAGAAGCTGTCGCTCAACGACGCGGCACTCACCTGGGAGCCCGAGACCAGCGAGGCGCTCGGGTTCGGCTTCCGCTGCGGCTTTCTCGGGCTGCTTCACATGGACATCGTGCGGGAGCGCCTCGAGCGCGAGTACGACCTCGAGCTGTTGGCCACGGCCCCGAACGTCGAGTACGACCTCCGGCTCGAGGACGGCACGGAGCTCGTGGTCCATTCGCCCTCTGACATGCCCGACCGGGCGGCGATCGCGTCGATCGAGGAGCCCTACATCCGCGCCACCATCCTCTGCCCCAAGGACTACGTGGGGCAGGTGATGGAGCTGTGCCAGGAACGCCGCGGGACCCACACGGACATGACCTTCCTCAGCACCGAGCGCGTGCAGCTCCAGTACGACCTGCCGCTGGCCGAGATCGTGCTCGACTTCTTCGACCAGCTCAAGTCGCGCACCCGCGGCTACGCCTCGCTCGACTACGAGATCCTGGGCATGCGGGAGGGCGACCTCGTGAAGCTCGACATCCTGCTGGCGGGCGACAAGGTCGACGCGCTGTCGATGGTGGTGCACCGCGACAAGGCCTACCCCGCCGGCCGGGTTCTCGCGGAGCGGCTGCGCAAGCAGATCCCGCGCCAGCAGTTCGAGGTGGCGATTCAGGCGGCGATCGGCTCGAAGATCATCGCCCGCGAGTCGGTCAAGCCGATGCGCAAGGACGTGATCGCCAAGTGCTACGGCGGCGACGTGTCGCGCAAGCGCAAGCTGCTTGAGAAGCAGAAGGAGGGCAAGAAGCGCATGAAGCAGGTGGGCCGCGTGGAGGTCCCACAGGAAGCCTTCCTCGCCGTGCTCGAGCTGTCGGGCGACGGCGACGGCAAGAAGTAGCGAGCCGTGCGCGCGATCCTCGTCCACGCCGGCGTCGCCGACTCCCGCATGTGGGACGGCTTTGAGGTACCGGGGGCCGAGACCCACGAGCTGCGCGGTTTCGGGGACACGCCGATGCCAGAAGGCGGCGACTTCTCGCACGCGGAGGATCTGAAGGCCCGTCTGGCCGGCCGGCCGGCGGCCCTGGTGGGCGCCTCCTACGGAGCGCAGGTGTGCCTGGAGCTGGCCAGCCGGTCGCCCGAGCTGGTGACGCACCTGGTGCTGCTCGACTCGCCGTTGCCCGACCACGACTGGTCCGACGAGATTCACGGCTACGCCGAGGAGGAGGACCGGCTGCTGGAGGAGGGTGACCTCGACGCCGCCACCGACCTCAACGTGCGCTTCTGGGCTCCGGCCTTCGCCGAGGTGATCGGCCCCGCCCAGCGCCGCTCGTTCGAGCTGCAGCTGGCCTCTCAGGCCGAGGAGCGCGAACCCGAAGGCATCGACCTCTCGGCCGTGCGGGCCCCGACCCTCGTCGCGGTGGGTGAGCACGACAGGCCGGACTTTCACGCGATCGCCCAGCGCCTGGCCCGCGAGATCGAGGACGCCGAGCTGGTGACCATCGAGGGCGCCGGCCACCTTCCGGCACTCGAGCGGCCAAGCGAGACCGCCGGACTTGTCAGGGGCTTTCTCGAGGATTAAGCTCGGCTGCGACGCCTCTGCTCACGCACCGTCACAGCCTCGTCTCGCAGCACCTCGCCGCCGGCTCGGCGCGCTGACGCCAGCGCACTCTCTCCGAGTCGAAAGGAAGTACCGAAGTGCTGAAGCAGGTCTCCGACGACTGGTTCGTCGACTTCATGGAAGGACTGGCGGCAGAGTTCTGGCGCGGCGCGTCAGAGCCCTGGGCCGATGACGACGCTGCGGCGATCGCCGCTCTGCTCGACCTGCCCGCGGGCGGGCGGGTGCTCGACGCTCCCTGCGGCGCCGGCCGCATCGCGGTGCGGTTGGCCGAGCGCGGCCTCGAGGTCACGGGAATCGACATCTCCGCGCCCGAGATCGCCGAGGCCCGGCGCGTGGCCGCCGAGCGCGGCGTGGATGTGCGCTACGAGGTGGCCGACGTGCGCGAGGCGCCGGCCCGGCAGTACGACGCCCTCGTGTGCTGGGGAAACAGCTTCGGCTATCTCCCGCACGAGGGGACCGTCGAGCAGCTGAACGCCTCCCGCCGCGCTCTGCGGACCGGGGGACGCCTCGTGCTCGAGACGGCCACCGTGGCCGAGTCGGCCTTCCCTCTCAACGAGAGCCTCGACCACGACGTGGACGGCGTGAGGATGCGGGGGCGACACCGCTACGACGCCCGGCGCAGCCGCATCGTCACCGAGCTGGAGCTGTCGGCACAGGGGCGGGAGCCCGAGCACGCGGTGTCGGTACATCACGTGTATACGGCCGCCGAGATCGTGCGCCTCTTGGAGGTCGCGGGCTTCGCGGTGGACGAACTGCTCGGGGACCCGGGGGCGCGTACCCCATTCGAGCCGGGCGCTCGGCGCTTGGTGGTACTGGCGCGGGCCCGCTGATCCGTTTCGCGCCAGGTTGGCGCATAGGGGGGCATGCAAGAAACGAAAAATCAGGAGCAGCAGGGGGCGCTGCACGAACTGGCAGAGGACGCCGGCTCGCGAAAGCGTTTCCTGAAGATGATGGGCGGCGCGGGTGCCGCTGGAGCTTTCGCGATCTTCCTCGCCGCGTGCGGCGACGATGACGAGAGCGCCGGCTCGGAGTCGAGCGCGATGGACAAGTCCACGAACGCCGATAGCGGCATGGCAGGGGATCTGGCGATCGTCCAGTACGCCCTGACGCTCGAGCACCTGGAGACCGACTTCTACAACGCGGTCCTGGATTCAGGGGTGGTCAAGAACAAGCAGCTGGGCAAGACCGCAACGCTGATTCGCGACTCGGAGCAGGCACACGTGGACACGCTGACCGGGGTGGTCAAGGAGCTCGGCGGAAAGCCGAAGCGGCCCAAGACCAACTTCGATGCCGTCCTAGAGGGCGGCGAGATGAAGGTGCTGGAGACGGCGGCCGTGGTCGAGAACCTCGGCGCCGCCGCCTACCTGGGCCAGGCGGCCCGGATCAAGTCCAAGGACATCCTGGCCGCCGCGCTGTCGATCCACTCGATCGAGGCCCGCCACGCCGCGGCTCTCAACCTGGTGGTGGGGAAGACGATCGTCCCCGACGGCGCCTTCGCCAAGCCGGCCTCGATGGCAGAGGTGCTGCCCCAGGTCAAGCCGTTCCTCGCCTGAGCCGGCGCGGTCAGAGAAAAGGAGACACACTGATGTCCAGCAGCAAGCTGGCCGCCCCTGAGTTGGCGGCCGTAGAGATAAAGGGAATGACCAGGCAGTCCTTCATGATGCGGGGTGCGGTGACCGCTGGTGCGGTCTACGGGCTCGGCGCGGTGGGACCGTTCGTGAGAGAGGCGATCGCGCAGGACGGCGGCGGAGACGTCGACATCCTCAACTTCGCGCTCACGCTCGAGTACCTCGAGGCTGCCTTCTACGACCAGGGTCTGATGATGACGAGCGGCCTCTCCATGAGGGCAAAGTCGCTCGCCACCGAGATCCGCGACAACGAGAACGAGCACGTCACCGCCCTGATGGGCACCATCAAGCAGCTGGGCGGCAAGCCCGTCGCGGCTCCGGGAGTGGACTTCGGGAAGGCCTTCGCCAACGAGAAGAGCTTCCTGAAGCTGGCCCAGACCTTCGAGGACACCGGGGTGAGCGCCTACAACGGCGCGGCGCCGGCGATCCAGTCGGACGAGGTGCTGGCGGCCGCGGGGAGCATCGTTCAGATCGAGGCGCGGCACGCAGCCGCGGTCCGGATCCTGAGGGGCAGGCAGCCGGCTGCGGGGGCCTTCGATCCGGCTCTCGACATGCAGCAGGTGCTCGACGCCGTGCAGCCGTTCGTGAAGAGCTGACCGCTCTGCACGCGGGATTGCGGCACTCTGAAGGATTTAGGGAAGCCTTAGGGGGCGGCCGTAGCTTGGCTGACGTGACCACCGAGACGCTAAGCCAGGCCGCCCCCGATCCCACCCTCGACTCACTTCAGCAGTTCCTGGACGGGATCGCCAAGACGCCTCTGCTCACGGCCGCGGAGGAGCTCGATCTGGCTCGGCGCATCGAGCGAGGCGACCTCGACGCCAAGGACCACATGACGCGGGCCAACCTGCGTCTCGTGGTCTCGATCGCCAAGCGCTACCGCAACCAGGGGCTGCCCTTCCTCGATCTCATCCAGGAGGGCACGATCGGCCTGGTGAGGGCGGTGGAGAAGTTCGACTACCGCAAGGGCTTCAAGTTCTCCACCTACGCCACCTGGTGGATCCGTCAGGCGATCTCGCGCGCCATCGCCGACAAGGCGCGGACGATTCGGATCCCGATCCACATCGACAACATCCTCAAGAAGCTCGACAACGCCCAGCGCAAGCTCGAGGCCAACGGCGACCGTGACGCGACGATCGAGGAGATTGCCGCCTACGCCGGCGTCGACCCCGACGAGGCGGACGTGATCATGCGTGCCGCCCAGCAGCTCGTCTCGCTCGACAAGCCGGTCGGCGACGACGGCGACGCGGCGCTGTTCGGTGACCTGATCGAGGACCAGTCGACGGCGTCTCCGTTCGACGAGGCGGTCGAGCAGATGCGCGACGAGCGGCTCTACGGCGTCCTCGAGCACCTGCCCTACCGGGAGAAGCGCGTCCTCGAGCTGCGCTACGGCCTCAACGGCGAACCTCCCCAGACGCTCGACAAGGTCGCCAAGCTCTTTCAGCTGACGCGCGAGCGCACCCGCCAGATCGAAGAGGCGGCACTGCGCAAGCTGTCCACGCTCGCCGAGGCCCAGGGCCTCCGCGAAGCCGCCTAGGCCCAAGGCTGGGCCGACAGACAGCGCGACCAAGCGGCGACGCGTCCACGGGGGGTGGGCGCGTCGTCTTCTTCCCAGCCCATCGCTGGCATAGACTGCCGCGCCGTGCCCGTGAACCAGTCCGCGATAGGCAAGACCTTTCCGCCCTTCGAGTACGAGATCGGCAAGGAGAAGATCCGCGAGTACGCCCTCGCGGTGGGTGAGGACAACCCGGTCTATTTCGACCGCGATAAGGCCCGCGCGGAGGGCTTTCGCGACATCCCGGCGCCGCCGATGTTCGCGGTCGTCTACTCGTCGGGCTCCGTCGCGCCGGGCATCTTCGACCCGGACGTAGGCATCAACTTCGCGATGATGGTCCACGGGGGACAGGAGTTCGTGTGGGGCGAGCCGGTCTGCGTGGGCGACGTGATCACCACCGAGACCACCGTCAAGGACATCTCCGAGAAGGGCGGGATGGGCTTCTACGTCTTCGAGTCGGTGTCCACCAACCAGGACGGCCAGGAGGTCGTGCGCGGCACCTGGACGAACATCGTCAGGGGGGTCTCGTGAACCTCGATCTCAAGGTCACGCCCGACAGGTACCTCCCGCACCGCTACGCGGGCGCGTCGGGCGACTTCAACCCCATCCACATCGACGTGGACTTCGCCAAGTCGGTGGGCCTTCCGCAGAACATCCTCCACGGCCTCTACTCGATGGCCCAGGTCGCGCGCGCCTGCACCAACGCCGCCGGCGGCGACCCGCGCTCGCTCAGGCGACTGTCGGTCCAGTTCCGCGGCATGGGCTTCCCCGAGCAGGAGATCGTCGTGACCGGCGAGGTCAGCGAGGAGGGCGACGGGCGCATGTTGGTGTCCGCCGAGGCAGCCCAGGGCGACAACCGCATCATCCGTAAGGGCGAAGCCGAGCTGCGCACGTCCTAGCGCCTTGGATGTGGAGACTCCCCCGCGCTCATCGCTTCGGCACGAGGACCTGCGCGAGGGCTCCGCTTCGGAAGCGCTCCTCGTCGACGACGTCGAGCTTTAGGTGCTCATCCAGCTCGGCGAACGGGCTGTGGCCCGCGCCGATTGCAATCGGGACCGTCGACAGCTGGTATTCGTCGACGAGGCCCAGGCGGGTCAGCGACTTGGCGAAGTTGGGACCGCCGTGGACCAGGATCGTCCCTTCGTCGTCCCGGGCCTTCAGGTCCGCGATCTCCGCGCTCAGGTCCCCGCCGAAGATCTCGGCCGGTCCCCATTCCGCCTTCTCCAGGGTGTGGGAGAAGACGGCCTTCGGCTTCTCGTTCATTGCGATTGCGATCGGCCCGTCGGACGCGGCCCAATGCGGGCCCATGATCTCGTAGCTGCGGCGGCCCATCGCGTGAACGCCGGCCTCCTCGAGCGCGCGGAGGCTCCGCTCACTCGAGTCGTCGCCGAACCACTCGAACATCCATTCATGGGTCCCGTCGGGGCTGGTGGCAAAACCGTCGAGGGACATGACCATTTTGAGAATCACTTTTCTATCGCTCATCGAGGTAGAGACCTACCCTCTCGCGTGAACTAATCCCTCACGGGGATTCGGGCGGGATACTGGCGGGACGGTGTCGCAGGAAAACGTGGACCTGGTGCGCGGAATCTGGGAGGCGGACAGGCGACGCGATTGGGACGCCGTACATGCGGCGTACGCTGAGGACGTTGTGTGGGAGGACCACGCGGGCCTCTGGGGCGACTGGGGCGTCGCGCGCGGACCTAGCGGCATCCAGGAGGCCTGGCGGCGATGGCACGAGGCCTTTGAGAACGTCGAGTTCGAGTTCGGCGAAGTCGCCGATGCCGGCAGCGTCGTAGTGGTCACGTACCGCCTTCGCGCGCGGGGGCGTGGGAGCGGCATAGAGGTCGATCAGCCCGTCACGCTCGTCTGGACCCTCGCAGGCGGGAAGGCTGTCCGGATTCGGGCCTACCTGCGCCGGCGCGAGGCCCTCGAAGCCGTGGGGTTGAAGTAGCACGCCGGCGACAGCGTGACGACCTCCCGATCTCGGTCGCGTTTTCAGCGCCGTGGGAACATCCCGGCCGCGCAGCCCGGGAGCGCGAATACCCTTACGGCGTGGACATCTCCTCCCGCCAGAGCTTCATCCTGCGCAAGGTCGTGGAGGCGCACGTGGAGCTCGACCAGCCGGTCGGGTCCAAGTGGATCGCCGAGCGCAGCGACGTGCCCTGGGGTCCGTCGACCGTGCGCGCGGAGCTGGCTCGTCTCGAGGAGGCCGGGCTGCTCGAGCATCCCCACACGTCGGCCGGACGGGTGCCCACCGATCGCGGCTACCGGATCTACGTCGACGACGTGCTCGTCGAGGGGCGTCTCCCGGTGCCGCGCAAGCGGCTCGAGCTGTCCACGATGCGGCGCGAGGTGGACGAGGCGATGCGTGCCACCTCCGAGCAGCTCTCCCAGGTCACGAACCTGCTGGCGCTCGTCACCGCGCCTCCGATCGAGACGGCCACGATCCGCCGCGTGGAGGTCCTGCTCCTGCAGCCCCAGGTGGCGATGGTCGTGGTCATCACCTCCACGGGCGGGGTCACCAAGCGGGTGATCTCCTACGAGCGGCCGGTGGACCCGGGGCTCGTGGACTGGGCCGTGAGCTACCTCAACGAGGCCGTGGGGGGCCTGGACGTGGGCTCGCGCAAGCTGGCCGCACGCTTGGCCGAGCCCGAGCTCGGTCCGGTCGAGAGCCACTTCCTCGCCACGCTGTCCGCGGCGTTCACCGAGCTCGACAGCACCGCGGAGAACACGCTCTACATGGACGGGGCCGCACGCCTCCTGTCGGAGCACCGTGTGGAGGAGCTGTCGCAGCTCGGAGCCCTGATGGAAGTGCTCGAGCAACGCCGGGCCCTGCTCGGCGTGCTGCGCGAGTCACTGACCGAGCCCAGCGTGTACCTGCGCATCGGCAGCGAGAACCCCACGCCGGAGATGCAGACGCTGAGCCTCGTGGCGGCCAACTACGGCCTGGCGCGGCGCAACCTGGGGGCGGTGTCGGTGATCGGCCCGATGCGGATGGACTACCCGCAGGCGATCATCGCCGTGCGCCAGGCCGCGGGTGAGCTGTCGCGCTTCGTGGCCGAGGTCTACGACGAATGAGGCGCGACCCCTACGAGGTCCTGGGGATCGGCCGTGAGGCTGAGGACCGGGAGATCAAGACGTCCTTCCGGCGGCTCGCCCGCGAGCTCCACCCCGACGTCAACAACCACGACCCGGAGGCCGAGGAGAAGTTCAAGGAGGCCGCGGAGGCGTACGAGATCCTCTCCAACGCCGAGCGCCGGGCCACCTACGACCGCTACGGCTTCGACGGCCTCGAGTCACGCGGCTTCGCCTCTCAGGCCCACGGGTTCGGCTCGTTCGCGGACATCTTCGACGCGTTCTTCGGGGGCGACCCCTTCGGCGGCGGCTTCGGTGGCGGAGCGGGCCGCGTGCAGGGCGGCGACCAGGCGGTGGAGATCGAGATCTCGCTCGAGGAGGCCGCGCGCGGCGTGGAGGCCGAGGTGGCCTACGAGCTCGTGGACACCTGCGAGCACTGCCACGGCAACGGCGCCGAGCCGGGCACGCCGATCGACACCTGCGAGCGCTGCGGCGGCGCCGGCCGCCTGCGCGCGGTCAGCCGGACGGCCTTTGGCCAGCTGGTGCGCGAGCAGGCCTGCGACGTCTGCGGCGGCGAGGGCAAGGTGCCGCGGGAGCCCTGCCGCGAGTGCGAGGGCCGGGGACGGCGTGCCGTGCGCAAGTCGCTCAGCGTGGACGTGCCGGCCGGCATCGCCGACGACCAGCGCATCCGGCTGACGGGCCGCGGGCATGCGGGTGAGCGCGGTGGCCCGCCCGGCGATCTGTACGTGCTGGTCCACGTGCGCGAGGACGAGCGCTTCCTGCGCGACGGCAACGATCTGGTGACCGTGGTGGACGTACCCGCCCCGGCGGCGGCGCTCGGGTCGACCGTGAGCGTGGCCACGCTCGACGGCGACGAGGAGATCGAGGTGCCCGCCGGCACCCAGCCCGGCACCGTGGTCTCCCTGCGCGGGCGCGGCATGCCGAGCATCGGCCGCGGCCGCCGCGGTGACCAGCGGGTGGTGCTCAACGTGGTCATCCCGCGCAATCTGAGCGAGCGCCAGCGCGAGCTCCTCGGCGAGCTGCGCGAGAGCCTGACCGAGGACAACCTCCGCGAGGACGAGCCGGAGTCGATCCTCGGGAAGCTGCGCCGGGCCTTCCGCTGAGGTGATCCGGCTCGCGGTCCGCGTGCCCGGCGAGCACGCGGAGCAGGTGATGGCCGAGCTGATCGAGCTGGCTCCCGGCGGGTTCGAGCAGGTCGACCTCCCGGACGGCTTCGTCGAGTTCGGCCTGTACGGCGCTCCGGGTGAGCTGCCGGCGTTCCCCGCGGGCGAGGCCGAGCTGGCCGGCGTGCGCGTGCACGTCCGCGGCGAGGAGGTGGCCGGCGACTGGGCCGAGCGCTGGCGCGAGTTTCACCGCCCCGTGCTGGTGGGCGGACGGATCTGGGTGCGCCCCCCGTGGGCCGAGGCGCGCGAGGGTGCGCTCGACCTGGTGATCGACCCCGCGCAGGCCTTCGGCACAGGCGCCCATGCCACCACCCGGCTGAGCCTGGAGCTGCTGCTGGGCCTCGGCCGGCGAGGCGGTCCGCTGGCCGATCTCGGCTGCGGCTCCGGGGTGCTCGCCATCGCGGCGGCCAGGCTGGGCTTCGGGCCCGTCACGGCGTTCGACAACGAGCGCGCGGCCCTCGAGGCCACTCGCGAGAACGCCCTGGCCAACGGTGTCGAGCTGGACCGCGTGGAGCGCCTCGACCTTCGTGAGCAGCCCGCGCCGTGGGCACCCACGACAGTCGCCAACCTGGTTCGCCCGTTGCTGCTGCGCCTCGCCGAGCGCAACCCGGAACGTCCCGACCGCCTGATCGTGTCCGGCCTGCTCGAGGGCGAGGAGGATGAGGTGGCCGCCGCGCTGGCGCCGCTGCAGGAGCAGCGGCGGCTCGGTGCCGAGGGCTGGAGCGCCCTGCTGCTGGTCGCCTGAAGGGCGCAGCCGTCTGCGGTTACGCTGCGCCGATGCGCCTGGTCGACCTCTCAGCTCCGATTCGCTCGAGCCCGCCCGAGACCCCCGAGGTGCTGCGCACCGACATCGAGTATTCGGGACACGCCGAGGGAGCGGCGATGATCGAGTCGCTGCTCGGGGTGCCGTCGCGCCTGCTGCGCGACGGGGAGGGCTGGGCTACGGAGACGTTCACCCGCTTCGGCACCCACAACTCCACCCACGTCGACGCTCCCTGGCACTACAACTCGCACGTCGCCGGGGAGCGGGCGCAGACGATCGACGAACTGCCGCTCGACTGGTTCTTCGGACCGGCCGTGGTGCTCGACATGACGTCCAAGGAGGACGGTGACGCGGTCGAGGTGGCCGACATCGAGGGCGAGCTCGGGCGGATCGGTCACGAGCTCGGCGAGCGCGACATCGTGCTGGTGCGGACCGGGCGCGACGCCTTCATCGACGAGCCGGGCTACATGGCGCTCGGCTGCGGCGTGACCGCCGAGGCCACCCACTGGCTCTTCGATCGCGGCGTGCGGGTTATGGGCATCGACGCCTGGGGCTGGGACGCCCCGCTTCACCTGCAGGCCCAGAGGGCGCTCGAGACCGACCGGCCGGGGGTGTTCTGGGAGGCCCACCAGGCCGACCTGCCCTACTCACAGATCGAGCGCCTGGTCAACCTCGGCCAGCTGCCCGCCACGGGCTTCCAGCTGGCCTGCTTCCCGCTGCGCCTCGAGGGCGCGAGCGGGGCGCCGGCCCGCGTGGTGGCGATCCTGCCCGACTGACCCTCACGGAAGGACTCGGGTCTTTGGCTTCTTGGCCCTGGGAATCTGGATCGACCTGGTCCTGAAGGCGTTCAGCGGGTTGATCTGATCGACCTTCATGGCGATCAGCCGGGCGTGCGTGATCTTCGCCGGCCACCTGGCCTCGGGATACTGGACGCAGCGGAGGGTGATCTTGTTCGAGCTTCCCTCGAAGGTGTGCAGGACGTTCGCGCTCACCGTCTGGAAGGCGTAGAACTGCCGCACGCCGGCGATCAGGTTCGCGCGTCCCAGGTCGCGGGACGCACCGGCTGAAACGCTGCACTCGAAGATCGTGGCGCCGAGATTTCGCCGGTTGTACTCGGAGTTGCAGCCGATGATCTTCTTGATGCCTTCGAAGCTCTGGAGGTCGTCGAGGCATCCGTCGAAGGACATCTTCGGCACGAACGTCTGACCCACCGCCTTGCCGGTGATCACGTAGCTCCCGCGCGGCACCGTGAGGGTGACCACCGTCTTTCTCAGGCCGGGCTTGGGCAGCTCCACCGGGCCCAGGGCCGACTTGCCGTAGGTGGTTCCCACCCCGGGGGGTCCCTGGGGTCCTTGCGCCCCCTGCGCTCCGGCAACCCCCGGTTGGCCCTTCTGGTTCCAGTCGAGAGCTGTCTCCGTTGGCCGGCACACACCGGCCGCGTCGGTGTCGATCACCCGCAGCGTTCCGCCCGCGTTGTCGTAGCAGGCATGGATCACGCTGTTCGCGTCCGGAATCGCGCTGTAGGCCGCGCCGCCGGTGGCCGCCAGCGCGACCACCAGCGCCAGGTACGCCACCAGATTGCGCCGTGCGTGCGATCGCAGCCTGCCCACCATGTCGTCCTCCCGCCACCGGTTGCCGTTGACCCGTGATGCTCTCCCCTCGCGGGCGGGCTGTCAGTGCCGGATCGGTCCCAATCCGGTGTCAGACCGGGTGGTCTATCTCCCCGCCTCGGCTAACTCAGCCAGCGGCCACAGATCGCTCCACTCGTGGTCCGGTCGCTCCGGCCCCGGAGCGGGCTCGCGCCTGCGGTTGACCCAGGCGGTCCTCATGCCCATCTCCTGGGCGGTGGCGATGTCGTACTTGAAGCCGAAAGCCACGTGCAGGATCTCCTCTGGGGGCACGTCGATCTCCCGCAACGCCTTCTGGAACGGCTCGCGGCCGGGTTTGTAGGCCCGGCAGTCCTCGGCCACCGTCACGCCGTCGAAGTCCACGCCCAGCTGGCGCAGGCTGTGGTCCATGATCGCCCGGTCGGTGTTGGAGATGATCCACAGCTTCAGGCCGGCGTCGCGGGCGGCGCGCAGCGCCGGCGCGGTATCGGGAAACGCCTGCCAGCTCTCCATCGCCCGGACCAGGGCCTCGCCGTCGTTGACGTTCCAGCGGTAGCCGCGCTCTCCCGCCCACTCCGAGAGCGAGTCGGCCAGCACGTCCCGGTAGGCCGACCAGCCGCCGCTCAGCCGCTCGAACTGGAGCTCTTCCCAGCGCGCGCGCAGGTCCGGCCCGGGCGGAGGCTCGCGCTCGTGGCGCCGCGCCAGCTCGTAGAGGAACGCCGCCGCGCCGCCCTCCCAGTCGATCAACGTGCCGTAGCAGTCGAACGTGGCCACCCGAATCATCCGCCCCTCCGCTCTAAACTTGAGATGTGTCACTGCTCGATCAGGTTCAGGATGACGTGAAGAGCGCCCTCAAGGCGGGCGAGAAGCAGCGCGTGCACGCGCTGCGCCTGATCGCCAACGAGCTCCAGAAGGCGGCCAAGGACGATGGCGGGGACGACGTCCAGGTGCTCCAGCGCGAGCGCAAGCGGCGCCTCGAGGCCGCCGACGCCTATCGCGAGGGCGGCCGGGCCGACCGCGCCGAGGCCGAGGAGCAGGAGGCCGACATCATCGCGTCGTACATGCCCGAGCAGCTCTCCGACCAGGACCTGAGCGCGATCGTGGGCGACGCCGTGGCCGAGTCGGGCGCGTCATCGCCGCAGGAGATGGGCAAGGTCATGGGTCTCGTGATGCCGAAGGTCAAGGGCCGGGCCGACGGCAAGCGGGTGAGCGCGGCGGTCAGGGAGAAGCTCGTTCCATGAGATCGAATGCTCGCGCGCACCGCGCGCTCGCCTGACATGCCGCGCGTCCAGCTCGAACTTCCCAACGACGCGGCCGCCGAGCTGGCCGGCCCCGGCGACCTCGTCATGAAGACGCTGGAAGGCCATCTCGACTGCGAGGTCTTCCTGCGCGGCAACGTGCTCACCCTCGACGGCGACGAGGAGGCGGTGGCCATGGGCCGCACGGTGGTGCGCGAGCTCACCGACCTGGTTCGTCAGGGCCACGAGATCGCTCCCGGCACGATCGAGGCGATCGCCGGGGCGCTTGACCAGCACGAGTCGCCGAGCCGGATCCTGGAGGACGTGGTCTGGCGCCACCGGTCGCTCAAGGTGGCGCCGAAGACGGTCAACCAGAAGCGCTACGTCGATGCGATCCGCAACCAGACCATCACGGTGGGGGTCGGACCGGCCGGCACGGGCAAGTCCTTCCTGGCCGTGGCCATGGCGGTGGCGGCGCTTTCGCGGCGCGAGGTCAACCGCATCGTTCTGACCCGGCCGGCCGTGGAGGCGGGCGAGCGGCTCGGCTTCCTGCCCGGCGACATCGCCGCCAAGGTCGATCCCTACCTGCGCCCGCTCTTCGACGCTCTCTACACCATGCTGGAGCCGGAGAAGGTCAACCAGCACCTGGAGCGCGGCGTGATCGAGGTGGCCCCGCTGGCCTTCATGCGCGGCCGCTCGCTCAACGACTCCTTCATCATCCTCGACGAGGCTCAGAACACCAGCCCGGAGCAGATGAAGATGTTCCTCACCAGGCTCGGCTTCAATTCGAAAATGGTGGTCACCGGGGACATCACGCAGGTGGACTTGCCCCGCGACGAGCGCTCCGGCCTCGTGGTGATCGGCGACATCCTCGAGGAGGTCGAGGGGATCGAGTTCGTTCGCTTCGGCGGCGAGGACGTGGTGAGGCACAAGCTGGTCCAGCGGATCGTCGCCGCCTACAGCGAGTACGCCGAGAAGCAGGCGCCGGCGCTGCGGCAGGCCAGGCGGCAGCCGGGCTGAGCTTCAGGACCCGAGCGCTCCTGATCGACCTCGAGCTCATCGACGCTCCGGAGACGCTGCGCCGGCCCGTGCTGGCCGCGCTGGAGGCGGCGGGAGTGGACGACGGTCATCTGGCCGTCGCGCTGGTCGACGAGGAGCGGATCCGCAGCCTGAACCGCGACCACCGCGGCCTCGACCGGCCCACGGATGTGCTGTCCTTCCCGGTCGACGGGCCGGCGCACCCCACGGGGCCGCGAGAGCTGGGCGACGTGATGATCTGTCCCGACCACACGCAGGACCTGAGCGAAGCCGTCGTCCACGGCGTGCTGCACCTGTGCGGCTACGACCACGAGGCAGACGACGGCGAGATGCTCGCGCTTCAGGACAGCATCATGGAGGGGCTGTGACCCGCGCGGGGTTCGTGGCGCTCGCGGGCCGGCCCAACGCGGGCAAGTCCACGCTCGTCAACGGGATCGTCGGCGGCAAGGTGGCGATCGTGTCGGACAAGCCGCAGACCACCCGGCGCGAGATACGCGGCATCGCCACCGGTGAGGACTGGCAGCTCGTGCTGGTGGATCTGCCCGGTGTGCAGCGGCCGCGCGACGCCCTCACGGAACGGATGCAGAAGCAGGTCGAGCGCTCGCTGGCCGACGCCGACGCCGCGCTGTTCGTGCTCAACGGCGAGCAGGAGATCGGTGCGGGCGACCGCTTCATCGCCGAGGCGATCCGCACCGTCGGCCTGCCCTGCGTGACCGTGCTCAACAAGGTCGACCGGCTCGACCGGCCGCGCACGGTGAAGGCGCTCAGCACGGCCGCGGAGCTCGACGTCCAGGGCGAGCTGTTTCCGGTCAGCGCCCTCCACGGCTCGGGCGTGGCCGAGCTCACCGCCCACGTCGTGTCGCTCATGCCCGAGGGGCCGTTCCTGTACCCGCCGGAGGACCAGAGCGATCTCTCGCTCGAGGTGCGCCTGGCCGAGCTGGTGCGCGAGCAGGTGCTCCTGCGCACTCGCGAGGAGGTGCCCCACGCCGTGGAGGTCGAGATCGACGAGATCGAAGAGCGCGAGGACGGCCTGCTGATGATCCACGCCCGGGTCTGGGCCGAGACGGAGTCCCAGAAGGGGATCCTCGTGGGCGCCGGCGGGCGGATGGTGAGAGCGGTGGGCACGGCGGCGCGCAAGGAGATCGAGGGTCTGCTGGATCGCCGCGTCCATCTGGACCTGAGCGTCCGGGTCCGCAAGGGCTGGCGTCGCGACGATGGCCTGCTGGACCGCTTGGGCATCGGGTGATCGACGACATCCATCGCTTTCTGCGTCACACCGACGCCGCGCTCTGCGACGAGTTGGTGTGGACGTCCCACGGCACGGCGATGGTCACGCCGACCCTGCCGCTCGTCTGGCAGCTCAACGCGATCTTCGTGTCCGACCCCGACGCTCCACCGTCGGCCCTCGTGGCCGATGCCGAGCGCTTCCAGGGCGATCTCTCGCACCGGAAGCTGGTGGTCCACGACGACGCCCTCGGCGCTCGGCTGGCCCCGGCCCTGTCGGCGGAGGGATGGAACGTATTCCGTCTGCTGGTGATGGTGCGGCGCCGCGAGCACGATCCGAGGCCCTCGACCGTTCCGGCCGCGGAGATCGGACGCGCCGAGGGCGCCGCGGCGCTCGAGGCGTTTCGGCGCGAGCAGCCGTTCGGCTGGCAGCAGGAGGCGCTGCGCCAGCTGGCGGCGATGGACGAGCGCTACAGCCGTGTCTGCGGTGCGCGGGACTTCGCCTCGCCTCCGGACGATCCGGCCTGCTCCTGCCGGCTCTACTCCGACGGCACGCTGGCCCAGATCGACGAGGTGGGCACGGTGGAGGCGCGGCGCGGGCGCGGCCACGCCACGGCCGCCGTGCTCGCCGCGGTGGACGCCGCCCTGGCCGACGGCAGCAATCCCGTCTTCCTGCTCACCGACGCGAGCGACTGGCCGCAGCGCCTGTACCGCAGGCTCGGCTTCGAAGAGGTCGGGCGGGTGTACGAGTTCCTGAAGCTCCCGCTGACCGCGGCGCCGGGGCGGACCTGAGTTCGCCCCTGCGAGAATCGGCCCGTGGCTCCGTTGAGCTCCGATCGCGAAGGTCTTTGTCCCTGCATCGTGCAGGACTCGCGCACCGGCGAGGTGTTGACCCTGGCCTACGTGAACGAGGAGTCGCTCGCGCGCACGCGCGAGACCGGAGAGATGTGGTTCTGGAGCCGTTCCCGCGAGGAGCTGTGGCACAAGGGCGCCACCTCGGGCAACGTCCAGACGGTCAAGGCTCTGCGCTACGACTGCGACGAGGACGCGTGGCTGGCCCTCGTGGAGCCCGCCGGTCCGGCCTGCCACACGGGCGAGCGCACCTGCTTTTACCGAGGCGACATGGAGCTCCAGCCGGCGGAGGCGCTGCCGGCCCTCGAGCGCACCATCGAGCACAGACGCGCGGCCGACCCGGGCGAGAGCTACACCGCCGGCCTGTTGGCCGAGCCCGCGCGAATCGGCGACAAGGTGCGGGAAGAGGCCGAGGAGGTCGCGCGGGCGGCGCGCGAGGAGTCGGACGAGCGCGTGGCCGAGGAGGCCGCGGACGTGCTCTATCACCTCTCCGTCCTGCTCGCGTCGCGCGGCCTTGCCCTCGGCGACGCCTACGAGGTCCTCGGTGAGCGTCGGCGTTGACCTGGAGCTGACGCCCTCCCTCGAGGAGGTGCGCGAGCTCGCGCGCGAGCACACGCTCGTGCCGCTTCGCCACACCTTCATCGCGGACTGCGAGACGCCGGTGTCGGCCTACCTGAAGCTGCGTGGCGACGGGCCGTCGTTCCTGCTCGAGTCGGCCGAGCAGGGCCAGCGGGTCGGCCGCTGGTCCTTCCTTGGCTTCAGGCCTCGCGCGGTGCTGAGAGTGGACGAGGGTGACAGCTCCGATCCCTACGCCCTGGTCACCGAGGAGCTGGCCCGCTACCGCATCGCCCCGCTGGAGGGCCTCCCGCCGTTCGCGGGGGGAGCGGTGGGGATGTTCGGCTACGACCTGGCGCGCTCGCTGGAGCCGAGCGTCGGGCCGGCCAATCCCGATGCGCTCGGCATGCCCGAGTTGGCGGTGATGATCACCGACGTCCTGCTGGCCTTCGACCACCTCCGCCATGAGCTCACGGTGCTGGCAAACGTCGTGGCCGAAGGCGACGTCGACCGGGCCTACGAGGAGGCCGCCGCCGCGATCGCCGAGGTTCGCGAGCGCCTACGAGGACCGGTTCCCGGTGGTCGCGGCTCGCGGCCCGAGGCGCCCAGCTTCGAGGCCAACCTGGGCCCGGACGGCTACAGCCGGGCGGTGGAGCGAGCCAAGGAGTACATCCGCGCGGGCGACATCTACCAGGTGGTGCCCAGCCAGCGCTGGAGCGCGCCGTGTCCCGTTGACGCGTTCTCGATCTACCGCGGCCTGCGCGCCATCAACCCCAGCCCGTACATGTACTTCCTCGACTTCGAGGACTTCGAGATCGCCGGCGCGTCGCCCGAGTCGCTCGTCAAGGTCAGCGGCCGCCACGCCGAGCAGCGGCCGATCGCGGGCACCCGGCCGCGGGCCGGGTCGACCGAGGAGGACCTCGAACGCGGGCGTGAGCTGCTGGCCGACCTCAAGGAGCGGGCCGAGCACGTGATGCTCGTGGACCTCGGGCGAAACGACCTCGGGCGGGTGTGCGACTACGGCAGCGTCACGGTCGACGAGCTGATGGCCGTGGAGACCTACTCGCACGTGATGCACATCGTCTCGTCGGTGTCCGGGACGTTGCGCGAAGGCGTCTCGGCGATGGACGCGTTGCGCGTGTCACTGCCGGCGGGCACGCTGTCGGGCGCTCCCAAGATCCGGGCCATGCAGATCATCGACGAGCTGGAGCCGGTCAAGCGGGGTCCCTACGGCGGCGCGGTGGGCTACCTGTCCTACACGGGCGACCTCGACACCTGCATCTACATCCGCTCCGCGCTGGTCAAGGACGGCGAGGTGCACGTGCAGGCCGGGGGCGGAATCGTGGCCGACTCGGAGCCCGCCTACGAGGTGCGCGAGATCGAGGCCAAGTCGGGCGCGGTGATGGACGCGATCCGCCTGGCGTGCGCCCAAGGGGACTGGGGTTAGCCGTGGCCTCGGTGCTGGTGGTCGACAACTATGACTCGTTCACCTACAACCTGGTCCAGTACCTGGGCGAGCTCGGCGCGGCGGTGGAGGTCGTGAGAAACGACGTTCCCGAGCTGCTCGAGCGGAAGGCCGACCGGGTGATCGTGTCACCGGGCCCGTGCACTCCCGACGAGGCGGGCCTGTCGAAGCGAGCCATCCGTCACTACGCCGAGGCCGGGACGCCCGTGCTCGGCGTCTGCCTGGGTCATCAGGCCATGGCCGCCGAGTTCGGCGGGCGGGTGGTGCGCGGCGAGCCGGTGCACGGAAAGACCGCGGAGGCCGAGCACGACGGCAGGACGATCTTCACCGGGCTCGGGTCCCCGCTGACCGTGGGCCGCTACCACTCGCTCGTGGTTGCGCCCGAGCCGCTGCCGGACGAGCTCGAGGTCTCGGCTCGCTCCGGCGAGGTGATCATGGGCCTGCGCCATCGCGAGCTGCCGCTCGAGGGCGTCCAGTTTCACCCCGAGTCGGTGCTCACACCGGACGGCAAGCAGATCCTGCGCAACTTCCTCGGTGCCTAACCCGGTTCTGACAGATGCCGTCGACCGGCTGGCCGAGGGGCAGGACCTCTCGGGCGGCGACGCGGCAGCCGTGCTGGCCGAGATCATGCGCGGCGACGCCTCCGAGGCGCAGGCGGCGGCCTTCCTGATCGCCCTGCGCACCAAGGGCGAGACGGTCGAGGAGATCGCCGGCCTCGCGCGCACGATGCGCGACCTGGCGGTGAGGGTGGAGGCGGGCGACGATCTCGTGGACACCGCGGGTACCGGTGGGGGACGACCCACGTTCAACGTGTCGACGACGGCGGCCTTCATCGCCGCCGGGGCGGGTTGCCGGGTGGCCAAGCACGGCAACCGCTCGGCCACCAGCCAGTGCGGGTCGGCCGACGTGCTCGAAGCGCTCGGCGGCCGCATCGATCTCGATCCGCCCGCGGTGGCGGACTGCATCGATGAGATCGGATTCGGCTTCATGTTCGCTCCCCTTCACCACGCCGCTACGAAGCACGTGGTGCCGATCCGGCGCGAGCTGGGGGTGCGCACCATCTTCAACTTCCTCGGACCGCTCACCAACCCGGCCGGCGCGCGCCATCAGGTGATCGGGGTCTCGGACCCGGGAAAGCTGGAGGTCATGGCCGCCGCGCTACGTGAGTTGGGCACCACAAGTGCCCTGGTAGTGTCGAGCTCGGATGGCCTCGATGAGTTCTCGGTCTCGGGCGCTACCCGGGTGGTCGAGCTGAGAGACGGCCGGCTTGCCTCCTACGACGTGACCCCAGCGGAGGTCGGTATCGAGCCGGCGGGAGACAGTGCGGTCAGGGCGGGCTCTCCCGCCGAGAACGCACAGGTGCTGCGCGGCGTGCTCGACGGCGAACGGGGCACCGAGCGCTCGCTCGCCGTCCTCAACGCCGCCGCCGCGATCCACGTGGCCGGTCGCGCGCCTTCGCTCGGCGACGGGGTTCGCCGCGCCGAGGAGGCCATCGACTCGGGCGCCGCGGCTGCCGTGCTCGCCCGCTGGGTGGAGGCCACCGCCCGATGAGCGCGCGGCTGGACGCCATCGTCGAGGCCACGCGCCAATCGCTCGCGGCCCGCAAGCGCGAGCAGCCGCTGTCCGAGCTCGAGGGCCAGGTCGACGTGGGGCGCGAGGGCCGTCCGTTCGCCGAGGCGCTCTGGAGCCCTCGCACGTCGCTGATCGCCGAGTACAAGCGGCGCTCGCCGTCGGCGGGAGAGATCCGCGCCGGAGCCAGCGTGAGCGAGGTGGTTCAGGCCTACGAGCGTGGCGGCGCGGCCGCGCTCTCGATCCTCACCGAGGAGGTGCACTTCGGCGGTTCGCTGGCGGACCTGCGCGAGGCGCGCGCGGCCTGCGACCTGCCGATCCTGCGCAAGGACTTCACCATCGATCCCTACCAGCTCTACGAGTCGAAGCTCGCCGGCGCCGACGCCGTGCTGCTCGTGGTGGGCTCGCTGTCCGACGACGAGCTGACGTCGCTCTGGTCCACGACCAACGATCTCGACCTCGACGCCATCGTCGAGATCCACGACGACGAGGAGCTCGAACGAGCCCTCGCGCTCGATTGCGACGTGATCGGGATCAACAACCGCGACCTCGAGAGCTTCGAGGTCGACATCCAGCGCACCTTCGACCTGCTCCACGACGTTCCCGCGGGCAAGGTCGTGGTCTCAGAGTCCGGAATCCACTACCGCGAGCAGATCGAGGAGCTCGAGCAGGTGGGGGTCGACGCGGTGCTCGTCGGCGAGGCGCTGATGCGCGCGGCGGACCCCGAGACGGCGGTGCGTGACCTCACCGACTCCGAAGAGGCAACCCAGGTCTGAGATCCGGTTTCGTACCGATCGCGGAACCGTTGGGCCGACTGTCGCGTATCCCTACCATGGTGCTGCATGGCGACTGTCCCTGAGCTCGACCCGCCGCAGGTAGCCGAGCTGGGCGCCCGGCTGCGCGACAACGTCGCTCGCGCGGTCAAGGCGCCCGAGCAGGTGCTGCGCGACGTGCTCGTGGCCGTCTTCGCCGAGGGCCACGTGCTGATCGAGGACTACCCGGGCGTGGGCAAGACCGCCCTGGCTCGCGCGCTGGCCGCCTCGATCGATGCCGAGTACGCGCGCGTGCAGTGCACGGCGGACCTGCTGCCGGCCGACGTGGTGGGCACCAACGTCTACAACCAGCGCGAGAATCGCTTCGAGTTCCGGCCCGGCCCGGTGTTCGCCAACGTCGTGCTCGTGGACGAGGTCAACCGCGCCTCGCCCAAGACGCAGTCCGGCCTGCTCGAGTGCATGCAGGAGCGCCACGTGACGGTGGACAAGCACACCCACGAGCTGGCCCGGCCGTTCCTCGTGGTGGCCACCCAGAATCCGGTGGAGTACGAGGGCACCTACCCGCTGCCCGAGGCCCAGCTCGACCGCTTCATGGTGCGGGTGTCGCTGGGCTATCCGAGCGCGCAGCAGGAGTCCGACATGCTGCTCGACCACGCCGAGAGCGACCGCGTGCTCGACCTCCAGCCGGTGGCCGACGTCGGCGATGTGCTCGCCGGCCAGGTGGCCGCCGCAGCGGTGCACGGGAGCGAGGCGCTGCGCCGCTACATCGTGAACATCCTCGACGCCACGCGCGCCGATCCTCGGGTGGAGCTCGGCGCGAGCCCACGTGCCGGCCTGATGCTCTTCCGCGCCGCCAAGGCCTACGCCGCGCTCGACGGGCGCGACCACGCGCTGCCCGACGACGTGCAGAAGCTCGCCGGCGCGGTCCTGACCCACCGCCTGCTGTTGTCGCCGGGCTCCAGCGCCGAAGAGCGCGGTGCCGTGGTGCGGGACGCTCTGGAGCGGGTACCGGCGCTCTGATCGCGATGCTGAGGCCACTGGTCACAGCGTTGCTCGGAGTCGCGCTGTGCCTGGCCGCGGCCACCTTCGACTCGCCCTCGCTGTACGTGCCCGGAGTGGCCCTCGTGCTGCTGGCCGTCGTGGCCACCGCCTGGGTGCTGCTGGCCGCGCACGGCGCCGTCATCGACCGCCGGCCGGGCCCCCATACCGTGGTGGAAGAGGAGCCGTATCCCCTTCGCGTGGAGGTTCGCAGCGGGCTTGCGCCCCCGCCGGGTGGAGAACTGCTCGAGCCGCTGCTCGGATGGCCCGTGCCGATCGCCGGGCGCTCGTCGCGCCGGCTGCGTATCAACGTTCGCTTCACGCGCCGGGGCCGCCGTCTGCTCGAGCCGGCGGTGCTGGTGGTCCGCGACCCGCTGAGGCTGTTCAGTCGTGAGATCGTGGGGCCCGGTGGCGAGGAGGTGCTGGTGCTGCCGCGCATCGAGCCCGTCACGGCGCCGGGCGGCGGCGGGGCCGGAGCGGGCAGCCAGGGCGGCATGGGCGCCGCGCCGGGTCTCTCGGGCCGGCGGCTCGACACCTCCCTGGCGGAGCTCGAGATCGACGGGCTGCGCGCCTACCGGGAGGGCGCGCCCGCCTCGCGCATCCATTGGCCGTCGGTCGCCCGCACCGGCGAGATGCTCGAACGGCGGCTCGTGTCCGAGCTCGACTCGGCGCCACTGATCGTGCTCGACCCGTCGGTGCCGGCCAGCCCCGAGGCGCTCGACAAGGCGGTGCGCGCCGCGGGCTCACTCTGCGTGTGGCTGGCTCACGACGGCGGCTGCGCCATCCTGCTGCCCGGCGAGCGCCGGCCGATCGAGGTGAGCCGCGACCTGGCGGCCTGGCCGTCCATCCACGTCCGGCTGGCGCTGGTCGAGGAGGGAGCCGCTCCCGCGAGCTCGACCCTGGGGCCGCGTGGCGGTGCGGTGGTCTGGGTCACGGCCGCTGATCTCAAGACAGCGCCGCGGACGCTCGAGCGCCTCCCCGCGGGCGCCCGCTACGTCGTCTGCCCCGAGCTCATGCCCGGGGTGCGCGCCGAGTTCGAGGTCGCGGGCTGCAGCGGGGCGCAGGTGGAGCGCGCCCGGCGCGGGGTGGCGGCGTGAGCGGGCTGAGCGGTCGCCGGGTGGCTGACGCGGCCACCGGTGGGGCGATGCACGACGCTCCGCCCAGCTCGGCCACGGCGACGCGAGCGGCCGCGGCCCCGCTCGACTCGCTGCTCGTGCGCCTGGCCGCGTTCGGGGCGCTCGCCGCCTTCGGCGCGGCGCACTGGGCAATGCTCGTGGACGGCGTGCCGGCCGGGCGGACGATCCTCGGGGTGGCGATCGCCATCGCCGGCGCGGGGGCCTTGGCCCTGGTCGGCCGCCTTTCCCTCCCGCGCGCGGCACTGTGGGCCGCCGCGGCGCTCATCGGTGTCGTAACGCTCCTGCTGGGCCTGATGGCCGCGGGGCTGCCCGCGCGCCTGCTGCTACCGGCGGGCTGGGCCGAGCTCGCCGACGGTCTCGATCGCGGCCTGGCCGGGGTGCAGGGGGTGGAGTGGCCCTACGACGGACCCGACGAGTGGATCCGGCTGTCGATCCTGCTCGGCGCGCCGCTCCTGCTGGCGCTCGCCGCGACCCTGGCCTTCTGGCCCGCGCGCCGTGCCGCGCCGCTTCTCCGTGGCGCCGGGCTGGTCGCTCTACTCGTCCTGTATGGCACGGCGGTCACCGAATACGACCCGGGCACGCCCGCGCTGCGGGGACTCGTGCTGCTCCTGCTGGTGGCGGCCTGGATGTGGCTGCCGCGCGTGGCTCCCCGCGAGGCCGCCCTGGGCGCCGCCGCCGTGGCGGGCATCGGCGTGCTGTCCCTGCCGCTGGCAGCGGCGCTCGACGGCGACCGGCCGTGGTGGGACTACCGCGCCTGGAGCTGGTTCGGCGACGGCAAGGTCGTGACCTTCGACTGGTCGCACGAGTACGGCCCGCTCGACTGGCCCCGCGACGGAACCACCCTCCTCAACGTGCGGGCCGACCGGCCTCACTACTGGAAGGTGCAGGCGCTCGACACCTTCGACGGCCTGCGCTGGCTTCGGGCGGGCTCCGGAAGCCAAGGCAGCGAGGGCGCCGAGCTGGCCTTCAAGCGCCTCCGTGCCGAGGGCGCCACCTGGGACTACAACGAGTTCAACCCGGCCTGGAACGAGCAGATCGGCTTCACCGTCCGCTCTCTGTCCACCGAACTGGTGGTGGGGGCCGGGATCACCTACGAGGTGGAGGGCATCGACGACGTGCTCCCCAGCGCCGACGGCACCACGTTCATGGAGCCCGGGGAAGAGCTGCGAAAGGGCGACAGCTACACCGTGCGGGCCTACGCCCCCGACCCGACGAAGGCCCAGATGCGGGGCGCGCCCGACGGCTACTCGCGCGGCGTGATCGGCTACACCGCGCTGTTTCTCCCCGACCGCGATGACGACGCCACCGAGGGCGTTGGCCTGCAGGGTGACGCGGCGCGGTCTGCCGACACTCTCGGGCGCGACAGCATCTTCGTGCCGCTGCGAGGCGACCCCGACAGCGGGGGAGGCCCGGAGGCCCTCCGGGCCCTCGAGAACTCCCGTTACTCGCGGATGTTCGACCTGACCCAGCGCATCACCGCGGGGTCCGCCACGCCCTACGACGCCGTCAAGGGCGTGGAGCGCTACCTCAAGCGCAACTACCCCTACAGCGAGCGCGTGCCGACGCGACCGCTACCGCTCAACGGGTTCCTGTTCGAGGACCGGCGCGGCTACTGTCAGCAGTTCTCGGGGACCATGGCCCTGATGCTGCGCATGGCCGGAATCCCGGCGCGCGTGGCCACCGGCTTCTCCCCGGGCTCGTTCAACCGCGACAGCGGCGAGTACCGCGTGCGCGACCTGGACGCCCACTCCTGGGTGGAGGTCTGGTTCACCGGCATCGGCTGGGTGCCCTTCGATCCCACGCCGGCCGCTTCGCCTGCTGAATCTCAGTCCACCGCCGCCGCGGCCAGCGCCGCCGGCACCGGCGCGGGCGACATCCGGCGCGGTCGCGAGGGTGTGGCGGCCGAGCGGGGTCAGGCGGGCGCGACCACCACGAGCGAGGACGGTGGGGGCTGGCTGCTGCCGGCGCTGATCACGTTCGTCCTCGCGCTGCCGGCCGCCGCGGCCTTCGTGCTGGTGCGGCGGGCGCGCCGGCTGCGCGAGCTCGAGCCCGGCGAGCTGGCCGACGCTCAGCTCTCCGAGCTTCGCCGCACGCTCCTGCGGCTCGGGTGGGACCTGCCCACCGCCACCACCCTGCTCGGCCTGGAGCGTCGTCTCGGCCGCTTCGCCGGCCCGGCCTCCCAGAGCTATGCGCGTGCACTGCGCGCCGCGCGCTTCGATCCGCGCCGGCCCTCGGGACCAAGGCTCGGCGAGCGCCGCGCGGTGCGCCGCGAGCTCAGCCGCGGGAGCCTCCGCGACCGGCTGCTCGCGCTGCTGGCGATGCCGCCCGTCGGCCCGCGCAGCTGACCTTTTACTCCGCTCTAAGGTTGCCTCTCCACACTGGACGGCATGAACTCCCGTGGCGCGAACCTTCTTGCCGGCCTGCTTGGCGGTCTCATCGTGCTCGTGGCCGGCGCCGTCCTCATATCCACGGACGTGATCGACACGGGCGACGACCAGACCGTCGTGCAGCGCCAGGCCCCGATGACCCAGGCAACCGCCGAGGACGGCGACGGCCGCACCGTGCGTGACATCTACGCCTCCGAGGGCCGCGGCGTGGCCTTCATCTCCGCCTCCGGCGTCAGCGACTCGAGCTCCGGCTTCGATCAGCCCCAGCAGGGTGACGCCACCGGCTCGGGCTTCGTCGTCGACAAGGACGGAACGATCCTCACGAACGCCCACGTGGTGGAGGGAGCCGACAGCGTGACCGTCAGCTTCGAGGAGGGCGGCGAGGAGATCGAGGCCGAGGTCAAGGGCGTGGACACGTCCAGTGATCTCGCGGCCCTGAAGATCGATCCCTCCGAGGTCGAGGATCTCGCCGTGCTCCCGCTGGGCGACTCGTCCAAACTCCAGGTGGGCGATGCCGTCGTGGCCATCGGCAACCCCTTCGGCTACAGCCGCACCGTCACCACCGGGATCGTCTCCGGCCTGCAGCGTGAGATCACCGCTCCCGACGGCTTCCAGATCTCGAACGTCGTCCAGACCGACGCCTCGATCAACCCCGGCAACTCCGGCGGACCGCTGCTCGACTCGCAGGGCCGCGTGATCGGCATCAACTCCCAGATCGCCACGGGCGGCGGCCAGGGCTCGGTGGGCATCGGCTTCGCCGTGCCCGTCAACACGGCCAAGGAGCTGCTCCCGCAGCTCAAGCAGGGTGGCGACATCGACCGCGCCTACCTCGGCGTGAACATGTCCGACGTGACCGCGGACGTGGCCTCCGAGCTCGACCTGCCGGTCGAGGAGGGCGCGCTGATCGTCGAAGCGGTGGAGGGCGGACCCGCCGCCGAGGCCGGTCTGCAGGGCGACACCGACGGCGGCGACCTGATCGTCAAGGTCGACGGCGAGGAGATCACCTCCTCCGCCGACGTGGCGGCGGCCATCGCCGACAACAGCCCCGGCGACAGCGTCGAGATCGAGTTCTACCGCGACGGCGACCTGCAGACCGAGGAGGTCGAGCTGGGCGAGCGCCCGGAGTCGGCCGAGTCGCAGCCGGCCGTGCCCGAAGAGCAGGACGACGGCGGCGGCCTCTTCCCCTAGGCGCCGCACCCCTGGGGGCCGCGCGGGCCTGCGACCATAGGTCGCCGTGACCCGCGTGAAGATCTGTGGCATCACCGGCCCGGCGGACGCTCGCCGGGCCGTTGAGCTTGGTGCCTGGGCGCTCGGGATGATCCTCTGGCCCGGTAGTCCGCGCGCCTGCCCGCCCGAGGAGGCGGAGGCGATCGGGGCCGAGCTGCACCGCTCGGCCGAGCTCACCGGCGTGTTCGTGAACGCGACCCTCGACGAGGTGGCCGCGGCCGCCGACCGCAACCGTCTCAGCCTCCTGCAGCTGCACGGCGACGAGGGTCCGGTCTACTGCCGCGAGGCGGCCCGGCGGACCGGTTGCCGGGTGATGAAGGCGGCCCGCGTCCGGGACGCCGCGCAGGTGCAGGCGCTGCGAGCCTTTCCCACGGATTTCCACCTGCTCGACACCTGGTCGGAGCACACCCCGGGCGGCACCGGCAAGAGCTTCGACTGGGAGCTCGCGCGCCTGCATCCCGCCACCCCGCCGGTGGTGCTCTCGGGCGGTCTCACGCCCGACAACGTCGGCGAGGCCATCGAGGCGGTGCGCCCGTTCGCCGTCGACAGCGCCAGCGGCACCGAGGCCGAGCCGGGCCGTAAGGATCCGGCCAAGCTCGAGGCCTTCTTCCGCGCCGTGGCTGCCGCCGACCAGCTCGCCGTGGCATGAGCGCGCCCTCGCTGGAGCGGCGTTTCGGCCCCTACGGCGGCCGCTACGTGCCGGAGACGCTCGTGCCGGCGCTCGACGAGCTCGAGCGCGAGTGGCTGTCGGCCCGATCGGACCCCGCCTACCTCGGGGAGCTCGACGCGCTGCTGCGTGACTACGTGGGCCGGCCCACGCCGCTCTATCACGCAGCCCGCCTCTCCGAGGTTACGGGCGGTGAGGTGTGGCTCAAGCGCGAGGACCTGACCCACACCGGCTCGCACAAGATCAACAACGCCCTCGGCCAGGCGCTGCTGGCCCGCCGGATGGGCAAGCCACGGGTCATCGCCGAGACGGGTGCGGGGCAGCACGGGGTGGCCTCGGCCACGGCGTGCGCACTGCTGGGGCTCGAGTGCGTGGTCTACATGGGCCGCGAGGACATGCGCCGCCAGGAGCCCAACGTGCAGCGCATGCGCCTGCTCGGGGCCGAGGTGGAGGGGGTGGACGCGGGCGCGCGAACGCTCAAGGAGGCGGTCTCGGCCGCGATTCGCGACTGGGTGGCCAACGTGGCCACGACCCACTACATCATCGGCTCGTGCGTGGGCCCGGCGCCCTATCCCGCCCTCGTCCGTGACCTGCAGCGGCGCATCGGCGACGAGGCAAGAGAGCAGCTGCTCGAGCAGGCCGGCCGGCTGCCCGACCGGGTGGTCGCCTGCGTGGGGGGCGGCTCGAACGCGATCGGCAGCTTCATCCCGTTCGTGGACGACGACGTCGAGCTCGTGGGAGTAGAGGCCGGGGGCGAGGGGCTCGGAACGCTGCGCCACTCGGCACCGCTGACCACCGGAGCGCGCGGAGTGCTGCACGGAGCCATGTCTGCCGTGCTTCAGGACGAGGAGGGCCAGATCCTCGAGGCGCACTCGATCTCCGCCGGGCTCGACTATCCCGGCGTGGGCCCGGAGCACGCCTGGCTGCGCGACTCCGGGCGCGTGCGCTACGTGGCCGTCGAGGACAGCGCCGCACTGGTCGCATTTCGCCGCGTAGCGGAGCTCGAGGGGATACTCCCGGCGCTCGAGCCGGCTCACGCGCTGGCCTGGCTGATGGCCAACCCGAGTCCAGGCCTGGCGCTCGTCACGCTGTCGGGCCGGGGCGACAAGGACCTCGCGGAGGTGCTCTCGCTCGAGGATCCGGCGTGAGCGTCGCCGCCACCGGCAGCGACCGCATAGCCGGTGCCTTCGCCGCTCACGGCAAGCGCGCGGCGCTGATGCCGTACCTGATGGGCGGCCACCCGAGCCCCGACGCGTCGCTCGAGGCGGGCCTCGCGGCGGCGGACGCCGGGGCCGACCTCATCGAGCTGGGGATTCCCTTCTCCGATCCGCTCGCCGACGGGCCGGTGATCCACGAGGCGGGCAGCGAGGCCCTGGCGGCCGGGGTCACGCCGCACGCCGTCCTGCGGGTGTGCGAGGGGATCGCGGAGCGTGTTCCGGTGGTGCTGATGGTCTACGCGAACGTGGTGCTCAGCGCCGGTGTCGAGCGATTCGCCCTGCGTGCCGCCGCCGCCGGCGCGGCCGGGCTGATCGTGCCGGACATGCCCCACGACGAGGCCGGCGACCTGCGCGCGGCCTGCGACGCCGAGGGGCTGGCGCTGGTTCCCCTGGTGGCGCCCACGAGCACGCCCGAGCGAATCAGCGAGATCGGCGCCGATGCCCGCGGGTTCGTCTACACCGTCTCACTCACCGGCACCACGGGGGAGCGAGCCGAGCTGCCTCCCGGGCTCGAGCAGACGGTGTCGCGCGTGCGGGCGGCCAGCTCGGTTCCTGTCGCGGTCGGGTTCGGCATCTCGACCGCCGAACACGCTCGAGCGGTGGCCGAGATCGCGGACGGCGTGATCGTCGGGAGCCGCGTGGTGCGAGCCGGGGCGGAGGGCGGACCGGCGGCCGTGGGCCGATTGGTGGGCGAGCTGAGCGAGGCGCTGGCGGCCTGAACGCCGCGAAGGCGGCGGCTTGCCGCCCCGGGCCGGATTGTGGAACAATCCTGCACCTCATGGCCCGCCTGCAGGTCATCTGCGCCGCGCTCCTGTTCGGCACCACCGGCACCGCCCAGGTGCTCGGCCCCTCGGCGTCGTCGGTCGTGGTCGGCGCGTCGCGGGTCGTGCTCGGCGGCGCGTTGCTGCTGGCCTTCGCCGCGCTGGCACGGCGCCTGAGAGTGGGCGGACCCACCGCCCTCGTGCTGGTGGCCGGAGTCTGTGTGGCCGTGTACCAGGTGAGCTTCTTCGCCGCGATCGCCGACACCGGGGTTGCGGTGGGCACGGTGGCGGCGCTCGGCTCGGCGCCCGTCTGGGCCGGGCTGCTGGCGCGCCGCTTCGCCGGCGAGCGCCTCGACCGTCGCTGGGCGGCGGCCACAGGGCTGGCCTCCCTCGGCGTGGGCGTGCTGATCCTGGGCGGCTCGTCCGGTGGCGACGTGTCGGCGCCGGGTGTGGGTCTCGCCCTCGTCGCCGGCGCGGGCTACGCGGGCTATGCGGTGGCCGGCAAGCGCATGCTCGACGCCGGCGGCACGCCCGAGGGAGTGATGGCGGCCGTCTTCGCCGCCGGAGGCCTGCTGCTCCTGCCCGTCCTGATCCTCGGCCCCACCGGTGAACTGGCCGGCCCCGGCGGGCTGGCCATGGTGCTCTACATCGCCGCGGTGCCGACGGCTCTCGCCTACGTGCTGTTCGCCCGCGGCCTCGAGCGCATCGGGGCCGGCGAGACGGCCACGCTCACCCTGGCCGAGCCGCTCACAGCGACCCTGCTCGGCGTGCTGGTGCTGGGCGAGCGGCCGGGGGCCGCGGCGGCGCTCGGAGGGGTCTGTGTGCTGAGCGGCCTGGCCCTCCTCGCGCTGCGCTCGCCGGTCCCCGCGCGGCCCACGTTGAGGCCCGCGGAAGCCGGGGCCTAGCGCGGAGAATCACTGGTAGGCTGGACCAGGATGGCCGAGACCAAGGCGGAGCGCTCCACGGCTGCCGGCGACCCCCCCGAGGCGGCGCCCAAGCCCAAGCGGATCAGCAAGCGCAAGCGGGTCGAGGCGCACTGCCGTTCCTACTTCGAGGCGCTCAACCGCCGCGACGTGCGCGCCATCGGCGAGCACTGGCGCGAGGACGGCGTTGCGGACATCGTGCCGCTGGGCATCTTCCGGGGCCGGGCGGAGATCATGGAGTTCTTCGCGGCCACCTTCGCGGGCGCTCCCGATATGGAGACGACGGTCACGCGCCTCGTTGCAGCGGACAAGAGCGCAGCCGTCGAGTGGCGCATGCAGGGGACCTTCGACGGCGAGACGTTCCAGGGGATCGACCCCACGGGCAGGCCGCTTCAGCTGCGAGGGATCGACCTGCTGGAGATCGAGGACGACGAGATCGTGACCGCCACCGCCTACTACGACGGCATGGCCTTCGCCCGCCAGGTGGGCATGATGCCCGCCCAGGACTCCGGCGCCGAGCGCGCTCTCAAGGGCGCCTTCAACGCGGTCACGAAGGCCCGCCGCGCCGTCTCCGAGAGGACGACCTCCTGATGGTCGTGCTCGTGGCCTTCACGATCGGCCTGATCTTCTGGGTGACGGCCTGGTCGTTCGACATCAAGTCCTTCGACGCGTTCCTGGTCACAGTGCTGCTCACCGTCGCCGCCGCCGGATACATGATCGCCAAGCCCTTCGTCGACCAGCTGATGGGCCGCTCCGACGAGCCGGCCGACGATCCCGGCGCCGCCTACTAGCGCCCTACTAGCCGAAGAACGTACCGGCGGCCTCGTAGTCCTCCGCGGGGACCGTGCGCAGGTCGGCCACTGCCTCGGACAGAGGCACGAGCTGGATGCGCGTGCCGAGCAGGGCCGGCATCAGGCCCCACTGATCGTCGTGGGCGGCGTCGGCCGCCGCCACTCCTAGCCGCGTGGCCAGCACGCGGTCGAAGGCAGTGGGGGTGCCGCCGCGCTGGATGTGGCCCAGCACTGTGGCCCGCGACTCGTAGCCGGTGCGCGACTCGATCTCGCGCTCGAGGCGCTGGCCGATCCCGCCCAGGCGGACGTGGCCGAACTCGTCCTCGTCGCCCTCCACCGTCTCCATCGTCCCCTTCTCGGGCAGCGCCCCCTCGGCCACCACCACGATCGAGAAGAAGCGCCCACGCGAGTGGCGCCGGCGGATTAGGCGGCAGACCTCATCGATGTCGAAGGGCCGCTCGGGGATCAGGATCACGTCGGCTCCGCCGGCCAGCCCGGAGTGCAGGGCGATCCAGCCGGCGTGGCGGCCCATGACCTCGACGATCATCACGCGATTGTGCGACTCGGCCGTGGTGTGGAGGCGGTCGATCGCGTCGGTGGCTATCTGCACGGCGGTGTCGAAGCCGAACGTCATGTCGGTGCCGCCGAGATCGTTGTCGATCGTCTTCGGCACGCCGAGCACCGGCAGCCCGTGCTCGGCGTGGAGGCGGGCGGCCGCCCCCAGCGTGTCCTCGCCGCCGATGGCGATCAGCCCGTTGAGGTTCAGCGTGGCCATGTTCTCGCGGATCTGGTCAGGACCATCCTCGCGTTTGAACGGGTTGGTGCGCGACGAGCGCAGGATCGTCCCTCCTCGCGGCAGGATCCCCCGCGTGGACTCGACCGTCAGCTCCTCGTAGGCATTCTCGATCGGTCCGCGCCAGCCGTCGCGGAACCCGACGATGGCGTGACCGTGGGCGTCGATCCCCCTTCGGACGATCGCGCGGATCACGGCGTTGAGACCGGGGCAGTCCCCTCCTCCGGTGAGCACTCCGATCCGCACTGCGGGGTAGTTAAACAAGCCTCGTCACAATGCTCGGCTTGACCCCCCGGAGGCTCTCAGCATCATTCTGCGCGGTGGCCGCGGCCGGGCTCGGCCTCAGCGGCTGTCTGGGCGACGACGCCAGCGACGATCCATCCGCGGTCGAGGGCGACCGGGCGACCGTCTACCTCAGCCTGCCACGCCACGGGGTTGCCGCGCCCGCGGCGAGGGCGGTCGAGGCCGGCGCGCGGGTGGCGCTCGAGGACGCCGGCGGGCGGGCGGGGGACCTGCGTATCCGCTTGCGGGATGTGAGCACGACCAAGCGCGGCGAGCTCTCCTGGGATCCGGAGCTCGTGAACGCCAACGCCGACCGGGCGGCCGACGACCCTCGAGCCATCGCCTATCTGGGCGAGCTCGGCCACGGTGCGTCAGCGATCTCGATGCCCACCCTCAACGACGCCGGCCTGCTGCAGGTGTCGCCCGAGGACGGTCTGACCTCGCTCACCACCACCCCGCCGGGCCGCCCACGCTCGCTGCCGGAGCGCCTGTGGCCCAGCGGCCGGCGCAACTTCGTGCGGGTCGTGCCGCGTGACCTGCTTCAGGCCGAGACCCTCGTGGATCTGCTGGGCGAGCGAGGGGCGGAGCGGCCGGTGGTGGTGTTCGACCAGGAGGTCTACGGCCGCGAGCTCGCCGCCCAGATCATCTCGCGGCTGCGCCGCGCCGGCAGTCCTCCCCTGCAGTCGGAGGAGTACCGGGGCAAGGTCGACGAGATCCCCGACATCGCCGACAGCCTGGCCAGGGCCGAGCCGGACTCGATCGTCTACGCGGGCGTCGCCGGCCCCGGCACGGGGCGGCTGATGGCGGCCTTCGACTCCCTCATGCCCGGCGTCCCGGTCTACACCACCGCCGGCGTCCTCGCCCGCGATCCGCGGCGGCCCTTTCCCGTCGCGCCGGTGAGCGTGGAGGCGCTCACCTCGGTGCGCGACGCCGCGGAGCTGAACGCGGCCGGGCGACGGGTGATGCGGCGTGCCGGGCGGCTGGGAGGACCAGAGGCGGAGCGGCCCGAGGCCGTGTACGGCTACGAGGCCATGCGCGTGATCCTCGATGCCGTGCGGATGGGCGGACGCAGCCGGGAGCGCGTGGCCCGGGCGGCGCTGGCGATGCGCGAACGGCGCTCGCCCCTGGGGGCGTACAGGCTGCGGGGAACCGGGGACGTAGACGATGAGCGCCAGTACCTGTACGCGCTGCGCGACGGGCGCTTTCGCTACGTGCGCGAGCTCGACTGACCCCCTTCGGAGCCAGGTTGTCTCCCCGTTAAGCCGCCCCGTGCCGATTGTGAGCGCCGCCGACGGTCCTTAGGATGCCGCGGCAGGTTGGAGCTATCTCCATAGGAGGGAATATCTTGAAGGTACGTTGGCTGGCAATCTTCGCCTGCCTCCTCGGAGTCTTCGCTGTGGGCATGACTGCCTGCGGCGGCGACGAAGACGACGGCGGCGATTCGGGCGACAGTGGTGGTGACGGCGGCGGCAGTTCCGTCAACGTCTATTCATCGCTCCCGCTCCAGGGTGCTTCGAGGCCCCAGACGACCGCCATGGTCGAGGGCATCAAGCTCGCTCTCGAGCAGAACAAGGGCAAGGCGGGTCAGACGACGGTGAAGTACACGTCGCTCGACGACTCGACCGCCCAGGCGGGCACGTGGACGCCGGAGGCGACCTCGGCGAACGCGCGTAAGGTCGCGCAGGACGATGCTGCGGTGGCCTACATCGGCGAGTTCAACTCGGGGGCGTCGGCGATCTCGATCCCGATCCTCAACGAGGTGCCGATCGCTCAGATCAGCCCGGCCAACACGGCCGTCGGTCTGACCTCGGACGAGCCGGGCGCCGACAAGGGCGAGCCGGACAAGTACTACCCCACCGGTAGCCGCCACTACATGCGGATCGTGCCCAAGGACACGATTCAGGGCGCGGCACTGGCCTCCCTGATGAACGAGGACGGCTGCAAGTCGGCCTACATCCTCAACGACAAGGAGGTCTACGGGGCCGGTCTGGCACGCAACATCGAGAGTGCTGCGGGCGAGATCGGGCTGGAGGTCGCGGGCAACGAGGGCATCGACCCGAAGGCTCCGAACTTCCGCTCCCAGGCCGCGACGGTCAAGAGCTCCGGGGCTGACTGCTTCGTCTTCTCGGGGATCACGGCCAACGGTGCCGTCCAGCTGTACAAGGACGTCTCCGCGGCCGGCATCACGAAGCTGTACGGGCCTGACGGTGTGGCCGAGTCCGGCTTCGCCGATCCGAAGGAAGGCGGCATCCCCGCCGACGTGGCCAAGAACGTGCAGGTCTCGGTGGCGACGCTGTCGCCCGACGAGTACCCGCCGGAAGGCCGCAAGTTCTTCTCCGACTTCGAGGCGAAGTACGGAGAGGCCAATCCGGATCCGTATTCGATCTACGGCTACGAGGCGATGAAGCTCGTGCTCGACACCTGCGAGGAGCTCGGTGCTGACTGCGCCGACAAGCAGGCGATGATCGATGCGCTGTTCCAGACCAAGGGCCGCGAGTCGGTGCTCGGCACGTACGACATCGATGAGAACGGCGACACGACGCTGACCGACTACGGGATCTACACGATCGACGGTGGAGAGCTGTCGTTCGAGAAGACCATCCAGGCAGAAGGCGGCTGATCGCCGAAGCCGTTTGAAGGGATCGGGGGGCGGATGACCTTGTCGTCCGCCCCCCGTTTCTGATTGGATCCGCAGGAAGGGAGGGTCTTGGAAGCGAGCAGCGACGCACCACGCCTGCCGGTACGGGCGAACACCGGCGACAAGATTCGCGGGTACATCGGCGAGTACGGCCTGATCGCCCTGCTGCTCGTGATGCCGGTGGTCTACGGCGTCCAGGACATCTCAAACGACGGCAGCCTGGCCCGGCTGGGCAACAACGTCGTCGACGGTCTCTCCAACGGTGCGATCTGGGCGCTCGTGGCGCTCGGGTACACGTTGGTCTACGGAATCATCGAGCTGATCAACTTCGCCCACGGCGAGGTGTTCATGATCGGCTCGCTCGTGTCGGCCGGCCTGTTCGGCACGATCGGGCTCACGGCGGCAACCGGCGTCGGCGGCCTGTTCATCGGCCTGTTGCTCGTGCTGGTGCTGGCCATGCTGGCCAGCAGCTCGCTCAACGTGATGATCGAGAGGGTGGCCTACCGGCCGTTACGCACGGCACCGAAGTTAGCCCCGCTCATCACCGCGGTGGGCTTCAGCTTCATCCTTCAGAACGTCGGCATCCTCTGGATCGGCGGCTCCCCGGAGGGCATTCCGGACCTCATCAACGCTCAGAAGGAGCTGTTCAACATCGCCGGGGTATCGGTGTCGCAGGGCGACGTGCTCGCCGTGGGGGCCACCATCCCGCTCGTCTTCCTGCTCACCGGCTTCATCAGCCAGAGCCGGCTGGGCAAGGCCATGCGCGCCACCGCCCAGGATCCCGAGGCCGCGCGCCTGATGGGCATCAACGTGGACACCACCATCTCGGCCACCTTCCTGCTCGGCGGCATCATGGCCGGCGCCGCGGGCCTCATCTACGCGCTCTACCAGACCACGATCTGGTTCTTCCAGGGCTTCCAGGCCGGCCTGATCGCCTTCACCGCGGCGGTGATGGGCGGCATCGGCAACCTCTGGGGGGCCGTGCTCGGCGGCTTCATCATCGGGATCATCCAGCAGATCTCCGACAACCGGATCGGCGGTGAATGGACCCCGGCGATCGTGTTCGCCTACCTCGTGCTGATCATGGTCTTCCGCCCGCAGGGCCTCCTCGGTGAGGAGACGAGGGAGGCCGGATGAGCACCGTCGTCCCCGAGGTGCAGCGCGGTGGTCTGAAGACCGACCGGCGCACGCTGCTCGGTCTGGCCGCAGCCCTCGTGGTAGCCCTGTGGATGGGCGATCAGATCCAGATGAACCTGTTCATGGCCTTCGCGCTGTGGGTGCTCATCGCCATTCGCACCGTCTTCCGCGAGAACGAGCTGATCTCGCGAGGCGCGCTGCTCGCGCTCGCCGTCTGGGCCATAGTCCTTCCCTTCTTCCAGGATTCGGGCGGGGCCTTCATCGAGGACGCGATCCAGGCGCTCGCCCTGGCGGTGATGGCCCTGGGGCTCAACATCATCGTCGGCTTCGCCGGTCTGCTCGACCTCGGCTACGTGGCCTTCTACGCGCTGGGCGCGCTCACGTCCGGCTGGTTCATGTCCGGCTTCTTCGTCAACGCCGGCGGCGGCGAGGGCTGGTCCTTCCTGGTCGGAGCGCCGGCCTCCGAGCTGCCGGGCATACACGTGAACTTCCTGCTGGTGCTGATCATCGCGGTGGTGGTGACCACGATTGCGGGCATGCTGATCGGGTTACCCACGCTTCGCCTGCGCGGCGACTACATCGCGATCGTCACGCTCGCGTTCGGCGAGATCATCGGGCGCATCGTCATCAACGGCGACGAGATCCGGATCGCCGGGGAGAAGATCACCAACGGCCGCCAGGGGATCACCCCGGTCGACAAGATCCAGCTCCCCTTCCTGGAACCGTTCCAGTCGCTCGAGCTCAGACCCTGGTACTTCGTGGCGTTGGCCCTGGTGTTCATCTCGCTGTTCATCAACTACCGGCTGCGCGACTCGCGTCTCGGCCGGGCCTGGATCGCGCTGCGCGAGGACGAGGTGGCGGCGGCCTCGATGGGCGTTCCGCTCGTCAAGACCAAGCTGTTCGCCTACGGCACCGGGGCCGCGTTCGGCGGGGTCGCCGGAGTGTTCCTCGGCTCCTACCTCAACACGGTCAACGCCGATCAGTTCCAGTTCTCGTTCTCGATCTTCGTGCTGGCGATGGTCATCCTCGGCGGCCTCGGGTCGATCGAGGGCGTGTTGCTCGGCGCGATCGTGCTCTCGTTCATCAACTACAACCTGATCCCGGACGTCTTCAACGACTACCCGCAGAAGATCGGGCTGGACTTCGACCTCACCGAGCTGTCCTTCGGCATCTTCGGCTTCCTGCTGGTGATCATGATGGTGCTCAGACCCGAGGGCCTGATACCCGAGCGAAGACGGCAGCTCGAGCTCCGCGAGGGCGTGGGTGTGGGCGACACCGACTTCGGCACCGACGACAAGACCTTCGAGACGCGGTCGTGAGCGAACCGGACACCACCGCCGACGAGCCGCGCGAGAGCAACGGCGAGGCCCTGCTCGAGGCGGAGAACGTCTCAAAGGTGTTCGGCGGCCTGGTGGCCGTCGAGGACGTGAGCTTCACCATCCCGCAGCAGGGCATCGTGTCGATCATCGGCCCCAACGGCGCCGGCAAGACGACGTTCTTCAACATGCTCACCGGGCTCTACAAGCCGAGCTTCGGGCGGATCACGTTCAACGGCCGCAACATCACCGGCCGCCGGCCCGACCGGATCATGAGCGACGGCGTGGCCCGCACCTTCCAGAACATCAGGCTGTTCGGGACGATGACCGCCGTCGAGAACGTCATGGTCGGCCAGCACGGCCGTATGAAGGCGGGGTTGTTCGGCTCGATCCTCCGCGTTCCGTGGGTGCGGCGCGAGGAGAAGGAGGTCGACGCGAAGGCGCGCGAGACGCTCTCTTACGTGGGCATCGCCGAGGACCAGCACGACAACCTGTCGGTCAACCTCTCCTACGGCGACCAGCGCCGCCTGGAGATCGCCCGCGCGCTGTCGTCCGACCCCAAGCTGCTGCTGCTGGACGAGCCCACCGCCGGGATGAACCCCCAGGAGTCGGCTGAGCTGACCAAGTTCATGAACCGGCTGCGCGACGAGAAGGGGCTCACCATCCTCCTGATCGAGCACGACATGCAGGTGATCATGGAGGTCTCCGAGCGCATCACCGTGCTCGACCACGGCCAGAAGATCGCCGAGGGCTCCCCCGCCGACGTGCGGGCGAACCCGCGAGTGGTGGAGGCCTACCTGGGCAAGCAGGGAGCGGCCGAGGCCGAGGCCGGTGCGGCCCGGCGCGAATCGCCCGGCGGGCAGGGCGGGGAAGAGAACTGATGGCGCTGCTCGAGGTCTCCGACCTTCACACCTACTACGGCAACATCGAGGCCCTCAAGGGCATCTCGATCACGGTCGAGGAAGGCGAGGTGGTCACGCTGATCGGGTCCAACGGCGCCGGCAAGTCCACCACCCTGCGCTCGATCTCCGGGCTCACACCTCCGCGGCAGGGCACGATCCGCTTCGACGACACGGAGATCGGCGAGATACCTCCGCAGGAGATCGTCGAGATGGGTATCTCGCTCTCGCCCGAAGGCCGCCATGTCTTCCCGCGCATGACGGTCCGGGAGAACCTGGAGCTCGGCGCCTACCTGCGTCGCGACAAGGACGGGATCGGCAACGACCTCGACCGCGTCTTCGCCCTGTTTCCCCGGCTCAAGGAGCGCGAGAAGCAGAAGGGCGGCACCATGTCGGGCGGCGAGCAGCAGATGCTCGCGATCGGGCGCGCGCTGATGGCCAATCCCAAGCTGCTGCTGCTCGACGAGCCGTCGATGGGGATCGCGCCGATCCTGGTCGAGCGGATCTACGAGACCATCGCCGAGATCAACCGTCAGGGCACGACGATCCTGCTCGTGGAGCAGAACGCCAACTATGCCCTCGATGTCTCCAAACGCGGCTATGTTCTGGAGACCGGGAAGGTCGCGCTCGAGGACAAGTCGAGCGAGCTGCGGACCAACCCCGAAGTGCAGAGGGCTTACCTGGGGGCATGATGGACACCTTCGACACCTTCGCCGTGATCGGCGCCCGAGCGCTGTGGCTCACCTACATCTGGCTGATCTCGGCGATCGTGGCCTCCTACCTCTCGCACCGCAAGGGCTACGGCGAGAAGCTCGGGCTGGCCTTCGGCCTGCTGCTGTCGTTCATCGCGGTCATCATCTGGCTGCTGTGGCCGGCCAGGTCCGACTCGCGCTGGAAGCTGCAGGGCCCGTTCGGCAGCGGCGGCAAGACTGTGGCCGAGCTGCGGGCCGAGCAGCAGGCCGTGCGCTCCGGGCCCGAGTAGCCGCGCCGCGCGACGGTCGAACCGCCGGGACTCGCCGTTCGGCTCTGCGCAGCGCCTTGGCGCGCCCTTCAGACCTCTGCGGCCGCCGGCGAGCCGTCCGACTGCGGCTGGGGAAGGGGGTACCGTCGAACGGGGTGGAGAACCTCCCGATCGCCGCCGATGTGAACGCGTTCGAGAGGTTTGCCTCCCATACGGTGGAGAAGCTCCCGGTCTCGCACCGGCGAGTGCTGGGCGGGAGGTTCTGCGCGGGCGGAGCGCAGGCCGGCTAACCGTTGCCTGTCGCGTCGCGCAGCGCGCCCTCTAGATCCGGCCGCCGGAACACGTAGCCGAGCTCGGTGAGCTTCGCCGGCACGGCGCGCACGCCCGTGGTCACGATCTCGGCCATCTCTCCGTAGAGAGTCTTGACGGCGAGGCCGGGCACGGGGGCGAAGGCGGGGCGGTGGAGCACGCGGCCGAGCGCCGACGAGAGCTCCTTGTTGGTCACAGGCTCGGGCGCGGTCACGTTCAGCGGACCGTCCGCGCCGGCCGTGTCGACGGCGAAGACGAGCGCTCCGACCACGTCGTCGAGGTGGACCCAGGGCACGTACTGCTTTCCGCCCGCCACCGGGCCGCCTATGCCGAGCTTGAAGAAGGGCAGCATCTTCTCGAGCGCGCCGCCGGACTCGGACAGCACCACCCCGGTGCGGGTGAGCGCCACTCGCAGCCCCAGCTCGGTCGCCTTGCCCGCCTCGGCCTCCCAGTCGGCGGTCACCCGGGCCAGGAAGTCGCCCGCAGCCGGCGCGGACTCGTCCACGCGCTCGTCGCCATGGGCTCCGTACCAGCCGGTGGCGGACTGGCACACCAGCACGTTCGGGCGCTCGCCCTCGGGCAGCTCGCCCAGCGCCTCGACCAGGTGGCGGGTGGAGAGGATCCGCGAGTCGCGGATCTCGCGCTTGACCTCGTCCGACCAGCGCTGCGCCACCGTCTCGCCCAGCAGGTGCACGACCGCGTCGCGCCCCCGCAGGGAGTCGAGCGGCGGCCGCTCGCCCTTAGGGTCCTTCCACTCCTCGGCCTCCACGCCGAGCGCGTCGCCGGCTCGGCTCGCGTCGCGCGACAGGGCGGTGACCTCGTCGCCGCGCGCGGAGAGCTCGCGCGTGAACGCGCTCCCGATCGTGCCGGTGGCCCCTGTGACTGTGACTCGCATCAGCGGATGGCGGCGCGCTCGACCGTCGGCGGATCCAGCTCGACCTCGGTCCCGGCCGCGCGCGCGGCCACCTCTGCTACGGCGCTGGCCACAGCGCGGCTCACATCTCGGTTGAAGACGCTGGGCACGATGTAGTCCTCATCGAGCTCCTCGTCGGTCACCACCTCGGCGATCCCGCGGGCGGCTGCGAGCTTCATCTCTTCGGTGATGGCGGTGGAGCGAGCGTCGAGCGCGCCCCGGAACACCCCGGGGAAAGCCAGCACGTTGTTGATCTGGTTGGGGTAGTCGGAGCGGCCCGTGGCCATCACCCGGACGTGCGGGGCGGCGTCCTCCGGCTTGACCTCCGGGTTGGGGTTGGCCATCGCGAAGACGAAGGGATCGGGGTTCATGCGCTGCAGGTCGGGGGCGTCGATGATTCCCGGCCCCGACAGGCCGATGAACAGGTCGGTGCCCTCGATCACCTCACGCGGCTGGCCCTCGCGCCGGCCGGCGTTGGTGTTCTCCGCCAGCCAGCGCTTGGGAGCGTTCATCGAGCCGGCGGCGTAGTCGTCGCGGCCGGCGTGGATCGCTCCGAATCGGTCGCAGGCCACGATCGAGGTCACGCCGGCGTCGAGCAGGATCTTGGCCACGGCCACGCCGGCCGCTCCCGCGCCCACCATCACCACGTCCAGGTCCTCCATCTCGCGTCCGGTCAGACGGCATGCGTTGATGAGCGCGGCCAGGGTGACGATCGCCGTGCCGTGCTGGTCGTCGTGGAAGACGGGGATGTCGAGGGCCTCCTTCAGGCGCTGCTCGATCTCGAAGCAGCGCGGAGAGGAGATGTCCTCGAGGTTGATGCCGCCGAAGGTGGGTGAGATGCGAATCACCGTCTCGACGATCTCGTCGACGTCCTTGGTGTTCAGGCAGATCGGGAAGGCGTCCACGTCGGCGAATTCCTTGAACAGCATCGCCTTGCCCTCCATCACGGGCATCGCGGCCTCGGGCCCGATGTCACCGAGCCCGAGCACTGCCGTGCCGTCGGACACCACGGCCACGGTGTTCGCCTTGATCGTGTACTTGAAGGCCTTCTGGCGGTTCTCGGCGATCGCCGTGCACACGCGGGCGACGCCAGGCGTATAGGCCATCGAGAGGTCGTCGCGGGTCTTCACCGGCATGTTGAGCCCGGTGTGGATCTTGCCGCGGCGATGCACCTCGAAGGTGCGGTCGCTGATCTCCACCAGCTCGGCGTCGCGGACGCCCTGGACCGCCGAGATGACCTGCCCGCGGTGCTCGACCGACCAGCACTCGACGGTGATCTCGCGCAGCGTCCGCTCGCCCTTGGCCTGCAGCGCGTCCACCGCCACGATCGCGCCTCCGGCGCGGGTTACGGCGGCCGTCACCCGGCCCAGGGCGCCGCCGGTCCGCCCGGGCAGGGCGACCCTGAGGGTCAGCGAGAACTGGGCGGAGGGAGCGGGCACGGCCAGGCCGGATGATAGGGCGGGTGTGGCGGGCGGCGCCGATAGTGTGGAGACGTGCCCGACGAGAGTCCCAAAGAGCTGCTCCTGATAGACGGGAACAGCCTCGTCTATCGCGCGTTCTTTGCCCTTCCCGAGTCGATCGCGACGTCCAAGGGCCAGCCCACCAACGCGATCTTCGGGTTCGCCTCGATGCTCGTGAAGATGATCTCCGACTTCGGGGTCAGGCCCACGCTCGTGGTCTGGGACGCGGGCATGTCGGGGCGCAAGGAGATCTACGAGGAGTACAAGGGCCACCGCGAGTCGCGCCCCGACCTGCTGCAGGAGCAGTGGCCGCACATGCAGCCCCTGGTGGAGGCCTTCGGCTACGAGAGCGTGCGAGTGGAGGGCTACGAGGCTGACGACGTGATCGCCACGCTGGCTCGCCAGGCGCGCGAACAGGGGATCGACGTGACGGTGCTCACCGGCGATCGTGACCTCTTCCAGCTGATCGAGCCCGGCGTGACGGTCATGGCCACCGGCCGCGGCGTGACCGACACGAAGGTCTACGACCGCGACGCGGTGATCGAGCGCTACGGCATCCCGCCGGAGCTCGTGCCCGACTTCGTGGGGCTGAAGGGCGACACCTCGGACAACATCCCCGGGGTTCCGGGCATCGGCGACAAGACCGCCTCCCAGCTGCTGCAGGAGTGGGGCGACCTCGAGGGAGTGCTCGCGAACATCGATTCGATCTCGGGGGCCAAGCGCAAGCAGAACCTCACCGAGCACGCCGAGAACGCCCGCATCTCCAAGCAGCTGGCCACCGCCGTGCGCGACGTCGACGTGGAGGTGGACTTCGACGGGGTGATCGCGCGCGAGCCGGACCGCTCACGCCTGCGCGAGACCTTCCGTGAGTTCGAGCTGCGGGCTCCCCTGGAGCGCCTGGAGGAGGCTCTGGGCGAGGATGGCGCCGCGCCCGCCGAGCGGGTCGAGGAGGTGATCCGGGTGCCTGCGCGCGAGGTCCCGGTGGCCGAGCTGGGCGGGCTCGAGGGCCAGCTGGTGGCGGTCGCCGCCCTGCGCCCGGGCGAGGAACCCGACGAGGCGGTCGCCGGCGCCGGGGCCGCGGGTGGCGCCGATCTCGATCTCAACGACCCCGATGCCCCCGAGCTTGCCGGCGAGCTCGATCCCGAGGCCGAGGCCCAGGCCCAGCCCGACGCGGCTCAGGCACCCGCTCCGGTCGCCACCGCCGCGGCCGGCGGCTCGCCCCAGGGCTCCTTCGATCTCGACGCCGTAAGCCTCGGCCCGCTCACCGTGGCCGCCTGGGCGGGCGACGAGGTGCTGGTGGCCGAGGTGGAGACGCTGGCCGCCTTCACCCTCGCCCGCGGTGAGCGGCCCGTGGTGGCCCACGACTGGAAGACGATCGCCGTGGCCGACGATCCCGCCGATCCGCCGCCGCTCGAGCACGACACGATGGTCGCGGCCTACCTGATCGATCCGGCCCGGCGCGGCTATCCGCTCGACGACCTGGCCACCGAGAACGGCATCGGCGCCAAGGTCGAGGGCGCCAAGGGCGCGGACGGCGTGGCCGAGCGCGCGGTCCTGACCCGCGTGCTGGCCGAGCGCCAGCGCGAGCGCCTGGAGGAGGACGGCCTGACCAGCCTGTTCCACGAGGTCGAGCTGCCCCTGGTGGACGTGCTGGTGGAGATGGAGCGCGAGGGCATCACGCTCGACGTGGCCCGCCTGCAGAAGATCAGCAAGCGCTTCGGCGTCCGCTCAGCCGAGCTCGAGCGCCGCGTCTGGGAGCTCGCGGGGGAGGAGTTCACCATCGGCTCGCCCCAGCAGCTGGCCCCGATCCTGTTCGACAAGCTCGGGCTCTCGCGTAAGCGCCGCGGCAAGACCGGCTTCTCCACCGACGCCCGCGTGCTCCAGGCCATTCGCGACGAGCACGAGATCGTTCCCGCGATCGAGGAGTGGCGCGAGGTGACCAAGCTCAAGTCCACCTATCTGGATGCCTTCCCCGAGCTGATCTCGGACGACGGCCGGCTGCACACGACCTTCAACCAGACCGCGACGGCCACGGGCCGCCTGTCGAGCACCAACCCGAACCTCCAGAACATCCCGATCCGCACCGAGCAGGGCCGCGAGATCCGGGCGTGCTTCACGGCCGGGCCGGGCCGGCGGCTGATCTCGGCCGACTACTCGCAGGTCGAGCTGCGGCTGCTGGCCCACATCGCGGAAGAGCCGGTGCTGAAGGAGATCTTCCGCCGCGGCGAGGACGTGCACACCGCCACCGCCGAGGCGATCCTCGGAGGCAAGACCGATCCCGGCACGCGCTCGAAGGCCAAGATGGTCAACTACGGGATCGTGTACGGGTTGTCGGCCTACGGGCTCGCCGACCGCCTGCAGATCCCGCAGGAGGAGGCGCAGGAGTTCATCGACCGCTACTTCGAGCGCTTCCCGAAGGTCAAGGAGTTCATCGAGAGCACGATCGAGCTGGCACGTGAGGAGGGCCACGTGACCACGCTGTTCGGCCGTATCCGGCGCGTGCCCGAGCTGCGCTCTCGTCAGTTCCAGACGCGCTCGCTGGGCGAGCGTCTGGCCGTGAACATGGTGATTCAGGGCACGGCGGCCGACATCATCAAGGTGGCCATGGTGCGGGCCCGCGACAGCCTGCGCGCCGAGGGCCTCGAGACCCGGCTGGTGCTACAGATTCACGACGAGCTCCTCTACGAGGCGCCTGAGGCGGAGGTGGAGGCGGCGTCGGCGATCGTGATCCGCGAGATGGCCGGCGCGTTCGAGATGGACCCGCCGCTCGAGGTGGACCTCGGCGCGGGCGAGAACTGGCTGGAGGCCAAATGAGCAAGGAGCTCGCCGTACTCCTGACGGTGGCCGCGGGCGGGCTGGTGGCCGCACAGGCCCCCGCCAACAACGTCATCTCCAACTCGGTCGGAAGCCTGGGCGCTGCGCTCGTGAGCTTTCTGGTCGGAACCGCCGTGATTCTGGTGCTGACCTTCACGGTCGGCGGCGGGCTCAGCGGCGACGAGGGCGTCGAGTCCCCGGCCTGGTACTACTGGATTCTCGGCGGCGTGGGCGGCGCGGCGATCGTTCTCGTCACCCTGATCACCGTGCGCGAGCTGGGTGCCGGAGGGGCCACGGCCGCGGTGATCGCGGGGCAGCTCGCCCTTTCGGTGGTCATCGACCGCGCAGGGGTTCTCGGCCTCGACGAGCGGGCGATCACCTGGGAGAAGCTCTTGGGCATCGCGCTCCTCGCGGCCGGCACGGTGCTGATCGTTCGCGACTGAGCGGGCCACTTGCCTCCCGATCATCGATTATCTACGATCGAATCGGGGAAGGCTCAGATCAGCGGTTCGTTCGAGCGGAGGAGGAGCAGCGTATGACGGTCACCAGTGCGGGTGAGGAGGTGCTCGGCGAGTTCCATGGGAGCGAGGAGTTCCCGATCGAGTGGGACGACGGCGAGAAGGAGCTCTTCTGGATCTACGACGATCTCCACTGTCCCAACCCGGTCTCGCCGATGTTCTTCGACATCGGCGGCTGGTGGCTCACCTGCGACCACATGTTCCGCCGCTTCGGCACGCCCTTCGCCTGCGACTGGGTGGCCAAGGAGATCAACGGCTACGTCTACACCGCCGCCGTTCCCTCCGACCCGGGCATCCACTCGGAGGCCACGGAGTACCAGTCGCGCTACGTGCCCCGCGTCCCGCGGGACCCGGACCACGCCGAGAAGATCGGTGCCTACCTCGGCTGGGTGCTTCCCCACTACGCCGAGAACTTCCTCGACTGGTGGAACGAGCGGCTGCGCCCCGAGATCGAGCGGAACTTCGAGTACCTCGACGGCTACGACGCCGAGGGCGCGTCCTTCCTCGACATGGCGGTCCTGCTCGAGGACGCCATCGACATCCATGACCGCCACTGGAAGATCCACTGGATGCTCAACTTCGCCCAGTTCGCCTCCACCCAGGCGCTCAACGGCCTGCTCGAGGAGGAGAAGGGCGACGCCGCCGCAGCGCTGATGGGGCGCCTGCAGAGCTCGGTGGCCGACCGCAACTGGGACTCGATCGAGGACCTCTGGAAGATGAAGGAGGAGATCAAGGACGACTCCGAGCTCTCCGCCGCCTTCGAGGGCGACACCGCCGCCGACGTGACCGCCGCGCTGGAGGGGTCCGACCGCGGGAAGCGCTTCGTCGAGGAGCGCATCGAGCCGCACCAGCAGGCCTTCGGCTACAAGGCCATCTGGTCCCACGAGTTCGCGTTCCGCACCTGGGTCGAGGATCCGGCGCCGATGATCGAGGCGGTCCGGGGCTACCTGGCCACCGACTACGACTATTCGGCGAACATCGGCGCGGTGCGCGACGACCTGGAGGCCGCCAAGAAGGAGGCGCTCGAGGGCGTCGAGGGCGATGAGCTCAAGTCGGCGCTCGAGCGCTCGCTGAGCATGAACCCACTCACCCCGGACCATCACTTCTACATCGACCAGGGGACCAACGCCCGGCTGCGACTGGTGCTGATCGCGATCGCCCGCAAGCTCGTGGACGCGGGGACGCTCGACGATCCCGAGGACGTGATGTACCTCCGCTACAACGAGCTGCGCCTGCTGATGGCCGATGGGTCGTCGGTGGACGCGCGCGAGCTGGTGGGCGACCGCCGCGACCGGCTGGAGGAGGCTTCGGAGAAGCGACCGCCGTCGTGGGTGGGCACCGCCACGCAGCCCGCGCTCGACTTTCCCTACAACGCTCTCTGGGGCTTCCCGGAGAAGTTCCACGCGGGCGAGCCGTCCACCACCGGCGAGGTCAAGGGGCTGGCCGCCTCGCCCGGGGTGGTCGAGGGCGACGCCCGCTTCGTGCGCTCCCTGGACGAGTTCGACCAGGTCAAGGACGGCGAGATCCTCGTGTGCCGCATGACCAATCCCGCGTGGGTGGTTCTGTTCACGAAGATCACCGGCCTGGTCACCGAAGCGGGCGGCGCGGTGTCGCATCCCGCCGTGGTGGCGCGCGAGTTCGGCATCCCGGCGGTGGTGGGCACCACCAACGCGGGCGACCGCATCTCCACCGGTGATCGCATCCGCGTGAACGGCACCACCGGCGTCGTCGAGATCCTCGGCTGAGCTCGAGTGGGGGCCGCTGACCCGGAGTGGCTCTGCCCGGCCACCCTCGAGGAGGCGCTCGCCGCGCGTGGCGAGCGGGGCGATGACGCCACGGTGCTGGCCGGCGGCACGTTCCTGGCCATCCTGATGAACCAGGACCTGATCGCCCCGGAAGCGCTGCTCTCGCTCGGCGGTGTGCGCGGAATCGACTACGTGGAGGTGGTGGAGGGCGAGCTGCGGCTGGGCGCCATGGCGCGTCATCGGGCGGTGGAGCGCTCGGAGGCGGTCCGCGCCGGCTGGCCTGTGCTGGCCCGCGCGTTCTCGCTCGTGGCCAGCCCGCGGGTGCGCAACCAGGCCACCGTGGGCGGCGTGCTCGCCGACGCCGACTACGCCTCCGATCCGCCGGCGGTGCTCGCGGCGCTGGGTGCGCGGGCGGTGCTGCGTTCGAGGCGGGGTACGCGCACGGTGTCGATCGAGGAGCTGATCCTCGGCTTCTACGAGACCTGCATCGAGCCGGACGAGCTGCTCGTGGAGGTGCGCGTCCCACCCTGCCCGTCACGAGCGGTGTACCGCAAGTTTCGCTCGCGCGGCAGCGAGGACCGTCCCTGCGTGGCCGTGGCGGCGGCGCGGGGCGAGCAGGGGTTGAGGGTGGTGGTGGGTGCCGTGTCCGACCGCCCGCGCGAGCTGCCCGACGCGCTCGCCCTCGCCGGCGACGGGCCGCCCGGCCCGGAGGAGGCGGCGGAGATAGCCCGCCGCTACGCGCGTGAGATCGACCCGCTGGACGACTCGCGTGGCTCGTCGGCCTACCGCAAGCGCATCATCGAGGTCGAGGTGCGCCGGGCCCTGGAGGCGGTGGCGTGAGCGACGCCCGGGTGGACGGCTCGATCCGCTACTCCCAGGACGTCGAGCTGCCCGGCGCCTGGCACGCGGCCTTCGTGCGCTCGCCCCACCCTCACGCCCGCGTTCGCTCGATCGATGCCTCCGCGCTCTCGGATGAGACCGTGGCGCTGCTGCCCGAGGACGTGGCCGAGCTCGGCCGCTACGGCTGCCAGCTCAAGGATCAGACCGTGCTCGCCGATCCCGCGCGGTTCGCCGGCGACATCGTGGCCGCCGTGGCCGCTCCCACGCCGGCGCTCGCCCGCGCCGCGGCCGAAGCGGTGCAGGTGGACTACGAGGAGCTCCCCTCGGTGCTCGACCCGCTCTCGGCCGTGGCCGAGGGCGCACCCCTGCTGCACCCGGAGGCCGGCACCTCCGCCGACGACGCCGTGTCCATCGGCGTCCGGCCGCTCGAGGACACCAACGTCTGCCACCGCTTCCGGCTCGTGCAGGGCGATGCCGAGGAGGGCCTCGCCTCCGCCTCGGTGGTCGTGGACGAGACGTTCCGCACGGCCGGCGCCCAGCACGCGCCCATGGAGCCGCACGCCAGCGCGGCCGTCTGGCGCGAGGACGGGCGGCTCGAGCTGCACACCGGCACTCAGACGCCGTTCAACCTGCGCGACGACCTGGCCGGCCTGCTCGGCATGGACGAAGAGCGCATCCGCGTGGTGGCCCCTCCGATGGGCGGCTCGTTCGGCGCCAAGACCTTCACCCGGCTCGAGGCTGTGGTGGCCTGCCTGGCGCGCAAGGCCGGACGACCGGTCAAGGCGGTGCTCGGCAGGGCCGAGGAGTGGATGACGCTCAATCGCCATCCGGCGGTGGTGCGCGTCCGGATCGGCGCCCGGCTGGACGGCACGCTGGTGGCCAAGCAGCTCGATTGCTGGGTCGACACCGGCGCCTACGCGGACTGCGGCCCGGGGGTGGCCACCAAGCTCGGTTACGCCGGGGTCGGTCCCTACCGGATACCGCACGTGCGGGTGGACTCGCTGGCGGTGTACACGAACCTGCCTCCCAACGGCGCCTTCCGGGGCTACGGCGCCACGCAGTCGGTGTGGGCGTCCGAGCGCGCGATGGACCTGCTGGCCGAGCGGCTGGGGATGAGCCCGCTCGAGCTGCGGCGCAAGAACCTCCTGCGCGACGGCGACCGGTTCGCCACCGGCGAGGTCATGCACGACGTCCACTTCGAGGAATGCCTGCAGGCCGCCGCGGACGCCGTGGACTACGAGCGCCACCCCGAGGGCAAGGGCCTGTGCGTGTTGCTCAAGGGCATGCAGACCCCGAGCCGAGCCGCGATCGCGGTGGAGCGCACCCCGGTGGGCTACGTGGTCCGCAGCGCGTCCTGCGAGATGGGGCAGGGGGTGCGCGAGTCGCTGCGCGTGATGGGGGCCGAGCTGCTGGGCTGCGAGCCCGGCCAGATCGAGGTTCCGGACCCGGACACCGACAGCTCCCCCTACGACACGAGAACCACCTCCAGCCGCTCGACCCACATGATGGGCCGGGCCCTTGTCGAGGCGGTGGCCGACCTGAACGCCAACGGGGGCGAGCGGGGCTACGGCGAGGTGGAGAACGACGGTGGCCTCGATCCCGACACCGGCCAGGGGATCGCCTCGACCCACTGGCACCAGGGGGCGGCCGCCGCCCACGTGCTGGTGGACGACGAGACCGGGGAGATCTGCGTGGAGCATCTTCACGCCGCCGTCTACGCGGGGAGGGTGGTGGACCGCAAGGGGGCAGAGCTGCAGAACGAGGGCTCGATGATCATGGGTCTGGGCACGGCCCTCCTCGAGGAGGTGGAGCAGTCGGACGGCCAGCTCACCGGCACCAACCTGAGCGACTACAACCTGCCCGCGATCGGTGACCTGCCGGGCCGGCTGACCCATGAGCTGATCGAGAGCGAGGGCGCAGAGGCACACGGCCTGGGCGAGACGGCGCTGCCGCCCGTGCCCGCGGCGATCGGCAACGCGCTCGCCTCGCTCGGCCTTCAGCTCACCGAGCTGCCGATGACGGCCGAGCGCGTGCTCGAGGCCGCCGAAGCCCTGAACGGGGGCACTCCGCGGTGATCGTCGAGCTGATCCTGAACGGCCGGCGGGCCGAGCTCGACGCCCCGAGCGACGAGACCCTGCTCGAGACGCTCAGGCGCGAGGGCTACCGCAGCGTGCGCGCCACCTGCGGGATCGGCGTGTGCGGCGCCTGCACCGTCCTGCTCGACGGCGAGCCGGTGTCGGGCTGCCTGCTGCTCACCGCCCAGGCGGCCGGGCGCGAGCTGACCACCGTGGAGGGGCTCGATCCCGCCGACCCCGTGCCCGCCGCCTTCGCTAGGGAGCGGGCCTTCCAGTGCGGCTACTGCACGCCCGGGATGGTGCTCACCGCCTCCAGCCTGCTGCGCGAGCGCCCGCACCCCAGTGACGACGAGATCGCCGAGGCGCTGGGGGGCAACCTGTGCCGCTGCGGCTGCTACGTGAAGATCGCCGACGCGGTGAGGAGGGCGGCGGCGTGAAGCTGGTCACCTACGACGCCGGCGACGGGCCCCGGGTGGGAGCCCTCGAGGACGGCGGCGTGGTCGACCTCGGCTTCGAGGGAGACATGGTCGCCTTCATCGAGGCCGGAGCGCCGGTCGGCGACGCCCGGGCGGTGACCTCGGCCCGTCTGCTCGCCCCCCTTCGTCCTCGCTCGCTGCGCGACTTCCTGGCCTTCGAGGGACACCTCAAGGGCGCGCTGGGCCGCCTCGGGCGCGAGATACCCGACGAGTGGTACGACGTGCCGGCCTACTACAAGGGGATGCCCGACACCGTGATCGGACCGGAGGCGACGATCCCCTGGCCGGAGTGGACCGACCGGCTCGACCACGAGCTCGAGCTGGCCGCGGTGATCGGCCGCCGCTGCCGGGACGTGGCCGCCGACGACGCCGACGCCTGCATCTTCGGCTACACGATCTGGAACGACGTGTCGGCACGCGACGTGCAGACGCGCGAGCTCCCCGTGGGCATGGGGCCCGGCAAGGCCAAGGACTGGGACGGCTCGAACGTGCTCGGCCCCTGCCTGGTCACGGCCGACGAGATCGACGCCTCGGACACGCGCATGCAGGTGCGCGTGAACGGCGAGCTGTGGGGCGAGGACACCAGTGCGAGCATGCACCACCGCTTCGCCGACATGGTCGCCTACTCGTCGCGCAGCCAGACGCTCTACCCGGGCGAGGTGCTGGGCTCCGGGACGGCCACCGGCGGATCAGGGCTCGAGCTCGACCGCCGGCTCGAGCCGGGCGACGTGGTGGAGCTCGAGATCGACGGAATCGGAGTGCTGCGCAACCCAATCGGAGCGAAGGGAGACACCTGACATGGCCTACGTCGTATCGGCGCTGTGGCGAGCCAACGAGGGCGAGGAGGACCGCATCGTCCGGATCATCGAGGAGATGACCGAGCCCTCGCGGGCCGAGCCCGGCAACCTCTTCTACCAGGCGCACCGCACGGCCGAGGACCCGCGCCTCTTCTACCTGTACGAGCAGTACGTGGACGAGGCGGGCTACCAGGCGCACATGGACTCCGAGCACTTCCAGCGGTTGGTGGTGGGGGAGGCCATCCCGCATCTCGAGTCACGTGAGCGGGCGTTCTACGAGACCATGATCGACGACGCCGGCGGGCTTCGGTGAAGCTCGAGAACGAGCTGACCGTGCCGGCCACGGTGGACGAGGCGTGGCGTGTCCTGCTCGACGTCGAGCGAGTGGCGCCCTGCCTCCCGGGAGCCAGCATCACGGGTTCCGAGGACGATCGCTGGCAGGGCACGATGAAGGTCAAGATCGGCCCGATCGCGTCGACCTACAACGGCACCATCGAGATAGCGGAGGCCGACGAGTCCGCCCGCCGCGCGGTGCTGCGCGCCACAGCGAGCGACGCTCGCGGCAAGGGCGGCGCCGAGGCCACCATCACCTCCACCATGGCCGAGGTGCCCGAGGGCACGCGCGTGAACGTGGAGACCGACCTGAACGTCACCGGCCCGGCCGCGCAGTTCGGCCGCGGGGTGATGCAGGAGGTGAGCGCGAAGATGATGGACCGCTTCGCCGACTGCCTGGCCGGGCAGATGGGGAGGAGCGAAGCGCCCTCCGCCGCTTCGGCGGCCTCCGGCACGACGGCCGCAGAGCGGTCGGCCGGCGCAGCCGTGGCCGCCGCCGGAGTGGCGCTGGCGGCGGCCCTTCCGGCCGACGTGCCGGCGCCGCCGCCGCACGAGCCCCGCATGAGGCTCCCGGGCGGAGGTGAGGCGGTGATCGGCGATGGCGCCGTCACGCCCGCCGCGCCCGCCGTCCCTGCCATACGCCCGACCGACGAGGTGCTCGACCTGGGCGAGCTCACCGGCGGCGCGGTCATGAAGCGCGTGCTGCCGCTCGCCGGCGTGCTCGTAGCCGGCGCCGGCGTGGCGCTGGCCGTCGTGGTGAGGAGGCGCCGGTGACCGAGCCCGCAGCCACTCAGACGCTTCCCTTCACCCGGAGCAACCTGCGCGAGCAGATCAAGGATGTGATCCTGCAGCGCATCGTGGAGGGCAGCTATGAGCCGGGCAGCCGCCTGGTGGAGACGCGGATCGCCCAGGAGATGGGAGTCAGCCAGGCCCCCGTCCGCGAGGCGCTGCGCGACCTCGAGCAGGTCGGCTGCGTGGTGCACGAGCCCTACCGCGGCTGCTCGGTGCGCGCCTTCTCGGCCGAGGAGCTCATGGACGCCTTTCCCGTGCGCGCCGCCCTCGAGGCGCTGGCCGCCGGGCTGGCCGCCGAGCGCATAGACGACGATGGGCTCGACGAGCTCGAGGGTCTGATCGAGCGCATGCGTGCTGCGGCGCGCGACGGCGACGCTCATGAGCAGTCACAGGCCAACGCCTCCTTTCACGCCACCATCGTGCGCGCCTCGGGCAACGGCACGCTGGTCCACCAGTGGAGCATGCTCGAGCCCTACTCGCGCACCTACCTGACGGTGTCGCGGCCGGGCATCGACCTGGTGGCGCTGTCGGAGCGCCACGTCCCGGTCGTCGAGGCGCTGCGCCGCGGGGATGCGCCGGCCGCCTCGCAGGCGATGCACGACCACCTCATGGGGGCCGCCGAGCTGCTGCGCGAGAGCGTCGGCGAGGAGGCGAAGCGGTGAGACGCATAGTCGACCTGTCCATGCCGGTCCACGCGGACATGCTGACCTTTCCCCGGGTTCCGCCGCCGGCGCTGGCCGTGCTCGAGACCCATGAGCAGTTCGCGGAGCGGATCGGCGCTACCGAGTACGGCGTGACCTCGCTCACCGCCCACTGTCTGGTGGTCCAGGACGACCACGTGGGCACGCACTGCGATGCCCGCCGCCACATCGTCCCCGACGCCGGCGGTCCCGAGACCATTCCGCTCGACTGGTGTGTCTCGGACGGCGTGCTGCTCGACTTCACGTCCGCGGAGAGCGGGCACGGCATCACCGCAGCCGAGGTGGAAGCCGAGCTCGAGCGCATCGAGTACACGGTCAAGGAGCGCGACATCGTCGTGATCCACACCGGCGCCGGGGCCTACAACACCGAGGAGCGCTACCGGACCGACCACTGCGGGATGACCGCCGAGGCCACGCGCTGGCTGATCGAGCGCGGCGTGCGGATGATGGGCATCGACGCCATCACCTTCGACCCGCCGGTGTGGGCGATGTTCGAGCGCGAGCAGTTCTGGGAGGCGCACCGGGTGATGTGGGACGAGGAGTACTGGCACCTCGAGAACCTCATGAACCTCGAGGAGATCGGCCGCCCCCACGGCTTCCAGCTCGTGGTGCTGCCGGTGAAGTGGGTGGGGGTCACGGCCTCCCCGGTGCGAGCGATTGCGATCGTGGACGAATGAGCGTGCTCCGCTTCTCGGAGGCCGGCTGCCGCGAGGTGGAGAGCGCGGGCGGCAAGGGATCCTCGCTGGCGCGGATGGCCGAGCTGGGCCTGCCGGTGCCGCCGGGGTTCGTGGTGCGGGCCACCGCACTGGCCGAGAGCCTGTCCGACGGCGGCGACGAGCTGCGGGGCGTGCTCGCGGAGGGCGCGGGAGAGCAGACGGCCGAGCGCGCTCAGGAGCTCGTACAGGCCATCGAGCCGTCGGCGGAGCTGATCGAGGCCGTCGGGGAGGCGCACGCCGAGCTGGGCGACGAGGTACACGTGGCCGTTCGCTCGAGCGCCTGTGCCGAGGACTCGGAGACCGCGAGCTACGCCGGCCAGCAGGAGACCTACCTGCACGTGCGCGGCGCCGAGGCGGTGATGGACCGGGTGCGCGACTGCTGGGCCTCGTTCTTCTCCGAGCGCGCGCTGTTCTACCGGGAGAAGAAGGGCTCGCTCGACGACATCGCCATGGCGGTGGTCGTGCAGCGCATGGTGGCCGCGGACGCTGCGGGTGTCCTGTTCACCATGGATCCGGTGCGAAGGCGCCGCGACCGCATGGTGGTGGAGGCGGTGTTCGGGCTCGGCGAGGCCGCCGTGTCGGGCCAGGTGACGCCCGACCATTTCGTGCTCGCCCGCGACGGTCAGGTCAAGAAGGAGAAGCTGACCGTGCAGCCGTTCGCCATCGTCAGCGCCCCCGACGGCGGGACCGTCGAGCGAGAGCTCGATCCCGACGAGGGCGGCAAGCCGGCCGTGGACCAGGAGACCCTGAAGGCGCTGGCCGCCCTGGGGGCGGACCTGGAGGAGCGGCTGGGCACGCCCCAGGACATCGAGTGGGCGGTGGAGGGCGGCGAGCTGTTCGTGCTCCAAGCCAGGCCGGTGACCACGTGACCGACGTGGTCGAGCGCGCGCGGCAGTGGATGGCCGAGGTGCATCCTCACTACGCCCACATGGAGCGCGCCCTCTATTGGGCGCAGCGCCTGGACCCGGACGCCGGCGAGGCCGTGCGGGTGGCGGCAGTGACCCACGACGCCGAGCGTGCCTATCCCGATCCCGACCCGGGGTGGGACTCGGCCGTGTCCTGGGACGACCCCGACTACAACCGCTGGCACCAGGAGCGCTGCGCGCGGATCGTGGGCGAATGGCTGCGCGAGCAGGCGGCCGAGCCTGCGCTGGTGGAGGAGGTCGAGGCGCTGGTGCGCGTCCACGAGGAGGGTGGCTGGCCCGCGGCGGATGTGGTGCAGGCCGCGGACTCGTTGTCCTTCCTCGAGACGATGATGGGCCTGGTGGCCGACTGGATCCAGTCGGGGCGAACGTCCCGCGAGCGGGCCGTCGGCAAGGCGCGCCACTCGCTCGACCGGATCGCGCCCGGCCTCACCGCCGCGCGCGAGGAGGCGGCAACCCTGCTGGCCGCCGCCCTGCAGCGCCTGGCCGCGGTTCCGGCGCCCGGAGAGGTGGTGGAGGCAGCCCGGCTGGTGCGTGGCGGCCGGATGTTCACCCTGGCTCGGGACCGCTTTCCCCGCATGCCGCTGTTTCCCGGCCACCCCAACTTCGAGGTGCTGTCCTACCGCACACCGCAGGGCATCCGGGCTGCGGGTGACCAGCCCTGGGGCCCCGGCAACGAGGCGGGGTTGGGCTACATGTCGGAACTGGTGATGGGCACCACCCACAGTGGAGCCCACATCGACGCCCACGCCCACATGACGATCGGCGACGGCGACCGCTGGAACGGCGGCGCGGCCGCCGAGCACCTGGGCGACTTCGGCCCGCTGCGCGGCGACGCCACCGAGATCCCGCCGCTGTGGCGGCGCGGCGTGCTCTACGACGTGCCCGCCCATCGCGGTGTCCCCTTCCTGGGCCGCGGCGAGGCCGTCGGCGCCCACGAGCTGAAGGCGATCGAGTCGAGCACCGGCGTCGGTGCGGGGGCGGGCGACGTGGCTCTGGTGCGCACCGGCTACATGCGTCACTGGCCCGACGAAGAGCTCATGGCCGAGCACCGCGGCCCCGGCCCGGACATCTCCGCCGCCCGGCTGCTGGCCGAGCGGGGTGTGGTGGCCACCGGCTCCGACACCGAGACCTACGAGGTGCAGCCGGCGCCCGACCGCGGCGAGCCGACGAACCCGCAGCCGGTGCACACGCTGCTCCTGATCGAAAGGGGTATCTACATCATGGAGAGCCTCGACCTGGAGGAGTTGGCGGCCGCGGGCGCGCGCGAGTTCCTGTTCGTGGCCCTGCCTCTGCGGATCCGGGGAGCCACCGGCTCGATGATCGACCCAGTGGCGGTCACCTGATGCGGGCGCTGGTGGTGCACGAGCCCGAACGCTTCTCGGTCGAGGACGTGCCGCGTCCCGAGCCCGGGGCCTTTGAGGTGCTGTGCCGCGTGAAGGCGGTGGCCATCTGCGGCACCGACCCGCACATCATCGCCGGCGACTATCCGGGCTTCTGGCCCAAGGAGTTCCCCTTCATCCCCGGCCACGAATGGGTGGGCGAGGTGATCGAGCTGGGCCCGGGCGCCTCGGACCTCGGGTGGGAGACGGGCACGCGCGTGGCCGGCACCTCGCACGCCGGCTGCGGCTACTGCCGGCTGTGCGTGGAGGGCCGCTACAACCTCTGCGAGAACTTCGGCGACGAGCGCCTGCACAGCCAGTACGGCCACTACACCCAGGGCTCGTACGCCGACTACGTGGTCCACTCGGTCAAGAGCGTGTTCGCGGTGCCGGACTCGCTCTCGGACGAGGAGGCCGCGATGCTCGACCCCGTCTCGATCGCCCTCCACACCGTCAAGCGAGGGGGCCAGGCCCCGGGCGACACGGTGGCGGTGGTCGGTCCCGGCGTGATGGGCCTCCTGGTGGCCGAGTGCGCCCGTACCCTCGGCGCCGCGCGCGTGATCGTGGTGGGCCGGGGCGCCCGCCTGGCCAAGGCGGGCGAGCTGGGGCACGAGACCGTCGACTTCACCACCGAGGATCCCGTGGAGGGAGTGCGCGAGCGCACCGGCGGCCGCGGCGCCGACGTGGCCATCGAGTGCTCCGGCGACCCCGAAGCGGTGGGTCGCTGCATCGACACCGTGCGCAAGGGCGGGAGGGTGGCCGTGATCGGGATCCCGCTCGAGCCGGCGCCGATCCCGCTGCGCCGGCTGGTGCTCGACGAGATCGAGCTCACCGGCGTGCGGGCCGCGGCCGGCGAGATGCCGGAGGCGATCGCCCTGGTCGCCGCAGGGCGTCTGCGCCTGAAGGACCTCGTGACCCACCGTTTCCCGCTCGAGGACTTCGCCGACGCCTACCGGGTCTTCACCGAGCGCGAGGACGGCGCTCTCAAGGTGATCGTGCGTCCGTGAGAGGGCGCGCTCCATTGTTCCTTCTTGCCGCCCTGTTTCTCGGCGCACTGGCGCTGCGCCCCCAGCTCGTCGGCGTCGGCCCGCTGCTGCCCGAGATCGACGAGGACCTCGGTGTCTCCCACGCCGTGGCCGGCCTGCTCGGGACCATCCCGGTGCTGTGCATGGGCCTGTTCGCGCCGCCCGCGGCGTACGTGGCCGCGCGCCTGGGCACGCGCGGCGCGATAGGCGCCTGCCTCGCCGGGATCGCCGTCTTCGGGATCGCCCGCGCCGTGGCCCCCGGAGCGCCGCTGGTGCTGGCGCTCACCTTTCCGATTGGCGTGGGAATGGGGTTGGCCGGCGCGCTGATGCCGGTGGCGGTCAAGCAGCGCTTCGCCGATCGCCCGGCCTTTGCCAGCGGCGTGTACACCACGGGCATCAACATGGGCGCGGCCCTGTCGTCGGCACTGGCCGTGCCGATCGCCGCGGCCTGGGGCGGCTGGCGCGCGGCGCTCCTGGCCTTCTCGATCTGCACGATTCTCTTCTTCGCCGGCTGGCTCTTCTTCACCCCGGCCGAGCGAGAACGGGTCCAGGCCGAGCCGCCGCCGCGCCTGCCCTGGGGCCGCCGCGTGGTGTGGGCGCTGGCGGGCGTCTTCGCCCTGCAGTCGATCGTCTACTACGGCCTCGTGTCCTGGATGCCCGACTCCTTCCAGGAGCGCGGCTGGAGCGACACCGACGCCGGGGCGCTGCTGGCCGTGATGGCCATCGCCGCGCTGCCCAGCGGCCTGCTCGTGCCCTGGCTGGCCGACCGCGGCGGCTCGCGGCGCCAGTGGCTCACGCTCTGCGCGGGCTCGCTGTTCGTGGCCACCGTCGGGATCGCCGCGCTGCCCGGGGGCGGCTTCCTGTGGGCCGTCCTCGCCGGCCTGGGGATCGGGGCGACCTTCCCCCTGACCATGACCCTGCCGCTCGACGTGGCCGGCAACCCGGCCGACACCGGCGCGGTGGTGGGGCTGATGCTGGGCGCGGGCTACACCATCACCGCGGTCGGGCCGATCCTGCTCGGCGCGGTGCGCGACGCCACCGGCTCGTTCTCGGCCAGCCTGTGGGTGCTCGTGGCGGTGGCCGCCGGGTTCGTGGCCTCGGTGCTTCCCCTGTCGCCGCGGCGGCTGCGGCCGCCCGAGCGCCTCGAGGCGGAGGTGGTGGCGGCGCCGTGAGCCTCCAGCCCGTCTTCCTCTCGTGTGCGCTGACCGGCGGCATGAGCGTGCCCGGGCAGAGTGCGGCTATTCCCGTCACCCCGGACGAGATCGTCGGCTCCGCGGAGGGCGCCTCGAACGCCGGCGCGGCCATCGTGCACGTGCACGTGCGCGAGCCCGGCACCGGCAAGCCGGTGGCCGACCTGGGCCTGTTTCGCGAGGTGCTGGCCGGCATCGGCGAGCGCTGCGACGCGATCGCCCAGCCCACCAGCGGCGGCGGCGTGGGGATGACGATCGAGGAGCGCGCCCGGGTGGTCACGGAGTGCCGGCCGGAGATGGCCACCTTCAACTGCGGCAGCTTCAACTTCGGGATCTTCCAGGTCCACCACCGCCCGGAGATGGCGGACTGGGAGACCGAGTACCTGGAGTCAACGCGCGACTACGTCTTTCGCAACACGTTCAGCGACCTCTACCGGCTGTCCGAGCTGTTCCGGGAGGCGGGCACCAAGCCGGAGTATGAGGTCTACGACGTCGGCCACCTCTACAACCTCCACCACCTGGCCGAGCAGAACCTGCTGGATTTCCCCATCCACGTCCAGTTCGTGCTCGGGGTGCTGGGCGCCAACGCAGCCTCGATCGAGCAGCTGCTGCACATGCGCAGAACCGCGGTCTCGCTGTTCGGCGAGGACCGCTTCACCTGGTCGGCGGCCGGGGTGGGCTATCCGGGCCAGTTCCACCTCGCGGCCAGTGCGCTGATGCTGGGCGGGCACATGAGGGTCGGGCTGGAGGACAACCTGCGCGTGCGGGCCGACAAGCGAGCCGACTCGAACGCCGAGCTCGTGGAGAAGGCGGTCGAGCTGGCACCTCTGCTCGATAGGCGAGCGGTGGGGGCGGACGAGGCGCGCGCGCTGCTCGGCCTCGGTACAACATGAGACATGGGACAGAGCGATCCCTGGTCGAGTGTGCGCGAGATCTTCGCGCAGCACGCCGAGCGGGCGGCGAGCTCCGCCCCGGGCACAGAGGAGGACCGTCACCGGCCGCTGCCCGGCTTCCTCAGCCTCCCGGGCCGCCTCTGGAGGATGCTGCCGCGATCGGGAAAGGTCGCCCTCGGCGCCTTCCTCGTTGCGGTGGCCGTGATGCTCGCGCTGCTCGTGCCGCCCGCCCTCGACAACGCCGGTGAGAACCGCGAGAACCAGCGCCGCGCGGCGGCCGCGAACCTGGAGCGCATCCGGCTAGAGCTGGTCGAGGAGCAGCGTCCGCGGCGGGCTACCCTGCCGCTGCCGCCGCGTGCGGCCGCCCTGGAGGCTGCCGTGGGCACGGACTTCGCGCGCCGGGTCCGGGCGGGGGACCTCGACGGGCCGGCCGGTGAGACCAGCTGCCGCCCGGTGGAGGGCCGTCAGACCGCGGGCGCCACCGTGTTCACCTGCCTGGCGCGGCAGGGCACCGGCAGCGGGGTCTACGGCGACCGAAAGCTGGTGAGCGGCTACCGCTTCCGCGCGCGGGTGGTCGAGGCCACCGGCGCGGCGGCCTGGTGCAAGGAGAACCCGCAGCCGCTGCACGCCGACCAGGAGGAGTTCGTGGTGGTGCCGCTGTCGAAGGAGTGCACCGGGTAGGGCGTTGCGCTCCGCTCGGGCCTGCGCGTCAGGGTCGGCGTGGTCCGATTGGCTGGGGAGGGGAGCGAGAAGCGAAACCTCCCGATCGTCGCCCTCCCGGGCACGATCGCGAGGTTAGGTCCCTATGTGGAGGCAAAGCTCACGATCTCTGACTGCCGGGCACCGAGCGGGAGGTTTTGCTTGCTCCTGCTCTCTTTCGCTGCCTTACGCCGCGAGCTGTTGAGGCGCGCGAAGCTGCGCACGGGGCGCGGCCGTGGCGAACTCCGGCGGCGCGATCGAGAGATAGTGGCCGAAGGACCACTCCACGAAGCGCTTGGCGCTCATCGCCGCCACTGCCGGCCGCAGCAGCCGCGGCGGCACGCGCGGAACGGCACGCTGCGCGGCGAGCATGCACTCGAACTTCCAGTTGTGGGAGGCCGAGAAGTCCCCGTATCTCACGAGTGCCTGTGCCGTGGTCTGGCGGCCCTGCACCACCTCGCGTAGCTCGCGCCCGCAGGCGATCCCGAAGTACAGCGCGGTGCGGATGCCCTCTGCGGTTAGCGGCAGGCAGTGTCCGGCCGAATCGCCGCAGAAGAAGATCCCGTCGCCGGTGGCCGGCCGCAGACGGTGCGGGATCCAGTTGCCCTGGTAGCGAACCGGATCGCGTTCGAGGTCCTCGGCCAGCAGCACGGTGGTGTCCTTGACGTGGAAGCGTGGGTCGAAGGAGCCCACGCCGATGCGCTGCTCGTCGCCGGCCGGGAAGCTCCAGCCGTAGCCGGCGGGCACGTAGCGCCGGTCGATCCAGAGCTCCATCTCCTCGCTGTTGCCGTGGGGATGGACCTCGAGCCCGCGCGAGAGCGGCGCGTCGGGGGGCTGGAAGCCGTTACCCAGCACCCGCCGCCAGCCGAGGGCGTCGACGATGAGTGGGGCGCTCAGGTCCCCGCGGTCGGTGTGGATCACGTTGCCGCTGCGGCTGTCCACCTTTGCCGTCTCGAAGTCGGCGTCCGACTGCTCCCACAGCAGCCGGCACAGCTCTGGATAGTCGAACGTGGAGAAGGTCCAGGGCAGATCGAAGGTCGAGGTGCCGTACGGGGTGTGCAGCACGAGCTGCCCGAAGGTCTGCCGGTGCGAGCCCATCAGCCCCATCACCCGCAGCCACTCCGTGGGAATCCCGCAGGCGGAGGTCTGTCGCTCGCCGATCTCGTAGCGGTCGACCACGAGCACACGGGCCCCGCTTCCGGCCAGCTCGCGTGCCACGGCGAGCCCCGCGAAGCTCGCTCCGCAGACGAGAACGTCGTATTCCCCGGAGAGGGGAGTGCGGTCGGCGCCGCGGAGGGTGCGTCGGACGGGCATGACAACGGCAGGGTACTGACCAGCTTCTGATCGCTAGGCTTGTCCGCTTAGTGCCGGAACTACAGACTGCACCTGAACCTCGCGCCGTCGAGGGCTCGGGGGGAATGCTCCTCGAGATCGATGGCCAGATCGTCCCCAACTACGACGCCACCATCGTCCCGTTCGACGAGGGCGACGTGGTGTCCGGGAAGGTCGTTCGCATAGACCAGGACGAGGTCCTGGTCGACATCGGCTACAAGAGCGAGGGCGTCATTCCCATGAATGAGCTCTCGATCCGCAAGTCGGTGGATCCGCACGACGAGGTCGAGATGGGCGAGGAGGTGGACGCCCTCGTCCTCACCAAGGAGGACCAGGACGGCCGTCTCGTCCTCTCCAAGAAGCGCGCCCGCTTCGAGAAGGCCTGGCGCAAGATCGAGGCTGCCGCCGAGTCCGGCGAGCCGGTCGAGGGCACGGTCATCGAGGTCGTCAAGGGCGGCCTGATCATCGACCTCGGGGTGCGCGGCTTCCTGCCCGCCTCGCTGGTCGACATCCGGCGCGTCCAGAATCTCGACGAGTTCCTCGGCACGAAGATCGAGTGCAAGGTCATCGAGCTCAACCGCTCGCGCAACAATGTCGTCCTCTCGCGCCGCGCGGTGCTCGAGGAGGAGCGCAAGGAGGTCCGTCAGCAGATCCTCGACCGTCTCCAGCCGGGGATGGTCGTGGAGGGCGCGATCTCCAACATCGTCGACTTCGGCGCTTTCGTCGACCTCGACGGCATCGACGGCCTCATCCACATCTCCGAGCTGTCCTGGTCGCACGTGAACCACCCCTCCGAGATCCTTTCTATCGGCGACGTGGTGCCGGTCAAGGTGCTCGACATCGACCGCGACCGCCAGCGCATCTCCCTGGGTCTCAAGCAGACCCAGGAGGACCCGTGGCAGCGGGTGATCGACACCTACCGGATCGGCGACGAGCTCGAAGGCAAGGTCACCAAGGTCGTCACCTTCGGCGCCTTCGTCGAGATCATGGACGGCGTCGAGGGGCTCGTGCACATATCCGAGCTCGCTCACCACCACGTGGAGAACCCGCGTGAGATCGTCGAGCCGGGCCAGGACGTGCGCGTGAAGATCCTCGAGATCGACTCCGAGCGCCGGCGCCTGTCGCTGTCGGTCAAGCGGGTCGAGGAGCAGCTGGCCCACATCAAGTCGGCCGCCGCCGCCGGGGCCGCCGCGGCCGGAGTGGCCGAGGAGATCGGCGACGTGCCGGACCTCGGCCTGTCCGAGGACGTGTTCGCCGGTCCGCAGGTGAGTGGCGCGGACGACCTTCGCGCGGCCCTCTCGGGGGTGCAGACCACCGAGGAGGAGCCCGCGGTCGCCGACGATGGGGCGCCTGCCGCGGAGGAGCCCGCGGCCGCCGTCGAGGAGGCCCCGGTCGAGGAGGCCCCCGTGGAGGAGGCCCCGGTCGAGGAGGCCCCCGTGGAGGAGCCCGCGGTCGAGGAGGCCCCGGTCGAGGAGCCGCCCGCCGCCGAGGAGCCCCCCGTCGAGGAGCCGCCCGCCGCCGAGGAGCCTGCCGCGGAAGCGGAAGCCGACGCTCCGGAGAACGGGAGCGAGCCCGCTCCCGAGGGCGCGGACGCGCCCGAACAGGCCGCCGAGCAGACCTCCGAATAGCCGGTGCCGGGCCGGGCAGCGGTCCCGTTCGTCGGGCTCACCGGCGGTCTGGGTGCGGGCAAGTCCGAGGCACTCCGCGCCCTTGCCGAGCTCGGCGCCGCCACGCTGTCCAGCGACGAGGTCGTGCACGAGCTGCTGCTCTCGGACGAAGTGCGAGACGCGGTGATCGAGCGTCTCGGTCCCGAGGTGGCCCCCGAGGGCGCTCTCGATCGCACTCGCATCGCCGAGCGGGTGTTCGGCGACGACGACGCCCGCGCCTGGCTGGAGGGGCTGCTGTGGCCCCGGGTGGGAGAGCGGGTCAACGCGTGGCGCTCCGCGGTCGACACCGCTGACCCGGCCCCGCGGGCCGCGGTGGTCGAGGTGCCGCTCCTGTTCGAATCGGGGATGGAGAAGGCCTTCGACGCCACCGTCGCCGTGGTGGCGGACGAGTCGCTTCGCCGCGAGCGGGCGTCCGGGCGCGGTCACGCCGCCCCCGACGAGCGGGCCGGCCGGCAGCTGTCGCAGGAGGAGAAGGCGCAAAGAGCGGACTTCGTGGTCCGCAACGACGGCTCGATTCACGAGTTGAGGCAGGCACTGTCCCGAGTGCTTGCGAAACTCGCACCAACCGCCCGATGAGCTCTCACGCTGCCCGCATGACCCGCCGGCGCACGCCGGCTCGCGTCAGGCGCCGCCGCCTGGTCGTGCTCGTGGCTGCCTTCGCGCTGGCCGGGGTGCTGCTGGCCGCCGCCGCGGGGGTGGGCCCGCTCGGTGAGGCGGTGCGCGAGATCACCCTGCCGCTGCGCCACGACGACATCATCCGCCAGCAGGCGTCCGAGAAGGACCTCGATCCGACCCTGATCGCGGGCGTGATCTATGAGGAATCGCGCTTTCGCGATCAGACCTCCGGCGCCGGCGCCCGCGGGCTGATGCAGATCACGCCCGAGACGGCCGACTTCATCGCCCGGCATTCGGGTGGCAACCGCTTCGAGCAGTCCGACCTCGGCTCCCCGCAGATCAACATCGCCTACGGGACCTACTTCCTTCGCTTTCTCATCGACCACTACGAGGGCGACGAGGATGCGGCGCTCGCTGCCTACAACGCCGGCATCACCAACGTCGATGGCTGGGTCGAGGAGGCCGGAGGGATCGACGGCTTCGAGGTCGGGCAACACGTGCCCTTCCCGGAGACCCGCGCCTACGTGGAGAACGTCCAGGAACGTCGCGACCAGTACCGGGAGCACTACGGTGACGATCTCGGTATGTGAGCGCCCGGAGCCTGGCGCAGCTCGCTGACCGCGTATAGGGTGGACGACGCCTTGCCCGGACTCGCTCTTTCCCGCCGCGGCTTCCTAGCCGGAGCCGGCGGCGTCGCACTCGCCACCGCCGCGGGCGGAGGCGCGAGCGCGTGGGCGGCTCGCCCTCGCCGTAAGCCGAGCCTGCGCGGCGGGCGCTTCGCCGAGGGCGTGATCTCGGGCGACCCGTCGCCCGACGCGATCACCCTGTGGACGCGCGTGGCCGACGTGGAGGGCACCGGCACGGTGGAGCTCGAGGTGGCCCGCGACCGCGGCTTTCGCAAGGTCGTGGCGCGCGACCTCGTCAGGACGTCGCCGGGGGTGGCCCATTCGGTCAAGGCTCGCGTCGCCGGCCTCGACGCGCACGAGCAGTACTGGTACCGCTTCTCCACCCGGGGCGAGGAGAGCGAGGTCGGCCGCTTCCGCACCGCGCTGCCTCCCGACTCGCGCCAGCCGGTGCGCTTTGCCTTCTTCTCCTGCCAGGACTACACCTTCGGCTACTTCAACGCCCACAACCTGCTCGCCAACGAGGATGTGGACTTCGTCGTCAACCTCGGCGACTACATCTACGCCGAGGCCTACTATCGGCCCGGCGACGCCTTCGCCGGAGTTCGCGAGGACCCGATCGGGTACTCGGAGACGCTCGACCAGTACCGCGCCAAGTACGCGCTGTACCGCACCGAGGCGCCGCTGCGCCGCATGCACGCCAAGTTCCCGATGATCTCGATCTGGGACGACCACGAGGTGCAGGACAACTACGCCGGCAACGCGGGGCCCGGCGGCGGCCTGGCGCCCGAGCTGCGCTATACCGAAGCGCGCCGCGCCGCCGGCTACCAGGCGTACTTCGAGAGCATGCCCACGTTCCGGGTCAAGCGTGGCAGCGACCGGATCTACAAGGCCCTGCGCTTCGGGCGCACGGTCGACCTGATTCTGCTCGACCAGCGCCAGTACCGAAACGACCAGCCCTGCGGCGATCCGCAGCTGGGTCCGCCCTGCGCCGATCTCGAGGCGCCGCGCGGGTTCCTCGGCTCCGCCCAGCGCGGCTTCGTCAAGAGGCGCCTGAAGTCGTCGCGCGCGGCCTGGAAGGTCATGGCCAACCAGGTGATGGTCATGCCGACGATCTACCCCGGCGGGGACTACATCGGCTTCGACTCCTGGCAGGGCTACCCGCAGGAGCGGCGCGACCTGCTCGAGCACATCAGACGCAGGAGGATCAAGGACGTGGTGTTCGTCACGGGCGACATCCACACATTCGTGGCCGGCGACGTGCGCGTGAACAACGAGGATCAGAGGCCGGTGGCCACGGAGTTCGTGGGCGGGTCGATCTCCTCCCCGGGCCTCGGCGAGGGAGGCGGCGGAGTCCTGCCGGGCGCCAATCCCCTCGATCCCCAGACGCCCGAGTCGATCATCGACCTCCTGCGCACCACCAACCCGTGGGCCGTCGACGCCGAGTTCGACCACCACGGCTATGGGCTCGTCACCGCGACGCAGGACAGCTTCAAGTGCGTTCTCCGCAGGGTCGACACCGTCAAGCGGCGCTCCCGCACGGCGCTTCCCGACAAGCGCTACACGTACAAGATCGGCCGCGGGCAGCCGAGCCTGCTGGACTGACCCCTCAGCGCGCCGCGTCCTCCCAGGCCGCGTAGGCCTGTTCCACCGCATGCCTCGCCTCGCGATGACGCTTGGTGGCCCGCTCCGTGCGCGTCGGGCTGCTCCACTGAGCGGGGTCGGCGAGCTCGTCCTCGAGCGCGGACAGCGCCGCCTCTGCTCGCTCCACCTCGCGCTCGAGCTCGGCCACGCGGCGGACCGCGTTCTTGGAGGGAGGCTTCGCCGTGGCGGCTGTGGCCGCCGGCTCCGCCTGCGGCCGCGCCCGCGACCCGTTGCCGCCGCTCGGCCTCGCCGCCTTCTCAACCCTGCGCTCCTCGCGCACCCGTGAGTACTCGGCCCAGCCGCCGTCGTAGCTTCGCAGCCGGCCATCCTCGAGCGCCACCGTCCTGGTCCCGACCGCATCGAGCAGGGCGCGGTCGTGGGACACGAGGAGCACCGCGCCGTCGAACGCGAGCAGGGCGTCCTCGAGCGCCTCACGGGCGTCGAGGTCGAGATGGTTGGTGGGCTCGTCGATCACGAGCACGTTCGCCCCTGACTGGACGAGAATGGCCAGCGACAGCCGCCGTCGCTCGCCTCCGGACACCCCGTCGAGCGGCTTCTCCACCTCCTCGCCGCTGAACAGGAAGCGACCGAGCAGAGCCCGAGCCTTGCTCGGCGTGAGCCCGGTGGCGCGCTGCGCCGCCTCGAGCACGGTGCCGCTGGAGCCGAACTCGTCCGCGTGCTGGGACAGGTAGCCGAGCTTGACGTTGTGGCCCGATCGCAGCCGGCCGCCGTCGAGCTCACGCCTGCCGACGAGCGCTTCGATGAGCGTGGTCTTGCCCGCTCCGTTGGGCCCCACGAGCGACACGTGCTCGCCCCGTTCGAGCCACAGGTCCCCGTCCTCGACGAGCGTGCGGCCCGGCACCTCGAGCGTCGCGTCCTTCAGGTCGAGGACGATCCGCCCGGCGCGCTCGGCAGGCGCGAACTGGAAGCCGAGCGAGCGGTTGTCGCGCGGATCGCGCTCGATTCGCTCCATCTTGTCGAGCTTCTTCACGCGCGACTGGGCCTGCCGCGCCTTCGTTGCCTTGTAGCGAAAGCGCTCGATGAAGCGCTCCATGCGGGCGATCTCCACGCGTTGCTTCTCGATCTGCTTTCCCAGCTGCAGCTCCCGCGCGGCCGCCTCGAGGCGCCAGTTGTGCCACGAGCCGGGGAAGAAGCGGGCTCGCCCAGCCTCGAGCTCCAGCACCGATGTGCCCACGGCCTCGAGGAACCAGCGGTCGTGGGCCACCAGGATCACGGCGGCGTCGAGCTCCACGAGATAGCCCTCGAGCCATTCGAGCGAGGCGATGTCAAGGTGATTGGTCGGCTCGTCGAGCAGCAGCAGGTCCGGATCCCCGGCCAGCGCCCGCGCCAGCGAAGCCCGGGTGAGCTCGCCGCCGGAGAAGCTCTCCAGGCCGCGATCGAGCTGGTCGTCGGCAAAGCCCAGGCCGTGGACGGGTGCGAGCGCCCGGGTGCGCCAGTCCCAGCCCCCGGCGTGCTCGAGCCGGGCCTGGGCCCGGGCGTAGCGGTCGAGCACGCCGTGCTCGTCGGGCCGCTCGGCCATCGCCGCCTCGAGCCGGCGGAGCTCGTCCTCCAGGGCCACGAGGTCGCGACAGCCGGAGAGCACGTAGTCGCGCAGGCTCAGTCCGCGCTCGCGCGGTGGGCGCTGGTCGTGAAGCGCCACCCGAGTGCCCTTCTCGAACACCAGCTCACCGCCGTCGATGCCCGTCTCGCCGGCCACCATGCGCAGCAACGTGGTCTTGCCGGCGCCGTTGCGTCCGGCGAGCGTCATGCGGTCGCCGCGCTCGAGCTTGAACGAGACACCGCTGAACAGCGGGGACCCCGCAATGTCCTTCCCGAGAGCGCTGGCGATCACCACGGCCATGTCGCTCAATCGTCACACACGGCGCCGCGCCGGGCCGGCAGAGCGCACGGTTGCGCTATAAGGCAGCCGGGTAGGACCGCACAGGTGGAGCAGCAGACCCGCATATACAGGCGAGAAGAGGCGCGGCGCCGGACCCGCCGGCGGCGCCAGCTCACCCTGGGCGTGCTGGTCGGCGTGGTGCTGGTGGCGGCCCTGGGGGCGACGTTCCTCGTGGGTGGCGGCGACGAGGAAAGCTCTGATGCGAGCGACGCTCAGGAGGGCGAGCCGCCCGAGTTGCCCCGCGGGGGACGCAGCATCTTTCCCGAGCGGCGGGTGGTGGCCTTCTACGGTGCGCCTCAGGACCGTGAGCTCGGGGCGCTCGGTGCCACCGCCCCCGCGCGGGCCGCCCGCCGCCTCGAGCGCCAGGCGAAGCCGTACGGACAGCCCGGGCGTCCGGTGCTGCCGGCCTTCGAGCTGATCGCGACGATCGTCCAGGCCGACCCCGGCGATGACGGTGACCACGCGGCGCGCCAGGAGGACCGGGTGATCGAGCGCTACCTGCGCGCTGCCCGCCGCGAGAAGATGCTCCTCATCCTCGACATCCAGCCGGGCTACGCGTCGTTCGTCGAGGAAGCGCGCTCCTTCGAGCGCTTTCTGAAGGAGCCGGACGTCTCCCTGGCTCTCGACCCCGAGTGGAGCCTCGAGCCACCGGTGCTGCCGGGCCAGGAGATCGGCTCCACCGATGCGGCCACCGTGAACCGGGTGTCGGCCTACCTGTCGCGCATCGTCCGGGAGAACGACCTCCCGGAGAAGCTGCTCGTGCTGCACCGCTTCACCAACGACATGATCGCCAACGAGCGCGCCCTGAAGCGGCGCCCCGGGGTGGCGCTGACCGTGAACGTGGACGGCTTCGGCAGCCGTCCGGCGAAGATCTCGAAGTACAACGAGTTCACGAGGGGTGGACGCACCCGCGGGCGCAACAACGGCTTCAAGCTCTTCTACAGCGAGGACACGAACCTGCTGCCTCCGGCCCGCGTGCTGCGGCTGCGGCCCCAGCCGGATCTCGTCGTCTACGAGTGATCCTCGCGTCTGCCGGGCCGCCCGGAAGCGTCGCTAACGTCTGAAGTCATGCCCGAGTTCAAGGTCAATTCCGCCTATCGTCCGGTGGCGGACCAGGCGCAAGCGGTGGCCGGGCTGGCCAAGGGCATCGAGGCCGGCGACCGCTTCCAGACCCTGCTCGGGGTCACGGGCTCGGGCAAGACGGCCACCATGGCCTTCGCCATCGAGCAGGTCCAGCGGCCCTCGCTCGTGATCGCTCACAACAAGACGCTCGCGGCGCAGCTGTGCAACGAGTTCCGGGAGCTCCTGCCCGGCAGCGCGGTCGAGTACTTCGTCTCCTACTACGACTACTACCAGCCGGAGGCCTACGTCCCCGCGCAGGACCTCTACATCGAGAAGGACTCGTCCATCAACGAGGAGATCGACCGCCTGCGCCACGCGGCCACGAGCGCGCTGTTCGCCCGCCGCGACGTGGTGGTGGTCGCGTCGGTGTCCTGCATCTTCGGCCTGGGCTCGCCCGAGAAGTACAACGCCCAGGTCACCCTTCTGCAGAAGGGCGACATGGTCGATCGCGACGAGATCCTGCGCAAGCTCGTCGACAACATGTACACCCGCAACGACGCCACGCTCGGCCGTGGCACGTTCCGGGTGCGCGGCGAGACGCTGGAGGTCTTCCCCGCCTACGCCGAATCCGCCTACCGCGCGGTCTTCTTCGGCGACGAGATCGAGCTGATCCAGCACTTCGATCCTCTCACCGGAGAGATCCTCCAAGAGCTCGAGCACGCCGGCATCTGGCCCGCCACCCACTACGCCACCGACAAGCCGACGATCGAGCGGGCCATCGGCGAGATCCGCGACGAGCTCGAGATGCGCACCAAGGAGCTCGAGGGAGAGGGCAAGCTGCTGGAGTCGCACCGCCTGCGGCAGCGCACCCAGTTCGACATGGAGATGATGCGCGAGCTCGGCTTCTGCAACGGGATCGAGAACTACTCGCGCATCCTCGACGGCCGCCGGCCAGGCGACCGGCCCTACTGCCTGCTGGACTTCTTCCCCGACGACTTCGTGGTGTTCATCGACGAGTCGCACCAGACCGTGCCCCAGATCGGTGGCATGTACGAAGGCGACCGCTCGCGCAAGCAGACGCTGGTGGACTACGGCTTCAGGCTGCCGAGCGCGCTCGACAACCGGCCTCAGACCTTCGACGAGTTCCTCGGCCACACGCCGCAGATGGTGTTCGTGTCGGCCACTCCCGGGGACTTCGAGCGCAACCACTCGAGCGGCATCGTCGAGCAGATCGTGCGTCCCACAGGGGTCGTCGACCCCGAGGTCGACGTGCGCGAGACCCGCAACCAGATCGACGACCTGATGGAGGAGATCCGCAAGCGGGTGGAGGTCGAGGAGCGCACGCTGGTCACCACGCTGACCAAGAAGATGGCCGAGGACCTCACCGACTATCTGCTCGAGTACGGCTTCAAGGTGCGCTACCTCCACTCCGAGATCGACACGCTGGAGCGCATCCAGATCATCAGGGAGCTGCGGCTGGGCGAGTTCGACATCCTGGTCGGCGTCAACCTCCTGCGCGAGGGGCTCGACCTCCCGGAGGTGTCGCTGGTGGCGATCCTCGACGCCGACAAGGAGGGCTTCCTGCGCGGGGAGACCTCCCTGATCCAGACGATCGGCCGGGCGGCGCGCAACATCCGCGGCCAGGTGATCATGTACGCCGACAAGGAGACGGCGGCGATGCGGTCGGCAATCCAGGAGACCGACCGCCGTCGCGCGATCCAGGTGGCCTACAACGAGGAGCACGGCATCACGCCGGCCACCATCCAGAAGGGCATCTCGGACATCACCGACTTCCTGATGATGGAGTCGAAGGTGCCGGCCGGCCGCGGACGCCGGTCACGGGAGACCGAGGGAATGTCGGCCGAGGAGATCCGGCGGACCATGGTGGAGCTGGAGGAGGAGATGCTCGCGGCGGCGGACGACCTGCGCTTCGAGTACGCCGCCAAGCTGCGCGACGAGATCAAGCTGCTGCGGCGCGAGCTCGCAGAGGCCGAGGCCGGCGCGAAGTAATTTCGCACCGCCTCCGCAAATAGATAGAGTGTTCGGGGTGCTGCCGCCCGGGAGGAGCGTCGTCAAAGCGTTTGCGCTGTCGCTCGGCGTGCTGCTCGCCGCGGCGCCCTCGGCGATGGCGGTCGAAGCGGTGGCCGCCGGCAAGGCCGTCTCCGTCAAGGACGCCGCCAACGGCGCCAAGCGGATCAAGTACCGCGTAGGTCCCTTCCGGATCACGCCGGGGCAGAACGAGATCGGCAACAAGGTCATCCTGGAGAAGCCCCAGGAGGACGGCTACTTCACCCGCATCCGGCCCGACCTGACCTACATGAACGGGAAGGTCCCTGGCGTCGACGTGATCCACCTTCACCACGGGGTCTGGCTCAACCTCGGTCGCCCTGACGCCACCAGCGGGCTGCCCGAGCGCTTCTTCGCCGCCGGCGAGGAGAAGACGATCATGGAGTTCCCCCGCGGGTACGGCTACCCGGTCGGGGGCGACGACGCGCTGCTGCTCAACCACATGATCCACAACCTCACTCCGGTGCCCACCCGGGTGTGGATGGTCTACGAGGCGGACTTCGTGCCCGCCGACTCCGCCGCCGGCCGCAGGACCAAGCCGGTGCGCCCGGTGTGGATGGACGTCCAGAACGGCAGCGCCTACCCGGTCTTCAACGTGCGCAAGGGCTCGGGCCAGGGTGGCAAGTACACCTATCCCGACGACGCCCGCGATCCGTACAAGGGCGGCGCCAAGCGCAACGAGTGGGTGGTCGACAAGCCCGGACTGCTGGTGGCCACGGCCGGCCACCTGCATCCCGGAGGCCTGTACACGGACCTGTACGTGAGGCGAGCGGGCGCGCGCATCCGCTCCGCCCGCTGCGGCACCCGGGCCACGGCGTCGGCCAAGAGACGCTGCCGCCGCAACGCCCCGCGCGGCAGCGGTAACCGCGCTCATCTCTTCCGCTCGAAGGCCAAGTACTACGAGCCCGCCGGGGCCGTCTCCTGGGACGTGTCCATGACCGCCACCGGTGAGGACTACCGGGTCAGGCTGCGCAAGGGCGACGTGCTCTCCACCTCGGCCACCTACGACACCAAGCGGGCCGCCTGGTGGGAGTCGATGGGCATCATGGTCTCCTACGTCGCCGAGGCCGGGAAGGGCGTGGATCCGTTCAAGAAGCGGGTGAACTACCCCGGTAAGCCGACCCACGGCCACCTCGCCGAGAACGACACCCACGGCGGCAAGTCCACCCAGCTGCCCGACGCCCGCAGGCTGCCCGACGGAGTGGCCAATCCGGGCAACGTCGACATGGTCGACTTCAAGTACCAGTTCGGCGACCTCAGCCTGCCCGCTCCCAGCGGGCTGCCGCCGGTCATCCAGGGCGGGCAGACGCTGAACTTCCGCGGACAGGCCGACGACGCGAAGGCGATCTACCACTCGATCACCTCCTGCAAGGCCCCCTGCAACCGCTCGACCGGCATCGCCTACCCGATCGCCGATGGCCAGGTGCAGTTCGAGTCGGGCACCCTCGGCAGCGCCGTTCCCCCCGCCACGGGTGCGCTCGAATGGAAGACGCCGGGCGGGCTGAATGCCGGCACCTACACCTATTTCTGCCGCATCCATCCCTTCATGCGCGGCGCCTTCCGGGTCAAGGACTGAGCCGCTCCCCGGCGCGGCGAGCGTCGGTACTCTTCGCCGTCCGTGAGCGAGGAACGCGAGAAGCAGTCGGCCGCCGCCGCCGCGGCCGAGCAGGTCCGTGCCATCGTGGAGGCGGCGGAGCGCGAGACCGAGGAACAGCTGCGCCGCCTGCAGGGCACGGCCGAGAGCCTGGCTGCCCGGGCGGACGAGATCGAGGCCCAGCTCGAGCAGCTGGCGCAGGGAGTGCGGGAGTCGATTCGCGGCCTGCGCGAGGATCTGCGCGCGCTTCGCGGGCCGCCCGGCGAGACTGCCGCTCCCGCGGCGCCGGCGGCGGAGCCACCCACCGCGCAACAGATCCCGGCGGGCATCAAGCCCGCCAGCGAGGGCGCGCGGGTGATCGCGCTCAACATGGCGCTCGGGGGGTCGTCGCGCGAGGAGACGGCTTCGTATCTGGCCGAGAACTTCGAGCTCGACGACCCCGACACGCTGCTCGACGAGGTCTACACCCGCGCGGCCGGCGGCGCTAGCTGACCGGCGAGGCGATCTCCACCAGGTTTCCGTCGGGGTCGCGCACGTAGGCCACGTCCTGGCCCCAGGGCTTGGTCTGGGGCGGTGTGATCGCCTCGGCGCCACCCTCGAGCGCTCGCTCGTAGCCGGCCAGGACGTCGTCCGTGACGAAGCAGATCTCGAACGTCGTGGCGACACCGTCGGACCCGGGGGCCCGGTGCACGCCGGGAAGGTTCATCCCGGCGAGCTCGTGTGAGGCGAAGGCCAGCGAAGTGGCCCCGGTCTCGAGCTCGCCGTACTGACCGCTCTCGTGAACGAAGCTGCGCGCCTGCCCGAACGCCCGCTCGTAGAATTCGAGGCTCGCGTACACGTCATCGACGTAGAGGATGGTGTATCCGAAGCGCATTACTCGCCCGTTCCACGGGCGCGAACGTGCCAGGCGCGGGGCGTCGGCGTGCCCGGCCCCTCAACAAGCCCGCAAGTTGCGGCAAGCGAACACAGGTTCGATCCGAATCCGGCTCTAGACTCGTGGTCTGCGGTGTCCGCTCGTGCTGAAATCGTCGTCTCCGGTGCTCGGGAGCACAACCTCAGAGACCTACACCTGAGGCTGCCCCGGAACGCCCTCATCGTAATCACGGGGCTGTCCGGCTCGGGCAAGTCGAGCCTTGCGTTCGACACAATCTACGCCGAGGGCCAGCGCCGCTACGTGGAGTCCCTGTCGGCCTACGCCCGGCAGTTCCTGGGCCAGATGGACAAGCCCGACGTCGACTCGATCGAGGGCCTGTCCCCGGCGATCTCGATCGACCAGAAGACCACGTCGCGCAACCCGCGCTCGACGGTGGGCACCGTCACCGAGATCTACGACTACCTGCGCCTGCTGTGGGCGCGCGTCGGGCACCCCCACTGCTACAACTGCGGCCGTCCGATCGCGGCCCAGTCGGCCGAGCAGATCATCGATCAGGTCATGACCATGGCCGAGGGCACGAAGTTCATGGTCCTGTCCCCGGTGGTGCGTGGCCGCAAGGGCGAGTACGGCAAGCTCTTCGAGGAGCTGCGCGGCGAGGGCTTCACCCGGGTCAAGGTCGACGGGGAGCTGCGGCGCCTCGAGGAGGAGATCGTCCTCGACAAGAAGTACAAGCACGACATCTCGGTCGTGATCGACCGGCTGGTCATGCGGCCCGACCTGCGCAAGCGCCTGGCCGACTCGATCGAGACGGCGGTTTCTCGCGCTGAGGGGATCGTCGACATCGAGGACGTGGCCACCGAGCAGGTCACCACCTACTCCGAGCGCTTCATGTGCCTGCACTGCGGCACCTCGATGCCGGAGCTCGAGCCGCGGATGTTCTCGTTCAACTCGCCTCACGGGGCCTGTCCGCGCTGCACCGGGCTCGGATCACAGATGGAGATCGACCCCGATCTGATCGTGCCCGACCCCTCGCTCAGCCTCAACGAGGGGGCGATCCTGCCGTGGTCCACCAGCGCCTCCAGCTACTACGAGCAGATGACCCAGGCGATCGCCGACAAGTGGGAAGTCGACATGGACGCCGGCTGGGAGGACCTGCCGGAGGACGTGCGCGGCTGCTTCCTCTTCGGTACCGGCGGCGAGAAGCTCTACATCTCATACCGCAACCGCTACGGCCGCAAGCGCTCCTACACCACCACGTTCGAGGGCATCGTGCCGAGCCTCGAGCGGCGCTACCGCGAGACGGACTCGGAGTGGTCGCGCGAGAAGATCGAGGAGTACATGACGCTGCGGCCGTGCCCCGAATGCTCGGGCGCTCGGCTGCGGCCAGAGTCGCTGGCGGTCCGAGTCGGCGGGCTCGGCATCCACGAGTTCACCGCGATGTCGGCCAGGCGCTCGATCGAGTGGCTGGACGACCTCGAGCTGTCCAACACCGAGCGCCAGATCGCACGGCTGATCCTCCGCGAGATCGACGAGCGGCTGCGCTTCCTCGACAACGTCGGGGTGGGCTACCTGTCGCTGGAGCGAGCGGCCGCAACGCTGTCCGGGGGCGAGGCGCAGCGCATCCGGCTGGCCACACAGATCGGGTCGTCGCTCGTGGGGGTCCTCTACATCCTCGACGAGCCGTCGATCGGCCTGCACCAGCGCGACAACGAGCGCCTGATCAACACGCTCGAGCGCCTTCGCGACCTGGGCAACACGGTGATCGTCGTGGAGCACGACGAGGGCACCATGAGGGCGGCAGACCATCTGGTCGACCTCGGCCCGGGCGCCGGTGAGCACGGCGGCTACCTGGTGGCCCAGGGCACCCCGGCCGAGGTGATGGCCACACCGGAGTCGCTCACCGGCAAGTTCCTGTCCGGCGAGGCCGAGATCCCCACACCGCGCAAGCGGCGCCGGCCGAGCGGATACATCCAGGTGGAGGGCGCCGCCCAGCACAACCTGCGCGACATCAACGTCAAGGTGCCGCTGGGCGTGCTGTGCGCGGTCACCGGCGTGTCGGGCTCGGGCAAGTCGACGCTGGTCAACGAGGTGCTGTTCAAGGCCGTGGCCAACCGGCTGCACCGCGCCAAGCAGCGCCCGGGGACCCACCGCCGCATCCGCGGCCTCGACCAGGTCGACAAGATCATCAACATCGACCAGTCACCGATCGGCCGCACGCCGCGGTCGAATCCGGCCACCTACATCGGGCTGTTCGACCACATCCGCGAGCTCTATTCGAAGACCCAGGAGGCGCGGGCACGCGGCTACAAGCCGGGGCGCTTCTCGTTCAACGTCAAGGGAGGCCGCTGCGAGGTCTGCCGGGGCGATGGCCAGATCAAGATCGAGATGCACTTCCTGCCCGACGTGTACGTCCCCTGCGAGCAGTGCGACGGCAAGCGCTACAACCGCGAGACGCTCGAGGTCCGCTTCAAGGGCAGGACGATCGCCGACGTGCTCGACATGACGGTCGAGGAGGCAGTCGGCTTCTTCGAGCACATCCCCAAGATCAAGCGCCGCCTGCAGGCGCTGCACGACGTGGGGCTCGACTACATCCGTCTCGGCCAGCCGGCCACCACGCTCTCCGGCGGTGAGGCCCAGCGGGTGAAGCTGGCCTCGGAGCTGTCCAAGATCGCCACGGGACGCACGCTCTACATCCTCGACGAGCCCACCACCGGCCTCCACTTCGCCGACGTCCAGCGGCTGCTCGAGATGCTGCAGCGGCTGGTGGACCAGGGCAACACCGTCGTGGTCATCGAGCACAACCTCGATGTGATCAAGACGGCCGACCGGATCATCGACCTCGGCCCCGAGGGCGGCGAGGAGGGAGGCGGGCTCGTGGCCCAGGGCACGCCCGAGCAGGTGGCGGCCATAGCCGGCTCGCACACCGGCAGCTTCCTGGCGAGCATCGTGGAGCCGGCGGCGCCTCGCAAGCGGCGGCCGGCGCCCAAAAAGGTGGCGGCGGCGGCCTAGCCGTTCTGCGTGCTCGGGCGTTGGTGCTTCGGGCGCCGTGGTTGGCGGGGCGGGTTCCGCGCCGCCCGGCCGCAGACCTCTCGCGCCTGCGGCGCTCGTTCGCTCGCCGCGGGGCGGCTCGCTCTGACATGGTCTGCGGCCGGGGACGCCGAACCCGCCCCGCCTCCGCGGCGTTCTTCGGGTCCGGCCGTTCTGTGATCCGGTTGGCCTTGGGGGTGCGTCACGGCGGGGGTCTGACGCGTTGTCCGCCCCATGGGCGAACAAGTCGCCAAACGCCCCGCACCGCAGGCTGGTTGGCGAGTTGTTTCCGCCTGGGGCAACAAACTCGACAGCGTCCCGTGGCGCACGACCGAGCGGAGCGCAGCAGCGCGCGGAGTGCGGCCGGCTCAGCCCAGGTCCACGTACCCCCCGAAACGGCACGTGCCCGGCCGGCCCAGGGCGTTCACGGCTGTGTAGAGGGAGGCGTCGATGATCTCCTCGGTGCCGTCGGGGGCCAGCGCGAGGCCGTCCTGGAGGGAGTCGAGCGCGACCGTGCCGGGTGTGGCGATCACGCCGGCGAACACTCGCTGGGCCTCCGGGGTGCCCACGTCGAGCTCTCCCGAGCCTGAGGCGTCGAAGGCCGCGTTGTCGGCCGACGTGGCGATCAGCACCTCGGCGATGTCCCTCTGCCCCGCGAGGGTGGCGGTGTTGAGGCGGCAGCGGGCGGTGAGCACGAACGGGCCCTCGCGGAGGACCTCGCGGGCCTGGGCGTTGACGAGCGTGAAGGGGGCGATGTTGACGCGGCGCCGGCCCTCGAGCGACTGGGCGTTGGTGGCGCTCGGCACTCGCGACAGGCGGGGCTCGTCGACCACACGGCTCCCGAGCGAGTCGAGCGCCAGATCGCGGGCGCTGAGCGAGCGGTTGCGCACGTCCTTGCCGCGGAGCGAGTTGTCGGCCACCTGTGCGCTGGTGATCCTGATGGCCGCGTAGGCGCCGCCTCCCAGCGCCACGAAGAGGGCGATCAGGGCGATGACCAGAGCAGGGGAGGGAGTGCGGAGGCGGCTCACGCTGCCCTAACGGCCGCGGACGCCAGGAGTTGCGCGCCTCGCGACGATCGGCGTCAGCCCTCGCTCTCGCGCGCCCGTCGCAGCTTGCGCACGGTCTGGATGATCTCCATGCGCCGCCGGGCCCGGGCTGCCACCTCCATCAGGGTCGGCTCCTCGCTTGTGTCGGCGAGGCCGACGGCGCACGTGATAGGGCCGGCGGGATGAGTGGCGGAGCCGGTCCCGAGCGCCTCCTCGAAGCGCTCGACCCAGACGGCGACGCTGCTCGCGTCGGTGGCGTGGAACAGGACGCAGAACTCGTCGTGGTCGGTGTGGGCGACCTCGTCGACGGTCCGGATCGACCTGGTGAGCGTGGACGCACACAGGCGCAGCGCCTCGGCCCCCGCGGCTGCCCCGTGGCGTGACGTGAGCACACGCATGCCGTCCACGTCCAGCACGGCCACGGCGAGCGACTCTCCCGTCCGTGAGCGGCGCATCTCCTCTCGCGCGAGCAGCGACTCGAACTCCTCGACGTCGAGGAGAGCGATCAACGGGTCCATTTCCGTTCGCATAGGAGTATTCATCGGCCGCTGGGCTCGTGACCTGACACGCGCAGTACATCATCCGCCCACCTGCGCGCGGCGTCCGGTACGAATCTGCCCATCAGTGTGCGGTGATCGGCCACCCAACGGTAGCCGCGGTCGAGGGCCCCGGGGAAGCGTCGCCCAAGGGTCGCGAGCCACCGGCCGCGCGGCAGCACGTCGAGCACGGGACCGAAGGCCTCGCCGCCCGACCGGACGGTGCCGGCACCGTCGACAGCGTGCCAGGAGGCCGCCTGGTCGGCCTCCGGCATGCCGGCCAGGAGACCGGCAGCCTCCGAGCCGAACAGCGGCACCGGCCGAAGGCGGTCCGCCCGGTCCCAGCTCAGCAGGACGGCGACGCAGACCCGGCAGAAGCCACAGTCGGGGTCGTAGAGGACATCAACCGGTTCAGCGCTCACGAGGGGTGGGGAAGCTACTCCAGCCCACGCCTCTGAAAGGCTCCCGCCATGAGCAACGCCCGCCTGTGGTGGCAGAAGTGGCGCTGGTACGAGCGCAACTCGCTGCCCTGGAACAGGGCGCGCATTCACCGCGAGCTGGCCCGCCGGCGCGCCTTCGCTCGCTGGCCGCTGCACGGCAACGTTCTGGAGATGTTCACGGAGGGCCGCCTGGAGGTGGGGGCACACACGCTGTTCGAGCCCAACGTGTGGCTCACGGCCACCGCCCCGGCGCGCATCCGCATCGGCTCGGGGACGTTTCTCAACCTCGGCGTCATGGTGGCGGCGGTCGAGCTCGTGGAGATCGGCGACCACTGCATGTTCGCCAACGGCTGCTTCGTCACGGACGGCAACCACCGCTTCGACCACCCTGAGGAGCCGGTGCCGTGGCAGGGCTTCTCGACCAAGGGGCCCACGCGGGTGGAGGACAACGTCTGGTGCGGAGCCAACGTGGTGGTCACGAGTGGCGTGACGATCGGCGAGCGCTCGGTGGTCGGCGCCAACAGCGTGGTGACGTTCGACATACCGCCGTTCTCGATTGCCGCGGGAGCTCCGGCGAGAGTGATCAAGGACGTGGAATACCCGGGGCGATCCGGCTGAATCGCCCCGGGCACACGCCTGTCTCAGCGGCTCAGCAGAGGACGACGAGGTGGAACGGCCCGTCGACCTGGGCGCCATTGTTGGCCTCGATGCGCACCGAGACGCCGTTCACGTTCGAGGCCAGCGAAGAGACGCTGACCTTGCGGTTGACCGGCGGCGCGGAGGCCGTGGGGCCGCCGACGGTCGCGAAGTACCCGCAGTTGCGCACGTCGGCGTCGAAGATGACCTGGTAGCGGCCGGCGGCGGTACGGGCAGCCGACGTGACGCCCCGGCCGCGCACGTTTCCACCGGCAGCGTTGACCACTGAAAAACGAGCGGCGCCGTAGGTGAGCAGCGCGCTCGGCACGGTGCTCAGCGTGGACTCCTTGATGGCTCCACCACCCCAGGACTCAGCCTTGCCCTTGCTGCCGGTGAGGGAGCGGTTCTTGATGTCCTTGCCGGTGATCGACCCGTTGCGGATGCTCTTGCCGGTGATCACCAGGGCGTAGGCGGAGCCTCCCATCGCCACGAACAGCGCCACCAGGGCAACGATCATCGCCGGCGACGGCACGAGCCGCCGTGCCCATCGAGACATGTGCAGATCCTTTCCTTTGGGAATTGGGCGTACGCGTCAACCCCCACCCTTCCCCAAAGTTGCTCAAATTCCTCGGCCTCAGGGCCGCGGTGGAGGCCGCTCAGAGGCTGAAGCCGCCGGTGAAGGGCTCGCCCGCCGGCTCGTCGAGCTGCTCGCCCAGCCGGGCGATCTCGTCCGGGGCCATCGTGTAGCCGTGCTCGGGGGCGGGGTAGCGCCGCTCGCGGACGTCCTTGGCGTAGGCCGAGACCCCCTTGGTCATCTCCTCGCGCACGTTCGCGTAACGCTTGACGTAGCGGCCGACGTGGCCGTCGTAGATGCCCAGCAGGTCGTGGAACACGAGCACCTGACCGTCCGCCGCCGGGCCGGCGCCGATGCCGATCACCGGCACGTGTATCCGCGGCATGATCATCTCGGTCAGGGCGCTGGGGATCGCCTCGAACACGATCCCGAAGACGCCCGCCGCCTGCAGGCCGAGCGCGTCGTGCATCACGGCCAGGCCCCGCTCCGCCGTACGCCCCTGGGAGCGGTACCCGCCGAGTGCGGTGGCGGTCTGCGGGGTCAGGCCCACATGGCCCATCACCGGGATCCCGGCGTTGACGATGGCCGCCGCGCGCTCCACCGTGCTGCCGCCGCGCTCCAGCTTGACGGCGTCGCAGCCGGCCTGCTTGATGAAGCGCTGAGCGTTGTGGATCGCCTCCTCGTTGGAGGCCTCGTAGGAGCCGAAGGGCATGTCGCCGACGAGCAGGGGCGTGGACAGGCCGCGGCGCACAGCCGCTGCCAGCATGAGCAGCTCGTCCAGGGTCACCGGCACGGTGGAGGGGTAGCCGAGCACGGTCATGGCGCCGGAGTCGCCCACCAGCACCACGTCGACGCCCGCCTCCTCGGCCACCTGGGCGCTGGGGTAGTCGTAGGCGGTGACCATCACGATCGGTTCGCCGAGCGCCTTCTTCTCGGCCAGCTTCGACAGGGTCACCCTGGGCCGCTTGGCGTGCGGTGCGCTGGCGTGTGATCCGCTGCTCATGGAGTGCCTCCGAGTATCGCGTTGTCGATGAGCCGCGCCCTGCCCACGCGGGCGGCTACGGCCAGAAGGGTGGATCCGTTCACCCGTTCGGCGGGTGAGAGGTCGGCCATGGAGCGAAGCTCGAGGTACTCGGGCTCGATCCCGGCCCGGTCGAGCTCGGCTCGAGCGGCCGCGAGGACGCTGGCGGCATCGAGGCGGCCGTCGGCCACGCTGCGCTGCGCGGCGCGCAGGGCGCGGCTGAGAGCCAGCGCACGCTCACGCTCGTCGGCGAGGAGGTAGCTGTTGCGGGAGCTCAGGGCGAGGCCATCGTCGTCGCGGATGGTCGGGCACACCTCGATGCGCACCGGGATGTCGAGGTCGCGGACGAGCTTGGCGATCACCAGCGCCTGCTGTGCGTCCTTCTGGCCGAAGTAGGCCACATCGGGGCCCACCATGTTGAAGAGCTTCGTGACCACCGTGGTCACGCCCGCGAAGTGCTGCGGCCCTCGCCGGCGCGGATCTCCGTCGAGCACGGTGGTCAGGCCTCCCACGGTCACGGTGGCGTCGAACCCGTCGGGGTACACCTGCTCGACCGGGGGGACGAAGAGCACGTCCACGGCCTCCTCACGGGCGAGCTCGGAGTCGCGATGCTCGTCACGCGGGTAGCCGCCCAGGTCCTCGTCGATTCCGAACTGGGTCGGGTTCACGAACAGCGACACGACCACCACGTCGCAGTCCTCGCGCGCCCGCCGCATCAGCGACAGGTGGCCGCCGTGGAACGAGCCCATGGTGGGGACGAGCCCGATCGTCCGCCCCGGCCTGCGCTCCGCCGCGAGCGTCTCGCGCAGCTCGGCCACGGTCCGGACGGTCCTCATGCCGGCACCTCGCGGTCCGCCAGCGAGCGGGTGTGATGCACGAGCTCGTCGAAGAGGTCGAGCAGGTGGGGGGCGGCGTCGGCGACGGCGGCCCGCTGCGCCTCCACCGTTGCGTGGTCGCCGCGGGCGACGGGTCCCGTGAGCGACCCCTCCGGCCCGAGCTCGGCCAGGTTCTCCACCGTGCGCCGCAGGAGGGGTACCAGCAGCGCCCGAGCCTCGTGGGGTTCGAGTCCTGCGCCCGCGGCGATGCTCTCCGCGGCTGCCTGCAGGGTGACGAGGAAGTTCGAGGCCACCGACGCGGCGGCGTGGTAGGCGGCGCGGCCCTCGTCGTCGATCTCGAACGCGGTCATGCCGAGTCGGCGGGCGAGCTCCGAAGCAAAGGCGAGCGCCTCCGGGCTGGAGCCGGCGATCGCGGCGCCCGCTCCCGCGAAAGCGCCCAGAGCGGGCCCGGAGAGGGCGGGTCCCGCGAAGGTCTGGAGCGGGTGCAGGCCGAACAGCCCGGCCCCGGCCCGGGCGGCGGCCTCCATCGCGGCGAGCGGGGTGGCCCCGCTGGTGTGACCCACGAGCGGCGCCGTCCCGGCCACGGTCTCGGCGGCAGCAGCGATCTCGGCGTCGGGCACGCACAGGATCACCGCGGCGCAGCGCTCCGGGCGCCGTGCGCGCCCGAGCGGGCCGGACACGTCGAGGCCGGATTCACGCAACGCGGCGACCAGCGGTGTGCCCAGGCGGCCCGCTCCTACCACGGCCACGCGCTCGCGCGCGAAGCGACGCTCCTGTTGTTGTGATGTGGGGGTCACGAACCTGCCGGTCCACTCCGGATGGGGTAGCGGCCAACGCCCCCAAGGATACTCGCGGTTTGGCTCCGTCGCCCCCGCCGCGTAGGCTGCTGGCCATGCTTTCGCGAGCCGCAGGGGAGCGGCGCGAAGAGCTCGTCGCGCTCTACCGAGAGGCGTCGGGATGCATCCGCTGCCCGCTTCACGAGCACCGCACCCGAGTGGTCTTCGGCGCGGGCAACGCCGACGCCGACCTGATGTTCGTGGGGGAGGCGCCCGGTCAGCAGGAGGACCTTCAGGGTCTGCCCTTCGTGGGCCGCGCGGGCAAGCTGCTCGACGAGCTGATCGGCGAGATCGGGCTCGACCGAGGGGACGTGTTTGTCGCGAATGTCCTCAAATGCCGGCCTCCCGGAAACCGGGATCCCCAGCCTGAGGAGATCGAAACCTGCCGCCCCTACCTGCACCGCCAGGTTGAGCTGATCGAGCCACGCCTGATCTGCACGCTGGGCAACTTCGCCACCAAGCTCCTCACGCGCTCGAACCGCGGCATCACGTCGGTTCACGGCCGGCCCCAGGTGCACGAGCTCGGCGTCCGCACGGTGAGGGTCCTGCCGCTGTTCCATCCCGCCGCCGCGCTGCGCTCCACAGGAACGCTCGGGCAGCTGCGCGACGATTTCGCCCGCATCCCGGCGCTCCTGGCCGAGCCGGCGCCGGTGCCGATCGGGGCGGTGGCGCCGGTCGCGTCCGCAGCCGGCCCGTCGCCCGAGCCGGTACAGACGAACCTGTTTGGGTAGGCACGAGACCACCACTCCGCAGGAGACCGAGGCGCTGGGCGCCGAGCTCGCCGCGCGCCTTGAGCCCGGCGATGTCGTACTCGTCAGCGGTGAGCTCGGCAGCGGGAAGACCACCTTCGTTCGCGGGGCCGCGCGGGCGCTCGGGGTCGAAGGGCCGGTGACGAGCCCGACGTTCACCATCGGGCACGTGCTCTCGGGCCGCTCCGAGGTGGCCCACCTCGATCTCTACCGGCTGGGCTCGCTGGCCGGTGAGGATCCGGGCCTGCTGGACGACTACCTCACCCCGGAGCGGATCGCCTTCGTGGAATGGCCCGAGCCCGCGCGGCCACTGGTGGAGCATCCGGCGGCGCGAGTTCGCCTGGAGCATGGCGGCGGCGACCGGCGGCTGGTCACGGTCGAGTGAACATCCTCGGGTTCGACACCTCCACCGCCGCCTCGAGCGCGTGCCTGCTGCGCGAGGACGGCGAGGCCTTCGAGGTCGTCCCGTCCGTCGAGCGCCTCGGCGGCCGGCCAGCCCACGCGTCGGAGCTGATGCCCGCGGTGGCGGAGGTGATCGAGCACTCCGGACTCGATTGGGGCGATGTCGGCGCGATCGCGGTGGGGGTCGGCCCGGGCACCTTCACCGGCTTGAGGATCGGGCTGGCAACCGCACGGGCACTGGCGGTGGCCGGGGGCGTTGGCCTGCGCCCGGTGTCCTCGCTCGCCGCGCTGGCGGAGGGCATCGACGCCGAGCAGCGATTGCCGCTGATCGATGCCCGGCGAGGAGAGCTGTTCGCGGCGCTGTACGGACCCCAAGGCTCGATCTGGGAGCCCTTCGCGTCGGCACCGGACGCCCTGACCGAGCGCGTTCGGGAGGCCCGGGCCGATCCGCTGGCTGCCGGGGACGGCTCGGTACGATTTCGGGTGACGCTCGAAGCGGCCGGCATCCGGGTGGCGCCGGACGAGGCGAGCGTCCACGTGGTTCGCGCCCTGCACGTCTGCCGGCTCGCGCTGAAGGTGCCGGACGAGCCGCCGCAGTCAGTCCTTCCCGACTACGTCAGAGCCCCCGACGCCCAGCCGCAGTGACCGACCTCGAAATCCGCCGAATCACCTACGCCGACCTTCCCCAGGTCATCGCGATCGAGCGGCGCGCGTTTCCCACGCCGTGGTCGCTGGCCATGTTCGTGCTCGAGCTGTCGAAGCCGTCCGGCATCTGTCTGGCGGGCCTGCAGGACGGCCAGATCATCGGCTACCTGGTCTGCTCGCGCTACGACACGGTGTGGCACCTCATGAACATCGCCGTGGAGCCCCACCTGATCAGGCAGGGCATCGCCAGCGCCCTGCTGGAGCGGCTGTTCGAGCTGGCCGACCGGCCCAACGAGCAGTACACGCTCGAGGTGAGGACGTCCAACGACGGCGCGATCCGTCTCTACGAGCGATTCGGCTTTCGCGCCGCAGGCAAGCGTCGCGCCTACTACCACGACAACCGTGAGGATGCCCTGATCATGTGGCGCACCGCTCCTGACCGCGCCACCGCGTGATCCTGGCGCTCGAGACGAGCTGCGACGACACCTGTGCCGCGGTGGTGGGCGCCGACGGGCGGATCCACTCGAACGTCGTGGCCTCGCAGGGGCTCCTGCACGCCCGCTACGGAGGGGTGGTGCCCGAGATAGCGGCGCGCCATCACCTGGAGCTGCTGGACGCCGTCACGGCGGACGCGCTCGAAGCGGCCGGCACCGATCTCGACGGGATCGAGACCGTGGCGGTGACCCGAGGGCCGGGCCTCATCGGCGCGTTGCTCGTGGGCCTCTCCTCGGCCAAGGCTCTGGCCGCGCAGCGACGCCTGCCGCTCGTGGGCGTCGACCATCTGCAGGGACACGTGACGGCGAGCATGCTCGAGCCCGAGCCGGTCGAGCTGCCCTATCTGTGCCTCGTGGCGAGCGGAGGACATACCTTTCTCGCCCGGGTCGACGAGCCCCGTGACTACACGGTCCTGGGCCAGACACTCGACGACGCGGCGGGCGAGGCGTTCGACAAGGGCGCTCGCCTGCTCGGGCTGGGCTACCCGGGCGGTCCCGCCCTTGACCGTCTGGCCCGGGACGGCGATCCCGCGGCCTTCGACTTTCCCCGGAGCGCTCCCGGCGAGCTCGACTTCAGCTTCAGCGGGCTCAAGACCTCGCTGCTCTACCGCATCCGCGACCTGGGCGACGCAGCCGGGCCGAGGGCGGCTGACCTGGCGGCGTCGTATCAGCGAGCCATCGTCGACGCGCTGGTCGCCCGGACCGAGCGGGCCCTCGAGCGCGAGGGCCTCGAGCGCCTGGCCATCGGCGGCGGGGTGGCGGCCAACTCTGCGCTGAGGGCGGCGGTCCGCGATCTGGCAGCCCGGGTGCACGTGCCGCCGATGGAGCTCTGCACCGACAATGCGGCGATGATCGGCGGCGCCGCTCGTTTCCTGGAGCCGCTGCCCTATCCCGAGTACCTCGGGCTCGACGCGGCAGCGCGGCTTAGCTAGTCCTGCAGCCGGGATTCCTCCAGGTCGAGGTCGCGCTCGACCTTTCGCCGGATCTCGTCGCTGATGTCGGAGGAGTTGCGCAGGCCGATCAGAGCCTCGCGTTGGGCGTCGAGCAGCTCGAACATCAGGCGCATGTAGGCCCCGGTGCGCTCCTCGTACTCGTCACCGTCACCGTCCTGCTGAGCCGAGAAGCGCCGCTGGCGATAGGTGTACATGCCGCGGACGCGCTCCACGGTGTCGTCGCGCACCCAGTCCTCGCCCCGCATGTCCTCGAGGCGCTCGAGCGCCGCCTCGGCGAGCCTTGTCCGGGCCGCTACCTCCTCACGCTCGTCGTTGCCGTCGTCCTGGATGCCGAGCCGGTTGATGAGCGGACCGAGGGTGAGCCCCTGGCCCACCAGCGTCACCACGAGGACGGCGAAGGCGATGAAGATGATCAGCTCGCGATCGGGAAAGGCGGCTCCCGAGTCGATCGTGAACGGGATCGCCAGCGCCGCGGCGAGCGACACGGATCCGCGCATCCCGGCCCAGCCGATGACCATCCGCTCCTGCCAGCGCGAGCGCCGTGCGCGCTGCGACTGGCGGCGGTCGAGCGCGCGGATGGCGAACGGCGTGGTGAGCACCCAGAGCAGCCGCACGCCGATCACCGCCGCGCTGATCAGAGCGCTCCACCCGAGCAGCTGGGCAACCGACTCGCCTTCGAGGTCCTCGATGATCCCGGGCAGCTGGAGCCCGATCAGCAGGAACAGGACGGCGTTGAGCAGGAAGGTGAGGATCTCCCACACGGATACGCCCTGCAGGCGCATCACCGCGGTAGTGAGCTCCGGCGTATGCCAGCCCATGTACACGCCCACCGTCACCGCGGCGATCACGCCCGAGAAGCCCAGCTCCTCGGCGGGCAGGTAGGCCGCGTACCCGCTGAGGATGGAAATGGTGATCTCGGTGGGCGGGTCGTCGATGCGGCGGCGCAGCTCCCGGATGATGCGCCCCGCCACCAGCCCGACGGCGAGGCCGCCCACGCCGCTCAGGACGAACTCGAGACCCGCCTCGAGCAGTGAGAACGAGCCCGTGACCACCGCGGCGACGGCGAGCCGGTAGAGCACAAGGGCGGTCCAGTCGTTGGTCAGGTTCTCGCCCTCCACGACCGTGACCATGCGCCGCGGCGCCCCCACCCGGCGCATGATCTCGGCCGGGGCGACCGCGTCGGTGGGCGAGACGATGACCCCCAGGACGAAGGCCGGGCCCCAGTCCAGCCCGATCACGTAGTGAGCCACCGGCGCGACCACGGCCATGGTGGCCAGGACCGCGCCGATCGAGAGCAGCGCGATCGGCCGCGCATTGCGGCGCAGGTCGCGCAGCGAGGTGAAGAAGGCCGCGCCGTAGAGGAGCGGCGGGAGGAAGATCAGCAGCACGAGATCGGGGTCGAGCTCGATCTCCGGAATGCCCGGGACGAAGCCGATCACCAGCCCACCCAGCACCAGCGTGATCGGGTACGGGACGCGCAGCAGCAGCGCCAGGACGGCGAAGGCCACGATGCCCAGCAGCAGGCCGAAGATCACGAGTTCCGTGTGCTCCACGCCACTAGGGTGACAAGCGATGCCGTCCATGACCTTCTACGGCAAGCCGGGCTGCCATCTGTGCGACGACGCGCGGGAGGTCGTGGAGCGCGTGCGCGCCACCCACTCCTTCGATCTGACCGAGGTGGACGTCTCGCTCGACCCCCTCCTTCACCGTCGCTACGGCGAGCGGATTCCGGTGCTGGAGCTGGATGGCGAGGAGGTGGCGGAGTTCTTCGTCTCCGAAGGCTCGCTGCGGGAACGGCTCGATAGAGTTGGCCGCTCGTGAGATACGACGACCCCACACCTGGTGGCGTCGGCCTGCAGCCGACGCGGCCGGATGGCGACACGGGGCCGTCAGAGCGCCTCTCGCTCGGCGTCGCCGCCCGGCTCTCGCGCTACCTCCAGGTGCTGACCCAGGCCAAGAAGATGGGGAGAGAGACGATCTCCTCCCAGGAGCTGGCCGACTACACGCACGTCAACTCCACCCAGATCCGCCGCGACCTGTCCGGATTCGGCAAGTTCGGCAAGCGGGGTGTGGGCTACAACGTCGATTCGCTGGTGTCGCAGATCCGCAAGATCCTGCGCACCACCGGCAAGCACAACATCGCCCTGTTCGGCGCCGGCAACCTCGGCGCGGCGATCGCCGGCTCGGACATCTTTGCCGACCACGGCTTCCGCGTCGTGGCCCTGTTCGACAAGGATCCGTCGAAGGTGGGTCAGAGCGTCAACGACAACCTGACCGTCAAGCCCTACGACGACCTCGGCCGGGTGATCCGCGAGGAGGACGTGGTGGTCGGCGTGCTGGCCGTGCCCACCGGCGCGGCTCAGGAGGTGGCGGACGACCTGGTCGAGGCGGGCGTGAAGATCATCTTCAACTACTCCGAGGCCCTTCTGCAGGTGCCGCCCGAGGTTACGGTCCACACCTCGAGCCCGGCGGTCGACCTGCTGTACGCGCTCTACTTCTACCTCACGTAGAAACACGCAATGCTCGACATGCCGAGGGTCAGGGAGGTGTTCGAGGCCTCGACGGATTTCACGGTCGGGATCGAGGAGGAGTTCGGGATACTCGACCCGGAGACGCTCTCGCTCGCCCAGCGTTTTCAGGACCTGCGCGACGCCGCTCAGGACGATCCGGTGCTGGCGGAGGCGGTGGCGGGCGAGCTGATCAGCTCGGAGATCGAGATCCGCTCGGGCCGCGGCGAGAGCTTCGCCGACGCGGTGGCCCGCCAGCAGGACGCGCGCACCCGTCTGTTCGAGCTGGCGGCCCGCCAGGACGCGCTGCTGTCCACCACGGGGACCCATCCCTGGAGCCCGTGGCAGGAGCAGGAGATCATCGACACCGAGCACTACCACCGAGTGGAGTCGCTGCTCCAGTACGTGGCCTGGCGCAACAACACGTTCAGCGTCCACGTGCACGTCGGGGTCAGGGGCGCCGAGCGGGCGATCCGCGTGTGCGACCGCCTGCGGCCGCTGATGCCCGAGTTGCTGGCGCTGTCGGCCAACTCGCCCTTTCTCGACGGACGCCACTCGGGCCTGCATTCGGCGCGCACGCAGATCTTCACCAAGAGCTTTCCGCGCTGTGGCATCCCCGACGCGTTCGGCGGCTGGGAGGCCTACGCCTCGTACATCGACTTCCTGCGGATGACGAACTCAATCGAGGAGTTCACCCAGGTGTGGTGGAGCGTTCGGCCCCATCATTCGTACGGAACGGTCGAGATGCGCATCTGCGACGCCCAGACCAGCGGAGCCGACTCCACAGCCATGGCGGGGCTGATCACCGCCTGCGTGGCCCAGGCGGCCTTCGACTTCGACGACGGTGTGCCCTTCGACGATCCGCCGCCTCGGCTGGTGGAGGAGAACTTCTGGCGCGCCATCCGCCACGGCCTGGACGGCGAGCTGATCGATCTCCCCAGCGCAACCGAGTTCCCGGCGGCCGCCGTGGGGGAGAGGCTGCTGGAATGGACCGCCCCGGCGCGGGCCGCGCTCGGGATCGAGCCGGCTCTGCCCGCCGAGAACGGTGCTCAGCGCCAGAAGCGCGCGCTGGCCGACGGCGCGTCCATCCAGGAGATCTACGCTGCGGAGGTCGAGCTCACCCAGAGGACCTACGCCGTCGAGGAGGTAAAGACGTGAGCCAACCCCAGGAGCCCACCGAAGAGCAGCTGATCGAGGCGCTGCGCCGCGTGAAGGTCGACGACGTGCTGGTGCAGACGGTGGCCACGCTCGTGAACCTGGCCGGCCAGAAGCTGACCGTGCCCGAGGCCAAGGATCCCGTGGAGGCCAAGAAGGCCATCGACGCCGCGCGTGCCATGTCGCCGCTTCTGTCCGACGATGCGGCCGCGGCGGTGCGAGACGCTCTCGCCCAGGTGCAGATGCTGTACGTCAAGGAGACGGGCGAGGGCCCGGCAGCGCCGGGAGGCCCCGAACCGCAGGCCGGCGACGCCGAGGCGCGGGAGGCCGAGGCCCGCGACGCCGAGGAGCGAGCAAAGGCGCGATCGAAGATCTGGACACCCGGCTCGTGATCGGCATCTTCGGAGGCTCCGGCTTCTACCGCTTCCTCGACGACATCGAGGAGATGCCGCTGGCCACTCCCTACGGCCCGCCGTCGGCTCCCGTCAGGGTCGGGCGCATGGACGGCGTGGAGGTGGCCTTCATGCCGCGCCACGGCGACGAGCACACCCTCCCGCCGCACCGCATCAACTACCGGGCCAACATCTGGGCGATGAAGGAGGTGGGTGTCCAGAGGATCATCGGCCCCTGCGCCGTGGGCTCCCTCAAACCCGAGCTCGAGCCCGGCACCTTCATCATCTGCGACCAGTTCGTGGACCGCACGAGCATCCGGGAGGCCACCTTCTACGACGGCCCACAGACCACGCACGTGTCGGCGGCCGACCCCTACTGCGCCGACCTGAGCGCGGTGCTGGCCGCCGCGGCCCGCGAGGAGGGGGTCCCGGTGGTGGAGGGCGGCACGGTCGTGGTCGTGGAGGGTCCGCGCTTCTCCACCCGTGCGGAGTCGCGCTGGTACACGGCCTCAGGGTTCGACGTGGTCAACATGACCCAGTATCCGGAGTGCTGGCTGGCCCGCGAGCTCGAGCTCTGCTACGCCAACGTGTCGCTGGTCACCGACTACGACGTGGGCCTCGAGGGCATGCCGAGCGTCGAGCCGGTGTCGGCCGAGGGGGCCTTCGGGGTCTTCCAGGACAATCTCCAGCGCCTGCGCGGCCTGCTCCAGCGCGCCCTGCCCCGAATCGGCCCTCAGCCGCACGACGCCTGCGCCTCGGCGCTGTCGAGCGCCATGGTCCATCGCGTCCGCTAGACTGCCCGCCCTCTTTTCGGGCGGTGCCCCTCACAACCGTGCGCCCTCGCGCTCGAGCCGCTCGCTGACTGCACCTACGGAGGACAAACCCCTTGGAATTCCTGACTGACTGGGGCGTGCCAATCGCGCTCGCCTGCGCCGGAGCCGCGCTGATTTACGGCATCGTGACGTCACGCTGGCTGTTGGCGCTTTCGCCCGGCAACAAAGAGATGCAGGCCATCTCCACGGCCGTGCAGGAGGGCGCCACCGCCTACCTGCGCCGCCAGTACACGATCATCGCGGGAGTGGCCGCGGTGCTCGCGGTGGTGCTGGCCGTCGCGCTCGAGGCCAGCGGCTCCGAGGGCATCCTGATCGCCGTCGGCTTCCTGATCGGGGGCACCCTCTCGGGTGCGGCCGGCTTCATCGGGATGAACGTCTCCGTGCGAGCCAACGCGCGCGTGGCCGAATCGGCCCGCAGCGGTGTCTCGAAGGCGCTCAGCGTGGCCTTCAAGGGCGGCGCCGTGACCGGGATGCTCGTGGCCGGCCTGGCCCTCTTCGGCGTGGCCGGCTACTACGGCGTCCTGATTCTCGCCGGCGTGGAGGAGCGCGACGCGATCGACGCGCTCGTGGGGCTCGGCTTCGGAGGCTCGCTGATCTCGGTGTTCGCGCGGCTGGGCGGCGGCATCTTCACCAAGGCGGCCGACGTGGGCGCCGACCTCGTGGGCAAGATCGAGGCCGGCATCCCCGAGGATGACCCGCGCAACCCGGCGGTCATCGCCGACAACGTGGGCGACAACGTCGGCGACTGCGCCGGCATGGCGGCCGACCTGTTCGAGACCTATGCCGTCACCGCGGTCGCCGTCATGTTGCTGGGAGTCCTGACCTTCAACGAGATCGGGACCGTGGCGACCTACCCGCTGGTGATCGGCGGGGTGTCGATCCTGGCCTCGATCATCGGTACCTACGCCGTGCGCTCCGCTGCGGGCAACGTGGAGCGCGCCCTCTATCAGGGGCTGATCGTCTCCGGTGTGCTGGCCGCGCTTGCGTTCCTGCCGATCACGCTGTTGATGATGGACGACCTGACCTTCAAGGACGGGCTGTCGGAGCTGCTGCGCGGTGGCGCGGCCGCCGCCCCGTCGGGCATCGACCTCTACCTCTGCACGCTCGTGGGTATCGCCGTGACCGCCGGGCTGTTCGTCATCACCGACTACTACACGTCCACGCGATTCCGGCCGGTGCGCACCACGGCTCGGGCATCGCAGACGGGCCACGCCACCAACATCATTCAGGGCCTCGCCCAGGGCTTCCAGTCCACGGCGGCCCCGGCGATCCTGCTCGCCGTCGGGATCCTGGTCGCGAACGAGCTGGCCGGCATCTACGGCATCGGCGTGGCGGTGATGTCGCAGCTCTCGCTCACCGGGCTGATCGTGGCCCTGGACGCGTTCGGGCCGATCACCGACAACGCCGGCGGCATCGCCGAGATGGCCGATCTGCCCGAGGAGGTACGCAACGTCACCGACCCGCTCGACGCGGTCGGCAACACCACCAAGGCAGTGACCAAGGGCTACGCGATCGGCTCCGCCGTGCTCGCCGCGCTCGTGCTGTTCGCCGCCTTCGTTGAGGAACTCAGGGAGGAGGCCGCCGCCAACAATGCGGAGGTCGTGACCTTCAACATCTCCCAGCCGGAGGTGCTGATCGGTCTGCTGATCGGCGGCATGATGGTCTACCTGTTCGCGGCGCTGGCGATCGAGGCGGTGGGCCGCGCCGGCGGCGGCGTGGTCGAGGAGGTGCGGCGCCAGTTCAAGGAGAAGCCGGGAATCATGGACCGCACCGAGCAGCCGGACTACGCGAAGGCGGTCGACATCGTGACCGCCTCCGCCCAGCGGGAGATGATCATCCCTGCGCTGATCCCGATCGTGGTCACCGTCGTGGTGGGCCTGCTGTCCACCGAGGCCCTCGGCGGCCTCCTGATCGGCGTGATCGTGGTGGGCTTCTTCGCCGCCGTCTCGATGACCGCCGGCGGTGGGGCGTGGGACAACGCCAAGAAGCTGATCGAGGACGGCGAGTACGGCGGCAAGGGCTCCGAGGCCCACGCGGCGTCGATCACCGGCGACACCGTCGGCGACCCCTACAAGGACACCGCCGGGCCGGCGATCAACCCGATGATCAAGGTGGCGAACATCGTCGCGCTGCTGATGATCCCGTTCCTCGTCTAGGACCAGGCGCTGAGCAGCACGCCCGACATCCACTCCCTTCCGGACAACCTGCCGGTCCCCGAGGACGACGGCGCGGCCGACCACCTCGCCGGCATGACCGTTCCGGGCGTGTCCCTGCCGTCCACGCGGGGCGAAGAGGTGCGCCTCGACCGCCTGCCGGGCCTCACGGTCCTGTTCTGCTACCCGCGCACCGGCCGGCCCGGCGAGGAGAATCCACCGGGCTGGGACGCGATCCCCGGCGCCCGCGGCTGCACGCCCGAGACCTGCGGCTTTCGCGACCGCAACCAGCAGTTCGCCGACCTCGGCGCCCGCGTGCTGGCGCTCTCGACCCAGGACGGCGCGTACCAGCGGGAGATGTCCGAGCGGCTCGAGCTGCCCTTTCCGGTGCTGAGCGACGAACGGCTGGAGCTCGTCGAAGCGCTGCGGCTGCCCACGTTCGAGACCTCGGGGATGACTCTCGTGCGGCGCATCACGCTCGTGATCAGCGACGGCGCCATCGAGCACGTCTTCTATCCGGTGTTCCCGCCGGATACCCACGCGGGCGACGTGCTCGAGTGGCTGCGCCGCCGAAGCGCCTAGGCTGAGAGGCCTGGCCCGTCAGTCCGTACAGCACCCGTCGCTGGCCGACGCCGAGCAGAGCGTCTTCTGGCTCGACACGCCCCGCGCCCCCAAGGCGCGGCCCGCTCTCGAGGGTGAGCGGCACTGTGACCTGGCCATCGTGGGCGGTGGCTTCACCGGGCTGTGGGCAGCGCTCCTGGCGGCGCCGGAGGAGGACGTCGTGGTGCTCGAGGGCGAGCGCTGCGGCTGGGGGGCCAGCGGCCGCAACGGTGGCTTTCTCGACTCCTCGCTGACCCACGGACTGGAGAACGGGCTGTCGCGCTGGCCCGACGAGATGCCCACGCTCAACCGCCTGGGCGACGAGAACTTCGCCGCCATCCGCGAGACCCTCACGGCCCGCGGAATCGACGTGGGCTGGGCGGAGCCGGGCTTCATCGACGTGGCCACCCGCGAGCACGAGGTCGAGGCGCTCCGTGAGTACGGCGAGACGGCCCGGCGAATGGGCGAGGAGGTGCGCTTCCTCGACCGTGAGGCGCTTCGTGACCGGATCGACTCGCCCACCTACCTGGCCGGGCTCGAATGGCCCCACGGGGGAGCCCTGGTGGATCCGGCCGAGCTGGCCTGGGGTCTGCGCCGCGCCGCGCTCGACGACGGCGTGGAGGTCTTCGAGAACACATCGGTCAGCGGCATTCAGCGCGACGGTGAGGGCGTCGAGCTGCGCACGGCCGCCGGCACGGTGCGCGCGCGGCGGGTGCTGCTCGCCACCAGCGCGTTCCCACCGCTGCTGCGCTCGGTGGGCCTGTTCGTGCTCCCGGTCTACGACTACGTCCTCGTCACGGAGCCGCTCAGCGCCTCCCAGACAGAGGCCATCGGGTGGCGTGGGCGGGAGGGCCTGTCGGACAGCGGGAACCGCTTTCACTACTACCGGTTGACCGCCGACGACCGCATCCTCTGGGGCGGCTACGAGGCGGTCTACCACTACGGGAACGGCATGCGCCCGGAGCTCGAGGACTCGGCCGAGGTGTTCGGCCTGCTGGCCCACAATTTCGCCGAGACCTTCCCCCAGCTCGAGGGCCTGCGCTTCACCCACCGCTGGGCCGGCGCCATCGACACCTGCTCGCGCTTCTGCGTGACCTTCGGCACCGCACTGGGCGGACGCGTGGCCTACGCGGTCGGCTACACCGGCCTCGGCGTGGGGGCGAGCCGCTTCGGGGCCAGGGTCGCGCTCGACCTCGTTCACGGCCGTCAGACGGAGCTGACGGCGCTCGACATGGTGGGCAGCCGCCCGCTGCCCTTCCCGCCGGAACCCCTGCGGTACGCCGTCGTCCAAGCTACCCGGCGCGCGCTCGTGAACGCGGACGAGCGCGGCGGCCGGCGCGGCCCGTGGCTGCGGCTGCTCGACGGCGTCGGCGCGGGCTTCGACAGCTGAACCGGAACCGGAAGGACTAACTTCCCGCCAGCCCATGGCCGAGTACCGACCCAAGAACCGCGGCCTCGAGCGGGTGCTGGGCACCGGAGCCCTGTTCTCCACGGCCTACGGCAACGTCGGCAGCTCGATCTACTACGCCCTCGGCCTGGTGGCGATCTTTGCCCTCGGCATGACGCCGGTGGTGTTCGTCATCGCCGGGCTGATCTTCGCCGCCACCGCGGCGACCTACACCGAGGCGACGACGATGTTCCCCGAAGCGGGCGGCTCGTCGAGCTTCGCGCGGCGGGCCTTTAACGAGTTCTGGTCCTTCTTCGCCGCCTGGGGCCAGATGCTCAACTACATCATCACGGTCGCCATTTCGGCCTTCTTCGTGCCCCATTACCTGGGTGTCTTCTGGGAGCCGCTCGGCGAGTCACCGGGAGACATCGTGGGAGGCATCGTCGTGGTGGGCGTGCTCGCGTTCGTCAACGTCGTGGGCGTGAAGGAGTCGGCCGGCCTGAACGTCTTCCTGGCACTCGCCGACTTTCTCACCCAGGTGGCGCTGGTCGTCGTCGGGCTGGTGCTCGTGTTCTCCCCGGAGATCCTCGTCGAGAATGTCGACTTCGGAGTGTCTCCGACCGTGACCGACTTCCTGATCGCCATCCCTGTCGGCATGGTTGCCTACACCGGGATCGAGACGATCTCCAACATGGCCGAGGAGGCTCGCGACATCGGCAGGACGATCCCGCGTGCGATGGGCGGCGTGGTCGTAGCTGTGTTTGCGATCTACACCTTCCTCCCGGCGGTGGCACTGTCGGCGATGCCGGTGCGCGACGGGGAGACGCTGCTCGCCCTGCCCCAGGAGGAAGGGGGCTACGCCGACGACCCCATTCTCGGGGTGGTGGAGAACATCGAGCTCGGGGCCCTGCAGTCCGCCGCCGAGATCTACGTTGGGATACTTGCCGCGACGATCCTATTCATAGCCACGAACGCGGGGATGATCGGCGTCTCCCGGCTGACCTACTCGATGGGCCAGCACCGCCAGCTCCCGGAGGTTCTGCGCACACTGCATCCGCGGTACCGGACTCCCTACGTGGCGATCATCATCTTCGGTCTGATCGCCTGCCTCACCATCCTTCCGGGACAGGCCGACTTCCTAGGGACCATCTACGCCTTCGGCGCGATGCTCTCCTTCACGATCGCCCACTTGGCCGTGATCGCGCTGCGGATCAAGGAGCCGGATCGAGAACGTCCGTTCCGTGGCCCGGGGACGCTCAAGGTGCGCGGCAGGGAGCTTCCACTATTTGCGGTCTTCGGCGGCCTGGGCACCGGCATCGCGTGGATTGTCGTGACCGTGCTCAACGTGGAGACGCTGATCGCCGGAACATTGTGGCTCGCGCTCGGGATCACCACCTACGTGGTCTACCGGCGCCGCCAGGGCCTGTCGCTCACCGAGACGGTCAAGATCGTGGTGCCCAAGCCCGCGGTGGAGCACGAGGTCGAGTACGAGTCGGTGCTGGTGGCCTTCGAGGACGGCAACTACTCGAGCGAGGCGGTGGCCACGGCCGCCCGGCTGGCCGCTCGCCGCCGCAGGGGCATTCACGTGCTGGTCACCATCACCGTGCCGCCCAACTCCCCGATCGACGCCTCGCTGCCCGACCAGGAGGCCAGGGCAGCCTCGCTGATCGACTCGGCACGGGTCCGCGGCGGGAGGCGCGTCACGGGCCACTGGGAGAAGGTGCGTCCCGGTCAGGCCGGCCGTCGCATCGTGGAGGAGGCGGAGGAGATCCGCGCCCGCGCGATCGTGATGTCTCTGCCGCCGCGCCGGGCCGGGATGTCGCTGTTCGGCAAGTCGCTCGAGACGGTGCTCGCGAACCGGCCCTGCCGCGTGATCATCGACTCGTCGCGCAACGTCGACGGGCAGGCTGACGGTTCCTGATCGCGCCCGGGCTTCGCGCCCGCCCGGGACTACCATCTAGCCCGTGCAACGCGCATACCTGGCCTCGACGCGTCTGCTGAGCCTTGCGCTGCTCGTTGTGGGAGTGGCCATGGTGGTGGCGGCGCTCGCCGGCGGCGGCGGGGTCACCGCGCTGGGCGTGGTGCTGGGGACGCTCATCGCCCTGCTCGGCGCGGGCCGGCTCTACCTGTCCGCGGGAGCCGCCCGCGACGCCGGGCGGTGAGCGAGCAGACCCCCGAACGCCGGGCGGCCGCAGCCGCAGCCGCCGTTCGCGCACGCCAGGGCCTGCGGCGCGGCTCCGAGCGGGCGGGGGTGCGCATCACCCGCGGCCTGGGCGAGCCGGCGTTGTTCGCCATCACCCTGAGCGCGGTCGTCTCGGGGCTGCTGTTCACGCTCGGCGTGGTCTCGGGCGAGGCGTTGGGCCTCGCGCCCCTCGTCTACCTGGTGGCGGGCCTTTTCTTCGTGGCCACGATGGCCACCTACGTGGAGGGCAGCTCGCTGCATCAGGAGCGCGGCGGCGCGTCGAGCTTCGCCCGCTACGCCTTCGACGAGCTCTGGAGCTTCATCGCGGGCTGGGCCATCCTGCTCGACTACGTGATCGTCATGGCCGCCGGCGCCGTGGTGATCTCGGACTACCTCGCGGTCTTCTGGAGCGGCCTCGACGACGGCGGTGTCGAGGTCGCCATCACAGCGGTCGCGCTGCTGGCCGTGGCCTTCCAGAACGTGCGCGGACTGGGCGCTCGCCGCCTCCGGGTGGTGCTCCGTGTCTCGCTGGCGATGATCGCCGTGCTCGCGGCGGTGACGGTGCTGGCGCTGGTCCAGCTGTTCGACGCATCTCTGATCGTCGACTCGGTCGAGCTGGGCCGAACGCCGCCGTGGGAGGACGTGGCCTTCGCGCTCGGTGTGGCCTGTGTCGGGCTGATCGGCGTGGAGGCCGCGTCCGGTCTCGCGGGCGAGGTGCGGGTGGGGCGACGCGGCCTCAGGCGCGTGGTGCTCGCCAGTGCGGCCGCGACGCTGATCCTGTTCGTGGGCGTTTCCGCGGCGGCCCTGATGGCCCAGCCGGTGCAGGGCGGAGCCACCGCGCTGGGCGGGCGCTTTATCGAGGCGCCCGTGCTGGGCATCGTCAACGGCCTCGAGACAGCTTGGATGGTTGACGCGGGCCGTTACCTGGTGGGCGCCAGCGCCGCCGCGATGCTGCTCGTGGCCATGAACGGCCAGATGCTCGGGCTGGCCCGGCTGGGCTACTCGCTGGCCACCAACCGCCAGATTCCCAGCGCCGCGGGGCGGCTGAGCAGACAGCACGGCACGCCCTACGTGGCGATCGCGATCGCGGCCGTGATCGCATTCGCGCTTGCCGTGCCGCACGACATCGAGTTCCTGGCCGGGATCTTCGCCTTCGGCGCGATGATCACGTTCGCCATCGCCCACCTCTCGATCATCGTGCTGCGCTTCCGCGAGGCCGATCGCCCCAGTGCCTACCGGGTACCGCTGAACGTGCCATGGCGAGGCCGGCAGGTGCCGCTCCCGGCGCTCTTCGGGCTCGTGTTGGCGGTGGCCGTGTGGGTGAGCGTGATCGCGCTGCACGAGGGCGCGCGAGTGATCGGCGGGATCTGGATGGCGGTCGGCGTGGCGCTGTACGTGGGCTATCGCCGCGCTCAGGGCAAGTCGCTGACCCGGCGCTTCACCATCCCCGCCGAGGCCCTGCGCGAGCGCGAGGACCCTGAGTACGGCAGCATCCTCGTGCCGGTGTTCGGCGAGACGCTCGACGACGACATCATCGGCACCGCCGGGCGGCTCGCCGCCGAGCATGCGGACGAGAGCGACGGCGGCGCGGTGCTGGAAGCGCTGTACGTCTTCGAGATCCCCATGTCGCTGCCGATCGACGCGCGCGTGCCCGAGGAGCGGGTGACGATGGCCAAGCGCGTGCTGGCCCGCGCCAAGGAGGTGGGCGAGGAGTACGAGGGAGTGGAGGTGGCCACTGCCATGGTGCGCGGGCGCACCACCGGTCAGGCCATCGTCTCCGAGGCTCGCCGGCGCGGCGTGGAGGCCATCGTGCTGGGTGCCGAGGAGCCCACTCAGGTGCGCGGCGGCGCCATCCTCGGCGGGCGAGGACGCGTGCGCGACCGCTTCGTGGGGGAGACCACCCGCTACGTCGTCGAGAAGGCTCCCTGCAAGGTCATCATCACGGCGCCACCGGCGGGAGAGGAGGGCACGCGTGAGGGCGTCCTTCCGTAGATGGCCCTAGAGTTCGTCACTCATGTTCGTACTGATCGTCGGCTGTGGACGGGTGGGGTCCGCAATCTCTCACGCCATGCTCGAGGAGGGCCACGAGGTTTCCGTCCTCGACGAGGACGCCGAGGCCATCGCCCTGCTCGACCGCGGCGAGGCCCAGAGCTGGGAGGAGCGCGGCGGGCGCTTCACCGAGGGCACGGCCCTCGAGATCGACGCGCTGCTGGCTGCAGGAATCGAGCAGGCCGACGCCTTCGTGGCCTCCACCGACGGCGACAACACGAACCTCGTGATCGCCCAGATCGCTCAGCGGCGCTTCAACGTCGACCGCGTGGTGGTGCGGGTGCTCGACCCGGCGCGGGCGCGCTGGTACGCCGAGCAGGGGCTCCAGACGGTCTGTCCGACCCAGACGGCGATCGAGCTCCTGGAGGCGGCGGTCCGAGGGCAGATCCGCTTCGAGGGGGTCTCCGGCTAGCCGTGTACGTGGTGATCGTGGGGGCGGGGAAGGTCGGCTGGAACCTCGCTCGCGAGCTCATCAACAAGCGCCACGAGGTGACGGTGATCGAGGCCGAGCCCCGTCGCTACGCGGTGGTCGAGCAGGAGCTCGAGCACAGCGCGCTGTACGGGGACGGCTCGGAGCTGTGGGTGCTCGAGCGGGCGGGGATCGAGCGCGCCGACCTCGTGGTGGCCGTGACGGGCGACGACGAGGACAACATCCTCATCTCCCAGGTCGCGCGGGAGAAGTACGGCGTCGGCCGCATCGTGGCCCGCTGTAACAACCCGCGCAACCTTCAGCACTTCGAGCTCCTCGGCGTCAAGCCGGTCATCTCCGCCACCGATCTGATCCTGCGCCTGATCGAGCACGAGGTGCCCAAGTACGGGCTCGTTCACCTACTCGACCTCCCCGAGGAGCGGCTCGAGATCATCGAGCTCGAGGTGGCCGAGGGATCGGAGGCCGCGGGCAAGAGCGTCAAGGACCTGGGCCTCCCCGACGGCTCGCTCGTCATCTCGATCCTGCGTGACGGCGGCGGCTTCGTACCTGCCGGCGACTCCCAGGTCCAGGCCGGGGACGAGGTGCTGCTCGTGCTCGACGTGGGCATCGAGTCGCGGGTCACGGAACGGTTCACCGCCCGCTCGGCGGCCTAGCCTCGGCCGTGGCGCGACGCAAGGTCGATCATCTGCTGGTGGGCGGCGGGCTGGCCGGCGCCAACTGCGCGCGATGGCTGAGGGAGGCCGGCGGCGAGGGCTCGATCCTGCTCGTGGGACGCGAGTACGACCCGCCGTACAACCGCCCTCCGCTCACGAAGGGCTACCTGCAGGGCAAGGAGTCGCGCGAGGACACCCTGTTTCGGCCCGACGACTGGTGGCCGGAGCAGGAAATCGAGCTGCTCACCCGCACGAGCGTGATGAAGCTCAATCCCCACGAGCGCGTCGCCACGCTGTCCAACAAGGACGAGGTCGAGTTCGGGAATGCGCTGCTGGCCACCGGAGCCAACGTCCGGCGGCTGCGCGCGGAGGGCGGCGAGCTCGAGGGCATCCACTACATCCGGGCGCTGGGCAACTCGGACGCTCTGAGAGCCGAGGCCGAGCAGGCCGAGCGCGTGGTGATCATCGGCGGGAGCTACATCGGGACCGAGGTGGCCGCGTCGCTCACCGCCGCCCACGGCGACAAGTGCTCGATCGTCATGCAGGAGGACGTGACCCTGGAGCGTCATTTCGGCACGGAGATCGGCGGCTTCTTCCAGGGCGTGCTCGAGGAGCACGGAGTGGAGGTCCACGGCGGCGACGAGCTCGAGCGCTTCGAGGGCTCGGAGGGCCGGGTGGGTCGAATCGTGACCAAGGCCGGGCGCGAGCTCGACTGCGACCTGGTGGTGATCGGCGCCGGCGTGATGCCCGACGTGATGCTGGCCCGCTCGGCGGGCCTAGAGCTGGGTGAAGCGGGCGGGGTGCTCTGCTCAGCCGGTCTCGAGAGCTCGGCACCGGGGATCTTCGCGGCCGGCGACATCTGCGAGTGGGACAGCCCGCTTCACGGCCGTCGGCTGCGGCTGGAGCACTGGGACGTGGCGTTCACCCACGGCAAGACGGCGGCCCACAACATGCTGGGCCAAGGCATCGAGCACGACGCGGTGCCCTACTTCTTCTCCGACCTCGCCGACTGGACTTCGATGGAGTACGTGGGGCCCGGGGAGGGGGAGCCGGTGGTGCGCGGATCGCTCGACGAGGGCAGCTTCACCGCCTTCTACGTGGACGGGGGCCGGGTCACGGCCGCGCTGACGGTGGGCCGCTCCGACGACCTCGACCACGCCCAGCGCTTCATGAGGTCGGGCGAGCCGGTGAACGCCGGCGCCCTCGCCGACGAGGGCACCGACCTCGGCTCGCTGTAGCCGGCGGTCCTAGCCGGCCGCGGCCACGTAGGACAGCATGCGGTTCGTGATGGCCGTGGCACGCTCGACGGCCTGCGTGTCGAGCACGGGCGGATCGGAGAAGCGCTCCGGCACCATCCCCTGCAGGGACGGCATCTGGCGAGCGGCCAGCTCGAGGCCGAGACGGGCGCCCTCGCGCACCACCTCAGGCTCGACCGACCACAGCATTTCGAACACCCGTGCACCGGGACCGGGCCGTTCCCACCCCGCCAGGCAGGCCGCGAAGTCCGGTCCGTCACAGACGATGGCCCACTCGTTGGCGAGTGGATGCCCGCGCTCTATCGGGATCTCGATGGGGCCGTCGTCGGGCTCCCTCAGCTCGTCGAAGTCGGCCAGCGCCACCGCGATCTCGGCTGTTCGGGCAAAGCCCTTCCAGCGTTTCTCGGCCTGCCGGTAGAACGCCTCGCGCTGGAACGAGCCTATGAACACCGCACGCTCGCCTCGCACCGAGCATTCGTCCTCGATCGCGTGGGAGATCGGGACCATCATGCGCTTTGGAATCGGATATGGATGCAGATCGGGTCGCAGCCTGCGCAGACCGGCGTAGATCGAGGGGGTGGACTTGGTCACGCCGTTCACCACCCGCTCGATCGCCACTGGGAGAGACAGCCCGCCGTCTCGGGCCTGCAGCACCTCGATGACGCGCGCCGCCTCACGCTCCGGGTAGCGCCGGTGCCCGCTGGGCAGCCGTTCCGCGCTCGGGAAGCCGTGGCGCTGCTCCCACATACGCAGCGTGGCGGGCTGCACTCCGGTGCGGTCTGAAAGCTGGCCGATTGTTAGGTTCTCGGACAAAAGCTCAACAACCTGTTCGATTTATGCTAGACATAGTGTTTAACTAACGGTCTATCTGGAATGAGGACGCCATGAACGCTCTCGCCTCTCCCACCGGTTTCAGCAGCGCCTACGAGGCGCACGCATCGCGGGCCTTTTCGGCCGCCTATCGAGTCCTCGGAGACGTCGCCGCGGCAGAGGATGTCGTTCAGGATGTCTTCATCACCATGTGGCGTGACCCCAGCAAGTTCGACCCCGACCGGGGAAGCCTGGCCGGGTACCTGGCCATGATGGCTCGCAGCCGCGCGGTGGACCGGATGCGTTCGCGCCAGGCGCGTGACTCGGCGGTGGAGCGTCTCGGCCGCCGCGACGAGCGTGACGTGATCTCCGAGTCGCCCGACGACGCGGTTCTGCGCCGCGACGAGAGCGCCCGCGCTCTGCGCGCGCTGGCCGAGTTGCCGGCGCCTCAGCGCGACGCGGTTCTGCTCGCCTACGGCCGCGGCCTGTCCGCCGCCGAGCTGGCCGACGCCTCCGGCGTGCCGCTCGGAACGGCCAAGAGCCGGCTGCGGCTCGGCCTCCAGAAGGCTCGCGAGAGCCTCGCCGCCGCGTGAGCGGTGGCTTATCATCTCCATGCAGTATCCACGTCTGGGTCGGCCTCCTCGGGGTTCTGTGGCCGGATGCGGCTGTCAGGGGCGATACGGCCGAGGTCTCGCGGGGGGTCACCATCCCGGCGGGCCTGGCGCGATCCGTACGCTGACGTGATGGGCGGACGCTGACCCGATGGCCGGATACTTCGACGACTCCTCGATGATCAGGCGTGTCAATCGCGAGCGTGCGCTTGCGCTCTCGGGCCCACGCGCGCTCCTCATGCAGGCTGCCCACCCGCTGGCAGTGTCCGGGCTTCTGGCCCACTCCACGGCCATGGACGAGCCCTACGACCGCCTCGCCCGGACGGCCGAGGTCATGAGCACGATCGGCTTCGGCGATCGCGAGGACGCCGACCGGATCACCCGCAAGGTGCGCGCGATGCACCGGCGCGTGAGCGGCAAGCTGCGCGAGCCGGTCGGGATCTACCCGGCGGGCACTCCCTATCGCGCCGACGATCCCGAGCTGCTCCTGTGGGTTCTGTTCACCCTGGTGGACTCCAGCCTGGTCGTCTACCGCGCCTACGTGGGCTCGCTGTCGCGCGAGGAGGAGCGGGCGCTGTGGGACGACTACAAGGTGATCGGCCGGCTGTTCGGGCTGCGCGTGCGCGACATGCCGAAGACACTGGAGGACCTCGACGCCTACCGGCGCTCGATGCTCGAGGGGGACGTGCTTCACGTGACCGACTGGGCCCGCGATCGCGCACGGGCGATCGTGCTCGACCCGCCTGTGCCCTGGGTGGCCCAACCGCTGCTCGAGACGGCGAACTTCATCACCATCGCCCTGCTGCCCGACCGGATCCGCGATCAATACGGCTTCGCACCGGTCCCGCCGCCCCTCGTGCGAAAGGCGCTGGTCAAGGCGGGCGCCGTGTACGTCAAGCGCGCCGTGGTGCCGTTCCTGCCGGAACGGCTGAGGCTGGTGCCGGCGTCGCGAGAAGCGGCTTAGTACCGGCTATCCTCCAACCGTCTTTGGGGAGTCGTCTAATGGCAAGACGCCAGCCTCTGGAGCTGGTTATCGGGGTTCGAGTCCCTGCTCCCCAGTCGTCTTGCCCCGCACGCGGGCGCGCACCCGCAGGCGCGTCGCCTTCTCGCGCCCGTCCCTCAGCAGCACCCGCACGCGAACGCTGCGCTTGAGGCTGCGGCCGGCCCTGAGTCCGGGCCAGCTCAGCGAGGCCGCACGGACGCCGTCCCCCGGGAAGCGCACGGTCAGGCCGCGGCGCTTCAGACGCGGGCGCACCCTGCGGCCGCCGGCTCGCAGGCGCGGGCGGGCCGTACCCCGGCGGAGGCCCTTCGGCAGGACGAGCGTGGCCGACGTGATCGCCGGGCCCTCGCGGGCGGCGCTGAGGCGGGCGGTGAGGCGGGCCCGCGCGCCCCGCCGGCGGATGGCCGCTCGCGCGCGCGGGTCGCAGCCGGGCGTGGCCAGCGGCTGCCTCAGCTCCACCCGCTTGCCCGAATGGGCCACGAGCGTCACGTCCATGTTGGTGTCGGTCTTTCGGTCGCAGAGATCGCGAGTCAGCTGCAGGAGCGAATCCGGGGCGGAGTCGAATTCGAGCGTGAAGCTGCGCACCGGCAGGTCCGGGTTGGACGGAAACACGTTCCTCGTGCCGAACGAGCCGAGCTCGGTCACGCCGTCGAGGCGCACCCCCACCGGCTGGGGCAGGATCACCATCAGGCCCGGCAGAGGAGAGGGAGTGTTCAACGCGAGGAAGACGGGGCCGCGCACCGGGCGGGACTGGAGCGGAGAGTCGATGATCGCCGTGCCCACGCGCGAGCTCTCGGGACAGGCGCCCGTGTTCGCCTGCGGGCGCAGGCAGGAACGCGTCAGCGCGGCCTGACCGGGCGCGATCGCCTTCGGCAGCACCACTTCGGCGCGCTTGAGCGCCGCGTGCTCGGGGTTGAAGCGCAGGGTGGTGGACACCGGCGGGTGGTCGCCGCGCTCGGTCAGTCCGGGAGCGCCGACCGAGCCCTCGGCCGACGCCTCGAAGGGAAGCCTCGCGCAGTTCGTCGGCGTGAAGGCGAAGCTCTTCTGCGAGACCGCCGCCGGCGCCTCGTACGAGTTGGCCCGGGTAACGGAGATCGCCGGCGCGCAGGCCGTGGGCATGCGCACGAAGGCGCCGCGGGCGGCGCGGCCGTTGAGGGTGAGCGCGATCTTCTGTATCTGCACGTTCAGGCCGGCCGATTCGCGGGGCTGATCGGCGAACGTGGACTCGAGCCCGTAGCCGTCGGGGCCGTTCCGAAGGGCCACCGGTGCCTGCAGGAAGATCTTCGAGAGCCCGCCCACGGCCTCGAGCACGAAGCCGAGGCGCGCCGGCTCCGAGCCGGCGGGCCGCAGGTTGTAGACCACGCCGTTGACCGGAGGCGCCGGGGTGGTGGGGAGGAGGCCGGGCAGCAGCGCGACGTTGGCGTTGACCACCACGCTCCCGACCACGGCTTCGCGGGGACAGCCGTCCGCCGCGAACTGCTGCGGGCCGCACAGCGCCGCGGCCTGCGGGTTGCCGAGCAGGCCGGGCGCGAGCCGCACGAAGGCGTCCTTGACGTCATCGGAGGCCGAGCTGTACGACAGGGTCTGGGTGATGGTCACGTTGGGGTGACCGCCGGCGAGTGGCGACTGCGGCACCACGCTGAATCCGGACATCCTCACCTCGGCGGAGGCGGGCCCGGCGCTGAGCGCCAGCACCACGCCGAGAACGGCGATCACGACCAGTCGGCTCCTCATCCGACCGAAAATAGGGGTTGTCCGGCGAACGTGCGCCGGTTCCCCGGCTCAGGCCGCTGCCTGCTCCGCCCAGTCGCGGTACAGGCGCGCGTAGGCCCCGTCGGCGTCGAGCAGCTCTTCGTGCGTGCCCTGCTCGGCGATGCCGCCATGGTCGAGCACGACGATCCGCCCGGCGCCGCGGATGGTCGACAGCCGGTGGGCGATCACGATCGCCGTGCGGCCGGCAAGCAGGCGCCGCAGTCCGCGCTCGATCTCGGACTCGGTGCGCACGTCCACGTTGGAGGTGGCCTCGTCGAGGATGAGGATGCGCGGATCGGCCGCCGCGGCGCGCGCGAAGGCCACCAGCTGGCTCTGTCCGGCGGACAGGTGTCCGCCCCGCTCGCCAACCTCGTAGTCGTAGCCGTCCGGCAGGCGCTCGATGAAGTCGTGCGCTCCCACCGCCTGCGCGGCGGCGCGAACCTCCTCATCGGTCGCGTCGACCTTGCCGAACGCGATGTTGTCGCGAATGGTGCCCGAGAAGAGGAAGCTCTCCTGGGGCACCACGCCGAGCTGAGAACGCAGCGAGTGCTCGGTCACGTTGCGAAGGTCGTGACCGTCGATCAGCACGCGCCCCCGATCGGGGTCGTAGAAGCGGGCCACGAGCTTGGCCAGCGTGGACTTGCCCGCACCGGTGGCTCCCACCAGCGCCACGGTCTGGCCCGGCGGGACGATCAGCGACACGTCCTCGAGCGCCGGCGCCCCGTCGGCTCCGCCGTAGCCGAAGGTCACGCCGTCGAACTCGATCTCGCCCCTCACCCGCGGCAGATCGATCGCCCCGGGCCGGTCGCCCAGATCGGGCTCCTCGTCGAGCAGCTCGAAGATCTTGTCGAGCGCGGCCATGCCCGCCTGGTAGGTCGTGTAGAGCTGAGAGAGCGACTGGATCGGGTCGAAGAACGTGGCCAGGTAGAACACGAACGACGCCAGCACACCGATCGAGGTCTCGCCGTCGAGCACCTGATTGCCGCCGTAGATGAGGATCACGGCGGTAGCCACCGCCGACAGCAGCTCGACCGCGGGGAAGTAGGCGGCGTTGAGGTAGACGGTCCTCATGTTCGCCTCGCGGTGCTCGTCGTTCAGCTCGGCGAAGCGCCGGCGGTGGCGCGGCTCCTGCCCGAAGGCGCGAACCACCCGCACCCCGGAAAGGGTCTCCTGCAGGTAGGCGGTGACCTGGGCGATCTTCTCGCGCGTGAGCCGGTAGGCGCCGGTCGAGACGATCCGGAAGACGAGGCTGCCCACCAGCAGCACCGGGAAGGTCAGGAAGGTCACGAGCGCGAGGCTCGGATCGAGCACGAACAGGATGACCGCGGTGCCGGCCAGGGTGAGCGTGGAGGAGAACAGCGTCTGGATCCCCTCGGTCACGAGCTGGTCGAGCGCCTGCACGTCGTTGGTCAGCCGCGAGATCAGCACCCCGGCCCTGTTTCGCGAGTAGAACCCGATCGATAGCCGCTGCAGGTGCTCGAACAGCTGGACGCGGAGGTCCTGGAGCGCGCGCTGGCCCACCCAGTTGATGAGGTAGGTCTGCACGTAGGTGGCCGCCCAGTTGACCACGGCCGCGGCCACGAACGCGATCAGAATGAGGGTGAGCGCGTTGAGGTCCTCGTCCTCGATGCCCTTGTCGATGGCCAGGCCGGCCAGATAGGGCGGGACGAGCGCCGCCGCGGTGGCCAGCAGCAGCGCGAACAGCATCAGAATCACGCGACCGCGGTACGGCCGCAGCAGGGTCACGAGATGGCGCAGCTTGCCCAGCCGGCGCTCCTCGCCACGCACCGCGGAGAGCACGTTCATCGTCCGCTCTCGGGCGCTCACAGTCCCGCCACCTCGCGCTCGGGATCGTCCCGGTTGAGGAAGACCTGGTCGGGCAGACCCTTCTCGGCGATCTCGCGGTAGAGCTCGGAATCGTCCAGCAGCTCGCCGTGCGTGCCGCGGGCCACGATCTCACCGCGCTCCAGCACGACCACGTCGTCGGCCAGGGCGATCGTGGACAGCCGGTGGGCGATGACGAAGGTGGTGCGCCCCTCCATCACCTCGCGAAGAGCCGTCTTGATGCGGCTCTCGGTCGTGGCGTCGACGCTCGAGGTGGCGTCGTCGAGAATCAGAATGCGCGGTTCGGCCAGCAGGGCCCGGGCGATGGCCACCCGCTGGCGCTGGCCGCCGCTGAGCGTGAGCCCCCGTTCACCGACGAGGGTGTCGAGGCCGTCCGGCAGGTCCTCGAGCAGCTCGAGCAGCCCGGCGCGGCGCGCAGCGGCCACCACCTGCGCCTCGTTCGCGTCCGGGTCTGCGTAGGCGATGTTGTCGCGCAGGCTGGCCGAGAACAGGAACGCTTCGTCGGAGACCACGGCCACCTCGCGCCTCAGGGAGGCGGCGTCGATGTCGCGCACGTCGGCACCGTCCACGAGCAACGCGCCCTCGTCCACGTCGTAGAGGCGCGGGATCAGCATCACGAGGCTCGACTTGCCCGAGCCGGTGGGACCGACCAGGGCCACGGTGCGACCGGGCTCGACCGTCAGGTCGACATCGCGGAGCACCGGCTCCCCGTCGCCGTAGCCGAAGCTCACGCCGCGCAGCTCCACGCGGCCCCCGCCCGGCGGCAGCGCCGGCGCGCCGGGAGGCGACACGAGGCCGGGCTCGCGGTCCAGGATCTCGAACACGCGCGCGCCGCTGGCCACGGCCCGCTGCGCCATCCCCAGCGCCATGCCGAGCATCCGGACCGGCGAGGTGAGCAGCAGAACGTAGCCGTAGAAGGCCACGAACTCACCCACCTCGAGCGTCCCGTTGATGGCCTGGCGGCCGCCCACGAACAGCAGGGCAGCCAGCCCGAGTTGAGGCAGGAAGCCGATGAACGGCGAGTAGAAGGCGCGCAGCCGAGTGGACACCATCGACTGGTCGAACACGCGTGCCACTGAGCGGCGGAAACGGGCGAGCTGGCGCTCCTCCTGGGCGAAGGCCTTTACCACCCTCACTCCGGAGATGTTCTCCTCGGCGTCCGCGGTCAGCTCGGCGATGCGCTGCTGCACCTCCTGGCTCGCGGGTCGGTTGCGGCGCCCGTAGCGGAAGGCGACCCACACGACGAAGGGCATCGGCGCCAGGGCCACGAGCGCGAGCAGCGGGTCCACCGCGAGCATCACGCCGGACGCGATCAGGATCGTGATGGCGGACTGGACGATGAAGATGAGCCCGTAGCCGAGGAAGAAGCGCACGGCCTGCAGGTCGACCGTGGAGCGCGACATGAGCTGGCCCGTCTGCTGATTGTCGAAGAAGCCGAGCTCGAGGGAATGCAGGTGCCGGTACATGCGGTTGCGCAGGTCGTACTCCACGCCCAGTGAGACCCGGCCCGCAACCAGCCGGCGAGACACGCTGAACGCGAGCCGGAAGACGCCGGCGGCCGCCACCGCCGCCGCGAGCGGCCACAGGTTCACGCCGCCGTTGTCGATCTCGTCGACCGTACGCCCCACGAGGTAGGGGATGAGCACGCCCGCGCCCATCGCGAAAGCGGCAAGCACGAAGGAGACGATGACCCCTCGGCGATAGGGGCGCAGGAAGCCCAGAAGCCGCCAGAACGTGCGCATCAACCCTTTACTTTACTTACTGAAGTGGGGTGACAGACGGTCGGCCACCGTCGCTTGGCGATGGTCGAAGATGCGCTCGAGGTCGCGGGCGACGAACAGCCTGCGGGCCAGCTCGCCCGCCGGTCCGAGCGGCATCTCGTAGCGCACGCGGTCGCGCACCATGGTGCCGTCGGCGTGCGGCTCGAAGGTGTGCGTGTGGTGCCAGAGCTTGTACGGGCCCCGGATCTGGGCGTCCACGAAGCGCACCCCCGGCTCCCAGGCCTCGATGCGGGTGAGCCAGCGGACGGGGATCCGGTGGAGGCGCAGCCGGTACTCGATCAGGGCGCCCTTCCTCATGTGGATCGGCCGTGGCGTGACGATCCGGAAGCCCAGCCACGGAGGCGTGATCGCCTCGAGGTTGTGGGCGTCCGCAAAGAACGCGAAGACCTCGTCCCGGTCGCCGGGAAGGATCTGGCTGCGTTCGAGCACCTGCTCCACGATGAGAGATACGCGTCAGCCCCGCCGGTGGCTTGCAGGAGCCCGGCACGGAGCCTGGAACTCCATCCTCGTGAGCCCTCGGTGCGCAGCCCTTGCGGAGAGCATGACCCCACAGGGCCGGCGCGCGCTCGCATCGTTTCTCGACGGGCGCCTGCCGGCCGGGCAGCTCCACGACGAGCTGCGGCGGGCTCTAGCCGCTGCGCCCGACGCAGACCAGCCGGTCTCCGGTGCGCAACTCCGCGCAGCGGGGGTCGTGGAACTGGATGAGCTCGCCGTCGCGCACCACCCCGAGCACCTGAACATCCAGCCCGCTTAGCTCGGTTACCCCGGCCTCGTCGGCGCTGATCTCGCGCTCGAAGAGCTTGAGGCCGTCCGCGGCGACGAGAAGGTCGTCGAGCAGGGTCAGCAGATGCGGCGACACGACCCCGGAGGCGAGCAGCCGGCCGGTAGCGTTCGAGCCGCGCACCACCGCATCCGCTCCGCTCTGTTCCATCAGATGAGCGTTCTCGTCCTCGGCCACGGCGGCCACGATCCGGCAGTCGGGGTTGAGCTCGCGCGCGGTGAGGGAGACGAGAACCGCCGTGTCGTCGCCGGTGACGGCGACCACCACGGTGCGTGCAGACTCGACGCCGGCGTGCACCAGCACGGCGCGCTGGCTCGCGTCGCCCTCGACCGCCGCTATGCGATGGTCGCTCGCGATCCGCACGGCAGCCGGATCGATATCGACCACGACGATGGAGTCGGCGGGCACACCGTGCCCGACCAGCTCGTCGGCGGCGGCCCGGCCCCGCTTTCCGTATCCGCAGAGAATCGTGTGGTCGCGCAAGGTTCGTCTCCAGCGCCGCTCGCGGTAGGCCGCCACCGAACGGCTGGCCAGCAGCTCGAGGGTGGTGCCCACGAGCAGCACGAGGAAGATAACGCGGGCCGGGGTGGTGATGAAGGTGGTGAGCAGCCGCGCCGAGTCCGACACCGGCGTGATGTCGCCGTAGCCGGTGGTGGTGACGCTGACGGTCGAGTAGTAGAGCGAGTCGAGGAAGTTGACGCTGTCGTCGGCGGTGTCGCGATAGCCGGCGCGGTCGAGCCAGGTCATCACGGCCACGCCCAGGATCAGCCCTGTGGCTATGCCGATCCGCGCGGCCAGCACTCGCAGCGGGCTGGTTCCGCGCTCCGGCAGGACCAGCTCGGGAGGCTGAGGCGGTGCGCTCACCTGCAGCATGATGCCTGCCATGGCGGTCTACGTCGACGAGGCCATCTGGGAATGGCGCGGCCGGCGCTGGTGTCACCTGACCGCGGACAGCACCGAGGAGCTACATCGGTTCGCCGCCGACCTCGGCCTGCGCCGGCAGTGGTTCCAGTCGAAGCCGGGACGACCCTGGCACGACCACTACGACCTGCCCGAGGAGGTGCGCGCGTACGCGCTGGATCAGGGCGCCGTGGCGCTCAGCACGCGGGAGATGGGCCGGCTTCAGTCGGATCGGCGCAGACGGGCGCGATTTCATCCGTGACTATTCATCTTCTTCGCCGTCTTCTTCTTTCTCGCGATCGTGGTGGGGCCGATCCTCGGGGCAGAGGACAGCCCGGCGTGGTTGAACGTCAACCGCAAGCCCCGCCGCAACGGTGATTCGTCAGCGGGCGCAGTCGATGCAGACGACGCTCTCCGGCGCGGCGCGCAGCCGTCCGGGTGCGATCGGCCCGCCGCAGCGATCGCAGACTCCGTAGCTGCCGTCCTCGACCTTGGCCAGCGCCCGCTCCAGCCGCTCCTCGGAGCTCTCGAGGCTGTTGCCGACGCCGATCTCGTTACGCCGGCTTATCGCCTCGGTGGTGCCGTCGCCGATTCGCTTGCCGAAGCCGATGCCGGTACCGGGCTCGGGTGCCCTGGCCAGCTCGGCGAGGCGCTGCCGGATCTCCTCCAGCCGCCGGCGCAGCAGTCCCTCGATCTCGGCCGTATCAAGCTGGTCGCCGCCGTCCGCCACGCCTCGAGCCTAGCCGCGGCCGACCGGTCCGATGAGTTCGCGCGGTGCCGGCGGTCTATCTCCCTGTGAACCATCGCCCTCGGCTGCTATCCCTGGAGACCAAGTGAGCACCCAGACCCCCCTCGCCATCGAGGCCTCGAGCCTCAAGAAGGCCTTCGGCGACACCCAGGCCGTCGACGGTGTCGATCTCGCGGTGCGCCGGGGCTCGGTCTACGGCGTGTTGGGCCCAAACGGAGCCGGGAAAACGACCACGATCCGCATGCTGGCCACGCTGCTCGAGCCCGACTCGGGTTCCGCGCAGGTGCTCGGCCACGACATCCTGGCCGAGCCCGACGAGGTCCGCGCACGGGTCAGCCTCACCGGCCAGATGGCCTCGGTCGACGAGGACCTGACCGGGCGCGAGAACCTGATCCTGCTGGCCCTGCTGCTGGGCTTCAAGCGCGCCGGGGCCAACACCAGGGCGGACGAGCTGCTGAGCGCCTTCGACCTGGCCGACGCCGCCGGGCGCCAGGTCAAGAACTACTCGGGAGGAATGCGGCGCCGGCTGGACATAGCCGCCAGCCTGGTGGTCACCCCGGAGCTGATGTTCCTGGACGAGCCCACCACTGGACTCGATCCGCGTTCGCGCAATCAGGTGTGGGACATCATCCGTGCCCTGGTGGCCGAGGGCACCACGATCCTGCTCTGCACCCAGTATCTCGACGAGGCCGACCAGCTGGCCGACGGGATCGCCGTGATCGACCACGGCAGAGTGATCGCCGAGGGCACGCCGGGCCAGCTCAAGGCGTCGGTCGGGTCCGGCAGCCTGCGCGTGCGCCTGCTCGATCCCGACCAGCGCCCGCAGGCCGAGCGGCTGCTGTCAGGCGAGCTCGACACGGTTCACCTGGAGCCCGATCCGGCGGCGCTGTCCGTCTCATGCGCGGACGCCGACCGCGCCGCCGAAGCCGTGGCCGGTCTCACCCGCGCCGGCATCAGCATCGCCGACTTCTCGCTCGGCCAGCCCAGCCTCGACGAGGTCTTCATGGCTCTCACCGGTCACCCGGCCGAGGAGAGCGGCTCCGATAACGGAACCGCAAACGAAAAGGAGCATGCGGCATGAGCGCCGATCCCACCGTCCAGCGTTCCGTCGCGACCAACGGCGACGCCTCGCTGCGCCAGGCCATCTCGTCGGTTCCGCGTCCGGCGCGGGCCAGCGCCCTGTCCGCCGGACTCGCCTTCGGCTGGCGGGGGATGCTCAAGATCAGGCACGTCCCGGAGCAGCTCGTCGACGTGACGATCACACCGGTGCTGTTCACGGTGATGTTCACCTACATGTACGGCGGCGCCATCTCCGGCTCCACGGGCGAGTACCTCCAGTTCATCCTGCCCGGCACCCTGGTCATGTCGGTCCTGTTCACCACCGTCTACTCCGGGGTGGCGCTCAACACCGACATGACCAAGGGCGTGGTGGACCGCTTCCGCTCGCTCCCGATCTGGCGACCGGCGCCGCTCGTGGGAGCCGTGCTCGGGGACGGGGTGCGCTACCTGGTGGCCGGCACGGTGGTGATCGCGGTCGGCGTGATCCTCGGCTACTCGCCCGAGGGCGGGGTGCAGGGCGTGATCGCCGCTCTCGCGCTCGTGATCTTCTTCTCGCTCGGTCTGGCCTGGGTGTTCACCACCGTCGGGCTGCTCATGCGAGCCCCCAACGCGGTGATGAACACAGGCTTCATGGCGCTCTTCCCGCTGCTGTTCCTCAGCAACGCATTCGTTCCCCCGGACACGCTGCCCGCGGGCCTCAAGGCCTTCGTCGACGTCAACCCGGTGTCGCAGCTGGTCACGGCCGCGCGGGGGTTGATGAACGGGACCGCCACCACGGGGGACATCCTGCTCGTCGTGGCGATCGCGCTGGCGCTGGCCGCGGTGTTCGCGCCCCTGACCTCCCATCTGTACCGCAGCCGGGCCTGAGAAGCTGAGCGCGGCCGGCGTGTCGAAACTGCCCGGCCACGTTCGTCGCCGGGGCAGAGGAAGCTTTTCGGCAACCGACAAGAGGAGAGCCAACGATGCGCTTCATGCTTCTGGTCAAGGCGGACGAGAACTCGGAGGCCGGCGTGATGCCGAGCGAGGAGCTCTTGACCGAGATGGGCAAGTTCAACGAGGAGCTGGTCAAGGCCGGCGTGATGCTCGCCGGTGAGGGGCTGCAGCCGAGCTCCAAGGGCGTGCGGGTGCGCTTCAAGGGCAGCGACCGCAGCGTGATCGACGGCCCCTTCACGGAGGCCAAGGAGCTCGTGGCCGGCTACTGGCTGATCGAGGTCAAGTCGCTCGACGAGGCCATCGAGTGGGTCAAGCGCGTGCCCAACCCGATGGAGGGCGAGTCCGAGATCGAGATCCGCCAGGTGTTCGAGGCCGACGACTTCGGCGAGGAGTACACGCCCGAGGCGCGTGAACGGGCCGAGCGCCTGCGGACCGAGATCGAGGACCGCTAGGCACAGGCCGGGCAGATTGGCCGAGGCCATGCCCTCCACGGCCCACCGCTCGATCGAGGCGGTCTGGCGAATCGAGGCCCCGCGGCTGATCGCGGGCCTCGCCCGCATCGTGCGCGACGTCGGCCTGGCCGAGGACCTTGCCCAGGACGCGCTCGTGGCTGCCCTCGAGCGCTGGCCGGAGTCGGGTGTCCCGGACAACCCGGGCGCCTGGCTCATGGCCGCGGCCAAGAACCGCGGCATCGATCACCTGCGCCGCCGGCAGACGCTCGAGCGAAAGCAGGAGGAGCTGGCGCGGGACCTGGAGACCCGCCTCGAGCCGGACGGTCCCGATCTCGACGCCGTCATCGACGACGACATCGGTGACGACCTGCTGGGGCTCGTGTTCATCACCTGCCACCCGGTGCTCTCCACCGACGCGCGGATCGCCCTGACCCTCAGGCTGCTGGGTGGCCTGACCACGCGTGAGATCGCGCGGGCCTTCCTGGTCCCGGAGCCGACCGTCGCGCAGCGCATCACCAGGGCCAAGCGCACCCTGGCGGCAGCCAACGTCTCCTTCGAGATTCCCACGGGCGCCGACCGCGAGGCGCGGCTGTCCTCGGTCCTCGAGGTCGTCTACCTGGTCTTCAACGAGGGGTACTCGGCCACCGCGGGTGACGACTGGGTGCGGCCTGAGCTGTGCCAGGACGCGCTGCGTCTCGGCCGCGTGCTCGCGGGACTGGCCCCCGAGGAGCCGGAGGTGCACGGCCTGGTGGCGCTCATGGAGATACAGGCGTCGCGTCTGCGCGCGCGCGTAGGGCCGGGGGGCGAGCCGGTCCTGCTGCTCGACCAGGACCGAGCGCGCTGGGACTACGTGCTGATCGGGCTGGGGCTCGACGCCCTCCAGCGCGCCGTCCGCACGGGCGACGGTCTGGGCACCTACGTCCTGCAGGCCTCGATCGCCGCCTGCCACGCTCGGGCCCGGACGGCCGATGAGACCGACTGGGAGCGAATCGTGGCCCTGTACGACGCCCTGGCTCAGCTCGCCCCCTCACCGGTGGTGGAGCTCAATCGCGGCGTGGCCGTCGGCATGGCCTACGGGCCCGCCGCCGGCCTGGAGCTGATCGACGAGCTGACATCGGAGCCGGCGCTCGAGGGCTACCACCTGCTCCCTAGCGTCCGCGGGGACCTGCTGCGGAAGCTCGGCCGGCTCGACGAGGCGCGCGCGGAGTTCGAGCGAGCGGCGGCGTTGACCGCCAACGAGCGCGAGCGCGCGCTGGCACTCGAACGGGCAGCGGCGCTGTCGAGCCCCGACGGGGTAGCGCGCCAGGCCTAGGCGTCGCTCTTGTCCGCGGCGGCCAGCGCGTCCTGCAGCGCCTGCTCGTCCTCGTTGGACAGCGACGTCTGGATGACCGTGCCCGGCTCCTTGATCTGGGGCAGCACCTTGTCCGCGGTAACTCGGCGCACGAGCAGGATGACCGCCGCTCCGCCGGGATCGAGCTCGTCGCCCAGCTTCTTCATGAACTTGTCGTCCACACCGGTGTCGCTGAGCGCTCCCGCCGCCGCGCCGGAGGCGGCGCCGATGGCCATGCCCAGCAGCGGCATGAAGAAGATCAGGCCGATCAGCCCGCCCCACAGCGCGCCGCCGGCGGCCCCCACCCCGGCCAACGAGGGCTGGTGGAGCTTGACCTTGCCGTCATCTCTGTGCTCGACGATCACCATGTCGTCGAGCTCGATCAGATGCTGCTTCACCGCGTCGCCGAGGTTGCTGGCCACTCGGTGCGCGGTGGCCAGGTCTTTGTAGGCGATGGCTACGAGGTCACTCATGTGTCGAATCCGTTCGTTCGGGGCCTGTTCGGCCACAACCTATCTCGTTGACTCGGACCCTGGCGGTGCGTTAGAACCGCACACAGACGCTCGCACCCTGAGGAGGGAATGACCGTGAGAAATGGGCGAGGACCCATCGCCGGGCTGTTCGGCGTGCTTGTGCTGATGACCGCGGCACTGGCGCCGTCCGCAGCCGCCGGCGAGCGAGGAGGGCCCGGTCACCGGGAGACCCCGTCACGGGTGCTGATCATCATGCTCGATCAGGCTCGACCCGACACGATCGAGCGCTACGGGATGACGAACGTCCAGGAGCTGATGAAGCGCGGTCGCAGCTTCCCCAGGGCGCTCGTAGGTCACATGGCGGCCGAGACGGTGATCAGCCACAGCGTGATCACCAGCGGCCAGCTTCCGAAGAACATGGGCTGGTCGAACGAGGTGCACCGCGACGTGGACGGCGTGCTCGGAACTCCGGGTGACTACTACGTCACGTCCAGCATGTCGTGCAACCAGTTCAAGGCACTGATCGAGCACGGCGGCTACAAGAAGCTGCCGGACTACCTGGACGACCGCTTCGGCGCCGGCTCGAGCTTCGCCTCGATCGCCCAGAAGCGGACCGCGGTCTGCCCCGCAGGACCGACCAGCTCGGCCGCCGACGGTGATGCCACGGACCCGGAGGACATCATCTTCCAGATCAGGGGCAGCTCCGCACCATCCTCGTGCGACGGCCAGTCCGGCTGGCGCCAGCCGGAGGACGCCAACCCGCCGGCGCCGCTGTACTTCGGGCTCGGCACGCCGTGCAACCGCTGGTGGACGTGGCAGGCCTCGGGCGCGTACGGCACCGGCTCGCTCCTGCCGGCGCGGATCTACCCGCTCGACGGCAACCGTTTCGTGCCCGGGCGCGACCCTGCGCACCTCGGTGGGGACACGTGGTCGGCTGACGCCGCGATCACCGTGATCGAGAACGATCCGGGCTGGCGCGGCATGATGGTCAGCCTCGGCGCCATCGACAAGATGGGCCACATGTGGGGGCCCGAGGACAAGGAGACGGGCCCGCCGGGCTCCGACCAAAAGTTCCGGCACCTGCCCTTCGCGGCCAAGAACGCCGATGAGCAGGTGGGCCGGATGGTGGACGCTCTCGACGACCAGGGGCTGCTGGACGAGACGCTGATCGTCGTCACCGCCGACCATGCGGCGATGACCGGCCGGCCCTTCTACGGTCGCCTGGACGGCTTCCCTGCGCCCGACGGCAACGGCTGTGACCCCGCCACCGGCTCGACCGGCCTGCGCTCGGACTGCAACTGGTACTACGGGCAGGACGCCGACGAGGTCTACCTCGATCCGAGCCCGGCGATCGCGGGTTTCCGTGACGCGCTCACTCCCGTGGGCAGTGCCGCCACCAACCTGCGTTTCTCGTATCAGGACGGGCACGTGGCGGCCTGGCTGGACGACAACTCGGCCATCCGCAAGCGCGAAGCCGCGGAGGCCGCGCTCGACCTGCCCGGGGTGATCGCCAGCTTCCACCTCAACGATGCGCAGGACGACTACCGGCTCTACGGAGTCAACCGGATGCCACGCGCGGAACGCGGCTGGTTCTGGAGTCACGGACCGAGGCTGGTGGACACGATGGCCGCCCCCTACGGCCCCGACGTGGTCGCCCTGCTGGAGACCGACGTGACCTACGGCGTGGCCGGTGACCACGGGGGGCACAACCGCCTGGTGCAGAACATCCCGATGATCTTCTCGGGGCCCGGGGTGAGCTCGCGGGACTCGTACCGGGAGATGCGGCTGGTAGACGTGCTGCCCACCGTGCTCGATTCCATGCGGATCGACTACGACGGCGACGATCTGGACGGGAGGGCGGTGGAGCTGGGCCGGCGGTGAGCCGGTAGATTCGCCGCCATGGCGAGTCTCATCGTGCAGGTCCCGGAGGGCGGCCGGCTGGAGCGGCAGCTCCGCGATGGAGCGCTGGCCGCCGACACGGTGCTCGCGCCGGTGCGGCCGGTCAGCCCGGGCCGGATCGACCCGCCCGACGCGGCCAAGGCCGTCTTCTCCACCGCGTCGCCCGAGGGCTTGGTCCGCGAGCGAGAGGAGCTCGCGCGCGCCGTGGCCGCGGAGCGTTCGGGCGCACGGCCGGTCGCCATCCTCGTCGAGGGGGCCGAGGAGCTGCGGGAAGACCAGTTGGCCGCCGCGCGGGAGGCGGCGGACCACGCCCACGGCGACGTGATCCTCGTGCTCCTGCGCGACATCGAGCCGGCCTGACCCGCGCCCACAGCCCCGGCGGGGCGTGATACGTTCGCGCCGCCGCAGCGTCGAGCGCATCGAAAGGAAGCCCGTGGCCGAGTACTCACCGAACGGGGACGGCGAACTGCAGCGCGAGTTCGTCGAAGAGTGGCGCAACAACGCCTACGGATGCTTCTCCTCGGGCCACAAGTTCTGTCGCGAGGTGTGCCCGGTGATGCAGGTCACCCGCAACGAGAACCACACGCCCACCTCGTTCCACGCCAGCATCGTCGCCATGGAGAAGGGGCTCGTGTCGGTCGAGGACGTGGCCGACGACTTCGTGCACTGCACCCAGTGCGGGGCCTGCGAGCTGCGCTGTCCCAACACACTGTTCACCGGCGACTTCTACCGCCACCGCACCCGCACCGTCGACGTGGTCAAGGCGATGCGCGCGCTGATGGTGGCCACCGGCAACGAGCGTGAGGGCTGGAAGCTCTGGAACGAGCGCCTGGCCGCCGCGGGCAACGAGCCGGTGCTGGGCGACGTGCCGGTGAGCCAGGAGCACGTCCGCGACTGGGCCGACGGACTCGACATCCCGGTGGGCGGTGACACCATCCTGTTCGTCGACTGCGAGGCGGCCTTCTACCGCACCTCGTACTCGCGGGCCTTCGCCCAGCTGCTCCAGAAGGCAGGGGTGGAGTTCGGTCTGATGGGCGAGCAGTGGTGCTGCGGGGGCCCGGCAGCCGAGATGGGCTACGTCGACCTGGCCCGAAAGCACGCCGATCACAACGTGGCCGACTGGCGCGCCGTCGGCGCCACGCGCATCCTCGCCCCTGACCCGCACGACTACATCGCCTTCACCGAGGACTACCCGAAGTATTGGCGAGCGACCGGCGGGCGCGACACAGGTTCTCCGGCGAGGACTACGACTTCGAGATCGTGCTCGGCGTGGAGCTGATCGCCGAGCTCGTGCGCGACGGGCGGCTGACTCTGAGCGAGCCCGTCGAGCGCACCGTCACCTACCACGACCCCTGCCGGCTGAACAAGCGCAAGGGCGTGCACGAGCCGCCGCGCGAGCTGCTGCGGGCGATTCCGGGACTCGAGTTCAAGGACGTCGACCACGTGACCCAGTGGTCCTACTGCTCGGGCGGTGGCGGCGGCCTGCCGATCGAGAAGCCAGAGATCACCGCGGAGATCAGCCGGCGACGGGTGGAGCGAGCCGAGGGCCTCGAGGTCGACGGGCTGGTGAGCGCCTGCCCCTGGTCGGAGCGCCCGCTGTCCGAGGCCGCGGACGGCTCGATGGAGGTGATGGACCTGTTCGAGCTGGTCGCGCGCTCGGCCGGCATCGAGGTCGGAGGCCACACCCAGGGACCCGCGACGGCGGAGGCAGGGCGGTGAGCGTCGCCTTCAAGAGCGCCGTCGACGACGCGGTGGTCGACGAGTTGCGGGCAATCCTCGGCGACGAGGACCGTGTGCTCCCCAACACGAGCTCGCGGGTGAACCGCACGCGCGTGCCGGCGCCCTTCCCGGTGCACCGCTGGGCCGAGTTCATGCCCGACGTGGCCGTGCTGCCGCGCACGGCCGAGGAGGTCTCCGGCGTGGTCAAGCTGGCCAACCGGCTCGGCATCCCGGTGGTGCCGCGCGCGGGCGGCACGGGTCTCGCGGACGGCGCGGTGCCGCTGCGCGGTGGCATCTGCGTGGACGTGAAGCTGATGAACCAGATCCATGAGGTCGATCTCGTGGATCGCACCGTGACCGTGGGGCCGGGCATCAACATGCTCAAGCTCAACGAGGCGCTGCGGCCGCACGGCGTGTTCTATCCCGACGACCCGGCGTCGTATCCGTGCTCGCTCGTGGGTGGACGGATCGGGACAGGAGGCTGGTCCTTGCTGGGCTCGCGCTTCGGACACACGCGTGACCTGGTGATCTCGATGGAGGTGGTGCTGCCCACCGGCGAGATCGTGGAGATCGCGGAGGGGGGAGGGCGAAAGCTGCGCAAGTCGTCGACCGGCCTCACGCTCAAGCACCTGTTCACCGGCCACCAGGGCACGCTCGGCATCACCACCGAGGCCACGCTGGAGCTGGTGCCGCGGCCGGAGCTCGAGTTCTCGGCCTTCTTCGCCTTCGAGGACTACATGGACGCCCATCGCACCACCGGCGCGCTCACCAAGTCGGGGCTGGCCACCCTCGCCGGTGTCGTGCTCTTCGACGAGTGGAAGCTGCGCTACCTGCGCCGCGACGACGAGGCCTACATCCCGCAGCCCGAATCGGTGAAGGCGGTGGTGGCCGTGGCCATGTACGGCACGCGCGCCGAGGTCGAGCCCGCCGCGCAGCGGGTGATGGAGCTGGGCCGCTCCGACGGCGGCAAGTACCTCGGCGATGAGATCTCCCAGGGAGACTGGGCCTCGCGCCACGACCGATACGCCACGCCGCTCCACGGGCGTAACCAGGAGGGCCAGGTGGTGCCGATGTCGTGGCACTGCGAGGACGCGGCCCTCAACTACTCGGTGCTGCCGCGGGTGCGCGAGGAGTGGCACGCGATCGTCGAGCGCTACATGAAGCAGTACGGCATCTTCGACGACTGGGGCATGTTCGCCTACACCAGCGGCGCCCACAAGCCGTGGGGCGACTACCTGGTGGAGATCGACGTGGGCATCTGGGAGCAGCGCCTCGACGACGACACCTGGGCCGGCTGGGTGGCGTGCAAGCGCGAGATCGCCGAGGTGGCACTCAAGCACGGAGGCTCGATCACGGCCTGCCACGGCGCCACGCGCGAGGGCGACGCCGAGCTCGTGCCCACCGAGATGGGGGCGTCCTGGGAGGTGGTCAAGCGCATCAAGGCGGCGCTCGACCCGAACAACATCATGAACCCGGGCAAGCAGATGATGGACGAGGCCTACTGATGGGAATCTTCCGCCTCGGCGATCAGAAGCCGCCCGAGCCGCAGCGCATCAACGACGACGTGGTCCAGCGCTTCGAGCACGTCTACGAGGTCGAGCCATCGAAGATGGAGCTGTTTCCGCAGCAGGTGCTGCCGGCGTGGGACACGAAGCGCATCGTCGCCGCCCGCTGGGACCACCTCGCCTGGATGCACGACCACTTCGCCGACGACAAGCTGACCCTGGGGATCGAGTCGGAGACCATGCCGGAAGAGGGAGAGGGATGAAGTTCAGCTATTGCATGCTGCCTGACTACCCGCTGTCGGACTCGATCGAGATGATCAAGACCGCCGACGAGCTGGGCTTCCACGCGTGCTACGCGGTCGACGAGACGTGGCACAAGGATCTCTGGGTGTTGTTCGCGGCCGCCGCGGACAAGACCAGCCGCATCCGCTTCGGTCCCAACGTCACCCACGTGTTCCTGCGCGAGCCCACGCTGATCTGCCAGCAGCTCGCCACGCTCGACGAGCTCACCGACGGCCGCATGGAGGCCGTGGTCTCCACCGGCAACTTCGGGCTGATGCAGCAGTACCACCTCGACTGGGAGCACCAGAAGCCGCTCTCGCGTCTCAAGGAGGCGCTGCACGTCATGCGCACCTTCCTGGACGACGGCAAGATCGACTTCGAGGGTGACTTCTTCCAGTACACCGGCCTGTTCACGGCGGCCCGGCCGGTGCAGGAGCGCATCCCGCTCTTGATGGGTGGCATGAAGGGACCGCGCTCGTTCATCGCGGCCGGCGAGCTGGCCGACGGACTGCACCAAGCGCTCGGGTACTCGCGCGAGGCCTACGACTACCAGGTGGAAAACATGCGGACGGGTGCCGAGAACGCGGGGCGTTCGTTCGACGAGCTCGACGTCGGCGCCTGGGTGGTCACGGTCGTGTCCGAAGACTCCGCCGCCGCCAAGCACGCCGCGCGGCTTCTCGCCGCGTTCTACATCTCCTCGATGCCCCCCGAGCAGCTCGCGCGTCACGGGATCGACGCCGCTGAGCTTCAGCCGGTCGTCGACGCGCTCGGCGCCGGCGACATCAAGCGCGCGTATGAGCTGTTCACGCCCGACTACGTGGACAAGCTGTCAGTGGCCGGAACGCCGGAGGAGGTGGTCGAGAAGATCAAGACCGACATCGAGCCGGCCGGCGTCAACCACATGATCCTCGCCCTCTCCGACTCCCACCTGGTGGAGTTCTTCGCCGGCGAGGCCGTGGAGAACGTGCCCGACATTCAGTCTCAGCTGAAGCTGGTGGCCGACCGCGTGATGCCGGAGTTCAACTGACGTCGAGCACGACCTTCCCGAACAGCTCGCCGCGTTCCATCGCCGCCAGCCCTTCGGGCGCCTGAGACAACGGAAGCTCGCGGTCGATCACCGGGCGCACGCCGCTCGTCTCGCACAACCGGGTGAGCCGCTCGAGCTCGTCGCGCGTCCCCATCGTCGAGCCCTCGATCCGCAGCTGGAGGAAGAACACCCGTTGCAGCTCGGCCGACGGCGCCGCGCCGCTGGTGCTCCCCGAGACGACCAGGATGCCGCCGGGCCGCAGTGAGCGCAGGGAGTGGGGCCACGTGGCCTCGCCCACGGTCTCCATCACGGCGTCCACGCGCTCGGGCAGTCGCGCACCGCTCTCGAACGCTGCGTCGGCTCCGAGCTCGAGGGCGCGTTCGCGCTTCGTCTCGTCGCGGCTGGTGACCCACACCCTCACACCCGCATGCGCGCCGAGGACGATCGCCGCCGTGGCCACACCTCCGGTGGCGCCCTGAACCAGGACGGTCTGGCCGGGCTGAACCGCGGCCTTCACGAACAGCATCCGGTAGGCGGTGAGCCACGCGGTGGGCAGGCACGCGGCTTCGGCGAAGGACAGCGCGGCCGGCTTGGGCACGAGGTTGCGCGCCGGCACGGCGACGCGCTCGGCCAGCGTGCCCTGGTGAAGCTCGGACAGGAGCGTGCGTTTCGGATCGAGCGTCTCGTCGCCGCGCCAGCCGTCGGAGGCGATCACGGCGTGGACGATCACCTCGTTGCCGTCGGGATCCAGGCCCGCCGCGTCGCAGCCGAGGATCATCGGCAGCTGCTCGTCGGCCAGCCCGATGCCACGAAGCGACCAGAGGTCGTGATGGTTGAGCGCGGCGGCCCGCACGTCGACGGTGGTCCAGCCCTCCGGCGGCTCGGGTTCGGGACGGTCGTCCACCCGGAGCCCGTTCAGCGGATCGTCCTTGTCGGTCTCTGCGGCGTAGGCGGCTAGCACGGCGGAGATCCTAGGGGGCTTGCCGGGTAAGCAGCCTTCATGGACGCTCTCCCCGCCCGGGCCGCCTTCCGCCGCGGGCCATGGCCGTTCGAGGCCGAGGAGTTCCTGGCCGACGTCGTGCTTCGCGGCCCGCTCGGTCTGCCGCTGCCGCGGCCGAAGCGCCCGGACGACGACATTCGAACCGGGCTGCCGCCGAAGTTCGTGCTCGAGGTCGCCGAGGACTCGGTGCGTGTGCTCGACGACGGCGCCACCCGGCTCGTGGAGTCGTGGCAGCGTGGGGCGGTGGATGCCTGGGTGCCTCGCATGGACGAGGACGAGGTGGTGGTGGAGCTGCGCTGGCCCGGCGGGGAGCGAGCCGGCCGCATCGTGGGTGACGCCTCGCCGGAGGCTCGCGCGGTGGCGGAGCTGTTGGCCGCCGACACACGTGTCCGCCGTGGAGTCGACCCCGAGGTTGACGCCGCGCTGCGCCGGCTGGTGACCGAGATCCTGAGCGACGAGCTGGCGCGCGACCGCCACTCGGCGCTGGCCGAACAGGCCACCCTCCTCCAGCCGGATGACCGCCCCCGGCTGGTGGCGGGCGCGGCGCGCGGCTTCAGCGACGGGATCCTCCTGCTCACCGACCGCGCGCTGCGCTGGTGCTCGGGTGGCCGCAAGCGTCCTCTGCTGCTGACACGCGACGAGATCGAGTCCGCCGTCCTCGAGACAACAGGCGACTTCACCGAGCTCGTGGTCAGACGGGCCGCGGGAAAGACGTTGAGGCTGGACGGTCTGGACCCGCCCGACGCCGGCCCGGCGATCGTGGCGGCGCCCCGCAAGGGCGAGCCGCTCGTGGTCGAGCGGGCCGACATCGTCGATGCGACCGCCACGCCGCTGCGGGTGGGCACCCGGCTCGACCTGACGCTCGACAACGGGCTGAACGAACGCTTCGAGAGCATCGAGCCCAGCGAGCAGGCCGAGCAGATCGCGGCGGCGCTGGCCTCCTAGCCGGGAGAGTCGATCAGGAGGTGCCGGACGGGGATGTCGAAGCGCTGCTCGGCTTCCTCCACCACACCCTCCTCCTGCCAGTTGCGCGAGCCGCTCGGATGGGTGAACAGGACCAGCTCGTCGGCGGGAAAGGTGGCCAGGGCGTCCTCCAGAGCCTGGATCGGCTCCGGCTCCCCGGTGTCCCCGGTCGCCGGGATGCCGGCCTCCTCTAGTCGCTCGACGCTCTCCTCGGCCACCTGCTCGGCTCGCTCGATGGCGCCGTCGACGTCCGACATCACCAGCCGCGTACGGGAGGTGAGCGCCGGCGCCACCACCATCACCTCGGCGTCCCCGGCGTCGCCGCCGATGGCACTGACCAGCGCCTCGTCTGAGATGGGCTCGGACACCAGGGCGAGAATGCGTTTGCTCATGGCTTCTGTGTCTCCGCGGGCGCGTGCGGCTAACCGGAGTCGAATGGGACCAGCGCGCCAACTAGGGTGTCGCCGGACGTGCCCCCGATCTACGTCACCGGCCACCGAAACCCCGACGCGGACTCGATCGCAGCGGCGATCGGGTACGCCGAGCTCAAGCGCCGGCTCGACCCTCACAACGAGTACCAGCCCGTGCGTCTCGGCGAACCCAACGCTCAGACGGCCTGGCTGATCGAGCGCGCCGGCGCGCCGCTGCCCGATCTGTTGTCCCACGTCCTGCTGCGGGTCCGAGACGTGATGCGCGAGAGCTTCCCCACCGCACAGGACGACGAGCCGGTGCGCCAGGTGGGGCTCACGATGGCCCGCGAGGGACTGGACCTCCTGCCCGTGGTCGACGCGGGCGGCGACCTCGTGGGCGTGATGACCGAGCGGGCGCTCGCCCGGCGCTACATCCGCGAGTCGCGCGAGACGTCGCGCCTCGACGCACCCACGACCGTGGCGGCGATCGTGACGGTGCTCGAAGGCGAGCTGGCGGCGGGGGAGGCCGAGCGCGAGCTGACCGGCCGGGTTTGGGTGCTGGCCATGGACGTGCGCTCACCGACGCAGGTGGAGGAGGGGGACGTGGTGGTGGCGGGCGATCGTCCCGACGTGCAGCGCCGGGCCCTCGAGCGCGGCGCCGCCCTGCTCGTCTTGAGCAACTCGTCGGCTCCCGGAGAGGACGTGCTCGAGCTGGCCCGCGACCGCGGCGCGGCGGTGGCCACCTCGACGCTCGACTCCTATGTCACTGCGCGGATGATCACTCTGGCGGCACCCTGTCACGCGCTCATGGACGCCGAGCCCCTGACGGTGCGGCGGGACGACCTGATCGCCGACGTGTCCGAGCAGGTCAAGGACGTGCACTACCGCGCCGCGGTGGCCGTCGATTCCGCCGGGCACCCCGTGGGTCTCGTCACCCGTTCCGACCTGGTCCGGCCCCAGCCGCGCCGGGTGCTGCTGGTGGATCACGCCGAGCAGGCCCAGAGCGTGCCCGGGGTGGAGGAGGCCGAGATCGTGGAGATCCTCGACCACCACCACATCGGCTCGATCGAGACGAGGGTGCCGGTGGCGGCCACCTTCGATCCGGTGGGGTCGACCGCGACTCTCGTGGTCGAGCGCTATCGCAACGCCGGCATGGAGCCGGCCCCGCCGACCGCAACCATGCTGCTCGGGGCAGCGCTCTCCGACACCGTGATCCTCAACTCGCCGACCACCACCGAACGCGACCACACGGTGGTCGAGTACCTCGAGCGCGTGCTCGAGCTCGACGCCACCGAGTTCGGCCGAGAGATGTTCGAGTCCACATCCGACGTGTCGCACGTGGCGGCGGAGGAGATCGTTGGCCGTGACGCCAAGCAGTACGAGGTCGAGCCAGGCGAGACGATCTCCATCGCGCAGATCGAGACGGTCGGCGAGTCCCTGCTCGAACGCAAGGACGAGCTGCTCGAGGCGCTGGCGGGCCAGCGCGACCGCGAGGGCCACGCCCTCTCCGCTCTGATGGTCACGGACATCATGGCCAAGGGCAGCGAGCTGCTGGTGGCCGGAGACCTGGCGCGGGTGGAGCGGGCCTTCGACAGCGAGGCCAGCGACGGCGTGCTCGAGCTACCCGGCGTGATGAGCCGAAAGAAGCAGGTGGCGCCCAGGCTGCTGGCCGCAGCCGCGCGCTGAGGGAGGCTCGGATTTGGTCACCAGGCGCCACGATCGGCGCGCCCGCCTCCGGATAGAGGACAATGGGGGATCGGCGGGAGCAATCACAGGAGGGAAGGACCATGACCGAGAAGCGCGATCGCCCAGCACAGTCGGAGCAGCCCGGCGAGGGCGGCTTCGAAGAAGGCTCGGAGACGGGGCAGGACGAGGAGCGCACCGGCAAGTTCAGCGACGGTGTGGAGCAGGAGCCCAGAGAGGGACATAAGGGCCAGTTCAGCGACGGCAACGAGCAGCTGCCCGACAAGGAGCGCGAGGGGCAGTTCGACGACAGCGTCGAGCCCGAGGAAGCCGAGCGCAGCGATCACTAGGCGACCGCCGCCGGGCCGTTGGCGGTGATTCCGCGGTACGTCCGCCCCTAGAGGGAGGATGCCTCCGTTACCGATTCGTCCAAGTCTGCGACGGAGGGGAGCCCACGTGAATGAAGTACGCCCCGGCGGCGTCCTCGGGCGCGCATGGGATATCTACAAGAGCCAGTTCGGCCTGCTGTTCATCGCCGCTGTGCTGCTCACCCTCATCACCCTGGCGGTGGCGTTCATCATCGGGCCTCTGGTCGGCCTCGTGAACTTCATCCTCGGCCTGTTCTACACCGGCGGGGTGGTCCGCCTGGTCCAGGACGTGGAGGATGGGCGCCGCGACGAGGAGGCCAGCTCGCTGTTCAAGGGCGTCGCCCCGGTGTTCTGGCAGCTGCTCGGCGTCGCGATCCTGGCCGGCATCGGGATCGCGATCGGGTTCGTCCTGTTGATCATTCCAGGCCTGATCCTGATCACCATCTGGTCCGTGGTGATCCCGGTCGTCGTGCTCGAGAAGCCCGGTGTGTTCGCGTCCTTCGGCCGCAGCCGCGAGCTCGTTCGCGGGCACGGCTGGCAGGTATTCGGCACGCTCGTGCTCGCGTGGCTGATCGCGGTCGGTCTGGCGGTGGTCGTGGGCGTGATCGTCGGGATCGCCGGAGCCGGCGACGCCGTGGTCGCAATCGCCAACTGGCTCGTCACGGCGCTCACGCTGCCGCTCGTCGCGCTCGTGTCCTCGGTGCTCTACTTCCGCCTCAGGGCGATCAAGAGCGAGGCGACCGCTACCGCTGTCGAGCCCCAGCCGGCCGACTCGAGACCGGAGCCCGCGACCTGAGCGCTCAGCCGAGTCCCTGAGCGAAGCCCTGCCGCCAGCTGGGATACCGGAGCGTCCAGCCGAGCTCGCGCTTCGCCTTCTCGTTGGAGGCTCCCTGCGCCTCGGTCATCATGGCGGTCGCCGCCTCACCGGCGAGGAGCCGAGCGAGCCAGCGTGGGACACGCCGGGGTGGCTCGGCGCCCAGCGCGCTCGCCAGCACCGGCAGCCACTCCCGCACGGGCGCGGGCTCGTCGTCTACGACGTAGTAGACCCCCGGCCGGCCGCGCTCGACAGCCGCCGCGGTGGCCGCCGCGGCGTCCTCGATGTGGACGTGCGACGTGACGCCATCACCGTCGCCGATGATCGGGAACCGGCGCTTGCGGATCGGCGCCGCCATCTGCGCGTCCGGTGCCAGGCTGGTCGTGGTCCCCGGACCGTAGAAGCCGCCGTAGCGCAACGCGAGACCCTCGCCCCACTCGATCGTCGTCACCGCCCGCTCCAGGTAGAGGTACGCCGCCTGCACCGGCCGCAGCGCCGCCGGCGGGGCGGTGGGATCGAGGGGATCGGCCTCGGTGTGCACCGGCCCGCCTGTACGGGCGAATCGGAACGCACCGAAGCTCTGCGCCACGAAGCGCCGTGTCCCCGCGGCGCGGCCGGCGGCCAGCAGATGGTCCGTCCCCTCCGTACGCAGCCGGTTGGTCATGGTTGCCGCGCTGGAGCGGTCGGGGCTCCGCGCTTCCCGGATGCTCATCGGCCCGGACAGTGCCGTGAGCTGATGCACGATCACCTCGGGCTCGGCGGACGCCACCGCCCGAACGACCGCGTCGCGGTCGAGAGCGTCGGCCACGACCGGGCGCGCTCCCAGGCTGCGCACCAGGTCCTGCTTCGAGGCGCTTCTGGTCATCCCGACCACCTCGTGGCCTCGCGCCGCGAGCTGCGGGACGAGCTCTCTGCCGAGAGCGCCGGTGGCGCCGGCTACGAAGATTTTCATGACTGCTCCTCTCGTCTCGTTTGCCTGTGAGACGAGATGGAGGCTGCGCCTGTGACAGCGGTCAGCCCTCGGGAGGCAGCGAGCGCGCGTAGGTCACGCCTCTCTTCACCCACGGCTCGAGCTGACGCTTGGTGCGCACACCCTCGGCGTCGACTCGAACCCAGCCCTTCATCTCCCGGTTCCGCATCTCGAACGGCCGGGCGTGCGGCTTGGCGATCAGCGCCTCCGTGTGTTCGGGCTCCACTCGCACCATCAGCCCGCCCTTGCCGCTGACCGCCACCGACATCTTGCCGGCAACGAGGAACGCCAGCCCACCGAACATCCGCTGTTCGGTCACGTCCGGCTCGCCGCTGGTCAGCTCGCGGATGCGATTGGCGAGATCCTCGTCGAACGCCATGCCCGGCATCGTGCCCGCTGACCCGCCGTGGAGTCAAACGGGGAGCGCGGCGTACGACCTGGCGGGTGGCGCGCTGGAATCCCTTGAAGCGGTTAGCCGGGGGCCAACGGCAAGCGTGAACCGGTACCCCGGCCGTGCCCTGTGACCTGGTGATTGGAGAGCCCGTAGTCAGGTACGAGTCGCGGGGATCGTCTGAACGGCGTTGAGCTCAGCCGCGGCGGCAGCCGCCGCCTCCGGTGACGGCCGATCGTCCTAGGCGCCGCGCAGGGCGCGCCGGTTGGGCCGCACCGAGACGAGGGTAGGTCGCTATCCGTGAGCCAGAGCGTCACGCGCTTGTTGCTCGCCCCGCCGCCGAGGCTCATCGGCGGGCTGGCGGCTGACGTGGCCGCAGCCGCCCGTCCCGTCCATCGGGGCGTCATCTCACTTCGAACGAGGTCGCCCGGTCAGGACCTTGGCTTCGTACTCCTCCGTCGGGGTGCCGCCGACAGCGTCGCGCACCGACTTCTTCAGCCGCTCGGTTCGGCGATCGGAGCGGAAACGCCGCTCGGCTTTTGCCTGCTTGTCCGGCCGGCGGGTCCCGTAGAAGCGACGCGCCCAGAACGACTCCGGCTTGGCCAGCCGCACGGCGCCGTAGATCGCCAGGACAACTACGACCACCCCAGCCAGCCCATGGAACAAGCGCTGCTTGGCGAAGCAGACCAAGACCAGCGCGCCCCAAACCATGAATATCGCCACGGCGACGACCACCGCGAGAGCGCTGTCGGCGGTGACCTCGTAGGGAGCTGCCCCCAACAGGATCAGCCCCATGGCGGCCACCGCGATCAGCGTCGCATCGATCGAGCTGCGGCCCTCCTCGGCCCAGTAGACGTCATCGAGATGAAGCCAGAGCGCGAACTCGTCGATGGTCAGCCCCAAGCCGATCCCAAACGCCAGCGCGCACAGCTCGTACCAGAAGCCCACGTCCGTCAGGGCGAAGCTGACCACCCCGGCCACCATCATCGTGACGATGCCAAACACGTGGTGATGCACATGCAGACCGCCCTCGCTGACGATGCTTCCCGGCCACCACGGCACCCGGGGGCTTCGCATCAGGCGGGTGGACAACCGGATGAAGCCGAACGAGCCGACGAACCCGACCAAGACAAGGAAGTGGTACTGACGGCCGTGCTCGACGAGCTGATCGTCCCAGAGCTGCGAGATGAACGAGGCCAAGGTGGTTCCCACCGAAGTCGCACCCTACCGGCCGATTCCATCTCCGCCTACTCAATGCCATCCGTCACCGATGAGAGCATCGAATCGCAATTCCTCCCGTCAGCGAAAATGCCTCCGACGGGGCCGACCCGCGCTCCGCGGCGGTCACGTTCGTCACCACTGAGCACTTCGCGCTCCAGGGCGCCCGCTCGGCCACGATCGCCGAGTCGAACGGACGGGCGAACATGTTCCTCGGGGCGGTCTCGGGCGGCCTCGTCGCCCTGGGCCTTGTGGCGACCGCGAGCAGCTTGGGATCGGCTTTCTACGGGTTCGCCCTGGTTCTCCTCCCGACCCTGGCCTTCGTCGGGTTCGCCACGTTCGAGCGGACGCTGCAGTCCTCGATCGAGGACACTGAGTACGCGCGGCGGATCGCCCTGCTGCGCGGCTACTACTTCGGGCACGCGCCGGAGATCGCTCCGTACCTGCTGAGCGTGCCGCCCGCCGAGCGGCTCCTCATGCAGCGAGTGCCCGGCGATCGCTGGCAGGGATACCGCACGGTTGCCGGCATGGTCGCGGTGATCACGGCGGTGCTCGCCGGCTCGACCGCCGCCCTGGCGGCCATCCTGATCTTCGGCCACTCGCTGGCCGCGGGCGTGATCGCAGGGACGCTGGTCGCGTTGCCCACGATGATCGCGATGATCCGACACCAGGACTCGACCTGGGAACGCGCCGCCAGCAGGCCGCTCAGACCCGGCGAGGAGTGATCAAGCCGCTACTGGAGGCCAATGAGACGTGCAGCCACCCGTGTTTGAACGGAGCACTTAGTGGCCATTATGTCTAGCGGCCGGAGGGTAGGCGGGCGATTGAAGCTGTAGCCAGGCGACCTCGCTACCTGACTGCGCCGAAAGTTCATGCCGATGAGGCCACGTATCGAGGACGGCGGGGGCTCGTTCCTCTGTCCGACCGAGCTCGACCGCGCGCGCGCCGTGGAGGCGTCCGGGCGTGTGCGAATCGCGCGGGCGATCACGATGTTCACCCTCGGCCCGGCGGTCATTGTCGTGGCGGCCGACGTGGGCTGGTGGGCGCTCGGACTGTTCGCTCTGCTGGCCCTCGACCTGTTCACGCTCGAGTGGCGCATGAAGCGCAGCACCACTCCCGAGAACTCGGCGGCACGCAGCCAGCTTCTCGCGCTCCTCATTCTGGGAGTGGGCGTTGCCCTGAGCGGCGGGCCGGACAGCCCGGTGCTCCCGTGGGCCGTAATCCCCGGCGCGATGGCCGCCGCGCGCTTTCGCTGGCAGGTGGTCGTGCTGGGCGCGGGCATCACCGCGGTCGTCGTGCTGCTCAGCACGGTGGCGGTGGATCCCGAGGGCGCCCTGCGGGACCCTGCACCGGTGGTGGTGACTCTGGCTCTGCTGGTGTGCGTCACCTCGATCACGAGCGTCCTTCTCCACGGCGAGCTGCTGCACCGTAACCGCGCGGTGCTGGACCCCCTCACCGGCCTGCTCAACCGGGCCGCGCTGGAGACCCGGGTGGTGGAGATCGAGCAGCAGGCACACCTTACGGGCGAGCCGGCATCGCTCGTGCTGGCCGACCTCGACGGCTTCAAGCGAGTGAACGACGAGCACGGCCATGACCGCGGCGACGCCGCCCTGCGCCAGGTGGCCGACCAGATGCGGGCCTCGCTGCGGAGCTTCGAGCTGGTTTACCGGATCGGGGGAGAGGAGTTCCTCGTGCTGCTCCCCGGAATCGAGCTGCCCGAAGCCACTCAGATCGCCGAACGCATGCGCGGTGCGGTAGCCGACGCCCGCCCGGCGGACCTCGAGCTCACCATGTCCGCGGGCGTGGCCTGCGCCGCCGGCGAGCTCAGGTACGACAGTCTCTTCAAGGCCGCCGACGAGGCGCTGCTGGAGGCCAAGCGCGAGGGACGCAACCGTGTGCGCGCGGCGCGAGAGTTGCCCCCTGTGCCTTAGCCGCGCACACTGGGACCGGGCGCACCCGACGCCTGATCCGAACCTTCGTCTGATGCATCTCAGCCGACCTGCGACCCGAGAGCTCGGCGCGAAACGCCGGGAGCTCGGTTGCAGAGGTCAAGACGGATTCTCCGTGATGTCCTTAATGAACTGCAGGCGGTCGAACCGGGGGTCCAGGCCCGCCAGCTCGTCAGCGAACGAACGAGCTACGTGGAGGATCGCGCGCGCTTCGTTCGGCGCGCTGACCGCCTGCATCGTTCGGTGCGCTCCACTGAGCACGCGGACGATCAGCTGGTCGACCGCCCCGGGGTCCCTCGTGACCAGTGGCTGGCTGGCGGCGGGTGACGTGAGCGTGTTCACAGTCAGCTCCTTGCTGTCGTCGGCTCGGGGAGTGCGGCAAGGCCCGAGTGGCTGGTAGCCCTGTCGGCCGCTGCCTCGTGCCTCTCCGCTAGGCGCCGACGCAGCGTGCGCACGAGCAGGTAGGGCGACGCGAGGATCGCCCCGGCGAGCGCGACGAGCACGGCAACCGCGGCCAGAGCGACGGCGATGACCGCGATCAGCGCAAACCCCGGCACCAGCAGGAGGAGCAGGGCCCCGAGAAAGACGAGGACCGGTGTCCATTCGAACGCGTAACTCATGACTCCACCACCCTTTGGGTCGACTGCGATGCGTATGGCATGGCGGCAGGCTCCCGCAGCGGGGGCGCTCTCGCATCGGCCAGCACGCCAGCCTGACTGGCTAGTCGCTAGGCGGGCTTGAGCTGGCTGGCTGGAAGGCGACTGAGCTGGTTGCGCGAGGTGATGTCGAGCTTCTGAAAGACCTTGCGCAGGTGGTACTGCACCGTGCGGGGGCTGATGAACAGCTGTGCGCCGATCTCAGGATTGGAGAGGCCATCCTTGGCGAGCCGAGCGATGTGCGCCTCCTGGGGTGTGAGCACGGCGCGCGCGTCGTCGCTGCGCTTGCGCGCGGTCTCGCCCGTGGCCGCGAGCTCGTGACGGGCGCGCTCGGCAAACCCCTCGGCCCCGATGCCGCTGAACGTCTCGTGAGCGGCTCGGAGCTGCTCGCGCGCGTCGACGCGCCGGCTCTCGCGACGCAGCCATTCGCCATACAGGAGCCTGGCGCGAGCGAGGTGGACCACGCCTCGGGTGCTCGCGAGCCGGTCGATCGTCTCGCAGTAGAGGCGCTCCGCGTCAGGCCCGTCGCTCAGCAGCGCGCGCGAGCCGGCCTCGACGCCGAGGGCCCAATCGGTGCCGCTCGCCTGCGTGCGTTCGCTCAGGCGGTCGAGCGCAACGGCGGCCTCGTCGCGCCTGCCGACGCGGACACCGGCCTCGATCAGCTCTACGAGGGCCCAGCCGTAGGCAATGGGGTCCTCGTACTCGCACGCCTGCTGTGAGGCTGCGAGCGCCTCGCCGTAGTGTCCGAGGCCGTTGTGCAGCCGCGCGGTCATACACAGGAGCACGCCGAGCGCCGAGCCCTCGCCCCGTGCGATCGCACGCGGTAGCGCTTTGTCGGAGATCGCCTGCAGCTGCGCCCGATCGCCGCGCCAGGCGGCCAGCATCAGTGCTGCGTACTTGAGGGGCGGGAGGCCGGTCGCCTGCGTGATCGCCTCGACCTCGTCGATCCGCGCAGCGGCGTTGGCGAAGTCCCCGGCATGGACGTCGGACGCGCCGAGGTAGTTGACCAGGCCCGGGAGCAGGTTGAGCACGCCCGTGTCGCGCGCGACACACACCCCGCGGGTAGCGAGCACGTGCCAGAGCTCATCGTCCCAGAGATCCTGGGCCAGGCGACACGCCAGCCACAGCCAGCGCACGTCCCGTGCGGTCAAATCCTCCACAGCGCGGAACGCGTCAAGCGCCTTCCGGAGTTGCGGCATACCGGCCGAGTAGCCCTCACTGAACCTTGTCGCCAGCCCGTCGAGGAGCAGGTCGACCGCGCGTGGCGGCTGATGTGCCGCCGGCGCCGCCTGAGCGGCCTCGGCGGCGTCGCGGACATCCGGTTTGTCGCCGAGGCGACCCGCAAAAAGCGCCGACGCCATCGCCTCGAGATGGGTCTCGCGAGCCATCGCGGCGTCGAGCGGTTCGAGGCGCCGGGCGGCATTCAGTAACAGCGCCGGAGCCTCGCCGCCGCGGTTGCGGGCGAAAGCGACCTCTGCGCGCAACCGGTCTAACCGCGCGCGCTGCAGCTCGTCGAGCGGGGCAAGCTCGGCGGTGGCCAGCAACTCGAGCGTCGCGTCTGCTGCGCCGGCATCGAGCTTGGCCTGCGCAGCAGCGAGGGTGCGCTTGCCTCTCTCCGCCGGATCGGGCGTCAGCTCCGCCGCCCGCGCCAGGAACGCCGCCGCGGCGGCGGCGCCGCCACGGGACCGGGCCCTGTCGGCAGAGCGCTCCAGCTCAACGGCGACCGCCTGGTCCACACCCACCGCTGCATGAGCGCGATGCCACGCCCTGCGATCGCCGTCGGTGACCGGATCGGTCGTGTCAGCCAGCGCCCGATGCGCATCTCGCCGCTCGGAAGGAGCCGCGGCCCGGTACACCGCGGATCGCACCAGAGGATGCCGGAAGCGGACACGGGCTCCGATCTCGACGAGCTGCGCGTCTTCTGCCGGGGCGAGCGAGCTTCTCTCTATGCCGAGCGCCTGAGCCGCGCGCCAGATGAGTGTCGCGTCCCCCAGCGGCTCGGCCGCTGCCAGCAGCAGCAGCCGCCGCGTTGGCTCGGGCAGCTTTTTGGCGCGCTCGTGATACTGCTGCTCGAGATGGCGCGGGAGGTCTGTCGCAGGCAGAAGCTCGAAGCCGCCTGTCAGTTCGGCTGCGCTCAAGCTCCGTGGCAGGTCGAGCAGAGCGAGCGGGTTGCCGCGGGTCTCGGCGACGATGCGGTCGCGGACGCGGTCGTCGATCCGACCCGGCACGGCGCTCATGAGCAGAGTTCGCGCGTCCTCCTGCGCCAGCCCGCCTAGACGCAGATCGGGCAGGCCGTCGAAGTCGTGCCGCGCGTGCGGCTCGCGGATGGCGGCCACGATCGCCACGGAGTCCGCCTGGAGTCGTCGGGCGACGAATCCGAGGATCAGTCCGGAGGCGGCGTCAAGCCAATGCGCGTCCTCAACGAGACAGAGCAGGGGCCGCTCCTCGGCCGCGGCTGACAGCAGGCCGAGCACGGCGAGTCCAACCAGGAACCGGTCCGGTACATCACCCGGCGCGAGGCCCAAGGCTACGTTCAACGCGTTCTGCTGGGGCTGCGGAAGAGCCTCGAGTTTCTCGAGGACCGGCGCACAGAGCTGATGGACCCCGGAGAACGGGAGCTCCATCTCCGCCTCCACGCCCGCGACCTGAGCCACGCGGAATCCCGAAGCCTGACGAGCGGCGTACCGCAGCAACGCGGTCTTTCCTATTCCCGCCTCGCCTCGCACGACGAGAACCGTGCTCTGGCCCTCGCGCGCACCGGTCAGGACTCGGTCGAGGATCTCGCGCTCGCCGGTCCGGTCGAGAAACCCCGACGCAAGGGTGGCCGCCATCGCAGGCAAAGCTAACCGACACGCCGAACGCGCCACAATCAGGACATGGCCCCCTCACAGACGTCGGACCTCCATAGCCGGTGCGACCTGCTGCGGTCGCTGACACGCCCCGGCGACCCCCTCCTCCTTCCAAATGCCTGGGATGTGGCCACGGCCCGGGCGGTGGAGGCCGCCGGGTTTCCAGTGGTCGCAACCACCAGCGGCGGCGTGGCCCCCACGCTCGGGTATGAGGACCACGAGAGCGCGCCGGCCGACGAGATGTTCGCCGCGGCGGCACGGATCGCAGGGGCCGTCGAGGTGCCCGTGACGGTCGATGCCGAGGCCGGCTACGGCCTGGAGCCAGCCGACCTGGTTGCTGCGCTGCGGAGCATGGGCGCCGCCGGCTGCAATCTTGAGGACAGCGACCACGCCGCCGGCGGCCTGCGCGACCCCGACCAGCATGCGGAGTGGCTAGGTGCGGTGCGCCATGCCGCGTCTGAGGACGGCTACCCGCTCGTGATCAACGCCCGGATCGACGTCTTCGTAGGTCCCTTCCTTGCCGGCGCGGGACCCGGAAGCCAGAAGGAGCTCGTTCCCGAGGCGCTGCGGCGCGCGAACGCCTACCTCGAGGCCGGCGCCGACTGCGTGTTCCCCATCATCCTGTGGGAAGCGGACGCGCTGCGCCAGTTCACATCGGAGGTCGGCGGCCCGGTCAACGTGCTCCGCCTGCCGCAGGCGCCGTCGCTTGCGGATTTGGCCGAGCTGGGCGTGGCCCGGGTGAGCTGGGGAGTTCTGCTGTACCGCGAGGCGATGGGTCGCTTTGGGGAGCGACTCGCCTCAATAGCTCACTAGCAGGCCAGGCTGGCCACCTGGCGGATGCGAGCGCCCCGGCGTTGCGGGATTCTCGCTGCATGACATACGCACTGCTCAGGCCGGTCCTGCACGACATCCACGTCAGCGTGGTCAGCGCGGAAGAGGCGTCGCTCGGCGTGGCCGAGTTCTGGTCGGGCGACCGGATGATCGGGTTCACGCGCATCGAGGACGGTGATTTCACGCTCCGGATCGAGCCCGACCCCGACGGCCTGGTGCTCGGCGCGCATGCACTGGCCGAAGCTCTTGCGGAGGCCAATCGCCTCCTGGCCCTCTACTGAGAACACCTACTCGAAAGGCATTCAGATGAAGATCGTTGTCATCGGCGGAACCGGCCTCATCGGATCGAGCCTCGTTGAAAAGCTGCGCACCGACGGACAGGAATCGCTCGCGGCGGCGCCCAACACCGGCGTCAACACGCTTACGGGCGAGGGACTTGCCGAGGCGCTCGACGGCGCCCAGGTCGTCGTCGACGTTGCGAACGCACCCGCTTGGAGCGACGCGGAGGTGCTCGACTTCTTCGAGACGTCATCCCGCAATCTGCTCGCGGCAGAGTCGGCCGCCGGCGTGGGGCATCACGTGACGCTGTCGGTCGTCGGCGCGGAGCGGCTCGCCGCGAGCGGCTACATGCGGGCGAAGGTCGCGCAGGAAGACCTGGTCAAGTCTGGGCCGACCCCCTACACGATCGTCCGCGCGACGCAGTTCTTCGAGTTCATCGGCCGTATCGCCGATGCGGGCGCGGATGGCGACACCATCCGGCTGTCGCCTGCTCTCGTTCAGCCTGAGGCGGCCGACGACGTCGCCGCAACCTTGGCCGACGTCGCCGTCGGGGCACCGCTGAACGACACCGTCGAGCTCGCGGGCCCGGAGGAGTTCCGTCTCGACGAGCTCGCCCGGCGCGTCCTGAGCGCAAGCGGTGACCCGCGGGTCGTCACGGCCGACGTCCACGCCCGCTACTTCGGCGCCGAGCTGGACGACAACTCGCTCACTCCGGGCGACGACGCCCGCCTCGCGCCGACCCATTTCGAAGACTGGCTGAGCCGGTCAGCCGAGTAGACCCGATCCGACCCAAGCGAGGTCCGATTTAGCCCACGCTGCTGCACGAGTCCGTAGCCCCAAGTCATCCAACCGAATGGAGCTCACATGAAGCCCACGATTGTTCTCGTCCACGGCGCCTTCGCCGAATCCTCGAGCTGGGACGCCGTCATCGACCCGCTGATAAATGCCGGTCACCCGGTGATCGCCGCCGCCAACCCGCTGCGCAGCCTCGCTTCGGATGCCGCCGCCGTCGCGGATGTCGTCCGTGCGGTCGACGGGCCCGTCGTGCTCGCCGCCCACTCCTACGGCGGCGCGGTGATCTCCAATGTCCCCGCCGACGCCGGCGAGATCGTCGGACTCGTCTACGCCAACGGGTTCGCGCCGGAGCCCGGCGAGCACTGCTTCCAGCTCGCCGCCATGTTCTCGGGCAGCATGCTCGGCCCGGAGACGTCGCGGCTGGTGCCGCGGAGCGACGGAACGACCGACCTCTACGTCGCCCTGGACAGCTTCCACGACGTCTTCTGCCAGGACGTGCCCACACCGCAGGCCGCATTGATGGCCTCGACGCAGCGGCCCGCGACGCAGGAGGCGCTCACCGAGGCGTCGGGCGAGCGGTCCCTCTGGCGCGAGGTACCGTCGTGGTTCCTGATCGGCGAGGAGGACCGCATCATTCCGCCCCAGCTCCAGCGCTTCATGGCCGAGCGTGCGGACGCTTGCCGCACTGTCGAGATACCGGGCGCATCGCACGCGATCACCGTCTCGCGGCCGGAGGCCACGGCACAGCTCATCGTCGAGGCCGCGACGGTGGCCGTGCCCGCCTGAATGGCCGGAGCCCTGCACGGGGGTACGCCGGCCGGCGCACCCCGATCGTTCCGCAGCTGCCGATCATCCGCACGCTCGGCACTTGCGGTCGAGGGTGTGGGAGGAGGAGGGTCATGGCCATCTCCCGGCCTGGTCCGTGTCCCCGGTCTATGGCTCCTCATCCTCCGACCGCGTTCATCAGCGCACGCGGCTGCCGGCCTGTTCGCTAGTCCGGACAACAGGGTGGTTCGCCGGTCGGGGTCGGACTCGGGCGCTCGAGGACCTAGCTTCGGCAACGACGGTGGGCCGCCACGAACACATCGTCAACGCCGAATGCGGCTTCGCGTGCTATTCCCGCTCACCGCCTTCGTGGGGCCAGTGACCGGACCCCGGAGCCCTCGCCGCGGGGCCCGACCCGACCATCGCGCGCGCCCCGCTTGGCCGCGGGCCATCCGGGTAGTGGGAGCAGATGTCATCGCTTATGCAAGAGCTCACGCAGTTCTCCAAGTCGAAGCAAGCGCCACAGCACCAAGCGGCGCCGTCCGCGGGGTCGGTGACACCATGGCCGAATTGACGCCGCTGGACGAGAAGCTAGCCGAGGTTCTCGGACTGGCGCAGGCTGCCCAGACCGCGACCGCGCACGTCGCCCAGATGGACGACGCCGAAGCATTCAAGGATCAGCTCGAGCGAATGGGCGATGAAGCCGAAGAAACCGAGCGCCGCACCGATTCTCTGATCGACTCACTGGAAGGCCGCAAGACAGCGATTCGCGACATGGCCCGGGAGACCAAGTCCGAAGCCGAGGAGATGATGGCGACCTATCTCGAAGGCGAGGAGGAGGCGCTGGACGGCTTCGAGTTCCTGACGATGGCCGAGGCGGGCGAGCTGGGTCACTGGGAGATCGTCCGAGCGATGGGCAAGACACTGGGCGAGCAGGAGGTCGTCGACTTGGCCGACTGGGCGGTGAACATCCAGAGCAGCCACTTCGACGGTGTGCGGGCGAGTAGCGTGACACTCGCAGAGGACGAAGCACGCGGCTGACCGTCTTCGTGGTGCCGCAGTTTCTCGACAGTGCCAGCGGGTAGCCGAGCACGATGGCGACCACGGATAGATTCATGCCCGTTCCCCCCGAGGCGGTGTGGGACGCTCTGGCTAGCCCGGAGGGCTACGGCTACTGGGTGGTCGGATCGAAAGTGATTCGCGACGCTGAGCTGGACTGGCCCGCGCCTGGCTCAAAGTTCCACCACACGATCGGCTTCGGGCCATTCAAGGTGAGCGATCACACCGAGGCACTCGATGCGCGGCGGCCCGAGCTGCTGCGCATCCGGGCCAAGAGCCGCCCCTTCGGCACTGCCCAGGTCACTCTGACCATGACGCCACGAAACGGCGGCACAACCGTGTCCATGACCGAAAACCCCGACGGGGTCGTGGCCCTCCTGGCCTTCAATCCGCTCGTGCAGCTGTTCACGGTCGGTCGCAACGCAGAATCGCTCATGCGTCTCGAGGAACTGGCACTTCGAGAAGCGGAGAAGAACGGCGATGCGAGCGGTCAGCGGCGGCGGGCGCAGGCGCCCTCGACGACGTGAGCGTCGCCGCGGTCAGGAACGCCTCCGTTTGGGTCGAGTCCGGACCCCAGCAGCCTGCGCATCCGGCGCTCGACGAGCACGCTCACGCCGACATCGTCGTGCTCGGCGGCGGCATTGTCGGTATCACGACCGCCTTGCTGCTCACCGAGGCCGGCGCCGATGTCGTGCTACTGGAAGCCAATCAGCTCGCACGGGGGGTCAGCGGCTTCACGACAGCCAAGGTCTCGTCCCAGCACGGCTTGATCTACCACACGCTGCGCTCCAACTTCGGGGCCGAGGGGGCTCGTATCTACGGCCAGGCCAACGAGTCCGCGCTGGCCTGGATCGCAGATCGGGTCGAACAGCACGAGATCGACTGCGACTTTCGGCGCAGGCCTTCCTACGCCTACGTCACCTCCCAGTCCAAGCGGTCCCAGATCGAGAACGAGGTGAGCGCGGCGATCGAGGCGGGACTCCCCGCTTCGCTCGTGGAGACCACCCCACTGCCCTACACCGTGGCTGCCGCCGTGCGCTTCGACGACCAAGCTGAGTTTCACGTACGCAAGTATCTCCTCGGGCTGGCCGACCGGCTCGCGGCTACTGGATGCCGGATCTACGAGCACTCTCACGCAGTCGAGATAGACGTGGACGAGGACTGCGTGATCAAGACGCCCGGTGGCCGCGTCACCGCCAGCAAGGTAGTTGTGGCAACCCACTACCCATTTCCTGACCGTTCGCTCGCCTTCGCTCGCGTCCATCCACAGCGCTCCTACGCGATGGTGTGCCGCATCTCCGGCAGCCCGCCGGACGGCATCTTCATCAGTGGCGATTCACCCACCCGCTCCGTCCGCGCCGTTCCCATGGACGGCGAAGAGCTGCTGCTCGTCGGCGGCGAGGGCCACAAGACCGGGACCGGAGGAGACACGAGCGAGCGCTACCAGCGGCTCGAGCAGTTCGCGCGAGAACACTGGGACGTACAAACCGTCGACTACCGCTGGTCATCACAGGACAACACCACCATCGACGGAGTCCCCTATATCGGGCAACTCACCCCGCGCGAGAAGCGCGTACTGATGGCCACCGGGTTCGCGAAATGGGGGATGACCGGTGGCACGGTCGCTGCGCTGCTGCTGGCCGATCTCCTCCACGACAGAGCCAACCCCTGGACGCAGCTGTTTGATCCGAACCGGATCAAGCCGACGGTCTCGGCCGGCACCTTCCTCAAGGAGAACGGTGAGGCCGGCCTGCGCTTCGTAGGCGACCGCCTGCTGAACCGGGGGACGCGACCAATTGAGGACCTGCGCCGGGCCGAGGGCGACATCGTCAACCACGACGGAGAAAAGGTTGCCGCCTACCGAGACGAACACGGTGAGCTCGTCGCGGTCTCAACCCGTTGCACCCACCTCGGGTGCCAGGTCAACTGGAACGATGCCGAGCGCAGCTGGGACTGTCCCTGCCACGGGTCACGATTCGCGCCCACCGGCGAAGTGCTGCACGGCCCCGCCGTGCACCAGCTCGAACGCAAGCCTCTCGACTAGCCCGGCCTCGGGGGGTCGGGGTCGAGATAGGGCGGGACGGGTGATCAGACGCCCAACGCCTGGGAGTCCTGAACCGGGCGATAGCTCCGCCTGGATTCGAACCAGGGACCTCACGATTATGAGTCGTGTCTCGATGTCCACCAGAGGTCGCCGAGCGACATAGGTTTCGCAAGATAAGCGAAATCGGAGCGTGCGGCGAACTGTGCGAATACGGGGAGGGGGCGAGTTCACGAGGCTCGCGACTTGACTCTGTAGCTCACCTTTGCCGTGGCGGGCGCGAGCGGGACGGCTTCGGTCGTTCGCGCCCCCGCCGAACGTGGTAGGCACGGCAGGAGACTTCCGTCGCCGCGCGAACTCACATGTAGATGGCCCTGCGCCGACCGGACGTGCTGGCGTGATCCCTCTGCTCATGGCATTCCGCGGTCTTGCACGGGCCGTGGTCGCCGTCTGGCGCGATCCGGAGACCAAGGCGTTGCCGCTCGTCGCAGGTGCTTTGGTGCTCACGGGGACGCTCTTCTACTGGCGCTTCGAGGACTGGACGGTCATCGAGGCTCTCTACTTCTCGGTCGTGACGCTCACGACTGTCGGCTACGGCGACTTCACCCCGACCACTGTTGAGACGCAGATCTTCACGATCATCTACATCCTCACCGGGCTCGGCATACTCGTCGCTCTGCTGAGCTCGGTCGCCCAGCAATACCTGCGACTGAAGGCCGAGCCCGATCCCCTACGCGAGCGTCTGCGGGCACGGCGACACCGCGACAACTAACACGGCGCGCCTCACCCTTGCCGTGGCGGGGCGCGAGCGGGGCGGCTCTGGCCGTTCCCGCGCCCCCGCCGAACACGCTGAGGTTGTCCTTCGGGCCTGAACCCCGCGCGCTCCGGGGAGGCGTGGGCTCTGCGGCGCTGGACCGGTGCGCGCGGCTGGGCATCTCCGGTCTGAACGGCGCTAGTTCCTTTCGTCCAACTCGATAGCTGGGTCCCGTCGGACCGCCGCTATCGCATCTGCCTCGATGCGGTAGCGGCAGCCTGGCCTGATCGCGCCGAGGGGGCGACGGATGGCTCACCGGGGAGTCAACGGGACCGTCCACGTCTGCGGCAGCGACGCCCCTACCCGATCACGCGGATCGCGGCATGTGAGTGTGTTTCCGAACGTGCGACGTGACCACATGCCGGGGTGGATTCGCTCCTAATGGGACGAGGAAGAAGTCACGTTCGTCGGGAGGTCGGCGACGACGTGGAATCACTCGTCACGTCGAAGCTGGCTGGTCGGTAGTTGCGTGGGTGTCCGATGGTGAAGCAGCGCGCCTCCACATCAGGACGAATAGTAGGACGGTCGTGATGCCGATGGTGTTGAGGATCGTGATCGACACCGTGACCAGCGGGTCGGCTGCAAAGGGATAAATCATCATCAGGAGCATCGGAGCGATGTTGCGTACCGCCGTGGTCGCCTCGATCGCATGCCTGACTCCCACGTCTTTGACTCGAAGACTGGAAACGAGAAGGTAGCCACACCCGAGGCCGATGAATGGGCCGGCTAGGGCCGCGATGTAGCTCTCGGTGCCCCAAGTCTGCTCGAACAGATCCCAATACGCAACCAGCGTGAAGTTGAGATTAAAGAGCAGACACAGGATTGCGACCCGGACGGCCCACTGTGCCAATGGCGGGGTCAGGTCGGGCCACCAGACCCTGAAGCCGCACCCGAGAACCAGTGGCAGGAGCAAGAAGAGCAGCAGCGGCCAAGCGACATCCCAGGCAGAGGTCTTGAGTTGCGCGTCGACCGCATCGATGGCGAGGGGCAACCCCAGCGGGAGGGCGATAATCGTCGCGACAGTCAGGAGTACTAACAGCGTGGTGGATGTGCCGACATCCGCCTTGGCTAACCGGGCGAGGAGGGGAGCGAAAGGCATACCCGCACACAGGGCTGCGACACAGAACCCGACCTTGATCTCTCCAGGAATGGACGAGGCTATCGTCAGCAAATAGCCGACGAACAGGAGCGGGATGATGACGAAATTGATCACCAACGCCCACACGGCAATCTTCCAATGGGCAAAGGCTTCTGCCAGCAGCTTGCCGACCGCAATCCTGAGCCCCAACCCGAACGAGTTCAATATCACGAAGAGCACCCCAAACCCGTTGATCAGGACGGTCTGACTGGACTGCGTTGTCATATCGCTCCCCTCTCACGAGCAGCGATCCGACAGCGGTGAGCACCGGGCCGATTGCGAGTGTCCCTCCAGTCGGGTGTGCAATCAATGGCGGTCATCGGCGCGATCAAGGACGAGGCCGATAGAACCTATGCCGACGCGCACAGAGCGCTCATCATCCGAATGGGGTGATCGTCGCCGGGGCCGGGGTAGGTGCGGGCGGCGAGATCACCCGTTCGGGCGTGATGTGCGGCCGAGGCCGCGAGGGGGCAGTAGCCATGGCGCTGAGCGCTCCCAGGGCACTCCGGCGTCCTGCGGGAACGTCTGAGCGCGCGCTATCGCCTTCGCCTGCCAGCGGCAGTGCTGCTCGTGCCTCAACGCGGCAGCGAGGCGCGGGTCGGCCGCGCGATCGGGGCCGATATATGAGACATGAGCACCGCTCGGCGTAGTAGGTCTTGTCCTTCAGTGGTGAACAGCAGGGGGCGTGGGTGCCGTAGGGGTGGGCGGCGCTTTGCGGCCGCTGCCCGCCGGTGCCGCTCCTGGCGGTGTGCGCGGCCGGGTGCTCGCATCCGGGCTCCTGGGGGGCAGGGCGTCGTCCGCGCGCGCAGTGACGGCCTCTGGGATCGTCCCGCGCACGGTCGTGCCCCGGCCCGGCGAAGAGAGGATCTCGAGCGTACCCCCGACCGCGCCGACGCGGTCGCGCATTCCGATCAGACCGGTTCCGTCGCCCCGCTCCGAGTGGTCGATTCCCACCCCATCATCACTGATCGCGAAATGGACTCGATCCGGGTCACGACCGACGGTCACGCCAACGCGTACGTTGCTGCCTGCGTGCTTGATCGCGTTCTGGATGGCCTCTGCCGAGCAAAAATAGATCGCCGCCTCGACCGGCGGCGAGCAGCGTTCGATGCCCTCATCGGCAACGGAAATCGCGACCGGTGACGTCATCGCAATTGAGCGAAGTGCGTTCACGAGACCGTCGCTTCGCAGTACGGGCGGATAGAGTCCGTGCGCCAGCGTTCTCAGCTCCTCTACAGCCTCCTCCGCCGCCGCGGCGATCGTCTCGAGCCGCGCGACGACTCGATCGTCGTCGATCTGCTCTTGCGCCAGCTGAAGCTTGATCTGAATCGCCACAAGCCGCTGCTGCGCACCGTCATGAAGATCGCGCTCGAGCCGACGGCGCTCGTGATCGCCAGCCTCGACGATCCGCAAGCGCGATGCGCGTAACTCGTCGAGCAGGCGTATGTTCTCGACCAGCATCAGCGAGGTCGCCGCTAGGCCCTCGAGGGCATCGGAGGCGATGTCGAGCGTTGGATGGTGGATCAGAGCGGCGACTGGGCCGTTGCCGTTTGTGATGTGAGTGACGCCCCGCACCCGGGGGTCTCGTGGAAGCTCGAGCGGCGCGCCGTCCACGTCGACGTAACCGGCGCGCTCGGGCGCCCACAGGGCGAGCGCGGTGGTCGAATCCCTAAGCGCCTCGCCGATCACCGTCTGCACACCCGCGGCAGTCAGCGGCTTCCCGCCGGCGCGCACAGCAATCTGTCCAACGCTCCTCGCCGCAAACAGGTCCTCCCAGACCAGGCCGAGGAGAATTGCCATCGGAATCGCCAGTCCCAGCACACCATTGACGGTCGTCACCACCGACGCCGTCTCCGGATAAGCGGGGAGAACGTACAGTGAGATCACAAACCAGGCGACGGTAGCGGTAAAGACGGCGGTCACCGGGGTAAGCGCGCGGCGCAACACGGGCCCCGGAGCACGCGCCTTGTCGAATAGCAGCATCGTGAGGCCGATCAGCGCGATCGTGAACACGATGCTCGCCGCCGTGTTCAGCGCCGTCCCGATCACAGCATCGCCGCCGACCAGGGCATTGGGAGGACAGCGGGTCCCGCAGTCGTTGAACGAGCCGGCCCCGGGAAACGTTGGCGATAGGGCCAGGACCAGGCTCCACAACACAGCCGTGCTCAGCGCGTAGGCACGGATGAACGCGCGCTCCAGCCTCGACTCGAGACGACCCCTCGGATAGGACAGCAACAGATAAGCCGTGTACACGACGTACACGGCCCACAACACCATTCCCAGCGTGTACGCCGGCGACGCTCCCGACGCATTGAACGACGTCGCGGCATACAGGAATCCGTTCACCACAAGTAGCGGGCCGAACCTGCCGTCAGGTCGACGCCACCACCTATACAGCCCCACCGCCACATATGACGCGACGACTAGGGCTCGCCAGATCGAAACCGACTTCGGGTCAACGAGGATCGGGCTGTTCGCGACCGCCCACGCCGTCAGCGCCGTCGCAACGATCCCTGCCACGCCGACCGCGACCAACACAAGCGCGCGCGGCGCGGCGCGGCGACGCCAATCGAGTCTTGAAACTGATGCGGTCGCCACGAGATCGAGTCCCCGCCGTATCCTCTGGGCCGACCGCCTTGCTGTCAACCGCCAGGCCCTCACCCGCGCACGTACTGAGAGGGCGCCACACACCAAATGCCTGGCGGTCGAAGCAACCCGCCCAACCCCGCCCGACGGCTCCGAGGAAGTCAAGGGACCCTTCTCACCGCCCCGATCGCTTGAGCGCCTTGCTCCCTTGAGCTGTGCGCGCACCGACAGATCCCTTTCGCCCGACTTGAACGCTTCGGCTTGCCAAGCATCTGAGCGGCGCCGTGACGCCCGGCGCGCCGCCCCCGCGCTATCGCTTTCGCCTGTACGCAGGCGCGCCGATGAGGCCGACAGAGTTGCGCTTTGCGCGAGAAGCGGAAGCCGTCGGGCCGCCATCCGCAGTGGAGCTGCAGGCGCCGTGCAACGACGGGCACCGGTCCGGCCGCTCGAACTGAACGGCCACCATGTAGGTTCTGCTCACCGGCGACCGAAGGAGGATCCATGTACGCACGCGTGGTCAGGTTCACGGACGTCGATCCGGATCACCTGGCAGGGCGCTTGGACGGGATCGAGGCTGAGGGGCCGCCCGTGGACATCCCGGCTAAGGGCATCCAAATCCTCCACGATGAGGACCAGCGCACCGCAGTCGTGATCCAGCTCTTCCAAACGGCCGACGACATGGCGGCAGGGGAGGGCCCCCTGGACGAGATGGACCCGGGGGACACGCCGGGGACGCGCGCCTCGATCGACCGCTGCGAGATCAAGGCCGAGCTGGGCCCCCGATAAGCACCGCCCCGCCCGCAAACCAGAGCGCCGGGCCGACGGGCCCGACTTTCAAGTTGGACGAACGGCGGTAGTCGGCCTCCGCTATTGGGCGTCGGGGTTCACCTTGCAAGGGTCGTACGAGGCGGTTCAGATGCGCTCACCGGCTGAATCTGGTGTTCGCATTTTGTCCGCATCGGGCGCGTTGCCCTCCGGCTGCGGCTCCTCCGCTTGCCCCGCAATCCTGCTGCTGGTATGGGCTGCGGGGCGATAGCTCCGGATGGATTCGAACCATCGACCTCACGATTATGAGTCGTGCGCTCTAACCGCTGAGCTACGGAGCCGCGCGCCCGAGTGTAGTGCGGGGGGACGCGTCAGGAGGGCCGGATACCCCACGTGCCCGTGAACGACTGGCCCGGCTCTAGGCGGACCAGGTCCCGGCCGGTGCGGAACGCGTTCGGCGGGCAGGTCATGGGCTCTACCGCCAGGGCCCGCCGGTCGACGTCAGGCAGCGGGTCGCCTGTGAACAGCATGAGGTGCGAATAGCTCCGGTCGACCCACAAGGTCAGTTCGTTCCCTTCGCGCGGGTCCTGTAGCCGGACTCGGGCGATGCCGTCGTCGTCGCGCTCGAGGTCGGTGAACGCGTGGTCGAGCTTGGTCGCCCCGATCGTCCGCTGCCGGCGGAAGTCGAACTCCGTGCCGTCGACTGCGGCCGCGCCGACGGGTATGCCTCGCTCGTCGGAGCGCAGCATGGTTCGTCCAGGCGCGAGCATGGTCAGGGAGTCGACGGTCTCGGTGCCGAGCGTGAGATAGGGGTGAGCGCCGCTTCCGAAGGGACACGCCACCGGCCCGACGTTCTTGGCGGTCGTGGTCACCACCAGGCCGTCCTCGGAGAGCCGGTACTCGACGGCGATGGCCAGCGAGAACGGGTACCCGGGCCGGGGATGGAGCAGATGCTCCATGATGACCCGGTGCGGCTCGCGCGCGCCGGCAGTCCACGCCACCCAGCGGACCAGGCCATGGATCGCGTCCTGCTCCGCGACGTCGTCGATGGGAAGCTGGTGCTGTTGCCCGTCGAACTCATAACTGCCGTCCTGTATCCGGTTCGGCCACGGGATCAGCACCTGGCCCCGGCCCGATCGGCTCATCTCGTCAACGCCGAAACCGTCGAGCCGCTCGTGGCCGGCGATGGAATAGGTTCGAAGGCCGCCCCCGACCTCAACCACGGTCGCTCGCTGGTCACCGAGGCCGATCTCGATCTGCTCGCCGAACGGAGCCGTCACGGGAGCACCACGACCTTGTCCACCAGCCGGAGACCCTCGGGCCGGTGAGTGATGAGCAGCACCGATCGCTGGCCGGCGGCGTCTAGTACGTCCTCCATCAACCGATCTGCCGTCGGCGGATCGAGGTGAGCCGTAGGCTCGTCGAGAACGAGCACGGGGGCCTGAGTGAGAAGGGCTCGGGCGAGCACAAGCCGTTGTCGCTGCCCGGCGGACAGCTGACGTCCCTGTTCGCCCACCAGCGTGTCGAGTCCGGCGGGAAGGTCGCGGACCCAGGGCCAGAGTCTCGCCAGGCCCAGGGCGTGCGCGACCTCGCCGTCGCCGGCCTCGGGCCGGGCAAGGCGCACGTTCTCGCGGATACTGGCCGAAAACAGATGGGAGTCCTGACCTGCGACCGCGATCGCGCGGCGCACGTCGTCCTGCCGGAGGTCGCGAAGGTCGCGGCCGCCGATCGTGACGCGCCCCTGCTCGGGATCGAGGAACCGGAGGAGCAGGTTCACCACCGTGGTCTTCCCGGCTCCGCTCGGTCCCAATAGCGCCACGCGGGCCCCGGCCTCGATATGGAGGTCGAAACCGTCGAGCACGGGCGGCTCCTCGGGCGCGTATCGGGCGCGTACGTCCTCGAAGGCCAGGGCGAAGGGAGGGGAGGGGGCAGGCGGCGCGTCGGCGGGATCGACCACGGCGGGCTCCGTGTCGATCAGCTCGAGTATGCGGCGCCCGGCTTCGAGCGTCGCTGGCAGCTCGCGGGCCACCGCCGACAGCGGCTGCACGGCTTCGAAGGACGCCAGCGCCAGGAGCGCGAGCGCTGCGATCAACGTGCGATCGAGCTCGCCCGCCGTGTGCGCCCCCACCGCGAGCGCCAGCACCGCCGCGACCGTCAGGCCGGTGACGAGTACACCGAGGCCATCCGCCATCCCGGCGGCCAGGGCGTCCCGGCGTCCGATCCGGACCATGGTGTGATTGGCGGCTCGCAGACGTCCGAGCGCGGCACCCTCGCCACCGTACGCGACTAGCTCAGGTGCTGCGCACAAGACCTCGACGAGCTCGGTCGAGAGCTCCCCGCGAGCCGATGCCTGCCGCCGGGCGGCACGGCCGCCGGCCGCTCCCACCAGAACGGGTACGGCTACGCCGCAAGCGAGCAAGCCGACGGCGAGGGCGAGCGCCGCCGCCGGCAGGAAAGCCGCGGTGACGCCCACGCAGACCGCGCCGGCGAGCAGCGCGACCAGCGGAGGTCCCACGCCGCGCAGGTAGAGGTTCTGGAATGCGTCCACGTCGGCGACCAGTCGCGAGAGCAAATCGCCCCGCGAGTAGCCCTCGAGCTGCGCCGGCGCCAGCGGCTCGATTCGCTCATAGACGCGGACCCGCACGCGACCGAGCACACGCAGCGCGAGGTCGTGCGAGCTGAGCCGCTCGCAGTAGCGGGCCAGCGGCCGAGCCATCCCGAAGAAGCGGACGGCGACGATCACCGTCATCAGCGAGAGGATCGCCGGCTGTTCGGCCGCCCGCGTGATCAGGTACCCGGCCGTGGCCAGCAATCCCGCTCCGAAGGCAACAGTCAGAACGCCAAGGACGGCGGCGAGCGCGACGCGGGAGGGGGTGGCCCCCGCGAGCGCGAGCAGGCGTCGCAGAGTTGCCATCAGGCGGCCTCCATGACCTGTTCTGTCAGCGCGCGACCTCGCTCGAGGCGGACGACCCGATCCGCGCGCCGTACCAGCTCGGGTCGATGCGCGATCAGTAGCACCGTGCGACCGGAGCACACTCGCTCCACCGCGTCGGCCACCAGTTCCGCGCTTCCCGGGTCGAGGTCGGCCGTCGGCTCGTCCAGGATCACGAACGGCGCATCGCGCAGGAAGGCGCGGGCGAGCCCCAGCCGGCGGCGCTCGCCCGCGGACAGCGGGCGGCCTCCGTCTCCGACGAGCGTCTCGACACCGCACGGAAGCGCGTCGATGAAGCCGTCGGCACCGGCGAGGGCGGCCGCCCGCAGGACGCGCTCGTCGGAGGCGGTCGGATCGCCCAAACGGATGTTGTCGGTCACGCTGCCTCGTAGCAGCGTCGGATGCTGTGGCACCCAGGCCAGCAGCCGCCGCCAGGCCTCGGCCTGGCAACCAGCGAGGTCGATGCCGCCCACGCTGACGCGGCCGGCCGTCGGCTCGAGAAGACGCAGCAGGAGGGCGGCGACGGTGCTCTTGCCCGCCCCGCTCTCGCCGACGAGCGCCACCGTCTCGCCGGGCGCCAGCTCGAGGTCGAGCTCATCCAGCACCCGTCCCGCGCGCGCCGGGTATGAGAAGCACACCCGCTCGCACCGCACCGGTGCGACTGCGGGGCTTGGCGCAACGCGCGCTCCGCCGGGGGCCACGCCTGGCGGCGCATCGAGCAGGTCGAGCATGCGGCCTGCCACGGCGAGGCCGTCAGCACTCGCATGAAACTCCGCGCCGAGACGGCGAAACGGGAGGTAGAGCTCGGGGGCGAGGATCAGCACCGTAAGGCCGGCCTGGAGGCCGAGCCCGCCGCCCACGAGGCGCACGCCCACGGTGACCGCGACGAGCGCGACACCGAGCGTCGCGGCGAGCTCGAGCACCGATCCCGACAGGAAGCTCACGCGCAGCGTGCCCATCGTGGCCCGGCGGTGACGCTCGCTGACCTCGCCGATCCGTGCCGCCTCGGCACGGCCGCGGCCCGCGGCCCGCAGCGTGGGCAGTCCGCGGACCACGTCGAGGAAGTGGGTGGAGAGACGCCGGAGCTCCTGCCAGCGTTGCCGTGTGCGTTGCTCGGTGTACAGGCCGATCAGCCACATGAACACCGGCACGAGCGGGAGCGTCAGCAACATGATCAGGGCCGACTGGAGGTCTACGGGCGCAACCCACAGCAGCACCGCGATCGGAACCACGCAGGCGAGCACCACCTGGGGCAGATAGCGGGCGAAGTAGGCTTCGAGGGCCTCGACCCCCTGAACCGCCGCCGCGGTGACCTCGCCCGCCTCGGTGCCGTCGAGCGCGGCGGGCTGTGACCGGAGCCGTCGCTCCGCCAGGGCAAGCCGCAGCTCGGACAGCACGGTCGAAGCGCCGCGCCGCCCGGCGACCTCGAACCCCCAGGCGAGCGCCCCGCGCGCCGCGAACACGAGCGCGAGCAGCACGATGTCGCCGGTGACCTCCGCGAGCGAGGCACCGTGGAACGCGCGGGCGACGATTCGAGCGAGCAGCGTCGCCCCCACCAGCACGAGCAGCGCGGTGGCGAGTCCTATCGCCGCGTCGGCTGTGAGCAGGACGCGTGCCGACCGGGTACGGCGCAGCAGGCGCGGGTCGAGGGCGCGCATGGGCTCAGCCGGCCGAGGGGCCTTTGGCCGGCGGTGCGCCAGCTCCGACGCGCGAACGAAGAACGTGGTAGGTCCACGCTTGGTACAGGAGGACGATCGGCATGACGATAAGCGCCGAGATCGTCATCACCTTGAGCGCGTAATGCGAGGACGAGGCGTTCGCGATGGTCAGGCTGTTTGCGAAGTCGGGGTTGGAGACGAGCACCCGCGGATAGAGGCTCGTGAAGATGGTCGCGACGACGAGCACGGTGCCGACCGCGGTCATCACGAACGCCCAGCCACGGCGCCGCCCGAACACGAAGACGACGGCCAGGATCAGCGCGAGTGCCCCTAGTGCCGCCGGCAGCACCGGCGGAAACACGTCTTTCTCGTTGCGGTCGACCGCAACCGCAACCGTCCAGGCGAGCAGTGTGCAGGTACCGATGGCCGCCGGTACGGCGAGCCGGCGGGCCGCCCTCGCCGCCCGCTCGCGCAGGTCGCCTGCGGTACGCAGCGTGAGGAAGCCCGCCCCGTGGAAGGTGAACAGCAGCACGACGACGAGGCCTGCGAATACCGTGTAGGGACGGAACAGGTGGAGGAAGTCGCCCGCATAGTCGCCCTGCCCGTCCAGCGGTACCCCGTGCAGGAAGTTGGCGAGCGCCACGCCCCAGATGAACGGAGCACCGATGCTTCCCACGGTGTTCGCCCACTGCCACGCGGTCCGCCAGCGCGGGTCATCGCCCTTCGACCACCACTCGAAGGAGACCACGCGAGTGATGAGCAGGAACAGGACCAGCAGGAGGGCCAGGTAGAAACCCGAGAACGCCGTGGCGTACCAGACGGGGAAGGCGGCGAACGTCGCGCCGCCGGCGATCACGAGCCAGACCTCGTTGCCGTCCCAGACCGGCCCGATCGAGTCGAACATCGCCTGGCGGTCCCGCTCGTTTCGCCCCAGGAACGGAAGCAGGGTTCCCACCCCGAAGTCGAAGCCCTCGAGCAGGAAGTAGCCGGCCCAGAAGACCGCGATGAGGATGAACCAGAACTCCGGGAGGCTCACGTCGGCGCTCCCACGCGTACCTCGGGCGGGTCGGCGCGCGCGTAGCGCCTCATGAGCACGAAATCGACGACCCCGAGGACGATGTAGAGCAGCGCGAACACACTGATGCTCACCCAGATCGCGCTGCTACCCACGCTTGGCGAGTTGGCGTCCGCCGTCTTCAGCAGGCCCTGGACGATCCACGGTTGCCGGCCGACCTCGGTCAGGACCCAGCCGGCGGTCATTGCGATGAAGGGGAAGGCGATCGCGAGAATGGCGATTCGGTGGAACCAGCGCGCCGTCTGAAGCTTGCCCCTGAGGTAGAGGAACGCGCCCAGCGCGGCAACCGCGAACATCAGGGTCCCGACGTACGCCATCACCCGCATCGCCCAGTACAGGGCCCTGATCGGCGGCACGTAGTTGCCTGGGCCGTAGCGCTGCGTGTACTGCGCCTGGATCTGGTTGAGCCCCTCGACCTCGTCCTTGAACGATCCGGTGGCGAGGAACGAGAGTAGGGCGGGAACCTCGAGGTCGAAGCTGGGGTCGGGGTCCTCCTCCGTGAAGCCGCCGATCTGGAAGAGGGAGAAGCCGGCCGGCTTCTCAGACTCCCAGAGCGCCTCGGCGCCCGAGATCTTCATCGGCTGGAGGTCGGTGGCGACGATGCCGAATGCTGAGCCTACGGCGAGGTTGACCGCGGTCACGGGCACGGCCACGATCATCGCCAACACCGCGGCGCGCCGGAACAACTCGACGTTCCGGCGGCGGAGGAAGTGCCAGCAGGACACGCCGAGGATCACGAGAGCCGCCGTCGACAGCCCGGCGAGAATCGTGTGCAGAAATGCATAGATGGCGAACTCGTGGGAGAGCAGCGCCCAGATGTCCGTCAACTCGGCCTTCCCGTCGGCAATCCTGTAGCCGACCGGGTTCTGCATCCAGGAGTTCGCGACGAGGATGAAGTAGGCCGACAGCCAGGTGCCGAGCGCCACGATCCAAATCGTCGCCAGGTGCAGGCGAGGTGAGAGCCGGTCCCAGCCGAAGATCCAGAGACCCAGGAAAGTCGCCTCCAGGGCGAAGGCAGCGAGGCCCTCGATCGCGAGCGGCGCGCCGAAGACGTCACCCACGAACTTGGAGTAGACGGACCAGTTCATCCCGAACTGGAACTCCTGGACCAGGCCGGTGGCGACTCCGATCGCGAAGTTGATCAAGAGCAGCGTGCCGAAGAAGCGCGTGAGCCGCAGCCACTGCTCGTTCTTCGTCCGGTACCAGAGCGTCTGCATCACCGCCACCAGCGGCGCCAGCCCGAGCGTCAGCGGCACGAACAGGAAGTGATAGATCGACGTCATCGCGAACTGGATTCGCGCGAGGTCGACCGTGTCGAGGGCGATCGGGAACGCGGTGTCCGTCATCGGACGGGCTCTGCGGGCGCCGGAGCCTCTCGCTCGACGCTCGCGAGCTCGCCCTCGATCAGCGCGCTCTGGCGCTCGCCGAAGCGAGCCCCGATCCATTTGAGGAGCACCCCCACGCGCCTTCCTGTTTGGCCGCCGAGGTAGTAAAGGTGTACGCCGAGGTACGTGAAGAAAGCGGGCCGGCCCCACAGCTCCCGGCCCCTGATCTCGCAGACCGCCTTGCCCCGGCCCACGACGGCTAGCGCGCCCTTGTCGAAGTAGCGGAACGGCCCCGAGGCTCCCGGCCGGCCCTCCGCGATTCCCTTGGCCACGTGGTGAGCCTCCTGGATCGCGACGGTCGCGAGCCCAGGAAGGGGCTTGCCGCCGGGCTCCGCCAGGGAGGCGGCGTCGCCTATCACGGAGATCTCGGGATGTCCGGGCACGCTCAGGTCGGGATTGACCTCGATGCGCCCGCCCCGGTCGGTGCTCGCTCCGGTCGCGCGCGCGATGGCGCCGGTCAGCGGGACCGCGTGCACGCCGGCGGCCCAGATGACGGTTCTGGAGTCAATCCGCTCGCTGGCCCCATCGATCTCGATCGTCACGCCGCGTGCGTCGATCGCCGTGGCGCGTGCGCCCTCGCGTACGGTCACCCCGAGCTCGCCGAGTTGCTCGGCCACCTTGCCCGAGAGCTTTTCGCTGAACGCAGCCACCACGCGGTCGCCGGCGTCGAGCAGGATCACCTGCGCGCCCGCGGGCTCGATCCGCCGGAACTGGCGCTTCATCGTGCCGGCCGTGATCGCCAGCTGCCCCGCCACCTCCACCCCCGTGGGCCCGCCGCCGATCACGACGAAGGTCAGCCAGTCGGCCCGCTCCGCCGGGTCGTCGGTGCGCTCGGCCTCCTCGAAGGCGCCGAAGAAGCGCTTCCGAAGGTCCACCGCGTCCGCCAGGGTCTTGAGTCCGCACGAGACGTCCTGCCACTCATCGTGGCCGAAGTAGGAGGTCTCGGCACCGCACGCGACGATCAGGCTGTCGTAGTCGAGCCGCTCGCCGCGGTCGAGGACGACCTGCCGCTGCCCGGCGTCGATGTCGGCCACGTCGGTCATCAGGAAGGAGGTGTTGGAACCGCCCTTCAGGGCCGGGCGGATCGGCGCCGCGCAATCGCTCGGAGACAGGCCGCCCGCCGCCGCCTGGTAGAGCAGCGGTTGGAAGAGGTGGTGGTTGTGCCGGTCGACGACCGTCACGTCCACCTCGGCGTGGCGGAGCTTGCGCGCAGCGGCCAGCCCGCCGAATCCGGCGCCGATGATCACGACCCGGCGCCGCGCGGAGCCGCCCGCCTCAGGCGACATCGGAGGGCTCTTTCTCTGACCCCGCCACGCCCAGCCGCTCGAGCAGGTGGTCGCCGACCCGGAGGGCGTTGGCCATCGCGGTGAGCGCCGGGTTGACCGCGCCGATGCTCGGGAAGAAGCTCGTGTCGACCACGTAGAGGTTGTCTAGCTCGTGCGCGCGGCAGTCGGTGTCGAGCACCGACGCGTCCGGGTCGGTGCCGAAGCGGCAGGTGCCGGCCTGGTGCGCACAGCCCGCGACCGGGATCTCGGTCTTCAGGTAGGCGTGGCGCGGCACGAGGTGGTGGTCCTCCATGCCGAGCCTGCCGAGCAGCGCTTGGAGCTTGCGGTAGAGACGCTCCTTGGGCTCCTCGTTCGTGGGCCTGTAGCTGAGCGTGATGCGGCCGTTCTCCCGGTCGAGGGTGACGCGGTTCTCCGGTCGCGGCAGGTCCTCCGTCGAGAGCCAGAAGTCGACGGCGTGGCGGGCCATCCGCTCCAACGTTCTCGTGGGCGCGAGCTTGGTCTCGAGTGGCTTCTCGCCGCGGTACATCGGTGCGGACGACTTGCCGACCATCTGGATGTTGCCGAGCGGGTAGTCAAAATCGTCGCTGCCGAAGTAGAAGTCGTTGACGCCGAGCGTCTTCTGAAAGACGGTAGGGTTCTCTTCCTTCGACAGGGCGAGCACGGCCCGGCAGTTGTGGAAGGTGTAGTTGCGCCCGAGCTGATCGGAGCGGTTGGAGAGGCCGTTCGGGTGCTTATCGGTGGCCGAGGCGAGCAACAGCTTGGCCGAGTTGGCCGCCCCGCACGACACGACCACGACGTCCGCGCTGAAGGTCTCGCGGGCACCCTCGTGCTCCACGGCCACCTGCGTCACGCTGGTGCCGGCCGGGTTGGTGTGAAGCGCGACCACCTCGGCGTTTGTCAGCAGCGTCACATTGGGGTGCTCGAGCGCCGGGCGCACCGCGAGCACCTCGGCGTCTGACTTCGCGTGCACCAGGCACGGGAAGCCGTCGCAGGTGGCGCAGCGGACACAGTTGCTGTACGGCATGTTCGCCTCGTTCAGCATCACCCCGCACGGGGCGTGAAAGGGGTGGTGTCCGGCGGCGGCGAGGTCGTCGGCGAGCTGCTGAATGCGCGGCGCGTGCGACACGGCAGGGAAGGGGTAGGGAGCGCTGGCCGGCGGCTCGGTCGGATCCTCACCGCGGGCGCCGTGCACCTGGTAGAGCTGCTCGGCCTGCGTGTAGTACGGCTCCAGTTCGTCGTAGCCGATCGGCCAGGCGGGCGAGATGCCGTCGTGGTGGCGAAGCTCGCCGAAGTCCTCCTCACGCAGCCGGTAGAGCGCCGCTCCATAGAGCTTCGTGGCCCCTCCGACGAAGTAGTGCACCTGGGGCTGGAAGGGCTTGCCCGTTCCGTCGTACCAGCTGTCCTCGGAGATGTAGCGGTTGTCGACGAACACGTCCGTCGCGCTCCAGTTCTGCGGTTCGCGCCGCAGCCAGTCCCCGCGCTCCAGCAGCAGGATGCGCTTGCCGGACGGTGCGAGGCGGTGGACCAGCGTGCCGCCGCCGGCCCCACTGCCGATGACGATGACGTCGTAGGAGCTCATGCCGTGTACTCCTCCAGTCGCTCGGCGAGGATGATTCGCGCCGCCGCCTCGATCAGCGCGAGATGGGAGAACGCCTGCGGGAAGTTGCCGAGGTGCCTGCCGGTGCTGGTGTCGAACTCCTCGGCGTAGAGGCCGAGGGGCGAGGCGACGCTGAGCAGGCGCTCCATCAGGTCACGAGCGCGCTGACCGTCACCGACGATCGCCAGCGCCGACACGAGCCAGAACGAGCAGATGAGGAAGCTGCCCTCCTTGCCGGACAGACCGTCGTCGGTCTCGTCGGTGCGGTACCGCAGCACGAAACCGTCTTCGGTCAGGTCGTCGGCGATCGCCTCCACGCTTTGTCGCAGGCGCTCGTCGTCGCCGGGCAGGAAGCCGAACAACGCCGCCAGCAGCGTGGAGGCGTCGAGCGCGTCCGTTTCGTAATGCTGGCGCAGAACGCCGTCGCGCACCCCGTGCTCGAGAATGTCGGCCTTGATCTCGTCGGCGGTGGTGCTCCAGGTCTGCCGGAGCTCGCGGTCACCGGCGATCTCCGCCAGCTTGGCGGCGCGGTCGAGCGCTACCCAGCACATCAGCTTCGACGACACATAGTGCTGCGGCTCGCCGCGGGCCTCCCAGATGCCCTGGTCCGGATTTCGCCACACCTGGGTCGCGCACTCCGCCTGCGCCTGGACGATCGGCCACAGCCGCCGCGGGAGTCGCTGGCTGCGCCGTGAATGGAGGAGGATGGAGTCGAGAGCCGCCCCGAAGACATCGTTCTGACGCTGGTCGAACGCGCCGTTTCCCAGCCGTACCGGACTGGCTCCCGCGTACCCGGAGAGCTCGTCGCGAGTGGTCTCCGTCAGGTCGCGGCGGCCGTCGATGCCGTACATGATCTGAAGCGCCCCGTCGTCGTTCGGCTCGAGGTCGGCGATGAACTGCATGAACTCGTCGGCCTCCCAGTCCAGGTTGAGGAAGTGCAGCGCCTGGAGGGTGAACGTCGAATCGCGCATCCAGGTGAAGCGGTAGTCCCAGTTGCGCTCCCCGCCGGGCGTCTCGGGCAGCGAGGTGGTGAGCGCGGCCACGGTGGCGCCGGTGGGCATGTAGGTCAGGCCCTTGATCGCCAGCGCCGAGCGCTCGATCGGGCCGCGCCAACGATGGTCGATGGCACGAGCCCGGTGCAGCCACGCGCGCCAGAAAGCGGTGGTGGCGGCGAGCCGTGCGTTGGCCTCGTCGACGTTCTGAGGCGAGGCGAGGCCCTCGGCCCAGGAGAGCGAGCAGTAGGCCTGGTCGCCCTGTTTCAGCGTGTGCCGGGCCCGCACCCGCTCGCCCTCTACGCCGATCGCCATGTCGGTCTGGAGCCTGATCGTCTGGCCGTCACCGGTCGCGTCGGCCGTGTGCCGGCCACCGTCGACCAGCGACCACTCCGCCGGCGTGCGCCCGTAGTCGAAGACCGGCTCGCAGACGAGCTCGACCTCGACGTTCCCCTCCAGGCAGATGATCGTGCGGACGAGCATGTGGTCGCCGTCCTCGTCCGCGGGAGGACGGGTGTGCGGGGTGACCTCGTCCTCGTGGTCCCGCGGCCCCATGGTGAGCGAGTCGCGGACCATGATCCAGCCCGTCGGCGTGTTCCACGTCGTGAGCAGGGTGTTCGTTCCGGGCTCGTAGATGCGGGTCGTCGGAACGTTCACACCGAAAGGTCCGAGCCGGAACGCGCCGGCCTGGCGATCGAGCAGCGTGCCGAACACGCTCGCCGAGTCGAAGCGCGGCACGCACAGCCAGTCGATGGATCCGTCGGGCGCCACCAGGGCGCCGGTGTGACAGTTCGAGAGGAACGCGTAGTCGGCGATCGGCGGGAACGGGGATGGTGCAGCGGCGCTCTGGGGCTGTGCCGACTGCTCCGTCGTCATGAGGCCACCCACGGCCCGTGCCACGCGCCGTGGCCGGCGAGGAGGTCATTCGCCTCGGCCGGGCCCCACGAGCCCTTCGCGTACCCGTGCACGGGCGGGGGCGCATCGACGAGCGGTTGCATCACGCGCCAACCCTGCTCGACGCTGTCCTGTCGCTTGAAACGCTTGCTGTCGCCGATCAGCGCTGCGTGGAGAAGCACCTCGTAGGGCGTGGCGCCCTCGCCGCCCTCGGCGGCGAACTCCATGTCGAGGTTGACGGACTCGGGCTTCGCGTTGTCGGCGCGCTGAGCGTCGACGAGCAGTCTGATTCCCGTTGTGGGGTCGAGCTTTACGACGAGCTGGTTCGCCTCCGGACCATCGGCGCCGGTGATCCCGAACCCGAGCCGGGGCGGGTGCTTGAAGACGAGGCGCAGCTCCGTCTGCGTGACCGGCAAATGCTTTCCGGTGCGGATGAAGAACGGAACGCCCGACCAACGCCAGTTGTCGATCTCCAGCCTCAGAGCCGCGTAGGTCTCCGTTGTGGAGTCGGCGGCCACGCCGTCGATCTCGCGGTACTCGTCGTACTGCCCGCGCACGTAGTGGGCGGGGTCGGCAGCAGGCATGGCCTGGAAGACCGACACCATCGAGTTCTTCAGCGTGGTCGCGTCGCCCCCGGCCGGTGGCTCCATCGCCGCGGCGGCCACCACCTGCATCAGGTGGTTGACGACCACGTCGCGTAGCGCGCCCACCGGGTCGTAGAAGTGGCCGCGGTCCTCGACCCCGAAGCTCTCGGCCATCGTGATCTGCACCGAGGAGACGTAGTTGCGGTTCCAGATCGGCTCGAACATCGTGTTCGCGAACCGCAGGTAGAGGATCTCGACGAGACCCATCTTGCCCAGGAAGTGATCGATCCGATAGAGCTGGGACTCGTCGAGGTGCCGGTGGATCTCCTCGTTGAGCGCCGCCGCCGAGGCGGTGTCGTGCCCGAAAGGTTTCTCCACCACCACGCGCGCCGACGCCGTCAAGCCGGCATCGGCGAGCCCTTTGATCACCATGCCGAAAAGGGAGGGGGGGATCTCGAGGTAGAAGACGGGGCTGCGGGCCTCTCCGACGGCGGCCGCCACCCGCCGATACGTGTCCGCCTCGCCGAAGTCCCCGGACACGTACGACAGCCGTGCTGCAAAACGACCGAAAACCTCGTCGTCGATCGACTCGCCGCAATCGACGATGCACTTGCGAGCGTGCTCGCGCAGCTCCTCGACGGTCCAGTCGTTACCTGCCACTCCGACGATCGGGCATTCGAGCAGGCCGCGTCGCTCCAACCGGTACAACGAGTGGAAGGTCATGACCTTGGCGAGATCTCCGGTGATGCCGAAGACGACGAACACGTCGGCGAGCTGCGCACCGTCTGCGTCGGGTCGCATCGTGGCCGTCCGTTGATCAGGTCGTACCGCGGTGCTCATTAGGGCGCCATTCCGTCGGGGAGGGTCAACTCGCCAGCGGATTGTCGGCGCCGGTCCCCTGGTGTGCATCACCCGGATCGGGTGATCGCCGCTGGCTGCATGGCCGGAAGGAGAGCAAGCGAGCTCGAACCATCGGCGAGCCGCGCTGGCCCATGCGAGCAACGGGTGCTCGCCATAGTGGGCGACCCCCCGGGGCGACTGATCGCCGCTCGAAGGTGTGCGCTGGCCGCCACCGCGAAGCTGATCGGCGTCCGAATCACGGACGGCCAGCAGACCAACTCCGCCTCGGCCTGGTGATCGCCCGGGCCGTGAACGTATTCGCCTAGCCGCGGCTCGCCGGCCCGCGCTCATCCGATCGGGGTGACGACCGGGGCCCTTCGCGTCTGGTTGGCTTACGTTACGTGGCCGATCGAGACGAGGCTCCGCCCTCACCTGACCGGGATGAGCCGCGCGCCCGCGCGCGCGGGCGGCGGCCTGGCATCGCTGACCCTGGTTGCGGCGGTCGCCAACCTCAACCTGGTCGCCGAGCAGGAGTCGGTCGAGGCTCCCGTTGCGGGGCCAGAGGGATAGTGCGCCGCCTGTCTGTCCGCTCGTTGGCAAGCGCGCGGTGGTGCGTCGCGCAGAACCGCGCTCATACCGTCGCCGACCCGGCGGCCTGGCGATGATCGCTCTTTCGTGAGCGCGGGGTCACAGCCGGGCTCCGGCCAGGGGTCGCAGCCAGGCCCCGACGGTGTGGCGTTGACGCGGTCCCCGGGGTTCTGGCGGCTGATGGGGTATGCGGCGTTCTTCGGGGTGGTCCTCGCGTTTGCCAGCCTGGCGTTCTTGGGGTTGGTCGAGGGCGGGAGCAACCTCTGGTTCACGCTTCCGAAGCACCCCGGCTGGTTCGACGGGAGCCTCTGGTGGGTGGCGGTGACCGCGGCGGCCGGGGTGCTCGTCGGCGTGCTTCGACGGCTGTTTCGGCTTCCGGCCAAGTCGCCCGGCACCGTCGAAGAACTGAAGGACCAGCGTGTCGAGCCCTCGACGGTCCCGAAGACGGTTGCCGTCTCGCTGGTGTCGCTCGCCGGCGGTGCGAGCCTCGGGCCCGAGGACGCACTAGGGAAGCTGGGGGGCGGGCTGGGGACCTGGGTCTCGGAGCGGAGGAAGCTCAGCGAGGACATGCGAGCGACGAACACATTCACCGGAATGTCTGCAGCGTATGGTGGCCTGTTGTCGGCTCCAATTTTGGCGACGATTCTGGTGCTCGAGATTGCGCGTCCGAAGGGCGCTCGCTTCTCGGACACGCTGGTCGGGGGTCTGTTGGCCTCGTCGGTCGCGTTCGCGGTGTACTTTCCGATCGCGGGGTCGACGTTCGTCGGGATCTACTCGCTGCCGTCGTTCAAGTACGAGGACTGGCAGCTGCTGGCGGCCGTTCCCCTGGGCCTGGTCGCCGGGGCGCTCGCGTTGGTCGCGATGGTCGCGATCGCGGGCATGACGAAGCTCGCCGCTCGCCTCGGGAATCGGACGATCCTTCGCTCGGCGATCGGGGGAGTCGCGTTCGGGCTGGTCGGCGTGGCGCTGCCGCTGACGCTGTTCACCGGAACCGATCAGCTCACGACCGTGATCGACGAAGGGGCGGCGCTCGGCGCCGGTCTGTTGATCGCGGTCGTGTTTGCGAAGATCTTCGTGTTCGCGCTCTGTGAGGCCACCGGCTTCATCGGTGGGCCGTTCCTCGTGATGCTGTTCATCGGCGGCACGGCCGGGATCACCGCCCACGTACTGATCCCGGGGCTGCCGGAGGGCCTCGCGTTCACTGCGATGTTCGCTGCCCTCCCGGGATCGCTCGTCGCCGCCCCCTTCTCACTGATCCTGCTCGGCGTCATCACGACCCAAATCGGCGCCCTACAGGTAGTACCCGTCACGATCGCCGTCATCAGCGCCTACCTCGCCGTCTCCGGCTCCGGTCTGCTCATCGCGCTGGCGCAACGGCGCCGCAAGCCCGCCGCCTCCGACGCATGAGTAAGGACACGCGGATGGCGGCACCGCCCTGTCGACGGTCATGGACCGACCTATACGGGGCGCCCGGCACGCCAGAAAGTGCTCCTTTCGCGCGCCCGCACGAGCACCCCGTACGCGCGGGCCACGACTCTCAGAAGATCGCGGTGGATTGAACGGGAATCGGTCCCGCCGACGTTGCGGGGACCCCTGTATCGGGCGGCGCGAATCCTCGGTCTGAGGTCTCCCCCAGGCATCTCCCGATATGGATGATCTCCGCGGTCCATGGCATAGGCTGGCCGTCGTGGCCCGCAAGGCAGCGGAGCGCGAGCGCGGTGGGGACGCCCGGATCGTCGGCGAGTCGCGCTGGCCCATGGCAGCAGCGGTCGTCGCCCTGATCGTCCTGACCATTTTGCTGCCGAGGGAGCAGCGAGTGCTTCCTGCGTGGGTGCTCCCTGTCGTCGAGGGAATTCTGCTTCTCGCCCTGATAGTCGGCGATCCCGGCGCCATCGACCGCCGTTCGAAGGTGCTCCGGGGCCTCTCGATCGTGCTGGTGGCGATCCTTGTCATGAGTGCGCTGGTGGCGACGGTGCGACTCATCGACGTGCTCATCACCGGCGGCCAGCAGACGAACTCTGCGAGTGATCTGCTCGAGGCGGGTTCGATCGTGTGGATCGCCAACATCCTCGCGTTCGCACTGGCCTACTGGGAGCTCGACTGTGGGGGCGCGGCAGCTCGCGCTCACCGCACGCGCGAGCACGCCGACTTCGCCTTCCCACAGCAGATGAACCCGGAGCTTGCTCCAGTGCACTGGAGGCCCCAGTTCGTCGACTACTTGTACCTCGCCTTCACCACCGCGACTGCGTTCAGTCCCACCGACGCCATGCCGATCGCTCCCTGGGCCAAGCTCGCGATGATCGTTCAGTCGCTTGTGTCGCTAGCGATCCTCGGCCTCGTGATCGCCCGTGCCGTGAACGTGTTCACGTAGTGCTTCCCCGCCGCCGGCCGCCCGCCGATCGGGGCGGACTCTCGGATCCGCAGGTGCTGGCGCGGGGGGGCCTCGGGCAGGCACTGAGGGTAGTCGCGCGCCGCTCGCCGGCGCCCATCACGATCTTGGACGACGGACTTACCCGTCACCCCGACGGACTCGAGACGACCCTCCACTTCTGCTGCGTCGAATGCATACGGGGCGGGCCTGACCAACCTGGCCGATCGCATGGCCGCGAGAGGGGGAACGCTGAGGATCGACGCCCAGCCCGGCCACGGAACCCGGATCAGCGGCGAGCTCCCCGGGTTCCGGTAACGGGCACGCCGTCGCGGGCTGGGCGGATTCACGGTCCGGCTATCAGCACGTTGTCGTGGTAGACGACGTCGGTCTGGCCGATCGAGTCCGAGCGGTAGATGCCGGTCTTGTAGTAGGCCCCGCCGTCCTCCAGCGTCGCCCGGTAGCGGCGCGGCTGCCCGTTCGTCATCGTCTGCCGCTGGCCGTCCAGGTAGACCTCGACGAAGCCCTCTGCAGGGTTCGAGGAGAACTTGATGTGCAGCGTGATGTCGTACCAGCGGTTGCGTTGGATGGCCGGGCCGTTCCAGTCGAACGTCGACGAGTCGCCGTGCCCGACCTCGAAGCTCAGGCCCCCGTCCGACTCCAGGAACAGGGCGACCGGCGGGGAGCCGCCGCCCATGTTGTGGAATTGGGCCACTAGGCGCCAGCCCCCCTCCGTGGCCGTGCCCGTCGGTACGTAGATGGCCTGGCGGATCCAGCGCTCGTCGCCTTCGTCGAAGTCCGGACCGGTGACCTCGGCCCGGTTGCCGCTGGCCGCCTCGTCACCGGGCTGGACCTCGAAGCGGCCCCAGTGCGAGCCCTGGAACGGCGCCGGACCGCTTGTCCCGAACGTGACCCGGCCGGGCTCCGACTGCGTGTTTTCGAACTGCGACGCGTCGCCGGTGTCGAAGTCGCCGCGGAAGAGCAGAGTGCCGCCGAACGGAGCCAGCGGCGACGAAGGCCGGCGCGGCGCTGACGGTGGCGGCGTCGCGCGCGGATTGCCCTTTCGGCCGCGACGGACGTAGAACACGCGCGTCTCCCGGTCGAGCCTTCCGCCCTTGCGCCTGCCGGCGACCCACAGACGGTGCTTGCCGCGCCCGAGCCGCTTGGTCCTCAGATATCCCGTCTTGCGGAACTTGAAGGGGAAAGTGTGATCGACCCACATCCGCCGGCCGTCCACGCCGAAGCGGACCTTCTTGTAGCGCTTCGGAGCGCGCACGATGACCTTCACCCTGCCCTTGACGTTGGCGTTCTCGGCCGGGCTCATGATGGCGAGCTTGGGCGGCTTGGCCGACGCCTGCGCGAGTGGCAGCGCGGCGGCGAGCAGCAGCAGCGAGCCGGCCAGCGCTGCTACCAGCAGCGACAGACGAAGCGGGCCGGACAACGGCGTACGAACGTTCCTTCGATGGGTCATGGGCTCCCGTCCTTCCCCTCGATTCGAGTGGCGACCCAGGCAGAGTCGCGTCGGCGCCTGTCCCCCTACGGCTCCGGCGCCGTCCGAGAGTGTAGTGCCGGATCAGACGCGATGGACGATTCGGCCGTTCACCATGGTCAGGGCGACCTTGGTCTTGGACACGCGCCGGAGCGGTACGCGCAGAAGGTCACGGTCCAAAACGATGAGGTCAGCGGCGTAACCCGTCCGGATCTGGCCGGTGACGTCCTCCTGGTGAAGCTGGTAGGCGCTGTTTCGCGTGTGCATCGCGAGCGAGGCACGCAGGGTAAGCCCCTCCTGCGCGAACAGCGGCTTGGGATAGCCCTCATACACCTCGTCGGCGGTCCGGTTGACGGCGATCTCGATCTGGCGGAAGGGCAGCAGCGGGTCGACCGGCCAGTCGCTGCCACCACACAGGCGGGCTCCGGCTCGCGCCAGGCTGCCGGCCGGGTAGGTGTAGCGCCAGCGCCGGGGGCCGATGTAGTCCCTCAGCGCATCGACGGTGTAGGAGTCGCGCTCGGCCCAGTGCAGCTGCATGCTCGCCATCACCCCGAGCCGCTCGAAGCGGCGGAAGTCGTTGGGGTTGATGAGCTCGAGGTGAGTGATCGTGTTGCGCAGCCCCGTGCCTCGGCCGACGCGCCGCTCGGCGTGCTCGAACGCGTCGAGCGCAGAGCGGACCGCCCGATCGCCGATGGCGTGGACGTGCACCTGCCAGTCGGCCCTCTGAAGCGCCGTGATGGCGCGATTCGCGACCGCTTGCTTGAAGTAGGTCGGCCCGCGGCTCTTTCCGGCCACCCAGCGCGGGTTTCGCTTCGTGCCCTTGTTGACCCGGTAGGGCGTGAGCAGCGCCGCGGTCTGGGTCGGGTGCTCGATCACCCCGTCGAAGAACATCTTGATCGTGCGGATCGTCACCCCGGGGCGCGCATAGGTACTGCGCAGCTGCTCGAGGCGGGCGAGCATCTGCGCCGGATCGGCGGCGCGGCGGGCGGGGATGTTGATCGCGACCGAGGGGCGGATGGTGAGCGGCGCCCGATCGGCCAGGGCGGCGAGCGCGGCCAACTCCGTCTCGCCCACCGACGCGTCGAGATAGGAGGTGATGCCCTGGCTGGCCATTTCCTCGTGGGCCACCTGCAGGGCGTCCGCGTTCTGGGCCAGGGTGAGCGGCGGAATCTTCTCCGACACGAGCCCGATGGCGTTGTCCTGCAGCACGCCGGTGGGCTCGCGACGCCGCCCGCGTTCGATCTTGCCGCCCGACGGATTCGGGGTGGACGCCGTGATGCCCGCGATCTCGAGCGCGCGCGAGTTGGCCACCGCGGTGTGGCCGCTGAGGTCGATGACGAGGATCGGCCTCCTCGTCGGCAGCTTGTCCAGGTCCTCCTTGGTCGGCTGGCGATCCATCCCCGACGGCTCCCAAAGGTCGACGGACAGCCAGCCGTTCGGCTCTTCCTCGGAGCTGCGCGCCAGCAGTTTGCGCAGGGCGGCCAGGAAGGGCTTGAGGTCGAGCGGCCGGTAGTTGAGCGTTGGCTTGGTCAATGACAGGCCACCGGCGAGCGGGTGGCAGTGACCGTCGTGGATGCCCGGCATGAGCGTGCGGCCGCGAAGCTCGATCACCTCGGTGGATGGCCCGACGAACGGCGCGACACCGCTGTCGGAGCCCACATAGGCGATGCGGCCCGCAGTCACGGCCACGGCTTCGGCCACGGCCCTGCCTGCCATGGTCAGCACCCTGCCGCCGCGCAGCACCACGTCCGCCACGCCGGGCTGTTGCCCGTACGCCGCTGCGGGTAACCCGAAGGCGGTACCCAGCGCGAGTGTTGCGCCGTCGCGGACGAACCGGCGGCGCGAGATGCCCCCCTGCCTCGTGATCCGAGCACTATAAGCGCATGCGTGCCAGGAAGGTGGACCGCCTCGCGGCAACGAACTTCAGTGCATGGACGAGCTCGAGATCGGCCTCATCATCGTGCTCTGGTTGTGGTGTTTCGGCCTCGCCGGGATCGAGCTCGAGATCGAGGGCGGCTACGGCTGGGCCGAGCGCCTGCCCACCTGGTACTACAAGCGCGGGCTGTTCGGTCGGGTCTACGGAATCGTCATGGGCTCCAGGCCGCTCACCGGGTATCACGTCTACGCCTTCACCATCCCGCTGCTGCTCCTGCACCTGCCGTTCGGGTTCGGTCTGGAGTGGACGGTCGAGGACGAGTTCGCGGTGGTGGCCTTCTACTTCCTGCTCGCCGTGTTCTGGGACTACCTCTGGTTCGTCCTCAACCCTGCGTACACGGTGCGCCGCTTCAAACGCGGCAACGTCTGGTGGTTCGAGGTGCCCTGGCTGTGGCGCTTCCCGATGGACTACTACAACGGCGTTGGCTTTTCCCTGATCCTCGCCGGTGCGGCGGCGTTGATCGCAGGAGAGGGCGATCTCCTGTACCGCCATCTCTGGACGCTGGGCGGCCTGATCGTTCTCACCGGCCTTGCGGTCCTGGCCGCTCCCCTCTACTGGCGCTACTACCGCCACATGCGCCGCTCGGGCGCAGACGATCGCCCGGCCACCCACACCTACCCGCCGCCGGCACCGGACGAGGTGTGGAACGGCGGCGATCCCGACCTGCATCCCCTGGACGCCACCCGGGGCTAGCCTTCGCGGCGTGTCCGACGCGCCCCTGCTGATCGCCGTGCCGAACGTGAGCGAGGGACGGGACCTGGGGGTGCTCGAGGCGATCGAGCTGGCGTTCTCGCCCGCCCGCTTCCTCGACCTGCACACCGATCCCGACCACCACCGGGCGGTGTTCACGCTCGCCGGCCGCCAGGGCGAGCTGGCGGGCGCGCTCGCGGGTGGCGCGCGCGCCGCCCGTGACCACATCGACATCAGCGCGCACGCCGGCATCCATCCCCACGTGGGCGCGCTGGACGTGATGCCGGTGGTGTACCTGGACGAGGAGCGTCGCGGGGCCGCCTGCGCCGAGGCGCTCACGGCCGCCGCGCTCATCGGCGAAGACCTCGAGCTGCCGGTCTTCCTCTACGGGGAGCTCGCCACCCGGCCGGAGCACGCCGAGCGGGCGTTCATTCGGCGCGGCGGTCCCGCCGAGCTGGCTCGCAGGATGGAGGCGGGCGAACTCGTGCCCGACTACGGGCCGCACCAGGCCCACCCGACCGCCGGGGCGGTCCTGGCGGGAGCGCGGCCGCCGCTGGTGGCCTTCAACGTCGACCTGGCGAGCGACGACGTGGCGCTGGCGAAGGAGATCGCCGCCGGCCTGCGTGAGTCGGGTGGCGGCTTGCCGGGTGTGCGCGCGCTGGGGCTCTACCTGGAGGATCGCGGCCGAGCCCAGGTGTCCACCAACGTGCAGGACCATCGGGCGGTGCCGTTGCACGCGGTGGTGGACCACGTGCGCGAGCGGGCCGAGGTGGCCGAGGCGGAGCTGATCGGCCTGGCGCCGCGTGCGGCCTTCCACGACTTTCCCGAGGATGTGCCGCTGCGGGGCTTCGATCCGGAGCGGCACATTCTCGAAGAGGTGCTGTCGGCCATCGAATAACGTAGACCGGTAAGTGGCCCAGACCAAACGCAAGCGCACCCGCAAGCATCGCGGTACTCCCGCGGGCACCATCGAGCGCTCGGGCCGCACCGGACGCAACCAGAACCGCACCGACGCCAAGTCGGTGGCCCGCCAGCGCCGCGAGGACCGTATGTCCAAGCCGCCGAACTGGAAGGGCGCGATCAATCGTGCCGCGATCGCCGCGGCCGTGTTCGGCGTGCTCGTGGTGCTGCTGTTCAACCGCCCCATCACGGCCGGCATCGCCCTCGCGGGCGTGATGTTCCTGCTCTACATCCCGCTCGGCTACGGCACCGACCTGCTGATCTACAACTTCCGGCAGAAGCGAAAAGCGGCAGGCAAGTAGCCGTGGACGTCCGGATGTTCACGGTCGGCCCGGTGGCCGAGAACACCTACCTCATCCGGCGTGAGGGGTCCGACCGTGCGCTGATCGTGGACCCCGGCGACGAGGCCGACACGCTGCTCGGCGCCATCGACGCCCTCGGCGTCACCCTCGACGGCATCCTGCTGACGCACACCCACTTCGACCACGTGGGTGCGGTGGCGCCGGTGGCCAGGGCCACGGGGGCCGAGGTGTGGGTGCCCGAGATCGAGGCCTTCGTGCTGGCCGACATCAACTCGTTCGTTCCCTGGCCGGGCTTCGGCCCGTTCGAGGATTACGAGGCCGAGCACACGCTGAACGGCGGCGAGCGGCTCGAGCTCGCGGGCTTCGAGATCGACGTGCTCTTCACCCCGGGCCACAGCCCGGGGCACGTGACGTTCTCCATTCCCGACGAGCAGGCGATCCTCTCCGGCGACGTGCTCTTCCAGCAGTCGATAGGGCGCACCGACCTTCCCGGAGGCGACCATGCGACGCTGCTCGAGTCGATCCGGATGCTGATCGACACCCTGCCGGAGCAGACCGCCGTCTATCCCGGCCACATGGCCACCACGAGCCTCGGCGCCGAGCGGGCCTCCAACCCGTTCCTCACCGAGCTCGCGCGGTGAGCCCAAAGCTGCAGGCGCCGCGCGGGACCCAGGACGTCCCGCCCGCCGTCGCGCGCCGGCGGCTCGCGCTCCAGCGCCTCGCCGCCGAGGTGCTCGGGCGCGCCGGCTACGAGCCCTACGAGACGCCGGTGTTCGAGGACACGGAGCTGTTCGCGCGCGGGGTGGGGGAGTCCACGGACATCGTTCAGAAGGAGATGTTCACCTTCGAGGACAAGGCCGGCCGCTCGCTCACGCTCAGGCCCGAGAACACGGCGGGGATCTGCCGCGCCTACGCCGAGCACGGCATGCACAAGCAGGCCCAGCCGGTGAAGCTGTGGACCTGGGGCCCGTTCTTTCGCCACGAGGCGCCGCAGGCCGGCCGCTTTCGCCAGTTCACCCAGCTCGACGCGGAGGCACTCGGCTCCGACGATCCCAGCCTCGACGCCGAGCTGATCCTGCTGCTGGCCGAGATCGTGGACCGCGCGGGGGCGGGCCCTGCGCGAGTACGGCTGGCGAGCCTCGGCACACCCGAGACCCGCGCCGAGTATCTCGAGGAGCTCGCCGGTTTCCTTCGCGCGCGCGAGCAGGAGCTGTCGGGGGAGGTGCGCGAGCGCCTCGATCAGAACCCGCTGCGGGCCTTCGACGCCGATCATGAGGGCACGCGCGCGGTGATGACCGAGGCACCCCGCCTGCTCGACCGCCTGAGCCCCGACGACGCCGAGCACTTCGCCGCCGTACGCGCGCTGCTCGACGCCGCCGGCCTCGAGTACGAGCTCGATTCGACCCTGGTTCGCGGGCTCGACTACTACACGCGCACCGTGTTCGAGCTCGAGTCACCGCGGCTGGGAGCACAGGCGGCTCTCGGCGGCGGCGGACGCTACGACGGGCTGGTCGAGCAGCTCGGTGGGCCGTCCACTCCCGGGGTGGGCTTCGCGGCCGGAGTCGAGCGCATCCTGCTGGCCTCCTCGGAGGAGCCGGACGCACAGGAGCGCGTGTACATCGCGCTGGCCAAGCCGGACAGCGCCCGGTCGGCCTTCGCGCTGGCCCGCAGACTGCGTGACGAGGGCATCCGGGTCGAGATCGAACAGGCCGGCCGCTCGCTCAAGGGCCAGCTCAAGCAGGCCGATCGCATCGGGGCGCGGGCCACGGTGATCCTCGGCGACGCCATCGACGTGAAGGACATGGACAGCGGCGACCAGCGCCAGGCCGGCGACCCCGACGAGGCGGTGGAGATGGTCCGCGAGACGCTTCGATGAAGGCCCCTCGCTCGAACCGCTACCGCTCGCACTGGGCGGGGGAGCTGCGCACCGAGGACGTCGGCGGCCGCGTGAGGGTGGCCGGCTGGGTGCACCGCCGCCGCGACCACGGCGGCCTGATCTTCATCGACGTTCGCGATCGCACCGGCCTGTTGCAGCTCGTGTTCCGCCCCGAGGATGCGCCGGAGGCGCACGCCGCGGCGGGCGCTCTGCGGGCCGAGGACGTTCTGACGGCCGAGGGCGAGCTCGTGGGCCGCGACCCGGCGGCCGTGAACCCGGACCTGCCCACCGGCGAGGTGGAGCTGGTGGTGTCCGGGTTCGAGCAGCTCGCCGACGCTCAGACACCACCCTTCCAGATCGATGAGGACGACCCGGTGGGTGAGGAGCTGCGCCTGCGCTACCGCTATCTGGACCTGCGCAAGGAGACCATGCGCGACCAGATGATCCTGCGCCACCGCCTGGTGAAGACGATCCGCGATCACCTCTCCGCCGAGGGGTTCCTCGAGATCGAGACGCCGATCATGACCCGCTCGACGCCCGAGGGCGCGCGCGACTTTCTGGTCCCGAGCCGCCTCGTACGTGGCTCCTGGTACGCCCTTCCACAATCGCCGCAGCTGTTCAAGCAGCTCCTGATGATGAGCGGAATGGAGCGCTACTTCCAGATCGCGCGCTGCTTCCGGGACGAGGACTTCCGCGCCGACCGGCAGCCCGAGTTCACCCAGCTCGACCTCGAGATGTCGTTCGTGGATGAGGAGGACGTCTACGCCACGATCGACCCCCTGCTCCAGGAGACGCTGAGGCTGGGAGGCATCGAGGTCGAGCTGCCCGTCGAGCGGGTGACCTACGACGAGGTGATGCTGCGCTACGGCTCGGACCGGCCCGACCGCCGCCTGGGAGTGGAGATCACCGACCTCTCGAGCGTGTTCGCCGGCAGCGAGTTCAAGGTGTTCCGCGGCGCCGTCGAGGCGGGAGGCGTGGTGCGGGCGATCAAGGCTGGAGGCGAGTGGCCGAGGAGCCGCTTCGACAATCTCACCGAAAGGGCCCAGTCGCTGGGCGCGAAGGGTCTGGCCTGGGCGGTCGTCGAAGGGGAGGGGAGCTGGCGCTCGCCCATAGCCAAGTTCCTGTCGGACGACGAGGTGCGCGTGGCGACTGAGGCGCTCGGCGCGCGTGAGGGCGACGCCGTCCTCGTCGTGGCGGACACCGCCGAGGTGGCGGCAAAGGTGCTCGGCGCGCTGCGACCTGAGGTGGCCGAGCGCGAGCCCGAGGGCCACGACCTGTTCTGGGTCACCGACTTCCCGATGTTCGATTGGAACGAGGACGAGGGCCGGTTCGACGCGCTCCACCACCCGTTCACGGCGCCCACCGGCGACCTCGACGGCGATCCCGGCAGCTGGCGCTCACGGGCCTACGACGTGGTGCTCGACGGCTGGGAGATCGGTGGCGGCTCCATCCGGATCAACACGCCGGAGGTGCAGCAGAAGGTCTTCGGCGCGCTCGGCATCGGCCCGGAGGAGGCGCGCGAGCGTTTCGGCTTCCTCCTGGAGGCGCTCACCTTCGGCGCTCCCCCACACGGCGGGATCGCCTTCGGAATCGATCGCTGGGCGGCCCTGCTGGCCGGTGTGGGCTCCATCCGCGACGTGATCGCCTTTCCCAAGGCGGCCAGCGGCGCGGATCCCCTCACCGGCGCCCCGGCTCCGGTGGGCGAGGCCCAGCTGCGCGAGCTCGGGGTGCGGCTCGACCAGCCGCCGCCGGGCCCGGCTGAGCGGCGTACGGATTCCGGTGGTAGCCTCGTCGTAGGCCCGAGCCTGTACGCCAGCCGGCCGTACATGTTGAGCCGAACACCACCGGGACGGGAGTCCCACTCGCGGTAGGGCCGTGGCCCGTCGCGGAGGACACCCAAGCTTGCTCCGAACAGCAGGCCCAACTCTCGGATTTCGGCAGCGGCAGGCTGGGGCCTTTTTCCTCTCCCACGTCGGTGCCCATCCGCGCTAGCTTTGCCCCCCGTGCGCTCATTCGCCGATCACCTGAGCCGGCCCACCGGCCACGGCGCCCTTGCGGGAGAGCCGCACTCGGGGGCCGCCGGCGGGGCCGCCTGCGGTGACGTGGTGCGCGTATCGGTGCGGGTCGAGGGCACGCGGATCGCGGCCGCCGGCTTCGACGCGGATGGCTGCGGCGCTGTCACCGCTGCCGGCAGCGCGCTGGTCGAGCTGGTGGAGGGCGTTGCGTTCCTGGACGCCGCTCGCGTAAACGCAGACGCCGTCTCCGCCGCGCTCGGCGGGCTCGTGCCCGGCAAGCGTCATGCCGCCGAGCTGGCCGCCGACGCCCTGCATCGCGCCCTGGGCGCGGCCGCGCGCACCGGCGCGCCGGCGCTCGAGCCCAGCCCGCGACGCACGCTCGTGGCCATGAGCGGCGGCGTGGACAGCGCGGCGGCCGCCCAGCTCGCGCTGGACGCCGGCGACGAGGTGGTGGCGGCCACGCTCGAGCTGTGGGCCGATCCGGCCACCGACGGCGAGGCCAGCTGCTGTTCGCCCCAGGCCGTCACCGGCGCGCGGCACCTGGCCCACAGCATGGGCCTGCCCCACGTGACCATCGACCTGCGCGAGCGCTTCCGGGCCGAGGTGGTGGACCCGTTCCTCGAGGGCTACGCCGGCGGAACCACCCCCAACCCCTGCGTGGGCTGCAACGGCTTTGTGCGCTTCGACGCGCTGCTACAGCTGGCCGGCGCGCTCGGCGCCGCTCGCCTGGCCACCGGCCATTACGCGCGCATCGCCCGCGACGCCGACGGGCCGTTGATCCGTGCCGCCGCCGACCCCCGTAAGGACCAGAGCTACATGTTGGCCAAGCTAGATCCGGGGCTGCTCGACCGGCTCTCCTTCCCGCTCGGCGGCCTGACCAAGGACGCGGTGCGCGCCCTCGCCCGCGATGCCGGGCTGCCGGTGGCCGACAAGCGCGAGAGCCAGGACCTGTGCTTCGTGGCCGGCCTGGGCGGCCGGGAGTTCCTGCAGCGCCACGGCGGGCCCCGGCTGCGCCGACCGGGCGAGATCGTCGACCGGGACGGCGAGGTGCTCGGCCGCCACGAGGGCCAGCACAACTTCACCGTCGGCCAGCGCCGCGGGCTGGGCGTGGCGGGCCCGGAGCCGGTCTACGTCCTCTCGCGGGACGCCGAACGCAACCGTGTGGTGGTGGGGCCGCGCGAGGCGCTGGCCACTCGGCGGGTGCTGCTCGACGACGTCCGTCTTCACCGCGAGCCGTCGAATGTGAAGAGCGTGCGGCTGCGCTACCACGGCGAGCCCGCTTCCGTGCGTGGTGGGCTACGACGGCGACCGCGTGGTTCTCGACCTGGAGCGTCCCGCGCTCGGCGCGGCGCCCGGGCAGCTGGCCTGCCTGCTCGACGGAGACCGAGTGGTGGGAGAAGGAACGATCGGGGAGCCCTCTTGACCGAGCAGGGCGCCCGCATCGAGCTCGAGGCACCACTGTCGGGCGACTTCAACGCCGTGGTCCGGCTGATCATCGGCGGCATCGCCGAGCGCGTGGACTTCGGCTTCGAGGAGATCGACGACCTCCAGCTCGCCGTCGAGCGGCTGCTGGCGGAGGCCGGCCCGGACGGTAGCGTGGAGATGTCGTTCGAGGTGGTGCACGACGGGATCCGCGCCCGGGTCGGCCCGCTGCGCGAGCGGGCTATTGCCGACGCGCTGGCCGACGGCGACGTGCCTCCCGTCGGGCTCACGCTCAAGCGAATCCTGCAGACCGTGGTCGACGGCTTCGGCGTGGAGGAGTCCGACGACGGCAGCGTGGTCGTGCGCCTCGACAAGGTCAAGGGCATGCTGTGAGCTTTCCCGAGCGACGCACCCAGGCGTCGAGCGAGAAGGCCCGGGCCGAGGACCGCGATCTTCTGCGGCGCTATCACCTGCGCGGAGAGACGAGCGCCCGTGAAGAGCTGATCGAGCGGCACCTGCCGCTGGTGCGCTCGCTCGCCCGCCGCTACGCGGGCCGTGGCGAGGCCCTCGAGGACATCGAACAGGTGGGGGCGATCGGCCTGATCAAGGCGATCGACCGCTTCGAGCTCGACCGCGAGGTGTCGCTGGCCACCTACGCCACCCCCAACGTGGTGGGCGAGATCAAGCGCCATTTCCGCGACAAGGGCTGGGCCATACGCGTCCCGCGCGCCCTCCAGGAGCTGAACGCGTCGATGTCGGGCGCCATCGAGCGCCTGACCGGCCGGTTGGGCCGCTCGCCGAGCATCGGCGAGATCGCGGAGGAGCTCAAGACGACGCCGGAAGAGGTGCTCGAGGCGATGGAGGTGGGCTCCGCCTATTCGACCGTCTCGCTGTCCACCGGCCCCGGCGGGGACGAGGATCTGGACCCGCTCGAGACGATCGGCGACGAGGACGAGGAATTCGAGCGCTCCGAGCAGCGCGCGGCCCTGGAACCGGCGTTCGACCGCCTGCCACCCCGCGAGCGGGAGATTCTGCGCATGCGCTTCGAGGAGGGCTTGCCGCAGACGCAGATCGCGCAGCGTGTGGGGCTCTCCCAGATGCACGTCTCGCGGCTGATCCGCAAGTCGCTGCAGGTTATGCGCGACGAACTCATGCGGACGCCTCCGGGCGCCCCGGCTGAGCGTTAAGGACAGATTTTCGTTCGATTGACCGGGGGCGGATCTCGCTGCAAACGGGTATGTTGCCGCCCGGCGAGCACACCGCTCGTCCAATCTTAAATTCTGGAGGGAATTGAATGGGGAACCTCGGGAGACGAGCTCTCGTGCTGGTGTTCGCCGCTCTGGCCATGTCGGCGATGGCGGCCTGCGGCAGCGACGACGACGGTGGTGACAGCGCCGACAGCGGCGGCGAGGGCGGAGCGGCCAAGCAGGGCGGATCGATCACGATCTCCCAGACCTCGCAGCCGGACTATCTCGACCCGGCGCTGAGCTACACCGTCAACGGCTGGGAGCCTCAGTGGCTCGTCTACACGCCGCCGGTCACCTACAAGCGCGCCGAGGGCGTGGAGGGCACCGAGCTGATCCCGGGCGTGGCCGAGGAGCTACCGAAGGTCTCCGAGGACGGCAAGACGGTGCACCTTCACCATGCGCAAGGGCCTCAAGTTCTCCGACGGCACCCCGGTCAAGGCCTCGGACTTCGAGCACACCATCAAGCGCGTGCTCAACCTGGAGTCCGGCGCCACCGGCTTTCTTCCTGGTCATCGAGGGCGCCGCAGGAGTACATCGACGCCGGCAAGCCCGACGGCGACATCTCCGGCATCGAGACCGACGACAAGACCGGTGAGGTCACGATCAAGCTGACCGAGTGAGGACGGCACGATTCTCAACGTCCTGGCGATGAACTTCGCGGGCATCGTGCCGGGTGACACGCCGTTCAAGAACCTGTCCGCCGATCCGCCCCCGGGCGTCGGGCCCGTACAAGTTCACCGAGTCGGTGCCCAACCGCCAGTTCGTGATGGAGAAGAACAAGAACTTCAACATCCCGGGCATCCCGAAGGGCAACCTCGACACGATCACCACCAAGATCGTCAAGTCGGCCGAGCGCCAGACCCAGGACGTGATCAGCGGCAAGCTCGACTACATGCAGGACCCGCCGCCGGCCGACCTCCTGCCGCAGGTGCAAGGCGGAGTACAGCGACCGCTACAAGACCCAGCAGACGGTCAACACCTACTACTTCTTCATGAACACGAACGTCCCGCCGTTCGACAAGAAGGAGGTCAGGCAGGCGGTCAACTACGGCGTCGACTCGCGCGCGCTGTCGCGGCTGTTCGGCGGTCGCCTGGCTCCGGGCTGCAACTTCCTGCCGCCGGGCCTGCAGGGCCACGAGGAGCTCGACCCGTGTCCCTACGGCGATCCCAACGAGCCGGGCGACCTCGAGAAGGCACGCCAGCTCATCAAGGACGCCGGTGTCGAGGGCGAGTCGGTCGACGTCTACACCAACAACGACGAGAACCGGCCCGAGATCGGCCAGTACCTCACCGACATGCTCAACAAGATCGGCCTGAGCGCCGAAGCTCAAGGTGATCGACGCCGGGGTCTACTTCCAGACCGTCGGCAACGACAAGACGAAGGCCGCGATCGGCGCCGACCAACTGGTTCCAGGACTTCCCGCATCCGGCGAACTTCCTGTTCCTGATCGACGGGGCGACGAATCAGCCGACCAACAATCAGAACTTCGGCCGGGTCGACGACCCGGAGCTGAACAAGCTGATCGACGAGGTCAAGCTGGCCCCGGCCGACGGAGCGACCGAGCAGGCGGCCGAGGCGGACAAGTACGCCGTCGACGAGGCGTACGTGGCCCCCTACGGATCGGAGACGGTCGCGACGTTCATGTCCGAGCGGATGGACTTCGAGAACTGCTCGCTGTTCCATCCGGTCTACCAGAACGACTACTCGAGCTGGTGCCTCAAGTAGACGGCTGATCTATCCCATCGGAAGGGCGCTCCGGCGCCCTTCCGGTGGGGTAGGGTGTGCCCAGGGGGAACTGAGCGAGGGAGATGGCTACCGAGCCCGTCACCGACCAAACCGCCCTGCAGGGACCGGCCGCCTGGGAAACCGAGGCCGAGCGGGAGGGCGTCCACGGCGTCGGTCCCTGGCGCTTGGCGCTGCGGCGTCTCAAGCGCAACAAGGTGGCGCTGTTCTTCGGCTTCGTCTTCGTGTTGCTGGTGGCCGTCTGCCTGGCTGCTCCCCTGTGGGCGAATCAGGTCGCGAAGACAGGGCCCAGCGAGAACCACCTGACGGACACCGTCGTCATCGACGGCAAGAAGACGGACGTCGTGGCCCTCAACGGTGTTCCGATCGGCCCGACGTGGCAGGGCGAGTTCTTCCTCGGCGCGGACACCAACGGCCGCGACGTGATGGTGCGGCTGCTCTACGGCGGGCGCAACTCGCTCCTGATCGGGCTCACGGCCGCGTTCATGACGACCGTGCTCTCGATCATCCTGGGCATCCTGGCGGGCTTCTTCCGCGGCCCCACCGACTCGGTGATCAGGGCGCTGCTCGATGTGCTGTGGTCGTTCCCGGTGGTGATCCTCGGCGTGGCGCTGGGTGTGGCGCTCGCGCTCGGCGGGCTCAAACTCGGGCCGATCACGATCAGCGGCGACTCACTCGTGGTGCCGATCTTCGTCATCGGCCTCGTGTACATCCCGTACATGGCCCGGCCGATCAGAGGGCAGGTGCTCTCGCTGCGCGAGAAGGAGTTCGTGGAGGCGGCGCGCGCCCAGGGGGCCGGCCCGCTGCGGATCATGTTCGGCGAGGTCCTGCCCAACCTGATCTCCACGATTCTCGTCTTCTTCACCCTCCTGATCGCCAACGCGATCCTGCTCGAGGCGGCACTGTCGTTCCTCGGCGCCGGCGTACGGCCGCCGAACCCCTCGTGGGGCACGATGATCGACGAGGGCGTTGAGCGCATCGCGACCGCGCCGCACCTGGCCGTCGTCCCCGGCGCGATGCTCGTTCTCACGGTGCTCGCGCTGAACGTCTTCGGCGACGGCGTGCGGGACGCCCTCGACCCCCGGGCCAAGGTCCGCCTGGAGCACTGATGGCCCGCTTCGTCGTCCGCCGGCTGCTCCAGATGGTCCTGGTGATGTTCGCGGTCTCCGTCCTCACCTTTCTGATCTTCAACGTCATCCCGAATGGGGATCCCGCGGTGCGGATGGCCGGCCGCCAGCCGACGGAGACCCAGATCGAGCAGATCCGCAAGGAGTGGGGCTTCAACGACAACATCGTCGTCCAGTACTTCACCACCATGAAGAAGGTATTCACGGGCGATCTGCAGTCCTACTTCACGCAGCTGCCGGTGGGCGAGGAGATCAAGAAGGGGCTTCCTCGCACGCTGTCGCTGGCCATCGGCGCGGCCATTCTGTGGATGGTCGTCGCGGTGGCCTTCGGGCTCTACAGCGCCGTCAAGGCGGGCAAGTTCGCCGACCGCTTCCTCACGATCATCGCGCTGATCGGGATCTCGGTGCCCGTCTTCTGGATCGGGGCGCTGATGAACTACTACCTGGGCTTCAAGCTCGGTTGGTTCCCCAACGGCGGGTACGTCGAGCTCACGGAGGACCCGCTCGACTGGTTCTACCACCTGATCCTGCCCTGGACGGCCCTGGCCATCCTGTTCATCGGGTTCTACTCGCGCGTGCTGCGCTCGAACGTGCTCGACACGATCAACGAGGACTACGTGCGCACCGCGCGCGCGAAGGGCCTCTCGGAGCGGCAGATCATGGTCAGGCACGTCCTGCGCAACTCGATGATCCCGATCGTCACGTTGTGGGGTCTCGATTTCGGAGCGGTGGTCGGCGGAGGGGCGATCCTCACCGAGACGGTCTTCGACCTCCAGGGAGTGGGTCAGTACGCCGCGGAGTCGATCGGCCAGCTCGACGTCCCGCCCGTCCTCGCCGTCACGATCTTCCTCGCGTTCTTCGTGGTGTTCATGAACGCGGTGGTGGACATCGTGTACGCCTACCTCGACCCGCGCATCCGGCTGTAGTGAGCGTCCCGGAGTCCGCCACCCAACCACCGCGCCCGGCCGGTTCCGATCCCCTGCTCTCGGTGCGTGACCTGCGCGTCGCCTTCGCCACCGAGGAGGGCGTGGTGCAGGCGGTGGACGGGGTGTCGCTCGACCTGGCCGCCGGTGAGATCCTGGCGGTGGTGGGGGAGTCCGGCTCGGGCAAGTCGGTCACGGCCATGACGCTGATGGGCCTCACGCGCTCGCCCAACGCGAGGTTCGAGGGCACCGCGGACTACAAGGGCACCGAGCTGATCGCGGCATCCGAGGACGAGTTGCGGCGAGTGCGCGGAGCCGAGATCGCGATGATCTTCCAGGACCCGATGACCTCGCTCAACCCGGTGCTGCGGCTGGGCGAGCAGATCATGGAGCAGATCCAAGAGCACGACGCGATGCCCGACCGCCAGGCCCGTGAGCGCACCGTCGAGCTGCTCGACAAGGTCGGCATCCCGCGGGCGCGCGATCGCCTCGACTCCTATCCGCACGAGTTCTCGGGCGGCATGCGCCAGCGTGTGATGATCGCGCTGGCGCTCTCCTGCGACCCCTCCGTGCTGATCGCGGACGAGCCCACGACCGCGCTCGACGTGACGATTCAGGCCCAGATCCTCGAGCGGATCCGGGAGCTGCGCGACGAGACCGGCGCCGCGGTGATCCTCGTTACCCATGACCTGGGCGTGGTGGCCGACATCGCCGATCGTATCGCCGTCATGTACTCCGGGCGGATCGTGGAGCAGGGCACGCTCGATGAGATCTTCTACGACCCTCAGCACCCCTACACGTGGGGACTGTTGGGCTCGATCACACGCGTCGACAGGCCGCGGCCGGAGCGGCTACCGGCGATTGCCGGCCTGCCGCCGTCGCTGGCCAACCGCCCCGAGGGCTGTCACTTCAGGCCACGCTGCCCGCACGAGTTCGCCAAGTGTGTCGAGGTGCCGCCGCTCGAGGAACGTGTTCAGAAGCGGCCCGGGACCACCTGGACCGCTGCTGGCTCTCGCCCGCCCAGAAGGAAGAGCTTCGCGAGGTGCGTCCGGGCCAGATCGGGCTCGACGACAAGGCCGGGGCGCCCTCCGCGTGAACGAAGCCGTCGTCCCGCTCGTCGACGTTGACCATCTCAAGGTCTTCTTCTCCATCAAGGAGGGCCTGCTCGTCGACCGCGAGGTGGCCCGGGTGCACGCGGTCAACGACGTGACGCTCTCGGTCGCCGAGGGCGAGACCGTCGGCCTGGTGGGGGAGTCGGGCTGTGGCAAGACCACGATCTCGCGCACGATCATGCGCCTGATCGACTCCACCGAGGGGAGCATTCACTTCCGCGGCAAGGACATCACCAGCGCGGGGCGGCGCGAGCTCGAGCCGCTGCGGCGCGAGATGCAGATGGTCTTCCAGGACCCCTTTGCCTCTTTGAACCCGCGCAAGCGCGTCGCCCAGATCATCGGCCAACCGCTACGGCTGCACGGCACCTCGCGCTCCGAGGTGGAGGACCGGGTGGGAGACCTGCTGAAGCTCGTTGGCCTCCAGGCCGAGCACCTGAACCGCTACCCGCACGAGTTCTCGGGGGGCCAGCGCCAGCGCATCGGCGTGGCGCGGGCGCTCGCTCTCGAACCGCGCTTGATCGTGCTCGACGAGCCGGTGAGCGCCCTCGACGTATCCGTGCAGGCCCAGATCATCAACCTGCTCGACGACCTTCAGGACGAGTTCAAGCTCACCTACCTGTTCGTGGCTCACGACCTGTCGGTGGTGCGTCACGTGTCCGACCGGATCGCGGTCATGTACCTGGGCAAGCTGATGGAGCTCTCGCCGGCCGAAGAGCTCTACACGAAACCGATCCATCCCTACACGTCGGCGCTGCTGTCGGCGATCCCGATTCCCGATCCCAGGGAGAACCGCAGCCGCGAGCGCGTGGTCGTCGGCGGCGAGCCTCCCAACCCGATCAACCCGCCCAGCGGCTGCGTCTTCCACACCCGCTGCCCGCGCGCCACCGAGGTCTGCCGTGAGGTCGAGCCTCCCCTGGCGGCCTACGCCAACGGGCATCTGGCGGCCTGTCACCACCCGCTCAACGTCTCGGCCGAAGAGGTCGGCGCCGCCGTTCGCGACGAGGCGAGTCCTCACAGCGCCGGCGATGAACTGCCGTCTGCGAGGGCCAACGGCGACTCGCCTGCCGAGTCCGCCTGACCGCCGCGACCAGCCGTCCGCGTCGGGACACAGACGGCGGTGTTCACCTATCGGTAAGCTGCGGTGAAACTTAACCCCCCAAATGGGGGGTATTGGCAAAGCTACGTTTACGCAAAGGGGGGTTTGAGCGAAGCTCCCGCCAGCTAAAGGACGGGTCTGCATACCTTTTGCACGGTCTAAGGCCGTGAAGGTCCCAAATTGCGGGCTCGTGCGATAGTGCACCACCGCCCCAGCACGAGTTTGCTGCCTCGAGCCCGTGCAACCGCCCATAGCCGAGTCCCTGCGACTCGGGACAACCAGAGGAATCCTCTATGCCCTACAAGCGCTGAACCCTTGACTGTGGGACCGCGAAGCGTGGTCCCGCCGCCCGCGCACGCCCTCGCGCCGAGGACCGTGCAGCACCAGCCGGAGCACAGGATCCGGCATGACCCGTGAGGAACGCTCAATGCCCTACAAGCGCTAATCGCCCAGCAGCACCGATCGCAAGCAACTTCGTCGGCCGGAGTCAGGGGACTCCGGCGAAAGCGGGAGAGACCTTCAATGCCCTACAAGCGCTGAGCAGCAACCACCAACGGGAGCCCCGGCAAGGGGTTCCGACAACAGCTGGCGCATACTTCAACGCCGTGCTCCCCACTGAGCCACGCGCGTGAAACGACTGGCCGATCTACTTCGAGCCGAGCGCAGGGCTCGCACCTTCTTCGCGCTCCTCGCCCAGTCCGCACTGGGCACCGGAGCGGGATATGTCGCTCTTCTACTGGTCGCCTACGACAGGCTCGATTCTCCCTGGGCGATCAGCCTCGTGCTCATCGCCGACCTCCTTCCGCCCATGGTGCTCGGCCCCATCCTCGGCGCGGCGGCCGACCGTTGGTCGCGCCGGAACTGCATGGTCATCGCCGACGTGGTGCGGGCCGTCGCCTTCGTCGGCATCGCTCTGGTCGACAGCTTCGCGGCGACCCTGGCCCTCGCCCTGCTGGCCGGCCTGGGGACGGCCCTGTTCACCCCCGCGAGCCTGGCCGCGCTGCCCAGCCTGGTGGCGCGCCCCCGCCTGCCGGTGGCAACATCGGTCTACGGAGCGATCACCGACCTCGGCCTGGCCGTCGGTCCGGCGATCATGGCGGCGTTCCTCCTGATCGCCTCGCCGGAGACCATCCTTGCGGGCAACGCCCTCACCTTCGCCCTCTCGGCCCTCGTGCTGGCGCGGCTCAGCTTCGGCGAGGCGCCGTCCGCGGCCGAGTCCTCCGCCGCTCGCGGCACGCTGCTCGGTCAGACGCGAGACGGAATCCGCTCGATCGGTCTCGTACGAGGCCTGTGGCCCATCTTGGCCGCATCGGCCGCCGGCGTCTTCTTCGGCGGCCTCGTGAACGTGGCTGAGCTGCCCTTCCTCAAGGACGACCTCGGCTCGAGCGACGCCGCGTTCTCGGCGATGGTCGCTCTCGTGGGGGCCGGCATCGCCGCCGGCTCGCTGGCGGGAGGGGCGGGCGGCGAGCTGAAGACGCTCACCACCCGCTTCACCATCGGGCTGTTGCTCAGCGGCGCCGGCTTCCTGGTCGCGGGGCTCGTGCCCACCCTGGCGGTGGTCCTCGTGATGTTCACGCTTGCCGGATTCGGCAACGGGCTGATGCTCGTCCACGAACGCCTGTTCATCCAGGAGACGGTGCCCGACGAGCTGACCGCCCGGGTGTTCGGTGTACGTGACGCCACCACGGCGTGGGGCTTCGGTGTCGCCTTCGTCTCGGCAGGCGCGTTGGTGTCGCTGGCGGGGCCTCAGACGGTGATCGCCATCGCCGGAGCGGGCGTCACTCTCGTCGCGCTGGCGGCGGGCTACTTCCTTCGCCACGAGCGGCTGGTGGCGGCCGAAACCGCCGGCAGCGCTTCGCCGGTGGCGGCCGAGTCGCCCTAGCCCCCTGCTACGTGCGGGGCGGAGTGACGACGGTCTTGCGGACCGGCGCGCTGGCCAGCACCGCCCGGACCTCGTCGCCCACCGCGTCCATCGTGAGCTCGCGCTCCTCCACGGCTATCACGAGGGCGCGCACCACGCGCGGGTCGAACTGACCGCCCGCGTTGTTCATCAACTCGGCAATGCCTTCAGTCTTGGAACGGGCCGGGCGATAGGCGCGATCGCTGGTGATCGCGTGGTAGGCGTCACAGGCGAAGACGATGCGAGACGCGACCGGGATCTCCTCGCCCTTCAGGCCATCCGGGTAGCCGCCCCCGTCCCAGCGCTCGTGGCAGGAGCGCACGATCTCGCCGACGCGCCCGAGCAGCCCTCCCACGCGGTCGAGCATGAACTGGCCTTCGATGGTGTGGGTCTTCATCACCTCGAACTCGCCGTCGGTGAGGGCGGCGGGCTTGTTGAGGATCTCCTTGGGGATGGCGATCTTGCCCACGTCGTGCAGGAGGGCCGCGAACTCCAGCTCCTGGCGGTCGTCGGGCGGAACCCCGAGCTCGTCGGCTACTGCGTTGACCAGCTCGACGACCGAGCGTGAGTGCTGTGCCGTGTAGTCGTCCTCGAACTCCACGACGTCGGCCAGCAGCATGACCGTGCCGCGGTAGGCGCGCTGGAGCTCCAGGGTCTTGCTGTAGCGCTCCTTGCGGTCGGTGGCGAACGAGTGGAGCAGCCAGGCGAGCGGACCGATGGCCAGCAGCACGATGGGCGTCTCGAGCGCCGCGAGCGAGACCATGAAGGCGATGGGGGAGAGAATCGCGTCGACCCGGGCTGAGCCCAACCAGCCGGCGGCCAGCTCGCGGAAGGGAACGTCGTCCAGCAGCCGGGCGCGCATGACCGTCCAGGCGAAGTCGCCCACCAGCTGCGCGAGGAAGGCGAGGGCGTAGACCCACCAGTCCTCGAGCCGCAGCTCGCCGGGCGCCAGCGCCACGAGCACGAGCACGGGCGGCAGGCAGTACCACAGGTCCGCGATCCGGCCGGTCACGCGCTGGCGGTGCCAGCGTCCCTCGAAGATCTCCGGCAGCATCGACAGCGCGTTGGCCAGCGCGATCATCAGCGGGACGTAGGGCAGCGGAGCGAGCAGCACGATCGGGACGAGGATGAGCTGCTCGGCTGTCCCGTAGCCGCCTCCGAACTCGAAGCGCACTCGCTCGATCAACACGTAGCCGATGACCAGGGCTACGGCGAGGGTCAAGCCGGTGTCGCGCTCGTTGGGCACGAACACCGCCATCAGGACAGCGGCGGTCAGGAAGGCGAGAGCGGACGCGGTGAGGACCGCGCGCTCGCGCGGGCCCATGCCCTTGGCGCGGCGCGAACGCGCCTCGCCCACCAGTCGCTCCGCCAGAAGCATCTATCGCATCGTCGGCATAAACGGGGCGAACCGCGAGCCCATGGTCCTATTGCACACCTTTGGCCCGCAAAACTCCATAGGTGCTCGCAGGCTTCTCCGCAAACTGGACGTAAGTTGCAGGGTTCGGGGCGCTCGGGCCCCATTTAGGGTAGGGCAACGCGGTTTCGCTCTCCTTAGACTGCTCAGTCTATGCAGGCTGCGGAAATCCGGGAGCGATTCCTGTCGTTCTTCGAGGCGCACGAACACGCGCGCATGCCCTCGGCATCGCTCGTTCCGAGCTCCTACGACCCCAGCGTGCTGCTCACCACCGCCGGCATGCAGCCCTTCAAGCCCTACTTCCGCGGCGAGGAGGAGCCGCCCTCGCCGCGCCTGACCTCCTGCCAGAAGTCGTTTCGAACCACCGATATCGAGAACGTCGGCCTGACCAAGCGTCACCTGACGTTCTTCGAGATGCTCGGCAACTTCTCGGTCGGCGACTACTTCAAGAAGGGGGCGGTCGAGTTCGCGCTCGAGTTGTCCACCTCGCCCGAGGGACTCGGCCTCGAGTTCGAGCGCATCTGGATCTCGGTGTTCGGCGGGGACGAGGAGCTCGGCCTCGGTCCGGACGAGGAGGCGATCGAGTGCTGGCGGGCCGTGGGCGTGCCCGACGAGCGCATCGTGCTGCTCGGCCGCGAGGACAACTTCTGGCAGTCCGGGCCCACCGGCCCGTGCGGGCCGTGCTCTGAGCTGTACTACGACCGGGGTCCGGAGTTCGGGCCGGACAGTGACCGGCCCGGCGACGACACTGAGCGCCACCTCGAGATCTGGAACCTCGTGTTCATGCAGTACGAGCTGCAGGCCGACGGCTCGCTGCCCGAGCTGCCCACCAAGAACATCGACACCGGCATGGGTCTCGAGCGGATGTCAGCGGTGCTCCAGGGGGTCGACTCGGTCTACGAAACCGACCTCTTCCGGCCGCTGATCGAGCTGGGTGAGGAGCTGTCGGGACGGCGGTACGGACAGGACTTTCCCACCACCCGGGCGCTGCGCATCCTCGCCGACCACGGGCGGGCGGCCACCTTCCTGCTCGGCGACGGCGTGGTCCCCTCCAACGAGGACCGCGGCTACATCCTGCGCAGGATCATGCGCCGCGCCATCCAGCAGGGCCGGGCGCTGGGCGTCGAGGGCTCGTTCCTGCCGAAGCTCTACCGAACGGCCATCGATCAGACCAAGGAGGCGTATCCCGAGCTCGAGCGCGACTGGCCGGCGATCGAGCGCTGGGCGCGGGCCGAGGAGGAGAGCTTCGGGCGCACTCTCGCGCAGGGCGAACGGCTCCTCGCCGAGCTCGTCGAGCAGGCCAAGAAGGACAACACGTCGTGGGTGTCGGCCGAGGACGCCTTCAAGCTCCACGACACCTATGGCTTCCCCTACGAGATGACCAAGGAGCTGCTCGCCGACTCCGGTCTCTCGGTCGACGACCAGGGCTTCGAGGAGCTGATGGAGCGGGCGCGGGAGGTCTCGCGCGCCGGGCCTCAGCTCAAGGCGGAGGCCGACGCCGGCGGTGGTCATGTGCACGTGGATCACGACGAGGTGCTTCGCTTCGCACGCGACGCGGGCTTTCGCACCCGCTTCGTCGGCTACGAGACCACGGAGGCCGACACGGTGCTGCGCGTGGCCGAGCCGTCGAACGGCTGGCTGCTGGCCAAGCTCGACGAGAGCCCGTTCTACCCGGAGGGGGGCGGTCAGGTGTCGGACGGCGGCATCGTCGAGACGGACTCGGGCCGCGCGCGGGTGGTCGACGTGTACCGGCTCGGTGACGATCAGGCGATCGCTCTCGAGCCCATCGAAGGCGAGATCGGTCCTGGTGAGAGCGTGCGGGCCCTGGTCGAGCGCGACACGCGCCTGGCCACCATGCGCAACCACACCGCCACCCATCTGCTGCACGCGGCCCTGCGCGAACGCCTGGGCGACCATGTGCGCCAGGCCGGCTCCTACGTCGGTCCCGACAAGCTGCGCTTCGACTTCACCCACGGCGAGCGCCTCAGCCCGGAAGAGCTGGCCGACGTCGAGCGGACGGTGGCGGGCTTCGTGGCCGCCAACCGGCACGTGCGCGCGATCGAGACCAGCCGGCAGGAGGCCGAGTCTCTGGGCGCGATGGCCCTGTTCGGCGAGAAGTACGGCGACTGGGTCCGGATGGTGGAGGTGGATGGCGTGTCCCGTGAGCTCTGCGGGGGCACGCACGTGGCCGCCACGTCCGAGATCGGGCTGTTCCACGTGACCACGGAGACCTCGAGCGCCTCCAACGTGCGCCGCATCGAGGCGGTCACCGGGCCGGCCGCGGCGCGGCTGTTCGAGGAGCGGACGGCGCGCCTCGCCGAGCTGTCTCGCCTGCTCCGTGTGCCAGAGCACGAGGTCGTGCCCGCGGTGGAGCGCCTCACCGGTCGCGTCAAGGAGCTCGAGCGCAGGCCCAAGGACGGCGGCGGAGGAGGAGACGCAGACGGGCTCGTGAGCTCGGCGGAGGAGGTCGCCGGCGTGAAGGTCGTGGTGCAGGCGGTGGACGCCATGGAGGCGAGGCCGCTGCTCGACCTGTCCGACGCCGTCCGTCAGAAGCTCGGCGACGCGGCGGTGGTGCTCGGCACCGCGCACGAAGGCCGCGTTCACCTGGTGGCCAACGTCTCGCCGGCGTTGGTGGAGCGAGGAGTCAAGGCGGGCGCGGTGGTGCGCGCCGCGGCCGAGGTCGCCGGCGGTGGCGGCGGGGGCCGGGACACGATGGCGCAGGCCGGTGGCCGCGAGCCCGCCAAGCTGCCCGACGCCCTGGCCACCGCCCGCGCGGAGGTCGAGAAGGCGCTCGGCGCCGGTTCCTGATGCGCGTGCTCGCCCTCGACCACGGCGCGGCGCGCTGCGGCTGCGCCATCTCCGATCCGTCGGGGACCCTGGCCACGCCGCTGCCGGTGGTGGAGAGCCCCGACACGCGCAAGGGCCTGGCGCGCATCGCCGCGCTGGCGCGCGATGAGGGCGCGGAACGCATCGTGGTGGGTCTCCCTCTGACTCTCGCGGGCGACGTGGGTGAACAGGCCTCCAGGGCGCAGACGTTTGCCGAGCGCCTGGCGCGGAGAGTGACCGTACCCGTGGAGCTTCACGATGAGCGCCTGACCACGCGTCTCGCGGAGCGCATGGGGGGCGCGGGCGATCCCGACTCTCGAGCCGCCGCGCACCTGCTCGACAGCTATCTCGCCGCGGCCGGAGCGCGCACGCCGGAGTGAGCTCCGGTCCGCCGCCCGTGCCGGGCGGACGATCCTCCGATGAACGGGAGGCTGCGCGGCGCGAGCGAGCCGCTCGCCGCGACGATTTCGTCGACGTTCCTCCCGTTGCCGAGCCGGCCGGCGGATCGGGACCGCGCTGGGGCCGCATCATCGCCACCGGCGTGCTCCTGGCCCTGATCCTGGCGGCTGCCTGGTTCGCCAACTCGCTCTTTCAGCCCCTCAAGAGCGAGAGCGACGGGCCGGCGGTGAGGGTGAGCATTCCCCGCGGGTCGACCCTGGGTGACATCGCCACGATCCTGCAGGACAACGGGGTGATCTCGAACGCGGGCTTCTTCGAGCTTCGCGCCCGACTGGCCGGTCGCAGCGGCGACCTCAAGCCGGGCTCGTTCGAGCTACGGGAGGACATGACCTTCACCGCCGCGCTCGACGCGCTGGAGAAGGGCGTGCCGCCCGACGTGAGGGTGGTCTCGCTGCCCGAGGGCCTTTCTCGCAGCGAACTCGCCCCCGCGGTGCGGCGCGCCGGCGTACCGGGAAACTACCGGCGCGCAAGCAGGCGCAACCCGGAGCTCGACCCGGGCCGCTTCGGCGCCCCGAACGCCCGCAGCCTGGAGGGCTTCCTGTTCCCCGCCACCTACGAGCTCAAGAAGAGCCGGCCCGCCCGCGGCCTGGTGGAGGAGCAGCTCAAGGCGTTCAAGCGCAACTTCGCGAAGGTCGACCTGAGCTACGCCCGCCGGCGCAACCTCACTCCGTTCGACGTCCTCATCATCGCCTCCCTGATCGACCGCGAGGCCGCCGTGGCCAAGGAGCGCGCGCTGGTCTCGTCGGTGATCTACAACCGGCTGAAGGACGGCATCAGCCTGGGGATCGACGCCACGGTGCGCTACATCTACGGCAACTGGACCGAGCCTCTCAAGCAGTCCGAGCTCGCCAACACCAGCCCGTACAACACGAGAGTCAACGAGGGCCTGCCGCCCGGTCCGATCGGCAACCCCGGGCTGGCGGCCATCAGGGCCGCAGCGCGCCCGGCCCGCACGGACTATCTCTTCTACGTCGCCGCGGTGTGCGGCAACGGCCGCCATAAGTTCGCGGAGACCGACGCGGAGTTCCAGCGCTACGTCGACGAATACAACCGCGCTCGCGAGGAGCGTGGCGGCAAGTCGCCGACGGAGTGCTAGGAACCCATGGTCGCCTGCGGCGTCCTCGGCTTTCCGGTCGCTCACAGCCGCTCCCCCGCCATGATGAGCGCCGCCTTCGCCGAGCTCGGCCTCGACTGGCGCTACTTCCATCTGCCGCTGGCGCCCGAGCTGTTCACCGAAACGGTTCGGGCATTGCCCGGGTCGGGCTACCGGGGCGCCAACGTGACCATCCCGCACAAGCTCGCGGCCCACGCTCTGGCGGACGAGCTCGGTGAGGCGGCAACCGCCATCGGCGCCGTCAACACCCTGACCTTCGAGCCCGACGGGCGCGTGGCCGGGGACAACACCGACGCCGGGGGACTGATCGACGCCCTGGAGGGCGAGGAGCCCGGCCGGGCGCTGGTGCTCGGCGCCGGGGGCGCGGCACGCGCCGCGGCGTGGGCTCTGCGCGAGACCGGAGCCGAGGTCTGGGTCTGGAACCGGACGGCCGGCCGGGCCCGGGAGCTCGCCGGCGAGCTGGACGTGGCCCACGGCCGGCCCTCCGGCGCGGTCGACGTGCTCGTGAACACCACATCGGTCGGGCTCGAGACTGACGACACGCTCGACGGGCTGCCGCTGGTGGACGCTGCCCTGGTGGTCGACATGGTCTACGGGTCTCAGTCCACACCGCTCGAGCGCTGGGGAGCCGAGCGAGGCGCACGTGTGATCGACGGGCTGGAGGTCCTCGTCCGCCAGGGAGCCCGAGCCTCGAGCGTTGGACGGGGCGCGACGCACCCGTCGAGACGATGCGCCGCGCGGCGCGCGTGAGACCATAGGCTCGCGGGCGCCGCCCGCTCGCCGTCTCCGTCTAGAACACTCGTCCGGTCTCTAAACCGCGCTCCGCGGCGTGCCGATATGCCGGGCAATGGCCGTCTCCCGCCCCTTCCTCCTTGCCCTCATAGGAATCGTCCTGCTGGCCGCGACGGTGTTCGCCGTCCAGAACGCGTCGCAGCAGACGGGCGCCGGCGCCACGTCGACCCCGGCCACGCCCGGGCCGACGGCCGAGCCCGCGGCGACGCTGTCGTCCGGCGATGCGCTCGCCGCGGCCTTCAGCACAGCGCCCGGCAGCGCACGCTTCGACCTGGAGGCCTCGTTGCGCGCCGAGGGCCGCACGGGGTCGCTCGAGCTCAGCGGCGCGACCGACGACTCGGCCAAGGACCCGCGCGTCGAGCTCGACCTCCGGGTGGACGCTCTGGGCACCGAGCTTCAGGGTGGCTTCGTGACCACCGGCGGAGAGGCCTGGTTCACCCGCGGCGACACTGGCTATCTCGTGCCGCAGGAGATCTGGGACGGTCTTCGCGCCTCAGGGGCCGCAGCGCCGGCCGCGGCCGCCGATCCCGCTGTCGCTCCCGATCCTGCCGCCAACCCGCTGCAACAGCTTCCCTTCGACCCGGCCAAGTGGGTCAAGGACGTCAAGGACGAGGGCACCCAGGCGATCGACGGTGTGGAGACCCGCCACGTGTCCGCCTCGATCGATGCCGGCGCCGCGGCGCGCGACGTCCTCGACCTGGTCCGCCGGCAGGGGGGCGCCCAGGTGGCTTCGCTGCCGCCCGGGGCGGCCGAGCAGGTGCAGGACAGCGTCAGGCGAGCCGATTTCGACGTCTGGGTCGGCACGGAGGACCGCGTCCTGCGGCGACTGACCGCCGACGTCGAGCTGGCCGTGCCCGGCTCCGGACCGGTCGAGCTCGCGCTCGACCTCGAGCTGAGCGATGTGGGCAGGCCGCAGCAGATCGAGCCGCCGGCCGAGGTGAGCGAGCAGCTGCCCGGCGGCGAGTTCGGGATCTTCATGCGCACGCTGCTCGAGGGCTCCTCGGTGGCCACCGGCGGCGATGCCGCCGCGATCAGCGCTCGTCTCGACTCCAGCAACAATCCGCGCAAGCTCCAGCGTGCGCTGCGCGACCACCGCAAGGTCGTGCTGCTGTTCACGAACTCTCGTGGCCTCGACGACAGGATCGTCGAGCGCTCACTGGACGCCGTCCGTGAGGACACTCGGGCGCTGGTGCTCGCCGACGAGGTCGTGAACGTCGACCGCTATGGCTCGCTCGTGGAAAACCTCGGTGTGAGCCAGACCCCCTCGATCGTGCTCATCGATCGCAACGGCAAGGCGCGGCTCATGGAGGGCTACGTCGATGCCGGCTCGCTGGTCCAGGTAGTCGCGGACGCGCGATGACCGAGGCGCAGGCCGGGTCGGCGCAGCTTCAGGCTGTCCCGCCCGGCACCGTCGCCGAACCGCCGGTGCCCGACGGCCTCACGCCGCCGGAACGGCGCGCTGGATCGAGAGCCATCACAGACGTGATCGTCGAGATGGGCTTCATCGCGCGCGAGCGCGTGGATCCCGTGGTCGAACAGGCCAGGCGCGAGGGCAGGTCGGCCGAGAAGGTGCTGCTCGAATGCGACGCCATCACCGGTGACCAGCTGGCGCGGGCCACGGCGCAGCGCATGGGCCTGCATCACGTGGACCTCTCTGTATTCAAGGCCGACGTCGGCGCCCTCAACCTGATCCCGGCGCAGATGGCGCGGCGCCTGGGCGCGGCGCCGATCGGCTACGACGACCGCGGCCGCCTGCTCGTGGCCATGACCAACCCGTCGAACGTGCACGCGCTCGACGACCTCAAGCTGCGCACCGGGCGCGAGGTACAGGCCGTGGTGGCCTCGGACGACGACATCAACGGCCTTATCGGTCGGATGAGCCGCCTGGACGAGGCGGTGGCCGAAGCCGTGCAGGAGGGCGAGGACGAGCTCGCCGACGTCACCGAGATCCGCGAGTCCGCCGAGGATGCGCCGGTCATAAAGCTCGTCAACTCGATCATCGCCCAGGCGGTGGAGGAGGGCGCCTCGGACATCCACTTCGAGCCCGAGGGCCGCGAGATGCGCGTGCGCTTCCGCGTGGACGGCGTCCTGCGGGAGACCACACAGATTCCCAAGCGCATGATCGCCGGCGTCGTCTCGCGCGTGAAGATCATGGCCGCCCTCGACATCGCCGAGAAGCGGGTGCCGCAGGACGGCCGCGTGTCGCTCACCGTCGACGGGCACGCCATCGACACGCGCGTGGTCACGATGCCGCGCGTGGACGGCGAGGGCATCGTGATGCGCATCCTGGACAAGTCCCAGGCGCTGATCGGGCTGAACTCGCTCGGCATGTCCGAGGTCAGCGAGGACCTCTTCGAGGACTCCTTCCGGCGTGCCTACGGGGCGGTGCTCGTGACCGGCCCGACCGGCTCGGGCAAGTCCACGACCCTCTACGCCGCGCTCAACGAGATCAACGAGCCGGGCCGCAACATCATCACGATCGAGGACCCGGTGGAGTATCAGCTGGCGGGGATCAACCAGCTGCAGGTGAACGTCAAGGCCGGGCTGACCTTCGCCGGAGGGCTGCGAGCGATGCTGCGCGCGGACCCTGACGTGATCATGGTCGGCGAGATCCGCGACAGCGAGACCGCCAAGATCGCGATCGAGTCGGCGCTCACGGGGCATCTCGTCCTCACAACGCTTCACACCAACGACGCGCCCTCGGCCATCACCCGTCTCACCGAGATGGGGATCGAGCCCTTCCTCTCGGCCTCGGCCATCGTCGCCGTCGTGGCTCAGCGGCTCGTGCGCCAGCTGTGCACCTACTGCAAGAGGCGCACCATGCTGAGCGTCTCCTCGCTCGAGCAGGCGGGCTTCAACGCGGCCTTCGACCTCGAGGCCTACGAGCCCGGCGGCTGCGGCCGTTGCGGCGGCACGGGCTACAAGGGCCGGACCGGCCTGTACGAGGTGATGATGCTGTCCGACGAGATCCGCGACCTCACGGTCGAGCGCTCCTCGGCCGAGGACATCAAGAAGATCGCCGCCGCCCAGGGCATGCGCACGCTGCGTGTGGACGGCTTCGAGAAGGTCAAGAACGGCATCACGTCCATAGCCGAGGTGGCCAGAGTCACGTGACCACGCTCGGGAGCCGATAAGGGGAAACGATGGAGCTCGACTTCGCAGAAGTCCTGCTGCAGGTGATGGAGCGCAACGCCTCCGACCTTCACCTGACCGCAGGCTCACCGCCCATGATCCGCCACCACGGCCGGCTGCACGCGTTGGACTACCCGCGCCTGACGCCGCAGAGCACGCGCGAGATCGTCTACTCGATCCTCACCAACGACCAGCGCCAGAAGCTCGAGACCGAATGGCAGATCGACCTGGCCTACTCGATCCCCGGTAAGGCGCGCTTCCGTGTGAACGCCTACTTCCAGCGCGCGTCGATGTCGGCTGCCTTCCGGCTGATTCCTCGGGACATGCCCAAGCTCGGCTCGCTCGGTCTGCCGGGCGTGCTCGAGGACTTCACCAAGAAGCCGCGCGGGTTCGTGCTCGTCACCGGTCCCACCGGCTCGGGCAAGTCCACGTCGCTCGCGGCGATGCTCGACCTGATCAACGACACCCGCCACGAGCACATCCTCACGATCGAGGACCCGATCGAGTTCCTGCACAAGCACAAGAAGTGCATCGTCAACCAGCGCGAGCTCGGCGCCGACGCGCAGACCTTCTCCCTGGGCCTCAAGGCCGCGTTGCGCCAGGACCCCGATGTGATCCTCGTGGGCGAGATGAGAGACCTGGAGACGATCGCCACAGCCCTCACCGCCGCGGAGACCGGGCACCTGGTGTTCGCCACCCTGCACACCCAGGACACGGCGCAGACGGTGGACCGGATCGTCGACGTGTTCCCGCCCGAGCAGCAGCAGCAGGTGCGCGTGCAGCTGTCGGTCGCCCTTCAGGGGATCGTCACGCAGCAGCTCCTGCCCACCGCTGACGGCCGCGGGCGCTGTTGCGCCGTGGAGATCCTGGTGCCGACCCCGGCGGTGCGCAACCTGATCCGCGAGGGCAAGACCCACCAGATCTACTCCGCGCTGCAGACCGGCGGCGCCTTCGGCATGCAGACCATGGACTCCTCCTTGGCCCAGCTGGTGCGCGAGCACAAGATCACCCGCGAGATGGCCGAGTCGCGCTCGGGCGCTCCCGAGGAGCTGCGGCGCCTGATGGGCACCGTGAGGGTGGCCTAGCGAGATGGCCAACTACGCGTTCAAGGCACTGGACCTCGCCGGATCGTCCACCAAGGGCGAGATCGAGGCGGGCGACACGATGGCCGTGGCGGCGCAGCTGCGCTCCAAGGGCCTGATCGTCATCGACATCGAGGAGCAGAAGCCTGCCAACGCGGGCGACATCCTCGCCCGCTTCCGCCGCGTCAAGGCTGACGACCTGGTGATCGCCACTCGCCAGCTGTCGACCATGGTGTCGTCGGGCATGTCGCTCCTGCGCGCGCTGTACGTGATCGAGGAGCAGACCGAGAACGACAAGCTGCGCGAGGTCTTCATCGAGGTGCGCAAGCAGGTTGAGGCCGGCGTCTCGCTCTCCGAAGCGCTCGAGCGCCATCCCGACGTCTTCAACGACCTCTACGTGGCCATGGTGCGCGCCGGCGAGACCGGCGGCATCCTGGACAGCACGCTCGTGCGGGTGGCCACCCAGCTCGAGAAGGACGCCGCGCTTCGCCGTCAGATCAAGGCCGCGATGGTCTACCCGTCGGTGATCGGCGGCTTCGCCCTCATCGTGCTGTTCGCCCTGGTGGCGTTCCTGGTGCCGGTGTTCGAGAAGATCTTCAAGGACTTCGGCGGCGAGCTGCCCGCCATAACGAAGTTCACCGTGTGGCTGTCGCACATGGTCACCCAGCGCTTCTACGTGATCTTCGGCGTGGCCTTCGCGGTGGTGTGGCTGTTCCGCTACTGGAAGCGCACCGACCGTGGCCGGATGCAATGGGACCGGCTCAAGCTGAAGTTCCCCATGAAGATCGGCGGCATCGTCCAGAAGGTCGCCCTGGCGCGGTTCTCACGCACGTTCTCGGGCCTCGTGGCCGCCGGCGTGCCGATGCTCGAGGCGATCGACATCACCGGCAAGACGTCCGGCAACCGCGTGATCGAGAAGGCGATGGAGGACGTGCGCGAATCGGTCAAGAAGGGCGGCACGCTCACCGCCCCCATGGCCGAGGTCCCGGAGGCCTTCCCGGTGATGGTCACCCAGATGATCGGCGTGGGCGAGGAGACCGGCGCCCTCGAGACGATGATGTCCAAGGTGGCCGACTTCTACGAGGAGCAGGTGGAGGCAGCCGTCAAGGCCCTGACCTCGATCCTCGAGCCGATCATGATCGTGATCGTGGGAGCGATCGTCGGCTTCATCGTGATCGCGATGTACCTGCCGATGTTCAAGGTGTACGACCAGATCAAGTAGGGGGCGGGTGTCGGGTTCGGCGCGCCGCCCGGTACAACAACCGCATGAGCGCTGAACCCATCATCCTGCCGCCGGGCGGCGGGCGCGCCTACGAACTCGGCCCGATGCGCGGAGTGTTCAAGGCTGACGGACCCGAGACCGAGGACCGCTGGTGTGCATCTGAGTGGTCGGTGGAGCCCGGACAGCCGGGCCCGGGTCCGCACCATCACGAGGCCAACGAGGAGATCTTCCTGGTGACCGAGGGCACGATGTGGTTCCTTGTCGGAGAGGACTGGATCGAGTCACCGGCGGGAACGTTCCTGCGCATCCCGGCGGGCGTGACCCACGACTTCGAGAACCGAGGCACGGTGCGGGCAGCCGCCTTCAACGTCTTCATTCCCGGCGGATTCGAGGCGCCCTTCGCCCGGTGGATCGAAGCCGACCGCGCGGCGGAGCCGGGGGACGCCTAGGCCGGCGTGTGGCAGACGGCTTCCACGTTGTTGCCGTCCGGGTCGAGCACGAACGCTCCGTAGTAGTCAGGGTGGTAGATCTTCCGGACGCCGGGCTCGCCGTTCTCCGTGCCGCCGGCCTCGAGCGCGGCGACGTGGAATGCGTCGACGGTCTCGCGATCCGCGGCGGTGAACGCCACGTGCACGCCGCTGTCGGCTCCCCGGTCCCGCTTCCCGATCCAGAAGAAGGGGAAGTCGTCCCCGAAGCCACCCACCTGGGCCACCGGCTCCATGATGAGCCTCATCCCGAGCGGAGCGAGCGCCCGCTCGTAGAACGCCTTGCTGATCTCGTAGTCGCTCACATCCAACCCGACGTGGTCAAGCCTCGGCTTCATGGAGCGCCATGGTAGCCCTGGCGAAGCCGTCGGCGGGATGGCTGCCCCGGCGGATACCCTGGCGCCCGTGGAGGGAGGCGCGACGCGCAGGATCGTGGTCGTCGGTGACGGCGACCTGAGCGAGGAGACCGTGCGGGCACTGGAGGCGCTCGAGGCCGAGGTGACCCATCTCCGCGAGCCCGACGAGGACGAGGTCCGGGAGACGCTCGAGGGGGCAGAGGCCGGCTGTGTCGCGGTGGTCGGGCGCACCGACGCGGTCGTGCTCCGCCGCGCCCTCATGGTTCGGTCGGCGTCGGAGGACGTCCCGCTGCTCCTCACCATCTTCGATCCCACGATGGCCGAGCAGATGACGGAGCGGCTCAGCCCGGCCAAGGTGGCCTCCCTGGCCGACATCGTCGCGCCCTCGCTGGCCGGTCCGTGCATCGACGAGAGCTTCACGGCGGTGAGCGAGGAGGATGGAACTCCGGTCGGCCTCGTCGAGGACGGCGACGACGTGCGCGAGGAGCCGATCCCGTCTCAGAAGCAGCGGCGGCCCGAGGCCTTCGCGCGCGCCCTGTTCACGCCTTACGACAAGAGCGCCGGCCTGCTGTTGTTCGGATCGCTCGGGCTGATCACCGTGTTCCTGATCGAGACGGTGACGGCCGTGTTCGTGCTCGACGATACGGTGGTCGACGCCTTCTACGGATCGGCCAAGACGCTCGTGACGGTCGATCCCAACCCGGCGGTCAAGGACGGACCGGGCTGGTACAAGGTCTTCACCTCGGTCTCGATGCTGATCGCGCTCGTGTTCGCCGCCGCCTTCACCGCCGGGCTGGTCAACCGGGTCATCGACCGTCGCCTCACCGGGCTGTTCGGCAAGCGCGCCGTCCCCCGGCGGGACCACGTGGTGGTGATCGGCCTCGGACAGGTCGGCCTGCGGCTGTGCCTGGTGTTGCGCGAGTGCAAGGTGCCGGTGGTGGCCGTCGAGCAAGACGAGGACACCGAGACGGTGGGCCTTGCGCGCGAATACGGCCTGCCGGTGGTGGTGGGGCGCGGGGCGGACCCGTCGCTGATGCGGCGGCTGTCGCTATCGAAGGCCAAAGCGGTGGCAGCGGTGACCTCGGACGACCTGGAGAACATCTCCGCCGCCATGACCGCGCGCGGCATCCACGAGCCGGTTCGTGTGGTGCTGCGCGTCGGCGACGGCGCGGTGGCCAACGAGACCCGCTCGCTGCTGGCGCTCGGGATCGTGCGCGATGTACACCGGATCGCAGCCGCGCTGCTGGCCAGGATGGCGCTCGGCGAGGACGCTGAGAGCGTGGTCTGCCTGGACGACGAGGCCTACCTGCGGTTTCCCGACGGACGCCTCGAGCAGGCCGGGCTCGACACGCTCGCCGGGCCCGCCGGCCAGTGACGGCTCAATAGGTGGCCAACAGGCGGCAGGGACCGCCCGAGCCCTCTTCCCAGGGCACCACGCCGACGACGACCTTGGCGCCCCGGGGCGGGATGCCGCTGAGGTTGGCCACGTTCTCCACCCCGTAGCGGTCCGCGCCGAGCAGGCTGGTGTGGACCGGGAAGGTGGTGGAGTTGCCCGGGTCGAGGCTCATGGTGTCCACGCCGATGCCTCTGATCTGGCGTCGCGCCAGCAGCCATTCGAGGGCGTCGATGCCGAAGCCGGGGAAGTGGTAGGTGCCGCTCGCGTCGGCGTTCTTGAACGCCACGGGGTCGGGCAGGCGCTCCTCCCAGCCGGAGTACATGAACACCACCGCGCCGCGAGGGATGCGACCGAAACGGCGCTCGGAGCGACGCAGGTCGTCAACCTCGACCTCGGCGTCCGGATCGGAGGCGGCGCGCCGGGAGATGTCGATCACCGCCGCCGGCGCGAACAACTCCTTGGCCTCGAGCTCGTGAACGAGTCGGCCTCCGGCGACGAAGTGCCCCGGAGCGTCCATGTGGGTGCCCGAGTGCTCGTCGAACGTCCACTCCTGCTTGTAGAAGCCGTCCGCCTCGACCGTGGTGAGGGTTCGGCGGCTCGGCGGGTTGCCGTCGTACACGGGAAAGCCCGCGGTGAAGACGTGGGTCAGGTCCTGGTAGCCCTTCGGCGACCAGCCACGGCGCGGGTGTGCGGAGGCGCCGGCGGGAAGCAGGGCGGCGAGCGCCGTGGCCCCCGCACCGGCGAAGGTCGCTCGCCTGGTCAGCCCCTTCGTGGGCGCCGAGGCCTGCTCGGCCTCGATCCCTCTGCGAACGGTCTCGACGGTTCCCGGCAAGCACATGGCAGCTCCCTCGTAGCCAGTTTCTCGGTGGCCAGGACAGGCCGCGGGCCAAGCTATCAGAGCTCGATCGGGGGCCTGATCTCGGTGACCTCAGCGTCGATCGCCGCCATCCCGAGAGCCCGTGCGACCGAGACACGGTGGTGCCCATCGTCGACGAAGTGACGGTCGCCGACCCGGTAGACGGCTATGGGCGGGAACGAGGTGCCCCGGCGCCCGGCCATCCACAGGTGCTCCCAGCGCCGCCGGCTCGATGACGGCGGGCGAAAGGCGCAATCGAAGGAACGTGCCTTTGCGCATTCGGCGGTACCGATGACCGAGCAGAGGGGAATCGTCGCCAGTCCCAGGGGCCGCCGGCCGCCCGGGGGCAGCCCGTTCAGCTCCGCCTCGAGTACCGCCAGGCGCCGCCCGGCTGCTGGCCGCCTGAGCAGCCAGCCGAGCAGCTGAGCGCGCCGGCGGCTCCTGCGGGCGCGGGCGAAGGCCGTCTGGGCATCGATCATGAGGTTTCCGGTTTCCACGACCGGAATGCTGGCGCTGAGACGGGCCTCCGGCATCGGGCATTTGCAGCGGTTTCAGCTCTCGAATGCCTTACTGCGACTCGCCCTCGATCTCCCTCCGGGCCGACTCGAGGTCTCCGTGCGCGACGATCCGGTCGACGAGGCCGTCACGGACTCGGAAGGTCATGAAGGTGGCCTGCTCGACCGGAATGCGGGTGACCACCCCGTAGCCGCGCATTCTGAGCCTGACCAGCGCGACGCCCGGCATCACGTCCTCGATCTCGTCGATCTCGAAGCTCACCTCGTCGATGGCGCCGTCGAAAGCCGCGAAGTAGCGGCGGGCGCCCTCGTGCCCGGTGTAGGTGTCGGGCTCCATCGAGGCCTCGGGCGGCACCACGAAGACGGCGTCGTCGGCCAGCAGCTCGATCAGGTTCTCGACTCCGCCGTCCGTGTAGCGCTCCAGCAAGAGGCGCACGGTGTCGGAGGCCGAGCTCGTCATCGGCGCCGACCCTACTTCCGATCCCCGAGCGTAGGCTGAGAGGGTGGTGGTGGAGGTCAGCTTCGACGAGAAGTACTGGTATCCCGACGACGGCGGCGTGGTCTGGCTCTCGGGCTACCAGGTTGTCGAGCCAGGGTCGGGACGCTTTCTCGCGCGCGAGGCCCCCGAGTTGCGGGGCCGCGGCCTGCGCGTGGCCACGGTGGCCGGCGCAAAGCTTCACCACGCGGACGCCGTGGCCTCCGAGAGCGTCGAGCCTGGCAAGCCGCTCGAGCTGCGGCGCGACCCCGAGAACGCTCACGACCCGAACGCCATCGCCGTACACCCGGCCGGCGGTGGCGACCAGCTCGGCTGGGTGCCGCGGGAGCTGGCGGCCGAGCTCGCGCCAGCGCTCGACGCGGGCGCGACCTGGAGCGCGGTGTCGCTGCGCGAGAGCCGCGACTCGCCCCGCGATCCCCGCAGCGGGCTGACCATGCTCTTGGCCGAGGCCGAGACGATCGAGCTGCAGGAGGTCTGACGCGATGGCCGAGGAGATCGACGAGCTGTACGCGCTCCCGCTCGGGGATTTCACCGGCGCGCGCAACGACCTGGAGAAGCGCCTGCGCAAGGAGGGACAGCGCGACGAGGCCGCCGAGGTCAAGGCGCTGCGCAAGCCCACCGTGCCCGCCTGGGCGCTCAACCAGGTGGCGCGGCGCCACGGGAAGGACGTCGAGCGGCTGATCGAGGCCGGGCGCCGCGTACGCGGTGCCCAGGAGAAGCTGCTCGGCGGAGGAGACCGCAAGGCGCTCGACAAGGCGAGCGCCGACCAACGCGAGCTGTCGAGGGAGCTCGTGCGAGCCGCCGTGGCGATCGGCGACGAGGCGGGAACGGCCACGGGCGCGGCCTTCGAGGACAAGGTGGGCGCCACACTGCGCGCCGCGGCGGCCGACGACGAGGTGGCGGCGCAGCTCGCGGCCGGCCGCCTGGAGCGCGAGCAGGAGTCGGTCGGACTGCTGGGCTTCGGCGCCGTTCCGGAAGCCAAGCCGAAGCGAAGCCAGAAGACCACGGACGACGGCGCAGCCCGTGAAGCTGCGGCCGGCGAGCGACAGGCCGAGGCCAGGGAGCGCAAGCGCCTGCGAGCACTGGAGGCGGCGCAGAAGGCCGAGACGAGGGCACGCAAGGCGGCGGAGGCGGCCGAGAAGGCCACCGCCAAGGAACGCAGGACGGCCGAGCGGGCGGTGGAGCGCCTCAAGAAGGCGGAGGGCGAGGAGGAGACGGCGGCGGCCAAGCTGAAGGAGACTGTGGCCGAGGTGGAGCGGCTCGACCAAGAGGGCGCCGAGCCCTAGACATGACCATTCAGCGGATGGACAACGTCCTCATCGTTGTCGACGACCTCGAGGCTGCCAAGGCGTTCTTCGCCGAACTCGGCATGGAGCTGGAGGGCGAGACGCAGGTCGAGGGTCCTTGGGCGGACCTCACCGTCGGCCTCGACGGCGTCCGCGCCGACATCGCCATGATGCGGACCCCGGACGGCCACGGCCGGATCGAGCTGTCGAAGTTCCACACGCCGCCGGCGGTCAGAGCCGAGCCGGAAAGCGCGCCGGCGAACGCGTTGGGCATACGCCGCATCATGTTCGCTGTCGACGACGTGGACGACGTCGTTGCCCGCCTGCGCAGCCACGGTGCCGAGCTCGTCGGCGAGATCGCTCAGTACGAGGACAGCTACCGACTCTGCTTCCTACGCGGCCCAGAGGGCATCATCATCGGACTGGCCGAGCAGCTCAGCTGATCATCTAGCCGGCGGTGTGCACCACCACCGCCTCGATCTGCTTCTGGCCGCGAGAGCCCGGGTA
>CAWGWC010000015.1:0-35050 GCA_963826165.1 uncultured Thermoleophilaceae bacterium | reverse complement strand
ACTAGCAATGACGTGCGTTGGCGACCCTCGCGCCACTCGTGCGACCCGCCCGACAGGATTCGAACCTGTGACCTTCGGTTCCGTAGAGCAGCGCTCTATCGCCCAGATCCAGCTCTGTAGAGCGGAACCGAGCACGGGTCTTGGATAAAGCAGACAACATCTGCACGTTCATGATGAGTCGTGCACCGGTGCGCGACCCGGCGCGCTCGCCGACTTTGTGGGGTGAGACCTGACCTGGTCCCGGTTTCGGCCACACTTGACGGCTCGATGGCGCAGCCCTCCGAGCAGCCGCTGGCCACTGAGCACACGCCCGCGGCGGTGCGCAGGCGTCTGACCGCCCCGCACCGGCCAGCTATCTGCGCGACTTCGTCTACGGCGCAATCGACGGAGCCATCACGACCTTCGCGGTCGTGGCGGGCGTCGAAGGCGCGAACCTGAGCGCGAATATCGTGATCATCCTCGGCATCGCGAACCTCGTCGCCGACGGATTCAGCATGGCGGCGAGCAACTATCTCGGCGCGCGGGCCGAGGCCCAAGGAGCGCGAGCAGGCGCGGCGCGAGGAGCAGCGCCAGATCGAGCTCGTGCCCGAGGGCGAGCGCGAGGAGATCCGCCAGGTCTACGCGGCCAAGGGCTTTTGCGGCGACGACCTCGAGCGAATCGTCGAGGTCATCACCTCGGACCGGCAGGTCTGGCTCGACACGATGATGCGCGAGGAGCTCGGGTACGGGAGCGACGTGACGAACCCGCTGCGCGCCGCAACCTCGACGCTCGTCGCCTTCATCGCCATCGGGTTCCTGCCGCTCGGCGCGTTCGTCTACGACCTGGTCATGCCGGGCGACGTCGCGGCCCCGTTCGCGTGGAGCGCGGTCCTGACCGGCCTCGCGTTCCTCATCGTCGGGGCGTTGAAGGCGCGGTTCGTCGACCAGGCCGGCGTGGCGGTCGGCGCTGGAGACCCTCGCGGTCGGCGGCGCCGCCGCGGTGCTCGCCTACGTCCTGGGCGCGGCGCTGCAAGGCGTGGCGTGATCAAGGGGGGCGCGGACGCTCGATCCGGTCGCAGATCGAGTCGCCGTAGGAGCTGGGCGTTGATCGCACCACGATCGTGGAGATGCTCATGAGGATGGCGCCGACCGCGGGCGGCAGGACGAATCCCACAGGCGCCAGGACGCCAGCGGCGAGCGGGATCGCGTTGGTGTTGTAGCCGGCCGCCCAGGCGAGGTTCTGCGGCGAGCACCCTGCGGTCGTCTGACCCGGAGGGATCCCCATTACTACCTGCGCGCATCTCGACCACGTCCAAGGGAGAAGCGGCGCGCCCGGGCCGCGCGTCGCGGGCCGGTCGCTCTATCAGCGGCTGAGACGGTGTCCCGTGGTGACGCGTCTAGCTCGAGGCATCGCGCTTAGCGGCGCACGCGGCCCTCGGGATCGATCTCGAAGACGGTCATCGGCAGATCGAACTTGTCGCGGATCTTTTCTACGAGGTCCTGCTCCTGCCAGTCGTCGTGCTCGAGGCTGCGCAGGGCAAGCAGGATGCGATCCGGCTGGAAGGCGCGGACGTGATCGTCCACGACCGTCATCGGCGTGTCGTCTCCGACGACGCCTCCGCTAACCCTGGCTTCGCTCGGCTCGAGCTGGCCCAAGATCGTGTCGAGCCGATCGTCGGCCTCGTGGCGGGCGAGATCCGTGTCGGACATCAGCCACTCGATGCGCGAGGCGAGAGTCGGCGTCACGACGAAGACTTCGCCGGCGTTATCGAGCTCTGTCCGAATCTCCTGGGGCAGCTCGTCCAGCTCGGCGACCGCCACGCCGGCCAGCACCAGCAGGCGCGTCCCATGTGACACGTCGGCTCCTTTCGTTCGTGCTCCGCCGTCCGGCGGCCGTACGTAGTATCGCGCTCTCCGGTCTGCCCGTATCGCTCCCGTGAATACCGGGCGCGTCGATCGAAACCGGCGCCGAATCTAAGCTGCTTCGGCCACACGGCCGATTGGGGCGAGCGGGATGCGGGTAGCTCACCCCCATGGACGTAGCGATCATCGGCACGGGCAACATGGCGCGCGGGATCGGGAGCCGGCTCGTGGCGGGCGGCCACGAAGTGACGGTCCTGGGCAGGGCGACGGCGGACGCCGAGGCGGTGGCACAGGAGATCGGCGGAGCCGACTCGGTCAAAACCGGCCGCTCGGGTGAGCCGATCGCCGCCGACGTGGTGGTGCTCGCCGTCTACTACCCGGATGCCAAGGCGGCGGCCGAGGGGTACGGCGACAGCCTGGCCGGAAAGGTCGTCGTCGACATCACGAATCCCGTGAACGAGACCTTAGACGGGCTGGTAACACCGCCCGACAGCTCCGCCGCGCAGGAGCTCGCGGCGATCGCGCCGTCCGCTCGTGTGGTGAAGGCGTTCAACACGACTTTCGCTGGCACCCTGCGCGAGGGCGAGGTCTCGGGTGAGCCACTCGACGTCTTCCTGGCCGGCGACGACGAGGATGCCAAGGCCACTATCTCCAAGCTGGTGACAGACGGCGGGCTTAGACCAATCGACGCGGGACCGTTGAAGCGCGCGCGTGAGCTCGAGGCCGCCGGGCTGCTGCACATGAGCATCCAGGGCGGACTAGGGACGGGTTTCGGAAGCGCGCTGAAAGTCCTGTCCTGAGGAGCTGGGCCGAGAACCACTCAACTTGGCCTCGCTGCCGCAGCCCTCTGTAGCCCGAGCTACCCCGACACCTCGCGCGCACTTGACAGGGCACCAGTCCAACAGGACGATCGGCGACCGCCACGACGCCCGCGCTGACTGAACCGAGCAGTGCGCTGATCAGGGGACTGCTGTCACTGGGCAAGATCGGAGGTCTGCAAACGTGGCGTCACGGCGGCAACCTCAAGACGATCGACCGCGAGGAGCTCTGCGACACCGGGTCAGTGGGCCCGCCGAAGGTCCGGCGTCTGGCTCGAGAAGGCGCTGGCCAGCCGGGCCAGGGTGAGCGCGCCGAGCAGCAGGCCGAAGTCGCGCAGCGCGATGTCGGCGTAGCCGCCTACCAGAAGCAGGCTGACGATGATGCCCGCGAGCCAGCCGGCCACCAGCAGGCCGCCGAAGCGGGGCGAGAACGCGACCACGAGCCCGGCGACGACCTCCACGGCGCCGACGATGTACATGGCGTCCTGGGCGCTGCCGGGGATGATGTCGTTGAACTCGGGAGCGAGGTACTTCGGCCAGTCGCTGATCATGACCTCGGCGAACTTGTCCAGGCCGAACAGGATCGGCGCCACGGTGAACGCGATGCGCAGCAGCATGAAGGCCTGCGCGGCCGGGTCGCGGCGCAGCACGCTGGAGCTCGGGATGGGAACGGGCCGCAGGACGGCGGCGATAGCGGTGCTCATTGTTCGGTCCTCCTTGGAGACGCTTGTGTCTCCTTAGCGCCCGCAGCTGCGCCAGTCTTACCTTTCCGGCTGGCTTCCAGGCTGTCCCCAGCAGGTTGCCGAACTGGCGCGCACGGGCGCGCAGTTGGTGGACGTCCGCGAGGCGAACGAGCGCTATCGGCAGGCGCGCCGGCTCGTCCAGTTCAAACATCGAGCGCCCCGGGCTGGCCAACCTAGCCGGCGGCCTGCTCGCCTGGACCCTGTGTGCCTGCCGCTGGAGCCGCCTGAGGGCACCGTCGCCCAGGCGCGCGCCTAGCCCTGCTCGCGCAGCTGCCCTTGGTAGGGACCACTACCCGTCAGGCACGCGGTTCCGCAGCGGGCGGCAAACCACGGCCTCGGCGATCGGCATGCCGGCTCCCAGCCCATATGGGAGGCCACCAGCGAAGCTGTCTCCGGCGCCGAAGAAATCGCGCACCGGACCGGGCAGCGGGGCGGCGTCCCAGCGACGATCTCATAGCTGCCGCCGTTCGCCGCCTCGGTTCGCACGACGTGCCGTGGCGGAGGGTCGAAGTAGCCGTGCGCGTAGCGCCCGCCCGGGTCACGCGCGCGCCACCAGCGCATCGAGCTCAACCCGAGCCGCAGAGAGCGTGTCGAGTGATGGTCCGCTCGCCCGCGCAATCGATGTGGACATAGCCGTGCCGCTGAGGGACGGGGCGGAAGGTGGCCTTCACCCGTAGACCCAGCGACTGCAGGCCGCGCTTGGCCCGGTGTCCGACCTCGTCGTCGCCGAGCGCGGTGTAGAGCGTGGCCGCTCCGGCGAGCTTGCAGAGCTGCACCGCCACCGCGGCGCTGCCACGCCGGCTCCTGCCAGGAGTCGCTCACTTGGACGATCTCTCCCGGCGCGGGCACGTGGTCCACCTGGCCGAACTCGATCCACTCCACGTGACCCACCGCCGCTGCGCGCATGCGCGTCAGTCTGTCATCCGGGGGCGGCTAGTCAGCGGGTCACTGCTAACGGCCGTTGCGCCTGACAAGCTCGCGCAGGCTGGCGTAGTCCTCGCGGCAGGCGGGGCAGCCCTCGAGGTGGGCGCGCATGCCGGGGATGACGTCGTCGGCCTGGGCGCCGTGCAGCTCGAGCTCGACGTACTCGTCGAGCTTTTCGAAGCACTCGTCGCAGAGCAGCTCGGGCTCGGCCGGGCCGAGCAGCCGCTTCAAGGTGTCGTAGTCCGTGTGCTTGCGCATGGTTCAGTCGCTCACCAGATCGTCGAGAGAGAAGCCGCTTCGTGCCAGGTCGGCACGCAGCTTCCGCCTTGCATCGTGAAGCGTCTTGTATAGCGCGCCGCGAGTCGTGCGAAGCCGCTCGGCCAGCACGTCCAGGGGTACGCCGTTCAGTGTCAGGGCGACCAGCACCTCGCGCTGGTGCTCGGTCAGGCAACTGTCGATCGAGTGCTCGAGCGCGCGCATCAGCTCGCCCTGCTCGGCTTGGTGCTCTGGGCTCTGGGTGGAGTCGGCCATCAGTGGCCATACGTCGGGCTCGAGTACCACCTCGCGCTCCTGCCAGGCCCGCCGGCGCAGCCGCACGCCCGCCTCGAGGAGGGCGAACTTGTAGGCCCAGGTGGTGAACCGGCTCGCGCCGCGGAAGTCGTCGAGCTTGGCCAGCACCGCTACAAGGGCATCGTCGGCGGCCTGCAGGGCCAGGTCCTCGAGCTCCTCGCCGCGGACGTGTGCCAGCGCCGCGCGGCGGCGCGAGACCTCGAATCGGGCGGCGCGCAGGAGCAGCTCATGTAGGCGCGTGATGGCCACCTCGCGCCCGGCCCCTGTGGAACGGAGCGCTTCGAGCCAGGCGCGCGAGTCCGCCTGGGCGCGCTCTGGTGCGCTGTCGGCGGCGCTGAGCGGCAGGCGGGAGCTCATGCCCGAGGCCAGGCTATCCATCCCGGCCACGCTCAACATTCGCGCCTCTCGTGCTCGAGCGGCGCCAGGATCCGGGCCGCGAGCTCAGGCGGGCAACCGCGCCCGACGAGCTCGAGTAGGGCGTGCAGGTCCACCCCACGTTCGCGCGAGAGCTGGTCGGCCAGACGCGGATCGAAGCCCGCCCTGCACAGACGCGTTCGGCGCCACGCCACAATCTTGGTAGCTCGGCGGCCACCGCCGGCATGGTTCCCGATGCGAAGGTCCACGCCTTCTTAGCGCCGGGACGCGACAACTTCTTACCTTCCGTCGAGTGCATTCCTAGGCCCAGGGCGCGTCGTTCGGGATCCAGCGCCGGGAAGTGCCCGGCGGAGGCAGTTCGGCGGCCGCTTGATTCGAGCGCGCCCTCCGCGGCCGCCGATGCCTCCAGCGACCTCTACGCCGCTGTCGCCAGGTCGTTGGCCAGGGGCTGAGGCGTGTCCAGCGCTACGCGCGCGGCACGAACGGCATACTGCAGATCCTCCCCGGTGCCATGGCGGAGCGGGCCCTGTCGGCTGTCCGCGAGGAGTGCGGCCATCGCCGCCCCCCGGACCGAGATCGGCCCGCGATCCCGCAGCCGAAGTACGAGCTCCGCCAGTTCGTCCGCGCTGTAGTGGACCGCGTCCTGCCGAGTCCTGGTCTTCATCCTGAACGCTCCCATCCGCCGGCGGGCGTCGCCCACGAACGTGACGATCCGATTGGCGATCCGGGCGCGCTCCTCAGGAGAGCGCAGCTCGGCGGCGCGCCGCTCGAGCTCAGAACTCGTAGCCGGGTCGATGCCGCGCGCGAGCTTCTGGTCGAGGCGGCTGCGCCGCCAGCGAGCGGTGTAGCTCCCGCGCACTCGGGTGGCGTGGGTGGGCTTCGAGCGAAACTCGGGAACGGGGAAAACGCCGTTGGGCATGTCCGCCTCCTTCTTCAGTGGATTACGCCCTCCAGCTTCGCCTTCTAACCGCTGTCCGCGTATGGGTGTCAACACCGATTCGCGCTACGGGGGGCACCCATCCCATGCCAGCAACTCGAGGAGGGAGGGCAGGTCATTGACGCCTGGCTCGACCGCCCCCGTCCCGCGCTCTCTCGGTGATAGGGCGGGGCCGTCGACTTGAGGCGTCTCAGACCGCGGCCCGCTCGGCTCTCTCAAGCTTGGCCTCAACGCAGTCCAGCAGCTGGTGGTAGGAGTCGCAGAAGGCGGCCACGCCCTCGCGCTCGAGCTCGCCCGTCACTGCGTCGAGGTCGATGCCGGCCTTCTTGGCTGCGTGGAGGACGCCGCTTGCTGACCCGGCGAGGTCGAGGATGTGTTCGACGTCGCCGTGGTCGGCGAAGGTGCGCAGGGTGGCCTCGGGCATCGTGTTGACAGCGCCCGGGGTGACCAGCCCCTCGACGTAGAGCACGTCCGAGTAGGCCGTGTTCTTGGTGCCGGTGCTGGCCCAGAGCGGGCGCTGGGGGTGGGCGCCGGCCGCGCGCAGGGTGCGCCAGCGCTCGTCGGCGAGGCACGGGTCGTCACTGAAGCGATCAAGGTAACGGGCGTAGGCCAACCGGGCGTTGGCCACCGCCACCTGGCCGCGCAGCTTCGAGCCGGCCGACAGGAGGTCGTCGAGCTTGGTGTCGACCCGCGACACGAAGAACGACGCGACGGATGCGAGCGTGTCGAGTGGCTCGCCGGCCGTGCGCCGGCGCTCGAGCCCGCGCATGTACGCGTCGATCACTTGCTCGTAGCGAGCGACCGAGAACAGCAGCGTCACGTTCACGTTCACGCCGCGCGCGGTCAGCTCCTCGATCGCCGGCAGTCCCGCCTCGGTGGCCGGCACCTTGATCATCACGTTGGGCCGCGCCAGCTGGTTCCAGAGGTCGAGCGCCTGGGCGATCGTCGCTTCGCTATCGCCCGCGAGATCGGGGGTGCATTCGAACGAGACGAATCCGTCTCGCCCGCCGCTCTCCGCGTAGGCCGGGCGGAGCAGGTCGGCGGCGTGTCGCACGTCGTCGAGGGCGAGCTCGAAGAAGAGCTCCCGTGGTTCGCGGACGCCCCTGGCCACGGCCGCCGCAAGCTGGTCGTCGTAGAGGTCCGAGCCGGTGATCGCCTTGGCGAAGATCGTTGGGTTCGAGGTCGCGCCGGTCACGTGGCATTGGCCGATCAGCCGGGCGAAGTCACCGCTGTCGAGCAGCTCGCGCGACAGGGTGTCGAGCCATATCGAGACCCCGGCATCGTGAAGATCCCGGAGCCGGCTCATGCCACACCCCCCTTCTCGGCCGGCGCGAGTTCCTCGAGCGGCACGCCGGGATCGGCGAGGCGACGCTCGTCGACCTCGACGCGCCTACCGATAAGCCGCTTGATTGCGTCGGTCACCTCCCAGACGTTCACGTTCATGCCCGCGACGACCCGACCGCCCTCCAGCCAGAAGGCGATGAACTCGCGGCCGGCGGGGTCGCCGCGGAACACGACGCGGTCCCACTGGCGCGCGTAGCCCGTGTACTCCATGCCCACGTCGTACTGGTCAGAGAAGAAATAGGGGAGCCGCTCGTACGCGACCGCCTGGCCGAGCATGTTGCGCGCGGCCGCTGGGCCCTGGTTGAGAGCGTTGGCCCAGTGCTCGACCCGGATCCGCTCCCCGTAGAACGGGTGCTGGGCGTTGGCCACGTCGCCGGCCGCGAAGACGCCCGGCGCGCTGCTCTGAAGGAACTCGTCGACAAGGATGCCGTTGTCGATCGCCAAGCCGGCCTGCTCGGCCAGGCCGGTGCGGGGCTCTACGCCCACCCCCACGACCACCAGGTCGCAGTCCACCGCCTGCCCGTCTCTGGTGCGCACGCGCTCCACCGCGTGCGAACCCTCGATCGCTGTCACGCCTGAGCCCAGCAGCATCCGCACCCCGTGATCGGCGTGGATGTCGCGGTAGACAGCGCCGGCATCGGTACCGAGCACGCGTTCCAGTGGCACGGTCATGGGCTCGATCACCGTCACGTCGAGGCCGAGCTGGCGCGCTGAGGCGGCAACTTCGGAGCCGATCCAGCCCGCTCCGACCACCACCACCGATTCGCTCTGCGCAAAGCGTTTGCGCAGGGCGTCAGAGTCACCGACGCTCCGGAGGTAGAGCACGCCGTCCAGATCCGCTCCGGGTATGGGGAGCGGGCGCGGTTGGGCGCCGGTGGCGAGCAGCAGGCGGTCGTAACGCAGCCGCTCGCCGTCGTCGAGCTTGAGCTCGCGGCCTGCGGTGTCGAGGGCGGTGGCGGTCTGGCCGAGCCGCAGCTCGATCTGCTGCTCGCCGTAGAAGCCCTCCTCGTGCACGTACAGCTTCTCGCGCCCCGCCTCGCCGCGCAGGTAGTCCTTCGACAGCGGCGGTCGCTCGTAGGGCCGCTCGTTCTCGACGCCGACGAGTACCACCCGCCCCTCGAAGCCCTCTTCGCGGAGCGTGGCGGCGGCTCTGGCGCCGGTCAGGCTGGCGCCGACAATCACATGGGTCTGGTCACTGGTCATTGGAACTCCTCGTTGTAAGAGCCAGGAACTCCTGGCGGGTGCGGGGGTCGTCGCGGACCAGCCCGCGCAGGGCCGAGGTCACGGTCTTGGCGCCGAGCTTCTGCACGCCGCGCAGCGACATGCAAAGATGCTCGGCCTCCAGGACCACCCCGACGCCCTTCGGCTCCAGCTCACGCTCGAGCCAGCCCGCGATCTGCGTGGTCAGACGCTCCTGGATCTGCAGATCGCGGCTGAAGAACTCCACCACCCGGCCGAGCTTGCTCAGCCCGATGATGCGCTCACCGGGCAGATAAGCGATGTGCGCCACCCCGTGGAACGGCAGCAGGTGGTGCATACACAGCGAGTGGAACGGGATCGCGCGCGCGACGATCAGCTCGTCGTAGCCGTCGTCGTTGGGAAAGGTCGTGGCGCGGAACGGCTGCGGCGTCAGCAGCTCGGCATAGGCGGCGGCCACCCGGCGCGGGGTCTCGGCCAGAGCCTCGGCGTTCACATCGGCGCCGACGGCGCGCAACAGGTCGCGCGCCGCACGCCTGACCGCGTCATGGTCGACGCTCCGGGCGTACGGCTCGGGATTGCGCGCCTCGGCGAGGACCAGCGCACCGTTCTGTTCGTTCGCGGTCATGTTCATGTCTGCGCCGCGGGACGGCGAGTTCTTACGTTGCGCGTTGACCGCGCCGGCCGCAATGGGTCTCAACCTGCATCCGGCGGATACGTGAGGCCGGTGGAGCCCGGGAGAGCGAACTCGGTGAGCTCGTGCACCGTCGTCTCGCCGCGCGGATCGATGTGCAACACCTCCCAGCCACCAGCCGTCAGCGCATCGGCGATCAGCCGCCGGTGACAGCGCCACCACAGCCCCTCGGCGCACATCATCGCCGTCGGTTGCCGGCGTGCCAGCTCGCGCAGTCGCCCCAAGCCCGCCGCGAACTCAGCCGTCGCCATGTAGTCCGCGTAGGCGCGAAAGCCGGCCGTCTTCCAGCCGGCGTTCGAGCTGTCCGGGGCAGGGCGCCGGCGCCCGCCCAGGTGCGGCAGGTGCACGTACGCGATTCCCTGCGCGGGCAGCGACTGTGCGAGCTCGGCGCGGGCGAACCAGGGCAGCCGCCGCGAGCCCGGATAAGCGCGCACGTCGGCAACCTTGGTGACCCCGTGCACGCTCAGCAGCCGAACGAACTCCACCAGCTCATGCGTCGAGTGGCCGATGGAGAAGATTCGCGGCGTCACGCGGGAGAGGTGGGCGGACTGGGGCCCGCCCGATGGCTGCTAAGTGCGGGACGAACTGACTGATTTCCACTTCAGGCGCTCACCTCGTTGGTTCGCGGGCTAGCGGCTGCGGAACGCAGCGGACGCAGGTCGAGGCCGCACATGCCGCACTCAGTCGCCCCTTCCGGCACCCGCTCGGTGCAGCGCGGACAGCGTACGTCGTCGATGTCCACGGTTGTCTTACGTCGGAACAAGCGCATAGAGGCTCCTTTCGAGGTACGACCCCCAGGGTCGCCTACGGACCTCTCGCCGACCATGCATAGAAGGCCCCATTTGGGCGGCGGCCGACCGACGTCGAGCATTCACCGGGCGGCCAGCTCTGTAGCCTCGAGGCATGAAGCGCATAGATGCGCTCAAGGGCCTGTCTCACCAGCACCACCAAGGGCTGTTCGCGGCACTTAAACTCAAGCGCGCTCAGCGAGAGACGGCGCTCGAGGCGCGCACAGCCTTCCTCAACTTCTTCGAGTGTGAAGGCGCAAGCCACTTTCGGGCCGAGGAAGCCCTGCTGCTGCCGGCCTTCGCCCGGCATGTCCAGCCCGTCGACCCGCTGATCGTCCGCGTGCTGACGGACCACGTTGATCTGCGCCGTCAAGCGCTAGACCTGGAGGCAGACGCGGATCCCGCGCCGGCCGCGTTACAGGCGCTCGGGGAGCGGCTCGAGAGTCATATTCGCTTCGAGGAGCGCGTCCTGTTCCCGAAGGTCGAGGCGACGCTGCCGGTTGAGGAACTCGAGCGGCTCGGCATCGCGCTTGCGCACGACAGCCACGCGAGTAACTAGCGTCAAGCCCGACCAGCCCTCAGCGCGAGAGCCGCCCACCAAGAGGTCTCAGCGGTACTCGTAGTCTTCTCGTTCCAGGGCTACGAGCGCCTCGGCCGCGGCGACGCTGAGCGGGGCGGTCGCGTGCTTGTGAAAGAGCGGGCTGGAACCATCGCCGAGGAGTACTGACACCATGGCGAGGCCCTGGATGCTGACTGGACCCTCGGCAAGACGTTCGGAAAGCTCGAGCAGCAGCGCGCCGTTAGCCTGAATCTCCCGGCGACGGATCAGGGATGAAGGCAGGGTGGGCGGTTTGTAGGCTGTCTCGACGGCCCCGCGTAGCGCGCAGGCGAAGCCTGTTCTCGTCTTCGCTGACCGGAGCTGTCCAACGCGAAGGCTCAGCTCGTCAGTCTGCATGGGATCAGCTCCCGCTGCGAGGTCGCGATCCAGGTCGGACGCGCGCAACCAGGTGATGAAGCGCAGCCACACGCCGCCGAGCAGCAGACCTCTCGACCGCCGTGCCAACCGGCCGGCAGGCAGCCAACGATGGCGGCCGACCCGCGGAAGACGGGAGATCGAGTCGTCGGTCATGCGACGCGCTGAGTTGGTCGCTCCCGAATCTCGAACCAGGCGAGGTCGGCGTCATCGGGCTGCTTGGCGGTCTCTGCTGCCTCTTCTGCGGCCACGCGACGGGCGATGAGCGGCGTTACGGCCGAGCGGCCGTCCCGGCACTCGCGAGCGCAGCGGGCGAACGCGGCGGCGACGTCGTGCAGCGTGCCGATCAGCCGCGCCTCCTGCTCGCGAGACAGCCCATCGACGGGCGGCCAGGAGACGACATCCGAATCGCGGTCGCGTCGCCGCGACGCAATGCCTGGGGTCGCGTGCGCCGCGAGCTGATACCAAGCCGCGCTGAGCGCTTGAAGGGTGTCCTCCAGCGCCGCGAGTGAGTCGGGCGCCGCTGAATAACTCTCTGGCGCTTGGGTGGCTGCCTGGAAGCTCCGAGCCGCCTCGGCAAGGTCGGACGCGAGGTCTTGTAGACGACTTTCGGTGTTCATGTCGACCATGGTCGCCTGCATATCGCGCCTGACGAATGGGGTGCAATCCCCAATTGGCCTCAGCTTCCCTCCCATTCGCGATCCCCAATAGGGGGTGAACGTCACGCGCGGACGGGCGCGCGCTGCGGCAGTGCCTTCGGCGTGCGCTCGGGCTTGCGTTCGGGGGCCTCGGGGGCCGCCGGCGGGAGCACCGGCACGGGCATCTCCTCGCGGCCGAACACGTCCTCCCCGGGCTTGCCCTCGAGCAGCTCGATGATTTGCTCGCGCTCGATCGTCTCGCGCTTGAGCAGGATCTCCGAGGTCACGTCCAGCTTCGAGCGGTGCTTCTCGAGGATGTCGCGGGCGGACTGGTGGGCCTCCTCGACGATGCGGCGGATCTCGTCGTCGATCTCACGCGATTTCGTCGGAGTAGTCGGGCTCCGAACTGAACTCGCGGGTGGGTTCCGCAGGCGCCCCGAAGAAGCCAGTTCCGCCTGCCGTTGCTGCTGGTTCCGTGAACGCCGGCGAGGACTCCGGGCCTGTCGCCCCTAGCGGCGCCGCCGGCTGAGTCGTGCGGCGTCCGGCAGGCGTGCCGACCGGATGGAGCCATGCCGGGGCACAAATGCACCTCTCGGACCATGGCCCGCAGACCGGGTTGAGTCGACAGTTGAGTCTATGAGAGCAGCACGGTTAACTCGGTATGTGTTCGCGGCGAGCGTGGTCGGGGCGGGCATTGCCGGCATCGAGCTTTCTGCGGGCGTGGGCTGGACTCTGATCCTCCTCGGCGCTTGGTTCGCTGCGCACACCGCGCAGAGTCGGCTCAACTCCAAAGTGCTCACCCGATCCCGATCAGTCTGCAGCGGCAGAAGGCGGATGCGGCCAGGCGCCCGACACCCATCGGGGCGCCCGCTCGCGCGCGTGTGACCATGGGGTCGCACGTGTAGATCGACTCCGCATCGGGCCCCATCAGTTGGGATTGAGGGGGGCCAGAAATGCACACGGCAGTGCATTGCCGCCGGTGTGTGAGCGCGCGACCCTCTTTGGTGTACTAGGCAAGGGACACCGGGGAGGGTCGACACGATGAGATCGATGGTTACGAGCGAGCGCGGGCCGGTGTTGCTCTGCTACGACGGCTCCGATTTCGCCAAGCGCGCGATCGAGCGCGCCGGACAGATCGTGGGCGGCGGGGATGCAATCGTACTCACCGTCTGGGAGTCGCTCGGCTCCGCGATCCTTCGAAACCTGCCCTCCGACGCGACTGAGCTCGGACGCGAGGCGAGAGGCATCGGCAAGGACGTGGTGGACGAGCTCGACACGAGCACCGCGGAGGCTGCCCGGGCGACGGCGGCCGAGGGCACCGGCCTCGCCACTGCCGCCGGATTCGATGCCCGCCCGCTATCCCGCCGCGCTGTTGCTCGAGCGGCCGAGCGCACCGCAATCACCGTCTGGCGAACGATCCTCGAGCTGGCAGAACAGGAGGCCGCCGACCTGATCGTGCTCGGCAGTCGCGGCCGCTCCGGAATCAAGTCCATGGTTCTAGGCAGCGTGTCCTACGGCGTCCTACACAACAGCGAGCGACCGCTGCTGATCGTCCCACCGCTGCGGTAGAGCCACTTCGAGTAGCCGAATACGAACGATGGCGAGACACTGCAGCGGCGCTAGGTCTGAACCTTGGCGCCGGAGAGTGGCGCCAGCCCAATCTAGAAGGAGGGACGATGGAGTCGATTGTCGTAGGAACCGACGGGTCGCCAGAGGCCGAGGCGGCGGTGGAGCAGGCCGCCGACCTAGCACGTGGAAGCGGAGCGCGACTACACGTGGTGACCGCGTACCCGGATGTCCCCTCGTACCGCGAGAGGATCGCAAGCAGCGCCAAGCGCGAGTCCATCGAACTGCGCCAGGTGGCAGAGACGGTGCTTGCGCGCACAGTCGAGAAGCTGACGGACGAAGGCATCGCGGTCGAAACCCACGCCCGCGATGGGGACCCCGCGGAAGCCATTCTCGAGGTGGCACAGGAGCAGAAGGCCGACCTCATCGTTGTGGGCAACCGGGGGCTTTCCGGCATTGAGCGCTTCCTTCTCGGCAGCGTCTCGAGCAAGCTCTCACACCATGCGCCCTGCAGCGTGATGATTGTGCGAAATAGCTTGTGAGGTATTAAGCGCCAAAACCACCGCGGCCGGCGCGACGGCTCCGGGTGGTCGAAGACGAACTTGGCGATCACCCACGCCAGCGTCGCGGCGGCCGTCTTCTGCAGAAGCAGCCACGCGTCCTCGGCCACCCGCCTTACAGCTCGTGAGCCGCCGGCTCGGATCCGGCTCGGCAGCCCGGCGGCATGCGTCCTTAGGTTGCTCTGCATCGCCACGAGTCCCGGCTTCGCTGTCTCGAGCCTAGCCTGCTGCCCCTGGTTGCTATGGATCGGGTGTCAAGCCACTCAGGTGTCGCTTGAGCCGGACCTCATACACGCGGCGCTGCACGGCCAGCCTGGCCAGTCCTCCGAGGACCAGCGCGACGAGGTTCACCCCCAGCTGCGCCGCCGCTCCTCCCACCTCGCCCCAGTCGGTATACGCCGTCGCCACCCCAATGTTGGCGATGGCCGGGATCGTGGTGACCGAGATCAGCACCCCGATCAGCGCGCCCGACTTGGCGGAGGTGAGTGATAGCACGCCCGCGGTACCCGCCAGATAGGCGACGAAGAACGAGAAGAAGTCCGGGTTAGAAATGAACTCGGTCAGAGGGCGCACATCGCCAGAACCGTCCGAATCGATACCGGTCCACTTGAACACAAGCGACCAGGCGATGGTCGCCGCAACCGCCGCCGCGATGCCCACCGCCAGCGCCGTGGCGGAGCGCCTGGCAAGATCGGCGCGCCGCTGGATAACCGCCACACAGAACCCTGCAACCGGCCCGAACTCCGGTCCCACGACCATCGCCCCGACGTAAGGATCCCCACCGCCGCGATCAGCGCCGCGATCATCATGAGCTCGACGAAGTTGACCGACAGGGTGGTCTCCTCGGAGGTGCGAGCCTCGACCTCCTCCCAGACCACGGCGTCGCCGAAAGGAAGCTCCTCCTGCGCCCGGTCGGCAGCTCCGCGGCAACGGACAGCTGGGTCTCGACGGGCTCCATCGAGATCGACCCGTCATGTGCGATGCCGATTTGACGCAGCTCCTCCACGATGATGCTCGCATCGGGACGGGTGACGTCGCAGAGGATCATGTCGCCCTTGGGTTTGCGCGCGAGCCCCGGGAGGTGTACGACGTTCGTGACGGCCGGGGAGGCCGTCAGCAGCTCAAGCGCTTTCCGCGCCTCGTCGGCCGGGGCGATTATGCGAAGGTGGACCACGCGTGCAGCTCCTCGTGTCCTGAATGATGTTGGATCCTTCGGCGGCCCCGCTCGTCTCGGCCTACTCCCTCCAGGGCAGCGTGGCCTGCGACATTCTTCGGCGCTCGGCTCTGAGCGATGTGCTGGGCACTGACATCGACCCGTGGGACGACGAGCACGTAGGATCGGACCTGGGCGGCGTCCTCACCGCGCGAGGCCGACATGAATTCAACTAAGCCCTCGGCAGCGGCGACGTGCTCGTCGGCGAGGACGTCATTGGCGGAATACCCGCTTATCGCTCAGCACGCAGGCCGCGCAGCACGTAGTGCAGGATGCCGCCGCCGCGGTAGTACTGCCACTCGTTGGGGGTGTCGATCCGCACGCGGGCGTCGAACTCCACGCCGGTGTCGGTCGTGACCCGCAGCGTGCGGGCGCCCTCCTCGAGCGGGTCGAGGTCGAACGTCTCCTCGCCCGTGAGGCCCAGCGACTCGGCCGACTCGCCGTCGGGGAACTGCAGCGGCAGCACTCCCATCCCGACCAGGTTGGAGCGGTGGATGCGCTCATAGGACTCGGCGAGCACGAAGCGCACGCCGAGCAGGCGCGGCCCCTTGGCCGCCCAGTCGCGCGACGAGCCCGAGCCGTATTCCTTCCCCGCCAGCACGCAGAGCGGGACGCCCGCCGCCGCCCACTCCATCGCCGCGTCGTAGATCGTGGTCAGCTCGCCGTCCTTGGTGGTGACGCCGCCCTCGGTGCCCGGCGCCAACAGGTTGCGCAGCCGAATGTTGGCGAAGGTGCCGCGCATCATCACCTCGTGGTTGCCGCGCCGCGAGCCGTAGGAGTTGAACTCGCGCTGCTCCACGCCGTGCTCGAGCAGGTACTCGCCGGCGGGCGAGTCCTTCTTGATCGCCCCGGCCGGGGAGATGTGGTCGGTCGTGACGCTGTCACCGAGCACCGCGATGGCGCGCGCGCCGCGGATCTGGTCGAAGCCCTCGGGCGGGTCGCCGGGCATGCCCTCGAAGTAGGGCGGGCGGCGCACGTAGGTCGAGTCCGGGTCCCAGGCGTAGCGGTCGCCCTCCGGTACCTCGAGCGCGCTCCAGTTGTCGTCGCCCTCGAACACCTCGCCGTAGCTGCGCCTGAACATGTCCGACTCGATCGCGCTCTCCATCAGCTTGTTGATCTCGTTCTGCGAGGGCCACAGGTCGCGCAGCCAGACCTCGCCCTGCAGCGGCTCGCGCAGCAGGTCCACGTCCATTCGCCCGGCGAGCGCATAGGCCACGCACAGCGGCGGCGAAGCCAGGTAGTTCATCTTCACCTCGGGGTGGATCCGGCCCTCGAAGTTGCGGTTGCCCGACAGCACGCTCGCCACCACGAGGTCGCGCTCCTGGATCTCGTTCGAGATCTCGGCCGGCAGCGGGCCCGAGTTGCCGATGCAGGTGGTGCAGCCGTAGCCCACCAGGTCGAAGCCGAGCGCCGACAGCGGCTCCAGCAGGCCCGCGCGCTCGAGGTACTCGGTGACCACCTTGGAGCCCGGCGCGAGCGAGGTCTTGACCCAGGGCCGGCGCGTCAGCCCCGCCTCCACGGCCTTCTGGGCCAGCAGGCCGGCGCCGAGCATCACGCCCGGGTTCGAGGTGTTGGTGCAGCTCGTGATCGCCGCGATCACCACCGCGCCGTGATCGAGCCCCTCGCTCTCGAGGCGTCCGCCGGCGTTGGCGCGAGGTTCGGCGACCCGGGCGCGTGCGGGCTTCGGCGACGCTCCACCCGCCGGTCCGCTGGGTGGGTCGCTGGCCGGGAAGCTCAGCGCGGACGATTTGTCCCAGCCTTGATAGAGCTCGTATTCCTCTCTGTCGAGGAACGTCTTGAGCTCCGCCCTGAAGTCGTTCGCGGCCTCGGCGAGTTTGACCCGGTCCTGCGGCCGCCTCGGCCCAGCTAGCGAGGGTTCGACGTCGCCGAGGTCGAGCTCGAGCGTGTCAGAGTAGACGGCGTCCTCGGAGTCCTTCTCGAGGAACATGCCCTGCTCGCGGCAGTAGGCCTCGACCAGCTCGACCCGCTCCGGCGGGCGCCCCGAGAACTCGAGGTAGCGCAGCGTCTCCGCGTCGACCGGGAAGATCGCGCAGGTGGCGCCCATCTCGGGCGCCATGTTGCCGATCGTCGCACGGTCGGCCAGCGGCAGATTCGGCAGGCCCGGTCCGAAGAACTCCACGAACTTGCCCACCACGCCGCGCTCGCGCAGCATCTGCGTGACCGTCAGCACCAGATCGGTGGCCGTGGAGCCCTCGGGCAGCTCCCCGGTCAGCCGGAAGCCCACCACCTGCGGGATCAGCATCGACACCGGCTGGCCCAGCATCGCCGCCTCGGCCTCGATGCCGCCCACCCCCCAGCCCAGCACGCCCAGACCGTTGATCATCGTGGTGTGCGAGTCGGTCCCCACGAGCGTGTCCGGGAAGGCCTGACCGTCACGCGTCTCCACCACGCGGCCCAGGTACTCGAGGTTGACCTGGTGGCAGATGCCGGTGTTCGGGGGCACCACCTTGAAGTTGTCGAACGCCGTCTGGCCCCATCGCAGGAACGCATAGCGCTCGCGATTGCGCTCGAACTCGAGCTCCGCGTTGCGCTGGAAGGCGAACCGCTCGGCGAACACGTCGACCTGGATCGAGTGATCGATCACCAGCTCCACCGGCACCAGCGGGTTGATGCGAGCCGGATCGCCGCCGAGCTCCTCCATCGCGTCGCGCATCGCGGCCAGGTCCACGATCGCCGGCACGCCGGTGAAGTCCTGCATCAGCACGCGCGCGGGCGTGTAGGCGATCTCGGTGGCGGGCTCGTCGGTGGCCACCCAGCGCGCCACGGCCTCGGCCCCGTCATCCTGGCCGTTGCGCAGCAGGTTCTCCAGCAGTACCTTCAGCGAAAACGGCAGCCGCGCCACATCGAAGCTGGACTGCAGGGCGTCGAGGCGGAAGACCTCGTAGGACCGGCCACCGAGCTCGAACGTGGTGCAGGCGCCGAAGCTATCGCTGTGAGTCACGCTGCGAGCTCCAAAGAGGCCCGGCCGAAGAGCTCGGCCATCATAGCCTCGGCGCGGCTTCCGACGGTCGCAGCCCCTTGGTTCGAGCAGACGCGGCAGTAGCCGCTGATGCGGGCTCGCGCAGGCTTGCGTAACGTCTGGTCGCCCGGGCTGCCCGGCTGCTGTCGGCTGTGGCTTGCAGCATGCATCCGAGTCTGGAGGCCATCCGGCAGCGCCGGAATGGGTATCAACGGGTATCTGCGCGGACTGCTTTTTGCAGGCGCCGCGCCGCTGCGCAACCGACCTGACCATGTGGCCCCTCGGCTGCGCATCCGCCAACGCCGCGATGCAGGCTGACACCCATTGTTGTGACGTCCTCGCGCGGCGACCATCTGGTGCATGGTTCAGCTCGCTATCCGTTGCCATCCACGCGTGCCGGTCTCAGCCCAGGAGCTCGAGGGCTGGCTCGAACAGCAGGTGCAAGACCTTCGGGCCAACTTTCCTCAAGGCATTGTGCGCCTGTCACGGCTGACGCAGGGCCGGGAAGCGGATCTCGATATTGGCTGGCTGATCGACCTCGAGCTGCACGAAGAGTCGCTCGCTGAGGGTTCATTCGCTGACATTCTCAGGGACATGCGGCTGCTGGGTCTGCAGCCGACGCTGCTCGCGCCGCGCGCCGCGGCGACGAACGGGAGAGCGGCATGACTGCGTCCCGAAAAGGCAACTCGTTGTCGAGTAGGAGTTCGTCGCATGCTCACTTGCGTCGCAGCCGCTCCGATCATGGCGGCCGCGGATCGAACTCCCTTAACGCGCGAGCGGCTCTCGACCGCATCCTCGAGTTCATCGGGCGACGGGGACTGTCAGCCGCTGAGCTGCGCTTCCTGCTCCGCCTGGTCGACCGCGAGGCGGGGATTCCGGAGCTGGCGGAGGCGCTCGGTCAGCGTCCTGGCGACGTCAGGCGCAGCGGCCGGCGCCTGGCTGCCCGCGGACTGGTCCGGTGGCACCACGTGGGGACGCGCAAGGAGACGCAAATGGCCATCACGCCCGCTGGGATGACAACAGTCCAAGCCTTGCTCACGGCTGCTGATCGGTTGGTTGACCCCGCAGACGCGTAGTGGAAGCACGAGCCGAAGCTAGGCGGAGGAACCTCTCAGGGAGATTCGTCGAATCCGCTTGCCACCGATGTGCGGTCGCCTGCCGCCGGCGGCGACTCCGGCCTTGGCGCGATGGCGCTCGGTTCGGCCGCGACTCACTCGGGCGCGGCGTTGCGCTTCAGTCCCGACGCCGCAGAAGTGGCCGTCGCAGTGGTCGACGACTGGCAGGGCAAAGGGGTGAGTACCGCGCTGCTGGAACGGCTGGCGGCCCGGGCGCGCCAAGAGGGGGTCGCTCGCTTCGGCGGTGTCATGCTCGCGACGAACCGCGACATGCTCGATCTGATGGGGCGACTGGGTTCGGTCAAAGTGACCTCGAAGCGCCCGCTCGTCAGTCCTCGAAGAAGGCATAGCCGTAGTCCCCGCGCTTGTAGGCGAGCTTGGCGATCGCCACCATGCGTTCGTCGTCGTTGCGCTCGACCTGGTCGAGCACGCCCCTGACCCGCGCTGCGGCGCGGGTGCAGAACGTCTCGCAGATGTAGAGCTCCTGGGCCGAGGCGTGCACGCCGTGCTCTTTCAGGTGGTCGGTGACTCGCGACAGCACGGCGATTTGTGCGTAGATGTCGGAGACAGCGCTCGCAAGCCGTTTCTGTTGGAACTGGCGCTCGACGATGCCGCCCCTGTGTGCGCGCAGCAGCAGCTCGGTGACCGCGCGCAGCCGGCCGACCTGCTCTGAGGCCGAGTCGGCGAGCGGGGCGAGCCCGCGATCGGCCAAGGTGATCCGTTCAGGACGCACCGCTCTCCCCACCCGGCCGGCGATGTAGTCGGCGAGCACGCCGAGCGAGCCGATCGGGTCGGCGAGGCTCACGTCGGCGAGTTCGCTCAGCTCGTCCCCGAGCGGCTTCATCCCGGTGAGCGCGATGAAGGCGCGCAGCACGTCGTTGGCGCCCTCGAAGATCGGGAAGATGCGCGTGTCGCGCAACACCTTCTCGTAGGGCTCGTCGCGCATGTAGCCAGCGCCGCCCTTGAGCTGCAGCGCCCGGTTGGCCTGGTACCACAGGAACTCTGTGCCGGCGACCTTGCAGATCGCCGACTCAAGCGAGTAGTCGGGCACGCCCTTGTCCACGAGACCGGTGGTCAGGTAGGCCAGCGACTCGAGCCCGAACAGGTAGGAGACCATCCAGCCGATCTTGTCCTGCACCAGTTCGAAGTCGGCCAGCGGCCGGCCGAACTGGCGCCGCTCCTTGACGTGGGCGATGACCGAGTCGAGCAGCCCCTTGGCGGCGCCCACCGAGCCCGTGCCGAGGCTGAGCCGGCCGTTGTTGAGCACCTGCATGGCGATCCTGAAGCCCTCGCCCGGCTCGCCGAGCACGTTCTCCTTCGGCACCCTCACGTCGCGGAAGTAGAGGTGGCGTAGGTCGTTCCCGCGCAGACCCATGGTGTCGTAGCGCTTGCCGACCTCGAAGCCGTCCATGCCGCGCTCGACGATCAACGCGATGTGCCGGTCCTTGCCTCCGACCTCGGCCCGGGCGAAGGTGACCAGCACCGAGCCCTTCGAGCCGTTGCCGATCCAGCGCTTCTCTCCGTTGAGCCGCCACGAGCCGTCTGGCTGGCGCACCGCACGCGACTGCAGGTTGTAGGCGTCTGAGCCCGCCTCTGGCTCGGTGAGAGCGAATCCCGCCAACCTTCGGCCCGCGGCCAAGTCGGGCAGCAGCCGGGCCTTCTGCTCGTCGCTGCCGAAGAGGGCGATGCCCTTGTAGCCGATGGATTGGTGCACGCCGAGCACCACCGACAGCGAGGCGTCGGTCTGCGCGATGGTTTCGAAGACGCGGCAGTACCCCGTCTGGGACAGGCCTTGGCCGCCGTACTCCTCCGGCACGTAAAGGCCGCAGAAACCGCGCTCGCCCACGTCCCGGATCAGCTCGTCGCCGACCCAACCTGCCTCCTCGATCGCGCGCGGGTCGATCGCCTCGGCCGCGTACTCGCGAAGCCACGCGTTCAGTTCGCGCACCTTGCGCTGCTCGTCCTCGCCGGGTCGCGGGAACGGAAACACGAGCTCCTCGTGAATCTCGCCTAGGAAAAGCGACTTGGCGAACGAGGAAACGCCCTCGACCGGCGACGTGGATTGGCTGCTCGAGGCCTCCATCGGAGGCATGCTATGCCCGAATCGTCCTCAGTCGGAGAGCGTTCGGGCGGGCACGGTCAGAACGGGGCGCTCGGCGTGGCGCAACACAGCCATCGCAACGCTTCCGAGCATGATCTCGCGCCACGCCGACCGTCCCCGGGAGCCAACAACGATGAGCGCAGCCTTACGCTCCGCGGCGAACCGGGCGAGCGCATCGGCAACCGCCCGCGGACCCCGGACCGGACGGCCAACTTCTAGAACCACCGTCTCGATCGCGGTGGTGTCAGCGCTTTCGCCGCCGACGTCTTCGTCTGGGACCGTCACGGCGATCAGCTCGCGCCCCGGGAACAGGGACGTCGCGGCGGCGAGCGCGAGGCGCGCGCCGTCGGACCCGTCGTAGCCGACCACCACGGGACCAGCTGCCGCGGCCTGGCGCTCCTCGGCGAGGAGCGGGTGTGGCACGATCAGCACAGGCGCCGGGCTGTAGTGCGCGACCATGTCTGAAACGCTGCCGAGCACCGCTCGCGCGCCGCTCAATCCGCGCGAGCCGACGACGACGGCCGCCGGCCGCAGCTTCTCGGCCACCCGAGCCAGCTCGAGCCCTTCATCCCCGTAGCCGCGATGGGCAAGCGGCTCCGCCTGCCAGCCCGCGGCCTGGGCGAGCGCGACGCCCTCCGCCGCAACCCGCTCCGCCTCGGCCGCACCTTCGCGCTCGAGCAGCTCGGACAGTTGGTCAAGGCTGGTCGCGGCCCGCAGCAGCCGGCGACGCAGGTCCGCGCTTGCGAACGGCGGGGCCCACAAGTGGACCACGTATGCGGCAGCACCGGGGAGTAGCCGCGCGCCGACGGCGAGCGCGTTTGCCGCGTCCGGAGAGCCGTCGTAACCGACGAGTACATGCGGCCGGCCGCCGTCGTCCGCGGCAGTAGTCACTGGCCCAGCACCTCGGAGTACCGCGTCGTTCCCATCCTCTTCCCGGACCCCCGCCGACGTCGGCGCACATGGTCGCGGATTTCCACGGCGACCGCAGCGACGACTGCCGTGACGAAAAGGATCAGGGCCGGGACAGCGACCGCATCGAGCGCCGCGTCGATCGCTGTGCTCAGCAGAATCAAGGAATCGGTTTGCATGGTCGTTGCCTCCTGGTGTTTCGAGGTTCCGACCTAATCGTCGCTCAACTGGAGGGGTGCGCCCATACGGACTTGTGACCATTCAGGCGGACAAAGACATGCACCCTTCGAGCGCGGTGATCGTTACCTGCTGATCTTCTAGGCGGCAGCCGCGAGCTGCGACTCAACTGCGGCTTGCTCGATCTGTCGGGGCAGCAGTATCTCCTTTGCGATCACCAGTCGCTGGATCTGCGAGGTCCCTTCGTAGAGCTGCATGATCTTGGCGTCGCGCATGAGCTTCTCGACGGGGTAGTCCTTGATGAACCCGTAGCCGCCGTAGATCTGCACGGCGTCTGTCGTCACCTTCATGGCCGTATCGCCGGCGAAGCGCTTGGCGTGCGAGGACTGCAACGTGTTGCGTCGGCCCTGGTCGAGCAGCACCGCTGACTGCCAGGTCAGCAGCCGGGACGCCTCGATCTCGGTGGCCATGTCGGCGATCATGAACTGAATCGCCTGGTGCATGGCGATCGGCACGCCGAACTGGACCCGCTCCTTCGAGTACTCGGTGGCGAACTCGAACGCGGCGCGCGCGATCCCCACCGCCATCGCTGACACGCCGGGCCGGGTGCCGTCGAGGGTCATCATCGCCAGCTTGAAGCCGTGGTTCTCCTCGCCGAGCAGATGCTCGGCCGGCACCTCGGTCTCGTTGAAGCTGATCGCGGCCGTGTTCGACGCGCGCAGCCCCATCTTGTCCTCGTGCTTGTCGACTGTGACCGTGTCGTCGCGCGGGACCAGGAAGGCCGAGATGCCGCGGTGGCCGGCCTCCGGTTCGGTCTTCGCGTAGACCGTGTACCAGTCGGCGTGGCCGCCGTTGGTGATGAAGAGCTTCGAGCCGTTGATCACGTATTTGTCGCCCTTGCGCACGGCGGTGGTCCGCATTCCGGAGACGTCCGATCCGGCGTCCGGCTCCGTCAGGCAGCAGAAGCAAGTCTTGGCTCCTCGGCGAGCATGCCGAGGTACTTAGCCTTGACGCTCTCCGAGCCGCCGAGCAGCACCGGTACCGCGGCGAGCTCGTTCGCGCCGATCGAGGTGGCTATCGCGGCGCAGCCCCAGGCGAGCTCCTCGCTGATGAGGGCGCCATCGACGTACGAGGCGCCCGCGCCGCCGTATTGCTCCGGCAGCTGCGAGCTCATCAGGCCCAGCTCCCAGGCCTTTTCGATGATCTCCTGCGGCCAGGTGGCCTCGCGGTCGTAGTCCCACGGGCCGGAGCAATGGGTCTCAGCCTGCATCGCGCGATGGTCAGTTCTGATCACGCCGCCGGGAATGGGCATCAGTCCCTATGTGCACGAGTACGCGGCCCGGCAACCATGGGTGACATCCCAATTCCCGACTGACAGCTCGAGACGTGCCAGTGAAACCTTTTCTTGATTTCCACCGTGCAGCGGAGTCCGCTGGCTACCCGGCCCTACTGATCGCCAGCATGGTCTGCCTGGGCCTCGTCGTCGCGCCGGTCGGGCTTCTGGCGATGACGCAGACTGCCTGGACCCTCGCGCTGGCGCTTCTCAGCCTTATCGGTGCGGTCGCTCTTCTTGCCGGGGCCGTCGTCGCGGCCTTCGCGGACGCCGGCGAGCCCGGGTACGCCGCTGAAGACGCTGTCCGCGTCGAGCCCAAGCCGATCGCTAGGCTCGAGCAGCCCGAGATCGCTGCTCGAGCGCGCGCGAATGAGCGGAAGGCCGCGTAGGTCATGTGCCCGCTTGGATCCGATGAGTGAGGAACCTCGCAACCGCAGCGCGGTGATCGTCGGTGTCGACGGCTCGGAGCGCTCGATCGATGCACTGGCACTGGCCAACGTGATCGGTCCGGCAATGGGGCGCCCCGTAGCCATCGCGCACGTGCATCCCTACGGACAGCTGTCCAGCGTGTTCTCGGCAGCGGAGTACGACACGGTCGTGCGCGAGGTGGCGGAGTCGACCTTCGACCAAGTCCGTGAATATCTCCCGTCGGTGCCGGAGCGGCGCATGCAGCTCATCTCCGACAAGTCGCCCGCCGCCGGCCTCCACGCGTTGGCGGAGCGCCAAGCGGGGGCGTTGGTCGTAATCGGCTCGTCGCATCGGTCAGCAATCGGCCGTATCCTCGTCGGCGGGACCGGCGAGCGCTTGCTCTCGGGAGCGCCAGCACCGGTCGTGATCGCTCCGGCCGGCTACGCGGCCTCAGAGAAGCGCATTGAGCTCGTGGGGTGCGGCTTCGACGGTTCGTCGGAGTCCTACCGGGCTCTCGCCTGGTCGTCCGAGTTCGCCCGGGCTGCCGCAGCACGCCTGCGTGTGCTCAGCGTCTTCGAGCGCACACTGCCCGCGACGCTGGCGGTCGGGGGAGCCCTGGCGACGTCGCGCCTCAACGACGTCTTGCGCGCGCAACTCGAGCAGGAACTCGAGCAAGCGACCTCGATGCTCGAGCCGAATGCCGACGTCGAAGCGACCTTGGTCGACGGAGACCCGCCCAAGCTGCTGGCCCGCGCATCCACCGACCTGGATCTCCTTGTCGTCGGTTCCCGAGGCTACGGACCGCTGCGCGCGGTACTGCTCGGCAGTGTCTCCACTGCGCTCGTGCGATCGGCTCAATCCCCGCTCGTTGTCGTACCGCGCGGCGCAGACGCCTCCTCAGGGGAGCGGTGAGAAATTGACCCGGACCGACGCTCACCTGCACCTGGACATCCGCCTGAAGCGCGCGTACGAACCGGCGGCACCTGCAGACGGCTATCGCGTGCTGATCGACCGGCTGTGGCCGCGTGGCCTCTCGCGCCCGCAGGCCAAGCTCGACGACTGGGAGAAGCAGCCGGCGCCGAGCACGGCCCTGAGGCAATGGTTCGGACATGAGCCCCGCCGCTTTCGTGACTTTCGCCAGCGCTACATCGAGGAACTCCGAGGCGAGCGCCCGCGCCTTGCAGCGCTCCGGCGCCGCGCGCGAGAAGGCACGCTAACGCTCGTCTACTCCGCCTATGACACCGAGCACAACGACGCGGTAGTCCTCACTGAGGTCCTGCGGCGCGGCCTGCCAAGAGAGAGAACATGAGCAGCACGCGTCCACGCGTGCTGATCGCGGGCGGAGGCGTCGCCGGACTGGAGACGCTTCTGGCGCTGCGTGCACTGGCCTCGGACAGCGTCGACATGACGATCCTGGCTCGCGACCTGAAGTTCGTCAATCGCTCGATGGCCGCGCGACACCCGTTCGAGGTTCGGCGAGGGCGAGGCTTCCGCCTTGAGGACACAGCGGCAGAGCTCGGCGCTCACTGGCACCGTGGAACGCTCGACCGCGTGGTGCACGCCCAGCACCGCGCGATCACCCGGGACGGCCACGAGCTCGCATACGACATGCTCGTGCTCGCCCTCGGTGCTCATCCCAGGAGCGAGTGGCCGTCCGAAGACGTGCTGACCTATCGCGGCGCTCGTGACGGACCCAGCTTCGGGATGCTGCTCCAACACTTACGCGAGGGCCGTGTCGAGAAGGTGGCCTTCGTCAAGCCGGCTGGGGCGAGCTGGCCGCTACCCCTGTACGACCTGGCGTTGATGACCGCAGCCGACTGCGCCGCGCACGATCGTCCAAAGGTCGAGCTGAGCCTGATCACGCCTGAGGAGGAGCCGCTCGGGGTCTTCGGACGCCGCGCGAGCGCCGCTATCCGCGGAATCCTGGACGAATCCGGGGTGACCCTGCACACGCGCAGCTACGGACAACCGGGCTCTCGCGGACGGCTTGACATCTCCCCCGGCCACCGGTCCTTGACCGTGGACCGCATCGTCACCGAACCGCGCCTCGTCGGCCCGTCGCTGCGTGGCGTCCCTTCGGGCCACGAGGGGTTCATCCAGACCGACGCGCACGGCCGGGTCACCGGCCTCGATGACGTGTTCGCGGCGGGTGATGCGACGACCTTCCCAGTCAAACAGGGTGGTATCGCCGCCCAGCAGGCCGACGCCGTGGCCGAGGCGATCGCCGCCGCCGCGGGCGCCCCGATCGACCCGCAGCCGTTCCGCCCGGTCCTGCGCGGCACGCTCCTGACCGGCGGCCCCCCGCGCTACCTCCGGGCGGACATCAGCGGCGGGGCCGGCGACGACTCGACGGTCTCCGACGAAGCGCTGTGGTGGCCGCCGAACAAGCTCAGCGGACGCTATCTCGCTCCTTACCTCAGCAGCAAGACTGGCGAGGCCGCAGATGTCATGCCGCAGGACAAGACCGCGACCCAAGTCGATACCCCCCTCGACCCGCGCATGGTCGACACGCACAGCGGCTTCGGCGAGCTCACCGACCTACCGCCGCGCTCGTAAGACCCACACAGCCGGCGACGCTAACGAGGTGTGGCCGCGTTCCGCCATCGGGCGCCGAAGCGGCGACACAACCTCGAAAGGACACGCATCATGCTCTGCTATTCCTGCGCTGAGCAGGGAACCGACCGGCCCGCGGTCGCGCTATGTCGCGGCTGCAATGCCGGACTCTGCCTCAACCACCTGCGAACGACAGCCGCTCAATTCGCGACCAGCCACATGCTCGACAGCTGTCACCACGACACGTGGACCGCCAGGGAGCGTCCGTCCCACGCCGGCCTGTTGAGCCGGTCATGAACGCTTCCCGCCTGCCCGTCCGACGCCTGCTGTTCGTCGCCGACGCCGCCGTCGCTGACGTGCACGACCTGCCGCCTGAGGCTCGCACCCTGCTCAGCTCGGCCGCCGAGGTCTACGTAGTCACCCCCACGCTCCCCGGCCGGCTTGCCTGGCTCGCCGACGATGTGGATCAGTTCCGCCACCTTGCCGACGAGCGCCTCGACACGGTGCTCGGCCACATGCGATCCGTCGGCGCCCACGCCAGCGGAACAGGCGGCCGCGACAGCCTTCTGCGGGTCGTCGCCGACGCCGTCGCGGACTTCAGACCCGACCACCTGCTGCTCGCGTTGCGCAGCTCCGAGCACGCCAACTGGCAGGAGCGCGGGCTCGAGAAGCGCCTGCAGAAACGTTTCGGCCTGCCGCTCACCAGCTACGCGGTGGACCCCCGCGGCCATGCCGCCGGCGCTCAACACCCATAACGTGCACCCCTCCGCCGACGGTGGTGCCGCCAAACGGTCCTATGCCCCAATCCGCGACTACGCGGCGATCGGGGACGGGCGCACCGCCGCCCTGGTCGCACGGGATGGCTCCATCGACTGGCTGTGCCTGCCCGAGCTCGATTCCCCGAGCGTGTTCGCGGCGGCTCTCGACGCCGACCTGGGCGGGCGCTTCGCCCTGGAGCCCGAGATCGACGCGGAGGTGAAACGGCGCTACCTTCCCGACACCAACGTCCTCGAGACCACGTTCATCACCCGAGCGGGAGTGGTCCGAGTCACCGACGCTATGGTCCTGCCGAACGCGGAGCTGGGGCCGACCCGGGAGCTCATCCGGCGAGTGGACGGACTCCGCGGGCGGGTGCCGATGCGATGGCGGATCACCCCCGCCTTCGGCTACGGGGCGCGGGCGCCGCGGCTGGAGCGCCGCGGTGGGATCCCCGTCGCCACCGATGGACCCGATGCGCTCGCGGTCTGTTCGTGGGACGCGGGCGGGCCGCAGATCGACGAGTGGGCGATCTTCGGGCGTTTTGAGGCGCGAGAGGGCAGCTCTGCCCTGATTGCGCTGTGCGCGGCGCATCAGGAGCCGCTCGTTTTTCCGAGGCGTGAGGACGTCGAGAGGCGCCTGGAGGTAACGACCACGTACTGGCGCCGCTGGGCGGAGCAGCGCGTGTATGCCGGGCCGTGGCGCGACGCGGTAATCCGCAGCGCGCTAGCGCTCAAGCTGCTCGTTCACGCTCCGTCAGGGGCCATCGCGGCGGCGGCCAGCGCCTCCTTGCCAGAGGAGATCGGCGGCGAGCGCAACTGGGACTACCGCTTCTGCTGGGTGCGTGATTCGGCCTTCACGCTCGGCGCGCTGCTCGAGCTCGGCTGCCCAAGCGAGGCCGAAGCGTTCTTCTGGTGGCTGCTGCACGCTTCACAGCTCACACACCCACGCCTCCAGGTCCTTTACCAGCTGAACGGTGGGGAGCGGGCACCCGAGCGGACACTTGAGCTCGCCGGCTACCGGGGTTCGCGCCCGGTACGAGTAGGCAACGAAGCCGTCGCGCAAATTCAGCTCGACATCTACGGTGACCTGCTCCAAACCGCGCTGGTCTACACGCAGTCCGGAGGACGACTCGACCGCGAGACGGGCAGGCGCCTCGCCGGCAGCGCCGACCTTGTGTGCCAGATCTGGCACGAACCGGACTCCGGAATCTGGGAGGTGCGACGCGAGGCCAGGCACTTCACCCATTCGAAGATGATGTGCTGGGTGGCGCTCGACCGCGCCCTGCAGCTGGCCGAAGCGGGCTACCTCCCCCGAGAACATGCCCCAACGTGGCGGCGCGAACGTTGCGCAGTCCGCGACTTCATCGAGACACGCTGCTGGTCGGAACGGCTGGGGAGCTACACGCGCGAGGCCGGCTCTGAAGAGCTCGACGCGAGCCTGCTTCTGGGCGTCCTGCTCGGCTACGACGCCGGCCCCCCCAATCGACTCTCCGCAACGGTCGAGGCCATCCGGGGTGATCTCGGGCGCGGTCCGCTGCTCGCTCGCTACAGCGGAGAGGACGGGCTGCGCGGCGGCGAGGGCGCCTTTCTCTGCTGCTCGTTCTGGCTCGCCGACGCCCTCGCCCGGATCGGTCGCCGCGACGAGGCCATAGCCGTCATGGACGAGTTGGTCTCACTCGCGAACGACGTGGGCCTCTTCGCCGAGGAGATCGACCCGCACACGCACGAATTCCTGGGCAACACCCCGCAGGGGCTCGTGCACCTCGCCCTGATCACGGCCGCGGTGTCGATCTCGAAAGCGGACGCCGCATGAGCGTCTGGGGCGCACTTGCCGGCGGCTTCATCGGCACCCTGGTGCTCACCACCGGCCTGCGGGCGGCGAACGAGCTCGGCCTCACTCGCATCGACCTGCCATTCCTGCTCGGCACCGCGGTGACCCGTGACCGCCCCCGCGCCAAGGCTTTCGGGTATCTAATGCACCTGGCGGCCGGCGAGCTCTTCGCGCTCGCCTACTACGCGGTCTTCGCCGCCACAGGCACGAGCGGCTGGCCGCTCGGAGCGCTGCTCGGACTCCTCCACGGAATCGTCTCAGCCACCGCCCTCGTCAACATCCTCCTGCCCGCGGTCCACCCCCGCATGGGAAACGAGCTCACCGCCGCCAACAGCAGCCCGTTGCTCGAGCCCCCTGGCTTCCTGCTGCGTAACTACGGCCGTCGCACGCCGATCGCCACCCTGCTCGCCCACATCGCCTACGGCGCGATCGTCGGCGGCTTCGCCTCAATCGCCGGCTGAGCCCGCGTGGTCGTCGCCGGCGCGGTGGATGACCACTGTCGGACGGCCGGTGTGGTGGACCACGGCGTTTCGAGACGCTGCCCAGCAGCATCGAGCGCAGACCAGAAAGCCCACGAGAACCCATCACGATTGCCGCCGCGTCGTGGAGATCGGCCGTCTCGACGATCGTCTTCCAGACGGGCGGGGTCGCCTCGATAGCGATGGGCTCGGCCCGTAGGCCTGCCTCCCGCGCGATCCGTGCGCCTTCCTCGGCAACGCGCCCGCCGGCTTCGGCCCCTGCACGAGTTCGGCGAAGTTGACCGTGTTCGGACCCGCGCCGTACCAGGCAAACGCGCCGATGTCCCTCGGCGGCTGCCACACGGTGACGACGAGCGCATCCTTGACGGCAAGGAGGCTTGCAGCGCTCCAAATCGCGTCCTTGGCGTGCTCGGATCCGTCGTAGCCGATGAGCAGCGGACCGTCACGATCCGCGACGGGGGGCCTGTCAATGTGCTCAGTTGAGGTCATGGCCTCATCGTCCCGTCCGGAGCCCCGCCGGACCATGGGCACAACCCTCAATTTTCCGCCGGCCGAGTGCCCCAGGATGCGCGGGCGGGTCAGGTCTTACGTACGGCGGGGAAGGGCTCGAGCCCGTTCTCCGCGAGCCGCGCACGTAGCTTGCGCCGGCCATCATGGAGGGTCTTGTAGAGGGCGTTGCGCGTCGTACCTCGACGCTCGGCGAGCACGTCGATCGGTACGTCGTTGAGCGTGAGCGCGACGAGCACGGCGCGCTGATGTGGCGTCAGCACCTCGGCAATCGCGTCGCGAACCGCGTTGGTCAGCTCCGAAGCCTCCGCCCGGTCCGCTGGAGACGTCCGCCCGTCGGCGGGCAGTCGCGCCCATCCCTCCGCTTCGAGCGGAAGCTCGCGCCCGTGCCACTGCCGTCTTCGCATTGCAGCGGCGGCCTCGAGGAGGGCAAACTTGTACGCCCATGTGGTGAATCGGCTGTCGCCGCGGTAGGTGTGAAGCTTGCTTAGGATGGCCATCAGCGCGTCGTCCGCCGCATGGACGGCGAGGTCGTCGAGATCCTTTGCCACGGCTGGCGCGGTCGATCGGCGCCGGGCCGCCTCGGTGACGGCTGCGCGCACAAGCATCCCGTGTAGACGTTCAATGGCGTCATCGCGCTCCCGCCCCGTAGCGTCGAGCGCCCGGAGCCAACCAGCCGACTCGGCGTCCAGGGCCTCGCGGCCCGAAGCCTGCGGCTCCTCGTGCATTGGGGCTGCTGAACCCGTCATGCCGCCCTCGCCTTAGTCCGCGCCTCAGGCGGTACCGAGAGCCTCGGCTGTAGGCCGGGTAGGTGATTCTCCCTCGGGGCGTCGCCAGACAGCCGCGGGGTGCCAAGTGGTGCATCCGGTCGAAGCCCATCAACCTGCCGCTCGAGCCAACGCTCGAGTTCGTCGGCCGAGACCGATACGCACGAATGGCAGTGGATGGTGAGTCGAGCCACGCATCAATCATCGAGTTGGACCGCGTGGCCAACAATGGGTGTCAGTGTCCATCTCGGCGCGAGGGCGATGCCCTCGCCTCGCAGTCCTCTCGTTCGAAGCATTGCGTGACGGTTTGCGTCGTGACGGCGGGCGCGAGCGCGATCGCCGCGGCTCCATACGACGCCCGATAGAAACCGCGATCTCCACGGCGCAGGACTACGGCATGACGGTGAAGTTGGAGGCGGCCCGGCACCGGTTCCAGGAGGTCGCCTTGACGCATCAAGACGCGCTCTTCGAGGCCGTGCCGCCGGACATTCGCTGTGGCGAGCTCACACGCCGATCGGCTTGAATCAGTCGCCCACACCTCGACGTTGGGGCCAACGTCTGCGACGGTGGCCACCCGGCCGTCCAAGTAGGCGAACGCGGCGGTGACGAGCTGAGCGCTTGCGGGCCGCGGCGTCATGACACGACGCGGTGTGGTCAGGAGCGTCAACCCCATCGGAGTCCTGGAACTGCATACAACCTGCGTCGCCGGTGGGTCGCGTCTTACTTGTGAGTGAGGCCCCAGACGACGTGCTTCACGCCGACGCGGCCTCCGCGCCGGTGACACCTCCGGTTGGGTGGTTCGGCGCCGATGCCGACTCGGCCCGTCAGGGAACGACAAGCCCGCGGCGGATGGCGTAGCGGGTCAACTCGACGCGATTGCGCATCCCGAGCTTCTCCAACACGTTGGCGCGGTGGCGGTCCACGGTCTTCTTGCTGATGAAGAGCTGCCCGGCGATCTCCTCGCTGGTCAGCCCCTCGGCGATCAGCTTGACTACCTCTAGCTCGCGCGGGCTGAGCGGGTCCTCGGGCGTGGCCTCCCCGCGCGCAGCGCGGTCGAGGTAGTCGCGGACGAGCGCCCGGACCGCATTCGGGTAGAGGAACGGCTCGCCCCTCATCGTCGCGCGGCACGCCTCGATCAGGTCGCGGTTCGCGACGGACTTGAGCACGTAGCCTGAAGCGCCGGCCTTGAGGGCCTCGAAGAAGTACTGCTCGTTGTCGTGCATCGACAGAATCAGCACGCGCAACTCGGGCTTGCGCCGCGACAGCTCGCGCGCCGCCTGCAATCCGGTCATGCGCGGCATGGTCACGTCCAGCACGGCCAAGTGGACGTCCTCGGACAGGGCGAGCTCAACGGCCTCCGCGCCGTCGCCAGCCTCGGCGACGACCTCGAGGTCGGGTGCGGAGTCGAGCACCATCCGAAGGCCGTTGCGAACGACCTCGTGGTCGTCGGCCAGCAGGATGCGGGTCTTGAGCGGAACGGTCATCCGGCTTCTCGGTCGAGGGGGATGGCGAGTCGCACCTCGGTTCCCTGACTCGGTCGCGACTGTATCGAGAGCCGGCCGCCTACGAGCAGCGCCCGTTCGCGCATCCCCGCTATGCCCGCGGTCTCGGTGGGGATCTGTGGCGGCATCCCCCGGCCGTCGTCCGTCACCCGCAGCGCGAGCTCCTCTGCGTCGGCGGTCAGCGACACGGTGACGGAGCCGGCATCGGAATGACGGAGGGCGTTGGTGAGCGCCTCCTGGGCGATCCGGTAGACGACGAGCTCCACATCCGGCGACAGCTCCGGAAGCCGTCCCTGGAGCTCACGGCGAACCTGTAGCTCCCCTTGGGCGCCCACCCGTGTGCAGAGGGCGATGAGGGCGTTGACGAGTCCGAGATCGTCGAGCGCCTCTGGACGCAGCTCGCGCGCGATCCGGCGCACCTCGTCCAAGCTGTCCCGGATCGCGTCGGCGACCCGGGAGAGACCTTCTGCCGCCACCGCCGGATCGCCCTCGGCAGCCCGTTCGGCCTGGATCGTCACGGCGGTCAGCGTCTGACCGATCTCGTCGTGAAGCTCGCGCGCAACCCGCGTCCGCTCAGCTTCCTGCGCGGCCAGGGCAGTGCGCGCGGCTTCCCGCCGTGCCGTCTCGAGCCTGTCCAGCATCGCGTTGAAGGCAGCGGCGAGCTCCTGGCCTTCGGCGCTGCGTGGATCGATCCCTGACAGCCGGCGGCCCGGCCTGTCCGGGTCGATGGCACCCATCACCTCCGCGAGCTTGAACAGGGGCGAGAGGACCCGTCGTAGCAGCAGCAGGTTCAGGCCCAACAGCACGAGGAAGCCCGCCAGGAGCAGCGCGAACTGCTCGAGCTGGATCGGTGCGTCGATGGTGATCGGGCTCAACGTGAGCAGCAGCAGCGCGAGCACGAACACGGTTGCGTTCGCAAGGAACACCCACCACAGCAGCGACGGAGCGCGTCGCCGACTCGCCTCTTCCTCCCCGCGACCGCCGACACCCGGCGTGGGCGTGCCCCGCGCGTCTACGGTCGACTGGGCGGCAGGGGGTCTCGAAGTCACCGGTTCGACCCGCGCGAGACTATCGGTGACAGTCCAGCTGAACGCCTCCCCGCCCGCTGACCCAGGCTCGGCCTCGTGGTGAAACCCGCGCCGGACGAGAGAATCTCTGGACCGAGGCGGCAGGCCACGCCGCAGCCGTCCGTTCCTCATCAAGGTCGGCCGTCCCCGTAGCCGCCATTCGCACGTGCGTGAGTCGATTCCATCAGCAAGACCCTGCCCGAACATCGGCGGGCGATCCATGGGTACAAGCGCGCATTCCTCCTGGGTCCATCCCACGGACCATTCGCCCAATGGAAGATGCACCCCATTGGCCCGCGGAGCCGGCCTGTGAAGGTGGCCGGAATGGCCCGGTCAAGCCAGAACAAGCGTCGCAGTCGTCTGGGGGCCACTCCGGAGCCCGGCCAGCAGCTGAGGTCCGCCCGGACCGCTCGCGCGAGCCACGGTGGGGCCCTTCGCGGTGCGAACTGCGGATTGCACCCCATACGCGAAGGGCGCCCGCGCCGACAGCCTGTGGGAAAGCGTCGAAAGGATGGACCGTGACTCCCACGATCGTGTTGGCAATCGAGGAGGGCAGCGCTGACCGCGTCGCGCAGGCCGGCGGAGAGGTGGCGAGTGCCCTCGGAGGGCGGATCGTGCTCGCACACGTCCGTGATGATCCGCGGCTCTTCAACTCCAAGATGGAGAGGGAGCGAGCCCGCAACCGCGCCACGCGCCGCGGTCATGAGACGTTCGCGGCCGCCCGAGCGGCATTGCCTGCCGGGCTCGAGACGGGCGAGCGCGTGGACCTCGGCATAGCCGCGGACCGTCTCGCGGAGATCGCCGACGAGGTCGAAGCCACCATGATCGTCACCGGCACCCGCGGCCGTGGGCGGCTCGCGAGCGCCGTACTCGGGAGCGTGTCGCAGACCCTCGCCCGGCAGGCGCCGTGCCCGGTCATGGTCGTCCCCGACCATGCCGCCGCGATCGGCCCGGCCATGGATGCGGCCGAGCCCTCCACGATCGTCGCGGGCCTGGACGGGGCAGCGTCAAGCGACGTCGTGCGCTTCTCGCGCACTCTCGCCAGGCGGCTCGGCGACCAGCTGTCGATCGTGCACACCCACGCGGCCGGGACCCCGCCCGCACATGCACTACAGGCGATCGCCGCGCGCGAACAAGCGCGCCTGATCGTGATCGCCGGCGACCACAACGACGGCATGCTCCCCCTCCCCGGCTCCGTGGCGTGGCAGTTGCCGCGGCTCGCGCCCTGCCCGTTCGTCATCGTCCCCGCGGGGACGGGCCAAGCGCTCGACCAAGCTGACGAGCAGCAGACGCGGCTGGCCGCGTACGAGGCCTCAGCACTGAAGCCCGCATTCGACTCGTTTGAGGGGATCTGGTGAGCGCGCCCGACAGGATTCGAACC
>CAWGWC010000014.1:0-179986 GCA_963826165.1 uncultured Thermoleophilaceae bacterium | reverse complement strand
CAATTTGCCTTAAGCAGAGAGATTTTCCAGGATGGCTTTTCTGACGGCAGGGAAATACGAAAGATCGTGCGGGTAACTCAAGCGATAGAAGATCGGCAGCCCCACGACGCGGCCTAGACAGGCAAACTCAGTTACCAGCATGTCACGGTCATCGATGTCCAGCTTGTAAGCGTGTCGCACTAACTCCAGAAAACTGTCTCTCGGTGAGATCGGAGTGATTCTGATAGGGCAATCGTTTCCCGAAGGCTCGTAGGAATTCAGGAAGTAGATCCTCCGCAAGGGAACCGAATCGTTCTGAAAACGCAGGGACCCGCTAGTCAGGTCAATTCGCTTCTTGTCCGTATAATGCGCGACGTCGCAATTTTCCGGCCGGCCATCGAAGAGGCGGCTCACAATGTCGTGCCAAAGACGCAGCCCAGGATAGCCTGGAAATGCCACAACCTGTCCCCGGCTTTCTTCGAGCAGAAGGCAGTCATCTGTAATGAAAGAAAATCCTTCCTTAGCGAAACTTGCAGCCAGAGTCGATTTACCCGCGCCCGTTTCACCCACAAACGAAATGGCGCCCGTTTCTGTCATCACGGAGCTGGCATGCAGCACGAGCTTTCCTCTCCGGCTTAGGGCAAGAGGAAGCACTTGATCAAGAAAGAGATGTCTTAAGGTTTCGAAGGGGACTTCAGCAACCGGATAACACTGAACTCTCTTTCCGGTACGGGAGACGTGAAAATCGGCCAAGTCAGGGAAGCGCAGCAGGTAACTGTTTCCTTGTTTGCCAAAGTAGAGCCAAACCTTCTCCTCCGAGAAACCCCACTGGTGAAACCATCGCATCGAAACCGATTCCTGCTGCCGCGGTAAGGAAAGTTGAAAAGTAAATTCCGGAGTTGTCTGTTCAGTAGGGCGCAACTCGGGCAAAGGGATGCCGCTCTCAAGAACAGACCCGTACACTTTATAATGCATCAAAACTTGCAAGTGACTATCTGGACTCGGCTGAGCGAGGTTCATAAGGAATAGCGCGTCACCACTTCGGCCACAAAGGCTTCCGCTTCTTTCCGTGACCGAAACAGTGTTGGATGGAACTCGAAGACTTCCTGCTCGATCTCCGAAAGCGACTTCTGTCCATCGCACAAGTTCAAAACAGTGGAACGCGCCTCACCTAAGGGGGTCAGTTTCGGCTTAAAGGTGGGATGCGTTCGCTGCAGCTCTTCCTTGGAAAGAAGCATTCCTTTCCAGGTGGAATGAGTAAAGGAACCCCTGCGAACTAGCGGCTCAGAGGGGTCTCCCTTTCCAGAGGCGCCTAAGATGTCCACGCTCCATGTAACCACCATATCGGTTGGCATGAAATGCATTCGGATTTGGACCAAGTCCCCTTCGGCCAGACTTATGGGCTCGTCAATCGGAAAGAAGACGTGCTCTCTTTTGATTGGATGAGGTTCCAAGGGTGAGTTGGACATCGCCACATGCTCCGACATTTGGGCTGAAAACCATCCGGCAATTCCATGCAAGACACCGGCTCGGTTGGCAATGACCGATGCCTCCATCTCCAGAGGTGTCGTGCTCGCAGTCGCCAGGTCCAGCGTGCCGGCTATCACGGGGTCACCGACTAAATCCTCAGACTTAAATTCAAAACGGTAGATGAGATTTGCTGCGATTGATCGGCCAGGACGAACATCGAAGCCAGTAGACGAGTTGTTCCAAAAGTCGATTTCCTTGAAGATCTTTGGGCACTGAACCGGAGCAAGCAGCATTTTGATCCGGCAGGGAATCATCACACCGCCGGGTTTTAAGAAGCGTTCTCGCGCATCGGAGAAATAATCGATCAGCCCAAATTCGCCGCCAAATCCAATCTGGTCTGCAAGAATCACATCGACTTTTTCAGGCAGGTCCACTCTGGTTGATAAACCCTTGATGAAGACCATGCGATCTTCAAAGCCATTGGCGTGGCAAAGCCTTCGAGCCAGTTCAATCACGGCTCCTTCTTCGATCGAGTACACGCGGCTTGCCCCAGCCTGACAGGCCAGCAGTCCCAGGATGCCCGTTCCAGCGCCGAGATCGAGGACCACGTGACCTGGTTTCACAACCTCTGAGATCGCATCTCGAAACGAAGACACTCGTACATCATCTGCGAGGTAATGCCGGTGTTCATCAATAGAATGCGACAATTCACCGCTCGATTCTCACGCTGAGTCCTCACTCTGTTTACTCTTCATGCTCATGCCCGAATGCCCATCAGGATTTGGAGAGCTCCCGTTCCCATGAGTTAGTTTTCTAACGTTTCCATAATCCGACAGCCGGGGTGATGTGTATCTTTTCTTCAGGGTGACACTGTTGGGTTTTTCAGAAACAACATCTCTTTCTTCAGACTGGTTCTGCATAACTCCTCCCTTTAGCTTAGACAGAGATTGACGTTCTGTTGCTCCAAGAGGAGATCAGAAGAGTCGCGTCTGCCCAAAATCACTGAGTTGAACCAGACTTCAATGGCAGAAATCATCCATAGAGGCCATATCAGGCTGATGTATTCCTGGTCTCCTCTTTCAAACAAACTTTTCATCCGCTGGTACATCTGCTTGACCTGTTCTGGATTCACCCATCCTGCTGCGCCAATTGAGAGTGAATCAAATAGCTGCTTGTCACCCAGGGCCAATAGTGCCTGAGCAAAAAGATGACTGAAATGGGACTTTGTTTCCCGCTCTCTAACCGCATCCGGCAACAGGCCCAGCATTGCCTCCCGAAGAACATACTTGGTTTGCTCTCCTCTGTGGCGTTGTCTCTCAGGTAATGTCAAAGCAAACTCCACGAGCCGCTGATCGTTAAACGGCTGCCGTTGTTCGTAACCTGAAAAGGCTGCATCCCTCTCTTCGATTTCGAATGCCTGAAGTTGATAACCATTAGTGGCGGATTCGTAGATATCCTTTTGGGCTATGCTCGAGAACAACTGACGGGAATCTGAGTTGTCGATCCGCTCATAGAGCTTGGTGTGGAGAGCAAAATCTTCATTGATCCAACTAAGACCCGGGGAATGGCTTGGAAACAACCTTGCGATCATCCGGCGTGGGGTCTCGGGTATCAGCGGCCAGACACCACGGCGCATCAGTCGCGAGCTGGCTTGTCTTATTCCTGCCAACTGTGTATCCAATCGATACTCGTGGAATAGATCCGAAAGCCCGAAGTTGCGCAAAAGCTCTGCGTAGTAATAAGAGCTGCCCGCCAACCATTCATCTGCTCCAACTCCGTCAAGAAGCACCCTGTAACCCTTCTCCTGGAGCATGTGCCTGATCGGGCTTGCCATGCAGCCATTAGGATAACCGGGAAAGTCGTCGTACGCGGCTGCCTGCCTCGAGTAATAATCGATGTCAACTGGGGGTTGGAGGAGATGATGACCGCTTGCCCCACAGAACCGCATGACGTCCTGGATGTACAGACTCTCATCGCAAGACAGCCCGGGAAAGACCAGGGAGAAGGCCTCACATTTGGCGGAAGAGACTCTTCCTTCGTTGCAGAGGGCCTGAGCCACTACCATGACAGAAGACGAATCCACGCCGCCGCTCAGCGACACACCCACGGGCGTATGGCTCCTCAGGCGGCAGCGCACGGCTTCTTTGAAAATCTCCAGGAAATGCTCAGCATAGTCCTCATCCCTGCGATAACGCACCTCCTGGGTGGGAATCGACCAGTAGCATTGCTTGTGAAACAGGCCGGGACGGACGAGAAGATAATGACCTGGGGGAAGACGAAGAATATTCTTAAAGAGAGTCTCCTCTTTATCCGTAATGGCGCTGGCCAGGTATTCACCAATCATCCCCTCGTTGGGTTCGCGACGAACTGTCTCGTCTTCGAAGAGCTGCTTGAGTTCAGAACCACAGAGAAAGGCTCGGCCGGTGTGAACATAGTAGAGAGGCTTAAGCCCAAGAAAATCTCTCGCACAAAACAGCTGGCGATTATGTCCGTCCCAAAGCACAAAAGCGAAGTCACCAATGAGATGCTTGGGGGCCTGAACCCCCCAGCATTGATATGCTTTCAGAACCAGCTCGGCATCGGTGTCATCGCGGAGTAACGCTCCTTTGGCCTTTAGGGATTTCGCAAGGTCTTCCCGATTATCGATTCTGCCATCAAAGGTCAGACAGAGCTGTTCGGTCTCATCCAGCCAAGGCTGCGACTCGCGAAGTGATTCCGGGGTCGTGCAAAGCATTTGGTGGCCCAGGCCGACCTGACCGTCAATCCAGTGGCCCACACCGTCACGGCCGCGGTGTGAAATCACATCGGTCATGCGCTTAAGAAGCGCCGGATCAACCGGACGTCCGTCTAAGTTGTAAATGCCGGCAATGCCGCTCATGTCCAGCTCACTTCGCGAGGAACGATTCGATCAAACGGGACAAAACGTTCGTGAAGATCGGGTCCCTCATTCAAAGCCTCGCCCTGATACTCCACCCACGCATGGGCTTCAAACGGATTGGATTCTCTTCGAACGCCGATTCGAACATGACAAATAATTCCCTGGTGCCGTAAGAGCCAGAGAGTCACCAGCGATTGTTTCAGGCAGGTGGCCCGGTATGGCCCGTAGCGCGCTGCCAGGCTCACCATTCTTGCAGTCGCTCTGGCTTGTTGCATTGCAATGCCTGGCTCCGGATTGAACGCCGTCCGAAATGATTCACCCAATGTTGGAACCAAACGACGAAGGCCCCGCAGTCGCAGAACAACAGCACAAAGGGGCAAGAGCAGCAGCGCCTGGAACAGCATCCACTTTTCAGAGGTTGAGAGCTGAAGGAACTTCTGCGCTCTACTCATTGTGAACCTCGACCAGTCCCTGTTCCGCCAGCTTCCCGAGCAGGTCATAAAGATCCTGCCGCAGGGTTTCCGGCTCCACTTCGTATTCCTCCAAAAGAGTCTCGCAGGCGGCCTCAACAGACGGCGAGCTGGTGACCACATTCCACATCCGCGTGCCCACTTCATCGAGGCCATAGTAATGCTGACTCTTCAGGCTGAGCAGAACGGACTCTCCTCCGAGAATGTTAACGAGGGTGTCGGAAGGTACGGAGATACGGGAATTACCGATCGTAGTCATATTCTGGTTCCTCTTCGATGGAGATCTCCCTTCAGATGGTGTGGTGGATTCTGGGGAAATGGCCGCGGCCAGGAACCCACTTGAACCCATTCCACGCGATTTTACGTCGACGGAATCGACACGAGCGTCACGCAAATTCAATCCCCACGGAAACCGCCCGACGCCGTATAGCTTCTGCACCGTCGCCGCCAATTCGTGGGATGGGGGCGGCATCGATCCGTCGAGGTCAAGTCGCTGCCGAGCGCGAAACAGGACGCGGTGGGGTGACCTGCAGCCGCGAAAGATCCGGCAGAGTCTGGCTCAGCAAGATCAGCTCATCGCCTTCGCACAACGGTCCCGCTTCCCCGCCAACCGGGTTGAGCATCATTGTTTCACCGCGATAGAGCCCGATGAGAAGGCACGCCTTCATATTCGTGCGATCGGGCAGGAACACGTTTGCCGCTGCGACGAAATCCATCCCGACAAGTTGGGCAGGCACCGGCACCAGGTACATCTCGTTGGCGTCGCGCCGGACCGATAGCAGCTCTTGATAAACGCGCGTCATGCCATGAAAGAGCGAGGCACGTGCCATCAGCCGCAATCCGAAGTCGGCGGCCGAGATGACTTCATCGGCACCCGCCTTGCGCATGTGCGGCCGGTATTTCGGATCCTGGCACTCGGCCACGATGTTTGGCTGGCGCTCTTGCACGCAAACGTTCTTGACGGCAATGCAGCACACGATGGTTTTTCCGTCGGCGTGCTGGTCCTGGCGGTCATCCGACAAGATGACGACGGAATGCGCTTGCGCAACCTTGGCGCGGCGCAGGATCACTTCGTTGGCTGGGTCACCTTTGACGATATAGACGTCGTTGAAGGCGGCTTCATCCTGTTTGTCAGGCAGCACGACTTCGTCGGGTGTGTCGTGAACGATCACGACTGGCCGCTTGTCGGTGACGATACCGCTGTGCACTTCGCGTATCCAGTCCAGTGCTCGCGGCGACCAGTTGCACAGCACCAGATGGTCAGACATTTCAAGATTAGACACCTCACGACTCCTTAGTGAGCGTTCGATCAGGATCGACGCCACGCTGGCCGTGAACAAACCGGCCAGGGCGACACCGACGACAAGCACGGCGGAAACCACGAGCCGCCCAACACGAGAGTTGGGCGCGTTGTTGAGTCCGCTGAAGAGGGTGACCCAGACGTTCCAGAGGGACTCGCGCAACGTCTCGAACGCTGGATTCGTGCCACGCTCCGCGAAGTGGAGTGCTGTGCCGCTGACGATCCAGATCACCACGATAGCGGTCAGGATTTTCCAGACCTGGTGGCGGTTCCACGCCGTTCAGCACGCTCAGCAAGGTGTCGCGCCACGACGCCTTGTCCCGAACTCGGCCGAGCTCGCTCAAAGCCGAGCCTCTGCGCCGGAGCCATAACTCATGTCATTTTCCGTGTGCGAGGCTGTCACGATTAGGGCGAGCGGTAATTGTTTCTAGGCGGAAAGTCCGCCTGCAGGGTCGCTGCGTCACCGCCCCCTTTGACGACTCATCCCGCCATCATACGGTGAGCCTTTCCATTTGCCCTTCCAGCGGAGTTGCTCATCGAGAGATGCGGTATGGCATGGACCGGCAGAGTTGAGCTCTCCAACCCGAATTGCGCACTCTTGAGTTGGAACTGGCTTTGGATGATATCCACCAGCGGAGCGACGGTCATCGGCAATGTCTCAGAGTGAAATTCGCGGGTCAAGTTCACGTAGCCGACGTCTGCCAGAGGAACGCGCAACTGCCAACAGCCTTGCTGCAATGACGCTCCTCCTTGATCCTGGTACACTTCGTCGCGCAGTTGTAGCCGCACTTCACTAAAGCCGAGAGTCTTGCTGGTCTCTCGAATGGCTGCCCAGAAGTCGTGAACGTTCCTGGCCGCAGCGAGCGACTGCTCAAAACTCCTCAAGCAGAGATGTCCATTCAACAAGCGCCGGAAGGCGCCTGCCAGGAGCATCCGGCTGGCCGTACCGAATTCGACGTAGCCCAGATTTTGGACTCCAATCCAGGTCACCGCGCAAAACAAAATAACGATGATCCCGGTGAATCTGTTGGGCGCCACGCTTTGAAGCAGAGAAATCCCCGCAAAAAGGCCAGAAACTGCGTAGAGAAGCAACACCGTGCGACGAGGAGTCAAGCCGAGATCCAGCAGGCGATGATGAATATGACCACGATCGGCACCGAAGATGGGCTGATGACGAAAATAGCGCCGCACAATGGCCAGGCCGGCGTCCAGCAAAGGGATGGCCAGTGCCATTAAGGGAGCCGTCATCCCGAGCAGCGTGGCCGATTTCTGGCTCCATATGATCCCATAGCAACCCAGCAGAAAGCCGATCAGCAAACTGCCGCTATCACCTAAAAAGATGGACGCTGGATTAAAGTTGTAACGCAGGAAAGCCAGCAGAGCGCCTGCCAAAGGCACTGTCGCCATAGCCAACGGAACGTTGTTGTGCAGAAATGCGACTAGAGTCATCGTCAATGTGGCGAAGAAACCCACACCCGAAGCCAGACCGTCGACGCCATCAATGAGATTAAAGGCATTGGCGCAACCGATGAGCCAGAGCAACGTCAAAGGAAAGCTCCACCACATGTCAAGAGGATGGCCGGCAATTCCAATGATGCGAACCCCTGCCCAAAACGCAATACCGGAGGCGCACAGCTGTCCAGCTAGTTTTTGCCAAGGCTTCAATCCAAACAGATCGTCCAGCAATCCAACCGCAAAGACCAGTGCCGCGGCAGGCAAGAGCCTCAGCACGAGCGACAAGTTCTGTTGGATGATTGAGCCCGCAGCCAATGGAGAAACGATCAAGAGCGCGTAGGCCGCCAGGCAGGACAGCGCAATGGGGATTCCTCCAATTCGGGGAATGGGCTGACGGTGCAACTTGCGCTGGCCATCGGGGCGATCCACCAACCCCCGGCGACGAAACGCATTCCGGCACAAGGGCGTCAGGATTATGGAAAAGATAAAAGAGCTAAGGGCGAGCCAGAGAAGAGAGTACATAGTTAGTTACCAGTTTTTCACGGTGCTAAGAAAAAATCGCTTAGGGGCGAAGGGATGAATGGGTGCTGGATTGGATTGGCGACGATTGTCGATTTACAGCCGGAGGATCGACCTGCACTGAAAGTTCCCCCTGGCAAAGGGGGGCTGCGTCGTGGGCCAGGGGGTTGTGGTTTCGCCCCTACTTGCACAAGGAGGAGGTCAGGGAGAGGTTTTCGTAGATCGCAATCTCCTATAACCCCCCTGAGTCCCCCCTTGTCCAAGGGGGGACGATTGTTGTCATCGGTCGTGGGTCTCCAAAGGAAATTCTTCTTCAGTCGCCCATCACCCAGCCGTGGCTTCCTGCGCTCTCTCTGGCGGGGATTGCGGACTGACTCCCAAGACGTCGCAAAGCCGGGAGAGCCGTATGGGCAAATCATAGTGCTCGACAAAGGCCTGGCGCGCTCGGAAGCCCGCCTGTCTTACAAGCTGCGGCTCGGCTGCCAACTTCCGAAGGAGCGAGACAACTCCCTCCGCGTCGCCACAGTCCACCTGCCAGCCGCACCGATAGCGCTCGATGATGAGGCTGGGCGTCGCCTGTCGCGGCCCGATGAAAAGAATGGGTCGGCCCGCCGCCATGAGTCCGTAGATCTTGCTCGGAACCACCGAGCCGAGGCACTCCGCCCTTTGAGTCACCAACCCAATGTGTGCCGAGGCCAGGCTTTGCGAGAGCTGGTCTCGCTTCCGATGGGGCGCAAAGGAGACGTGGGAGAGCTCTTTAGACTTGCAGAATTGTTCCAGAGATTTTCTGCGCGGTCCGTCGCCAATGAAGAGAAAGTGAAATCGGTCGTCTGCCTGCAGTTGATCCATTGCAGCAGAGATCGTGTCCACGTCGTGAGGCAGTCCCAAGTTGCCGGAATAGAGAACGGTCAAGCAGTGGCCGGACGCCGGCGGTTGGGAACGGATCACATTCCCATCAGCCCAGTTCTCTGCAATGTGAATCTTTTCCGACGGGATGCCGCGCGCCATGAGCCGTCCACGCATGCACTCGCCCAACGCGATTATCCCGTCGGCCTTCTCTCGGGCATAATCCGCCAGAAACCCCGTCAAGCGGCTGCTCCACGAGGTACTGCGGAAAACGTTCAGATCCACCGCTACATCCGGATACACATCCATCTCCCAGGAAAAGTGACGCGCGCCCCGAAAGGTCTTCAGCAGAGTTCCTGCCAGAGAAAGCAGCGGAGGCGTCGTGAGTGTCACCACCAAGTCAGGGCGTGGTACCCGGAAGCCATGCCAAACCGCACCCGCGTAGAAGGTCAAATAGGAAAGAAGCCGGTGCAAAGTGCCGCGGGCGAAACTCAAATTGAGCGTGCGGATGATGCGAACCTTGGGGGCTTGGGAGGCGCCGGCGTCCGCATAGCTGCTGCTCCCGCAAATCACCGTGACGGCGTGGCCGTGCTCCTCCAGACGAATTGCCAGATCCGTCAGCAACTGGCTGGTGGCCGCTCCATCCGGCCAGAAAAACTGGTTCAGCAACAGAATGTTCAAGTCAAAAGGCGGGATGTGCAGGAAGAATTCCCCCTTACTCAAAGGGGGCGGCGGCGTAGCGACAGCAGTCGCGTAGTGGCCCGGGGGTTATCTTGCAAATAGGGGAAAGACTCACTTCAAATCATGTCAGAAAGCTTGCCACATGCCTTGAAACTCGGGACTTGCCGTTCCGGGTTGAATCGCAAATCGAAAATCTCGTTCTCAGCCCCTTGCCGCCAACGCCTGTCTGCCCTCACTCAGCTGGAGATTTTCTGCTGATTTCATGAGGAAGAAGGGTCCCATTACCAGCACATCCATTTGTGTGCGCAGGAAGCATTCGAGGGCCTGCTGAGGCGTGTTCACAATGGGCTCATTTTCATTGAACGAAGTATTCAGCAGGATCGGCACACCCGTGAGATCGCCGAAACGCTTGATGAGCTTCCAGTAGATTGGGTTCACATCCTTCTCGACCGTCTGCAGGCGCCCTGTTCCGTCGGCATGCGTCACGGCTGGGATCCTCTCTCTTTGCTGCGGCTTGATCTTGTAAGCCGTCACCATGAATGGCGAGGGAGCATCGATCTCAAAATACTCTCCCGTGGCTTCAGCCAGCACGGACGGACAAAAGGGTCGGAAGGGCTCCCGGTACTTGATGCGGCGATTGAGGACATCTTTCATCTCCTGGCTGCGCGGATCAGCCAGAATGCTGCGGTTCCCCAATGCTCGCGGCCCGAACTCCATGCGACCCTGGAACCAGCCGACAATTTTACCGGCGGCAATTTCCCGGGCCGTTCGGTCGATCAACTGCTTCTCCTCCAAACGATGGTAGTCGGTTCCAGACGCATCCAACGCTTCACGGATCTGATGGGGCTCATACGCTGAACCGTAATAGACATGCCTCATGACAAACCGTCGCGGCTGCTTCAACAGCTGGTGATGGACATGGAGGGCCGCACCAATCGATGTCCCGGCGTCATGAGCTGCCGGCTGGACATAGATCTCCCGGAATTGTGTTCGATCAAAAATCTTTCCGTTGGCCGCACAGTTGAGGGCCACTCCACCAGCCAGACAGAGGCACTTCTGTTTCGTCCGTTGGGAGACATAATTGAGCAGGTCAAAATAGTTTTCTTCCAAGACGGCCTGCACCGAGGCCGCGAGGTCCGCGTGCTGCGCGAGAAGTTCACTTCCGGCCCGGCGAGGCTTGCCAAAAACATTCGACAGTTTTCCGGAAAAGACGCTTCCCAGGACCGGCTGTCCTGAATCCCACGTCATATCGACGCCCTGGCTGTGATGCACGAAATAATCCAGGTTCAGACGGACCTGACCATTGCGGGTCTGCACCACGTCGCGCACTTGGGGAAGAAAGCGAGGCTCACCGTAAGCTGCCAGGCCCATCATCTTGTACTCATCGCCGTACTTGGGAAACCCCAGGAACTGAGTGAAGGCGGTGTAGAAGATACCGAGCGAGTGAGGGAACTGCACCGACCCCAGAACCTCGATCTTGCTGCCTTTCCCGACGCCCCACATAACGCTGCTGAAGTCACCAAACCCATCCACCGAGATCACGGCGGCCTCTTCAAACGGTGAAGCAAAGAATGCACTAGCGAGGTGAGCGCGATGATGTTCCACATGATGGACTCGCGCCGTAGCGGGAATATTGAGGCCGGATTTATGGATCTCCCGCCCCACCTGGGCAACGCGCCAGCTATTGCTGGCCCGGCCCCTCAATCGGCTCCAATCGCCGGGCCGTGTGGCTACGCGCAGCAGCTTTCGCCAAAGCTGGGCGCGGGGATCGCGTGAAATCGCGACGTGCGCCAACTCCTGAGGGTCGGTCCCTTTCAAACACGATCCAATGGCCAGTGCCGGGAATCCCGCCCAATGCTTGATGCGGTTAAACCGCTCCTCTTCCACTGCGGAGATCAAGTTCCCGTCTGTCAGCAGCGCAGCGGACGCATCTCCGTGAAAAGCGTTAATACCCAAAATGTTCATAGAAGTTCCAATGCCACCTGAATAGCCGAAAAACAGAGAGTCGAACGATTCCCCTTGTTGGGAGGGGAGTTGTGAAAGAATTGAGAATTGGCTTCCTCCGGCAAGAAGCGTGCGCGGGAGCGCCCGCTCCACCAGGTGGAACGCGCGCTTCGCGCGCGTTTTCGGCAGTGGATTCAGAACCGTGACAGGTCGAGATTGTCTCGATTCAATTTTTTCACAGCTTCAGGCGCAAGTGGTCGTCAGGCCCTGGGGTAGGTTTTGAATTAGGGAACGGTCCCACCGCGCGGCGGATGTGAGCGTCGACGATGGATGAATAGTGATCGTCAACCCTTACAAAGGGACGGACCGGGGGCGGCAGCGCCAGCAGGGGTTGTCCCGCAACGATCAAGAAAACCCGTGAAGGCGCCGCGACGGATGGGAATATTCCCCCTTAAAAAAGGGGGCGGCGCGGAGCACCAGGGGGTTGTCGGTTTGGCTTTCTATTTTCTAAGGGGGACTTCAGGGCCACGTTTGAAGAATGGGGTCAGGGACTGGTTAAACTTAACTTATCCTTCGGAACCTCTGAGGGGCTGGCAACAGAGCGCCTTTCCAACGCTTTCCATCAATATATTGGGCCCCCAAAGTCTGAAGCGTCGCCATCCTCTGAGAATCCAATAACTCGTAGTCTTGAACCAAAGGGGTCAGTTTGTTCTTAAACATATAGGCATACAAAGCGGGATATCCGCCAGGAGGCAGGGCCCCTCTGAAGTTAGCGAACCAAACGGCTTCCGGATAAATCCAGCTTAGATCGCGATACTCTTTGGGGAATACATAAGCCCCATTGGCATATCTGAATTCCATATAAGCTCCGCTTAACGGCAGAGAAAGCCACGGTTGCGTGTTCCGTGAAAGTCTGAACCTCCCGACCGAGTTGATTTCGGATAAACTTCAGAATGTTCTGGTCTGGGCCATCATCAACAAAGCTGTCCAAATAAAAACCCGCAAAGCCAGTGCTGGTTGCCCATTTCAACCGTTTGCCCAGGTCTGCCAGTTGCTCTTCCTTGTCCGAAACGCGAGAGAGACCGTCCGTGTTCTCGCTGGCGGCGGTAATGACCACACCTGGCCTGGCGAGAAGTCCTATTTTTAGGCCGGCATTCTTGAATCCATTAACCAGCGTTGGAAGATTGGCCAGAGTCTCCGGAGGAAACACATCGAAATCCGGGCGATACTGCGCTCCCCTGGGATTGATTCCCTGCGGTTGCCACATAATCATCCCTTGAAAGTTCGCTTGCCGCATGGGCGGTACGAGCTTTGAGACGTAAGTTCTGACATCCAGCCAGCGTATCGAAACGTCTGCACAGCCCCCCCCGTGCGCAGTTGGCATCCCCAGCGTCGTTATAGCCATACGGATTGTCAGGGCGAACATACGAGCTATCGATCGAAGCGAATTGCGCCAGCGGTCTCGCATCCGGGTTGTATTGCATTGGCAACTGCGCTCTCACATGGTCTTTGTAGCCTTGCAATAGAACATGAGGATCCTTGGAGCTGCTAAATCGGTACGAAAACTTGAACGTCTGCGAGCCGAACTGCCGGAATCGTCTTAAAAAAGAAATTGCCGAGCGATACACCTGGAAGCGGATAAATGCCGAAACCCATCGTCGCGAAGCGCTCATAAGGGTTTTCAGAGGACCAGGTGCAGAAATTGATGGGCGCCCCGCTGGCTGAAGTAGCCCTTACATAGGTTGCAGCGAATCGAATCTTCGACTGACGGATAAGAGAGACTCAATACCATAGTTTTGTGTGTGGCCTTGGTCATAGCCCAGCTGATTACTTGAAACCACTGCTTCACCCCAATCCGCGAACAAGAATCGAGGAGAGCGGAATGCGATAATCGTTGCGGGGTTCGAACTCTGATTGGTGACCTTAACGCTCACTAGAATGTCATCTCCAGTGATCGTATACGAGTAAACGGCCAGGGCTTTCAAAACTCCAGAGTAACTATGGGTAACCTTCGCTCCATTGGACAGGTAGGAGACAGATTTTGAAGTGACGGCCGGGGTGTAAGCTCCGCGTCACCCAGGGCTCATAAAACCAGGTCCCATCCAAAAGCTGAACATTCCCGGTAGCAACTTGCTTTCCTCCAAAGGAAACCGATGACAAACCATCTTCATCCAGTGTGACCACATACCCTGACGGTAACCTGAAGTCCTTGCCGAAGGTCGCCGTACTCGTTCCGACAATGAGAGCCAACGTCAATACCAAACCGGGATTAATATGCACCTAATTCATTCTCCCCTAACCCGCGTGCTGTGGGTCTTGCATTCTAAAATCAAATCTTTGGCAAACATCGTGCCGAAAGAAAACAGCCCCGAAATCATTCTCCGACGGATTCGGTCAGCCAAGTTCAGTCTTGACTCCGGCGGTCGGGAGATCAAGTCCCTCTGTGCCAGCCAGATCTATCGTCGCATCTCCGTGAAAAGCTTAGTGCCGATAAAAGTTTACTCAACATCCTTGAAGCGCAGAAGTCGCGTCGGACTACGTACTACATCAACAGGCATTCTCCGCAGATTGTCTTCGTAGATGGTGGCATCGACCAGAAAGCGGAACCAGCATCCCTGTAGAAAGTGAAAAATGAGCCCTTCATTTCCATCAAGAAAACCCAGCCGAAAGACATAGCGGTAGACCCAGTAAAGGAAGGCCCGTGCGAATAGCGGTCCACGCAGGTAAACTCCTTCTCTAAGCCATCTCTTCTTTTCAATCGGATTGCCGCGCGGGTCGGGACTTACGCGGTTGCCATTCCTTTCGCTCCGCAGGATCTCTTGGGCCTCGAACTGTGCCCACTTCGAATGGCGAAGGGTCCACGAGTGCAGATTGGAGGCTACGATGTCCAGATAGTCGTGCTTCAGTTGAAGCACCTTCCCATCGACCAGAAAGTGCTGGTCATACAGACGGTCTTCGCAGGAGCCCCGCTTTCGCCGGAAAAGGCGCAGGTGATAGGAAGGATAGTGTCCACCGTAGCGGATCCACCGGCCCATAAAGATCGTGCGCTTGCGCAGCATAAATCCGTCGATGTCATTGGGAGGGTTCTGAAGTACTCGATTAATCTCGGTGACCAGTTCAGGTGTGAGACGTTCGTCGGCATCAAGGTGCAGGACCCACTCGCTGGATACAGGCAAATTTTCCTGTGCCCAATTCCGCTGCGCTCCGTAATGTTCAAAGGGATGGTTAAATATTCGGGCATCGGCGGATTTCGCAATGTCGAGGGTGCGATCGGTGCTGCCGGAATCGACTAAAAAGAGCTCAGCGTCCAGTCCTTTGAGGCTCTCCAGACAGCTAGGGAGATTGACCTCCTCGTTCATCGTCAACAGAATAACGGATAGTTTGGATTCGAGCGTATTAGTCATAGTCGGGCGGTGCACGTCAGGCTCTTGGAGCCTGACCCCTTGGCTTTTCGTGGTAGCAGCTCAGGCTGGCGATAATCGTGCGCGCCTGCGAAAGATGCGCGCGATTGGGAATGATGACGTGGCTTCTCAACGTGACCAGTCCGAGGCTATGAACCTCCTCCCCGATGGCGTCCTGTAGACCACGACGAGCTTCCACTGAGAAAAAACTGGCGTCGACGGCTCCACGGTGACGTTCGCGCCGACGCGCGGTCCGAAGCAGCGCAGCACAAACCGTCGCTAGGCCAAACACCGGCGCCGGCTCAAACAAAACAGCAGCGCGCCGAGAAGCCAGAGCATACGCCGGACTTGCTTGTTCACCATGTATTCCGCGTGGCCGATTTGTGGCGATCTCGAGATTCTCAGTCACAGTTTAGTTGGATCAACGGCCAGCAGGCTGAATTCCCCTTGCCAAAACGGTTCCATAGACCGGCCGTTCAAAAGCTCGAAATCGAATCTTCGCAGAAAATCCTCCACAGTATCTTCGTCCCTGAAACCGTCCAAATAAACGGCTTTGACGCGCCGCGATTCAAACCATTCTCTTGCCCCTTCGAGCACAGCCATCTCCTGACCCTCCACGTCGATCTTGAGGACAATTGAGTTACCTTCGACGGGTTCACAAGCAAGACGAACAGCGCGGACGCGAGATCGGTCGTTCTCAATATTATAGGCGGATGCCCGATCGGCCCGCGTGAATACGTGGGAAACTGCGCCGTCCACGAACTCCAACTCTCCCTCCTTGTCCGATACCGCAAGATTACGGGAAATCACCCCTGCACGACTTGCGTTCACCTGGAGCCGCCGAAAAGTGTCTGGATGCGGCTCGTATGCGTAAAAGCGCACGGGCGGCGTGGTTGGCAGACGATTCATCCGAGTTAGCAAGCAGCAAAACAAGCCGATGTTTGCCCCAACATCCACAAATGTGTCTCCCGGACGCAGTACAGCCGATAGCGAGATGATCACGCTGGCTTCGTCTCGAAACAGGCTCGAAAACCCAGCCCTCCTGGCGGCCCGCACGTACCCGTTTTCGCGGAGCGAGTTCACCAAGAAACGGTGCCCGAGCAAGTCCACTTCCCGGTCATCGCTTCCGAAAAGAAGCCGCGTGATCGCCGAACGAAACCGCGGCTGCTTGATGATCAGCCGGTCGATCAAGAATCCAAGTCTGCTCATGCCTGCGCTCGCTCCGTCTTTGAATGCCAGTTGGGGAGATTGAGCTCCTCATTCATCGTTAAAAGAATAACGGATAGTTTGGATTCGAGCAGGCGGTGTACGTCGGGCTTTCGAGCCTGACGTCGTGGGCTTTTCGTGGTAGCAGGGTCAGGCTGGAAAGCCTGACGTACAGCGCAGTCAGGCGCACTTTGTTTTCTCCAGGCTCGCATTGCCTGTTGCACCATATAGTGCGATGAGTTCCCGCGCGATGACGGGCCAGGAGAAGCGAAGCTTGACCAACTCTCTCCCGGCCAGGCCACGTTGCCGGCGCTGCTCCTTGTCCTGCAGAGCTGACTGAAGCGTTACTTTAAGGTCTTTTGGCGTCAGCTGCGTGACCCAGCCCGCCCGAGCTGCCTCGATCTCACGGCAAAGGTTGACTTGGGTGCTCACCAGCACGGGCACGCCACAAGCCAGACATTCGACAACACACAGGCCGAAGTTCTCCTGATGTGAAGCTAGCGCCAGCAGCTCTGCACTCCGCAAAGCCGATACCTTCGCCGCTCCCTCCAACCACCCGGGAAAGAGAATGTGCTCCTCCCTCCGGTTTTCTCGCGCCAGCTGTTTCAGAGATTGGATGTAGGCGGGGTCGCCATCCCCGGCAATCACGAGTCGCCAGTGCTGGAAGCGTTTCTCCGCGATCAGGTCAACGAACGTTTGCAGCAGCAGTTCCAATCCCTTCTTGGGATGGATCCTGCTCATCACCAGCACGAACGGGTGCGACCCAAGAGACGGTTGGCTCTGTCTGAAGAGTCCGGTTTCAGCTTCGTTGCGCAATAAGGCTGAATCAACCCCAAGGCCAATGACGACGCCTCTCTTCAAGCCGAGCGAGTGCTCCGCCAAACGCCGCTCCTCTTCGGCAGTGTAGTGAACGGCTGCAGCTTCTCCCAACATGCGCTTGGCCGCCAGTTTCCAGAAGAGCTGTTTGCGAAACCATTTCTGGCGCAGGCTCCACGGGTCCAGCGTGCCCAAAGGGCGAACGATGTAGGGCACTCCGTGACGCCGGCAGGAACGGGCTGCCGCCAGGCAGGCATGCGAGAAAACGGCATGGATGTGAACCACGTCGAATTGTGAAACGTTGTTGTCTACCCAGCGTGCCAGAGGATAAGAGAACTTGAGGGCCTCACTCCATTGTCGCGGGAAAAACAGTGTCGGGATCTGGTGAAATGGCACCGGTTTCCCACATTCGACCTGCAGGCGCCCGGCCCCGTCAGCGTCCGTAGTGGCGACAACTGGCTCCAGCCCTTCATTCTGGAGGGCGTGGCACATCTCCACAATAGCCCGGCTGGGTCCACCATACCGGGGGGCCACTGCGGGGATGACGTGCAGTACTCTCATGGTCGTTTCATCTTCCGGAGGCCGTTGCTACGTTCACACAGTTCACGCCGTTCTTTTCAAGCCATTCCTCGAGCACCACCAGTATCCACAATCGAGACCAAGAAACGTCCTTTCCTTCAGCCAGAAACGACCGCCATAACTTTTGCACTTCTTCTGACCTGAACAACCCCCGGGCGGCAGTGCGCTCTGGACTGAGCCGCTCTTCGCAAAACGTCTTCAGCTCTCCGCGCATCCAGGGATCGAACGGCAGCGTGAAGCCTTGTTTGGGACGATGGGTGATCTCGGCTGGAAGTTTCACTCCAAGGCTGTTGATCAGCAGCGGTTTCGGAATGCCATTGGAGCGCTTGTAAGCATCGGGCAGACCAATCACATACTGCACCAGCTTGTGGTCCAGCAGCGGGACTCGCACTTCCAGGGAGTGAGCCATGCTCATCTGGTCGGTGTCTCGCAGCAAGACATCATGCATGTAGGTGGACGCCTCGGCATAGGAAACCTGCGCCAGCGGATCTTCAAGCCGGTTCGAGGCAAGTGCCTTGCTCAGCAGCGAAACGTAGGGGTCGGCCATTCCATCAGCACAGTCCTTGACAAGCGCTTGCCGCTGAGAGCGAGAGAGGACCTGCCGCAGCAGTGGATACATTTCGGCGACGGTGCCGCGGCTGGCTAACATGGCGGCGGTCTTTGTTCCTGCGATCGACGAAGAGGCGAGCGCCTGGATGGTTCTGCCGGTCAACGAACGTAGGGACCCAGGCATGTGGCCCCAAAACTTGAAGAAGTTCTTGAAATCGGAAAGCCGTCGAAAGGAAGGGTAACCGGCGAAGAACTCATCACCTCCCAATCCGGAAAGAGCCACCGTAACGCCGGTCGATCTTACGGCGCCAGAGACCACGAAGGTGTTAATCCCGTCGCCAGTCGGCTGATCCATGGCAACCAGGGCACTGGGGAGTTGATCCAACAGGTCCTGCTCATGGAGATGGATCTCAGTGTGTTGAGTGCCAAAATGCCGGGCCACCTGAGCCGCATGGCGCGCCTCATCAAAACTACCTTCAGAGAAAGCGACCACAAAGGTGCGAGGGACAATGCCAAGCTTGTGCATCAAAGCCACGATCACACTCGAGTCGATTCCTCCTGAAAGAAAAACACCCACCGGTACATCACTTATCAGATGGCTGGCCACGGAATCCTCAAGAAGTTGCTCGATTCGTTTCTGTGCCCCGGGTAGCGGCGCGTCATGAGCTTGGGAGTCACCGTCTTCGAGGAGGTCCCAGTAACGCCGCTGGGTGGTATGGCCGGAAGCCTCAACCTCCATCCAGGTCCCCGGGGACAAAGTTTGAATATGCTGAATCATCGTCCGTGGGGCCGGCACAGACTGGTAAGCCAGGTATTCTTGCAACGCCACGGTATCCAACTCTCGTGGGATTTTGCCGCTTGAAAGCAGCGACCTCACCTCTGACGAAAAGAGAAAGGAGCCGTCGCGGTTATAGTAATAGATCGGCTTAATCCCCAGCCGATCTCGCGCCAGGAACAATCGCTTCCGTTGCGGGTCCCAGATTGCAAACGCAAACATCCCTCTGAAATGACGCACGCAGGCATTGCCCCATTGGGCATAAGCCCGAAGAATCACTTCAGTGTCGGTATTCGACTTCCAGCCTCCGGGCGGCTCGCCAAGTTCCTGCCGCAGTTCCCGATAGTTATAGATTTCCCCGTTGTAAGTGATGAGGTTTCGGGTCGAGGGATCGAGCATCGGCTGATGTCCGGCGTCTGAAAGATCCAGGATGGCTAAGCGGGTATGTCCGAGCCCCACGATGGCATCTCCGCTGCAAGTGGTCGAGATCCCGCGGTCGTCAGGCCCTCGATGCTCCAAATGCCGAACCATGGGTTCCAGAACGTCGCGGACAGCTTGTTCGCGGCTCACGCTGCGATCCCTTGGCTCGAATGAACCTCCTGATGTCAACAGCGCTCCGCTAATTCCACACATAATGTTCTAAATCAGAACGCCTGCGCTAAACACACTGAGGTTGAAGACTGTGCGCGGGGAGACAGACAGCTTCGCTGTCTGTCTAGAGTTTTGACGCTTCTTCAAGAAGTGCAGCGGCAAGGAGGCCGCTGCCTCGTCTGGAGCCCTGTAAGGGCGGCAGAAGATAGCCCAGGGCAGGCGAGGGCAGGAGCTTGGGGGCCGCCGCCCTCCTCGCGTCGCCCTGGGTCAGGGTTCCGGCCAATTCTTCTCCTCTCCCCCCAAATCGCCTGCCGTTTGGGCGATTTGGGAGGAGAGGTCGGGAGAGGAGGGCCATTTGTTACCCAGTGAGTCTCGCGTTTCGTTGTTCTCCAAACATTGCTCGGCAAGACGCGTGATCTTCGCAAATGAACCAGGTCTTCCCCTGACCTGCTCCATTTCTTCTAGCAGCCTGCAGTCGCTGTGTTTTCCTCAAATGCAGCCAGGGTCCCCTGGGCCGCGTACCAGAACCGCTGGACCCCATCTGACAGGGAATGTTGGGAGATTGTCTGGCGAGCCGCTCGAGAGCGCTCTGAGAATTGAGCGGGCGACAGCAGCACGGCTTTTTTCATAGCCTGGTACAGGGCTTCCTCGTCGCCGGCGGGAATCAGCCAGCCGTTGCGGCCCGGCTCGACCAAATCGAGCGTTGCGCCCATCTGCCCGGTCGCGATCACGGGTAGACCTGCCGCCAGCCCTTCCGGAACGACCATCCCCCACCCGTCATAACGCGACGGAACACACAGCACATCCGCCTGGCCATACTCCGCCGGCAGATCGTCCCAATCACGAAACCCGACAAACTTGACGCGTTCGGCGAACGGCTGCAGCCGTCGCTCCAATGCCGGGCGCAACCCGCCTTCGCCCAGCAACCGCAACCGCACCCCCGGCAGTTCCTCCGCTAGACGCGCAAACGCCCGTGCCAGCAAATCCACTCCCTTGCGGAATATCAACGATCCGGAAAATAGAAACGTTGTCGTTCCGGGCAACACCCGTCCGTTACGCCGCTGGCGCGCGAAACGTGAAAGATCCGAGTAATAGGGCACGTTGAAGAATTTCCGGCCGCTGCCGAACTCGCGCTCATACTGTTCGATTGCGAATTGGCCGATTGGCGGGGCAATCTCTTGGTGCGCTTCGGCTTCCGCCTCTTCGGTCGTCGGGAGCAGCTTCGCTTCCTCAACCTGACCGCCAACCGAATGGCACTGCTGACAGAGGAGCGGGTGGCACGTTGAGACACCCCCCCAATCCCGTAACCGAGCGCTGGAGAAGGGCGACTGAACACGCAAGCTTCTACGTTTGCAGGGTATTCGTGAGGCGCGCCCGACAGGATTCGAACCTGTGACCTTCGGTTCCGTAGACCGACGCTCTATCCAGCTGAGCTACGGGCGCTCGGTTCGAGAGGGTAGCGCCGTGCCGCGCGCGGCTACCATCGAGACCTTCGGGAGAGGTGGCCGAGTGGCTGAAGGCACTCGCCTGCTAAGCGAGTATGGGGTTCACGCTCCATCGAGGGTTCGAATCCCTCCCTCTCCGCTTCCCCCCAAACCCGCACCACAAGCGGGATGGCCCACCCCCCCGCCGGCCAGCCGCCAACTCGCCCCCATCGCCCCAAGGCCCGGTTGGAAAGCGCATTGGAAAGACGCCACCGGCCGCAGCCCCCGCACACCCACCCGCGCGACCCCCACGGCCCCACGCGCTTGGCACAACGCGCAGGCCGAGAACAGGCCCAACGCGCACGCCCATATCGCCCGCTCACCCAGCGCGACGGCGGAGCTCGCGCGCGAGTAACTGCGCCCGTAGGTGCGCTAACGGGCGGTTCGGCCCGAGGCAGGGCCGGCAGCACCCCTCCCGCGTTTCCACGTGCTTTCCAGCCCCCGGCGATCCCGCTCCCCGAGCGGCCTGGCGGGCGCGTCCCTGCTCTGTAAGTAGGGGGCGCCCCTGTGCGGGACACCGGCCGCAAAGCGTGGTCATGGCTCCCTCGGCCGGCGATCGGGGACCGTGGCCCGTACTCGGCGGCGCGTCTGACGGGGGCCGTGGTCCTCGCGGCTTCCGGACGGGGACCACAGCTCGATCCTTCCGGACGGGGGACCGTGGTCCTCGCGGTTGCCCTCGCTCTTCCGAAGCGCACGGGGGGCTCCCCGACAGACCGATCGACGTGGTTGCTGCTCCCGGCGCACCACCCCGGCGCCCTCGGTGCCGGCCCGTATCCCACCCACAGTGATCAGCACACCCCGAGCTTCGCCCTGCCACCTGAGCTCGACCGGCCGCACGCCCACCGCGCACGCTCGCTCACGCGCACGAGTCAGCTGAGTCAACCCTCCATGTGACCCGGCCCGGGGGGTGGGGGCACCCCCGAGGGGGAGGGCGGGAACGGTGGCGGACGGCGCCTAACAGTCCAGGGACGGGCTCGCGGTCGGGTCCGACGGGACCCTGGTCGAACACTACGACCGCCGGGCCAACCGCGAGCCGTAGAATCCGACGGGAGCCGCGCGCGGTGCAACACCCGCTCCCGTCAATCAGCCGTCAGCTACTTGCTCGCGCAGCCGGATCAGGCCGACGTAGGCGCCCGAGTTCGTATCAGAAGACGCTCCGTCGAAGTAGCGCACACGTCCGTTTTCCTCGATACGCAGGCGCACGCCGGCCAGCCACAGAAAGACGTCGCCGCGCACGCTCACGTCCTCCAGCTCGCCGATCTCCTCGAGCTTGACGAGCATCTTCTGCTGCGGCTTGGTCGGCTCCATCGTCTTGTCCCTTTTGCTGGTTGACCCAGTCGGTCGACTGGCGGCAACGACCAGGTTCCCCTGGTCGCTCCCGCCACTCGCCCTAGGCCTGACGAGCCGGCAAGAGCTTGGTGCCGGCCAGGACCGCGAACAACACGGTCAGGAGAGCGACCACGGTGAGAATTACGTCGCCGCCCGTGAAGGGCAGCATGGCGCCACCGGCGCTACCGGCGGCAAGTGTGGACTTTCCGTACATTCGATTTCACCTCCTCCTACCAGTTGCGCTGACGCTTGGTGATGGCCTGCAATGCCGCCGTCAGCAGTACGGCTTGCAGGAACAGGTCGAACAAGAACTCGAGCATCAGCACGGACGCACCGAGCTGAGCCCGCTTACCGCGCTTGCGCACGGTCACGACCCGTTCAGCGATGAAGATCACGATCAGGGGTGTCAACACGGTCGCGTGGAAGGTCAGGCCCTCCTCGATCGTGCTGCGCACCACCACATACAGCAACAGCGACATGGCGGCCAGACCGACGGCCATCATCAGCTGCTGTCCGAAGTAGGGCAGCGTCACGCGGGTGAGCCCGTACTGGCCAAGGTTCTCGATCGCCCCTCGCTGCCAGCGGATGCGCTGCTGCCAGAGCTCACGCCAGGTCGGCATGATCTCCGTGTGCACGGCGCACCCTGTCGGTGAGGCGATCTTGTGGCCGAGGGTCTGGATCGCGAGCGAGAGCTCGTTGTCCTCGGTCAGCACCTCCTCGTCGTAGACGTGACCACGCCCGTCGACCAGCTCACGCAGGACGGGCACAGGCAGCATCGTGGCGGTACCGGTCAGCACCCGAGCCTTGCCCTTCTTGCGACCGATGTCACGGGCATAACGGGCGTACTCGTTGCGCTGCAGCCAGCCCACCAGGCCGCCACCGGGGTCGCCGTGAAAGACACCACCGACGCCGCCCACACCAGGGTGGGCGAAGCGAGCGAGCGCTTCCTCGACGAAGCCGGGCACAATCCTCGAGTCGGCGTCGGTGACGAGGAAGTAGTCCTCATTGCCGGCCGCCGGCAGCAGTGCACCCAACGCCTGGTTGAGTCCGCCCGCCTTCTTGGCGCGGTTGTCGATCGTCTCGAAGACGTCGGCTCCGCTCAGGCGAGCCAGCTCGGCGGTGTCGTCCGTGCAGTTGTCAGCGACCACGATCACGCGGTCGACCTGCTCCTGCACGGCTGCGATCGCCTCACGGATGGTCTCCTGCTCGTTGTGAGCTGGGATCAGTGCGATGACCATCAGGCACCGACCTCCTCGACTGCCTTGGCCTCAGCGTTCTCAACAGCCGGCACAATCGGCGCGGCATGCGGCAGACCAGCAACGCGAGCACAGGCCAGCGCCACCAGCGCGCTGAGCAGCCCGAGCACCAGGATCACTATCAGTGCGATGACCATCAGGCCGAGTAGCTGAAGGCGTCGTATGGGCGACCGTTGCGAAGCATCCCGATCGTCGTGCCGTCCCAGCGCCAGCCGCTCTGACGGCCGGTCCAGTCACAGAACCACAGGCGCCCGGCCACGTCGCACTTGCCGTACACGCCGAAGGCGTAGAGCTTCCCGAACGTGGCCGTCACGTGGGAGCGCGTCTTCGCCTTGATCCTGGCCTGAATGGTCGCTGCAGATGTCTTCGCCTCTGCCTCGTCCTCGGTGACTGCACCGCCCAGGGCACAGACCCCGGAGCAGGCGATCACACCGATGGCGATCGTCCTCTTGTAGCCCTTCAAGTCTTTCTCCCTTCGTTGGGTTGGTCCGGTCGGCGACTGCCGGCAGCACTACCCGCGTAGACAGCGCTCCGCGTCGATCAGCCGAATGTCCTGACCCCGTGAGTGCCAGCGCGTTGTTGTTGACAAAATGCTAATACGGCTCTTGACGGATCGCCAACAACATTTAGGCTTCCCTTATGAGCACCACGCCCAGGTACAGCCGCCTCGCCCCCGAGCGGCGCCGCGAACAGATCCTCGACGCGGCCAACGCGCTGTTCGCGGCGCGCGGCTACGACGAGGTCTCGATCGAGGACATCGCGCACGCCGCCGGCGTCACGCGCGGGCTCGTGCACCACTACTTCGGTGGCCGCAAGGAGGTCTACATCGCGCTGCTCGAGCGGCTCGGCACCATGCGCGAGCAACAACTTCCGGCGCCCGTGGGCCGCAGCGCCCGGGCCCGCCTCGCGGACAGCGTGTCGCGCTGGCTCGACTGGACTGAGCAGAACCGCATGATCTGGCTCGGCACGCTCGGGGTCGGCGAGGACATCGCCGACCCCGACGTCAGGGCCGTCGTCCTCGACCTCGTGCGCCGCGCCGTCGCGCTGGTCGCGGCTCGCCACGCCGAACTCGCCGACGACTCGCCACGACTGCGCGACGCGCTCGAGTGCTGGACCGGGCTCAACCGAGCCGCAACCAGACGCTGGCTACAAGGCGACGCCACCCGCGAACAGACGCACGAACTGATCGCCTCGACCCTCGAACACGTCCTACGCACCTTCGGCACCCCAAGCCGGCGCCCCTGAGATAGCCGGACACTGACGTCAGCCGGTGAGCGCAACGTCACCGGCTGACGTGACATAGCCAGGTCCGCGCAAGGCCCCAAAGTCGCACTCCTGAGCCAAACGGCGACCAGACAAAACCCCCTGACAAACCCCAAAGACGCTAAGCGAGTATGGGGTTCACGCTCCATCGAGGGTTCGAATCCCTCCCTCTCCGTAGAGGTCGGCAGAATGCAGGGCCGATGGCCGACGTCCTCATCACCGAGTTCACCGATCCGGGCTGCCCGTGGGCCTACAGCGCCGAGCCCTTTCGCCAGCGACTGCGCTGGTTGTACGGCGACTGCCTCGATTGGGAGGTGCGAGTGGTAGGGCTGGCGGAAGCGCCCTCCGACTACGAGGAGCGCGGCTTCGGCCCGAAGGAGCAGTCAAGTGCCTTCAAGCGGATCGCCCATGACCACGGCATGCCCATCGACACCGACGAGCGGTCGCGGATGGCGGCCACTATCCCGGCCTGTCGGGCGATCGTCGCCGCCCGGCGCCACGCTCCGGACGAGATGCGCGCGCTGCTCAGGCGGCTGCGGGTCCGTCACTTCTCCGGGCAGCTCCTCGATGAGGAGGAGACCATCCAGGGAGCCGCCCGCGACGCCGGCCTCGACCCCGCGCAGCTGGACGAGTGGGCCGCGCAGCCCGAGACCGAGCAGGAGCTGCGTGACGACCTGGCCGAGGCGCGCCAGCCGATGCCAGCCGCGCGGGTACTCGACGACAAGCTCGCCAACTGGTCGGGGGGCCGGCGCTACACGTGTCCCTCGTACGAGATTCAGCGGCTGGCCGACGGCGTGCGCATCGCCGTGCCGGGCTTTCAGCCCTTCAACGTCTACGACGTGATCACGGCCAACCTCGTGCCTTCCCTCGAGCGCCGTGACCCGCCCGAGTCCGTGGAGGAGGTGCTCGACTGGGCGAGCACGCCGCTCGCCTCGAAGGAGATCGCGGTGGTGTGCGACATATCTCTCGAGGACGCGCGCGAGCAGCTCGGTCGGGTCGCCGACGAGGAGCACGTGGGCTTCGACGGCTTCTGGACTCTCGATGGGCACGCGAACGGGGCGACGGCGTAGATCTGACCGGGCCGGGCGAGGTTCTACCGCTCGCCACCGTGGTCACCGCTGCGCTCATGCTGGCGCTCTGGGCTGAGGCGACCCGCCGCCGCGACGTATCGATCGTCGACGTGATGTGGGGGCCGGCCTTCGTGCTGGTGGCCGTGGTGGGCGCGCTGGCCGGTGACGGCAACCCGGCTCGCCGCTGGCTGCTGTTCGGTCTCACTGCGGCGTGGGGTCTTCGCCTGGCCGTGCACCTCGGGAGGCGTAAGCGCGGTGACCCTCACGAGGACCGTCGCTACGCCAAGCTGCGCGAACGCGAGGGTGACCGGTTCACGCGCTGGAGCCTCGTCTGGATCTTCGGTCTCCAGGGCGTGCTCGTGCTGGTGATCTCGCTGCCGCTCCAGGTGGGCGCCCAGGCGAGCGAGGCGCTCGACGCGACGATCGTCCCGGGTCTGGCGCTCTACCTGCTCGGCATGGTGTTCGAGACTGTGGGCGACCTCCAGCTCACGCGGTTTCGCGCGGATCCAGGATCCTCGGGGCAGGTGATGGACCGCGGCCTGTGGCGCTACACCCGGCACCCCAACTACTTCGGGGATGCGTGCGTGTGGCTCGGTCTCTGGCTGGTGGTGCTGCCGGCCGGCGGCACCTGGTGGACGGTCATCGGCCCGGTGGTGATGGCCGTGCTGCTGGTGCGAGTCTCGGGCGCCGCGCTGCTCGAGCGGGACATCGGCGAACGGCGGCCGGGGTACGCCGAGTACGTGCGCCGGACGTCGGCGTTCCTGCCGCTGCCGCCGCGCCGCGGCTAGAGGGTGGCGCCCTCCAGCCGCAGCAGGAACTCCTTGCGCTCCACTCCGCCCGTATAGCCGCCCAGCGCGCCGCCGGTGCGAAGCACTCGGTGGCACGGCACGACGACCGGCATCGGATTGGCGCCGAGCGCGTTGCCCGCCGCTCGCACGGCGCGCGGGCTTCCGGCGCCGTCCGCCACCGCCGCGTAGGTGCTGGTCTCGCCGAAGCCGATGCGCGCCGTCTCGCGCAGCACCGCCCGGGTGAATCCGGCCAGGTGAGACCAGTCGATGGGCAGGTCGAAGCCGCGCCGGTCCCCGGCGAAGTACTCGTCCAGCTCGCGGCGCACCGGATCCAGTCGCGCCGGCGCTTCGAGCACGCGCGGAGAGATCCGCTCGGCCAGGTCGGCCAACACCTCGTCCTCGGGCCGGTATTCGCCGTAGGCCACGCGCACCAACCCCTTCGCGGTGGCGGCGACCACCAGCGGACCGAGCGGCGAGTCGGCCGTGGTGTAGGCCACGTCGACGAGGCCCTCTGACTCCGCGCGGTCGAGCACCGCGGGCGCATCCGCCGGCAGCCCTGAGGCGGCGCGACGCAGTGTGCGTTCCATGTCAGTCATGTTCGAGTTCCTCTCTCAGTCGCTTGAGCCCCTCGTGCACGTTGCGCCGCGCCGCGTCCTCGGATGATTCGAGGAGCACGGCGAGCTCGGCGTAGGGCATTCCGAGCACCGAGCGGCAGAAGACCGCCGTTCGCTGCTTGGGGGGCAGGGCGCGAAGCCGCTCCCAGAGCTCCGGGTCGCCCTCAGCGGCGGGTGCAGCTGCAGCTTCGGGCACCTGCCCCGCGGGCACGGCCCGGCGAGCCCGCGAGCGGTGGGTATCGGTGGCCTTGTTCTGGGCTATGCGATAGAGCCAGGCACGCAGGTTGTCGGCCCGGCGCAGGCGCGGGTAGGCGCGCAGCGCCGAGATCCACGTCTCCTGGAAGGCGTCGTCGGCGTCGACGGGCCCCGCCGTGGCCACCAGGAAGCGGTAGATCTCCACGCTGTGCTCGTCGAGCAGGCTCTGAAACGGGGGCAGCTTCACTGACATGGAACGCCGGCGCGCCTTCGATTGTGAGGCTAGGAGCGGATGAAGATCGGCGCGCCCAGGGGGACCGTCTCGATCAACCAACGCGACTGCGCCTCTCCCGCTCGAAGGCAGCCGAGGCTGGCGGGAAGCCCGATGCTGGCCTCGTCGCTTGTGTGGTGGACCGCCAGCCGGTCGCCGCCCGGCCATCCCGGCGGAAGGTTGGTCTGGTGCCCGGTGAGCGCGAGCACGCAGCAGCCGTAGGGCGATCCCGGCCCGGTGACGCGCAGCTTGTCGGTGACCGAGAAGCGCCCGGTGGGTGTGTCGTTTCCGGGCCGGCCCACCGCCACGGTGATCCGGCGCCGGATCCTGCCGTTCTCGCGCACGACCAGGCGACGCTTCGATATGTCGGCGTGCAACGACCAGCTCACGCAGTCGCTGATCGCCCGCTCGGCCGGCAGCCAGGCCAGCTCGCCGTTGTCGAGCCCTGACGCCTGCACCGCCAGCCAGTCCCCCTGGCGGCGCACCACCCCGAACACCCGCGGCGAGCCCCACTCGGTCTTGGCCGACAGCCTCAGGCGCGGTCGCCCGCCGGGGGTCCGGTACAGCGTCACGCCCCTGCGTCCTCGCAGAACGGCTATCGGGTGACACGCCTCCTCCGGTCGCTCGGCGCGCACCGGCTTCGCGGGCTGCGCGGGCTCAGCCGGGGTGTCTGTGTCCGGAGGCGGAGCGGCGCTGGCCTCGGGCACGGCCTCGAAGCCGCCGTTGCCGAAGCCCGGCCCGCCCGCCGAGTCACCGTCACCGTCTTCGCCGAGGCCGAAGGCGAACAGGCCGGCGGCCGCCACCAGGGCAGCGGCACCGACCGCGAACAGCAGTACGGCAAGCCGCCGGAAACCGGGGCGTTGGGCGGGGTCGGGGCGGTCCATGGTGCCCCGAGAAGCGTAGTGGCGGCCGTCGGGCCGCCCGCGGCATTCAGTAGAGCGTCTTCTCGTAGCTGTCCGCCAGCCGGTCGGCCACGTCGGCCTCCGACAGGTCGGGGACCGCCATGTGGTCGCGCAGGATGCGCGATGCGGAGGGCAGCTCGTCGTCCCAGGTCTCAGGCTTCCAGGCGCCGGAGCGGATCAGCGCCTTGGCGCAGTGGATGAAGGCAACCTCGACCTCCACGCCGATCCCGAGCGCTGGGGCCCGGCCGTCGACCGCCAGCGCGGCCAGCAGCTCGGCGTCGCGCGTGATGCACGCGCAGCCCTCCACCCGCAGCGTCTCACCCAGCCCGGGGATCAGGAACAACAGCGACGCCCGCGGGTTGGCCAGCAGGTTCTGCTGCGAGTCGAGCCGGCGGTTGCCGGGGAAGTCGGGCAGCAGCAGGCGTCGCTGGTCGAGCACCTGCGCGAACCCGGGCGGACCGCCTCGCGGTGAGACGTCGCAGCGCCCCTCGGCGTCCGCGCTGGCGAGCATCAGCAGCGGAGAGCGGGCGATGAAGTCGCGGCAGTGCTCGTCGAGGTGGTCGATCTCCTTCCGAAGAGCAGGCGCGCCGTCGGGGGGCGAAGGGATCACCGCACGCAGCTCGGACTCGCTTTGCACGAGCTCGCCGAAAGACTCCATGCATCCGACGATACCGGCGCCACCCTTTCGTTTGGTAACCGGCGCAACAGGGTAGGCCCCCGCCCGTTGTCTGCGCGGAACCCGCGGAGGCACCAACAACCTGGTCGGCCGAGCCACAACGCCCGGCCGACAAGTCAATCTCAAGGAGGAAAGGGTGAGAAAGACCCTTCTAGCAGCGATTGCGGTGCTTGCCGCCGCACTGATCGTTGCACCTGTGGCCTCCGCCATCGACCGGGTCAATACGGGCAAGCTCCGTAGAGGCGTGACCCTCGAGGGCGTACTCGAGCACGAGCGGGCGTTCCAGGACATCGCGCTGGCCAATGACGGCAATCGCGCCGCGACCACACCGGGTTACGACGCCTCGGTGGAGTACGTGGCCAACAAGCTGCGCCGGGCCGGTTATCGCGTGACCCTCGACCCGTTCAGCTTCCCCTCATGGACGCTCAACGGGCCGTCGACCTTCCAGCGCACGGACGTCGCCAGCGAGCCGTACCTGGAGGACACGGACTACATCGTCGCCCAGTTCTCGTCGGGCACCGACGTGACCGGGCCGATCTACGTGGTCGGCAACACCGTCATTCCGCCCCCCGGCGGAGCGGGGTCATCGGTGAGCGGCTGTGATCCGGCGGACTTCGCGGGCATGCCGGCCGGTTCGGTGGCGCTCATCCAGCGCGGTACCTGTCCGTTCACGCAGAAGTACGAGAACGCGGATGCCGCAGGAGCAGCGGCGACGCTGATCTTCAACGACGGCTTCACGGATCGTGAGGCTCCGCTGGCGACCACCGCCGGCTTCGACAACGACATCCCGGCGGCGATGATCAGCAACGACATCGGTGAGGCCCTTGCGGCAGCGCCGGGAGCAACGGTCCGGCTGGCGGTCAACGCAACGACGACGCCGAACGAAGAGCTCAACGTCATCGCCGACTCCGTGCGGGGCAACAGGAACCGTACGGTCGTGGTGGGCGCCCACCTCGACTCGGTCGAGGACGGCCCGGGCATCAACGACAACGGGTCCGGTTCAGCCGGCATCCTCGAGATCGCCGAGCAGGTCGCGAAGCTCCCGAACAACCCGCGCAACCGACTGCGGTTCGCGTTCTGGGGCGCGGAGGAGTCCGGTCTCGTGGGCTCCGACGCCTACGTGACCGAGCAGGTGGAGAACGGCAACATCGGTCAGATCGAAGCGAACCTGAACTTCGACATGATCGGCTCGCCGAACTTCGTCCGCTTCGTCTACGACGGTGACCTGTCCGACTCGCCTGCGCCGCCCAGCGGCGCGCCCGACGGCTCGGGTCAGATCGAGGGGCTGTTCAACCGGTTCTTCGATCGCCGGGGCCAGGCAACGGAGCCGACGGCGTTCGACGGCCGCTCGGACTACGGGCCGTTCATCGAGAACGGGGTCCCGGCCGGTGGACTGTTCACCGGTGCCGAAGGCATCAAGACGCCTGAGCAGGAGGCCATCTTCGGCGGAGTCGCCGGACTGGCCTATGACCCGTGCTACCACCAGGCATGCGACACGTTCTTCAACCTGAGCTATCCCGCGCTGGACCAGATGTCCGACGCGGCCGCTCACGCGACGTGGACGCTCGCCCGGTCAAGGAGTCCGGTCACCTCTGCCCAGGCAGCGGCGGCCAGCAAGGCGAAGAAGGCCAAGCGCTCGAAGCGAGGCAAGTACTGGAAGTACCAGGGCCCGTTCCGCGTGCGCTGAGCACCTGAAGCAACCGAAGCAGTGCGAGGGGGCGCCCGGTGGGCGCCCCCTCGTGCGTTCAGTGCGGTGGCCAGCGGAGGGGGAGGGATTCGAACCCCCGGTCGACCGTAAGGCCGACAACGGTTTTCAAGACCGCCGCATTCAACCGCTCTGCCACCCCTCCGTGCCCCAGATGCTAGGCCCTGCCTAGTCTCGGGTGAACCGCAATCTGAGGGAGAACCGAATGCAGCACCGCAAGCTGGGCGACCAAGGGCTCGAGGTGGGAGCCATCGGCCTCGGCACGATGGGAATGACGATGGCCTATGGGCCCGGCGGTGACGAGGACGAGAGCGTGGCCACGATCCGCCGCGCCCACGAGCTCGGCGTGACCATGTTCGACACCGCGGAGCTGTACGGCGGTGGCACCGGGTCGAACGAGCAGATCGTCGGCCGCGCGGTCAAGGACTTCCGGGACGACGTGGTGCTGGCCACGAAGTTCGGGTTCGACCTGTCGCCGGACGCGGAGTACGGGGTCGACATGAACAGCCGGCCCGAGCACATCCGGGAGGTCACCGACAACAGCCTGCGCTACCTCCAGACCGACCACATCGACGTGCTCTACCAGCACCGGGTCGATCCCGACGTGCCGATCGAGGAGGTGGCCGGTGCGGTGCAGGAGCTGATCGATGCGGGCAAGGTCCGCTTCTTCGGGCTCAGCGAAGCGGGGCCGGACATCATTCGCCGGGCCCACGCCGTACAGCCGGTCTCCGTTCTGCAGACCGAGTACTCGATCTTCGAGCGCGAGGTGGAGGGTGAGATCCTGCCCGCGATCCGTGAGCTGGGCATCGGCTTCGTGCCCTACTCGCCGCTCGGCCGCGGCTTCCTGACCTCCGAGGTGAAGCCGGCGAGCGAGTACCCCGAGGACGACATGCGCAGCTGGGACGACCGCTGGCAGCCCGGCAACTACGAGAAGAACGTCGAGGCGATCGACCAGCTCAAGCAGATGGCGGACGAGAAAGGCTGCAGCGTCACCCAGCTCGCTCTGGCCTGGCTGCTCGCCCAGGGGGATGACGTCGTGCCCATCCCCGGCACCCGCAGCCAGAAGCGCCTGGCCGAGAACGTCGGCGCCGCCGACGTGGAGCTCGACGGCGAAGACCTCGACCGGATCGAGGAGATCGTGCCCCAGGGGGCCTACGGCAGCCGCTACCCCGAGGCGATGATGCCGGACTCCTGAGCCGCTAGGCGCCGGCGGCCGAGATCGTCGCCGGCGCGCCGAAGGGATGGAGCGGGGCCGGGATGTCGATCGTCCCGTCCTCGCGCTGGTGGTTCTCTGCGATGGCGATGATGGTCCGCCCCACGGCCACCGCGGTGCCGTTCAGAGTGTGCACCGGACGGGGCGAGCCGCTCTCGCCCGGCCGATAGCGGATGTCGAGGCGGCGGGCCTGGAAGTCCGTGGTGTTCGAGCACGACGTGAGTTCGCGGAAGCGCTCCTGGCCCGGCAGCCACGCCTCGAGGTCGTACTTCTTCGCCGCCGAGGCACCGAGGTCGTCGACGGCGATGTTCACGACGCGGTAGGGGAGGCCCAGCGCCTGCAGGATCTCCTCCTCGATCGCAAGCAGGCGCTCGTGCTCGTCCACCGAGGCCTCGGGCTCCACGAACGAGAACATCTCGACCTTGTCGAACTGATGCACGCGAAACAGCCCCTGGGTGTCCTTGCCCGCCGCTCCCGCCTCACGGCGAAAGCACGAGGAGAAGCCGGCGTAGCGCCGCGGAAGATCGGATTCGCCCATGATCTCGCCGGCGTGCAGCGAGGCCAGCGGGACCTCCGACGTGCCCGCGAGGTAGAGATCGTCTTCGGGCACTCGGTAGATCTGCTGCTCGGTGTCGGGCAGGAAGCCCGTCCCGAAGAGCGCGGGTTCGCGGACCAGGATCGGCGGGATCACGGGAGTGAGTCCGTGCCCGTCGAGCACGTCCAGAACCCACTGCACCAGCGCGAACTCGAGCCGGACAAGCGGGCCCTTCAGATACACGAAGCGCGACCCCGAGACGCGGGCCCCGGCCTCGGAGTCGAGCCAGCCGCCGAGCAGGTCCACGTGATTGCGTCCGCTCTTGCCCGGCTCGCCCTCCTCGCGCAGGACCTCATCCTGGGCGGGCGCGTCCGGGTCGGGCAGGTTGGGGAGCGCCGCCAGCGCGGCCGTGCGGCGTTCCTCCACGGAGCGCAGCTCTTCTTCGAGCTCCTTCTCGCGTGCGGACGCGCCCTTTACCTCCGCGATCGCCTCCGAGGCGTCCTCACCGGAGCGCTGCAGCTCCCCGATCCGGCGCGAGGCTTCGTTCTTCAGGCGCCGGCGCTCCTCGAGCTCCGGCAGGAGCTCCCGCCGGCGGTCGTCCAACTCGAGCGCCTGGTCGAGCAGCGCGGGGTCGGCTCCGCGCCGGGCCAGGCCGGCCCTGGCCGGCCCCGGGTCTTCTCGGATCTGCCTGAGGTCGAGCACGCCGGGCGGTACCCGGCTAACGGCCCGAGTACTCGGAGAGGAAGTCCGCCACGTCCTGTGCGTCCTGGCCCGTCACGATGTTGGCGGGCATCACTGCGCCCGAGAAGCCGCCGTTGCGGATCGCGTAGAGCACGTCATCGCGGCTCTCTTCGCGCTGGTTGAAGTTCGGGCCGTTGGTGCGTTCGCCGCCCTGTAGGTCCCCCGGCGGCTTGGAGCCGTAGGCATTGGCGGAGTCGAGCGAATGGCAGCCCGAGCAGCGCTCGTTGAACAGCTCGGCACCACGACGCGCGGTCTGCTGATCCTCGGGAACGCTGATCTCTCCCCCGCAACCTGCGAGCAGGGCGGCGGCGATGGCGCAAGCGGAGACGAGCGGACGGCTCACGGCGGCGGATAGTACCGGCCCGCTTCCCCGTCCTTGCGCCAGCAGGTGCGCCGGCAGGAGCGGCGCCGCGCGCGGCGAAACAACCCTTGCCCCGGCGACGGCCATGGCGACACCATGCAGCGACGGATCGCGCGGAGTCGTCTCCTTCGGCGGCGAACGGACCGCCGCCGGGGCCTAAATCTCGCGCGTCAGGCGGCGCGGCGCTTGGCGAAGCGCAGCAGGGTGCCGTTGGTGCCCGCCTGCACCTCGACCTCGTCCATCAGCGTTCGCATGAAGTCGAGCCCGCGGCCGGATTCGGGCATGTCGCCCCTGCGCCGGACGCGAGGCCGGAAGCGCCCGCTGTCCACAACCTCGAACACCAGCGCGTCCGCCTCTTCTGAGGCGGAAATGCGGATCTCGTCCGCCTCAGACGTCGAGCCGTGCACGATTGCGTTGGTCACGGCTTCGCTCATGGCGAGCTTGACCTCGTAGCGAGCGTCGCTGGGGAGCCCGAATTCAGCGGCCGCGCACTCGGCGAAGTCGCGCGCCTCCCGGAGGCGTCCGACGTCCGCGTTGATCGAATGCTGGCGTTGGGGGAAATCAACCATGTAGCACCGGTCCAATTGCTTCATGGGGGAGTCTTACGCGGCCGGATCGATTTTGGATCCCTTTTTTCGCACTTGCGAGCCGGTCGCAGCTGCGGTGGTCCCGCAGAAAGCGCTCATTTGCAGGAGTTTCATTTGTGATCCGGCTTGAGAGTTTCGGCGAATGACCCGCCAGTGAGTGCCCGGGAACGACCCCCTGGCCCAACTCTCAAGAAGGAGCTCTCATGAAGAGACTCGCGATCCTCGCGGCCCTGGTGGCCGTCGCGGTCGCGGTGCCCCTGAGCATCGGCTCGAGCCACCGCGAAGCGCCAAGGATCTTGAAGGACCCCACTGGGGACAACACGGACGTCTGGGCCTTCACGGCGCCGGACGCCCCGGGCAGCGTGACCGTCGTCTCGAACTGGATTCCGCTCGCGGATCCGGCCGGCGGTCCGAATTTCTACCCGCTCGACGAGAACGCCCGCTACTACGTGAAGTTCGACAACACGGGTGATGGCTACGAGGACGTTGCCTACCGCTGGGACTTCGACACCAGGTACCGCAACCCCAACTCGTTCCTCTACGCGGCGCCGACGGTCGACTCGGTCAACGATCCGGACCTCAACCTGGTCCAGACCTATGACCTCTACAAGGAGACCTACAACCAGAGGCGCAAGCTCACGAGCGTCAAGCGGATCGCCGACAACGCCCCGGTGGCTCCGGACAACATCGGGCCGAAGACGATTCCGAATTTCGCTCAGGTCGAAGCCGGTGCCACCACCTCCCTGAGGGGCGGCGGCAAGACGACCGTGATTCCCGCGGACGACGCGTTCTTCGTCGACCTCGGTGCGGTCTTCGACGGCATCAACATCGACAAGCCGGGACGTCCCAACATCGGCCTGGGCAACCAGGGCGGCGGCAAGGACGACGTGGCGGGCTACAACAGCAAGTCGTTCGTGCTGCAGGTGCCCGAGCGTCAGGTCACCCGTGACCGCAAGATGGTCTCGGGGGCGAGCTCGAGCAACGCCGTCGTCGGCGTGTGGTCGACCACCGAGCGCAAGCGCACGACGGTCGCTCGCTTTGCCAGGAGCAAGAAGGGCAAGGCCGGCCGGTACTACCGCAAGCACTGGGTCCAGGTCAGCCGCCTCGGAAATCCCCTCATAAACGAGGTGATCATCCCGATCGGCCAGAAGGACAAGTTCAACGCGACGTCCCCCTCGGACGACCTGAAGAACTTCGGCAAGTTCGCTCTCAACCCCGAGCCGGCGCGCATTCTCAACGCGCTGTTCAACCTCGGGATCAAGGAGACGAACCGGACCGACATCGTGCAGGCGCTCCTCACGGGCCTGCCGGGGCTGACTCAGATCAGCAAGAACCCCGCACCGGCCGACACGCTCAAGCTCAACCTGGGCGTGCCTCCGGCGGCGAACCCCAACCGGTTCGGCGCTCTGGCCGGTGACAACGCCGGATTCCCGAACGGTCGCCGGCTGACCGACGACGTGGTCGACATCGAGCTCCGCGTGATCGCGGGCGCTCTGCTGCCGGCCGACCAGGGGGGCAAGCAGATCCCGCTGGGTGACGGTGTGGACCGAAACGATAAGCCGCTTCGGTCTGCGTTCCCGTACGTCGGCCTCGCCAACGACGGGTTCAACAGCACGCTCAAGAGGATCGAGCCGCAGCACGCTCCCGTGCCGCAGCCGCCCAACTGAGCAACCACGGCTCCCGCGCCGCTCGCCCGCTCCCTCCGGGCGGGCGGGCGGCCGGGGCCACCTACCTCCCCGAGGTCATGACCGCAACATCACCAAACTTCCTGAAGTTCCTGGCGCCGCTCGCCGCATTCGCGTGCGTCTTCATCGTGCTGGTGTCGCTCGGGCCCTCCGGCGACATCGACCTCCCCCGCGGCGACGCGGGAGTGAGCGCCGACATCCCGCCCGGCGCCTCCACCGACCAGCGCATCGAGATCCTCCAGCGCGCGGCGTCCGAGGAGGACGCGGGAGCCGCGAGCTACGCCGCCCTCGGCGACGCGTATCTGCAGAAGGCGCGCGAGACCGGCGACCCCTCCTACTACTCGCGCGCGGACCGGGGCTTCGACGCCGCCCTTCGCCGCGACGCCCGCAACGTCGACGCGGTGCTCGGGGCGGGCACGCTGGCGGGACTGCGACACGACTTCCGCGAGCAGCTGCGTCTCGGGCTCGAGGCGCGCCGGCTCGTGCCCGCGCTCACCGCCCCCTACCCCGTGATCGCCGACGCCCAGATCGAGCTCGGCCGCTACGGGGCCGCCGAGCGCACGCTGCAGCGAATGCTCGATACCAAGCCGAACCTCACCTCCTACAGCCGCGTGTCCTACTACCGCGAGCTCACCGGCGACCTCGAGGGAGCCGTTCAGACGATGCGGCTGGCCGTGTCGGCCGGGGCAGCGGTGTCCGAGAACGTGGCCTACGTGCAGACCCTGCTGGGGGACCTCGAGCTCCAGCGCGGCCGGCCCGCCGACGCGCGCACCGCCTACCGCGGCGCACTGGCCCGGCTGCCGGACTACGCACCGGCCGAGGTGGGTCTTGCGCGGGTGCAGAACTCTCGCGGCGATCTCGACGCCGCCGCGCGCCGGCTGCGCAGCGTGTCCGCCCGGCTGCCGCTCACCAGCCACCTGATCCTCCTGGCCGACACCGACGCCGCGCGCGGCGCGCGGGCGGCCGCCGCGCGTGACCTCGACGTGGTGCGCGCGCAGCAGCAGCTCCTGCGGGCCGCGGGGGCGCAGCCGGACGCGGAGCTGATCCTGTTCGAGGCCACCCACGGTGACCCGTCGGCCGCCGTGCGGCTCGGCCGGCGGCTCTGGGCCGACGCGCCGAGCGTCCGCAGCGCGGATGCGCTCGGCTGGGCGCTCACGCGCGCCGGACGGCCGGCCGAGGGCCTCGAGTGGTCGCGGCGGGCGCTGCGGCTCGGCTCGCGCGACCCGCTGTTCCACTACCACGCCGGTATCGCGGCGCAGCAGGCGCAGCGGACCGGCCTGGCCGTCCGTGAGCTCGAAACGGCGCTGGCCGCCAGGGCGGCGCTGTCGCCGCTGCAGGCAGCGCAAGCACGCACGGCACTGGAGGTGCTGCGATGAGACGCGCGATGCTCGCCGTTCTTCTCGTCCTGGCCGGCCTGGGCGTGCTCGCGCCGAGCGCCATGGCCCATCCGCTGGGCAACTTCTCGATCAACCACCTCAGCACGGTCAAGGTCTCCGAGGACCGCGTGGACGTGCTCTACGTGCTCGACGAGGCGGAGATCCCCACCGCCGAGCAGCAGGGCCTCTCGCGCGCGGAGCTGATCGAGCGCAAGCAGGCGGAGCTGCGTCGCAACCTGAGCCTCTTCGTCGACGGGCGCCGCGTGGAGCTGCGCCGGCTCGAGCCGCGACTGAGCTTCCCGGCCGGGCAGGCGGGGCTCGAGACGACCCGCTTCGAGCAGCCGCTGCGCGCGGCCGTGAGCGACCCCCGGCGGGTGCAGCTCACCGACGACACGTTCGCGGACCGCGTGGGCTGGAAGGCGGTGGTGTCTGCACCCGGCTCGGGCACGGCGGTGCGGACCGACGCGCCCAGCGGCGACCCCACCAACGGGCTGCGCCGCTACCCGGAGAACCTTCTCGACAGCCCGCTCGACCGCCGCGAGGCGTCCTTTTCGGTGCAGCCCGGGGCCGGAACCCTGATGGCGCCACGCGCCGAGGGCGGCGAGACCTCCACCACGCGGACGGGCGGTGACGGCTTCGCGGGGATCTTCGAGGACGCCGCCTCGGGCGAGGGCGTGCTGGTGCTGCTGCTGCTCGCGGCCTTCGGCTGGGGTGCGCTTCACGCCCTGTCGCCGGGCCACGGAAAGGCCATGGTCGCCGCCTACCTGGTGGGCACCCGGGGCAAGCCGCGCCACGCCGTGGCCCTGGGCGCGACCGTCACCGTGGCCCACACCGTCGGCGTGTTCGCCCTCGGCTTCGTCACGCTGGCGCTGTCCCAGTACATCCTCCCTGAGGACCTCTACCCGTGGCTCAACCTGGTCTCCGGCCTGCTCGTGGTGGTGATCGGGGCGGCCGTGCTGCGCTCGCGGGTCAATCCCAACGGGGGGCATGGGCACCACCACCATCACCACGGGCACTCGCACGACCACGCCACGCACTCACACTCGCATGCCCACGCCAAGTCGTTCTCCCGCGCGGGCTTCGAGCACTTCCTCGATCACGCGCGCGGGCGCGAGCACGGCCATTCACCTGACCACGATCACGCGCACTACAGCCACGACCACCACCACCCCGGCCCGGACGACGCCGACGATTCGACCGTCACCAGGCGCAGCCTGATCGGCCTCGGCGCCGCGGCGGGCCTGATTCCCTGCCCCTCGGCGCTCGTGGTGCTGCTGGGCGCGATCTCACAGCACGAGGTGGCCCTCGGGCTGCTGCTGATCACCGCGTTCAGCCTCGGGCTGGCGGGAACGCTCACCGGCCTCGGCCTGGCCGTGGTGTGGGCGCGGCGGGTGGTGCCGAAGCTGGCCCCGAAGCTGTCCCTGTTGCGCGGCACGGGCGCGCGCCGGCTGGTGCGCGGCGATGCCGGCCGCCTCGGCACTAGTGATCGTCGCCGTGGGTTGCCTGCTCACCTTCCAGGCGCTGCCCGGCGTGGTCTGAACGCGAGACGGTCGATTCCATTGGAGGTCGAGAGGAAAGTTCGCCTGAACTATTCAGGTCAACTTTCCCTTCGCCCGTGGGGCGTTCACCCTCATCCTCCGAATGTCCCGCGGCCAGACCGGAAAGATTTCGGACGAACGCTGATCCGAACCTCAGCGGCCTGCGGAAGAAGCAGCCATGAGAGCGCGGCGCAGTTGTGTCGAGGCTGCAATTGCAACCTACTTGCAATTGGCCGTAGGATGGCAACGGCCATGACCGTGCCGCACACGGGCCCCTCGATCGCCGCGCCCAACGTGGACGCCGCCGTCGACGAGCTTCGAGCCCGTGGCCTGCGCATCTCCTCCGCCCGCCGCCTCGTGCTCGAGGCCCTGTACGCCGCCGCCGCGCCCATCTCGGCCGAGCAGATCGCCGACGGCCTGGCCGGCCGCCTCCCTCGCTCCGACCTCGCCTCCGTCTACCGCAACCTGGAGACCCTCGAAGAGCTCGGCCTCGTTCGCCACCGGCATCTCGGTCACGGCCCCGGCCTCTACTCGCATGCGGGCCTGGACGAGCGCGAGTACCTGGTCTGCGACTCGTGCAGCAGGGTCACGGCCGTCGACCGCGAGCAGATGGATCCGGTTCGCGAGCTGATCCAGAAGCGCTTCGGCTACGAGGCCCGCTTCAGCCACTTCCCCATCCTCGGACTCTGTGCGGAATGCGCTCGCAAAGAGTCTCACGCCCACAGCTGAAAGGAGTCAGCGCATGCTCGACCTACCCATCGCCCTCCATATCCCGGATGGGTTCCTCAGCGGCGGCGTCGCCGCGGTATGCGCAGTGCTGGCGATCGCCGCCGTGGCCTACGGCCTGCGCGTGGCCAACGTCGAGCTCGACGAGGCGCGCGTGCCGATGCTCGGCGTGCTGGCCGCGTTCATCTTCGCCACGCAGATGCTCAACTTCCCGATCGCCGGCGGCACCAGCGGCCACCTGCTCGGAGCCACACTGGCGGCCGTTCTGCTCGGCCCCTGGATCGCCTGCCTGGTGATGGCTGTGGTGCTCGTGGTGCAGGCCTTCGCCTTCGCCGACGGCGGCATCTCGGCGCTCGGGGCGAACGTGCTCAACATGGGCGTGCTGGGCGCGCTGCTCGCCGGCTTCCTCGTGGTGGGCGCCATGAAGGTGCTGCCCCACTCGCGGCCGATCTTCATGGGCGTGGTGGGAGTTGTCTCCTGGCTGGCCGTGATGGTCGGCGCCGCGGCGACGAGCGTGGAGCTGGCCGTCTCGGACACGGTTCCGCTCGGTACCTCCCTGCCGGCCATGCTCGGCGTGCATTCGCTGATCGGCATCGGGGAGGCGATCATCACCGTGGCCGCCGTGTCGGCGGTGCTGGTCTCACGACCCGACCTCGTGGCGCTCGCGCCGGAGGAGCTGAAGGAGCCGGTCACTCGGCCGGTAGGAACCGCGCTCGGAACGGAGGCCTGAGATGAAGCGCATACCCACTGGAATGTTCGTCGCCGTCGCGCTGGCCGTGGCCATCGGCCTGGCCACAGCCGTCTCCCCGTTCGCGTCGGCCAACCCCGACGGCCTCGAGAAGGTGGCCGAGGACAAGCAGTTCCTCGAGAGCGGCAAGCTTCACTCGCTCCAAGAGGACTCGCCCATCCCGGACTACGCCTTCCCGGGCGTGGAGAACGAGCGCGTGGCCACCGGCCTCGCCGGGTTCGTCGGCACCCTCGCCGTCTTCGCCATCGGGTACGGCCTCGCCTTCGCGCTGCGGCGGCGCCCGCGCACGGGCACGCCCCCCGGGGCGCCGGCCTGACGGGCGGCCCGAGGCTCGAGCCCGATGGGCGCGCTCTGTAACCACTCGCTGGACCTGACCGGGCTGGCGGGCGACCCCGCCAGTTCGGTTCATCGCCTGGACCCGCGGGCCAAGATCGCCGGGCTGGTGTCGATCACCCTCATCGCCGTGTCCGCCCCGTTCCAGGCCTGGCCGGTGTTCGTGGTCTGCGGGGGCGTGCTCGCGGCCGTCGCGGCCGTGGCGCGGGTAACGCCCAACGAGATCTGGCGGCGGGCGCGCTTCGTGTTGCCGCTCGTCCTGCTGGCCGCCCTGTTCGTGCCGTTCGTGCGCAGCGGCGGCGCCACCTACGATCTGGGTCCGCTCACCCTCCACGAGGAGGGCCTCGAGACCTTCGCCGCCGTGGCCGCAAAGGCCACCATCGGCACGATCTCCGCGGTTCTGCTGGGAGCCACCACGACCTTTCCATCGGTGCTGCGCGGGCTCGAGGCGATGCGCGTGCCGCGCCTCTTCGTCCTGATCGCCGCCTTCATGTACCGCTACCTGTTCGTGATCGTCGAGGAGGTGGGGCGCATGCGGGCCGCGCTCGCCGCGCGCGCGTACCGGCCTCGTCACGCGCTCCAGGCCGCCGCTCTCGGCCGCGTGGCCACGGCGATGTTCCTGCGCACCTACTCGCGCGGCGAGCGCGTCTACCACGCGATGCTCTCGCGCGGCTACCGCGGACACATGCCGCAGCTCGTGCCGCTCGCCTTTCGCCGGGCGGACACGCTGTTCGTGCTGGCGGTGCTCGCCGTGCTGGTCCCCGCGCGTGTATGGGCGGGGGTGGCTGCGTGAGCTGCGCCGTCCACGCCGAGGGTCTCGACTACGCCTACCCCACCGGGCAGCCCGGCCTGTCCGGACTCGAGCTGCACGTGGAGCACGGGGAGCGGGTGGCGATCCTCGGTCCCAACGGCGCGGGCAAGACGACGTTCATGCTCCACCTCAACGGCCTGCTCAGCGGCAGCGGCCGGCTGGAGGTGGCGGGCCTCGAGGTGGGGCCGAAGACCCTGGCCGAGCTGCGTGCCCGGGTCGGCCTCGTGTTCCAAGATCCCGACGACCAGCTGTTCATGCCGACCGTCGCGGAGGACGTTGCCTTCGGACCCCTCAACCTGGACCTCGGACCAGAGGAGATCGAAGCACGGGTGAGCGAGGCACTGGCCCTTGTGCGGATGTCCGAGGCCGCCCCCCGGGCGCCCTACCAGCTGTCGATGGGCGAGCGCCGGCGAGTGGCCATCGCCACGGTGCTGGCGATGCGGCCCCGCCTGCTGGTGCTCGATGAGCCGTCGGCCAACCTGGACCCGCGCGCGCGACGCGAGCTGATCGACATCCTGGCCGGGATCGAGCGGACGATGCTGCTGACGACGCACGACCTGCCGCTGGCGGCCGAGCTGTGCGAGCGGGCCGTGATCCTCGCCGCCGGCCGCATCGTGGCCGACGGGCCCTGCCACGAGGTACTGGCCGACACCGAGCTGCTCGCCGCCCACGATCTCGAGCTCCCCGCCGGGTTCGACCTGCTCCTGGTCGAGCCGCGCCCACGGCCCGGGTCATCCGCCGACTCCGGGCTACAGTTCCAGCAGGCGACCAGGAGGTAGAGATGCCTGAGCACGACCACGAGCATTCGCACGAGCACGAGCACAGCCACGGCGAGACGACGCACTCGCACCCCCACACGTCCCATGAGCACGACCACACCGAGCACGAGCACGAGCACAGCCACGGCGACGTGACCCACTCGCACCCCCACACCCACGAGTCGGGCGGCGAGCAGGACCACGAGCACGAGCACGCCGGGTCAGCGGTTAAGCCCCCGCCGGTCTGATACGCGCGCAGCGCCAGTGTGAGGATCAGCAGCGCGCCGACGGTCATCACGCCCATCTCACCCAGCGCCACGCGCCGCGCCAGCGCCATCTGCTCCCCGCGGTCGAGGGCGTCCACGTCCTCCACACCGTCCAGCTCACGCTCGGCGATGCCGGCGCGCATGGCTTCGCTCACGAGCGTGATCAGGAGCGGCGCCACCCCGTAGGCCACGTGCAGCCCGTCGGGCGAGGAGGCTCCGCGAGCCAGCAGGATGAAGCCGATCACCACTTCCACGACCACCGTGGCCTGAGCTACGCGCAACAGCGGCCAGAACACGAGCGACGCCCGCGCGTCCTTTCTCAACCAGCCCACGACCCCCCAGCCGGCGGCCGCCGCGTTGGCGATCAGGACGGCAATGCCGACCACCATGTGGACGCCGCTCAGGGGGTGTCCTTTCGCACTATGTAGCAGCGTCGCACAAGGTTCCGTTATACCTCCGGGTGCGTGCTGAAGAGTTACCTGCCTGCACTGGTGTTTCTCGCGCTCGGCATAGGGGTCGGCACAGCCTTCACGCTCGCCAACCACGTGCTCGGTCCAAAGCGCCCGGGGAAGGTCAAGAGCGAGCCTTACGAGAGCGGCCTGCCGTCTGACGTACGCAAGTCGTTCCGGTTCGGGATCAGCTTCTACCTGATCGCGATGCTGTTCATCCTGTTCGACATCGAAGTCGTCTTTCTCTACCCCGTCGCGCTGAAGCTGGATGCCTTCGGAGTGTTCGCGCTGGTCGAGACGATCGTGTTCGTCGTACTACTCCTGGTTGCGCTCGTGTTCGTCTGGAGAAGAGGGGCGCTGGAGTGGAAGTAACACGTAGCAACGGTCAGGAGGACCTGAGAGTCCGCCAGCTCAAGGCTCAGCAGATGCTGCGCGGCGAGGTGGCCGGACGAGACCTCGACGAGTACGTCGAGGAGCGTCTGCTGTTCACCACGCTCGAGACCGCCCAGAACTGGGCCCGCAAGAATTGCCTGTTCCCGCTGGGCTTCGGCCTCGCGTGCTGTGCGATCGAGATGATCACGGTCATCGGCTCGCCTCGCAACGACCTCGCGCGCTTCGGCGCCGAGGCCATCCGCTTCACCCCCCGCCAAGCCGACCTGATGATCCTGTCGGGCCGGGTCTCGATCAAGATGGCGCCGATCATCCGCCGGCTCTACGACCAGATGCTGGAGCCCAAGTGGGTGATCGCGATGGGCGTGTGCTCGTCGAGCGGCGGGATGTTCAACAACTACGCCGTGGTCCAGGGCGCGGACAAGTTCATGCCCGTGGACATCTACGTGCCCGGCTGTCCGCCGCGGCCGGAGGCCCTCATCTACGCGATCATGAAGCTGCAGGACAAGATCCAGCAGAAGCCCGACATGGGCTGGCGCGAGCGCTACCAGGCCTACGGCACCGAGGAGCAGCCCGAGGGAACCGGGGCCGGGAGTGCCTGACGCCACAGGTCTCGAGCTGATCGCCCAGCGGGTGCGAGAGGACGTGGCCGAGGACGCGGTCACGGGCACGAACTACTTCCGCGGCGAGGCCACCCTCCAGGTCGAGCCCGAGCGGGTGCACGACGTGCTCGCCCACCTGCGCGACGGCGCCGAGCCGTTCGAGCGGCTGATGAGCCTCCACGGCTGCGACTACCTGCCCGAGGAGCCTCGGCTCGGTGTGCACTACCAGCTGCTCTCCATGGACCGCTGCGACCGTCTCGGCGTGAAGATCCGCCTGGGTGCGGAGGACCCCCACGTGCCCAGCGTGGTCGACCTCTTCCCCACCGCCGACTTCCACGAGCGCGAGGTCTACGACTTCTTCGGCGTGGTGTTCGACGGCCATCCGGACCTGCGCCGCATCCTCTTGCCCGAGGACTACACGGGCTTCCCCCAACGTCGCGACTTCCCCGTCGGCGGCGAGCCCGTGCTCTACACCTTCAACGAGGACAAGTATCCGCGCTGGTATGAGTGACGAGCGCGACCAGTCCGACGACCCTGTCCGCGAGGCCACCGCGGCCGCGCTGCGCACGCCCTACCGCGAACGCGAGCGCTCGGTGACGATGGAGCACATGGGCGGGGAGCCCATCGCGGGCACCGAAGCTCTGGCCAAGGGCGACCTCGACGAAGAGCTGTTCACCATCAACATCGGGCCGCACCATCCGGCGACCCACGGCGTGCTGCGCCTGCTGACCACGCTCGAGGGCGAGATGGTGCGCGAGGTCAAGCCGATCATCGGCTACGTCCACACCGGAATCGAGAAGAGCTGCGAGGACCAGCAGTACTGGAAGGTCATCACCTTCGTCGAGCGGATGGACTACCTCGCCTACTACTACAACGCGCAGGTCTACTGCATGTCGGTCGAGCGCATGCTCGAGATCGACGTGCCTCCGCGTGCTCATTACCTGCGGGTGATCCACATGGAGCTCAACCGGATCGCCTCGCACCTGTTCGCGCTCGCCACGGGAGCGCTCGACATCGGCGCGATCACGATGCTCTGGTGGGGGTGCCGCGACCGCGACCTCATACTCGACCTGTTCGAGATGTCGAGCGGCCAGCGGATGCACACCCGCTACTTCCAGGTGGGCGGCGTGATCGAGGACATCCCGCCGGGCTTCGACCACCGCGTGCGCGAGTTCCTCAAGGTGATGCCGCGCCGGATCGACCAGTACCAGGCGCTGCTCGATCGCAACGAGATCTGGTTGCAGCGCCTGAAGAACACGGGCGTGATCTCGCAGGAGCGCGCGCTCGAGCTCGGCGTGACCGGGCCGCTGCTGCGCGCCACCGGCCATCCCTGGGACCTGCGCAAGGCAATGCCCTACTCGTGCTACGAGGACTTCGACTTCAACGTCCCCGTGGGCAGCGTCGGCGACAACTACGACCGCTACAAGGTCCGCCTCGACGAGATGCGCCAGTCGCTGCGGATCGTGGAGCAGGCGCTCGACGGCCTCCCCGAGGGCGCCTGGACCACCGACGACCGCAAGGTCGCGTTGCCTCCCCGGCACGAGCTGGCCACCTCGATGGAGGCGCTGATCCACCACTTCAAGCTGGTGACCGAGGGCTTCCGGGTGCCGCCGGGCGAGGTCTACACCGCGATCGAGTCGCCGCGCGGCGAGCTCGGCTGCTTCCTGCTGGCCGACGGCTCGGCCAAGCCCGCCCGCGTGCACTTCCGCGACCCGAGCTTCACCAACCTGCAGGGCCTGCCCGACATGGCCAAGGACTCGCTGATCGCGGACTTCATCGCCTGCGTGGCCATGCTCGACCCGATTCTCGGAGGCATCGACCGGTGAGCCTCGACGAGGGCGGGCTGCGGGCCGTTCCCCTTCCCCCGGGGTGGGACGAGGCCGTGCTGGTGGACGAGGACCCGGCCACCATCCCCGACCCCTCTCAGGTGGAGGTGCCCCAGCGGCTGCGGGCCGAGCTCGAGCGACTCATGTCGCTCTACCCCGAGCGCCACTCGGCCACCCTGCCCGCGCTGGCGGCGGCTCAGCGGGTGCACGGCTGGTGCTCGCCCGAGGCGATGCGCCAGGTGGCCGCGGTGATGCAGGTCACGCCCGCCTACCTGTCGAGCATCGCCACGTTCTACGACATGCTGCGCACCGAGCCCGTCGGTACTCGGTACGTCTACGTCTGCACGAGCGTGGCCTGCCACGTGCGCGACGCCAAGAAGGTCTACGACGCGATCGCCGGCGAGGCCGGGCGCCAGGAGCTCGAGGACGTGGAGCTGCGCGAGTTCGAGTGCCTCGGCGCCTGCGACATGGCCCCGATGGCCTCCGTGGACGGCCGCTTCGTGGGGCCGCTCTCCACCGAGGACGCCGCCGAGATGGTGAGCGCCCTCAAGGAGGAGCGCCAGGTGTTGCCCGGCCGCGGCCTCGGCGATCCGGGCTACACCCTTCCGGCCGCCGGCGACCAGCCGCCCGGGCCTCCGGAGGAGCCTGACGTGCACCCCGCGGGCGGCACCTGGAAGGAGGCCGAGCTCCTGGATGTACCGCCGGCCGACGGCCCGCCGCCGCATCCGCGTCCCACCCTGCACCCGCTCGACCCCGGTACCAGCGTCACCCCCGAAGAGGAACCCGAGTGAACGAGACCCGCCTGCTGCTGCGCAACATCGACGAGCCGGGCCTCAACACCTTCGAGGTCTACGAGCGGCTGGGCGGCTATCGCTCGGCCCGCAAGGCGCTGCTCGAGATGGATCCAGAGACTGTTCTCCACGAGCTCGAGGAATCGGGTCTGCGCGGGCGCGGCGGCGCCGGCTTCTCGATGGGCAAGAAGGCCAGCTTCATCCCCAAGGGCACCATGGACAAGTACCTGTGCTGCAACGCCGACGAGTCCGAGCCGGGCACCTTCAAGGACCGCCTGCTGATGCAGAAGAACCCGCACCTGCTGGTGGAGGGGTGTCTGATCGGCTCGATCGCCGCGGGAGCGAACAAGGGCTTCATCTTCATTCGCGGCGAATACGAGCTGCAGGCCGAGATGCTCGATCTCGCGGTGGCCGAGGCCTACGAGGAGGGCCTGCTGGGCGAGCGCATCCTCGACACCGACCACACCTTCGATCTCGTCGTCCATCGCGGGCAGGGGGCCTACATCTGCGGCGAGGAGACCGGGCTGCTGGACGCGCTCGAGGGCAAGCGCGGCAACCCGCGGCTCAAGCCGCCGTTCCCGGCCAACCAGGGCCTCTACCAGGGGCCGACGCTGATCAACAACGTCGAGACGCTCTGCAACACGCCGCTGATCATCGAGAAGGGGGCCGACTGGTACCGCAAGCTCGGCGTGGGCAACTCCACCGGCACGAAGGTCGTGTCGGTATCGGGCAACGTGCAGCGGCCGGGCAACTACGAGATCGAGCTGGGCGCGTCGGTGCGCGACATCGTCTACGGGCTGGCCGGCGGCCCGCCCGACGGGCGTGAGATCAAGTGCTTCTTCCCCGGCGGCTCATCGGCCCCGGTGCTCACCAAGGAACACCTGGACCTGCCCTACACCTTCGAGGACATGGCCGAGGCGGGCTCGATGCTCGGCTCCGGCGCGATCATCGTGGTGGACGAGACCCAGCCGCTCGTGCCTCTCGCCCTGCGGCTGGCCGAGTTCTACCGCCACGAGTCCTGCGGCAAGTGCGTGCCGTGCCGCGAGGGCACCAACTGGACGGTGAAGATGCTGGAGCGCCTCGACGAGGGCGAGGGCACGCCGATGGACATCGACATCATGGCCGAGGTCCAGGGCAACATCATCGGCAACTGCCTGTGCGTGCTCGGCGACTCGATGGCCATGCCGGTCAAGTCGATGATCGATCACTTCCGCCCGGAGTTCGAGGCGCACATGGAGGCCGCCCGTGAGCGCCGCGACCTCGAGACCGTCGAGGCCCAGGGCGCGGGCGAGCTGGCCGCGGTGGCGGAGGCCGGCGCCGCCTAGCGCAGCGAAGGACGATGGCCCGCCCCGAGAAGAACTGGATCACGTTCGAGATCGACGGCCGCGAGGTCCGCGCCGAGGAGGGCGCGATGCTCGTGGACGCCGCCAAGCACGGCGACGTCGAGATCCCCTACTTCTGTTACGAGCCCAAGCTCGGCCAGCCCGTTGGCGCCTGCCGCATGTGTCTGGTGGAGATCGAGGGGATTCCCAAGCTGCAGACCTCCTGCTCCACGCCCGTGCGCGACGGCATGGTGGTCAACACGACCTCGGACCGGGTCAAGCACGCGCAGAACGCCGTGGTCGAGTTCCTGCTCGTCAACCACCCCCTCGACTGCCCCGTGTGCGACAAGGGCGGCGAGTGCCCGCTGCAGGACATCTCCTACGGCTGGGGCGCCGGGCGCTCGCGCTACATCGAGCCCAAGCGTCACTTCAAGAAGCCGCTCGAGCTGTCGCCGCTGATCGCCATCGACCGGGAGCGCTGCATCCTCTGCTACCGCTGCGTGCGCTTCTCTCAGGAGATCGCCGAGGACTACCAGCTGGTCTTCCTCGACCGCGGCGACCACACCTTCGTCGGTACCCACGACGGCCGTCCCTACGTGGCGCCGTTCAGCGGCAACATCATCGAGCTGTGCCCGGTGGGGGCGCTCACCTCGCGCGCTTACCGCTTCCGCGCCCGGCCCTGGGACATCGAGGACTCGGGCTCGCTGTGCACCCTCTGCCCCGCGCAGTGCAACGTCAAGCTCACCATCCGCGACGACGCCAAGGTCGTGCGCGTGCTCGCGCGCGACAACCACGAGGTCGACGACGGCTGGCTGTGCGACAAGGGCCGCTTCGCCTACCAGTCGTTCGCGTCGCCCGAGCGGGTCACCGCCCCGCTGGTGCGCGACGGCGGCTACCTGCGCGAGGTGTCCTGGGAGCGCGCGGTGTCCGACGCCGCCGCCGCGCTGGCCAAGTCGGGCTCCTCGACCGTCGCTCACGTGGGCGGCGGGGCGTCGAACGAGGAGGGTTACCTCGCCCAGCACCTCCTGCGCGAGGGGCTGGGCTCACAGCGGATCTTCGGCGGCGCCTCGCCGCCGCGAGCGCTGGCTCGCGCGCTGGCCCGCCCGGACCTCTCCGCCCGGCTGTCGGACATCGACCACGCCGGAGCGATCCTCGTGCTCGACACCGAGCTGGTGGAAGAGGCCCCGATCATCGACCTGCGCGTGCGCAAGGCGGCGCGTCGCAACGGTGCGCGCGTGGTGGTGGCGTCCAGCCGCCCCTCGAGCCTCGACGCCAACGCCGCGGCCTCGCTGCGCTTCTCGCCCGGCGGGGCGGAGGCGGCGCTGGCTGCGCTGGCGGCCGCGCTGGGCTCGTCGCGCACCCCCGGTGCCGACGTGGCCGCCCTCGCCTCGCGGGCGCGCGCGTCCGCGGGCTTCCGGCCCGGACGACCGCTGAGCAACGGCGACGCCGGAGCGGCGGTGCGGGCGGTGGCCGATCTGCTCAAGGACGCCGGCGACGTCGTGGTCATCTGGGGCGAGCGGGTCTTCGGGGGCGAGCGCGGCGGGCTGGCGGCCGACGCGCTGCTCGCGGTGGCCGAGTCGCTGGGGATCGCCGGCAAGGCGGAGTCCGGGATGATCGCCGTCCCGGAGGTCACCAACGGGCGCGGGCTGCGCGAGGTGGGCTGCGCTCCCGGCCTGCTGCCCGGGCTCGCCGACTCCCCGGGCGACGATCCCGATCCCGGCGACGCCTCGGGCGCGATGCTCCTGGTCGAGACCACTCGGCCCGCCGCCGAGCTCGAGGAGGCCACGGCGGTCGTCGCCTTCGCGCACTTCACCGACGAGGTCCTGGCCGAACACGCCGACGTGGTCTTCCCGGCCGAGGTCTACGCGGAGAAGGAGGGCACGGTCACCCATCCCGACGGCCGCCTTCAACGCGTGCGGCAGGCGCTGGGCCGCGCGGGCGAGGTCCGCCCGGGCTGGCAGGTGCTCGCCGAGCTGTGCGAGCGCAGCGGCGCCGGAGTGGAGGCGCTGAGCCTCCCCCACGTCACCTCGCTCGTGTCCGACGCGGTGCCCTTCTACGCCGGCCTCGACCTCGACCGCATCGGCGGCCATGGCGTGCGCTGGCAGGAGGAGGACGCGGCGTCGGCGCTCGAGTCGCCCGAGCTGTCGAGCCAGCCGCTGGCCGACCCGCCCGCCGCGCCCGAGGGCCTGCGGGTGGCCAGGGCGCCGAGCCTGTGGAGCGGCGCCGAGATCGAGCACTCGCCCTCCCTCGAGTTCCTCGCGGGGGGTGCCGCCGTGCAGCTGTCGGTGGAGGACGCCCGTGAGCTCGGCATCGAGGAGGGCGACGAGGTCGAAGTGGAGGCCGACGGCCTGATCGTGGCGGCCACCGCGGCGATTCGAACCGGCGTCCCGCGCGGCGCCGTCTTCGTGTCCGGCGCGTCGCTCTCCGAGGGCCCGGCGCAGCTCAGGCCGGCGAGCGCAAAGGCGGCACTGGCCTGATGGAGGCGCCGGTCGAGTCCGTCCTGGTGATGATCGTCAAGTCGATCATCATCTTCGCCGTGCTGCTGCAGCTCGTGCCGCTGATCCTGATCGGCGAGCGCAAGATCCTGGGCCGCTTCCAATCGCGCATCGGCCCCAACCGCGTCGGTCCTTTCGGCCTCATGCAGCCGATCGCCGACGTGCTCAAGCTGCTCTCCAAGGAGGCGTTCACCCCCGCCACCGCCGTGCCCTGGATGATGGCCATCGCCCCCGTGATCTCGGTGGTCACCGCCGTCGCCACCATGGCGATCATCCCCTTCGGGCCCTTCAACGCGTGGGGCGGCGACTTCGGCCTGTACGGGATGGACGTCTCGATCGGGGTCCTCTATTTCTTCGCCTTCGGCTCGCTGGCCTTCTATGGACTGATGCTCGGCGGCTGGTCGTCCGGCTCCAAGTACTCGTTCCTAGGGGCGATGCGCGCAGCGGCGCAGCTGATCTCCTACGAGGTGGCGCTCGGCCTGTCGCTGCTCGGAGTGGTGATGACCACCGGGTCGCTGTCGCTCGTCCAGATCGTCGAGGCCCAGGACGGCATGTGGTTCGTGGTCCCACAGTTCGTGGGCTTCCTCATCTTCATGGTGGCCGGCTTCGCCGAGACCGCCCGCGCGCCCTTCGACCTGCCCGAGGGCGACGCCGAGATCGTGGGCGGCTACAACACCGAGTTCGGAGGCATGCGCTTCGGCTCGTACTTCATGGCCGAGTACATGGAGATCCTCGTGATCTCCGCGATCGCCTCCGCGTGCTTCCTGGGCGGCTGGCACGGTCCCGGCCCGATCGCGCTCGCCCCGCTGTGGATGCTGATCAAGATCATCCTCGGCGCCCTGTTCTTCATGTGGATACGCGCATCGCTGCCGCGGCTGCGCTACGACCAGCTGATGTCCTTCGGCTGGAAGATCCTGCTGCCGCTTGCGACCGTGAACGTGCTCGTGACCGCAATCGTCCTGGTGGTGACCTGATGGGAGACCTGACCGATGCCCGCTGACTGGAAGAGCGCCGCCGAGCCGGTCGAACGCGGGCCGGAGCCCGGCGGCCTCGGCTCGGTCTATCGCGTGTTCGGTGAGACCCTGCGAGGTCTCAAGACGACGATGGGCCGGGTGGTGGAGGGGCCCGTGGTCATCCAGTACCCCGAGGAGAAGACGCCGGTGTACCCGCGCTTCCGCGGCCGGCACAAGCTTCATCGCTTCGAGGACACCGGGCTCGAGAAGTGCGTGGGCTGCTCCCTGTGCGCCGCGGCCTGCCCGGCCAAGTGCATCCGCGTGGTGGCCGAGGAGAACACCCCCGAGCATCAGGTCTCGGCCGGAGAGCGTTACGCGGCGGTCTACGAGATCAACCTCTCGCGCTGCATCTTCTGCGGATACTGCGAGCTGGCCTGCCCGTTCGACGCCATCACCATGGGCAACGACTACGAGCTGGCCGACTACAGCCGCTCCGACCTGATCTTCACCAAGGAGATGCTGCTCGCCGATTCCCCTGAGCACACTCCCCTGAGGCGCGAGGGCGAGTAGAACTCGCGCCATGTGGTTCGAGCAGGTCCTCTTCTTCATAGCCGCGATCGGGGCCCTGGCCGGGGCGCTCGGCGTGGTGCTCCTGCGCAACCCCTTCTACTCGGTGCTGGCGCTGGTGGCTCACCTCATCGCGCTGGCCGTGCTCTTCCTGCTCCTGAACGCCGAGTTCCTGGCCGCGGGACAGGTGGTGGTCTACGCGGGCGCGGTGATGGTGCTCTACCTGTTCGTGGTGGCCTACATAGGCGGCTCGGACGAGCCGCTCCGCCCCGAGGGAGGCCTGATCAACACGTTCGGCCCGCTGTTCGCCGTCGCTGTGGGCGTGGAGCTGTGCATCGCGTTCGTGGCCTCCGGACTCAAGGCCCTCGACACGGGCGGCCCGGACGTGCAGGGCGTGTTCGGCTCCCCCGGTGAGATCGGCGAGCTGCTCCTGACCCGCTGGCTGGTGGCCTTCGAGGCCGCTTCCTTCCTCCTGCTGATAGCAGCGGTGGGCGCGGTGGTGCTGGCGCGGCGCCGGCGCGGGCTCGAGCCCGAGGAGGGTGGCCAGTCCGGGCCGCGCGACCCCGGCACCGAGACCGAGACGCTCGAGGTCAGGGTCTAGGCGCCATGGACATCGTCTGGTACCTCGTCCTCTCGGCCTTCATCTTCGTGATCGGCGCCGCCGGGGTGATGACCCGCCGCAACCCGCTGGTGGTGCTGCTTTGCCTCGAGCTGATGTTGAACGCGGGCAACCTCGCGCTGGTCGCCTTCTCCCGCATGCACGGCTCGGAGGACGGGCAGGTGTTCGCCCTCATCGTCATGGTCATCGCGGCCTGTGAGGTGACGATCGGCCTCGGAATCATCGTCGCCATGTACCGCAACCGGCTCCCGATCGACGTCGACGAGATGTCGGAGCTGCGCGGGTGAGCCCCACCGACTACGGCTGGTTCGTGCTGGGCTTTCCCCTCGCCGGGCTGATCGTCGTGTCGCTCGGCTGGCGCGTCCTGCCCGGGCGCACGGCGGGCTGGATCGGGAGCGCGGCGATCCTCGGAGCCTTCCTCGCCGCCATCGGCGCGCTGGTCTCGCTGCAGGATCTGCCGGCCGAGGAGCGCGAGGTCGTGGACAGCGCGTGGAGCTACGTGGTCACCGCGGGCGTGGACGTGGACGTGTCGATTTTCGTCGATCCCCTCGCGGTGTTCATGTGCCTGGTGGTGACCGGCGTGTCGTTCCTGATCCACGTCTACTCGGTGGCCTACATGGGCGGCGACGAGGGCTACTCGCGCTTCTTCGCCTACCTCAACTACTTCGTCTTCTCGATGCTGCTGCTGGTCCTCGCCGGCAACTTCATCCTGCTGATCGTGGGCTGGGCCTTCGTGGGCGCGGCGTCCTACCTGCTGATCTCGTTCTGGTACCGGCGCGACACCGCCACCCATGCCGGCATCAAGGCCTTCGTGATGAACGTGATCGGCGACGTGGGCCTGGTGGTGGCCGCCTTCCTGCTGCTCAACGAGACGGGTCAGCTCGATTACGTCGGCGTCTTCGAGAGCGCGCCCGAGGTGTTCTCGACGAACGACGGCACGCTGGTGGCAGCCTGCCTACTGCTCCTCGTCGGCGCCTTCGCCAAGTCGGCGCAGCTGCCGCTACATACCTGGCTGCCCGACGCGATGGAGGGCCCCACCCCCGTGTCGGCGCTGATTCACGCCGCCACGATGGTCACCGCGGGCGTGTACCTGATCGCCCGCACCTTTCCACTGTTCGAGCTGGCCCCCACCGCGGCCGACATCAGCGCCGTGATCGGCACCGCCACCCTGGTGTTCGCAGCCACCATCGCGCTGGTCCAGACCGATCTCAAGCGGGTGATCGCCTACTCGACGATGTCGCAGATCGGCTACATGGTGCTGGGCGTGTCGGTGGCTGCCTACGGCGCCGGGCTGTTCCACCTGATGACCCACGCCTTCTTCAAGGCTCTGCTGTTCATGGCGGCCGGATCGGTGATCGGCGCGATGGCCGGGATCCAGGACATGGACCGGATGGGCGGCTTTCGCAAGGCCATGCCGTTCACCTTCATCACCTTCGTGGCCGGCGCGCTGGCGCTGGCCGGCTTTCCCTTCACCTCGGGCTTCTTCTCGAAGGATGAGATCCTCGCCTACACCCTCAACCGCGGTGGGGGCTTCGTGGTGCTGGCGGTGGCCGGCTACATCGCCGCGGCGCTCACCGCCTTCTACGCCTTCCGCATGGTGTTCAGGGTGTTCTTCGGCGAGCCGGTGCCGGAGGCCCGCGAGCTCGAGGGCGGCCACGTGGCCCACGGTGAACCGCTCAATCCTGCCACTGGCGAGGCGGAGGACACCGAGATCGGCTTCCCCGGCCCCGAGCACCACGTGGCCGAGCAGTCGTGGCCGATGAAGTTCGCCATGGCCCCGCTGGCCGTGCTGGCGATCGTTGCCGGGGTGGTGGGGATCCCCGGCCTGACCGACACGCTCGAGCACTTCCTCGAGCCCACCTTCGAGAGCTCGATCTACGCCGAGGACAAGCCCACCGTCTCCGCCGAGTGGGTCGGCCTGGCCGCCGGCGGCATCATCTCGGTCTCCTCGATCTTCCTCGCCTACGTGTTCTTCATTCGGCGACGGGGGATCACCCTCGAGCTGCAGAACCGGTTCGGCCGGGTGCACGCCTTCCTCTTCCACAAGTGGTACTTCGACGAGCTCTATGACGCGGTCTTCGTGCGGCCGATGTCGAGCCTCGGGTCGTTCGGCCGGCGCGTGATCGAGACCGACTTCGTGCAGGGCTTCATCGTCGGCGGCGCCACCGGCATCGTGCGCGCCGGCACGTCCGTGGCCCGCGCCATCCAGACCGGCTACCTACGCGCCTATGCGCTGCTGCTGCTGTTCGGCGCGGCCCTGGTGGTCCTCTACTTCCTCATCGTGAGCTCGTGACCATCCACCTGACGATCATCCTCTTCCTCCCGCTGGCCGCCGGCGTGATCGGCGCGGTGCTGCCGCGCGGGATGGCGCGCTGGGCCGTTCTCGCGGGCACCGTGGCCGTGCTCGCCTACGCGGTGGTGATGCTGGCCGACTTCGATCGCGGCGCGGGGCTGCAGTACGTGACCGACGACGAGTGGATTCCCGAGCTCGGCATCCGCTATCAGCTCGGCGTCGACGGGCTCAACCTGTTCATGGTCCTGCTCACGGCGATCGCCTGGGTGCCCTGCACGCTCGTCGCCGCCTTCAAGGAGCACGAGCGCACACGGCTCTTCTTCTTCCACCTCGCGCTCGCCGAGACCGCGGTGCTGGGCGCGTTCATGGCCCAGGACCTCGCTCTGTTCATCATCTTCTTCGACCTGATGCTGGTGCCCTTCTACTTCCTGATCGGAGGCTGGGGCACGGGCGACAGGGTGCGGGCCACTACGAAGTTCGTGATCTACACGCTGGTGGGCTCGCTGCTGATGCTCGGCGCGGCGATCGCCCTGGGCGTGCTGGCCACGCCGGAAGGCGGCGAGCTGTCGTTCTCGCTCGCCGTGCTCGAGGAGCGCTCCGTGCCCGAGGGCACCCAGCACTGGATCGTGCTGCTGTTCGCGCTCGCCTTCTTCGTCAAAGCCCCGCTGTTCCCGCTGCACGGCTGGGTGCCCGAGACCTACCGGTCGACCTCGATTCCCGTGCTGGCCCTGCTGTCCGCGGTGCTGTCGAAGGTCGGCGTCTACGGCTTCCTGCGCATCGTGCTGCCGGTGATGCCCGAGGGCTCCCAGCACTGGCAGGAGCTGTTCATCATCATCGCGGTCTTCTCGATCCTGTACGGCTCGATCCTGGCCTTCTCCCAGGACAACGTGCGGATGGTGGTGGCCTACTCCTCGATCGCCCAGCTGGGCTTCATCGTGCTCGGCATCTTCGCCCTCGAGGCCAAGGGCGCCCAGGGGGCGGTCTTCCAGATGCTCAACCACGGGCTCGTGGTGGTGCCGCTGTTCCTGATCATCGGGGTGATCGCCGCGCGGGCCGAGGGCAGCCAGTCGGTGTCGCAACTCGGTGGCATGGCCACGCGAGCACCGGTGCTGGCGGCGCTCTTCCTGATCGTCACCTTCGCCACCCTGGCCATGCCCGGCTCGGCCAACTTCGTGGGCGAGGTGCTGGTGCTGTTCGGCTCCTATGAGGACAAGCTCGTCTACGGCCTCGTGGCCAGCGTCGGCGTGGTGCTGGCCGCCGTGTACATGATTCGCGTGTTCCAGCGCACCATGCACGGCCGGCGCGGGCCGAAGGTCGAGTCGAACGACGTCCGCGGACCCGAGCTCGTCGCGATCGTGCCGCTGGTGGCGGTGATCGTGGCCCTCGGCGTGTACCCCAACTTCGTGGTCCAGCGCACCGAGCGGGCCACCGTCGAGCGCATCGCCCCGGCGCGAGCGGTGGCCGACTCGCTGGCCCGCGCCGAAGCCGCCCGTGAGCGGCGAGCCGAGCGGCTGAAGCTGGCGGAGCGGACGCCGTGAGCGCCCTCCTCGCCCAGGTCGAAGCCCCGGAGATCGCCTACCGCGAGCTGTCGCCGCTGCTCGCGCTCGTGGGCGGCGCCGTCGTCGTGTTGATGGTCGGACTGCTGCGCTCGAGCTTTGCGCGGCTCACGCTCGTCCCCGTCCTCACCGCCGTCTCGCTGCTTCACCGCGATCGGCCTGACGATCTGGATCTGGGAGCCGGGCGACCTGCCGCCGATCCTCGAGGGCAGCCTGGCGGTGGACACGCTGTCGCTCGGGCTGTCGATGCTCTTCTACGTGGCCGGGCTCGTGGCCGTGGTGCTCTCGCTGAGGGCCAGCGCCCCGCGCGAAGCCGGCCACGGGGAGTACCACGCTCTGCTGCTGGGCTCGATCGCCGGGATGGTCGTGCTGGCCTCGGCCGAGAACCTGATCACGCTCTTCATCGGCATCGAGCTGCTGTCGATTCCGCTCTACGTCCTCTGCGCCAGCGACATACGCAAGCGCGCGTCGCTCGAGTCCGGCCTCAAGTACCTGGTGATCGGCTCGGTGGGCTCGGCCACCCTGCTCTACGGCCTGGCGCTGATCTACGGCGCCAGCGGCTCGATGCAGTTCGGGGAGATCGCGACGGCTCTGGAAGGCGGCGGCGAGCTGTCGGTCACGGATCCGCTGCTGCTCACCGGCATCGGCCTCACCATCGTCGGACTGGCCTTCAAGGCGTCGGTGGCTCCCTTCCACCAGTGGACGCCGGACGTCTACCAGGGCGCCCCCACGCCGATCACCACCTTCATGGCGGTGGCCACCAAGGCGGCGGCGTTCGCCGTCTTCCTGCGGCTCTTCTACGACGCGCTCGGCCTCGCACAACTCGACTGGGCCCCTGCGCTGGCCGTCCTCGCGGCCACCACGATCGTGATCGGCAACGTGGGTGCCCTGGCGCAGCGCTCGCTGAAGCGCATGCTCGCCTGGTCGAGCATCGCCCAGGCCGGCTACCTCCTGGTGGGGGTGGTGGTGGGCACCCGGCTCGGACTCGAGGCCACCGTCTTCTACCTGGCCGTGTACCTGGCCATGAACGTGACCGCCTTCGCCGTCGTGGTCGCGCGCGAGCGCGTGTCAGAGCACGGCGACGACCTGGCCTCGTTCGAAGACCTCGGCCAGACCAACCCCTGGCTGGCCTGGCCGATGACCATCGCCATGCTCTCACTGGCGGGCTTCCCGGCCACGGGCGGCTTCATCGGCAAGTTCTTCCTGATCGACGCAGCGGTTTCGGGCGACTACACCTGGCTGGGCATCGCCATCGTGGTGGGGTCGGTGCTCTCGCTCGCGTACTACCTGCGCGTGATCGCGGCCATGTGGATGGGCCGCTACGAGATCGAGCTCCCCACCGTGCCCCAGCGCCGCGTCAAGCCGGTGTCGGGCTGGTCGCCCGAGGCCGACACCCGCGCCCAGCCGGAGGTGGCCGCCGTGGCGATCGCCTTCGCGGTGCTCACGCTGGTGTTCGGGCTCTGGCCCGACCCGCTCTTCGACGCGGCGCGGGACGTGGGCAGTTCGCTCGGCATTCTGGGCTAACGTCAGCGAACGCAGGATGCGGCGCAGGTCGCGGCGGGCGGTCAGCGGAGCGCGCTCGCCGACGACCACGAACGCGTATGAGGTGCGACCGGCGACGACGAAGTGGTCGAAGGCGTACCAGGCGACCCGGCCTCGGGTGCAGCCGTCGAGCTCGGCCTCCTGTGGACGCAGATCGAGCGGAACATCCTCGGCGGCCGGCCGTACACGTCTGCGCTGCTGGACCGAGAGGAGGATGTCGGTCGCCCGGAACCCGTTCAGCGCCGGCGTGGGACAGCCGGAAATGCGACAGCGCGCCCCGCGGCGGTAGCGCAGCGGGTAGGTGGCCACGGACAGGATTTCGCGAGGGTCGTGGAGCTGCGGGGTCAGGTTCCGGCGCGCGCGGTGCCACCCGTCGGGCAGGGTCACGGTGAGGCCATGCCGTGGGCTCTCGGCCACGCGAGCGGACTGCGTCGCCGGGCTGCCCTCCGGCTCAGCGATCGCGGTGGCGCCGATCCCGGCGACGAGAACGGCAGCGACCACGATGCACGGGGCGCGCAGACGGCTCATGGTGAGAGGAGTACGGCCGCGGATGGGACAGAGGTCCCCGCGATACGCTGCCGCCATGAGCGAGAACCTGGCGAGCATCCTGACCGACACCGCCGCCGAGCACGGCGACCGGACCGCCTTCAAGCTGGACGACGCGGAGCTGACCTACCACCAGCTCGACTGCGCGGCGTCGCGGATCGCCAACCTCCTCGAGGACAAGGGCCTGGCCGCTGGCGATCGCGTGGGGCTGATGCTCCCGAACGTCCCGTACTTCCCCTCGATCTACTACGGCATCCTGCGCGCGGGCGGCGTGGTCGTGCCCATGAACGTCCTGCTCAAGGAGCGCGAGACCGGCTACTACCTGAGCGACTCCGGGGCGAAGCTGCTGTTCGCCTGGGGAGACTTCGCGGAAGCCGCCGAGGCGGGCGCCGCCGACGCCGGCGCCGAGACGATCCTGGTCAAGCCGGGCGAGTTCGAGCAGCTCGTGGGCGCCCACAGCGAAGAGTTCGAGAGCGTGGAGCGCGACGCCGGCGACACCGCGGTGATCCTCTACACGAGCGGCACCACCGGCAAGCCAAAGGGCGCGGAGCTCACGCACGCCAACCTGCGCCGCAACTGCGAGATGGCCTCCACCACCCTCGGGGAGTTCACCCACGAGGACGTGCTGCTCGGCGCCCTCCCGCTGTTCCACTCCTTCGGCCAGACCTGCACGATGAACAGCGCGGTGGCCAACGGCGCCACCGTGAGCATGATTCCGCGCTTCGACCCCGACAAGGCGCTCGAGATCATCGAGCGCGACGGCGTCACCGTCTTCCAGGGCGTGCCCACCATGTACAACGCGATGCTGCACGCGGACGCGGCCGACGAGGCCGACGCCTCCACGCTGCGTCTGTGCATGTCCGGCGGAGCGGCGATCCCGGTGGAGCTCATCCGCGGCTTCGAGGAGAAGTTCGGCTGTCCGATTCTCGAGGGCTACGGCCTCTCGGAGACCTCGCCGGTGGCGTCCTTCAACCATCCCCACAAGGAGCGCAAGGCGGGCTCGATCGGCACGCCGATCGAGGGCGTGGAGATGCAGATCTGGGACGACGAGGGCAACGAGGTCGATCAGGGCGAGGTGGGCGAGATCGTCATCCGCGGCCACAACGTCATGAAGGGCTACTGGGACCGGCCCGAGGCCACCGACGAGTCGATCACCGGTGAGGGCTGGTTCCACTCGGGCGACATGGCGCGCGTGGACGAGGACGGCTACTTCTTCATCGTCGACCGCAAGAAGGACCTGATCATCCGCGGCGGCTACAACATCTACCCCCGCGAGGTCGAGGAGGTGCTCTACGAGCATCCCTCCGTGCAGGAGGCGGCCGTGGTGGGGGTGCCTGACGACTCGCTCGGCGAGGAGGTGGGCGCCGCGGTGGTGGTCAAGCAGGGCGAGAGCCTCGACGCCGAGGAGGTCAAGGCCTACGTGAAGGACCAGGTGGCGGCGTACAAGTACCCGCGTCGCGTCTGGTTCGTCGACGAGCTGCCCAAGGGGCCCACCGGCAAGATCCTCAAGCGCGAGATCGAGGTGCCGGCCGAGGTCACGGCTTCCTCGAGCGGGTGACGTAGGACCCTTCAGCTAGCCTGCGAGCCCGGAATGGCCTCGCGACGTGGCTTCACCAGAAGGGGAGTGTTGGGAGCCGGCGCCGCCGGTACGGCTGCCCTTGCCGCATCGGCCTGCGGCGACGACTACTTCGAGCCCGCCACCGAGCACGCCGAGGACGCACCCAACGTCGTCCTGCTGTTCACCGACTCAACGCGAGCGGACTTCCTGTCGGCCTACAACCCGGATTCGCTGGCCAAGACGCCGAACCTCGACGCCCTGGCCAACGACTCGCTGGTGTTCGACCACGCCGTGCCCGAGGCCATGCCCACCGGGCCTGCGCGGCGCTCGATCCTCACCGGCGTCCGCTCGTTTCCGTTTCGCAACTACGTGCCCACCAAGGGCCTGCCCGTGGGCCCCGGCTGGATCCCGATTCCGGAGTTCCACCCGATCGTCACCGAGGTCATGGCCCAGGCCGACGTGGAGACGGCCTACTGCACCGACAATCCGTTCCTGATCGGCCCCCGCTTCGGCAACTTCCGGCGCACGCTCGACTGGGTCAAGCCGAGCTACTCGCAGGGCGCCTACCGCTTCCTCAACAAGCCCTACAAGCGTCCGGCCACCCGCAGCACGATCGAGCGCTACCTCCTGCCCGAGCTGTCCGACACCGTCGAGGTGGGGCGCCTGCGGGCCATGGCCGGCTGGAACTCGATCTACCGCGACAGCGAGAACGACTACCCCACGGCGCGGGTCGTGCGCTCGGGGCTGCGCCTGCTGGATGACCTCAAGGACACCGGAAAGCCGTTCTTCCTGGGCATCGACGCCTTCGATCCACACGAGCCGCTGGACGCGCCGCGCGTCTACCAGACGCGCTGGGGCGACGAGCCGCTCGGCTCCGAGAAGCAGGGCATCGAGCCGATCCAGCCCTTCGAGACGCCCTACTCGTGGGTGGTCGACGTGGACGTGGACGACGAGACCATCGAGCGCGTGCGGCAGCTGTACGCGGCCGAGATCGAGTTCATGGACGAGTGGGTAGGGCGCTTCATGAACGAGCTCGACCGGCAGAAGCTGATGGACAACACCGTGGTGATGTACATGTCCGACCACGGGCTGACCCTCGGCGAGCACGGCATCCTCGGCAAGCACGCCGCCCGTGCCCAGTGGCACATCTACCACGTGCCCGCCATGATCCGGCACCCGGAGGGCAAGCGCGCCGGCGAGCGCAGCGACTTCTTCGTCTCCACCCACGACCTGCCGCGCACCGCGCTCTCCTTCATGGGCGTTCGCGCTCCGGGGCTGATGGCGGGCGAGGATCTGTCCGTCATGTTCGACGGCGAGGAGCCGCCCGCCCGCCCGGTGTTCACCTCCTGCTACGACGACCACGTGCTGGCGGGCGACCTCGACTGGTTCCTGCTCTCCGACAGCGAGGGCAAGCGCAAGCGGCTCTACGACAAGCGCACGGACCCGGAGGAGCTGACCGACGTGGCCGCCGAGAACCCGGAGGTGGTGGATCGCCTCTGGCGCACGCTCGAGGACGAGGCCGGGGGCACGCTTCCCCAGTTCGCCCAGGGTGGCGGCAAGGCGGTGCTCGGCGGGTGAGCGACGGGCTCACACGGCGCGCGCTGCTGCGCCGCGGCGGCGTGGGTGCCGCGGGCGCCGGGGTGTTCGGACTGGCCGCGCTGCCGGCCGGGGCGGCCGCCCAGGCCGACGAGGGCCGGGCCCGCAACGCCGTGCTGGTGGTCTTGCCGCTGGTGCGGGCCGACCACGTCAAGGCCTTCGAGGGTGACTCGCCGGCGGACACGCCGAACCTGGACGACCTGGCCGGCGACTCGCTGCGCTTCGACCGCGTCATCCCCGAGTCGATGCCCGGCCTGCCCGGCCGGCGGGCGCTGATCACCGGCATGCGCTCGTTTCCCTTCCGCGACTGGAGACGTACCGAGGGACTGGCCCCGGTGCCCGGCTTCAACCCGATCTGGGACTGGCAGCCGGTGATCACGGAGACGCTGCGCGACGGCGGAGTCACGACGTCATACGTGAGCGACAACCCGATCCTCGAAGGTGAGCGCTTCCCGGACGTGGTGCGCCCGGCCGATCGGGGCGGCGCCGGCTTGCCGCGACTGGCGGACGAGCAGACCCCCGGCATCGAGTCCGAGCTGCTTCCGGCCATCCGGCGCCAGACCCGCGCCGCAGCGAACACCTTCCGAACCGGCATTCGCGAGCTCGGCCGGTTGCAGGGCGACCCGCCCTTCTTCCTGGCCATCGATCCCTTCGACCCGATCGACGCCGCCGTCGCCTCGCCCGTCTACGTCAAGCCCGGCGAGATCGAGGACGAGGGGCTCGGCCCGATGGACGACCGCCTGGTGGAGGTGCGCTGGAACGGCGACGACATCGATCGCGTCCGCTCGGCCTACCGCAAGCACGTGGAGGCGGTGGACGACTGGGTCGGGCGCCTGGTCGGCCGCATGAACGAACTCGACCTGCTCGGCTCCACCATGCTCGTGGTGATCGGCGACCAGGGCATCGCCCTAGGCGACCACGACTACCTCGGCATCGCCACCCCCACCTCGCACCGGCCCGCCTACGAGGTTCCGATGCTGATCCGCCATCCCGACGGCGACAAGGCAGGCGAGGGGGTGGACTGGTACGCCACCACCCACGATGTGGCCCCGACCATCGTGTCCTTCATGGGTGTGACCATCCCCGGCAAGATGGGCGGGGAGGACCTGAACGCGCTGTTCGACGACGTCGACCAATGGGATCTCTACCACCGCGGCTACAACGTCACCGCCGCGGGCTCCAACATCGTCGTGCGCGACAACCGCTGGCTCATGGTGGCGGACCGCGAGGAGATCGAGCGCCGCCTCTACGACGACGACGAGGAGGCCGAGGACGACATCACGCGCTTCGACGACGTCGCCAACGAGGACCCCAACAAGCTCACCGAGCTGTCGCAGGTGGCGGTGATGGTGGCCGGCGGGACGCTGCCGGAGTTCGGCCCCGACGGCGCGCTGCGACCCAACCGGGAGCGCGGCGACGACGACTCGGACGACGACTCGATCCCCAACGACTTCGACGCGATCGACAACGATGATCCCGAGGACGGCACCGAGCCCGACGACTTCGAGTTCGACGGGCGCGTGCCCGAGGGCGGCCGGCTGCCGTCGAACGAGCGGACACCGGAGTCGCGCGCGCCGTGAGCGAGCAGACTCTCGGCGAGCAGGCCTCGGAGGAGGAGCGCCCGCGCGAGAACCCGTCCCCGGAGCTTCTCCAGAAGCACAAGTGGCGGATCTTCGGCGTGATGATGATCGGCTGGGCGATGTCGCTGCTCGACGTGTCGATCGTCAACGTGACCATCCCCGAGTTGCAGGACGAGCTGTCCACGGACATTTCGACGGTCACGTGGGTGGTCAACGCCTACAACATCGTCTTCGCGATCCTGCTCGTGTCGATGGGACGGCTGGCCGACCAGTTCGGCCGCAAGCGTTTTTTCATCATCGGGCTGACGGTGTTCACGATCGGCTCTGGACTGTGCGCCGCGGCCTGGTCGGTGGAATGGCTGATCGGCTTCCGCGTGATCCAGGGCATCGGCGCGGGCATACTGGCGCCGCTCGGATTCGCCATCACCGTCCTGGTGTTCCCGCCGCATGAGCGCGGGCGGGGCCTGGCTCTGATCGCGGTGGTGGCGCTCGTGTCGTCCGCCCTCGGACCGGTGCTCGGCGGTGTCCTGGTGGAGATCGCGAGCTGGCACTGGATCTTCCTCATCAACATCCCCTTCGGGATCCTCGGCGTGCTGCTGTGTTGGCGCTGGTGGCCCGAGACGTGGGACCTCACCGCCGGCCGCGAGGTGGACGTCCGGGGCATGCTCCTGCTCGGCGCAGCGGTGATGTTCCTGACGCTCGCGCTGGTGGAGGCCAACCCCTTCGCGGGCGACCTGCCGCTCTGGCTCAGCCTCATGCAGGCGGCAATCCTGCTCGGGATCCTGTTCGTGTGGTGGGAGCGCAAAGCGCCCAACCCGCTGATCACTCCGAGCCTGCTGAAGAACCGCCAATTCCGCAGCGCGAACATCGGCATGCTGCTCTTCGGCGCGGGCGCGATCGGCTCGCTGCTCCTGCTCTCGCTGCTGTTCGTGAACCTGTGGGGCTACAGCCAGCTCGAGGCGGGTTTGGCCATCCTCCCCGTCGCCCTCATGGGCCTGGTGGTTTGGCCCTTCGTCGGCCGGGCGGCGGACAAACGCGCACCGGGCGAGCTGGCCAAGCCGGGGCTGATCGCCATGGCGCTGGGGATGCTGATCGTCTCCTTCCTGCCGTCCACCGCGGACGACGCCTTCAGCTACCTGCGCATCCTGCCCGGCCTGCTCTTGATCGGCGCGGGCATGGGGATCGGCTTCCCGGCGCTCAACGTGGGCGCGATGGGGGCAGTGGCCGGTCCTGAGGTGGGCCTGGCGTCGGGGATCCTCAACACGGCGCGCCAGCTGGGCGCCGCGATCGGTGTGGCTGTACTGATCGCCACCTTCGGCGGTGCCCTCAGCGCGCACATGTCCTGGTTTGCCGAGGACGAGATCGAGGACATCGTCGGCGAGTGGGAGATCCCGCGCGCCGAGGCCGCCATGGTGATTCAGGGGACCCTGCACGACTACACCGGCGGCACCAGCGACCGCTTCGAGCCCAAGCCGGGCTTCGACGAGGAGATCATCCGCGAGACCGCCGGCTCGGCCCGCGAGGGCTTTGCCTGGGCCTTCCGTCAGGCCGCTCTGCTGGTCCTGAGCGTGCTGCCCCTGATGGGCGCTCTGAAGCGCACGCCCGCGCAGGCCCAGGCCGAGTTCATGGAGCGGATGAAGGCCCAGCAGGCGGCCGGAGGCGGAGGTGCGCCGGGGGCACAGGCTCCGGGCGGCAACGGCGGCGACCGTCCCGACGGGGACGGCGCGGAGCCGGACGGCGACGGAGCCCCCGCCCGTCCCGCCGCGCGGCCCGGACCCGAGCCGCGCCCCGCCTGAGCGGGCAGCGATGACGCTGCTAGCCGACGTCGTGAACGCGTCCGAAGCGGTCGCCGAGACCAGCTCGCGCTCACAGAAGGCCACGATCCTGGCCGAGTTGTTGCGACTGCTCGATCCCGGCGAGGTGGCGCCGGCGGTCGGCTTTCTCACGGGCGTGCCCCGCCAGGGCCGGGTCGGCATCGGCCACAGGACGATCTACGGCATCGAGCAGCCACCGGCGGAGGCGCCGGCCCTCACGGTCGCCGACCTCGATGGCGCCATCGCCGCGGTCCAGGCAACGACGGGCCCGGGGTCGGCCGCCGGGCGCGCCGAGCTCCTGGCGAGCCTGCTCGGCCGGGCGACGGAACCGGAGGCCGGCTTCATCAAGCGGCTGTTCACCGGCGAGCTGAGGCAGGGCGCGCTCGCAGGTCTGATGGCCGACGCGGTGGCCAAGGCCACCGGCCTGCCGGGGACGCTGGTGCGCCGAGCCCTGATGCTCTCCGGCGATCTCACACACACCGCGGAGGTGGCGCTGACCGACGGCGATGAGGGGCTGCGCGCGATCGGCTTCGAGATCTTCCGGCCCATCTTCCCGATGCTCGCGTCCACGGCCGCGAACGTGACCGAGGCGGTGGAGAGCTTCGAGCGCTCCTCGGTCGAGTGGAAGCTCGACGGGATCCGGATCCAGATCCACCGTCGCGGCGACGAGGTCCGCATCTATACGCGCAACCTGAACGACACCACGCAGGCGCTGCCCGGAATCGTCGCGGCGGTGCGGGCCCTGCCGCTCGAGCAGGCGGTGTTCGACGGCGAGGCACTGTGGATGCTCGAGCGGGGTCCGGCCTCCTTTCAGGAGACCGTGTCGCAGATCGATGCCTCGGCGCCGCCGGAGGGGATCGTGACCTTCATCTTCGACGTCCTCCACCACGACGGTGAGGATCTGCTCGACGCTCCGCTCCAGGAGCGAGCGGAGCGACTCGAGCAAGTGGCGCCGCAGCTAAGGATCCCGAGCACCGTCACCTCCGATCCGCAGACCGCGCAGCGCATGCTCGACGAGGCGCTCGAGGCGGGCCACGAGGGGGTCGTGGTGAAGGACGCAGCGTCCCCGTACAGCGCCGGCCGGCGCGGCAAGGCGTGGCGCAAGGTCAAGCCGGTGCGCACCTACGACCTCGTGGTGCTCGGCGCGGAGTGGGGTCACGGGCGGCGCCAGGGCTGGCTCTCCAACCTCCACCTCGGCGCCCGTGACCCCGGGACCGGCGAGTTCCTGATGGTCGGCAAGTGCTTCAAGGGGCTGACCGACGAGCTGCTCGAGTGGCAGACGCAGGCGCTGCTTGCGCTCGAGAGCGAGCGGCGCGGCATCGCCGTGCTCGTACGGCCCGAGCTCGTGGTGGAGATCGCTCTGGACGGCGTGCAGTCCTCCACGCGCTACCCGGGCGGCGTGGCGCTGCGCTTCGCCCGGGTCAAGCGCTACCGCCCCGACAAGGGTGCCGCCGAGGCGGACACGATCGACGACCTGCGCTCGCTGCTGGTTCTCAGCAGGCTCTCAGGTTCGGAGCCATCATTGAGGACGTGAGGGTGCTGGTGGTCGAGGACGACGTTCGGATGGCCGCGGCGATCCGGCGCGGGCTGCGCTTTGAGCGGCTCGTGGTGGACGTCGCCGGCGGCGGCGAGGAGGCGCTGCGGCTCGTACGTGCCACCGACTACGACGCGATCGTGCTCGACGTGATGATGCCCGGCCTCGACGGCTTCGAGACCTGCAAGCAGCTGCGCGCCAACGGCGTCTGGATTCCGGTCCTGATGCTCACCGCCCGCGACGCCGTTGAGGACCGCGTACGCGGGCTCGACGGGGGCGCGGACGACTACCTGACCAAGCCCTTCTCCCTCGCCGAGCTCACGGCCCGGCTGCGGGCGCTGGCCCGTCGTGGCCCGGTGGAGCGGCCGGCTGTGCTCGAGGTGGGCGACCTACGGCTCGATCCGGCCAGCCGTGAGGTGCGTCGGGGTGACACGGAGATCGGGTTGTCGGCCCGAGAGTTCGCGCTGCTCGAGACCTTCATGCGCCGGCCGGGCCAGGTGCTGACGCAGATGCAGCTGCTCGAATCGGCCTGGGACCTCGGCTACGAGCAGCGCTCGAACGTGGTCGAGGTGTACGTGGGGTACCTGCGCGAGAAGATCGACCGGCCCTTCGGCGTCAGCTCGATCGAGACGGTGCGCGGCGCGGGCTATCGGCTGCGCAAGGACGCCGGCAAGCGGTGAGCCGGCTGCCGATCCGCGCCCGGCTGGCGGCGGCCTTCGCGCTCGCCATGGTCGTGGTGCTGGCGGCCGCAGCCCTGTTCGTGTACCTGCGCCTGAAGGCGGACCTCGACGAGAGCGTGACCGCCGGGCTGGAGAACCGTGCCGCTGCGGTGGCGGCGTCCGGGCAGGCGTCGGTTGGCGCCGCCGGCGACGTAGAGGAGGGCTTCGCGCAGATCGTGGCGACGGGCGGAGAGGTCCGGGACTCGGCCGGCGGGGCCGGGTCGCGCCCGGCGCTGACCCCAGAGGAGCTGAGGAGCGCGGCGGGCGGCGGGGAGGTCCTGGTCGAGCGGCGCGTGCCCGGCATCGAGGGGACCGCGCAGGTGCTGGCCCAGTCCGCCGGAGCGGGAGAGGTCGTGACCGTGGGCCAGTCGCTCGAAGACCGCGACGAGACGTTGGGCGGTCTCGTCGCGTCGTTCGCGGTGGGCGGGCCGATCGCGGTGCTGCTGGCCACCCTGCTCGGCTACGCGCTGGCCGCCGGCGGGTTGCGTCCCGTGGACGCGATGCGTCGCCGGGCGGCCGGCGTGTCGCTCGAGCGGGACGGCGAGCGCCTGCCGCTGCCCGCCGCGCGCGACGAGATCCGGCGGCTGGGAGAGACGCTCAACGACATGATCGACCGGCTGCGCGACTCCTACGAGCGCGAGCGCCGCTTCGTGGACGACGCCAGCCACGAGCTACGCACGCCCGTGGCGGTGATCAAGACGGAACTCGAGGGAGCACTGCGCGCGGGCGGACACGACCCGCCGGTCCGCGAGGCGCTCGAAGCGGCGGTGGAGGAGTGCGACCACCTGGCCCAACTCGCCGAGGATCTGCTCGTGCTGGCCCGCAGCAGCGAGGGCCGGCTGCCCGTCCGCCGCAGCGAGCTGGCTGCGGGGGCACTGCTGGAGGGGGTGCGCGAGCGGTTCGCCGACCGGGCGGGCGTCCGTGACCGCGCGATCAGGGTGGAGGCCGCGGACGGCCTGCGCGTGCATGCGGACGAGCTGCGCCTTCGCCAGGCCCTCGGCAACCTGGTGGACAACGCGCTGCGTTACGGCGACGGCGACGTGGTGCTCCGCTCGCGCGCGGTCGAGGGGGCCGCCGAGCTCGAGGTGGCCGACTCGGGCCACGGCTTCCCGCCGGAGCTCGGCGAGCGCGCCTTCGAGCGCTTTGCTCGCGGCGACGGCGCCCGCACGCGCGGAGGCTCCGGGCTGGGGCTGGCCATAGTGCGCGCAATCGCCGAGGCCCATGGCGGAAGCGCCAGCATCGGTTCCGACGGTCCCGGCGCCACGGTCACGATTTCCGTCCCGGAATAGAGGCCGGTCGAGGCGCTCTCAGGGCCGTCTCAGCGGCCGGTCATAGCTTGACGCTCGCAAGGTCAAGCAGACGCCGAGGAGGCACCGAGATGAGAGGACAGGATCAAGGGCGCGGGCATCGCGATCGCAGGCATCGCCGCTCTTGCCGTGGGTGGCGCTGCCATCGCCGCGCCGGCCGAAGGCGCCATCGCGGCGCTCGGTGGCAGCGGCAGTCTGCCCGAGGGAAGCGAGACCGTGCACCTGGACCCGGCCGACTTCACCACGAAGATCGACAACCCCTACTGGCCCATGAAGCCGGGCACCCGCTGGGTCTACCGGGAGACCGACTCGGAGGGGACGAGGCAGAAGAGTGGTGGTGACCGTCACCGACCGAACCAGGCGGATCGCCAACGGGATCACGGCCCGCGTGGTGCGGGATGTCGTGACCGAGAAGGGCCAGTTCGTCGAGGTGACCGACGACTGGTATGCGCAGGACGAGCGGGGGAACATCTGGTACCTGGGCGAGGACACGACCGAATACGAGAACGGCAAGCCGGTGTCCAAGGCGGGCTCGTTCGAGGCCGGCGTGGACGGCGCACAGGCGGGCGTGATCATGCCTGCCCGGCCGCGCCCGGGCCTGACCTATCGCCAGGAGTACTACAAGGGCGAGGCCGAGGACAGGGCGCGCATCGTGAGCCTGCGCGAGCAGGCCGAGGTGCCGGCCGGCCATTACCGCCGAGTGCTGATGACCCGGGACTGGAACCCGCTTGACAGGAAGGTTCTCGAGTTCAAGTTCTACGCCCGCGGCGTGGGCCCGGTGCTCGCCGTGAGCGTGTCCGGCGGGAGCGACCGCGAGGAGCTGGTCCGCCTCAAGCGGGATTGACTCCCGAGCGATGAGTTTCGCTCGCGGCCCCGGTCTAAAGGATGTAACTTTCCATCCAGGCGCCGTCCCGCGCCCGACCTCCATACCGGTGCTCACGCCGCCGGCCTCGGGAGGTAGAGGTGGCCTCGAGCCATCGGGACGCCGGTCATCAAGAGCCCTGTCCGGCGGGGCATCGGCAGCGTGAGTGCCGGCGCCGACCGCCGTATGGGAGCTGACGACAGATGACGAAGCAGAAGACCTTCAAGCGCCGGGTGCGAGCGCGGATGGACAAGACGGGCGAGAGCTACACCGCCGCCCGCCGCATGCTGATCGCCGGCGGCGACAGCCCGGAGACCCCGTCGCGCGGCTTCGAGCCTCCGGTGCCGGAGGAGTCGGTGGTCAAGGCCACCGGCCACGGCTTCGAGCACTGGTTCGGCCTGCTCGACGAGTGGGGTGCCGTCGAACGGTCGCACACCGAGATCGCCCGGTGGCTCATGGACGAGCACGAGGTGGCGGGCTGGTGGGCCCAGTCGGTCACCCTTTCGTATGAGCGGGCGCGTGGCCGGCGAGCTCCGGGACAGCGAGCGAACGGCTTCGCGATCAGCGCGTCGAAGACGGTCGCCGTGCCGGCGGAGCGCCTGTTCGACGCGTTCGAGGACGAGTCGCTGCGCGAACGCTGGCTGCCGGGTGCGGACCTGAGCCTGCGCAAGGCCACGGCGCCGCGCATCGCACACTACGACTGGGAGGACGGCTCGACCCGGGTGCACGTCTACATCGAAGAGCGAGCGGCGGACAAGGGCACGGTGACCGTCGAGCACGAGCGGCTGCCCGACGCCGAGACCGCAGACGAGATGAAGGCCTGGTGGCGCGAGCGGGTGGCCGCGCTCAAGCCTCTGCTCGAGAACGGAGCGGCACGATGAGCGATCAGCACTCGACCCGCATCGTCGGGCTGCACACCGTGGGCATCACCGTCTCGGACCAGGACCGCGCTCTGGAGTTCTACGTGGGCAAGCTCGGCTTCGAGACGCGACTCGACGCCCCCCTTGGCGAGTCGCGCTGGATCGAGGTGGCGCCTCCGGGCGCGGTCACGACGATCGCCCTGGTGGCCGCCGGTTCCGGAGCGCCCGCCGGCGGCGCCGACACGGGCATTCGGCTCGCCACCGAGGACGCCGACGCCGACCACGCCAAGCTGCTCGAGCGCGGCGTCGACGTGGACCCGGAGGTGATGCGCCTGGGCGACTACGTGCCGCCGATGTTCTCCCTCCGCGACCCGGACGGCAACGCCCTGGTGGTGGTCGGGAGCTTCTAGCCTCACCACGGTGGACGACGAAGAGCTCGCGCGGCGGTCGATCCTCGGATTCGGGGAGACGATCGCCGCGCTCGGCCGCTGCGCGGCCGGGCCTGACGCGGAGATCCGGCGCGCCGGCGCGCTGGGCGCCCGCATCGACAGCGCGGGCGACAACCCCTGGTTCAACGCGGCGGTGGTGCCCTTCGGGGAGCCGCCTCCGCCCGATGACCCGGAGCTGCCGTACTGCATCTGGACCGTCGCCGGCGCGGTGCCCGGACGCGTCGTGGAGCCCGAGATCCTGACTCCCTGCATGGGCCTGATGCTCGACGATCCTTCGCTGGCGCTCGACGACGCCGCGCTCGAGCCGGACAGCCCGTCGCTCGAGGTGCTCGGGGAAGTCAACGAGCGCGCCTACGACGATCCCGGCGGGCCGTTCGGACCACTCATGAGCTCGTTGCGCGACGAGCGCGTTCGCACTCACGGCCTGCGCGCGGACGGAGTGTTCGTGTGCGTCGCCATGACCCTGCGGCTCGGCGACGACGTGAGCATCCAGTACGTGGCCACCGAGGCGTCTCACCGGCGCCGTGGGCTGGCCGCACAACTGCTGCGCGACGTCCTCTCGCATGCCCGGGCCGACGGCCTGGCCAGCGCGACGCTCCAGGCCAGCCCCGACGGCCTGTCGGTGTACCGAGGCCTGGGCTTCCGTGAGGTCACGACGCTGCGCGGGTACGTGCGCCCCGATGGCTGAGCTTCAGATCGGGTTCGTCGAGCTGGCCGAGCTCGAGCGGCTCAAGCCCCTGTGGCTCGAGCTCCTCGAGCATCACGCGAGCGTGTCGCCGAGTGCGCTCCCGGACAAGACCGAGCCCGAGCGCTCATGGACCCTGCGGCGGGGCTACTACCAGCAATGGCTGGCCGAGCCCAAGGCCTTCGCCCTGTTGGCCGAGCGGGACGGCGAGGCGGTGGGCTACGCCCTGGTGAGCGTGCACGGACCCGACACCTTCGACGACACCTGGCAGGGCGGTGAGGAGGTCGCCGAGCTGGAGACGCTGGTCGTCACCGCGAGCGCTCGCGGCACCGGCGCGGGCTCAGAGCTGCTCGACCGCGTGATGGACGAGATTGCCCGGCGCGGCATCGCGGAGACGGTCGTGGCCTCGGTGGCCACCAACGAGGGCGCCAGACGCTTCTACGAGCGCGCAGGCTTCACGCCCTACCTCATCCACCTCTACTCGCGCCGAGCGGATTCGACGCGCTAACGGCCGTCGGCTCCGATCCCGCCAGCCTGCCCTCCACGTACTCCACCAGCCGATCGGCCGAAGCTTCGGAGCTCTCGCTCTCGGTGTCGATGGTCAGCTCGGCGGCGGCGGGCTCCTCGTAGGGGTCGGACACGCCGGTGAAGCCCTTGATCTCGCCCAGCCGGGCTCGCTCATAGAGGCCCTTGACGTCCCGGCGCTCGCATTCGTCGACCGACGCCCGGACGTACACCTCGGCAAAGCGCGCGCCCATGCGGCCACGAGCGTCGGCGCGCCCGGCGCGGAACGGAGACACCGCCGCCACGAAGGTGAGCACGCCGTTGCGCGAGAGCAGGTCGGCGACGAAGGCGATCCGGCGCACGTTCTCGGCCCGGTCCTCGTGGGAGAAGCCGAGTCCGGCACACAGGTTCTGGCGAATGTCGTCGCCGTCGAGCACCTCGACCCGGTGGCCGAGGTCTCGCAGGCGGCCGGCGGCCAGGCGAGCGATGGTGGACTTGCCGGAGCCCGACAGTCCGGTGAGCCAGAGACACAGACCCGCCCCGTCGCGAGCCGGGGCGGCCAGCGTGCCGGCGGTGATGGGACCGAGATTGGGCTCGCGCTCGTGCAGCTCGAAGTCCCGGAAGCTGCTGAACAGCCGATGCTCCGGACCGTGGTAGTCCGACGAGCCCGTGGCCAGCAGGCCGAGCTCGGCGCAGCGGTCGGCCACGAGCTGCGTCTGCTCGCGGTCGTGGGCCGTGTAGAAGACCTCGACGCCGTCGAGCCCCGCGGCCCGGTAGCGGTCGATCGCGGCGAGCACGGCGTCGGGATTCTTGATGTCCCAAAAGGGGTGGGCCCAGATCGCCACCCCGGCCGCGTCGTGGATCCAGCCGATCGCCTCCTCGACCGTCGGGTGAGTGCGGGCCACGTACCCCGGCGTGCCCTGGATCAGGTAGGCCGGAATGAACGACGACACGTCGTCGACGCCCTCCTCACGCAGCCGCTCGCCGTTGGCCGGGTGAGCGATCACCGCAGCGGCCAGATGGGGGCGCCCCACCGGCTTGCCGTCGGCCTTGCGCGCCTCGATCGGCGCCGGGTCGACCTCGAAGCCGAGCCCGCGCAGGCGCTCGGCCATCGCGTCGGCGCGGCGCTCGCGGTCGAGGCGCGCGTCGAGCAGGCGCTCGCCCAGCAGGGCGCTGCGATGATCGATCCCGTAGCCCAGCACGTGCAGGTCCTCGTATTCGCCGTCCACCGCGGAGATCTCGGTGGCCGGCACCACCCGCACCCCGTGGACGGCGCCCGCGGCCAGCGCCTCGTCCACGCCGTCGACCGTGTCGTGGTCCGACAGCGCCAGCAGCTCGACTCCCGCCTGGGCGGCGTTCTCCACCACCTGCGCCGCCGGCAGCGCGCCGTCGGAGTGGAGCGAATGCGACTGGAGATCGAAGCTGGGGGCGCCCACGGCGGCCCGAGGATATCGGGCGTCGCCGGCGCTACTCCACGGGAATGCCGTGCCGCATGGTGTTCTCGGTGACCACCCGCGGCTCCACGAACTGGTAGAGGTAGTCGGGCCCTCCGGCCTTTGAGCCGACTCCCGAGCGGCGGTTGCCGCCGAAGGGCTGGCGCGCGACCATGGCGCCCGTGATCCCGCGGTTGACGTAGAGGTTGCCCACGGGCGACCGCGCCGCCACCCGCTCGATGGTCGCGGGACTGCGCGAGAACAGGCCCCCGGTGAGCGCCAGCGGCAGCGAGTCGACGACCTCCATGGCCTCGTCGACGTCGCGCACCGCGGTCACCGACAGGAGCGGGCCGAAGATCTCCTCCCTGTTGACCGGTGACTGCTCGTCCAGTCCGAAGGCCACGCTGGGAGCCACGAACCAGCCGTCCTCGGGCAACTCGTCCGCTGAGGCCGTGATCCGGTCCCCCGCCTGTTCCCGATAGCCCAGCACGCGTTCCTGGGCCTCGCGATCGATCACCGGGCCGACCTCGCTGGCGAAGCTCTCCGCCTGGCCCACGCGAAGGACCGTCACCGCTCCCGACAGGCGTTCCACGAGCGTGTCCGCGATGGCCTCGTGAACGAGCGCGCGCGCGGCGGCCGAGCACTTCTGGCCCGCAAAGCCGAACGCGGAATGGACGAGCTCGGGAATCACGTCATCGAGGTCGGCGTCGGAATCCACGATCACGCAGTTCTTGCCTCCCATCTCCGAGACCACGCGCTTGATGTGGCCCTGGCCGTCGGGGGTCTCCGCGGCCGTGCGGACTATCTCCAGTCCCACAGCGCCCGAGCCGGTGAAGGCGATCACGTGCACGCGCGGATCGCGCACCAGGGCGGCGCCGGCCTCCCCGTGGCCCGGCACCAGGGCGAGCGCGTCGCCCGGCACGCCGGCGGCGTGTAGCGCCTCCACGAGTGCACCGGCGCTGCCGGGCGACTGCTCGGCCGGCTTGAGCACCGCGGCGTTGCCCGCGGCCAGGGCGGCGGCCGTCATGCCACAGGGGATGGCGAGGGGGAAGTTCCAGGGCGCGATCACGGCGGCCACGCCGCGTGGGCGATAGCGCATGGTGTTGCGCTCGCCCGGCACCTGGAGCAACTCGCGCCCGCGGTCGAGCTCCACCGCCTGCTCGGCGTAGTACTCGAGGAAGTCGATCGATTCGCACACGTCGGCGTCCGCCTCGGCCCACGGCTTGGCGCACTCGCGGACCTGGAGGGCGGCCAGCTCCAGCCGCCGCTCGCGCAGCACGGCCGCGGCGCCGCGCAGCGCCTCCGCGCGTTCCGCGGCCGGGCGGGCGCCCCACTCGCGAAAGCCGCGCTCGGCCGCCTCGACCGCGGCAGCGGCCTCCTCCTCACCGCCGCAGCCGGCCTGCGCCACCACGCGGTCCGGCGCGCCCGGGTCGGTGGAGTCGAGCCCGGAGGCGTCGCCCCGCTCGCCGCCGATCACCACCGGCACTTCGAGCGGCAGGCGCGAGTCGAGCTCACGCAGCGCCTCGAGGAGCGACTCGCGCGCCGGGGCGCGGCGCAGCTCGAGGATCGGCTCGTTGCGAAAGCTCACGGCGCGGCCAGCAGCTCCTCGATCGGCACACCGCGCTGTTGGTCCGACAGAAACGACTCGTTGGAGGTGTTCTCCAGCAACCGCCGCACCAGGTAGGCCATCCCAGCCACCATGTCGCCGACCGGGCAATAGATCCGCACGCGCATATCGTGCTCGCACAGCGCGGCGGCGAGGTCGTCCCCGAGGCCGCGCAGCACCTGCAGCTCGAGGTCTCCGTCGGCCCGTCCGAGCTCGCGGTTGACGGCCACCGCGTTCGCCACCGAGCGCAGATTGTGGGAGGCGATGGCCGGCCGCACGTGTGGCCACGCCTCGAGCAGCCGGCGGGTGAGCGCCTCGAAGTTGCGGTCCGACTCGCGCTTCTCCTCGAACACGGGCGGAGTCCAGCCGTGCTGGCGGGCGTCCACGACCTCGTGATCCCAGTACGCCCCCTTCACGAGCCGCACCACGAGCGGCTGCGTGCGCTCGCTGCTCTTGGCCCAGTCGATCACCTGGTCGAGCTGCTCGGGCGACTCGCGCAGATAGGCCTGTAGCACCACGCCGGAGGAGGGACCGTCGCGCAGCGCGGGCTCGTCGAGCAGCTCGAAGACGAGGCCCATCGTGGCTTCGAGCGTGTCGACCGACTCCATGTCGATGTGCAGGTGAGCGCCGAGATCGCGGGCGCGGGCGAGCAGGGGCCGCATGCGACGCGCGGCGTCGTCGCGTCCCACCTCCGGGGCCTCGGGGCGCAGCAGCGGGCTCAGGGCAGAGACCTTCACCGACAGGTTGACCCGCGGCAGGGGGCCCAGCGAGTCGTGCTCGAGCACCGGCCGCTCGGGCCAGTCCGGGGCCGCGGCGGCGAGCGTCTCGAGGGCGTCGAGGCAACGCTCGGCATAGCGGTCGGCCTCGGGCGCGGTCACGGTGGCCTCGCCGAGCAGGTCGAGCGAGACCGCAGCGCCGTGCTCCCACAGCGAGCGGATCGACTTGAGCGCGTCGCGCGGGGTCTCCCCCACGATGAAGCGATGCGCCATGTGGCGGACACCTGCCGCCGACGCCGCGCCCAGCGCGGCGCGGCCCGCCTTCGACTGCGACATCCGCATCGCCGCTTCGATCGGCGGCGGGCGCTCGTCCACGTCCTCCAGGTACCCGGCCAGGTGACGCGCCAGATCGTCGAGCGAGCGGCAGGCGGGGGTCACGTCCACGAAGCGAAACAGGGCGGCTCGCAGCTCGGCGTCCTCGGATGCGAGCTCCATCGCCTTCTGATCGAACGCGCGCAGCGGGTTGCGGCTGCGGGCCGGAAAGGCCTCATGGATCGAGCGGCCGACTTCGAGAAGCTCCGGTTCCACGGCGGACAACGTAGCGTGAGTCCCGCTTGCCCGACGACGAAACGGAGCTCATCGATGATCGCGCGCATCTGGACCGGGGCCGTGCACCCCGGCGACGCCGCTGTGTACGCCGACTACATTCGCGAGACCGGCTTCGCCGAGTACGCCGAGACGCCGGGCAACCGCGGTGCATGGCTGCTTCGCCGTGACGAGGAGGACCGCACCGAGTACATCACCCTCTCCTTGTGGGAGTCGGTCGAGGCGATCCGGGCGTTCGCCGGCGACGACATCGAGGCGGCCGTCCTATACCCGGAGGACGAGCGCTACCTCGTCGGCGGCGAGTCGAGCGTCACGCATTATGAGGTGATCGACGAGGTGCCTGACAGGGGTGGCGCGTAGGCAGGTGGCGGTTTCCGGTCTTATGGGTAAAGCTCGCCTCATGCCCAGTCTGCTCCTCGGCCCGATGCTCCGCTACGTGGGAGAACACGACGCCACGTTCTGGGTCGAGACCGACGCCCCCTGCGAGGTCGAGGTGCTCGGCTCGAGCGAGCGCACGTGGACGGTCTGCGGCCACCACTACGCGATCGTGATCGCCACCGGGCTCGAGCCCGGCACGTGGCACGAGTACGAGGTGCATCTCGACGGCGAAAAGGTGTGGCCGGAGGAGGATTACCCCTTCCCGCACAGCGTCTTCAAGACCTATCCCAAGGGGCGTCCGATCAAGCTCCTGTTCGGCTCCTGCCGCGTCGCCGCCCCCCACGAGCCGCCCTATTCGCTGTCCAAGGATCAGGACGAGCGCGGCCGCGAGATCGACGCCCTTCACACCCTCGCCCAGCGCATGGCCCACCAGGAGCGCGAGGAGCGGCCCGACGCTCTGGTGATGCTCGGAGATCAGGTCTACGCGGACGAGGTCTCCCCGGTCACGCTGGCGTACATCGAGAGCCGGCGCGACGTGAACGGCGCTCCCGGCGCGCGTGCGCTCGACTACGACGAGTACACGAAGCTCTACGCCGAGAGCTGGTGCGATCCCGTCATCCGCTGGCTCCTGTCCACCGTGTCGACGGCGATGATCTTCGACGACCACGACGTGCACGACGACTGGAACATCTCGAAGGCCTGGCTCGACGAGATGCGCCAGACCGACTGGTGGGAGGAGCACGTGGTGGGGGCCCTGATGTCGTACTGGGTCTACCAGCACATCGGGAACCTCTCGCCGGACAACCTGCGCGACGAACCGCTGCTCCAGCGGATCAAGGACAGAGAGGACGGCGAGGACGCCCTGCGCGAGTTCGTGACCGGCGCCGACCGCGAGGCGGCCACCAGCCGCTGGAGCTACTGCCGCGACTTCGGGTCCACCCGCCTGGTGGTGATCGACGCCCGCGCCGGCCGAGTGCTCGACGAGGACAAGCGGGCGATGGTCGACGAGAGCGAGTGGGACTGGATCGTCCAGCAGGCCACCGGCGATCACGACCATCTGCTGCTCGCCAGCTCGCTGCCCTTCCTGCTGGGCCCCGGCATGCAGGAGCTCGAGGCCTGGAACGAGGCCGTGGCCGGCGGCGCCTGGGGCTCGGCCCTGACCGGCCCGGCCGAGAAGCTGCGCCAAGCGATGGACCTCGAGCACTGGGGCGCGTTCCAGGCCTCCTTCCGCAAGATGGTCGAGCTGCAGCGCGCGGTGGGCGCCGGCGAGCGCGGCCGGGCGCCGGGTGCGATCGTCACCCTCTCGGGCGACGTCCACCACGCCTACCTGTTCGAGATCGCCTTCCCGCGCGGCTCGGGCGTCGAGAGCGCCGTCTGGCAGGCCGTCTGCTCGCCCTACCGCAATCCGCTCGACGGCAAGGAGCGCAGGATCATCCGCATGGGCATGTCGCGGCCGTTCCACGAGGTCTGGCGCCGCCTGGCCCGATCAGCGGGAGTCGACGATCCCGGAATCCGCTGGCGGCTGACCGGCGATGGACCCTGGTTCGACAATCAGGTGGCCACCCTCGTCATCGACGGCCGCAGCATGGAGATGTACCTCGACAAGGCCGTGCCCGTGGACCACGAGGAGGCCGAGCTCGAACGGGTGCTGGAGCACCGCCTGGCCTGAGCGCGGCCGGGGGGCGACCGCCGCGGGCGGCGCTATCGTGGCCCGGCCTCATGGACTACCCGGTCGAGAGCTTCAGCGACGAGGAGCGAGCATCGCTCGCGCCGCACTTCACGAACCTCGACCGGCCCGTGTTCGCCCTGGTCGATCTGCCGGAGACGGTCAAGGGCGCGATGTTCGCCCGCTACTCGCGCTACCAGGGCACGCTGCGACGGATGTACCTGGAGGAGTTCGCCGGCGATGCGGGCTCTCCGGGCACGCCATTCGACGGGGCGGAGGGCGAACGGGCGCGGGCGCTGTACGAGCGGATCTTCCTCGGCTACGGCGACGATTCGGTGGCCCAGCTCGGTGGCGCGCACATCGCCTGCGAGTGGGTCTCGAACGTGATGACCAAGCTGCTGCAGCGCGGGCGGCTGGCCGCCTACCTCGAGCAGTCCACGCGCTACATGGCCTACGACGCCCCGATGGCCGAGGGAGCGGGCTATCGCTATTGGCGCTCGTCCGGGCTCGGCCCGGCGTACGAGGAGGCGATGGACTTCCTGTTCGCCACCTACTCCGAGATCCTCCCGCGGGTGGAGGCGTGGTCGGCCGAGCGGTTCCCGCGGGCCGACGGCGAGCCCGAGGCCGCGCACCGGCGTTCCATCCGCGCCAAGGCGCTCGACCTGCTGCGAGGCCTGCTGCCCGCGGCGTCGCTCTCACACGTGGGCATCTTCGCCAGCGGGCAGGCCTACGAGCAGCTGCTCCTGCGCCTGTTCGCCTCGCCGCTTCCGGAGGCGCACGACTACGCCGCGATGATTCTCAGCGAGCTCAAGGCCGTGATGCCGAGCTTCGTGGCGCGCGTCGAGCGTCCCGAACGCGGCGGCGAGTGGATCGGCTACCTCGAGGAGCGGGCGCGCACGGGTGAGCGCTGGGCCGCGCGGCTGGGCCTGGATCGCGACCGTTCCGCGGCGGGTGACGCCGGGCCGGCGGTGCGCCTGGTCTCGGTGCGGGGCACCGAGGAGGAGCTGCTGGCGGCGCTGCTGTTCGAGTCGGCCTCGTGCTCCGAGGAGGAGGCCCGTGCGGCCGTGCGCAACCTGCCGCCGGACGAGCGGGCCAGCGCGATCGCCGAGTTCGCCGGCGAGCGCCACAATCGCCGCCACCGTCCCGGACGTGGTTTCGAGGCGGTCTCCTACCGCTTCGAGGTCGTGTCCGACTACGGCGCCTTCCGCGACCTGCAGCGCCATCGCATGTGCACCGTCCAGTGGCAGACGCTCGGGCCGGAGCTCGGCGCCGGGGTGCCCGAGGAGCTCGAACAGGCCGGTGTGGCCGGGGCCTACCGGGCGGGCCTCGAGCGCTCCCGAGCCGAGCACGAGCGCATCGTGGGGCTCGGCCGACCCGAGCTGGCGCCGTACGCGCTCTGCCTCGGCTACCGCCTGCGATACGTCCTCGACATGAACGCCCGCGAGGCGATGCACCTGATCGAGCTGCGCTCAGGGCGCGAGGGTCATCCCGCGTATCGCGCCGTCGCGCACGCCCTGCACGGCGAGATCGCACGCGTGCATCCGGCGGTCGCGGCGTCGATGAGCTTCGTCGACAGGGACACCGAACCGAGGCTCGAACGCATCCTCTCGGAGATCCGCACCCACGCGCGGCAGACCTCACGCGCCTAACCGAAACTTCTCGTCCCCAAAACGGTTAGCGGGGCACCCACCACCACAAGGAGGATGCCCCGTGAAGCAGCGTAGCAACAGGGTCTGGACGGCCCTGATGGCTGCAGCGGCGTTTTCGCTGCTGATGGCCACGGTCGCAATGGCGGCCACGATCGTCGGAGACGACGGTCCAAACACACTCAACGGGACGCCCAAGAGCGATCTGATCCGTGCCAAGGGCGGCGACGACACCGTCACTGCCCTCGGCGGACGCGACCTCATCGTCGCCGGCGACGGCAACGACACGGTCGACACCGGCGCGGACCGCGACTTCGCTCGCGGCGGCGAGGGCGACGACTCGATCAGGGGCGGCGGCGGCGACGCCGGACGGCGCGGTGACGAGCTGCACGGCAACGCCGGCAACGACACCGTGGTCGGCGGCACCGGCTTCGACCTGATCACCGGCAACGCCGGAGCGGACAACCTGAACGGCGGACCCGGCTGCGACCGGATCTTCGCCGGGCCGGACAACGACGTCCTGACCGGTGGTCAGGGCTTCTCGTTCCGGCGCTTCAGGTGCGAGCGCCTCCACGGAGGCCTCGGCAACGACACCTCGAGCGGAGGGGCCGGCCGGGACTACATGTCCGGCGGCCAGGGCGACGACGTACAGGCCGGCGGTGGCGGAACGGACAAGATCTTCGCCAACCGCGGTGCCGACAAGTCCTACGGGGGCGACGGCGCCGACGTGCTGTGGGCCCTGTCGCGCTTCGACGTGACCGCCATCGGCGATCCGGTCGGCGACCAGGTCTCCGGCGGAGACGGCCGCGACCGCATCAAGGTGCGCGACGGCGAGGTCGACGTCGTGAACTGCGGAGGCGGACGGGATCTGGTCGTGACCGACCAGTACGACCAGGTGGCCGCTAACTGCGAGATCCGCCGCCAGAGCGACATCCTGTCGCTCGACCAGGTGGACGACTCCGAGGAGAACCGCACGGAGAGCCCGAGCGAGGACGTGGACGAGGGCACCGAGCCCTAGGCCAGACGTTCCGCCAGAACGGAAGGGGCCAGCGGGGGTCCGGGAAACCGGGCCCCCGCTCGCGTTGTAGGGTCGGCCCGGCATGGCGCACGACCTCATGCAGAGCCGGCGCGTGGCGCCCTCGATCCTCGCCGCGGACTTCGCCCGCCTCGGCGCTCAGGTCGAGCAGGTGATGGACGCGGGCGCGCGGGTGATCCACGTCGACGTGATGGACGGCCACTTCGTGCCCCCCATCTCGATCGGCCCGCTGGTGGCCGGCTCGCTGCGCGACCTCGTGCACGAGCGCGGAGGCGTGCTCGACGTGCACCTCATGGTCGAGCGGCCCGAGCAGCGCGTGGAGGAGTTCGCCGCAGCCGGGGCCGACACGCTGATCGTCCACTGGGAGGCCACCCCTCACGTTCACTACGCCCTCAAGGCGGTGCGCGACGCAGGGCTGCACTCGGCGCTCGCCATCAACCCCGGCACGCCGCCGGAGGCCGTGGCCGGCCTGGCCGAGATGTTCGACCACCTGCTCTGCATGACCGTCAACCCCGGCTGGGGCGGGCAGCCCTACATCGAGAGCTCCACGAACAAGGTCGCACGGCTGCGCGAACTGCTCGGCCCCGACATGCCGATCGAGGTGGACGGCGGGATCGGGGCGGCCACAGCCCGCGAGACGGCGGAAGCAGGCGCCACGCTGTTCGTGGCCGGCTCCTCGATCTTCGGGCAGAGCGACCCGGCGGCGGCGTACCTCGAGATCGCGGAGGCCGCCGGCGCGGAGTAGGCGGCTGCGAGCGAAACGCAGTGCGAGCGCGCTACGCCCGCGCCATGGCCTTGGCCACCCGCTTGGCCTCGCCGGCCGAGTAGCCGATCATGGCCGGATAGGACACGTAGCCGACGAAGCGCAGGCCCGGCGCGGCTTCTTTCTCGGTCACGTTCGGCGAGCCCTTCTCGTCGAGCACCCCGAGGTGGCCGACGAGCGGCTCGAGTCCGCGGCGGTAGCCGGTGGCGGCGATCACGGAATCGGGCTCGATGCGGGTGCCGTCGGCGAGCCGGACTCCGGTCTCGTCCAGGCCCTCGACCGCGGCGACGATCTCGATACGACGAGCCTTGATCGCCTCGATCACCGGCTTGTCGACGATCATCGGAGCCACCCCCAGCCGCTTGAGCCGGCTGAACACGCCCTCTTCGGGAACGGGGAGCCCGTACTCGCTCAGGTCACCAAGCTCGTGCAGGCGCGCACGCCGGAGGATGGCGTCCGCCAAACGGGTGGGGACCTTCATCAACATGCGGGCGAGGAGCGGGCCGACCGGGTTGCGGATGAGGATGTTGGGAGGGGTGCGCACGGCGAGGCGCACGCGGCGGGCGCCGCCCTCCGCGAGGTCGTAGGCGATCTCCGCGCCCGAGCAACCCGGGCCGACGACCAGCATGTCCTGGTCGCGGAACGGCTCCGGGTTGCGGTATTCGGCCGCGTGCAGGAGCCGGCCGGTGAAGCCCTCGCGCCCAGGCCAGTCCGGGATGAACGGCCGGCGCTCGTAGCCGCCCGCGACGATCACCTGGTCGGTGGTCATATCGCCGGCCGACGTGCGCAGGATCCAGCCCGAGCCGTTCGCGTCGATGCGCTCGAGGCGGGTGCCGAAGCGGATGTCCAGATAGTGGCGCGCCGCGTAGTCCTCGAGGTAGCGGACCATCTCGTCGCGTGAGGGGAACATCGCGCTGCCCTTCGGGTGGGGTCCGTCCGGGAGCCTCGAGAACGGCCTGCTCGAGTTGAGCCGCAGGCGGTCGTAGCGACGCCGCCAGGACGAGCCCACGGCGTCGGCCTCGTCGAGCACCACCGCAGCGATGCCCCGCCGGCCGAGCGCGGCCGCCGACGCGAGGCCCGCGGGACCGGCGCCGATGACCACCACCGGCTGATTTCCGTTCGTATGCGCCATCCAGCCTTCATGACGCCGCCGGCCGGGCCAAAATTCCCGGGTCGGCTAGAGAACTCGGCCCTCGAGCGACGGGTCGGTGCCGGCGAGACGGCAGCGCGCGATCAGTCCGAGCGCCTGCTCCTCGACGCCCACGTGGGCGTGGGGATCGGTGGTCGAGCCGTCCGTGTCGGTGAACGGCCAGCGCTCGGGGCGGCGGAAGACGACCTCGCCGCTGCGGTCCTCACACTCCACCGTCACGCGCCGGGCGCCGCCGGCCGTGCCGGCCTGGTTGAGCGAACGGTCCTCGACGTAGACGATCACCTCAGGCAACCCGTCGGGGTTGCGCAGCACGCGCAGTGACGCCGTGTCGTCCTCGGAATCGCTGCCGGAGACGGCCACGATCACCAGCGGCACGAACACGGCGAGCAGCACGGCGAGCGCCACCAGGCGGGTGCGTGACGCTCCGTCCATCGCGCGCTGATGCTAGCCGCGCCCGGCGGGTTAGGATCGCCCCGTGACCGACCAGATCAAGTTCACCCTCGCCGAGGATCAGATCCCGACCCACTGGATCAACCTCCTGCCCGACCTGCCCGGCGATCCGCTGCCGCCGCTCAACCCCGGCACCAAGGAGCCGGCCGGGCCCGATGACCTCACCCCGATCTTCCCAATGGAGCTGATCGGCCAGGAGGTGTCGCAGGAGCCGCAGATCGAGATCCCGGAGGCGGTGCGCGACGCCTACAAGCTGTGGCGTCCCACGCCGCTATACCGGGCGCGCCGCCTCGAGGCCGCCCTCGATACCCCGGCGCACATCTACTACAAGTACGAGGGCGTCTCGCCGGCCGGCTCGCACAAGGCCAACAGCGCGGTGGCGCAGGCCTACGCCAACAAGGAGGCGGGCATCGAGCGGCTGTCCACCGAGACCGGTGCCGGCCAGTGGGGCTCGGCCCTGGCCATGGCCTCCTCCCTCTTCGGGCTCGAGTGCCTGGTCTACATGGTGGGCGCCAGCTACGACCAGAAGCCCTACCGGCGCGCGATGATGCAGAGCTGGGGCGCCGAGGTCATCCGCTCCCCGAGCGACACCACCGAAGCCGGCCGCTCGCAGGCCGCTCACCCCACGGGCTCGCTCGGCATCGCGATCTCGGAAGCGGTGGAGGTCGCTGCCCAGAGCGAGGGCACCAACTACTCCCTGGGCTCGGTGCTCAACCACGTCTGCCTGCACCAGACCGTGATCGGGCAAGAGGCGATCGCACAGCTCGAGCTGGCGGGCGAGGAGCCCGACGTCGTGGTGGGCTGCGTTGGCGGCGGCTCGAACTTCGCGGGCCTGGCCTTCCCGTTCCTGCGCCGCGTGCTGCGCGGCGAGGCCAAGACCCGGTTCGTGGCGGCCGAGCCCGCCGCCTGTCCCACGCTCACGCGCGGGGCGTACGGCTACGACTTCGGCGACACCGTGGGCCTCACGCCCCTGATGCCGATGTACACGCTCGGCCACGACTTCGTGCCACCCCCCGTGCACGCCGGCGGCCTGCGCTACCACGGCGGCTCACCGATGGTCTGCGGCCTGGTCAAGCATGGCCTCGTGGAGGCGCGTGCCTACCGCCAGAACGAGACCTTCGAGGCGGCGATCCGCTTTGCCCGGACCGAGGCCATCCTGCCCGCGCCCGAGCCGGCTCACGCGATCCGGGCCGTCTTCGACGAGGCCGACGCCGCCCGCGAGGCCGGCGAGGAACGCGTGATCCTGATGGGCCTGTGCGGCCACGGGCACTTCGACATGTCCGCCTACGACGCCTACCTGGCCGGCAAGCTCGAGGACCCGGAGTTCTCCGAGGCCGACATGGAGTCCGCGCTCGAGCGCCTGCCGGAAGCGCCGGCGATCGCCTAGAGGCGCTAGCCCTTTCGCCGTCGCTTGCGCGAGGCCGGGCGGTCCGGAATGTCCTCGCTGTCGCCGGTGCCGTTGGAGTCCGTGGGACCGATCAGCGATTCACCTGGGTCCGGATCGTCGTCCTGGGCCGGCCGTTCGGGCCGGCTGAACAGGCCCCTGCGCTGAGCCGGTGCCGGCCAGGGCTCCGATTCCCCGGACTCCCAGGCCGGCCCGCGTCCTCCGGGCCACCGGTCGAGGAAGAGCAGGCCCATGGCACCCAGCCAAAAGGCGGTCATGATCGGCGCTGGGACGAGTGGCAGCACCAGCAGAGCGCCGCAGATCACGCCCAGAATGGCCATGAAGGGACTGAGCAGGCCCACCGCGCGGGCCCGCAGCGGCAACATCACGAACAGGAAGGCCACCCCGATCGTGCCCGCGAAGGTCGGTGCGAACACGGCCGGGCTGGTGTCGTCGGACAGATTTTCGGCCACCTCCTCACCGGCGTCGCCCCTGATCACGTTCTGGTCGGTGAACTGTTGGGCCGTGTCCACCTGGTCGAACGACTGAAGGAGTGCGCCGACGGCGAACAACAGCGGGCCCGCGTACACCAGGTAGACAAACCACTTGGGCACCGCGCCGCCGCGGGCCCGGATCAGGCGGAACAGGTAGTAGAAGACGACCCCGATGGCCAGCGCGCCGACGGCTCGCGCCACGCCTCCGGCGATGAACTGGCCGGGCCTCTCGTCGATCGAGAGGTACTCGTCGGCCAGCGGCTCGATGCCCGCGCGGTCATCGAGCGCCGTGGCCAGCAGGGCGATGGTCGCGATCTGGGCCACCACCGCCACGAACGCGGCCACGGCCGCGGGAACGGCGAAGCGGTCCTGCCACCGAAGCTGCTCCTGCGTGTTCACGGTGTGGGCCGCTCCGGCGGCTCGGAGCGCCGCGACACGCGCGGCGGGTAGTAGTCGCCGTCCTCGGGCTCGACGATGCGCGACACGCGGTCGCCCACCGCCAGCACCACGTCGAGAGCGGGCGCCATCAACCGGATCGCGCTCTCGATGCGCCGCCGAGTGCGCAGCTGCCCGGGTGTGAGTGTGGCCACCGGGTCAGCCGCCGCGCTGATGGAAGTAGAACTCGGGCAGGGCCGCCTTGGCCACTTCGGCGGTGATCTGCTGGGCCAGGTGGAGATCGCCCGCGCGCACGGCGAGGTCATCGATGGTCACGATGCCCACGAGGTCCTCTTCCCGCGTGACGGGCAGGCGACGGATCCGGTGCTGGATCATCAGAGCGACCGCCTCCTCGAGGTCCATCTGCACCTCGCCGGTCACCAGCGGGCGGGACGCATGGTCGCCCGCGGCCTCGCGTGACTGCACCGCATCGGCCACGACCACGAGTGCGAGGTCGCGATCGGTGATCACGCCGACCGGGCGTCCGCTGTCGCAGACCACCACGGAGCCCACGTTGCGGTCGCGCATGAGCTCGCCCACGCGCTGCAGGCTGTCGCCGCTCTCGACCGTGACCACGCCCTCGGTCATCACCTCGGAGATGTGCACGGCGCGACTGTATCGTCCCGGCCGTGACGGTCGTGCTCTACGGAGCCACCGGCTATACCGGCCGGCTGGTGGCACGGGAACTCGCCCGGTGCGAGCTGAGTCACGTGCTGAGCGGGCGCGACCCGGAGAAGCTGGCGCGGCTCGGCGACGAGCAGGGCGCGCCGGCGCGGGCGGTGTCTCTGGACGACGAGGAGGGACTGCGCGGCCTTCTCGGCGACGCGAGCGTGGTGATCAACTGCGCCGGCCCGTTCACGCTCGCCGGCGACGCCGTTGCGCGAGCCGCGGTGGCCACCGGAACGCACTACGTCGACTCCACGGGCGAGCAGCCCTTCATCGCGATGATGTTCGAGCGCCACGGCGCCGCCGCCGAGCGGGCGGGAGTGGCGCTGGTGCCGGCGCTGGGGTTCGACTACCTGCCCGGCGACATGATCGCCCGCATCTCGGCCGACGGGCATGAGCCGCTGCGAGAGCTCGTGCTGGCCTACGCTGTCAAGGGCTTCGGCATGACCCGCGGAACCATGCGCTCGGCCCTCGAGATGATGAAGGGCGGCGACCTGGTCTACGAGGACGGCGACTGGCGCGCAGCGCCCGCCGGGGTGTTCCGGGCCCAGTTCGAGTTCCCGGAGCCGATCGGGCGCCAGGCGGTGTCTCGCTACCCCTCGGGCGAGGTGATCACCGTTCCGCGCCACACCCAGACCCGTCGCGTGGTCTCGCTGCTGACCACGAGCACCGCGGCGCCGCACCCGCTGGCCGCTGCGCTGATGCCCTTCGTGCAACCCGCGCTCGCGCTCTCTCTGCGCACGCCACTGCGAGCGCTGCTGCACCGCGGCATCGGCTCGCTCCCCGAGGGCCCGACCGAGCCCGAGCGCCGAGCGGCGGAGTGGACGATCGTCGCCGACGCCCGCGGCGAGGACGGTTCCCAGGGCCGCGCCGTCGTGAGCGGCCAGGACGTCTACGGGATCACGGCGACCATCCTGGTGCACGCGGCCGAGCTGCTCGCCGAGCCGGGTTTCGACCGCGCCGGCACGCTGGGACCCGCCGCGGCCTTCGAGCCGCGTGCCTTCCTCGACCGGCTCTCCGAGCACGGAGTGTCGTGGGAGCGCGCCGAGTCCCTACCCTTGGCTCATGTCCTCTGAAGATCCATTCGGCGGCCTCTTCGGCGATCCGGACGACCTCCGCAAGCGCATGGAAGAGTTCGCCTCGCAGATGCAGGGAGCGCAGAAGGTGGCCTGGGCCGACAACGCCATAAAGCTGGCCGTCGACATGACGGTGGCCGGGCTCGCGCGCATGAACCTCCAGGGCAACGCCGAGCAGCAGTCGCAGGACCTGCTTCAGGCCATGCGGCTGATGTTCCCCGAGGCGGTCATCCTGGTGCGCGAGGCTCGGGAGGGCTTCGGTACGTAGGCGGGTCCTCGGTGCGCTCGGCCTCGCGGTCCTCCCGGCCGCGGGCGACCACCTCCTTGAAGCTGCGCACGCGGAAGATGAACACGAGCGAGGCGAAGCCGATGCCGAAGGTCAGCACGCCGATCGCGATCTGCTGCCCAACTGAGTAGGCGGCCACGACCGAGCCCGGGGCAGTGCCCGCGAACACCTTGGCCAGCAGCGCCTGCTGAACCCCGGCGCCCTGCGGGGTGAAGGGCACGGCCGCCGACACGGCGTTCACGCCCAGCACCAGGAGCACGTTCTTCACCGACCCGCCCACGCGAAAGGCGTCGAGCAGCATCCAGAACGCCGCAAAACGGAAGCACCAACCCGCAAACTGGACCGCGAACACCTCACGGAAGTAGCGACGGCGGTCCTGGAGGATCGTCAGCCCCTGGCGAATGCGCTCCCAGAACGCCTTGACGCGAGCGCTGAGCATGGCGAAGGCCAGCAGACCCGCCAGCGCGAAGACGGTGAGCAGGAACAACGTGAACTGCGGCCGCTGGGCCAGGTAGGAGAGATCGAAGGCGTTGAGCTTCGCGAAGTCGGGCGGCTTGGGAAACACGCCCTGGGTGAAGGCGAACAGGAGGATGAGCGACCCCATCGCGACGTCGAAGCCCAGCTCGACCACGAAGCTCGCCGCCACGGCCGGGTAGCTCGAGCGCGGGATCGCCGTCTTGGTGAGGAAGAGGCGGACCACGTCGCCTCCCCGGGCCGGAATGACCGCGTTGAAGCCGTAACCGGCGAAATACGCCCCCCAGATCGACAGGAAACGGAACTGCTCGGTGGGATAGGCGGCGCGCAGGATGTTGAAGCTCGCCCGGGCGCGCAGCGTGAGGTAGATCGTGAACAGCGCGAGCGCCAGCAGCAGCGGCACCAGACGCACGGAGGCCAGGCTCGAGAAGAACTGGTCGACTGCGTCGAAGAACGACTGGAAGGAATCGCCGAGGGTGGCCGAGGGCACGGTCCCGAGGGTACGTTGCCGTGATGGACGACGCCGCTGCCTCCCGGATCGCCCACGGCGAGCTGGCCCTCATGAACCCGCTCTCACTGGCGGCAGTGGACGAAGTGGTGGGCCTGCTCGACCTGCGGCCCGGGGCGCGAGTGCTCGAGGTGGCGTGCGGGCGGGCGGAGCTGCTGCGGCGCATCGCTGGGCACTTCGAGGTGGAGGCGGTGGGCTACGACCGCGACGCCGTCACGATCGCCGAAGCCCGACGGCGCGCACCCGAGCTCGACCTGCGCGTTGCCGACGCCCCGCCCCCGGGGTCGTTCGACCTGGCCGTCTGCGTGGCCTCGAGCCACGCCCTGGGCGGCTTTCCCGCCGCGCTCGGCCCCCTGCGGGAGCTCACCTCAACGGGTGGACTCGTTCTCTTGGGCGAGGGCTACTGGCGACGTGAGCCGAGCGCCGGGTACCTCGAGGCCCTGGGTGGGGCCACACCGGATGAGCTGACCACGTATGGCGGTCTGATGGAGGCCTGTGAGCGCGCCGGGCTCACCCCCTTGTACGCCTCGGTGGCCAGCGAGCGGGACTGGGATCGCTACGAATGGACGCTGATCCTCAACGCCGAGCGCTGGGCCGGCGCGCACCCCGAGGATCCGGGCGCCCGGGTCCTCGAGGAGCGTGCGAGCCGGGCTCGCGCTCGGCTGACCCTGAGCGGCGGGCGCGAGACGCTGGGCTTCGCGCTCGTGCAGCTCCGGGCGGGCTGAGGTGTGACCCATCACCAGCGGCTGCCCGCCGCGAGCGAGGTCGCCGGCCGGCTGCGCGAGATCGGCTTCCGGGTGCGGGTGCGGCGGGCTATGCGGACGAGCGCTTCGCGCCCGGTCACTACGTGGTTGTAGCCAGGGCTGAACCCAAGCCCTGAAGAGCGCGTATAACGCACCCCATGGCGTCCAGCGACGCCACGCTGGTGGAGCGACTGCCGCGCGATCGAAGCGGGGATGAGCTGCGCGAGCTCTACCGGCGCTACGCCGGCGAGCTGTTCGGCTTCGCCTGCAATTCGCTCGGCGACCGCGAGCTGGCCGAGGAGGTCGTTCAGGACGTCTTCGCCCGGCTGTGGCGGCACGCCGGCGAGTACGACCGCCGCAAGGCGAGCGTGCGCACCTGGCTCTACTCGATCGCGCGCAACCGGATCGTGGACGCCCGCCGGCGGGCGGCCGTGCGCCCGGTGAGCGTGTCTGCCCAGGTGGACGAGGAGGCGTGGGAGCTCGACCCCGATTTCGAGCGAGCCGTGCTGCGCTGGCAGGTGGCGGCCGCGCTGGCGCGCCTCTCGCCCGAGCACCGCCAGGTGATCCGCCTGGCCCACTGGGGCGGGCTGAGCCTGCGCGAGATCGCCGAACGCTCGGGTGTGCCCGTGGGCACCGTGAAGAGCCGGGTCTACTACGCGCTGCGAAGCCTGAGACTGATACTCGACGAGATGGAGGTCGAGCGGTGAGCGGCTGCGCGACCCACCAGGAGCTGTTGGGGGGCTACGTGCTCGGTGCACTCGAGCCCGAGGAGATGGCCGAGATGCGCGTGCACGTGGACTCGTGTCCTCGCTGCGCCCGGGAGGAGCGCGAGCTGGGTGGCCTGCCCGCGCTGCTCGACCGGGTCGAGCCCGGCGATGTGCCCCTGCCCGAGCTCTCGCCGGAGCTCGAGGAGGCCGTGCTGGATCGCTTCGTGCGCGAGCGCAGCGGCGGTGGTCTTCGTGAGGGCCGGGCCGTCACACGCCGGCCGGCCGCGTTCGCGGCAGCCGCAGCGGCCATCGCGGCTGCGCTCGCGGTGGTCACCGGAATCCTCCTGCTCGGTGGCGGCGAAGAGGAGGACGCCTACGCGCGGGCCGAGCTCAGGGGCCCGGGGCCCGGGCTGGCGAGCGCTCAGGTGAGCGCGGTGCCGGAGGGCACGGCGGTGAGGCTGACGGCCAGCCGGCTCCCGGCCCGCCGCGCGGTGTACGAGCTCTGGTGCATAGCGGTCGACGGACGCTGGGTGAGCGGAGGCACCTTCCGAGCCCAGAGCGACGGACACGCGTCGGCCGACCTGACCGCCGCGGTGGAGCCGGGCGACTATCACCGCATCGTGATCACGCGCCGGGCCGCGAGCGCGCCCGGCAGCGAGCGCGGCGTGAAGGTGCTCGCGGGCAAGCTTCTCTATTGAGGCGATCGAACCGCCGCGCCGCGGGGCGCGTACACCCCGGCGCACCCGTTCGGAGGTCTCGATGCGTTCTCGCAGCACGTTCCTGGTGATTCTTCTCGCGGCCTGCGCCCTCGTGGCGGCGGGCTGCGGAGACGACGATTCGGACGACGGCGGAGGAGGAGGCGGAGGTGAGAGCTCCGACGACGGCGGCGGCGCCTATGGCAGCACCGGCGCGAGCGACGACGGCGGCTCGGGAGGCGGCAAGACGGCACTCAAGCTCGTCGCCGATCCCGGCGGCGCGCTCAAGTTCGACACGACGAGCCTCGAGGCGCAGCCGGGCGACGTGCGGATCGTCATGGACAACCCGTCGGACGTGCCCCACGCCGTGGAGGTCGAGGGCAACGGCGTGGAGGAGGTGGGCGAGACCGTGGGCAAGGGCGGCGTGTCCCAGGTGAGTCTGAAGGCCCTGAAGGCGGGCGAGTATGAGTTCTACTGCCCGGTGGGCAACCACGCCGCGGAGGGCATGGAGGGAACGCTGACGGTGGGTTGATCCATCAGGCCGCGGCGGCCAGCGCGGCGAGCACGCGCTCGTCGTGCTCCTTCGGCTTGACCTTGCGCAGGATGTCGCGGACTACGCCGTCCTCGTCGAGGACGAACGTCGTGCGCTCGTTGCCCCAGTAGGTCTTGCCGTACATGGACTTCTCCACCCACACCCCGTAGGCCTCGGCCACCGCGTGGTCCTCGTCGGCCAGCAGGGAGAAGTTCAGACCCTGCTTGTCGTGGAAACGCTTGACCTTCTTCACCGGATCCGGCGAGATGCCCATGACCACGGCGCCCGCGCCCTCGTAGTCGGGCAGGTGATCTCGCACTCCGCAGGCCTGCGTTGTGCAGCCCGGTGTATCGGCCTTGGGGTAGAAGTAGAGGACCACACGCTGCCCGCGCAGATTGGAGAGCTTGACCGGCTCTCCGTCCTGGTTCGGGACCTCGAAGTTCGGTGCGGGGTTGCCCTGGTCGATGCTCATTTGAGCAGCCTAGACAGGCGCCGGTCCTTGAGCACCCGGCCCCCCGTCTGCTCCTCCGGGCAGTAACACATCACGTAGTCCTTGAAGTGGATCGCCTCGATGTGGGTGCCGCAGCGGGGACACTCCTCGCCGGCGCGGCGATGGACCTTCAGCGGCATCGGCAGCTTGTCCGGCACGCTGTCGCCGATCACCTCCTCGTAGTGGGCGATCGCGTCGCCCAGCACCTCGTCGCAGGCCTCCCGGAGCGTCTCGAGCTCCTCGGTGTCGAGGTCGGAGCCCTTCTGAAAGGGCGACAGGCGAGCGGTCCACAGCAGTTCGTCGACCCACGAGCGCCCGATGCCCGCGATCGTGCGCTGGTCGCGCAGGAGCGGATGGAGATGGCGGGGCTGATCGAGGAGCGCGGCGAACTCGTCCAAGTCCGGAGCCGGGAGCGCGTCGGGGCCGAGGCCGTCGACGGCAGGGTCGGCCGAAACGTCGCCCTCGCGCAGCAGCTTGGCCCAGGCTCGCTGCCTGGTGCCGAACTCCCGGAGCCGCAGCTCGCGGCCGTCCTCCAGGCGCACGAGCAAGCGCGACGCCCGGTCGCGCAGCGACGCCCGCTTGTCGAACAGCTGCAACCGGCCGGAGGACATGAGGTGGACGAGCAGCGTCAGGTCGCCGGCGTCGACGGCCAGCATCTTCCCGATCCGGCGTACGCCGTCGAGCTCGCGTCCGGTCAGCTCGTCCAGCGGCGGATCGAAGGTCTTGAGGGCGTTGAGTCCCGGGGCCAGCGCGGACTCGATCCGGGCACCGGCGAGCCCCCGCGTGAGGCGACGGGCGGTGATCTCCACTTCGGGCAGCTCGGGCATACGCATCCAAGGCTACGCTGCGCGTTATGCGAATTGCGGTGGCCGCCGACGAGCTCACGGGGGTGGCCGCGGCCGTGGTGGAGGAGCTGCGCCGGCGCGGGCACGAACCGGTCACTCACGGTGCTCTGTCCGACGAGGAGCGCGACGACTGGGCCTGGGCCTCAGAGACCGCCGCCCGCGACGTGGCCGAGGGCCGCGCCGACCAGGGCGTGGTGTGCTGCTGGACGGGCACCGGCGCCTCGATCGCCGCCAACAAGGTGCCCGGGGTGCGGGCCGCCCTGTGTGCCGACGCCGAGACCGCCGGCGGAGCCCGGAAGTGGAACGACGCCAACGTGCTCGCTCTCTCCCTGCGCACCACGAGCGAGGCCCTGCTGAGCGAGATCCTCGACGCCTGGTTCGAGGGCCGGCCCAGCACCGAGGCCGGCGACGTGGCCAACGTGCGCCACCTGGACGAGATCGGCTGACGCGCGAACAAGCGGTGCTTGGGAGCCTTGGCCTAAGCCGGCGCCCGGGCCCCCGGCAGCGGAAATCGCTCTGGATCGCGGACACCGGGGATGAACAGGAAGAGCACGGTGGCGAAACCGAGCACGCCGGCCACGGCCATGGTGGTGCGGGCACCGAGCCATTCCGCCACAGGGCCGGTGAGGGCGAACGAGACGGGAGTGAGGCCGATCGACACGAACCAGTCGAGGCTCGACACCCGGCCGAGCATCTCCTGCGGCACCAGCGTGTAGATCAGCTGAGTCCAGACGATCAGTCCGGTGGTCGAGAGACCGAAGGCGAAGAAGGCCAGGACGCACATCTGCCAGGCCGACCCGGCGAAGGCCAGGCCGATCTCGAAGCCCACACCGATGCTCCAGGCCGACCACATGAAGGTCACGAAGCGCCGTGGGAATCCGGTGCGGCTGATGATCAGGGCGGCGGCGATCGAGCCCAGGCCGCCGGCGGCCAACACGATGCCGAAGGTCGACGCGTCTCCGCCGAGCTCGTTCTTGATGATGTAGGGGACCAGCACCTCCATCGGCCCGTAGGTCAGGAGCAGGAAGGCCGCCGCGCCGGCGAGCGTGCCCCACAGCCAGGCGTGCGCTCGCACGTAGGCGAATCCCTCGGCGAGGTCCCGGCGCATCGAGGCATGCTCCTCGCGGACCGGCGGCTGCCGGGTCATGAACGAAACCGCGAGGGCCGACACGGCGAAGGTGGCCGCGTCGAACACCAGCGCCTCGCCCACACCGAACACGGCGATCAGCAGGCCACCCAGTGCGGGCCCGGCAAAGCGCAGGCCGAGCGGCTCCACCAGCTCCTTGACGGCGTTGGCCTGCAGCAGGTCGTCGCGCGGGACGACGTCGGGAACGATCGCGGCGAAGGCAGGCTGGAACAGCGCCTCGCCCGCTCCGTAGAAGACCACCAGCACGACCACGTGCCACAGCTCGGCGCTCTCGGTGAGGGCGAGCACGGCGATGCCGCCGATCGCGGCGCAGCGCAGGAGGTCGGCGATGATCATCAGCCGGCGGCGCTCGAAGCGGTCGCTCAGCACCCCGCCGATCAGCAGCGTGAGCACCATGGGCAGCGTCCAGGCCAGCCCGACCAGCGCCAGTGCGCTGGGCTCGTTCGAGATGTCGAGCACCAGCCAGGCGATGGCAACGAGGTAGATGCCGTCGCCGATCAGCGACACCGCCTGGCCCAGCCAGAGCAGCCCGAAATCGCGGTGACGGAGTACGCGCAGCACCTCTCCAGGGTGGCACAGCTTGCAATAACTGGCCGATCAGCTAATAATTGCCGCCATGGCGACGACCGACACCACCGCTCACCTCCAATCGTCCGACGAGCAGGCCGCGCTGCAGGTGCTGCTCGATGCCGACATCGACCGGGTCATGGCCGGCCTGGACCGGATCGTGGAGGCCGCACCCTCCTACGAGAAGCTGTTCTCGCGCTGGGAGAACCAGCACTGGAGCTCTGAGCAGTGGGACTTCTCGATGGATGCGGAGCAGTGGGCCGGCGACGTTTTCAACCCGGAGGAGCGCGAGTTCATCCAATGGTCGCTGTCGAGCTTCTTCCTGGGCGAGGAGCGGGTGACCACCGAGCTGCTCCCCTTCGCCATCGCGGCCCCCAGCCACGAGGCGCGTGCCTTCCTCGCCACCCAGATCTCCGACGAGGCCCGCCACATGGTCTTCTTCGACCGCTTCTACCGCGAGGTATTCGGGGTGGACGCCGAGACCCTCTCGCGCAACCTCGAACAGCAGCGCCCGAGCATGAACAAGGAGTGGGGCCAGCTGTTCGACGGCATCCTCCACGACTGCGCCGAGGCGCTCCGCAAGGACCCCACCGACATGAGCGCGCTGGTGCGCGGCGTGACGGTCTACATGATCGTGATCGAGGGGACGCTGGCCCTCACCGGGGCGCGCTTCATCATCCGCACGCTCAAGGAGAAGGACGTGCTGCCCGGCTTCCGCCAGGGCTTCACGGCGGTCAACCGTGACGAGTCCCGGCACGTGGGCTTCGGGGTCAAGTTCCTGGCCGACGCCATCCGTGCCGACCGGGCTCACCAGGAGACCGTCCAGGCCACGCTCGAGGAGACGCTCCCCATCGGCACCCTGGCCCTGGCCCCGCCGATGGCGGAGGATCCGTACGACTTCCAGACCCCCTTCGGGTATCACTCGTCGGAGATCTACGAGTACGCCATGCGCTCGCTCTCGAAGAAGCTCGCCGCGATGGGGATGCAGCCCCTTGCCGGCTGAGTTGGCCCGCCGCCCCGGTCGTCCCTCCACCGGCGCCCGGGAGCGCATCCTCGCCGCCGGCCTCGAGGTGCTCAAGGCCGACGGCTACGCCGGCCTGACCACGGCCAAGGTGGCCGCCCGCTCGGGCCAGAACAAGGCGCTCATCGCCTACCACTTCGGCTCCAAGCAGGGTCTGGTGGCGGCGGTGGCGCGCGAGGTGGCCGAGTCGATCACCGAGGAGGTGCTGAGCGGGCTGGGCGACGCCGACAGCCCGGAGTCGGTGGTGCGCGGGGTGCTCGACGGCCTGTGGCGGGTGATGGACGGCGACGAGCGGCTGTCGCGGCTCTACTTCGACCTCGCCGCGGTGAGCGTCGTTGAGCCCGACGTGCGGCGCGTGATGGTCGAGATGCGCGAGCTGTGGCGACGCACGCTGCTGGAGCTGACGGGCGCGCGGGAGGGCGCGGTGGTGTTCGTGATGGCCGGGCTGGACGGTCTGGCACTGGAGCGCCTGGAGCGCGGCGAGACACCGGCGCTCGGGGAGGCCAAGGAGCTGTTCGTCAGCGCAGCGGTGGCCGCGCTCGACGGCTGAGCGGCTACGGCACCCGGACGCTCACCCTGACCGTCGACGTCTTGTCGTAGTCATCGGTGAACTTGACCGTTCCGCTGTAGCGGCCCGTCTTCAGGCCGCGCAGGGAGATCGAGCGGTTGCCCGCCTCCAGCCGCTTGCTCGTGGCCTTCTTCTTGTTCGGCCCCTTGATCGAGGCCACCACCTTGGCCGCCTCCACCAGCTTGAAGCGGAAGGTCACCTTCGTGCCGCGGCGCACCGTCTTGAACTTCGTCTGGGACTTCTTGAACTCGTCGGTGCCGACCACCACGGCGCCCTTCATGAAGTCCTGGTGGGGGATGCAGTAGTAGCTGAAGCGCCCGGGCGTGTCGAAGGTCTTCGTGTACTTCGCGCCCACCGGGCTGGAGGCCGGGCCGGAGTTCCAGGAGGTCGGCCTGGCCGGAGTCGCTCGTGGTGGTGTGCGAACCCTCGTCGAAGCTCCAGGTGACCGAGTCGCCCACGGCGATCTCCACCTGCTTGGGCCCGAAGGCGAAGTCCGTCACGCTCACCGGGAAGTCGGCCGCCGCGGCCGGCGAGGCCAGGGCGAGCGGCGTGAGCAGGGCGAGCGAAAGCAGAAGCCGGTGAGGACGCATGTGCGGCACTCTAAACACGGCTCCGTGTCGTTCGATGCGCCGCGGCGCCATCCCGAAATAGGATGCCTCGCCTGATGGACTCGCCCGACGTGGTCGACACCGCGCGCGACGCGGAGGCGCTGGAGACCCCTCCGCTGATGGTGCGCGAGCCGCTCGAGGCGTTTCTCGACGGCCATGGGATCGGCTCGGGACACGTGGAGGTGGAACGAATCGGCGAGGGCCACTCCAACGTCACCTTCCTGGTCTGCCGAGAGAACGCGCGGGTGGTCCTGCGCCGCCCCCCTCGCCCTCCCCTGCCCCCCTCCGCGCACGACGTCCTACGCGAGGCCCGTCTGCTGGACGCGCTCAGGCCCACCGCCGTGCGGGTGCCCGCGGTGCTGGCCACGTGCGACGACGAGTCGGTGCTGGGCGTGCCCTTCTACGTGATGGAGGAGGTCCACGGGTCGGTGATCACCGCCGACATGCCCGCCGCGATCGACAACCCGGACGAGCGCAGGCGACTGAGCTTCGAGCTGGTGGACCGTCTGGTGGAGATCCACGAGGTGGACTGGCGCGCCTGCGGGCTGGAGGGCTACGGGAAGCCCACCGGCTACCTCGAGCGCCAGGTGCGGCGCTTCAGCGGACTGTGGGAGTACAGCAAGACGCGCGAGCTGGCCGTGGTGGAGGAGGTGCGCGACTGGCTGGCGGCCAATCTCCCGGAGTCCCCGCCCTCCACCATCGTCCACGGCGACTACCGGATGGGCAACGTGATGGTGGCCGACAACGCACCGGCGCGCCTGGTCGCGATCTTCGACTGGGAGCTGTCCACGATCGGCGACCCGCTGGCCGACCTCGGCTACTTCACCATCACCTGGGCCCAGCCGGGCGACCCCGAGGATCTGGGCTTCGGCAACCTCAACGTGGCCACCCGGCGCGATGGCTTCGTCACCCGTGAGGATCTGATCGCGCGCTACGAGGAGCAGAGCGGCCGCTCGATGTCGGCGCTCAACTGGTACCAGGCGCTGGCCATGTGGAAGGCGGCGGTGTTCATGGAGGGCAACTTCAAGCGCTTCTCGATGGGCGCCTCCGACGATCCCTACCTGGCCCAGTTCGACGAGGGCGTGCCGGCCCTGGCCGAGAAGGCGCGGGAGATCGCCCACGCCGGATGAAGGGCCTGCTCGTCGACTACGGCGGCGTTCTCACCACCAACGTGTTCGACTCGTTCAGCGCCTTCGCCGAGGCGGAGGACCTCCCGGCGGACGCCGTCCGCCGGCTGTTTCGCGAGAGCCCGGAGGCGCTCGCCGCCGTGCGAGGCCTCGAGACGGGAGAGCTGTCCGAGGCGGACTTCGGCCGCCGCTTCGGTGGGCTGCTCGGCCTCCCGCCCGACCGTCACAACGGTCTGGTCGACCGGATGTTCGGCTACGTGCGCGAGGACGAAGCGATGGTCGGCGCGCTGCGGCGCGCTCGGGCTCAGGGGATACCCACCGGCCTGATCTCCAACTCCATGGGCGCCGGGCGCTACGACCGCTCGGCGTTCCCGGAGCTGTTCGACGCCGTCGTGATCTCCGGAGAGGTCGGCCTGCACAAGCCTCAGCCCGAGATCTTCCGGCTCGGCTGCGAACGGGTGGGGCTGGCGCCGGCCGACTGCGTCTTCGTCGACGACCTGCGCGAGAACTGTGCGGGCGCAGAGGCGGTGGGCATCACGGCCGTGCTGCACCGCGGTCCGGACACCACCATCCCTGCCCTGGAGAAGCTGCTGGACGTGGCGCTGCGCTAGATGCCGGGCAGCTTCTTGAGCAGCGTCTGCAGGGCCAGTATCGACTCGCTCACCTGAGCGAGGCCGCGCTCGAGGTTCTCGGCGGTCTCGTCGAGGTCGGTGACCTCCTTGTGGAGCGGCTGGAGCCACTGCTGGAGGGCGTTGATGTCGTTGCGCAGCAGCCCGATGTTCTCCGACAGCTCGTCCTCGGAGCGCGACAACCCGACTGCGGCGCCGATCAGCTCCGGCACGCCTCCCTGCTCCGAGTTGAGCCCGTCGACGCCCGTGGTCAGGCGCTCGACGCCGTCGGCGAGCCGGTTTAGGTCGTCGAGGGCTCTGAGCAGCAGCTTGGGCGGGATGGCGAGGGTTTCGAACATGAGACCGGTGAGTCTGCCAGGCTCGAGTGGTGCTCCTGGTGCTCTGGGACGTCGACGGGACGCTCGTCCACACGGCGAGCCACGGCCGCTACGCCTTCGAGGAGGCCTACGAGGTCGTGGTCGGCCGGCCCTTCGAGCAGCGGGTGTCCTACGCCGGGCGAACCGATCACCAGATCGCGCTCTCCATGCTCGAAGGAGAACGCGAGCACCTGCCGCGCGTCCTGTCCGAGCTCGAGTCCGCGCTCGACGGGCGCCGCGAGAAGATCGCCTCCGAGGGCAGCGCCTACCCGGGCGTGTCCGAGGCGCTGGCCGCGCTGCACGCTCGCGACGACGTGATCAACTCCCTGCTCACCGGCAACATCGAGGCCAACGCGGCCCTGAAGGTCAGCGCGTTCGGGCTGGAGCGCTGGCTCGACTTCGAGGTCGGCGCCTATGGCTCCGATCCACACGAGGAGCGCTACGAGCTCGTCGCCATCGCGCGCGAGCGCGCCGCGGCCAAGTACGGCGAGCCCACAGGCGCCGTGCTGATCGGCGACACGCCGCTCGACGTGCGCGCCGCCCGCGAGGCCGGTGCCCGTGCGGTGGCGGTGGCCACGGGCTTCTCGGACGTCGACGAGCTGCGTGCGGCCGAGCCCGACGCCGTGCTGGCGGACCTCAGCGACACCGAGGCCGCCGTCCGCGCGATCACCGGCGAGTGATCTCTACTTCCACTTGACGCTGCAACCCACCGGATCGGTCTCGGAACGTGCGGGCTCCTCGCCCATCCTGATCGCGTCGAGCGCCTCCCGCAGCCAGACCGCATTGAGGGACGGGTCGCGGTGGTCGGCGTCCGGAGCGCCGCGGTAGCGCACCCTGCCCTGACCGTCGAGGACGAACACGTCGGGGGTGGTCTTCGCACCGAAGCCGCGCGCCACGTCCTGGCTCTCGTCGCGCAGGTAGGGCATGGGCCAGTCCTCCTGCGACACGCGCTCCTTCATGGCCTCGAAGGAGTCACCCGGATAGCGCTCCGCGTCATTGGGGTTGATGGCCAGGAAGCGCACGTCGGGGTAGTCGCGTGCGGCATCGGCGATGCGGTCGTGCCAGGCCAGCGCGTAGGGGCAGTGGTTGCAGGTGAAGACCACCGCGGTCACACGGTCGTCGCCGGCGAGGGAATGCTGCGTGCCCTCGGTGTCCGGCAGCGTGAAGTCCGGGGCGCTGTCTCCGATGTCGGTCATCTCTCGTCCTCCTGTGCCCGCCGCAGCGCGGCGCGCACGTCCTCGGGGTCGGGCGTCGGGGAGGGGCGGCCGTCACGCAGCCGGTAGAGCCGGCAGGTGAGACCGGCGGGTGCGCCGTCGGTGGCTGTCGCCACGTCGCGCCCCTCGATCAGGATGGTCGGCGAGCCGGGGAAGCCCTCCCCCGCCGCCTGCTCGTCCGTGGTGATCTCGCGGCGTTGCACCGCGTCGGGGTCGAGGCCCTCTTCGCTCAGGATCTTGCGCAGCTCGCTGAGGGCGACCGGGTGCGACGGGCAGCCCTCCCACCAGAGCAGCTCAATCCGCATGGACCTCCACGCGCTCGATCTTCGCGTCCTCCACCGGGCGGTCGCCGGCGCCTGTCTCCAGGCCCTCGATCGCATCGACGGCCTCCATGCCGGCGGTCACCTGGCCGAAGACGGTGTGCTTGCCGTCGAGCCAGGGAGCGGCGTCGGTTGTGACGATGAAGAACTGGCTGCCGTTGGTGTTCGGACCTGCATTGGCCATCGCCAGTGCGCCGCGAACGATCTTGTTGTCGTTGAACTCGTCCTCGAACTGGTAGCCCGGGCCGCCTGTTCCGGTGCCATGCGGGCACCCGCCCTGGATCATGAAATCCTTGATCACGCGGTGGAAGATCAGCCCGTCGTAGTAGCCGTCGCCCGAGAGCTTCACGAAGTTCTCCACGGTCTTCGGCGCGTCGCCTTCGAACAGCTCTATCTCGATCGGTCCGTGGTTGGTGTGCATCGTCGCCGTACTCATCGCCTGCCTGTCACCTCCAGCCGGAGCTCCTCGCCCCGGACTCGATTTCCGCTGACCTTGCCGGCCACCTCCTCGGCACGCGCGGCCGGCACCTCCACGAAGCTGAAGCGCTCGAGCACCCGCACGTTGCGAACGTCGGCGTTCTCCAGATGCGTGTTGTCGACCACCGCGGTCACCACGTCGGCCGGCTCGATCCCGGCCGCGCGCCCGGCGTTGACCACGAGCTTGGCGTAGGGCACACCGTCGCGGCTGTGCGGCTTGGTGTGGCGCGGGCGCCGGGTCTCCCGCCGGCGCTTCTCGGGCTTCGGCTCGCGTGCGGGCTTGCGGCCGTTGCCGGCCTCCCAGGGCTCGATCTCGGTCTTGGCGTGCCGCTCGATGGCGTCGATCTCGCGTCGCTGCTTCGGCGTGATGAGGGTGATGGCGCGACCTGACTCGCCGGCCCTGCCCGTGCGGCCGATGCGGTGGACGTAGATGTCGGGCGAGTTGGGCACGTCGTAGTTGACGACGTGGCTGACTCCCGTGATGTCGAGTCCGCGTGCGGCCACGTCGGTGGCCACCAGCAGGCGCTCGCGGCCGCCCTTGAAGGCGATCATCACGCCGTCGCGCTGACCCTGGGTCATGTCGCCGTGAAGAGTCTTGACGCGCACGCCGGCGTCGCCGAGGCGACGGGCCAGGCGATCGACGCCGATCTTGGTCCGGACGAAGACGATGGCCTGGTCCGGCCGCTCGGCCTTGAGCACGTCGACGAGGGCGCCGGGCTTCTCGCGGTCGGGCACCTCGACGTAGTACTGGTCGACCGTGTCGATCGTCAGCGTGGCCGCCCGGACCTGGATCTCCACCGGGTCGTGCATGAAAGTGTCGGCCAAGCGCCGGATCGGGGTCGGCACCGTGGCGCTGAACAGCGCCGTCTGGCGCCCCATCGGCGCGCGGCGGAGAATCTCCTCCACGTCCTCGAGGAAGCCGAGGTCGAGCATCTCGTCGGCCTCGTCGAGCACCACGTAGCGAGCCTGGTCGAGGAACAGGTGATGACGCCCGATCATGTCCATCACGCGGCCCACGGTGCCCACCACGATCTGCGCGTCCTTGAGCCGGGTGGCCTGTTCACGGATCGGCGCGCCGCCGAAGACGGCCACTACCTGGGCCCCGCTCTGCTGCCCGTAGGCCCGCAGCGCCTGGGTCACCTGGATGCACAGCTCACGCGTGGGCGTTAACACCAGCGCCTGGACGTCCGGGTCGCCCGGATCCACGTACTCGATCATCGGCAGACCAAACGCGGCGGTCTTGCCGGTGCCCGTCTGAGCCTGGCCGATCACGTCCCGGCCCTCCAGCAGAAGCGGGATCGTCTGCTCCTGGATAGGGGTAGGCCGCTCGTAACCCAAATGGGTCAGGCACTGCAGAGTGGTCTCGGACAGGCCGAGCTCGGCGAACGTCGTCATGCGGGTTTGAGACTACTCGGCGGCTGCGGAGATCCCTGGGGGCGAACAGCGGGCCACCGGCGACTTCCTCCCGGTATGGAGCAACAACTCGTCGAAGTGGGTCCCGTCGACCGGCTCGTTGCCAGGATCGCGGCCCGGCAGCACGGTCTGATCACCTATCCCCAGCTGGTTGGCCTGGGATTGTCCCGTTCGGCCATCGCCAGACGCGTGAGCCGTGGCGCCCTGTACCGGGTTCACCGAGGTGTCTACGCGGTGCGCTACCCGGAGCTCAGTTGTCACGGCGAGTGGCTGGCCGCGGTGCTGGCCCTCGGGTCCGGAGCGGCGCTGAGTCACAGGACCGCCGCCGCGCTGTGGGGCTTGCTGCCGGTCCGAGGACCCCGCATCGACGTGACCGTCCCTACCACCGGAGGCCGCGCGCGACGGAGGCTGATCGTCGTCCATCGCCTGGAACTGGGCCCGGAGGAGGTGGTCGTGCGCGAGGGCATCCCGGTGACGACGCCTCTCCGGACCGTGATCGATCGACTGACGGAGCGGCGAACGCTCGATGAAGCGGCTTTCCTCGATCTCGACCTCACCGAACTCGGCTCCGCGGCCGAGGCGACGTCCGGCCGGCGGCCGCCCCGAACACAGCGAGGGAGTACATGGACACGTATCGGAGCGCGAGGAGGCGATGCTCGCGTTGTGTCGGCGGGCGAACTACCGGCACCCAAGGTGAATTCGATGTGGAGGGCCGGGAGGCCGACTTCCATTGGCCGTCACAGCGCCTGGTCGTCGAGACTGACGGTTCGCAGTCGCACGGCAGACCGGCCGGTTCGAGCACGACCGCAAGCGCGACCCCGACTTAGTGGAGGCCGGATGGCGGGTCATACGGATCACCCGCCGGCGCTTGCGCGAGCCGGATCCGTTGCGGCGCAGCGAGGTGCCTGTTGGTCGCCTGACCGTGACGTTGTCGAGAAACGACGCGCTACAGGTGCATAAGTCGACAGCGGGCCCGCCGGGGCCGCTACCCCGACGGATCCAGCAGCAGCTTGCCGCTCGTCCGGCGTCCCTGCATGTCCTCGTGGGCTCGGCGCACCTCGGAGAGCGGGTAGGTGTGGCCCACCTGGGGCCGCAGCTCGCCGCGGGCGGCGCGGTCGAACAGATCGGACAGCGGCTCCTCCATCATCGCCCGGCTACCCAGGCAGTGCATCAGCCAGAAGCCGATCACGGCGCGGCTCTTCTGCATGAGGCGACCGGACTCGACCGTGTTCGGCTCCCGCCCGGCGATCCCGTAGGCCACGAGCCGGCCGAACGGGGCCAGCGCCCCGAAGCAGGCGTCGAACACCCGCCCGCCCGACATCTCCAAGACGACATCCACCTGGTTGCCGCCGTTGGCTTCGAGCAGGGCACCGCGAAGGTCGTCAGACGCCGGGTCCACCGCGGCGTCGGCGCCCAGAGACTCGGCGAAGGAGCGCTTCTCCTCGGTCGAGGCCGTGGCGATCACGCGCCCGGCCCCGAAGGGCCGCGCCAGCTGCACGGCCAGCGAGCCCACTCCGCCGGCGCCCGAGACCACCACCACCGACTCGCCGTCGGCGAGCTTGGCCGACGTGCGGAACAGGTGCCAGGCCGTGAGCCCCTGGATCAGCAGGGCGAGCGCCTCGCCGTCCTCGAGCCCGTCGGGCACCGGGAAGACCATCGACTCGGGCGCCACCGCCCACTCTGCGTACCCCCCGCTCGGCAGCAGCGCGATCACGCGGCGGCCGTCGGGGGTGGTGCCGGCCACCTCGGCGCCCAGGACCAGCGGCACCTCGTAGGGCGCGAGGTACGAGTTCTCGCGCTGGTGGGTGTCGGCGAAGTTCATCCCCGCCCGTGTGACCCTGATCAGCACCTGGCCGTCGCCGGCCTCCGGCTCGGGCACGTCCACCACCTGCAGCACCTCAGGACCGCCGAACTCGCTGATCTGCACCGCGCGCACCGGCGCAGCGTAGACCCTCCGTGCGTCCACTACGCTCTCCGGCCCTATGGCCCTGACAGTGGTGGGATCGATCGCCTTCGACGCGGTCAAGACACCGTTCGGCGAGCGCGAGCGCATGCTGGGCGGCTCGGCCGTGCACTTCTCGCTGGCGGCGAGCTTTTTCACCGACGTCCGGGTGGTGGGGCCGGTGGGAGACGACTTCGGCGACGACGAATACGCCGTGCTCCAGGCCCGCGGGGTCAACACCGACGACATCGAACGGGTGGAGGGCGGCCGGACCTTCTTCTGGGCGGGCGAGTACGAGTACGACCTGAACACGGCCAAGACGCTCGACACCCAGCTGAACGTGTTCGGCGACTTCCGGCCCAAGCTGTCAGACGCCTCGCGCGCGTCCGAGCTGCTGTTCCTGGCCAACATTCAGCCCGACCTCCAGCGTGAGGTGCGCGAGCAGGCGACCGGCGCTCAGGTGGCGGGGCTCGACTCGATGAACCTGTGGATCGAGAACACCCGCGACTCGCTGGTACGCACGATCGGCGGGGTGGACATCGTGTTCATGAACGATGCCGAGCTGCGGATGCTCACCGAGGAGCCCAACCTCGTCCGCGCCGCCCGTGCCGTGCGGGAGATGGGTCCGAGCGTGATCGTGGCCAAGCAGGGCGAGTACGGGGCCGCGCTGTTCACCGAGGACGGGTACTTCGCCCTCCCGGCCTTCCCGCTCGAGACCGTCAACGATCCCACCGGAGCCGGGGACTCGTTCGCGGGCGGGTTCCTCGGCTACCTCGATTCCGCCGACCGGTCACTCGACGAGCCGACCCTGCGGCGAGCCATGACGTACGGCTCCACTCTGGCCTCGTTCTGGGTCGAGGAGTTCGGCTGCGAGCGCGGTCAGCGCCTGACCCGCGAGGAGATCGACGAGCGCTTCGAGGCCTTCCGCCGGATCACGACGATCGAGTCCGTTCCGGCCGCATAGCCATCTGGCGCGGCGCAACCCGGAATTCCGGGTACGATGCTCAGCGATGGGAGGTTTTTGGGCTGTCTTCTGGATCGCCGTGGTGATGAAGATCCCGCTGGTGATGCTGCTCCTGATCGTCTGGTGGGCCATCAAGGAGCCACCGGTGCCCGACGCCGAGGACGACGAGGGCGGCGGCTCCGACCGCGATCCGCGTCCGCACCCCAGAAACCGGCCTCCCCGTCCTCCCCGCCGCGGCCCGCACCGTTCGCCGGATCCGCGCTCGCCGCGCCGGGTGCGAGTGCTGCGCGGCCGTCGCACTCGCGTGCCCGCCGGGCATCGCTGAGTCGTCGGAGCTTGCGGTAGCTTTCGCGCCGTGACCCCGTTCTACGTGGCCGGCATCGTCCTCGCCGTCTGGGCTCTTGTCGTCACCTTCATCGGCGTCACGCGCCACGACTTCCCGGCGTCCGCCGGGGCCGAGCGCATCGTCGGGCTGATCTCGTTCGTGCTCGTGGTCGCCGCCATCGGCACGGCCCTCTACGGCGCGGCCACCGAGGAGGAAGAGGGCGAAGAGGGCGAGGAAGCGGCCCTCGTTCTGCCACTCTGAGGCTCATGCCTCCCATCGACGACGACGGCGTGGCGGTCCACTACACCGCCGTGACCAAGGGCACTCCCGTGATCAGCTCCGACGGCGAGCAGGTGGCGACCGTGCTCGAGGTTCTCGACAACTTCCGCGAGCACATCTTCGACGGGCTCGTGATTCAGACCGGCGACGGCGTGCATCGCTTCGTGGACGCCCCGGAGGTCGCGCGCACCGCCGAGCGGGCCGTGACCCTGGGCATCACCGCCGCGGAGGTAGCCGAGCTGGGCCCGCCCGAGCACAGCGCAAGTCCCGGTCTGCCCAGCCCAGCCGGCTCGGTCAAGCGGCTGTTCGGCGGCTTTCGGCGGCGCTGAGCGCGCGCTCCTCCAGCCCTCGCCGTGTGAAGTACCGTGCCCCGATGGACGGTCCCTCCTTTCGCTTCCGCGCCGGCGGGCCGGCCGACCACGCCGAGATCGCCAGGACGATCGAGCTCGCCTTCGAGTCCTACCGAGCCTTTGCGCCCGACGCCTGGGAGCCGCCGGCCGGGGAGGATGAGCGCCTGCGCGAGCGGCTCGGAGACGACGACGTGTGGTGTCAGATAGCCGAAGCGGGCGACGAGATGGCCGGTCACGTCGCGCTCATGCCGGCCGCGGCCCACGGCGGCTGGCCGGAGCCCGATCCCAGGCTCGCCCACCTGTGGCAGCTGTTCGTCCGGGAGCCGTTCTGGGGCAGCGGTGTGGCCACCACCCTGCACGGCGCCGTGATCGACGCGGCGCGTGAGCGTGGCTTTGCCCGCTTCCGGCTGTTCACACCGGCCGGCCAGGCCCGGGCCCGGCGCTTCTACGAGCGCGAGGGCTGGTCGCTGGCCGCACCGCCCTACTTCGACGAGAGCTTCGGCATGGACATCGCCGAGTACCGGCGACCGGTCGCTAGCCAGACCCCTTGAGCTGCAGCGTCTCGATTGCCCGGTCGCAGGCGTCCTCGAGCTCCGCACGGCCGTCGGGCACCGACTGGCAGTTGATGAAGTACTCGGTGTCGCCGTCGAAGGTCACGACGATCGTGCTGCGCCCGTCCTCGGGCGTCTGAAGCTTGTCGATCTCATAGCGGAAGGCGAGGGGGCCGCCCGCGTCGATGCGCTCACCCTGGAGCGGCATGCCGGCCAGCTCGCCGAGCACCTCGTCGAACTCCGCCCTCAAAGCGCGCGCGTCCTTCTCGTCCACCGGGCGGTTGAGCGTGTAGCGCTGCACGAAGATCGCGTTGTCCTCACTCGAGGCCAGCGCCACCGATTCGTCGGCCTGCCCCTGGGACCGCGCGATGTTCACGTCGTCGGTGCGCTGGAAGTCGGCGGGGTACTCGAAGGTGATGCCGAAGCCGTCCTCGTCGAAGGTGGTCGTCTCGTCGTCCGACGAGCCGCAACCCGCCAGGACGAGGGCGGCGAGGACCATCGACGCCACTTTCGTCAGAATTCCGGGAACAGAGGACGCACGAGGCATCAGCGAGGAGAGACGATGGCAGATGAACAGGCCAGCAAGGACGACGGCGGCGGGGTAGCCACGGCCGCGGAAACCCTCAGCGTCACCGACAACCGCACGGGCGAGAACTACGAGGTGGAGATCGCCGACGGCACCGTCAAGGCGATGGACTTCCGTGGGATCAAGGTCGACGAGGACGACTTCGGCCTCATGACCTATGACCCCGCGTTCACCAACACGGCGTCCTGTCGCAGCTCGGTCTGCTTCATCGACGGCGAGGCCGGGATCCTCGAGTACCGCGGCTATCCGATCGATCAGCTGTGCGAGAAGTCCACCTATCTGGAGGTGGCCTACCTCCTCATCTACGGCGAGCTGCCCACGCAGGAGCAGCTCGACGAGTGGATCTTCGAGATCACCCACCACACCTACGTCCACGAGAACATCAAGAAGTTCGTGGAGGGCTTCCGCTACGACGCCCACCCGATGGGGATGCTGCTGGCCACCGTCGGCGCGCTCTCCACCTTCTACCCCGACGCCAAGAAGATCGACGACGAGACGGAGCGGCACATGGCGGCCGTGCGGCTGATCGCGAAGATGCCCACGCTCGCCGCCTTCGCCTACCGGCACAACCTCGGCCTGCCCTACATCTATCCGGACAACGACCTCTCGTATCCCGGCAACTTCCTCTCGATGATGTTCAAGATGACCGAGGTCAAGTACGAGCCGGACCCACGGCTCGCGCGTGCCCTCGATGTCCTCTGGATCCTGCACGCCGACCACGAGCAGAACTGCTCCACCAACGCGGTGCGCGGTGTGGGCTCGTCGCAGGTGGACCCATACTCGGCCGTGGCGGCGGGCGTGGCGGCGCTGTACGGGCCGCTGCACGGCGGCGCCAACGAGGCCGTGCTGAAGATGCTGGCGCGCATCGAGACAGTCGAGAACATTCCCGACTTCCTCGACGGGGTCAAGAATCGGGACGAGAAGCTGATGGGCTTCGGACACCGGGTCTACAAGAACTACGACCCGCGCGCCGAGATCATCAAGAAGCACGTCGACGAGGTCTTCGAGGTGACGGGCAAGAACCCCAAGCTCGAGATCGCCACCGAGCTGGAGAAGCGCGCACTCGACGACGACTACTTCGTCGACCGCAAGCTCTATCCGAACGTCGACTTCTATTCGGGCCTGATCTACGAGGCGCTGAACCTGCCGCCCGACATGTTCACCGTGATGTTCGCGATCCCGCGCACGTCGGGATGGGTGGCCCAGTGGCTCGAGATGGTCACCGACGACGCCACCAAGATCGCCCGGCCGAGGCAGATCTATACGGGTCAGCGGGAGGTCGACTATGTGGAGATCGGCGACCGCGACAAGCGCACTGACAAGCCGGTGGCGGAGACGAGCCTGATCGATCCCGCGAAGAGCTAGCTAGATCCTGAACACGGGCACGAGCCGCTTCTCGTGCTCCGCGTCGATCTCTGCCACCACCTCGATGTGCTCCTCGATGCCCGAGCCGCGCAGCTTGGTGGCCAGCAGCTCGTCGACCTGGAACAGGCCCGAGGAGTTGTTCATCTCGATCTCCACCCGGACCGCTCGCTCCTCTCCGCTCTCGATGCGAACCGCGTCGATGGCCGCCGCCGAGATCGAATGGATGTTGGGCCGCCGCGTCTCGAACGGGATGCGCGAGCGGCCCGAGGCCATGTCTAGAGCGTCGGACACGCGCACGATCCCGGCCTCCATGGTTATCGGGTCCCCGCGGCGCCGGTGCCCGATCACGGCGTGGAGCGCCTCGGAGATCACCACCGTCAGCTCGGGCTCGTCGTAGATCGGCTCGAGCAGCTGGGGCATGCGATCGGAGGCCATGAACAGGCTGTACTGCTCGTGGTCGGTGCGGTGGATCGACATTCCGGTGTCGTGGAACAGGCAGGCCGCGGCGATCGCCACCTCGGCGTCGCGGGCGCTCATGCCGTGATCGGTGACCATGGCCGGCTCGACCCCCGCCCGGTTGAGCAGCCGGAACAGCCGCAGAGCGATGTTGACCACGATCTGGATGTGGACCACTGAGTGGTCGGACATGTCGCGCCGGTCGGCGTTGACCTGCTGCATGTACCACCAGGCGCGCAGCCGGTCGTCCGCGTTCGCAGCGTCGAACAGCCGCTCCAGCCTGCGGTTGCCGCGTGAGGGCGCTCTGATCGCGACGTCGGGAAGCTCCACCGTGGATACCCTAAGGACAGTGGAGCTCGAGCCTCTCGTCGACGGCCACGGCCGGCGCATATCGGACCTGCGGGTCTCGGTCACCGACCGCTGCAACTTCCGCTGTCAGTACTGCATGCCCGCCGACGGCCTGCCCTGGCTCGACCGCGAGGAGATTCTGCGCTTCGAGGAGATCGAGCGGATCGTCTCGGTGATGGCGTCGATGGGCGTGACCGACCTGCGCCTGACCGGCGGCGAGCCGCTGGTGCGTCGCGAGTTTCCGCGGCTCGCCTCGATGCTGGCCCGGGTGCCGGGAATCGAGGATCTCTCGCTCACCACCAACGGCTTCCTCCTCGAGCGCGACGCCGCCGCGCTGGTGGACGCCGGCATCAATCGGGTGAACGTCTCGATCGATTCCCTGCAGCGCGACCGCTTCTTCCAGCTCACCCGGCGCGACGCCCTCCCCCGCGTGCTCGCCGGTCTCGAGGCGATCGGCCGCTTTCCCGAGGTCCAGCCGGTCAAGGTCAACGCCGTCGCACTGCGGGACTTCACCGAGGAGGAGGCGCTGCCCTTCGCCGAGTTCGCTCGCTCCACCGGATACGAGGTGCGCTTCATCGAGTTCATGCCGCTCGACGGAGACCACGCGTGGAGTCGCGATCAGGTGCTCACCGGAGACGAGATCCGGGAGATCATTCACCGCGTGCATCCACTCGAGGAACGGCCGCGCGAGCCGCACGCCACGGCTCGCATCTTCGCCTTCAGCGACGGCCAGGGCGAGATCGGCTTCATCAATCCGGTGTCCGAGCCCTTCTGCGCGGACTGCAACCGCGTGCGGCTGACCGCCGAGGGCAAGCTCAGGACCTGCCTCTTCTCACTGCACGAGACCGACCTGCGCGACCCGCTGCGCAGCGGCGCCTCCGACGCCGAGCTCGAGACGATCATCCGCGAGGCGGTGTGGCGCAAGGAGCTCAAGCACCGCGTGAACGAGCCGGGCTTCCGTCAGCCGCCGCGGACGATGTCGGCCATCGGCGGCTAGCGGCGCGCCCAGCCCCGCCAGTCTTCCGACACCTCCGGGATCAGCAGACGGGCCAGCTGCGAGTGGTCTTCGAGGTAGACCCGCGCGAACTCATGGATGGTGAGGTCGTGCTCTGGCCGCGAGACGATCTCGACAGCATCGCCGGCCTCGAACCGGCCCTCCTCGGCGATGCGCAGATAGGCGCCCGGGCGCAGCGCTTTGGCAAAGCGCCTGAGCATGTGCGGATCGCCGAAGCGCACGCCGAGCTTCCAGCAGGGAAAGCGCGGCTCGGATACCTCGAGCAGCACGGAGCCGATCTGCCAGCGCTCTCCGATCAACGCACCGCTCACGTCTACTCCACTCAGGGTCAGGTTCTCGCCGAACGCGCCGTGACGCAGCTCGGTGCCGAGCTCGCTCTCCCACCAGTCGATGTCCTCCCGCGCGTAGGAGTAGACGGCCTTATGGGGGCCGCCGTGGACGGTGCGGTCGGCCTGTTCGTCACCTTCCACGTTCACCCCACGAACGGCCACGGGTCCGGCCACCGGGAGCTTCCAAATTCCGGTCTTGGCCGTGACACCGCCGCGGGAGACCTCGCGGATCTCGGCGACGTTCACTGAAAGTACGCTCCCCGGCATGCCGTACACGCTCACGATACGTCACGGTGCCAAGGTGACCCGCGAGCGTTACGCCGACCTGCCGGCGGCGCTCGGAGCGATCGAGCAACGCGGGGCCGAGCTCGAGCGCACCGCCCACACTCGCCCGCGCGGCGGCACGATGATTCGCAAGCTCGAGCCCGTTCAGCAGGTGGTGGCGCGCCTCGAGCTGTCCGGCCGCGGGCTCAGGGCCGGCGTGGATGTGCGCGGCGACGGCTCCAGTGAGGCCTTCACGGGCCGCGTGAGGCGCCGCCTCGTCGAGCAGCGCCGGCGCGAGACGGCCTACCAGGCCCTTCGCCGGGCACTGGAGGCAGGATGACGGTCTGGCGAGTGAAGCTCCCGCGTGGCGCCGAGCCCCCGTACCGGGTGTTCGTCAACGGCGTGCCACAGCGGGAGGGCGAGGATTACCGGGTCGACGGAGGGCAGCTGCTGTTCAGCAAGCCGCTCGAGAAGGAGAAGCTGGGCGCGGGCCGCTGGACGGCGATGTTCTTCGGGCTCTTCGGCTCGTACGGCAAGAACGACTCGGTGGACGTGCAGTACCGCCTCGCCGGCCGGGAGACGGTGGCCACCGGCCTCGACATCCTGCCGCCCGAAGAGAAATGAGGTCTCGCGCGGTGAACCGATCGGGGTGGCACTGCGAATGGACAGGGCAGGACCCCCCGTCCCTCCATGCGCAGCAACACGACCACCCTGGCCGCCACGACCGAAGAGACCAACCTCCTCGGCCTCGTCGCGGCGGGCGATCACGGTGAGCCCCTGGTGGACCTGTACCGCCGCTACTCGTCGCGGCTGTATGGCCTCGGCCTCCGGCTCACGGGCGATAGCGGCATGGCCGAGGAGCTCGTGCAGGAGACCTTCGTCCGGCTGTGGCGAAGCGCCCCGCGCTTCGACCCCGACCGGGGCAGCGCGCGAACCTGGATCTTCACGATTGCGCGCCGTGCGGCGGTGGATCTGCTGCGCCGCTCGGCCTCACGTCCTCTACCCACCGGAAGCGCCCCGGATCAGCAGCTCGACCTGCTCGAGGGCGAGGCCTACGAAGCCCTGCTGCTCGCGCTCGACGTGCGTGAGGCGCTCAACGCGATCTCGTCCAAGCACCGCGAGGTGCTCGAGCTGATGGTCGACGAGGACCTCGGCCAGGCGGAGATCGCCCGGCGCCTCCGAATCCCGGTCGGGACGGTCAAGACCCGTGCCTTCTATGGCCTCAGGGCGCTCAAGCTGGAGCTCGAGCAGAGAGGGCTCCTTGCCTGACCGCCGCGACATCCGCGCGCGGCTGCTCGACGGCCTCGACGGCCCGGACCGGGCCGAGGTGGAGGACATCGCCGGGCTGCTCGCCCGCGCCGCGCCCCCCGCACCCGCGCCACCGTTCGAGCTCGAGACGCGCACGCTCGCCGCTATCCGAACCGCCGGCCTGAACGGCCACGTCCCGGCCGCCGAGGTCGCGCCGCCCCGCCACCGGGCGGCTCCCGCGACGGCTCCCGCGCCCGCGCGCTCGCGTCGCCGGCGGCTCAGCCGTCCCGCGCTCGCCGGCGGACTGGCGGTGGCCCTGGCCGCCGGCGTCCTCCTGGGAGCCATGCTCGGCGGCGGCGATGACGGCCTGCCCGGCGTCAAGGAGGTCGAGGCCACCCTGCAGGCGCCCGGAGGTGCGACCGCGGAGGCGACCGTCTCGAAGACAGGTATCGGGCGCGTGATCGACTTCCGCACCGGCGACCTGCGGATCCTGCCCAAGGGCGAGTACTACGAACTCTGGTTCGTCGGCCCCGGCGACCGCCCGGGGCAGCCCGACCGGATCTCCGCGGGCACATTCCACCCGGACGAGCAGGGACGCTCCGACGTCCGCTTCACCGCCGCCGTGGATCCCGCCGAGTACCCGGGCCTGGCCGTGACCGCCGAGCCCGGCGACGGCGATCCCGCGCCGAGCGGCCCAGACGTGCTGCGTTCGAACTCGTCGCCGCAACCTTGACACGAGTTTGTCAAGGTTGTGTTAGCCTGATCCGGCATGCGGATCGACCGACTTCTGGACGAGCGCCGGCCGGTGTTCTCGTTCGAGTTCTTTCCCCCAAAGACCGATGAGGGCCGGCGGACGCTCGAGGGCACGCTCGAGACCCTGAAGGACGACTCGCCCGACTATGTCTCGGTGACCTACGGCGCCGGTGGCACCACGCGCAACCGGACCGTGGAGATCACCAAGTCGATCAAGCAGGAGCTGGGCATCGAGGCCATGGCCCACCTCTCCTGCGTGGGCGAGCCCGCGGACCGGATCGTGGACATCCTCAGCGAAATCGAGGCGGCGGGGATCGAGAACGTCCTGGCCCTGCGCGGCGATCCGCCCCGCGGGGAGACCGAATGGCAGCCGCACCCGGGCGGCCTGAGCTATTCGATCGACCTCATCCGCCTGATCCGCGAGCGCTTCGACTTCTGCGTGGGGGCGGCCTGCTTCCCGGAGATCCACCCCGACGCGCCCGACCGCGCCAGCGACCTCGGCTATGCGCGTGACAAGGCCGACGCAGGGGCCGGCTTTCTCATCACCCAGCTCTTCTTCGACAACGACTCGTACTTCGCGTACGTCGAGGAGGCCCGCGCGGCCGGCATCGAGGTGCCGATCATCCCGGGCATCATGCCCATCACCAACTACGGGCAGATCAAGCGCTTCACCGAGATGTGCGGGGCCACCATCCCCGCGGACCTGACCGCGCAGCTCGACGGGCGCGCCGACGACCCGGAAGCGGTTGCAGAGCTCGGAGTCGCTTACGCGACCCTCCAGTGCTCCGATCTCCTGGCGCGGGGCGCGCCCGGGATCCACTTCTACACGCTCAACCGCTCGCCCGCAACGCGGGCCATCCTGGCGGCGCTGCGCGCGGCGCATCCCTGGACGCGGGCGCGGGCCACGATCTAGGCTCCGCGCCGATGGCGGCGCCAGGAGACTTGGATACGGACCGGGGAGGGCTCCTACCGCTCCGCGGGAACTAGCCCGGGGGGGTCCCTGACGATCCGTGTCATATGTCGTCGTTTCTTCATAGACCCCTCCTCTAACGGGAAACGCGCGCCGGGCCGGCGGCGCGCCTAGGCCGCCAGGGCCCAGCGCTCGCTTTCGTCCCCGTCATCCTCCTCGAGGCGCTCCACCTCGCCGTCGAGCTCCAGGTGGCGCAGGTAGCAGAGCGCCTCGCTCAGCCCCCAGCCGATCATCATCGGACCGGGCAGCTCGTGGTCGAGCATCTGCGGGACCACGTCGAAGGCCGGGACCGGGCCGCCGGACAACGCCACCCGGACCCGCTCGATGCGCTCGTGGACGGCGCGGCGGTTGGCCTCGATCAGGGCGGTCGCGTCGCGCACCGGCCTTCCGTGGCCGGCGAGGATCAGCTGGACGTCGAGCTCGTCGACCACGTCGAGGCTGTTCAGGAACTCGCCGGCCGGGTCGGGCGAATAGCCGTAGTCGTAGTAGAGCGACACGCGGCCCAGCAGGTGATCCCCGGACAGCAGCAGCTCCCGCTCGGGCTGGTGGAGCACCACGTGGGACGGCGCGTGGCCGGGCGTCTCATGCACCTGCCACGTGCCGAGGTCGGTCTCCACCTCCACGCCCGGCACGAGGTCGCGGTGCGGCTCGATGATCTCCGCGATGCCGAAGTTGCGGCCGCGCCCGGACTCGCGGTAGGCCGCGAGCGCCTCGGCGGGGACGCCGCTCTGGCGGGCGATCTCGAAGCGCCGCTCGAAGGCCTGGTCGGGATCCTCTGCTGCTCGGGTCATGTGCTGATGGTCCGGGTGCATCCACAGCTCGGAACCGGTGGCGTGGACGATGGGACCGGCCTGGCCGTAGTGGTCGGAGTGGGCGTGGGTGCACACCACGAGCCGAACGTGCTCCACGCTCAGGCCGGCCTGGTCGAGGGCGCGCTCGAGCTGGCGCATCGAGCCGGGCTCGTGGATGCCCGTGTCCACCAGCACGATCCCGTCGCCGGCGGCGATGGCGTAGGCGTTGCCGTGCGGCACCCCGGGCCAGGGCAGCGGCAGGCGCAGCCGCCAGAGTCCCGGGAGCACGCGGTCGGCGCGGGCCAGTTCTCGGCGCCGTGCGTTCACGCGGAGATCATCTCAGGGCTGCACTGGCGACTGCTGCGGCGGGATCAGCACTCCGGGGTTGAGGATGCCCGCGGGATCGACGGCCGCCTTGGCCGCGGCCAGCGCCGCCGCGAAGGGCTCGGGACGCTGCCGGTCGTACCAGGGTCGATGGTCGCGGCCCACGGCGTGGTGGTGAGTGATGGTGCCACCCGCATCGATGATCGCCTCGGAGGCCGCCTGCTTGACCTCGTCCCACTGATCCACCTCGGCGCCGCGGCGGGCCGGGGCGAGCACGGTGAAGTAGGGAGCCGCGCCGTCCGGATAGGCGTGCGTGAGGCGACATGTCACCGACCCTTCGCCCAGGGCGGCAACCGTGCGCCGGCGCACCTCGTCCACGAACGTCTCGAATCGGTCCCAGGTGACGGCCGACTCGAACGTCTCCGCCATGATCCCGCCGGCCACGAACGTGTCGCGCAGGTAGGGCATCTGCAGGAACGAGTCGCGCCAGGCGTCCGTTGACGCGGTGCGCTCGCCCACCCGCGGGGGCTCCGGCAGCTCTCCCCCGTGGTCCCGGCACAGCTCGACGGCGCGGTCCATCCAGGCCTCGAGCGGATGGTCGGCGGACTCGAAGCCGAGCACGAGCAGCGCCTCCCCGTCCTGCGCGGCGCCGGTGAGCGCCGCCTCGCCGGGGTCTAGCAGGCGGCAGTTGGAAGGGTGAAGCCCGGACTGGGCCAGCTCCCGGACCGCCGCGGCCCCCTCGGCGAACGAGCCGAAGGTCACGCCCGCCGAGGCGCGAAAGCGCGCCCGCTCGCGCACGCGCACCCAGGCCTCGGTGATCACACCGAGAATCCCCTCGGAGCCGATCAGCATCCGGTCGGGGCTCGGGCCGGCACCCGACCCCGGCAAGCGACGGCTCTCCCAGACGCCCCTGGGCGTGAGCGCCCGCACCGACTCCACGAAGTCGTCGATGTGCGTGGCCAGCGTGGCGAAGTGGCCTCCGGCCCGGGTGGCGATCCAGCCGCCCAGGGTGGAGTACTCGAATGACTGCGGGTAGTGGCGCAGCGTGAGGCCGTGCTCGCGCAGCTGCGCCTCCAGCCCAGGCCCGGTGGCGCCGCCCTGGATGCGGGCGGCCAGCGAGGTCCGGTCGATCTCGAGCACGCGGTCGAGCCGCTTGAGGTCGACGGTCACGACGCCGGCATAGTCGGCTCCGCCGGCCGCCTCCACGCCCCCCACGACGCTCGTGCCGCCCCCGAACGGGATGGCGGCCGCCCCGGCCTCCTCGCACCACGCGAGCACGGCTTCGAGCTCGGCCTCGCTCGTGGGGTGGGCCACCACGTCGGGTGGGTGATCGAAGCGGCCGCGAAACGCCCGGACCACGTCGCGGTACGCGCGGCCGTAGGCGTGGAGGGCGCGCTCGTACGGGTCGCTGCGGCAGATCGGCGCCAGTGCCGAGGGAGCCTGCAGCCTGGGCCGGGGCAGCTCGAGCGCGTCGAGCTCGACCGGTCGCTCGGCCTCCGCCGGCGGGAAGCCGAGATGGGCGCGCGAGGCGTCCACGGTGGCGCGCACCTCGTCGTACGAGGGCTGCTGGTCCTCATAGCCCCAGCCCCAGAACTTGAGCTTTCGGCCGGTCATCGGGCGCCACGCTACTTGTGAAGCGATACCGGGCCACCGCAGGGGTACAGTTGAACCCGAATGGCCGCGCCGGTAACGACCGTGCAGATCACCATGCCCCAAATGGGCGAGTCCGTGACCGAGGGAACTGTCCTCGAGTGGCGCAAACAGGTGGGCGACCGGGTGGAGGCCGACGAGCCGCTGGTCGAGATCTCCACCGACAAGGTGGATGCCGAGGTGCCCGCCCCCGTGGCCGGCACTCTGGTGAAGATCCTGGCCGAGCCGGACTCGCTTGTTCAGGTGGGCGCCGTCCTCGGCGAGATCGAGACGAGCGACGCGCCCCCTGCCGAGGAGGACGAGAGCCCACCGGCGCCCGACGAGGACGAGGCCGGCAGCGGCGAGCTCGTGGACGTCGCCTTCCCCGAGATGGGCGATTCGGTGGCCGAGGGGACCGTGCTCGACTGGAGGGTCGGGCCGGGCGACACGGTGGCCGTCGACGACCCCCTCGTGGAGATCTCCACCGACAAGGTGGACGCCGAGGTGCCCTCTCCGGTGGCCGGGACGGTGAAGGAGATCCTCGCCCAGTCCGACGAGACGGTTTCCGTGGGCTCGATCCTGTGCAGGATCGCCGCGGGCGCCGAGGCGGCGCCGGCCTCCGGAAACGGCCCGGTGCAGCCGAAGGCCGAGCCGGCGGCCACGCCGGTCGAGGAGCGCCGGCGTCGGGCAACGGCGAAAACGCCACTCCCGTCGCCGCGCGCATGGCGACTGCGCACGGGCTCGACCTGAGCGTCATCAGTGGCTCGGGCCCACGCGGTCGGGTGACCAAGGAGGACGTGCTGGCGGCCGTGGAGGGCAACGGCGGCGCCGCCGCGCCCGCCGCCCCGCCCGAAGCCGACACCACCCCCATCCGCGGCCCCGCGGCCACGCTCGTGCGCTTCATGAACGAGAGCCGGTCGATACCGACGGCCACCAGCTTCCGCACCCTGCCCGTGGACGTGCTGGACGCGCGGCGCAGGGACGTGAAGGCGAGCGGCCGCAAGCTCTCGTTCACCCATCTGATCGCCTGGGCCGTGGTCCAGGCCGCTCGCGACATGCCGGTGATGGGCCACGCCTACTCGGAACAGGACGGCAAGCCGCTGCGCGTCGCGCCGGGCTCGGCCAGCCTCGGCCTGGCGGTGGACGTGGAGCGCAAGGACGGCAGCCGCTCGCTCGTGGTCCCGGTGCTCACCGACGCGAGCGAGATGGACTTCGCCTCCTTCGTCGCCCGCTACGACGAGCTGGTGGTTGGAGCGCGCGACAACACGCTCGCTCCCGACGCCTATCAGGGCGCGAACATCACCCTCACCAACCCGGGCGGCATCGGCACGGTGGCCAGCGTGCCGCGGCTCATGCCCGGCCAGGGCACGATCGTGGCCACGGGGGCGATCGGCTACCCGCCCGGCCTCACCGCGCTGAGCCCGGACAAGCTGCGTGAGCTGGGCGTCCAGAAGGTCATGACCATGACCAGCACCTACGACCACCGGGTGATCCAGGGCGCGGAATCGGGCGCCTTCCTGCGCCGGGTGGACGAGCTCCTGCAGGGCGCCGACGGCTTCTACGAGGGAGTGTTCGACGGCCTGGGCATCGACGGGAGCACCACTTCGGCCGAGCCCGCCCCGGTCACCGCCGCCGAGCCGGTGCCCGCCGCTGCCGTCCCGGCGGCCGGCCCCGTGGCCGACGCGGCGCTGCTCCAGGCGGTGCAGGCGGCCACCTCGCTGGTCAAGGCCCATCGCATGCACGGTCACCTGGCCGCGCAGCTCGACCCGCTCGGCTCGGCGCCGGTGGGCGACCCGGCCCTCGAGCCGGCCACGGTCAAGCTCACCGACGACCTGATGCGGCGCATCCCGGCGTCGGTCCTGCGCGTGGCGGTGGCGGGCGAGACCTTCGCGGACGCGCTGCCGCGACTGCGCGACACCTACACGGGCACGATCGCCTACGAGATCGAGCACATCTCCGACCACGAGCAGCGCGTGTGGCTGCGCCAGGCGATCGAGTCGGGTGCCTACCGTGAGCCGCTCGACAAGGAGGCCCGGCGGCGGCTGCTGAGGCGCCTGTCGGAGGTCGAGGCCCTGGAGGGCTATCTGCACAAGGCCTTCCTGGGCAAGAAGCAGTTCTCGATCGAGGGCCTCGACACGCTCGTGCCCATGCTCGACGAGGCGATCGAGCTCGGCTCGGCCGACGGCGCGCGCGAGGTGGTGGTGGGCATGGCCCACCGCGGCCGTCTCAACGTGCTCGCGCACACGGTCGGCCGGCCCTACGAGGCGATCCTCGCCGAATTCGAGGGCGAGCAGACGCTGGCCGTGGACACCGCGGCGCCCGAGGGCGGCACCGGCGACGTGAAGTACCACTACGGCGCCAGCGGCACCTACGCGACCCTGTCGGGCAAGGGCGTGACCGTGACCCTCTCGCCCAACCCGAGCCACCTCGAGTATGTGAACCCGGTGATCGAGGGCCGCGCCCGGGCCGACCAGACCGGCCGCAAGGCCCGCGACCTCACCCACGATCCCTCCGCCGTCCTGCCGGTGATCATCCACGGCGACGCCGCCTTCCCGGGCCAGGGCATCGTCTCCGAGACGCTCAACCTCCAGGCGCTGCCCGGCTACTCCACCGGCGGCACGATCCACGTGATCGCCAACAACCAGCTCGGCTTCACCACCGATCCGGAAGAGAGCCGTTCCACGCGATACGCGTCCGACCCGGCCAAGGGCTTCGACATCCCGATCATCCATGTGAACGCCGACGACGTGGAGGCCTGCGTCTCGGCCATGCGACTGGCCGGCGCGTTCCGCCAGACCTTCGGCCGCGACGCGCTGATCGATCTGATCGGCTACCGGCGCTTCGGCCACAACGAGACCGATGAGCCCGCGTACACCCAGCCGCAGATGTACGAGCTCATCAAGAAGCACCCGCCGGTGCGCAAGCTGTACGCCGAGAAGCTCGAGCAGGAGGACGTGGTCAGCGCAGACGACGCCGAGACCATGGCCGCCGATGCCTACTCGAGGGTGGCTGACGCGCACACCGAGCTGAAGGAGTCGATCGGGACCCCGCCCGAGACCGGCGAGATCGAGCTCGACCGGACGATGAGCCGGGAGCCCCGCACCACCGTCGCGGAGGACACCCTGCGCGCGCTGGGTGAGCAGCTGCTGCGGCTGCCCGACGGCTTCACGGTGCACCGCAAGCTCAAGCCGTTCCTCGATCGCCGCCGGGCGGTGTTCGAGGAGGACGGACCGGTGGACTGGGCCCACGCCGAGGCCCTCGCCGTGGCCTCGCTGCTGGCCCTCGGAGTGCCCACCCGGCTCACCGGCCAGGACTCGGAGCGCGGCACCTTCAGCCAGCGGCACGCCGTGCTGCACGACGCGGAGTCCGGTGAGCGCTACACCCCTCTTCAGCATCTGCGCGACGCCAACGCGCCGTTCGAGCTCCACAACAGTCCACTGTCCGAACAGGCCTGCATGGGCTTCGAGTACGGCTATTCGGTCCAGGCCCCCGACGCGCTCATCCTGTGGGAGGCCCAGTTCGGCGACTTCGTCAACTCGGCCCAGGTGATCGTCGACCAGTTCCTCATCTCGGGCCTGGCCAAGTGGGGCCAGACCTCCCGGTTGTCGCTGCTACTGCCGCACGGCTACGAGGGGTCGGGGCCCGAGCATTCGAGCGGTCGCCTGGAGCGCTTCCTGCAGTCGGCGGCCGAGGGCAACATACGCGTGGCCAACGCCACCACCCCGGCTCAGTACTTCCATCTCCTGCGGCGCCAGGCGCTCGTGTCCAAGCCGCGCCCGCTGATCGTGATGACGCCGAAGAGCCTGCTGCGGCTGCCGGCCGCCACGTCCACGCTGGCCGAGCTCGCCGAGGGCTCGTTCGAGCGGGTGCTCGATGACCCGCGCTTCGGCGACGGAGGGAACGACCGCGCCAACGTGACCCGCCTGGTGCTCTGCTCGGGCAAGATCTTCTACGACATCGACGCCCACGAGGACCGGGACGGCCAGGACCACATCGCGGTGGCGCGGGTCGAGCTGCTCTATCCCTTCCCCGAAGCCGAGCTGACCGAGCTGCTGGAGAGCTACCCGAACCTCGAGCGCGTGGTCTGGGTGCAGGAGGAGCCGCGCAACATGGGCGCCCGCGCGTTCATGCGCCGGCGCATGGCGGGGATCCTCCCCGAGAGGCTGGCCTATGACTATGTGGGCCGCCAGCTGCGCGCCGCGCCCGGCGAGGGCTACTCAGCGGCTCACAAGCGCGAGCAGGCGCGGATCGTGCGCGTGGCGCTCGATCTGCAGGAGGACCGCCTCGAACCCGACAGCTCGGCCCAGCGGCCGCTGATGTGAGCGACACGGAGCGACACCTCGGCCTCACCGGCCTGGCCACCATGGGCGCCAACCTCGCGCGCAACATCGCCCACCACGACATCCCCGTGGCGGTGCACAACCGGACGGGTGCGAAGACCGAGCGCTTCATGGACGAGCACGGCGACGAGGGCCCGCTCTTTGGCACCGGCTCGACGGAGGAGTTCGTCGCGGCGCTGGCGCCGCCTCGCGCGATCATCGTGATGGTCAAGGCCGGCAAGCCGGTCGACGCCGTGATCGAGGAACTCGTGCCGCTGATGGAGCGGGGCGACGTGATCATCGACGGCGGCAACTCCAACTTCCGCGACACGCAACGCCGCAGCGGCGAGATCGCCGAGCGCGGCCTGCGCTTCCTCGGCACCGGAGTGTCGGGCGGCGAGGAGGGCGCGCTGAAGGGCCCGAGCATCATGCCCGGCGGGGACCGCGAAGCGTACGGCGAGGTCGAGGAGGTGTTCGAGCAGATCGCCGCCCAGGTGGACGGCACGCCCTGCTGCACCTATGTCGGCGACAACGGTGCCGGCCACTACGTGAAGATGGTCCACAACGGCATCGAGTACGCCGACATCCAGCTGATCGCCGAGGCGTACGACCTGCTTCGCCACGGGGTGGGCCTGGAGGTGGCGGAGATCGCCGAGGTGTTCCGGGGCTGGAACGAGGGCGAGCTCGAGTCGTTCCTGATCGAGATCGCGGCCACGGTAATGGCGAAGACCGACGAGGCCACGGGCCAGCCGCTGCTCGACGTGATCCTCGACGAAGCCGAGCAGAAGGGCACTGGCCGCTGGACTGCGCAGGACGCACTCGAGCTGGGGGTGCCCCTCACGGCGATCACCGAGGCGGTGTTCGCCCGCTCACTGTCCGCGCTGCGTGACCAGCGTGTGCACGCCTCCGAGCTGCTGGCCGGACCGCGCCCGGGTGAGGGGGAGCGTTTGGATCGCTCGCTGATCGACGACATCCAGCACGCGCTCTACGCGTCCAAGATCGTGGCCTACGCCCAGGGCTTCGAGCAGATGACGGCCGCCTCCGAGCAGGAGGAATGGGGGATCGATCTCGGCTCGATGGCCACCATCTGGCGCGGCGGCTGCATCATCAGGGCGCGCTTCCTCGATCGCATCCGCGAGGCCTACGAGACCGACCCCAAGACGCCGAACCTGATGCTCGTGGACACCTTCTCAGACGCGCTCGGCAACGCTCAGGACCCCTGGCGCCGCGTGATCGCGCGGGCCACCGAGCTGGGCGTGGCCGTGCCGGCCTTCACCTCGTCGCTGGCCTACTACGACGGCTACCGCCGCGCCCGCGGCCCGGCCAGCCTGATCCAGGGCCTGCGCGACCTGTTCGGGGCCCACACCTACCGCCGGGTGGACCGCGACGGTGCCTTCCACACGCGTTGGAGCGAGGACGGCAGCGAGGTGGAGGCCGACTGAGCCCCGCCGCTCAGCGCTTGCCGGCCTGACCCTCGGCCATGGCCTCGGCCAGACGCTCGGAGCCCAGCCGGCGCTGCAGACGCGCCGCCGTGACCGGGGCGATCGAGGAGAGAAAGACGCCCGCGCGCATGCCGAACGGCGCCACGTCGAGCTCGGCCCGGTTCTCCTCCACGCCGCGTACCACCGCGGCCGCCACCTCCTCCGGCGTGCACGTGCCCACGTAGCGCGGAAGCTCCACACCGGCGTCGGCGAACATGCCCGCCCCGGACACGAAGCCCGGGAACACGACGCTCACCCCCACACCGGTGCCGTGCAGGTCCTCACGCAGTCCCGAGGCAAAACCGCGCAGGCCGAACTTGGTGGCCGAGTAGACCGTGGAACGGGTGGAGGCGACCTTGCCCGACAGCGAGGAGATGAACACCAGGTGACCCCGGCCCCGCTCGACCATCCCGGGCACCAGCTCGCGCGACAGCTGAATGGGGGCACGCAGGTTCACGTCGAGGGCGCGGTCGAGCTGCTCGGGCGTGAAGTCCGTGAGCGCCCCGCTCGACGGAAGCGCCGCGTTGGCCACGAGCACGTCCACCGGGCCGGCGCGCTCGGCCAGCCGCGAAGCAGCCGGCCCGTCTGAGAGATCGGCGGTGGCGACCTCCGGCCGGTCGCCCAGCTGCGAGCGCAGCTCCTCGAGCGCGTCGGTCCGCCGGCCGCTGAGGATCAGGCGCGCGCCGCCGCGGTCCAGCGCAGCGGCGATCGAGCGCCCGATTCCGCCCGAGGCGCCGGTCAACAGCACTGTCGAGCCGGTCAGATTCAGGGCGCGGACGCTAGCGCAGAAGCCTCGGCCTGCCACCATTGGGGTGTGCTCTGGATCGCCCACGCCGGCCACTGGCTCACCACCATCGCCTACTTCGTTCCGGTGGTTGCCTTCCTCGTCTGGCTGCTGGTGACCCAGGTGCGCGATCGCCGCAGCCGCGGTTGAGAATCATTCTCAGTATCCTCCGCCGGCCTCGTGCCCGGTCGCGCCCGCATCCTCACTCTCGCGCTGCTCTCCGCCCTGCTCCTGGCGGCTCTCGCCGCCTGCGGTGACGACTCGCAGACCGGCTCCGACGGCGACAAGCTGAACGTCGTGGCCACCACCACCCAGGTGGCCGACCTGACCCGCAACGTCGGAGGCGACCTGGTGGAGGTCGACAAGATCCTCGAGAGCGGCGCCGATCCGCACGACTACGAGCCCCGGCCGAGCGACGCCGCGGCGCTGGCCGGCTCCGCGCTGGTCGTGCGCTCGGGCGGCGACGTGGACGCATGGCTCGACGACCTGATCGAGAGCTCCGGCAGCGACGGCGAGGTCGTGGACCTGCTCGGCTCGGTCGAGACCGTCGACGTGGGCTCCGAGACCGACCCCCACTGGTGGCAGGACCCCCGCAACGCGATCCTCGCCGTGCAGGCCATCCGCGACGCTCTGATCGAGGCCGATCCCGGCCACCGGAAGGCCTACACCGACAACGCCGCCGCGTACGTCGAGAAGCTCGAGCGCCTCGATTCGCGGGCCGCTGCGTGCTTCGAGCGCGTGCCCGCGACCAGGCGCAAGATCGTGACCACCCACGACGCCTTCTCCTATCTCGCCGACCGCTACGACATCGAGATCGTCGGCTCGGTCATCCCCTCGCTGTCCACCCAGGCGCAGCCGTCAGCCAAGGACGTGGACAGGCTGGTCGGCCAGATCGAGGACGAACGGGTGGAGGCGGTGTTCCCGGAGTCGGGCGTGAGCGAGCGGCTCGAGCAGGCCCTGTCCCGGGAGGCCGGCGCCGAGGTGGGCGCCGACCTGTGGGCCGACACCCTCGGGGAGCCCGGCACTGTCGAGGGCACCTACATCGGCGCGATGGCCGCCAACGTCGCGGCTCTCGTCGACGGGATGACCGGCGGCGAGCTCGACTGCCGGCCCTGATTACCCGATCCGGGCCCCGGGCAGGCTGTCAGCGTGTCCGACGACCGGGCCGACGAACGTGAGCATGCCGGCGAGCTGAACATCTCGCCCGAGGAGGAGGCCGTTCAGCGCAAGCGGGCCTTCGTGGCCTCAGGTCTCGGCTGGGGCCTCGACGGCTTCGACTGGACCATGTTCGCCTACGCGTTGCCGGCGATCACGGTTTCGCTCAGCCTCTCCCCGTCCGACGGGCCCTTCGTGGTCGCCTTCAGCCTGGTGGCCTCGGCCTTCGGCGGGGTGATCGGCGGAACGCTGGCTGACCGCTTCGGCCGCGTCCGGGTACTGACCTTCGTGATCGTCGGCTACTCGGTCTTCACCGCGCTGACCGCGACGGCCCAGAACCTCGAGCAGCTGCTGTTGTGGCGCACCCTCCACGGGTTCACGTTCGGAGCGGAGTGGGCGGTGGGGGCCGCCCTCCTGGCCGAGTACGCGAAGCCCGAGCAGCGGGGCCGGACGATGGGCTTCCTGCAGAGCACCTACGCCATCGGCTGGGCCTGCTCGACGGCGGCCTACCTGATCCTCTTCGACGCGCTGAACGACGACCAGGCCTGGCGCTACCTGTTCCTGCTCGGCATCCTGCCCGCCGCGGCGGCGTTCGTCATCCGGCTCACCACGCGCGACCGGGTCAAGACCGGAGCCTCCCAGGGCTCACCGATCTCGTTCCCGCTGCTGTTCCGCCCCGAGATCAGGCGCACCTCAATCCTGGCGACGCTGTTCGGGGTGGGCGGACAGGGCACCTACTACTCGGTGTTCGTGTTCCTGCCGACCTTCCTGGTCGAGGAGCGCGGCCAGACCGTGGTCGGGACGGCCACCTACAGCTGGGTGGTGATCGCCGGCTCGTTCGCGGGCTACATCCTGGCCGGCTTCATCCACGACGCGATCGGACGCCGACCTGCGTTCACCTTCTACTTCCTCGGCTCGGCCGCCTTCATCATCGCCTTCGTGGCGATACCGATCGACGGGAGCTTCATCACCTACGTGGTGAGCTTCTTCCTCGGCTTCTTCGCCTCGGGCCAGGCGGCCGGATACGGCTCCTTCCTGGCCGAGCTGTTTCCCTCCAACATGAGGGCCGCAGGGCAGGGCCTCGCCTACAACGTGGGCCGTGGCCTGGCCGCGCTCGGGCCCGGCTTCATCGGCATCACGGCCGATTCGATCGGCCTGGGCGAGTCGATAGTGATCGTGGCCGTGGTGGCCTGCACGCTGGCGATCGTCTGCTGCTGGCTGCTGCCCGAGACGCGCGGCAAGGTGATCGTTGAGGAGGAGCGGGAGCGGGAGGTCCCCGATCAGCATCCCCGCCTCCAGCCGGCCGGCGGCGGAGCGCCTCCAGCCGCCTCGTAGACGACCACGGTTCCTCCCTCGTCCACCAGGTAGCGGTCGTCCTCGGGAGCGACGGCGTCGAGGCAGTCCAGCGAGTCCCAGAGCGTGAAGACCATGAACTCGCTCCGGGCGTCGCGGTCGCGGCGCAGCATCCAGGCTCCGCGGTTGCCCCTCGCGGCGGCGTAGCCCGCCAGCTCGGTGTCGAGGACGCACGCCGCGTAGGCGTCGCCGTCCTCCCGGCGCACCGCTCCGCTCCAGACACGAGCGATCATCGCCACCTACGCCGTCGACTCCACCGTGCGCTCCGCGGGGGTCCGGCGATAGGGATAGTCCGGGCGATACCCCGCCATCCGGCCCAGCGCCGCCAGCGGTCCGAAGAGCAGCTTCTGCACGCTCAGGGGCGGCCGGACGAAGAAGATCTCGTCCTCGTAGTGGCGCACGATGACCGCCGCCTGGAGCGGATTGCGCGGGATGCCCGCCCTGGTGGTCTTGCCGTCGCGGGCCAGGCCGGCGAGAGCCTCCAAGGCGATCTCGGTCCGGAGGGCCGGCCGGAAGTCCACGAGCACGTGCACGTCGTCCTCTTGGCCGGGGTTCCAGGCCGCGTGCGAGGCGCCGGCCGGCGCCTCGAGCACGTCGCCCCTGGCGAGGAAATGCTCCACGCCGTCCACCCGCAGGCCGAGCTCACCCGAGATCACCTCGAAGCGCTCGGCCTGGAGGCGGTGCACGTGGTCGGGCCCCGTGGTCCAGCCCGGCGCCGCGATCCAGTCCACCCGCAGCAGCTCGCCCCCTGTGTCGTCCGAGGTCTGGCGGAACACCGTCCGCAGCCCGGTCACGGGATTCACGAGCTCATCGCCTGTTCTGGCCATGTCGGTTCTCCTTGCCGATCGCGTTGTTCGTCTAGCCGTCCAGGGCCACCGTCAGCAGCGCGGCGGCAGCCAGCGCGGCGGCGGTGCGGACGTGGTTCCAGGCGTTCCAGCGGCCGACCCAGTCGTGCCAGCCGGCGCTGGTGGCCTGCGCGGAATCGGCCCTCTCCAGCCGGTCGTTCAACGGCACGTTGCCCGCGATGGTCACCCCGATCGTCCCGACGAGATAGAGCCCGCCGCCGGCCACGATCAGGGCCGTGGGCCGGTCGGCTGAGGACACGACCGACCAGACGATCAGGCCCAGCGCCGCCAGCGCGGTGCCGAACAAGGCGATCATGAAGGGCGGGGTGAGCGCCACCCGGTTGATCGACTGCATGGCCTCGACGCCACCCGACGGAGTCACCCGCCTCAGCGCGGGCATCACGAACGTGGAGAAGGCGAAGAACACCCCGGCCACCAGTCCGCAGCCGACTGCGGTGACCAGCGTGACCGCGTAGGGCACGCCGCTCATCCGGTGGCCTCGGCCGGCTGCTCGAGCGCGAACGAGCCGAGCTCGATCTCACCCGCCCGCCGGTAGGTGGCGAGTACGACGCCGGTGGAGGAGACCTTCGAATCGACGAGTTCGAGCCCCGCGGGCACGGCTCCGTCGCCGAACAGCCGCTTGCCGGTCCCGATGACGACCGGGAAGGTCCAGACCCGATAATCGTCGATGAGATCCTCGGCCAGCAGCGACTGGATCAGCCCGGCGCTGCCGTGCACCTGGAGCTCGGGTCCGCCCTCCTCCTTGAGCCGCCGGATGGCCGTACCGAGGTCACCCTCGATCAGCTTCGAGTTGCTCCACTCGACCGCGTCGAGCGTGGTCGACGCGACGTGCTTTACCGCGTCGTTGAAGATGTCCGCCACGGGTTCGTCGGCGTATGGCCAGTGGGCGGCCATGATCTCGTAGGTCTTGCGGCCGAGCAGGAGCTCGAAGGGGCTCGAGAGCGACTCGCCCATGGCCTCCTCCATCACTCCGTCCCAGTAGTTGACCGACCAGCCGCCGTGCTCGAAGCCTCCGGACGGGTCCTCCTCAGGGCCGCCTGGGGCCTGCATCACGCCGTCGAGGGTCAGGAATGTGCCTGTGATCAGTTTGCGCATGGGGCCGACCGTACGGGCCGCCCACGCAGCCGGCGTCAGGGAGCTCCCTGATCCGTCTCCCTGATCTTGGGCTCGGCCAGAACCGCCGTCAGCTCGCCCCGGCCGGAGATGTCGAGCTTGCGGTACACACGGCCGAGGTGCGTCTCAACCGTCTTGCGGGTCACGAACAGCGTCTGCGCGATCTCCGGGTTGCTGTGGCCGCCGGCTGCCAACTCGGCCACGCGTCTTTCCGAGACCGTGAGCTGCTCCAACCCGGTGCCCTCGGGGTCGCTGGTGGGCCCACCCGCGGCCCGCAGCTCGGTCCGAGTGCGCTTCGCCAGCGCCCGTGCGCCGCAGCGCTCGGCCCGGTCGAGTGCGTCGCGCAGCACGCCGCGGGCCTCCGCTCTACGGTTGGCCCGCCGCAGAGCCGCCCCCAGATCGGCGAGCGCCCGGGCCTGCTCGAGCCTCGAGGATGAGCGGCCGAGGACCTCGGCGGCTTCCTCCAGGCGATCGATCGACGCCGGACCGCCCTCCACCAGAGCCACCGCCCTCAGCGCGATGCCGATCCCGGTAGCGGTCCCCCATTGCCGTGCCCGCTCGAGGTCCTCGGCGGCCATCCGGTGCGCGTCGTCCTGCTCCCCCAGGACTGCCAGCCCCAGAGCGGCCCGCGACCGCCAGCGCGAGGCCAGCGGGCTGGCACCGCCCCAGAGCTCATCGCGACGGCCGAACTCCATCAGTTCCTGCACGCCCTCCGCCGTCCGCCCGCTCGCCAGGTGCAGCCGGCCGATGGCCTCGGTCAGGAAGTTGTTGCTCGGACTCGGGCGCATGTCCAGGCACAGACCGGGCTCCACCAGAGCGCGCTCGGCGCCCTCGAGGTCGTCGCGCTCTATCAGCGCGTCCAGGAGCAGGGCCATCGCGAACGGGGTGCCAAGGGGGATCCGGTGAGTGGAGAGAAGCTCGCCTGCGATCCAGGCCTCGGCCTCCGCCTGCCTGACATCACCCTGGCGCAGGAAGATCCTGCCTCGACGGGTGGTGAGGTAGGCCACTCCGGGAACGGAGGCCCGCGCGCGAGCGTGAACCAGCGCTCGCTCCACGGCGGCAAGAGCCGGGTCGAGCTCGTCGGTGGCGAGGAGCCCGATCACCAGGTCGTAGAAGGGACCGATCAGGTCGCCCTGCTGCTCCTCCACCAGACGGCCATCGGCCAGCGCGGGCAGGAGGTGCGCGGCCGCGTCGGCCGCCGACTTGCTGAGCTTCGCCCGCTCGCAGGCCAGGCTCGCCGCCACCAGCCGCTCGCCCGGCGTCTCTCCCGAGAGATCCCGGTGGCGCGCCAGCCGCCGGGCCGCGGGTCCGCGGATCTCGGGGCTGGCCTGCTGGGCGTGCGAGGCCACCTCGGCCTCGAGCAGCAGCGACAGCTCGCGATCAACCGGCTCGACGACGGCGATCGCGGACTCGAGCACGTCAACCGACTGGTCGGTGCGCCCCGAGACGCTGAGCGCCAGCGCGAGCTGGCGGGCCGCGGGGCCGACTAACGCCGGCTCGTCCGCGAGCTCCACGGCCTCGGTCAGATGACCCGCCGCCTCGGTACTGCCGAGACGTACCTCAGCGGACCCGAGGGCAAGCAGCACGTCCGCCACGTCCTGCGGTCGGGGCGGCTCGGCCAGCGCACGGCGCAGCCAGGCCCTGGCCGCCGCGGGTGCTCCGCGAGCCAGCGCGGCGGCCGCCACCCGGCGAAGGAGCTCGACCCTCACCGGCTCTCCAGCCGGCTCGGACTCGACGATCTGCGCGGCCACTCGCTCCTCGGAGGCACCCCGGCGGGCGAGGATCGTGGCCGCACGGGCGTGCTGACGGCGACGCGCGCGCGGACCGATATCGGCGTACACGGCCTCCCCCACCACCGGGTGCGCGAACTCGAGCGGCTCCGATCGCTTGACGATCGACATCGCCGCCAGCACGTCGGCGGCCGCGGCGGCCTCGAGCTCGTCGAGCTCGGCCATCTCGGCGGTCTCGCCGAGGCTCGCGCCGTCGCCCATCACCGCCAGGGCGCGCACGAGCGCTCTGGCCTCCGGGCTGTCGGTCAGGCGCAGCAGCACTGCGCGGGCCACCTCCGCGGGACCGATGCCCCTGACCCGGGCCGACGCCTCCGCATCGGGGACGAGCTCCCGCTGGCTCACCTCGCGTACCAACGCCTCTACGAAGAAGGGATTGCCGCCGGTGGCGTCGCGGCACGCCGCCACGAACTCGGGGGCCACCGGTTGGGCGAGCACGGTCTCACACAGGCTGGCGGTGGCCTCGAGACTCAGCGGTCGCGGACGCAGGATGGTCGTCTCCGGAGCGCCCGCCAGGCGCGGCAGCTCGCCGGCCACGGTCTCCTCCGGCCGCGCGGCGGCCACGAGCGCCAGCGGCAGGCCGTCCAGCCGCGGCGCGAGGTAATTGAGGTAGCGCAGCGTCTCGGGATCGGCCCACTGGAGGTCGTCCACGAGCAGGGCCAGGGGCTGCTCCTCCGCGAGGTTGGCCGTGAGCCAGTAGAGACCGTGCAGCATGCCGAACGCACTGTCGACGGACCCCGAGTCCACCGAGCCTCCGGCCGGCGAGAACAGGGGCTGTGCGAAGGCGGCCGCGCCCTCGAAGGCGGCCTCACGCTCGGCCTCCGACGCTCTCGCCACCACCGGCTCGAGCAGCTGGCGGACGCAGCCGTAGGCGAAGTCCCGCTCGAGCTCGGTGGCGCGAGCGGTCAGGCAGAGGAAGCCCGCCTCGCGGGCGGACTCCCCTGCCGCCCGCAGCAGGCTCGTTTTGCCGAGCCCGGCGGGTGCCTCGACCAGCACCGCCTGGCCTCGCCGCGAGCGCGCCTCGCCGAGCCGGTCCTCGAGAACCGAGAGCTCGCGCTCGCGCTCCAGAAGTGTCAGCTCGGACTCCACGATGATGCCGGCCTCGTCGCCGGGCGGGTTCACCATATTCGAGTCATGCGGTCACGGCCGACGTACTCCAGGCGCCGCTGGCGGCCGTCTCGCGGGCGTAGTCCGCGAAGTCCCGGGCCGGACGGCCCAGGGCCCGCTCCACACCGTTGGCCGTATCGGCGTTGCGGCCGTCGACCACCTCGTCGAACAGGTAGTTGAGCAGGTCGATGAACTCGGCCGGAACGCCGGCGGCCTGCGCCTCCGCCGCGTGCTGCTCGAGCGAGACCGGCTCGTAGCGGACCTCCCGGCCGACCGCCTCCGCGATCTCCGCCGCCACCTGATCGAAGGTCAGGGAGCGCGGCCCGGTCAACTCGTACAGCTGCCCGACATGCCGGTCGTCGGTGAACGCCGCAACCGCGATGTCGGCGATGTCGCGCACGTCGAGAAACGGCGTGGCCACGTCACCGCCGGGCAGGCGGATCTCGCCGCTCAGCACGTGCTCGAGCATGTAGTCCTCGCTGAAGTTCTGCATGAACCAGGTCGAGCGCAGGATGGTCAGCTCGGCGCCGGTGGCGCGCACGGCCTGCTCGGCTCGCTCGGCCTCCGGCTCGCCGCGACCGGACAGCAGCACGATGCGAGGGATCCCCCTGCTCACCGCGAGCTCGGACAGCGCGCTCACGGCCTCGACCGCGCCCGGCACGGCAATGTCCGGGTAGTAGCTGAGGTAGACCGAGCCCGCGCCGTCGAGCGCCGGTTCCCACGTCGAGCTGTCTTCCCAGTCGAAGCGCGTCTCAGACGACGGCGTTCCGATGAGCACGGGCAGGCCCTGCGCTTGGAGCCCGTCCACAACGCGGCGGCCGGTCTTGCCGGTCCCCCCGAGGACGAGGGTGGGCTTGATCTGCTGTGTCTGATCGTTCATGGGCCGACCGTAGGCCCGGCGGCCCGTGCACCGCGTCAGGGAGCACCCCGATGTTGCTCCCCGAACCTAGGGCGGTAGCCGTCGCGATGCCCGGCGGATGCGCAGCCAGCGATACGCGTAGGGCTCCAGCTCCAGCTCCACCTGACCGTCCTCGAGCGGGAGCACGTCGGCCGAGAACAGATCGACCAGGGCATCGGCGTCGTCCGGGCCGCGGAGCTCGAGCGTCGCGGTCACCGCGTCGCCGGCCAGCTCGTGCACCGCCACGATCGCCGACCCGTCCCAGTCGCAGCGGTGAGCCAGCACGGACGAGGCGCCGGCATCGAGCAGCTCGAGCGTGCCGAACCCGATCTCGGGACACTCCCGCCGGCGCCGGATCAGCCGCTCGAACCAGTTGAGCAGCGAGTCCTGCTCACGGCGCTGACGGGCGACGTTGATCGCCGCCGGCCCGAAGCGCTCGTCATCGACCACCGGCCGGCACAGGGCGTCCGGAACCGCAACGGTGGAGAACCCGCCGTGAGGCTCATCCGACCACTGCATCGGTGACCGCACGCTGAGGCGCCCCTCGATGTCGAGGTTCTCGCCCATGCCGATCTCCTCGCCGTAGAACAGCACGGGCGTGCCGGGGAGCGAGAAGGCCAGGCTGTAGACCATCCTGATGGCCTGCTGGTTGCCGTCCAGCATCGGCGGCAGACGCCGGCGCAGGCCGCGCCCGAAGAGCTGCAGCGACTCGTCGGGCCCGAAGGCGTCGAACACCTCTTGGCGCTCGGAGTCGGAGAGCTTGTCGAGCGTCAGCTCGTCGTGGTTTCGCACGAAGCGGCCCCATTGACAGTCCGGCGGGATCTCCGGCGCCTCCTGCAGAGCGGTTCGCAGCGGCGCCGCGTCGCCCCTGGCGAGAGCCAGGTACATGGCCTGCATCCCGACGAAGTCGAAGAGCATATGCAGCTCGTCGCCGTCCTCGTCGCCGAAGAACTTGCGTGCGTCTGGGTACTCGCGGTTGACCTCCCCCAAGAGCATCGCCTCGCCGTTTCGCCGCGCGGTGAACGCACGCAGGTCGCGTACCAGCTCATGCGGGTCCACAAGGGCTCCGTCGGGCATCCCCATGGGCTCGAGGAGAAACGGCACGGCATCCACGCGAAAGCCCGACAGGCCCTGCTCGATCCAAAAGCCCATGACCTGCGCGATCTCGTCGCGCACCTCGGGATTGGCAACGTTCAGGTCGGGCTGGTGGGAGTAGAAGCGATGCAGGTAGAACTGGCCGGCCTGGTCATCCCAGGCCCAGTTGGAGTCCTCCTTGTCGGGGAACGCGACGTCGCCCGGCTTCTCCTCGGGCCGGTCGTCGGACCAGACGTAGAAGTCGCGGTAGGGAGAGTCCCGGTCGGCCCGCGCCGACTGGAACCAGCTGTGCTGGTCGGAGGTGTGGTTGACCACCAGGTCGGCGATCACGCGGATCCCGCGGTCGCGCGCCGAGCGCACCAGCTCGACCAGGTCGCCGAGGGTGCCAAGGCGGGGGTCGACCGCGTAGAAGTCCGAGATGTCGTAGCCGTCGTCGAGGCCCGGCGACGCGTAGAACGGCATCAGCCACAGACAAGACACGCCCATGCCACCGAGGTAGTCGAGCCGGTCGGTGAGGCCTCGCAGGTCGCCGCAGCCGTCACCGTCGGAGTCGTAGAAGGTCTCCACGTCGACGCAGTAGATCACCGCGTTCTTCCACCACAGGTCGCTCGTGGGCTTGAGGCTCATGTGGACAGCTCGGGGACCACGTGCTCGCCGAAGGCCTCGATGAACGCGGTGAGGTCCTCGCCGACGTGGTGGAGGTTGATCTCGTCGAACCCGAGCGCCGCCAGCTCCTGCAGCCAGGCGGTGTGCCGCGCGAGGTCGGCTGAGACGAGGACGACCTCGCGGACCTGGTCGGGGGTGACGTCCCGCGCGAGGCGGTCGAAGTCGTCGACCATCTCGAGGTCCCAGCACGTTGGCGGTGGGAAGACGTTCGAGCGCCACTGGTCGTGGGCCACCCGCAGCGCCTCCTCCTCGGTCGGCGCCCAAGAGAGATGCACCTGCAGCACCAGCCGCTTCCCCTGACCACCGCTGGAATGAAAGGCCGCGATCATCTCCTCGAGCTTGGCCGGCGGTTGGTTCACCGTGGCCAGGCCGTCCGCCCATTCGCCCACCCAGCCGGCTGTGTCGACGCTGACGGCCGGGCCGATCAGCGGCGGCGACAGCCGAGGCAACGTGTGCAGCTTCGCCCGGTCGACCTTCACGAGCCCGTCGTGGGAGACGGTTTCCCCGGCGAAGAGCGCCCGGATGATGTCCACGCATTCGCGCAGACGAGCGTTGCGTGTCGCCTTGTCGGGCCACGGGTCGCCGGTGATGTGCTCGTTCGACGCCTCGCCGGTCCCGAGCGCCACCCACAGCCGGCCGGGAAACATCTCACCCAGGGTCGCGGCGGCTTGGGCGACGATCGCCGGGTGGTAGCGCTGCCCCGGCGCGTTGACCACCCCGAACGGCAGCTCGGTGGCCCCCATGGCGGCGCCCAACCACGACCAGGCGAAGCCCGACTCGCCCTGCCGCTCGCTCCACGGCGAAAAGTGATCAGAAGACATGATCGCCTCGAAGCCCGCCGCCTCGGCGTGCTTGGCATGGCCGAGCAGGCGGCTGGGTGGAATCTGCTCATGAGAGCAGTGCAGACCGATCGCGGGCACGGACTCGTGCCTACCCGGTTGCCGTGCGCAACATGCTCATCGGACACATCGGTTGTTGCGGCGAGTGTCCTGGGTTAGGCTCGCTTGGCGGCTCGAGGAACCGGTCAGTCGGGCCGTGACGGCACTGGGCATCCGGTGAAACGACCAGTCACAGTCGTCAAGGGTCAGTCGGCGCTCGCGCTGGTTGCGGCGCTGGCGTCAGCGCTTGCGCTTTCGGTTGGCGCCCGCCCCGCGCTGGCCGAGAATCGCCTGTTCGTGGCGGCGGGTGACGGTACTCAGACCCCGGGACCGTACGAGGGCCTTGCGACGGAGGCCGGACTGTTCGGCCTCGGGGGAGACATTGCCCCGACCAGAGCCGGAGGCTTTCTCTTCTCGGTGACCGCCGAGGGGAGCATGGTCCTTCGGGTCAACGCCAAAGGGCGGATTTCGCGCCTGGCCGGGGGGACGAAGTACGGCTTCCGCGGCGACGGCGGCCCGGCCGCAAAGGCCCTCATGAACTGGGTCCACGACATTGCCGTCACTGGCGGCGGAGGCTTCCTGGTCGTCGACAGCTGCAGGGTGCGGGCGGTGGGACGTGACGGGATCATCAGAACTGTCGCAGGGTCCGGCCCCCCCATGGACTGCTCACTACCGGATTCGGCGGGTCCGGCGCCCGGGGACGGCGGACCGGCGACAGCTGCGCTGTTGAGAGATCCCCTGGCCGTCGCGTCGCTCCCTGGCGACGGCTTCCTGGTCGCCGAGGGCAACCGGGTGCGCCGCGTGGCCCGCGACGGCAAGATCTCCACTGTGGCCGGCACAGGCGCCGCGAGCGAGTTTGGCGACCCCGAGTTTGGCAGGGCGACCGCGGCACGGCTGTTGCAGCCCCGACTTCTGGCGCCCCTGACCGGCGGTGGCTTCCTTGTCACCGATGCGAACGGGGTGCACCGTGTACGGCCTGACGGAATCATCGTGCCGGTCGGAGGGTCGGCGACCATCTACAGCGAGAACGGGGTGTTGCACCCCAGCGCCGGCTTTCCGGGGCGGGTGTCCGGCGAACGTCCGGGGTACTTCGGCGGCTACGGAGACTTGGCCAGCAGCGTTCCCTTCGCCGAATTCGAGGACATCGAGCCCGCTGCCGATGGCGGCCTCCTACTCGCCGGCGAGCTCCAAGTCTTCTTCATCGCGCCCCCGCGCACGACCCGGTTGGGCATAGCTGTGGCCAGGGAAACGCTGCCTGCCCTGCTTCGTCGCCGAGTCCGGTTCCGGCTGACCCGGGCCGCTCGGGTCAAGATGAAGCTCTACCGGGGCCGTCGCGTCGTAGCCCGCCGCACCGTGTCGGGGGCGGCGGGGCTCAATACGCTGCAACTCCCGCGCCGCACCGAGCCTGGCCTGCGCTACCTGAAGGTTCGGGCCCTGGCTCCCGACGGCTCGGTCGCGACCAACGCGCTCAGGGTGTTGGTCGGGCCCTGGCTACCGAAGAAGGTCGCGGTCTGGGAGAGCATCGCCGAATACGGATGCTTCGGTGAGTGCGGCGGCATCGAAGACACGGTTGAAAAGTGCCGCCGGTTCGGCCCGCGGCGCGTGGACTGTGTCATGGGCGACATCGACCTGGACACTTACGAGAGAGACCGGTGTACAAGGGTCGTCAGCAGCGTGCTGCGGCGCTCCGGCTACCTCTACATCCGCCCTTACGGATGTCGCAAACGCAATCGGTTCGGCTACTTCCGTGGCCGGCCGAGCTACACGGGCGCGGCAAAGCAGGGTCGACCGCTCTGATGTCGGCGGCCCCGACCGCGGTTTGCCCAGGAGAGCCAGCGGGCAACCAAGGTAGGTGGACCGCGAGTCGGCCAGCCCCGAGGATCTCCCTCCGCTCGAGCTGCGGCATCTGCGCGACCTGGAGGTCGACAAGCCCTCCGGTCCGGGGCGCCCGGCGCACCTGAGCGCGGCAAGCGGCGTGGTGCGGCGCGGCGACTTCGTCTACGTGATCGGCGACGACGAGCTGCATCTCGGGATATTCACGCTCTCGTCAGGCGAGCCGGGCCGGCTGTTGAGAGTTCTCGAGGGGGATCTGCCGAGCGACCACGAGGAGCGCTCCGACGAGAAGCCAGACCTCGAGGCGCTGACTCTGCTGCCTCCGTTCGAAGACCACCCGTACGGAGCGCTGCTCGGCCTCGGATCGGGCTCGGGACCCAACCGCGACCGCGGATTCGTGTGCGCGCTCGGGCCGGACGGATCCCTGGCCGAGGACCCCCGCGAGATCGACCTGCACCCCGTGTACGAGCTTCTGCGCGAACACGTGGACGAGTTGAACGTGGAGGGCGCTGCGGCCATGGGCGATCAGCTGTGGCTGCTGCAGCGCGGTAACCCCGGCCCCAACCTGGTGGCCGAGCTCTCTCTCGACGAGGTGATGGAGTCCCTGCGGCGCGACCTGCGGATCGATGCCCACGAGCTGGAGAACGTGCGCGCCTACGACCTCGGCTCGATCGACGAGGTCGAGCTCACCTTCAGCGACGCCACCCCTATCGCCGACCGCTTGCTCGTGTTCACGGCCTCGGCCGAGGCGGAGGGCGGCGCGATCCGGGGGTCGGTGGTCGGGACGCTGGAAGCCGACGGCACCGTCCACCGGCTCCGCGCGATCGACCGCCGCTGGAAGGTGGAGGGAGTGCACGCGGCGATGGACACCGGCGTGCTCGACTTCACCTTCGTATGCGATCAGGACGATCCCGACGCGCCCTCCCCGCTCCTCTCGGCGATGATGCCGATGGAGGGCCGCCTCGAGTTCGAGGCAGAGGCCTAGGGCTATCGGGGCGCGTACATGATCACCGCGACGCCGATCAGGCAGATCGCCGCTCCGCCGAAGTCGTAGCGGTCGGGCCGAAAGCTGTCGAAGGCCACGCCCCAGGCCATCGAGCCGACGATGAACACCCCGCCGTAGGCGGCGAGGACGCGGCCGAACTCGTTCTCGGGCTGAAGGGCAGCGACCACCCCGTAGATCACGAGGCTGAGCGCGCCCAGCAGACCGACCATCAGGCCCTTGTCGTCGCGAATCGCCACCCAGATCAGGTAGGCGCCGCCGATCTCCGCGATCGCCGCCGCGACGAACAGGGCTATCGACTTGCCAGTCAGCGCTTGAGCTCGATCTCGACGAAGGCCGCCTCGTGGTCGGAGCTGTTGACCACGTCGTGGTCGGTGCCCTCCGTGCCGAGGTAGGCCTCGCCGGCCACCTGCTTCCTCTCCAGCACGTTGCCGTCAGCATCGGTGACGGTGAACGTCCAGGTGGTGATGCGAACGCGGTCGTTGTCCTCGCTGACGACGCCGGTGGCCTCCCCGGGTGCCCGTCTCTCCTCATCCGCCACAGCAACAGTGAATCAGCTGCGCTGGGCCTCGATCCGCTTTCCGGCAGCACTGCTTCGGATCCCCTGGCGCCGTCACAACTCCGGTTGAACGGAAAGATGATTGAAGTGGGGCGACTAGATCAGCTACCGGACGACGAGCTGCTCAGGCGCACGCGGCGCGATCCGGAGGCGTTCGGCGTCTTCTATGAGCGCCACGTCCGCCTGGTGATGGGGTTTCTCATGCGTGGGACGTCGGATACGGAGCGAGCTCTGGACCTGACGGCTGAGGTGTTCGCCGCGGCGCTGGCCGGAGCACGCCGATTTCGCGCCGGCGGGCCGCCTGCGAGCGCCTGGCTGGTGGGAATCGCCCGCAACAAGCTTGCCGCTGCGCGTCGCAGCGACGCCGTGAGCTATGCGGCTCGCAAGAAGCTCGGCATTCCGAGGCTGGACTTCGACGACGAGGAGATCGAGCGCGTGGAGGAGACGCTCGACGCCGAGGGCTCCGGCTACTTGGCAGCACTGTTGGAGCTGCCTGCGGCGGAGCGGGACGCGATCAACGCCCGGATAGTGGAGGAACGCGGCTACGCGGAGATCGCAGCCAGCCAGAGGACCAGCGAGGCCGCGATCCGGCAGCGTGTCAGCCGGGGGCTCGCCCGGCTCGGCCGCACATCACGAGGAGGAAGATGAGCACGTCCACGCGCGATCCGCTCAAACGCATCGGAGGCGAGCTCATGGCCGCCGCGGCCCGCAACAACCGCCGGCGCGTCCGGAGGCGGCGCGTCCTCGCCATCGCGGCGCTACCCGCGATTCTCGTCGCCGCGTCGACTGGCGCTGCGGCGGTGGGTGAGCTGAGAACCGGAGTTGGTGTCGTCGACCGGCTTCTCCAAACCGAGGGAGGCGGGAACGACGGCATCGACCGGCGGCCTGGACCAGGAAGTGCCAGCGACCCGCTCTCGCTGCCTAACTCACCCGACGGCAAGGGAGCTGCGGCAATCGCCTACCTCAGCCGCGATGGAAGAGTTTGCGAAGCACAAGCGGACCTGCGCCGCCGCGACGGCGCTCCGCGTGGGACCTCCGGTGGGCCCTGCTACCGCCCACGCGATCTCGCGCGCACCTTGTCCAGAAGGAAAGCGATCTGCTGCGGGTCTTCCAACGGCCCCGACCGAAGGATCTACACGGGGTTGGCCGCCGCCGAAGTGGTCGCCCTTCGCTTCCGCACCGAGAACGGTGGTGTGTTCAACGCAAGACTCACCCGGCCATGGACTCCCGATGCGGCGGGTGCCGAGCCACTACGCCTCTTCGTCGCTGTCGACGAGAGAGACCTGGACGTCGGGGGCGACGGCGTCCAGATGGAAGAGGCCGATCTCCTGTTCCAGCGGTACCGGGTACTGGCCGAGCTGAGCGACGGCCGCACGGTCGAAATCGTCACTCCGTAGCCGGCCCTCGCCACGGGACGCAACCGTCACCTCCCTAGTACGGTGCCGACGATGTCACGCATCACCAGCGACCTGTCCAAGCTGGAGAGGCAGGCCGCGAAGGTGCTCGAGCCCGAGGCCCTTGGCTACATCCTGGCCGGGGCGGGCGACAGGGACACGACGCGCGCGAACGCCAGAGCGTTTCGGCAGTGGCGGATCGTCCCGAGCAAGGGACGGGCACGCAACGACGCGAAACGGGACCTGTCCACGACGATCCTCGGTACCCGCATGCCCGCGCCGGTGCTCTTCGCCCCTGTGGGTGTGCAGACGCTGGCTCACCCTCGGGGAGAGCTGGCCACCGCCCGGGCCGCCGCTGAGCTGAAGCTCACCTACCTCCATTCGACTCAGGGCAGCTACTCCATGGAGGAGGTGGCCGCGGCCAACGGCCGGGGGTCGCGCTGGTATCAGCTCTACTGGCCCAACGACGATGAGCTCTGCCTCAGCTTCCTGAGGCGCGCACGAAGCGCCGGCTACAGCCACCTCGTGATCACGCTCGACACGACGCTGTTGGGCTGGCGGCCGCTCGATCTCGACCGCGGCTATCTGCCCTTCCTGGCCAACATGGGCATCGCCAACTACACCAGTGATCCGGTATTCCGACGTCGTCTGACGAGGCCGGCGAGCGAGGATCCGATCGGCGCCGGCATCGCCTTCAGCACGGTCTTCCCCAATCCCGGCCTCAGCTGGGACCAGCTGCCGCTGATCCGAGCCAACTGGGATGGGCCGATCCTGCTCAAGGGGATCCAGTCCGTCGGAGACGCGAGGCGCGCGGCCAGGGAGGGCATCGACGGCATCGTGGTCTCGAACCACGGCGGCCGGCAGGTGGACGGCGCGATCGCCTCGCTCGACGCCCTGCCGAAGATCGCGGAGGCAGTGGGCAATCGGCTGACCGTCCTGTTCGATTCCGGCATTCGCACCGGCCGCGATGCCTACAAGGCGCTTGCCCTGGGTGCAGACGCCGTCCTCATCGGTCGCCCCTACCTCTACGGCCTGGCCCTGGGCGGAAGAGCCGGTACGAAGCACGTGATGCGGACGCTGCTGGCCGAGCTCGAGCGGACACTCGAGAGGGCCGGCTACGCCAGCCACAGAGGCCTCAGCCGAGAGTCACTCGCGGAGGTCCGGTGACGATGCCCGAACGCACCCGCCGTCAGTTCATCGGCTCGATCGGATCCGCAGCCGCCGTGACCGTCCTCGCGCCGCAGGCGCTCGCCTCGAGTGGCTCGACGACCGCGAGCAGCGGCGGCGCGGCCACGGCCGGCGGGCCGGTGGCCACCGGCGCTCAGGCCAGCCCCGCCTACTCCGGCTATCAGTCCGAGATCTACATCAACGGGATGACGCAGGGCACGGCTCCGAAGGTCACCACCAACCTCTCCCGTCTGGAGACCGAGGCGGCCGCGGTGCTGAGCCCGCAGGCCGAGAGGTATTTCCTGGCCGGCGCCGGAGGACGCGCGACCGTGCGTGCGAACGCCCGGGCTCTCAGCGACTGGCGGATCGTCCCGCGGATGTTCCGCGACCACACGGTCCGCGACCTGTCCACCACCGTCCTCGGTGTACCCATGCCCGCGCCGGTCCTCTTCGCCCCAGTGGGCCGCCAGGGACTGGCCCACGCCGAGGGCGAGTTGGCAAGCGCTCGTGCTGCCGCGGGCCTGGAGCTCACCTACATCCACTCGGCTGAGTCCGGTCGCTCACTGGAAGAGGCGGCCACGGCCAACGGCGCGGGATCGCGCTGGTTCGAGATCGACTGGCCGCCGAAGGGCCGGCTGGACGTGAGCCTGCTTCAGCGCGCTCGCGCCGCCGGCTACAGCCATCTCGTGGTCACGCTTCCGAGCTCCGAGCCGGCTTGGCGGCAGCTGCCCCGCGTTCGGCAGAACTGGGACGGTCCGGTCGTGCTGAGGGGAATCCGATCCGTCGAGGAGGCTCGGCGGGCGGCCGGAAGCGGCATCGACGGCATCGTGGTCTCCAACCACGTGAGAGGTAGAGGCGGATCGGGGGGATCGGTCGATGCGCTGCCGGCGATCGCGCGAGCGGTCGGGAGACGGCTGACCGTGCTGTTCGAATCCGGCGTGTGCACCGGCCCGGACGCCTTCAAGGCGCTGGCGCTGGGAGCCGACGCCGTCCTCCTCGGCCGCCCGTACGTCTTCGGCCTTGCGTTGGACGGGCAGGACGGTGTCAGGCATGTCCTGCGCACCCTCTTGGCCGAGCTTGATCTCACGCTCGGCAACGCCGGCTATGCGACACCGAAGCCTCTCGGCCCCGGCTCGTTGTCCCGGAAGGGCTGAAACCGGAGCTCCTGGTCGATCACGCGGCCCGGATTCTCGCCCCGTCTACGATCGGTTCGTGGTGTCCAGCAATGTCGAGCTCGTAAGGCGCAGCTTCGCGGCGATCGCCGCGTGGGATATCGACGGTCTACTCCAGCTCTATCACCCGGAAATCGAGCTGCTCCCGCTGACCGGCACTCGCATCGAAACCGGGGGATACGTCGGTCACGAGGGCGTCCGGGCCTACATGCAGGAGGCCCATGACCTGTGGGACGTGCTCGAGCCTCAGGGCGACCAGTTCCACGATCTGGGCGACCGTGTCCTGGTGGTCGGCCATTGTCATGTACGGGGGCGGTCGAGCGGCGCCGAAGACGACCCGTCCTTCTGCTGGGTGATTGGCCTGCGCGACGGCCTCATCGACCTGCACCGCGCCTGCGCTAGCTACGACGAGGCGGCCGAGGCCGCCGGCCTCGAACCGGTGGACCACGAGTCCCGGTGACCTCTTCAGGCCGCCGACCCGTTGCATGGGTCCAACATTAGGGTTGCGCCGTGCCGTTCACGCTCCGAAACATCAGGAAGGACCTGGAGGACGTCGGCTCCAATTTCGACGGCGCGCCGGATCTGGAGTTCCGCCTGGCTACCGAGGCACTCGAGCTCCAGCAATCCGGCCTGAGCTATCAGCGCGTCCCGCCCGGCTATCGCTTTCCCTACGGCCACACGCACGAGAAGCAGGAGGAGGTGTACGTGGTCGTGCGCGGGAGCGGGCGGATGAAGCTCGACGACGAGATCGTCGACCTCAAGGAATGGGACGCGGTGCGCGTCCCGCCCGGTACGTGGCGAGGCTACGAGGCCGGGCCGGAGGGTCTCGAGATCCTCGTCATCGGCGCGCCCAATCTCGGCGACGCTCCGCGCGAGGACGTCGAGGGCCAGCGCGACTGGTGGGGTGACTAGTAGAGGGCTCCGTTGGGTTCACCGGCCAGTCACGGATCCCGCCTCGAGCGCGATGATCTTCACCCGAGAAGGCCGGACATCACTGAAGTGCGGGCCGCCGCGAACGCCGTAGTTCCCTCCAGAGCTCGGTCAAGCGAGGAACCCCCGTTGAGCCGCCAAACAAGCGACGAAGTCGCTCGCGCTCAGGAGCGAAAAGCGAGCAATCCAAGGACGCAGGCCGCGAAGCGTGCATCCGCACGCGAGTCGGCCGAGGACGCCGGAGTGCGAAGCTTTGCAGCCCTGAGCGCGAGCGACGGGACTCGAACCCGCGACCTCCGGCGTGACAGGCCGGCGCTCTAACCAGCTGAGCTACGCCCGCTCAGGCGATTGCCGAGCATAGCGGTCGCCTGGCGTCAGACGTTCGACTGCGACAGCAGCCAGAGCGCGAGGCTGGTGAAGCCCACCATCACCGCCAGCATCCAGTACTGGGAGCGGACCGCGAGGCGGGCGTCGTCGTAGAGCTGGAGGGCCCGGTCGTGGGCCAGGACCAGCGCGGCCACGTGGCCGGCGACGACGAATCCCACCTGCCAGTACCAGGTGGCCTCGCCGCCGATGATCGTGTAGTCGATCTGGTCGTTTGCGGTGCCGAACAGGTCGCTGCCGTCGCCCAGCGGGTCGGAGGAGAGGAACACGATCGCCTGGCCCTGGAAGAGCAGCAGCGTGAAGTAGTGCGCGGCGGTGTAGGCAAGCGCGATCGGGACGAGCGAGTGGACGAAGGCGTTGGCCAGGCGGTCGGCGCTGAACCCCCCGCCCACGCTCTTTGCCCCCAGCACGCCGAGGCGGTAGAAGGCGAAGACGAACAGGACCGCGGCCAGCAGTCCGATCAGGAAGGTGAGCTCGAGAGCGTTCTGGGGCGAAAGCCCGACGTCCTGGAAGAACTGGGCGATGTCGGGGGCGATCGAGGTCCACGGCGAGGCCTCGGACGCCCCGTCGAAGGTGACCGAGCCGATGATCACCGCCAGGAGGACGACGGTCCCGGCGGCGGGCGGCAGGGCGGCGAGACCCGACAGCGGCTTGCGCAATCCCAGCTCGCCGTCCCTAGTCCCCACCGGGGCGAGCCGCGAGTAGAGGTTGAAGTAGACCGAGAACGCCTCGCCGCGGTCCATCCAGGCCTCGATGCCGTACAGGGCCATGCCGATGAACGTGGCCGCGGAGTAGATGAGCGTGGCGATGGCCAGGTTCTCGGGCTGGTCTCCGTTGGCCGCCACCAGCTCGAGGGCCGCGAAGGCGAAGATGCCCAGCGCCGCGGGCCAGCGCCCGAGCTTCTCGGGATAGGGGAGGGGAGCGGGCAGGCGGCCGCGGTTGAGCAGCTTCGCCACCCCCGCCACCGCCCGCCCGATGGCGCGCCACGGGTTGAACGCCCGGAAGACGTCCCCGAAGAGGACGCTGAGCGGCACCAGCGCGAGCCAGAAGATCACGTAGATGAAGGTGGGGGCGAAGTTGGCGGTGGAGCTCTGGACTCCCTCGAGGCCGGTGTACACGACCACCACCAGCAGGAAGACCCCGATGGCCCCGCAGACGATCTCGACCGGGCGGCTCGTGAGAACGCGCCCCAGGCCGCCGGGGAGGGGGCGCCAGCCGTCCTTGTCGAGCTTGGGCTCGGGCCACAGCACGGCCAGGGCGACGAAGGAGACGACCAGGACCATTGCGGCGGCCCAGCCGAACAGCCACTCGGGGATGGGCAGGTCGGATCGCGCGACCAGCCCGTGCGCCAGCTGGATCACTGGAGGATCAGGAGGGGTTCACGACGAGGTTGGCCACGAGCGGATTCTGACCGGCGTCCTCCGCCGTGTGGCTCTCCATCTCGAAGACCCCTTCGAGATTCGCCTTGAAGCTGAAGCGCGCGGGCGCGCCGGGAGCCGCGTTCTTGGTGATGTCGTAGCCGTGGAGATGGATCTCGTCGGCTGTGTCCGCGGTCACCACGATCTGAACCGGATCGCCCTTTGCGGTCTTGATCTCCTTGGGCCCACCCACCACCTGACCGCCCTGGATCTGTATGCGGGTGACCGAGGGCTCGGGCGGCGGCTCGGGCTGCGTCTCCGTTTCCGGAACGGACTCGGCCTCCGTCTCGGTCTCGGTCTGAGTTTCCGTGGTGGTGGTCTGCGCGGCCTGCTCGCCGCCGCTCTCCTCGTCGGAGCCCGGGCTCACGATCACGAAGGCGATCACGGCCACGGCGAGTGCCGCGACGACCAGCACGATTCGCTGATTTCTGGACATCGCGGAACTCAAGTATGGCAACGCCCGAAGAACTGCTTGTACTCTGGATCGCGATGCCCGCTTCCGACCGGCGCCTGCTCGTGCTCGCTACCTGCGTCACCTCGGCGCTCGTGCTGGTGCTCGCGCTCGCCGGCCATCCGGAGCTGCTGGCCTACGCCTCTCCGCTCCTGGTGGTGGCGTTGCCGCTGGTGGCGGGCCGCTACGTCGGCGAGCAGTCGCTCGAGCGTATGCGCCGCCACCCGGCGCGGCCACGCGCCCGGCGGGCTCTCGCTGTGCGGCTCGCGGTGCGGCGCGGCTTCGGCGTGGTTCCGCGCGGCGGTCGGCTGATCGCCGCGGCGCTCGCAGAGCGCGGGCCACCGCCGGCCGCCTCGTCCTGAGCGTCCGGTAGGCCACTCCGAGCGGCCCGGGCGCTCCCACGTCCGAGCCCAGGAGGCTTCGTGCTTCGCCTTCGAGGTGCGCTCGCATTCGCGCTTGTCGCGCTGTGCGCGCTCGCCCCCACTGCCCTCGCCCACGAGGGCAACCCCAACTATCGATCCGAGGTTCGCTCGATCTCACCCGCCATCGACGGGCTGACCGCGCAGGTCCTCAACTTCGACGACCGCATCGAGCTGCGCAACGACAGCGGCCGCACCGTCACCGTGCAGGGCTACGACGGCGAGCCCTACCTGCGCTTCGAGGCCGCCGGCACGGTGAAGGTCAACACCCGCTCGCCGGCGGCCTTCCTGAACGAGGAGCGCTTCGCGCAGGTGGAGGTGCCGGCGCGCGCCGACGCCGAGGCCGAGCCGCGCTGGGAGACAGTGGCCGAGAACGGCCGCTACGACTGGCACGACCATCGCATCCACTGGATGTCACAGACCGCGCCGGAGAAGGTGCGCGCCGACGAATCCGCCCGGGTGAAGGTGTTCGACTGGCGGCTGCCGGTATCGGTGGCCTCCGGCCGCTCCACCGTCAGCGGCAGTCTCACCTGGCTCGGCAAGGACTCCGGCGGCTTCCCGGTGGCGGCGGTGATCTCCCTGGTCGCGGTGGCGCTCGCCGGCGCCGGATTGGTGCTCGTGGTCCGGCGGCGCCGCCGCAGCGGTACCCGGGAGAAGGTGGAGGCCTGGTGAGGAGGCTTCTTCTCCTCCCCATCTTGCTGCTCGGCGCGCTGCTGGCCGCGCCCGCGACCGCCCACGCCCATGCGGTGCTCGTGGACAGCTCACCCGAGCGCGGCACCGCGGTCACACGATCGCCCGAGCGGGTGGTGTTCCGCTTCAACGAGCCGGTCGAGACGGCCTTCGGCTCGGTGAGGGTGTTCGACGCCGGCGGCGATCGTGTCGACACGGACGGCGCCGAGCATCCCGGAGGAGACGGCGAGGCGGTGTCCGTCGGCCTGCGCCCGGACCTCCCGGACGGGAGCTACACGGCCACCTACCGCGTGGTGTCGGCCGACTCGCATCCCATCTCCGGCGGCTTCGTGTTCAGCGTGGGCGAGGGCGCCGCCGCGTCCGCCGCCGCCGTGGCCGGCCTCGTGGACGACGGTGACGCCGGAGCCGGCACCGACGTCGCCTTCGGAGCGGCGAAGGCGATGTCCTACGCCACCATCGCCCTGGCCCTGGGAGGGGTGCTCTTCGTGCTCGCCGTCTGGCTCCCGGCCCTCCGTGCGCGCGCAGGCGCCACCGACGCCTGGCGGCGGGCGTCGGAGTCCTTCGCCGAGCGCCTTCGCGTGATCGCCTGGATGACCGTGGGCGCGGGAGTGATCGCCAGCGCTGCCGGCATCGTGCTGCAGGGCGCCACCGCAGCCGGCACCTCCCCGTTCGAAGCGCTGACGCCCAACGTGATCTCCGACGTGCTGAGCACCCGCTTCGGCACCGTCTGGGGGCTGCGCCTCGTCACCTGGCTGGTGCTCGGCGGGCTGCTCGCCCTGGCCGGCGCTCGCGCGGTCCTGCCGGTGATGCGGCGCGCGTCGCTCGGAGCCACCGGCCTCGCCGTGTCGTCGGCCACCCGGCCGTGGCCGGCCGTCGCCCTCGTCCTGCCGCTCGGCTTCCTCGGTCTCTCCCCCGCGCTGGCGGGACACGCCGGGGCCTCCGACCCCGGCGCCCTGCTGATCCCGGCGAACACGATCCATGTTCTGGGCATGAGCGTCTGGATCGGCGGCCTTGCCCTGCTCCTGCTGGCTCTCCCCGCCGCCACGGCACGCCTCGACCCTCCGGACCGGACCCGTTTGCTGGCTGCCTGCCTCTACCGCTTCTCGCCGCTGGCCCTGGGCGCGGTGATCGCCCTGCTGGCCACCGGCACGCTGCAGTCGGTCCTCCATCTCTCCGCGCTCTCCGACCTGACCGACACGGCGTTCGGACGGGCGGTCCTCGTCAAGGCCGGCCTGATCGGGCTACTGATCGGCCTCGGCGCGGTCAACCGCCGCCGCACCCTGCCGCGGATGCGCCGCATCGCGGCGGACGGCGGGAGCCCCGGCCACGAGGGACGTTTCCTGCGGAGCACGCTCCGCACCGAGGTGGCGCTGCTGGCGGTGGTGCTGGCGGTGACCGCCGCGCTCACCAGCTATCCGCCTCCCGACTCGCTCGCCCAGGGTCCCTTCACCACCACCACGGACCTCGGCGCCGCGCGCCTCGAGCTGACCGTGGAGCCCGCGCGAGTGGGCGCCAACGAGATCCACCTCTACCTCACCGACCCGCGCAGCGGCGATCAGTACGACCGGCTGCGCGACGTGAAGCTGGCTCTCCGCCTGCGCGAGGATCAGATCGGTCCGCTGGAGCCGCGAGTCGACAAGGCCGGGCCGGGCCACTGGGTCGCCCGTCGCGCGCAGGTGGCGCCGGCCGGCGACTGGGACCTCACCGTGTCGGGTCGCGTGTCCGAGTTCGAGGAGGCGCGCACGCTGGTGGAGGTGCCGTTCCGGTGAGCACGCGGGTCCTGACCGTGCTTCGCCTCGTCGCCCTGATCGCGGTGTGGATGCTCGGGCTCGAGGTGCTCGGGGTGGGCGACACCCTCATCTACCTCGCCCCCGCCCTGCTGATCCTGCTCCCGCTGGTGTTCGGGCGCTATCCGGGCGACTCGGCCCTGGCTCGCGCCACCGAGCGCGTCCGCGCGCGTCGTGTTCGCACCGAGCGCGAGCTGGCGCCGCGGCAGCGCTCGCGGGCTCGTCTCCTTCCGCGAGGCGGCCGGCTGGTGGGCGCAGCCCTCGCCGTGAGAGGGCCACCGCGCGTCGTGTTCGCACCGAGCTGACCTTTCACCGATCGCTTAAGGAGAACCAACGCGATGAGAAGCACCATCACCCGGACGGCCGTGAGCGCGGGCGTCCTCAGCCTGGCGCTGGCGGCCCCCGCCATGGCCCACATATCCGCGAGTCCCGGCACCGCCCCGTCGGACGGCTACACCACGCAGTCGTTCCAGGTTTCGCACGGTTGCGAGGAGTCGCCCACCACACAGGTGCGAATCCAGATCCCGCCGAGCGTTCCCTCGGCCACCCCGGCGGTGCATCCGTTGTGGAACGTGTCGACCAAAGAGGGCAAGAAAAACCCGGTGGAGATTGCACGGCGAGAAGATCACGAGTGGCGTGAGCGAGATCGTCTACACCGCCAAGCAGCCGCTGGCGCCGGACCGTCTCGACCTGCTCCCGGTGAGCCTCAAGATGCCCGCCGGCAAGGAGGGCGAGTCGGTCTACTTCCCGATCATCCAGAAGTGCGAGCAGGGCGAGACACGCTGGATCCAGACTCCCGCCGAGGGCGAGAGCGAGGACGACCTCGAGGATCCCGCGGCCGGGGTGGTGCTCGAAGCCGCGGAGGGCGGACACGGTGGCGCCGCCAAGGCCGAGAACGCTTCGGCCGAGACCGGCGAGACCGCCGCTGTGCAGACCGCCGGAACGACGACGGACGATGCCGCCCCCGAGTGGCTGACCATCGTGGCGCTGGTCGTCGGCGCGCTCGGCCTGGCAGCCGGCGTGGCCGGGCTGATGGCGGCGAGGAGGCGAGGCGCCTGATCTGACCGGCTGCAGCGGGGGTCGCGGCCTGCAACGGCTGCGGCCCCAGCCGCGCCCGGTGCCTAGAGCGGCGTAGCCCGGTCGCCGACGACGACCTCGGGTGGCGCCTCGGGCGCTTCGGCGATCGCCGGCGCGGCGACGTCCGGCCGCACGGCCTCGGGATCGAAGCGATAGCCCACCCCGAAGTGCGTGTGGATGTAGCTCCAGTCCGAGGAGGCCTTCTCGAGCTTCTGGCGCACCTTGCGGATGAACACGTCCACCGAGCGGTCGCCGTGGGCCATCGCGTAGCCCCACACGGCCTGGTAGATCTCCTCGCGCTGGAGGACCTTGCCCTCCGCCTGGGCCAAGAGTTGCAGCACCTCGAACTCGCGCCGGGTGAGGTCGACGCTCCGGCCGCGCGCGAACGCCTGAAACTGGTCGGCCCGGATCTCGAGGTCCCCCGCCACCAGCGGGCCGGTCTCGACCCGCGCCGACGCGCGCTTGCGCCGGCGCACCACGGCCTCGACTCTGGCCAGCACCTCTTCGGGGTGGCAGGGCTTGGTGACCCAGTCATCGGCCCCCAGACGCAGGCCCCGGACACGTTGCGAGACCGTCGAGCGCCCGGTGCAGACCACGATGCCCAGCCCCGGCAGAGCGGCGGAGAGCTTCTCCAGGAACTCCCACGCGCCACCTCCGAGCAGGGCCAGATCGACCACCACCGCGTTGACACGCATCGCCACGAACTCCTCGGTGCGCGGAGGGGCCTCGAGACGGCGGTATTGCCAGCCGAGATCGCCCGCGCGCTTGACCAGCACACGGACGAATCCCGAATCTGAGTCGAGGATCGCTAGACGCAGGTCCGACATCCGCCGGGGAGTCTACGCCAGGGGGAAGCGGCACCCTTGTGATTTACAGCTTTTTCACAGCCCGACAACGGCGAGATAACGGACATTCCGCACTTAGCTGGAACAGTCGCCGGGCCATGAACATCGGGGACCTCGAGATTCGCCCGACGGAATTCAGCGCGCTGGTGGACGGCCAGCGGCTGGCGCTCACCGTACGGGAGCTCGAGCTGCTCACCGCCCTGGCCGAGCGCCACGACCGCATCGTCAGCCGCGAGGAGCTCTACCGCGAGGTGTGGGGCGAGCCCTACCGCAAGTCCGACCGCTCGGTCGACGTCTACGTGGGCAAACTGCGCCAGAAGCTGGAGCGCGCCCGGCCGGGCCGCGAGTTCATCCACACGCATTTCGGCTTCGGCTACCGGCTGTCGTCGGACTGACCTTCACACCTTTTTCACAAGGCGGCGACAGCTGGATAACAGACTGGTGCCGGGCCGCTGTGAGTGTCGCTGCCGTAATGACCCCAGAGAAGGAGACATGCGCATGAGGAAGCTCCTCGCGTTCGCCGCGTGCGGCGTCCTCGCCCTTGGCGCGGCCGCTTGTGGCGACGACGAAGACAGCGGCGGCGGCGGGGGTGGCGGAGGCGGAGAAAGCGTCTCCGGTTCCATCCGTATCGACGGCTCCAGCACCGTCGGCCCATTCGCCCAGGCGGCGGCCGAAGAGTTCCAGGCTCAGAACCCCGATGTGCGCATCACGGTCGGCACGTCCGGAACCGGCGGTGGCTTCGAGAAGTTCTGCGCGGGCGAGACCGACATCTCGGACGCCTCTCGTCCCATCGACGAGGAGGAAGAGGTGCCGATCTGCAAGAAGAACAACGTCACCTACACCGAGGTTCAGGTGGCCAACGACGGCATCTCGGTCGTCACGAATCCCAACCTCAAGGTCGACTGCATGACCACCGATCAGCTCAAGGAGCTGTGGGAGCAGGGCTCGAAGGTCACCGACCTGAGCGCGATCGATCCGAAGCTGCCCGACACCGAGCTCAGCCTGTTCGGCCCGGGGACGGACTCCGGGACATTCGAGTTCTTCACCGAGGAGATCAACGGTGAGGAGGGCAACACGCGCAAGGACTACCAGCCCTCCGAGGACGACAACGTGCTGGTCCAGGGTGTCGAGGGTGAGGACGGCGGTCTCGGCTACTTCGGCTTCTCCTACTACGAGCAGAACCAGGACAAGCTGGGACTCGTATCGGTCGACGCAGGCGACGGCTGCATCACGCCGAGCGCGGAGACGATCGCCGACGGCTCCTACAAGCCGCTCTCGCGGCCGCTGTTCATGTACCCGAGCGGCGAGGCGATCAAGAAGCCCCAAGTCAAGGCGTTCATGGACTACGTGGTCGAGAACTACCAGTCCATCGCCGAGGCCTCGGCCATCGTCCCGATGAGCCAGGCGCAGGCCGATAAGGCCAAGACCGCCGTGGGCGGAACCGGGAGCTAGGGCCGGCAGGGTGGAAGCCGGTTCGGCAACTCAGGCACAGGGCCGCGCGGAGGTCCCACCTCTCCGCGCGGCCCGCCGCCGCTGGGGCGAGGACATCATCAAGGGGCTGCTCATGCTGGCGGCCTTCATCTCGGTGCTCACCACCACCGGGATCGTCGTCTCCCTGCTCGAGGAGACGATCTCGTTCTTCGGCGAGGTCGGCCTGGGCGACTATCTCTTCGGCACCGACTGGGCGCCACTGTTCGAGCCGGCTTCGTTCGGGGTGCTTCCCCTGGTGTCGGGCACGCTGATCATCAGCGCGATCGCCATGGTGGTGGCCGTGCCGCTCGGGCTCGCGGCGGCGATCTACCTGGCCGAGTACGCGCGTCCGGGCGTGCGCAAGACGATCAAGCCGATTCTCGAGCTGCTGGCCGGCGTGCCCACGATCGTGTTCGGCTACTTCGCGCTGACCTTCTTCACTCCCGAGATCTTGCGCGCGGTCCTCGGGTCCGACGTTGCGATCTTCAACGCCCTGTCCGCCGGCATCATCATCGGCTTCTTGATCGTTCCGACGGTGGCCTCGATCTCTGAAGACTCGATGTCCGCGGTCCCCCAGTCGCTGCGCGAGGGCTCCTTTGGGTTGGGCGCCTCCAAGCTCCAGACCACGATGCGCGTGGTCTTCCCGGCGGCGCTCTCCGGCATCGTCGCCTCCGTGGTGCTTGGCTTCTCGCGGGCGATCGGCGAGACCATGGTGGTGGTGATCGCCGCGGGCCTGCAGCCGCAATGGGGCATCGACATCCTCAAGTCCATGGAGACGATGACCGCCTTCATTGCCTCAACGGCGAAGGGCGACATCGCTACCGGTACGATCGCCTACAAGACGATCTTCGCGGTCGGCACCACGCTGTTCGTGATCACGCTGATCATGAACCTGATTTCGATCCGCTTCGTACGCAAGTACCGCCAGGTGTACGAGTGAGCACCGGCGACGTCATCGCCCAGCCGTCGGGCAAGAACCGCGCCAAGGACCGCGGCTTCCTGATCGGGCTGCTCCTGTGCGTGGGCGTGTCGATCCTGCTGCTCGGGGTTCTCCTGTTCGACATCGTCGTTGACGGCGCGGGGAACCTGACCTGGGAGTTCATCACCAGCTTCTCGTCGATCAACGCCGATCAGTCCGGCATCCAGGCGGCCTTCTGGGGCACGATCTGGCTGATGGGCGTGTGTGCGCTGTTCGTCATCCCCGTGGGAGTGGCCACCGCCATCTACCTCGAGGAGTACGCCGACGAAACCCGCTGGTACAACCGCTTCGTCGAGCTGAACATCCAGAACCTGGCCGCGGTTCCCTCAATCGTCTACGGGATCCTCGGGCTGGCCTTCCTGGTGCGCGGCCCGCTGTCGCTCGGCCCCGTCGTGCTCGCCGGCGGCCTGACCCTGGGGCTGCTCGTGCTGCCCGTTGTGATCGTGGCCTCCCGTGAGGCGATCCGCGCGGTGCCGCCCTCGATTCGCGAGGGCTCGATGGCCCTGGGCGCCACCCAATGGCAGACGATCTGGAAGCAGGTCCTGCCGGCATCCATTCCCGGCATCGCTACCGGCGTGATCCTCGCGTTGGCCCGGGCCATTGGCGAGACGGCCCCCCTGATCGTGATCGGCGCCGCCACCTTCATCGCCTTCAACCCGGAGGGCCTCGACTCCCAGTTCACCGCGATGCCGATCCAGATCTTCGACTGGATCACGAGGCCCTCCAACGACGTCAACGACTATGTCCCCCTGGCCGCGGCGGGCATCCTGCTGCTCATGATCATGCTCCTGTTCATGAACAGCATCGCCATCTGGCTACGAAACCGTTACGAGCAGAAGTGGTAGGTGATCTAGAGTGTCCGAGCGCGTGACCGAGCCTCAGGAACCCCCCCAGACCGAGCAGCGCGGTCTGTCCCAGCCCATCGGAGTCGGATCTCCCCACGGTGCGGCCGGCTCCCCTGCCGTAGCCGGCGCTCCGGCCGCCAGACGAGAGGCCCGCGAGGCGATCTTCTCGCTCGAAAAGGTGATGGTCGCCTACAGCGGCAAGCCGGCTGTACGCGACGTCTCCTTCGACATCGGCAAGAACGAGATCACCGCGCTGATCGGCCCGTCGGGCTGCGGCAAGTCCACGCTGATCCGCTGCCTCAACCGGATGAACGACCTGATCCCCGGCGCGACGGTCGAGGGCAAGGTCAACTATCACGGACAGGATCTCTACGGCCCGCAGGTGGACGCCGTGGAGGTGCGCAAGCGGATCGGGATGGTATTCCAGAAGCCCAACCCGTTCCCCAAGTCGATCTACGACAACATCGCCTTCGGCCCGCGCGTGCTGGGCATGAAGGGCGACATGGACGAGATCGTGGAGCGCGCGCTCAACCAGGGCGCCCTCTGGGACGAGGTCAAGGACCGCATGAAGACCAACGCCTTCGGCATGTCGGGCGGCCAGCAGCAGCGCCTGTGCATCGCGCGCTGCCTGGCAGTCAACCCCGACGTGATCCTCATGGACGAGCCCTGCTCGGCCCTCGACCCGATATCCACGGGCAAGATCGAGGACCTGATGCTGGAGCTCAAGAAGGACTACTCGATCGTCATCGTCACCCACAACATGCAGCAGGCCGCCCGCGTGTCGGACAAGACCGCCTTCTTCACGGTCGAGCTCTCGGACGAAGAGCACCGCACCGGCCGCGTCGTGGAGTTCGACGACACCGAGAAGATCTTCACCAACCCGTCCGACTCCCGCACGGAGGCCTACGTCACCGGCAAGGTCGGTTAGTCGTGTCCGACACGACTCGCTCGCAGTTCCAGGCCGAGCTCAAGAAGCTCGAGGATCAGGCGCTCGGCGCGCTTCCCATGGTGGTCACGGCGCTTGAGCGAGCGCTCGAGACCGTGCAGCACCAGGACATCGAGCTGGCCAGCATGGTGATCGCCGACGACGACCGGATCGACGGCCGCTACCTGGAGGTCCACCAGGGAGTGCTGTCGCTGCTGGCGCTGCAGGCGCCAGTGGCCGGCGACCTGCGCCTGGTGGCCGCGCTGCTGCACATGATCAAGCACATCGAGCGCATGGGCGACCAGTGCGTGAACATGGCCAAGCTGGTCCCGCTGGCCGGACACGAGCCGCCCTCCGATCCCGACATGCTCGACCTGATCCAGCGCATGGGCGCTCAGGCCCGTCAGCAGGTGATCCAGTGCGGCCAGGCCTTCGAGCGCCGCGACGTGCCGATGGCCCAGGACCTCGTCCGCCAGGACGACGAGATCGACCGGCTCAACCGCCAGGTGTTCAAGCGCGCGCTCGACATCGGCGAAGATCCGGACACGCGCGAGTGGGCGATGCACATGATGCTCGTGGGGCGATGCCTCGAGCGGATAGGAGACAATGCGGTGGATATCGGCGAGCAGACAGCCTTCGTCGTCACCGGTCTCTTCCGCGAGTTCGAGGACGCATCGCACCCGGAGCTCGCGCCGCCCACTGCTTGATCTGCGCCTGCATCGACATCGGCAGCAACACCACGCGTCTCCTGGTGGCGGACGCCGCTGACGGAACCCTGCGGGAGCTGGTCACCCAGCGAGCCTTCACGCGGATAGGCAAGAGCCTGGCCGACGGCGGGGCGATTCCGGCCGAGAAGATCGCCGAGACGGCGGAGGTGGTGCGCACGCAGGTGGCGGTGGCCGCCGAGGTGGGCGCCGAGCATCTGGTGGCGGTGGCCACCGCGGCGATTCGCAACGCCCCCAACCGCGACGAGTTGGCGAGCGCCGTCCACGAGGCCGGCGGCACGGAGCTCGAGATCCTGACGGGCGAGGAAGAGGCCCGGCTGGCCTTCGTGGGCGCAACCCGCACTCTGATCAAGCCGCTCGAGGGGACCGTGGCGGTGATCGACGTGGGCGGCGGGTCCAGCGAGATCGCCATCGGCGAGGCCGACGGGATGATGGCCTGGTGCGAATCCTTTCGCGTCGGCTCAGGCTTTCTGGCCGACGCCTATCTGCGCTCGGACCCGCCCTCGGTCGACGAGCTGGAGAAGGTCCGGCGTCACGTGGCCGGCACGCTGGAGGGCCTCGAGCCGCCGCCCGCCGACAGCGCCGTCGCCGTGGGCGGCACGGCCACCTCGCTGCGCCGCCTGGTGGGGGCCGAGCTGGCTCACGACACGCTCGAGCGAGGAATCCGCGTGCTCTACTCCACGCCGATCCCGGAGGTGGCTCGGCGCTTCGAGCTCGACACGGAGCGCGTGCGCCTGCTGCCGGCGGGGATCCTGGTGCTGGAGGCGATCTCGGACCTGCTCGGCCTACCGCTGCGCATCGCCCGTGGCGGCCTGCGCGAGGGAGTGCTGCTCGAGCTGGTGGAGGGACGCCAGCTTGCCTAGCGCGCGATCCGGTTCAGCTCCGCGGGGCGCAGGAGCACGATGAGCTCGTCGTCGGCGATCCCGGCCAGGCCACCCTTCTTCATGCTCACGCGCGCGCCGGTGAGCCGGTGGACCGCCTCGGAGAAGTCGGGGTCGTGGCCCACGAGGAGCACCTCGTCACCCAGGCCCGCGGCGAGCGCGTGGGCGTCGAACGATCCGCCGGCCAGGGCGCTCTCCTCGCGGGGCTCGACTCCGAGGGCAGCGCAGGCAAGAGCAGCCGTGTCCGCCGCCCGCAGCTTGGGGCTGGTCAGGCAGGCGTCGAGCTCCACTCCGAGGGCCGCCAGCGCCCGGCCGGCCGCCGACGACTGCGCTCGACCCTTGTCGGTCAGAGGTCGCTCCGCGTCGGGAGAACCCCTTGCGGCGTCACCGTGGCGAAGCAGCCAGAGCACGAAGCGTCAAGATACCCACCTATAAGGCGTTGAGCATGGAAGCGATCACAGCAGAGACACAGGTACCGGACCTCGACGCTCCCGAGTTGCTGGTGAATCGGGAGCTGTCCTGGCTGCAGTTCAACGAGCGCGTGCTCGAGCTGGCCGAGGACGAGGACGTGCCCCTCCTGGAGCGGGTCAAGTTCACGGCGATCTACTCGTCCAATCTCGACGAGTTTGTGATGGTCCGCGTGGCCGGCCTGCACGACCAGGTCGACGCCGGCATCGACGCGCGGGGACCGGACGGGCTCTCCCCGGGGGAGACCCTCGAGCACATCGGCGAGCGCACGCGGGAGCTCGGCGCGCGCCAGTCGCGCGTGTGGGCCGAGCAGCTGTGCCCGGCGCTTGCCGAGAACGGAATTCGCGTGATCGACACGGATCAGTGCAGCGCCGAAGAGCTCGAGGAGGTCGACCGCGTCTTCTCCGAGCAGATCTTCCCGGTGCTCACCCCGCTGGCGGTGGGGCCCGGACGGCCGTTCCCCTATATCTCCAACCTGTCGCTGTCGCTCGCGGTGTGGCTGCGCGACCCGGTGTCGAAGAGCGAGACCTTCGCCCGCGTGAAGGTGCCCAAGGAGGTCCTGCCGCGCTTCGTCCCGATCGGGGGCCAGACCTTCGTCCCGCTCGAAGACATCATCGCCCGGCACCTCGAGGAGCTGTTCCCCGGGATGGAGATCCTGCGCCACGACTACTTCCGGGTCACGCGCGACGGGGACTTCACCGTCTCCGACGAGGCCGACGATCTCCTCCGCGCGGTAGAGGACGAGCTGCGCCGCCGGCGCTTCGGCGAGGTGGTACGGCTCGAGGTGTCGAGCTCGATGGACCCGGACATGCGCGACTACCTCGTCGAGCAGCTCGCCATCCACGAGTCCCAGGTGATCGACGTGGACGGGCTGCTCGACATGGAGGACCTGTGGGCGGTCTACGAGGTCGACGGTCATCGCGACCTGCGCGACGCTCCCTGGACCCCGGTCAACCAGGCCGTGCTCGCCGATCCCGAGCACGGGCGCGTGGACGTGCTCGCCGCCATGCGCAGCCAGGACATCCTCGTGCACCACCCCTACGACTCCTTCGCCGGCAGCGTCGAGCGCTTCATCCAGCAGGCCGTGCGCGACCCCGACGTGCTGGCCATCAAGATGACCGTGTACCGGACCTCCGACGACTCCGCGCTCATTCCCGCGCTGATTGAGGCCGCCGAGAGCGGCAAGCAGGCGGTCTGTCTCGTAGAGCTGAAGGCCCGTTTCGACGAACGGCGCAACATCGGCTGGTCGCGCTCGTTGGAGGAGGCCGGCGCTCACGTGGTCCACGGGCTGCCCGGCCTGAAGACCCACGCCAAGGCTCTGCTCGTGGTGCGTCGCGAGGGCTCGGGAGTGCGCCACTACGTGCACATCGGCACCGGCAACTACCACGCCAAGACGGCCCGTCTGTACGAGGACTTCGGTCTCTTCACCACCGACCGCGAGATCGCCCAGGACGTGGCCGAGCTGTTCAACTCGCTCACCGGCGCGGCGCGCTCGCCCGAGTACCGCGCGGCCATCGTGGCCCCCGACCACATGCGCAAGTGGTTCCTGCGCGAGGTGGAGCGCACGGTCGAGGCCCACCAGAACGGGCTCGACGCCCGCATCGTGCTCAAGATGAACTCGCTGGTCGACCCGCGCTGCATCCGCGCCCTGTACGCCGCCTCGCAGGCCGGCGTCCGGGTTGATGTGAACGTGCGCGGCATCTGCTGCCTGCGCGCGGGGGTGCCGGGGGTGTCCGACAACATCACCGTCGTCTCGGTCGTCGGGCGCTTCCTCGAGCACACCCGGGTATACGGTTTCCGGCGCGGCGACGAGCGCCGCTACTGGATGGGCTCGGCCGACATCATGCCGCGCAACCTCGACACCCGCGTGGAGCTCCTCACCCCCGTGAACTCCGAGCCGCTCAAGGCCGAGATCGAGGACACGCTCAAGCGCTGCTTCGCCGACGACACGTTCGCCTGGGAGCTGCGCCCCGACGAGACCTGGGAGCGCCGGCGGGGCCGCACGCGCTCGGTGCACCGCGAGCTGATGGAGCGGGCACTCGAGCGCAGCGTGGTCGACTAGCGCACGAGCTTCCTCAGCCGCGTCACGCGCGCGGCGCTCTCCCGCACCCGCTCGCGGAAGGCCGGATCGCTTCTCGCCTCGGCCAGCAGGCGAGGAAACACGTCGTTCCAGCTGGCCGAGCCGGTCATGAGGATCAGGTCCACGCCGGCCCGCACCGAGCGCTCGGCGGCGGTGGCCACGTCCGAGCGATCGAGCACGGCCTGGGCCTCCAGGCTGTCGGTCACGACCGCGCCCTCGAAGCCCAGCTCGTCCCTCAGCAGACCGGTGACGATGGCCTCGGACTGTGAGGCGATCGCGCCGCCGTCCAGGGCGGGATAGAGGGCGTGCGAGACCATCACGAGCGGCGCGTCGGCCCCGATGGCCGAGCGGTAGGGGATCAGATCCTGGTCGAGCTCACCGGCCACGCCGGCCGAGGCGTCGTCGGTGTTGACGGCCGATCCGCCCAGCCCGGGGAAGTGCTTCGGCGTGGCGGCGACCCCGGCATCGCGCAGTCCACGCACCGCCGCCGCGGTGCTCGCGGCCACCGCCTCGGCGTCGCCGGTGTAGGCGCGCCCGGACATGACCGACCCGGGCCGGGCGACGTCCGCCACCGGGGCGAGGTTCACGTTCACGCCGGCGGCCCGCAGCTGGCGTCCCGCGGCTGTGGACACCCGGCGCACGTCTCCCGCCGTCCCTTGAAACGGCTGGCTCACCGGCGGGCCGGCGTGGGCGACGGTCCGGATGTCGCCTCCCTCCTGGTCGGCCATGATGAGCGCCCGGCCCTTCGCGGCGCGCTGGAGAGCGCGGGTGAGCTGGCGCCAGTGTCGCGCGTCGCCCCCGTTGCGGCCGAACAGAATCACCCCCGCGGTCTCGCCCGCCGCCAGCCGGCGCCGGATGTAGTCCGGCATTTCCGGCTCGTCGAAGCTCGAGATCAGGAGGAGACCGACCTGTTGGCGAAGGTTGAGCCGCGGCGAGGCTTCCTTCTGCCGCACCTCTGGCCGAGTCTCGGCACCCCCGTCGTCATCACCTCCACCCGCCGCCGCACCCACCACCACGCCCACGATCAGGGCCAGCGCCGCCGCCGCTGCGAGAGCTGCGAGCCGCCGGCGTGGCGCAGTCAGGCCGTCGAACCCTCCTCGGCTATGCCCGCCTGGGCCACGCCGTCGGTGAGCTCGGCGAGCCCGAAGCCGTCCACAGGGCCGAGTGCGCCCGTGCCCTTCACGGCGCCCGCCGCCGCCTGCTCCGCGCCCCACGCCAGTATGCGGCCGGTGAAGGTGTAGCCGTCCACGCCCGTGAGGTGCACCTCGCTCAGCGGATTGGCGGACTCGTCGTAGGCGATGGCCACGATGTGGGATCCGGACTTGGCCCGAGTGCTCTCGTCGGGACCGCCCGTGGAGCCCTTCACCAGCTTCTCGCCGGCCGCGTTCCAGAGATCCTCCACGCCGGGCACCTTCATCGCGAGGCTCATCCCGCCCGATGCCAGCTGCATCGCCCTCGATGCGGGGCCGAACCAGCCGAGGTAGGCGTTGACCTCCTTCAGGCTGGGGGCGAAGCGCGGCAGGGCATAGTGCTCGGAGCTGCCCACCGACACCGCGGGCAGCTGACGCGCGCCCACCGGAAAGGTACGCATGCTCTGTGCGCCCCGCTCGGGCTGCACGCGACCGTCGAGGAAGTGAAACGACGGGGCCGCGATCACGCCCACCAGCGACGCCTTCGTGCCGCCGCTCATCGAGCTCGTGTCCGCGCTCCCGGTGAGGAAGTAGCCCACGTCCAGCCTGACCGCCGCCTCGCCCGCGCGGTCGAGGGCCAGCCCGCCGGCGAGATTGCCGGGAACCCAGTCGTATCCGAAGGCCGTGAACATCGCACTGCCCGTCTCCTCCGCCGGCGCGTCGTAGCGGTCGAAGACGTCGCGGATGAACGGCGGCTCACCGGTGCAGTCGAGGTAGTGGGCACCGGACGTGGAGGCGGCGGCCGCGGCCGTGGCGCCCCAGCGCACGAAGGGCCCGACGGTGCTGACCAGCACGTCGCCCTTCTCGACCAGCGCGGTCACGCTCGGTGGATCGGAGACGTCGGCCACGGCGGTCTCGAGCCCTCCGAGCTCCCCGGCCAGCGCGTCGAGCTTGGAGCGGCTGCGGGCCGCGAGCACCGGCTCGAGCCCGCGCTCCGACATGGCCTCGGCGGCCAGGCGCCCGGTGTAGCCCGTGGCGCCGAACAGGACGATGCGGCCGGCCACGCTATTCGGCCGGTGGCCGGCGCTCCTCGAGCGTGGCCCGCACCCGCTCGATCGCCTGCGGAGACTTTCGCTCCAGCCGCTTGAGGTCCCAGCCGGTGAGCGTGACCACGCGCATGGAGGTCTTGGCGGTGACGGTGGCGTTGCGCAGCGTCTTCTCCAGCAGCCCCATCTCCCCGAAGAAGTCCCCGGGCCCGAGGTCGGCCACATGCTCCCCGTTTCGGGTGACCTCGGCCTCACCCTCTTCGATGGCCATGAACTCGTAGGAGAAGTCGCCCTCGCGGACCAGTTCTCGGCCCGCCTCGACCGTGACGTCCTGCGCGAACGTGGCGAGCCGGGTGAGCTCTTCCTCCGGGACGTCATTGAACAGGGGGATCGACTTCAGCCGGGTTGAGTCCAACGGAGCCTCCTGGGTCTCGGTCGCGGCGACTCTACCCAACTGATCGGGTAGGGGTGTCCGTAACGTAAGGAAAGGGGCATGGCGCTTCAGCGCAATCTCATCTACGCCTTCGCCGCCGGGCGAATCGCCTTCGGCGCCGCCCTCCTGGCGGCGCCCGAGCGCGTGGGCATGAGCTGGCTCGGCAAGCCCGCCGAGCACCCTGCCACGCACATCGCGCTGCGCGGTCTGGGAGGACGCGACATGGCGCTGGCGGCCGGTGCCGTGCTCGCCACCGCACGAGGTTCCGCTGCCCGCCCATGGCTCGCGCTCACCGTGGCGTCCGACCTGCTGGACATCGCGGCCACCCTGGCGGCCGGTGACAGCGTGCCCGACCGGGCCCGCAAGGGCACCGTGGCCCTGGCCGGCGGCACGGCCGTGCTGGGCGCGACCCTCACCGCGCTGGTGGACGAATGAAGATCGCGATCGTCGGGGCCGGGATCTCCGGTCTCGTGTGTGCCCACCTGCTCCACGACGAGCACGACGTGACCGTGTTCGAAGCCAACGACTACGCGGGTGGCCATACCAACACCGTGCGTGTGGACACCGCGCACGAGACCCACTGGGTGGACACCGGCTTCATCGTCCTCAACGACCGGACCTACCCCAAGTTCGAGCGGCTGCTCGCCGGGATGGGCGTGGCCACCCAGCCCTCCAACATGAGCTTCTCGGTCAGCGACGGGAATGACTTCGAGTACAACGGATCCTCGGCCAACGGCCTGTTCGCGCAGCGCTCCAACCTCGCGCGCCCGTCCTTTCACCGGATGATCCTCGACCTGCTGCGCTTCAACCGGAGCGCACGCTCGCTGGTGGGCCTCAACGGGTCGGGGCCGTCACTGGGTGAGTTCCTCGACGAGGGTGGCTACTCGCCCCAGTTCATCAAGGGCCTGATCGTGCCCCAGGCCTCGGCGGTGTGGTCGGCCGATCCGCGCCGGATGTGGGAGTTCCCGGCGAGCATGCTGGCCGACTTCTTCGCCAACCACGGCATGTTCGGCTTCGCCGACCGGCCGGCCTGGCTCACGGTCGAGGGAGGCTCGGCCCGATACGTGGAGGCGATCGTCCGCCCGCTCGGCGAGCGGCTCCTGCTCTCGACCCCCGTGCGGCGCGTCGAGCGCTTCGACGACCACGTGGAGGTCACGCCGGCCGGAGGCGAGCCCCAGCGCTTCGACCAGGTGGTGCTGGCAGTGCACTCCGACCAGGCGCTGCGCATGCTGGCCGACCCGAGCGCCGCCGAAGCCGAGGTGCTCGGGGCCATTCCCTACCAGCCCAACGACACCGTGCTGCACACCGACGAGAGCCTGCTGCCGCGGCGCCGCCGCGCCTGGGCCAGCTGGAACTTCCATCTCCAGGACAAGCCGGCGGACCGGACCACCGTCACCTACCACATGAACCGCCTGCAGTCCCTGCGCGCCGACCGCGAGTTCTGCGTCACGCTCAACCGCACGGAGGCCATCGATCCGGACTCGGTGATCCGGACGCTGCGCTACGACCACCCGGTCTACACACCCGCCGGGCTGGCGGCCCAGCGTCGCTGGCAGGAGGTGAGCGGCGTGCGCCGCACCCACTACTGCGGCGCCTACTGGGGCTACGGCTTTCACGAGGACGGAGTGGTCTCCGGCCTGAAGGTGTGCAGCCGCTTCGGCAAGGCCCTCTCGTGAGCGAGTCCGCTTTGTACGAGGGCTGGGTCCGCCACCGGCGCATGGAGCCGGTGGAGCACGAATTTCGCTACCGCCTGTTCATGGCCTACCTCGACCTGGACGAGCTGCCGGAGCTGCTCGACCGGGTGCCGCTGTGGTCGGCCCGGCGCCCGGCGCCCGCCTGGTTTCGCCGGCGCGACTACCTCGACCTCGACCACGACGGTCCGGTCCGCCTGCTCACCCACGTGCGGACCTTCGGGCACCTGTTCAACCCGGTCAGCCTCTACTACTGCTTCGACCGCTCCGGCGAGCAGGTCGAGAAGGTGGTGGCCGAGGTGACCAACACCCCGTGGGGCGAGAAGCACGCCTACGAGCTCGACGGGCTGGACTCTCAGATCGACAAGGAGTTCCATGTGTCGCCCTTCCTCGGCATGGGCTCCGAGTACCACGTGCGGCTGACCACCCCGGCCGAACAGCTGCGGGTGCACATGGAGAGCCGTCGCGAGGGCCGGGTCGACTTCGACGCCACGCTCGCACTCCAGAGGCGTGAGCTCTCGGCCCTCCCGCTGCTGCGCTACCCGTTCATGACGCTGCGCATGCTCGCGGGCATCTACGGCCAGGCGGTTCGGCTCAAGCTCAAGGGCGCGCCCTACCACCCCCATCCCGCGCGATGATCGCCCGCGCCGCAATGTCTGCGGTCCTGCGCCGCACCGGTGGCGGACGCCTGGAGATCGTCGACGAGTCCGCCGGCGGCCGCCGCCACGTGTTCGGCCCGGAGCGCGCTCCGCTGCAGGCCACGATCGTGGTGCACGACGCCTCCTTCTGGAGGGGGTTCACCCGCGGCAGCCTCGGCCTGGCCGAGACCTACGCCGACGGCGCCTGGGACTGCGACGACCTGGTCACGCTGGTCCGCATCGGCGCACGCGACATGCCGCGGGTCGACCGCCTGCGCGCGCCCTTCGCTCCGCTGACCGCCCTGCTGTCGCGCGTGCCCCGCAACACCCGCTCTGCGGCGCGCCGCCACATCTCCGCCCACTACGACCTGGGCAACGACATGTTCGAGCTGTTCCTCGACGAGACGATGAGCTACTCCTGCGCCCGCTGGGACGAGGGGTCGGCCACGCTCGAGGAGGCGCAGCTCCAGAAGATCGACGACATCTGCCGGAAGCTCGAGCTCACCTCCGACGATCACCTGCTCGAGATCGGTACCGGTTGGGGCTCGCTGGCGATGCACGCGGCGGGTCAGTACGGCTGCCGGGTCACAACCACCACCATCTCGGCCGAACAGCGTGCCCTGGCCATGAAGCGCATCCGCACGGCAGGCCTGGAGGGACGCATCGAGGTGCTCGAGTGCGACTACCGCGAACTGCGCGGGCGCTACGACAAGCTCGTCTCGGTGGAGATGATCGAAGCCGTCGGCTGGCAGTACTTCGAGCGCTTCTTTGGCCGGTGCTCGGACCTGCTCGAGCCCGACGGTCTGATGCTGCTCCAGACGATCACCGTCGACGACCGCGCCTACGAGGTCGAGAAGGCCTCACGCTCGTTCATCAGGCAGCTGATCTTCCCCTCGGGCTGCCTGCCCTCACTCGAGGTGATCTCGCGCTGCACGGCCCGCGCCACCGACATGCGCATGGTCGACTTGGAGGACATCACCGCGAGCTACCCGCCCACGCTGGCCCGCTGGCGTGAGAACTTCGCGCGTGCCGCCGAGCGCGCGGAGGAACTCGGCTACGACCAGCGCTTCCGGCGGCTCTGGGACCTCTACCTGGCCTACTCCGAAGGCGGCTTTCGCGAACGGCGCATCGGCGACGTCCAGCTCCTGCTGGCCAAGCCGGGCTACCGTGGGTCGCGGCTGAAGATGCGGCCCGAGAGCACGTCGAGCAGCACCCCGGGCCCGCGCGAGGCCAACTTGGCCAGCGCGAGCGTCCCGCCGGGCCCCAGCACGTGATCGTCGTCCTCGATCGCCTTCACGACCTTGCGCGCCCACTCTTCGGGCTCCTGCTCGGTCCAGCCGCTCGTGTCCATGTGGCCGCCGTAGGCCTTCTTGGTCGCGTCGAGCATGTCCGTCTTTATCCCGGGTGTCACGAGATGGAGCACGCCGACCCCGGTGCCCTTGAGCTCGCGCCGCAGCGATTCGCTGAACGCCACCACCCCGGTCTTGCCGGCGGCGTAGGTGGACGCGGCCGGGAACCACGCGTAGCCGCTGATGCTCGCGTTGTTCACGATCTTGCCGCGGCCGCGCTTGATCATCCCCGGCAGCAGCAACCGGGTGAGGTGCACCACGGCCACGAGGTTGACCTGGAACATCGCGTAGATGTCGTCGACCTCCTGCTCCTCGAGCAACCCGCCGGTGAGCAGGCCGGCGTTGTTCACGAGCAGGTCCACGGCGGGCACCTCGGCCGCCCCCTCGGCGATCGCCTCCTTGCTGGACAGGTCGAGAGCCACCGGGCGAACCTCCTTGGCACCGCCGGGGCCGGGGACGAGGGGCTCGAACTTGTCCGGGTCCCGCATGCCGCACAGCAACAGGTCGAGCTTTCGGCTCGCGAGCTCCTCGGCGATCGCGCGGCCGATGCCGCGGTTCGAGCCGGTCACGAGTGCTGTTTTTCCGGTGAGGTCCATGGTGTCTGAGGGACTCCTTCATCACGTACGCAGGGGAAGGGGAGAACCGCTCATTCTCATCCATCCGCTCGGGGCCGAGCTCGTGGTGTGGGAACCGGTGCTGGACCGGCTGGCCGCGGAGCGCGACGTCATCGCCGTGGACATGCCGGGCTTCGGCGGCTCGCCCCCTCTCAACAGCGGCGCCCAGCCCACTCCGGAGGCACTGGCGGCCTCCGTCGCGCGCTTCCTGGATGCCCTCGGACTGGACCGTGTGCACGTGGCCGGCAACTCGCTGGGTGGCTGGGTGGCGCTCGAGCTGGCCAAGCAGGGGCGCGCGCTGTCGGCCACCGGCCTGTGCTCGGCCGGCTTCTGGCGCAGCCCGCTGGGGCCGCGCGGAGGACCCGACGTACGCCGGTTCGGCCGGGCGCTGCTGCCGGTGATTCCCGCCATGGTCCGCAGCACGGCGGGTCGCCGGGCGCTGCTGGCCAGCTCGGTGGGCCATCCCGAGCGCGTGCCCCCGGAGGCCGCGGCCCGGCTGGTGCGCTCCTACGTGACCTCGCCGGGCTTCGACGCGGCCAACGCGGCGATGCGGGCCGAGGTGTTCCACGGAGTCGAGCAGATCGACGTGCCCGTGACACTCGCCTGGGGCGAGCTCGACCGGCTGGTGCGCCGCCCGGACGAGAAGCCCGAGCACTGGCGCTCGCTCGTCCTGCGCGACTGCGGCCACATTCCGACCTGGGACGATCCGGCCCAGGTGTCGCGCGCGCTGTTGCAGGCGAGCGCCTAGATCGGGCGCTGAGCCGCCGGCGGTCGTCGCCGCAGGCGCCGCCAGCCCGCGAACAGGACCAGCAGCAGGGCCAGCACCGCCAGGAAGGCGAGCACGGGCACGGCGAAGGCCATCAGCACGAGCAGCCCGGAGCCGATGTCCTCGAGGAGCGACAGGATCGGGTTGCCCATCCCGCCCGTGCCCGCCGTGGACAGCGGGCGAACGGCCGCGCGTCCCGCGTGGACGGTCTCGGCCGTGCCCGCTCCCAGCGCCACCGCGGCCAGCGTGGGCAGGTCGGTGTCCACCCCCGTCTGCCCGGTGAACAGGACGGCTCCGGAGATCGGCGCGACCACCGTCCCCACGGCGTGGAGCACGTGATCAACCGCCGGCACCTTGTCGCCCACGAAGTCGGCGACGGTGAGCACTCCGAGAACGACGATCGTCCCGGTCCCCGTGAGGTCGTCGAAGGGCTGGGCCAGCTCGACAACGTCGAGCCGGTTGAGCAGGGCTCCGGCGAACAGCGGGAGCCACGCATTCAGGCCGGCGGCGGCCGACAGGCCGAAGGCGGCGAAGACGCTCGTCACGTCCATGCCGGAAGCGTAGGGGGCGGCCGGGTCACCTATACGATCGCCGCCGTATGGCCGTCGCCTCGCCTCCAGCCGCTCCCACCGGAGTCATCAGCAAGGTCCGCTCGGACCTGCGCTCGCAGCGCGCGGCCCGCGGCCGGTTTCCGGCGGGCGAGCTCTCCTTCAGCATGCGCCGCACCAGGGAGTTCGAGCGGGAGCCGCTCCCCCTGCTGCTGCGGCTGTACGACGAGTACGGGCCGGTGTTCTCGATCCGGCTGATCTACGCGCCGGTGGTGTTCGCGCTCGGTCCCGAGGCCAACCACTACATGACCGTCTCGGGGGCCTCCAACTTCCGCTGGCGCGACGGCGGCATGGGCGACCTGATCCCGCTGCTCGGCGACGGCCTGCTCACCACCGACGGTGACTACCACCGCCGCGCGCGCCGGATCATGCTGCCGGCCTTCCACCGCGAGCAGGTGGCGGCGGCCAGGGACACGATGGTGGAGGAGTGCGAGCGCGCGCTGGCCGGCTGGCGCCCGGGTGCGCGGATCGACCTGTACGGCTGGACGCGCCACCTCGCGCTGCGCATCGCGCTACGGGCGCTGTTCGGCTTCGACCCCGACCGCAGCGCCGAGGACGCCGACCTGGCCGAGGTCTTCGAGCGGGTGCTCGGCTACTGGGGGCGCGACTACACCGCCCAGATGCTGCGCGGCCCCGGGAGCCCGTGGAGGCACATGCTGCGGGATCGGGCGGTGCTCGACCGGGTGATCTTCGAGCAGATCGAGCGCCGCCGCGCCTCCGGCGAGCGCGGGCCCGACATCCTCAGCCTGCTGCTCGACGCGGAGGACGAGGACGGCTCGAGGCTCTCCGTCCAGGAGCTGCGCGACCAGGTGATGACCCTCCTCTTCGCCGGGCACGACACCACCACGTCGACCGTCACCTTCCTGTTCTACGAGCTGGCCCGGAACCCCGACGAGCTCGCCCCGCTCCAGGCCGAGCTGGACAGCGGCTCCCAGCCCCGGCTCGACATGGCCGTCGACGAGACCCTGCGGATGTACCCGCCCGCGTGGATCGGCCCGCGCCGCTCGATCGAGCCGTTCGAGCTCGGCGGTGTGCACGTGCCCGGCGACGTGCTCGTGAACTACTGCTCGTGGGCGAGCCATCACCTCTCCGAGGTGTTCCCCCAGCCATGGCGGTTCCGCCCCGAGCGCTTCGCCCCCGGCGAGCGGGAGAAGCTCCCCAAGGGGGCCTACGTGCCGTTCGGCGGCGGCTCGCGGACATGTATCGGAATGCGCTTCGGCCTCCTGGAGGTCAAGGCGATCGCGACGATGGTGCTGCGCCGCTTCACGCTCGAGCTGGTGGAGCCGATGCGCCCGCTCTCGATCCGCCAGATGCCGACGCTGTCGCCTCGTGGCGGTCTGCCGGTGGTGGTGCGGGAGCGGGGTGGCTAGCGGGCCGCCACGGCGTCGGCGAAGGCGGCTGCCTTCAGCGAGCCGAGCCCGGTGGCCAGGTCGTAGCCCGGCTGCGCGGCGCCGCCGGCCGGAGTCTTCCCCACGGGCGAGCTGGGCCTCTTCGAGCTCGTTCCGCTGGTGATGTCGAAGAAGATCGAGCTGTAGCCGGGGCCGCGCGCGAGCTCGTATAGGAGCGGCGGCAGCGAACCCAGAAGCGGGCGGCCGGCCGCCCGCTCCTGCTCGAGGACCAGCGACACGATCGCGGCCGTGAGTGGTGTGGCGGCGCTGGTGCCACCGCCGATCCCCCAACCGCCGCCGTCCTTGTCGAAGGTCGCGACGCCGGGGGTGAACGAGGCCATTGAGGCGATGTCGGGGCTGAGGCGGGTGGGTTGTCCCCTCTGCAGCGGGGGCCCGATTCCGGGGGCCAGTTGGTAGCCCGGGCGATGCCATACCTTGCTGGGCCCCCCACCGGTGCCGACCCCCTGTTGGGGCTGGGTGGCGAACGTGGACCAGACGACCTGCGAGGCGATCTGGTTGCCGCCGGTCAGGGTCAGGTCGGTGCCGCCCACGCTGGTGGTGAACGGCGAGCTGGCCGGGAACAGCACCCCCGGCTTGTTGATGAAGCAGCCCCGGAAGCCCAGGTCACCCGAAGCGGCGAGGACCGTGATGCCGAGGGCGGCCGCCTGAGCGAGCAGCCGGTCACCGAGCCGCAACTGATCGCGACTGAAACGGCTCTCGCAGACGCCGTCGCTGATCGACAGTACGTGCGGCAGCCTCCCACCCTGCCGGGCCGGATCGAGCGCGCCGAACATGAACAGCGCGAACGAGTGCGGGAAGCTCTGATCGAGGGGAACGTAGATCGGCGTGATTCGTTGGAGGCCGGGGGCCAGCGACGCCAGCGCCTCGACGTCGAGCACCGTCTCCTCCGGGGCCGTGCCGGTGTCCTTCGTCGCGCTCGGCATCGCCACCTGACGCACCGCGGGAGCCCGCAGACCGAAGCACTGCGCCCAGGTCCGGAAGCCGGAAGCGTCGACCTCCTGCGAGCTCAGAGTCGCGACGCGAACGCCCGAGCCATCGAGGCCGCGGGCGCGCAGCGCGTCGACCCCGTAGGCGGTGGACAGCTGGTTCGGGGTGAACGCACGGGTCTTGAGGGCGCCCTCGCAGCCCTGAGCGACAGCGGTTCTCGCCCTTCGACTCGTCCCGCTGCCGAGTTGGTAGACCTCGCCGCCCGAGACCTGACTCACGGTCCTGCGCAGCGCACGTGGGGTGCACAGGCGAGTCGGGGGTGCCGCACCCGACGCGCAGAACAGCCGCCGCCCGGCTCGCGGGGTCAGAACCGCCAGTAGCACCGACCGGTCCGAGCTGAGCTCCACCTTCTTGACGCCTGCTCTGCCCGCCAGGTAGCGCCGGACCGCTCGGCGGTCGGCCCTGCCGGCCGAGAAGCGGTTTCGATACTCGCGCAACGAGAGAAACCGGCGATAGCTGTCGGAGGCGGGGTTCGAGACCCGTCTCGCGAACTGGGCCGGTTTACCGCGCTGGCGGAGGCCGAGCAGAAACACCTGGCGTTGTGGAGGCTTCGAGACCTGCTGCGCGGAAGCCGAGTCGGGAGCCGTGAGGACGACACTGCACAGGGCGATTGAAAGTCCCGCGCACACGACGAGGGCCGTCCGGCCTGCGAGACGCGAGTGAGGTTCGTCTCGGCTGGGCACGCGGGGCCATGCTACAGCGGGTCCAAGTGGTGCAAGGATCCTCGCCATGAGCGCAGACACGCGCGTTTGCCCGTTCTGCGGCAATCCACCCGGGGCAGGGACGTTCTGCGAGGCGTGCGGACGCAATCTCGCGGCCGTCGAGCGGTTGCCCACCAGGGCAGAGTGGGAAGGTGAGGCGCGCCCGCCGGCCGAGCGCTGCGCGGACGCCACCGCCGCCTTCCTCGAGGCCATGCACGCAGCCGGCGACCCCGGTGCCGTCGAGACGCCGATGGCGAAGCAGTCGGCCTTCCGGCGGGCGGGCTCGGTTGACGGGTGGGTGCTGCGGCCGGTCGACCGAGAGGACTTCGAGAAGCCGCGGCGCTACGAGCCGGGACTGGTGTTGACGGTGGAGGGCAGCTTTCATCGCCTCAACAGTGAGCTCCGGGGCTGGGGGCAGCGCAACTTTCCCCACTACCACCACACGGTCGAGCCGGACGCGATCGACATGCCGGCAGACGAGCGGCTGATCGGCGAGCTGGACGGCGTGCTGAGGGCCAACGGCCTCGGCGACACCGGCCCGGCCGGGTAGTAGCCGGACGGCGCGAGTAGCTGCTCGGCGGGCAGACCAAGCGCGATACTGGGCGGGCGATGTCGCAGGAGAACGTCGAGGTGATCAGAGCTAGCTTCGAGTTCTGGCGCACTGGACGGACGGGCGAGTGGATCGAGACGCTCGACCCCGACATCGCATGGGACCTCTCTGCCTATCCCTTGCCCGACTTCCCCGACCGTGGCCGCGGCCGCGACGCCTTCGTCGGCCACATGGCCAACTACCTGTCCGGGTGGACCGACTACGAGACCTCGACCAAGGAGCTGATCGACCGAGGAGACAACGTCGTTGTGATCCTCCACGAGCGGGCCCGCATGCCGAACAGCAACATCATGCTCGACCGCGATCTGCCGGTCGTGTGGGCAGTTCGAGATGGGCGAGCAGTGCGGGTTCGGGTTTTTAAGACTCGCGCCGAAGCCCTCGAAGCCGTGGGGCTGTCGGAGTAGCCCGGCCGTCGTTCTGATGCTCTCGGCGATCTTGGCGTGCATGGCCCGCAGACGGCGCCCGCCTACGCGGTGTGCGAGGCGGGCGGGCAGGCGGTATCTGTTCAGGTCCGCGCTAAGCGGGGTTGCGCGGTGATTGCGTCACGAATGCTTCCCTGAGCACTTCCCATTCGCGCAAAGAGCGGGCGTCGCCGCAGGCGCTGCGAAGACGCCTGCGTCGGAAGAAGAGCGGAAGCGGGGGCGGCATCACGAGCGACGCCTGCTCGTCGTCCATGGCAGGCGTCTCGGATCAGGGAGCAACAGGCTCGAATCGCCCGGAAAGCGGTACTGCCGGCGGCAAGGCCGCGATGGCCCCCTCGGGAGACACGGCAGCTCTAGGCCTGGGCATACGGCGGAGTGCGGGTCCGTCAGTTGTGCTTGTCCCTTCCGGTCATGGCAACGCGGGCGTTTTCGAGCTCGCTGAGCGCCCGGCCGGGCGCGGACTGGGGGATTGGGTGCAGACTGAAGCGCGCCTCCTCGAACAAGCCCGTCAGCGTCGTCAATGATCGCTCCGGCATGCCCTGCTCGCGTAGCACACGCCGGAGGTACTCGCGTGGTGCCTCAGGCGATCGCCGGCGGAGCTCTCGTTCGGCGAGGATCTGCTCCATGCGCGCATACGCCTCGATCACCGCCGCCCGGGGGTCCGCGGGTTGGCGCAGCGGACCGAGCGCTGCGTCGACGGCGCGCCGCGCTGCTTCGGCGTCGTCCTCCGTCCCCCCGTTGGACGCCTGAACCACGGTCGTCTCCGACGCTGTTCGCCGACCACCGCGCCGCCGACGGCGCCGGCCTCCGCGCCACCGCAGATTGCGGACGAGCATCACCAGCGCTGCGAGGACCCCAGCCAGGGCGCTCGCCGCGACCGTCCACAGCAGCCACAACGGCGGTCCCGGCTCCTCCTCGGGTTCGATGACGAACACCTCCGGAGGCAGGGCGCCCGGAACCGGGAACTCCGCCGGCGGGGTCACCACGACGTCGGCGGGCTGTGGACGCGTCTCGGTCGGTTCGCCGGGCGTGCCCCGCGGCGGCTCGCGGCCAGCGATGGCGACCACGCAGACCAGCAGCGTCAGCGCGAGCGCGACGGCACCGGTGCGAATGCGCACGGCCTGCATCGCCCCGCGAGCATAACCTGGCCTGCGCCGGGAGAGCCCTACCACCGACGACCCGGTAGGAGTTATCGTCTTGGAGCTTTGGACACTCGGGCGAGGGAAGTCTAGGCTGCTGTGCGGCTGGTCGCCGAGGTGGCCCTGACAGTTGTGGGCGGCATTGGAGCGGTGGCCTGCCTCGTCGCGCTCGCCCTTCGCCTGCCCGCGGGACACCCGGTGTTCGAGCCAGGGTTGCGGCCACCGGTGAGGACGCAGGTGTGGCCGGCTCAGCTGGTGCGGCTCGAGCGCATTGTCGAGTGGTCGGGGGCGAACGGTCTGGACGCGTACACGCGCCTGCGACCGGTGCTGGTGGAGATCGCCGAGACGCGCCTGGCGCGGCGGGGGCTGCGCCTGGATCTTGACGCCGCCGACGCACGGCGGCTGCTGGGGCCCAAGGCGTGGGAGCTCTTGCGTCCCGACCGCCCGCTTCCGCCGGGCCGTGACAGCCCGGGTGTCGCGCCGCGCGACCTCGAGGAGATCCTGGACGCGCTGGAGGCGCTGTGAGCGCGCGCACAGGGGATCACGCCGAGCTGGACGAGCGGGGCGGCCGCATCCTCGACGAGGTGGAGCGTGCGATTGTCGGCAAACGCGATGTGCTCGAGCTCGTGTTGCTCGGCCTGCTGGCCGATGGGCATGTGCTGATCGAGGACAATCCGGGTCTTGCCAAGACGTTGATGGCGCGGTCCTTCGCGGCGGTCACCGGTCTTCGCTTTGCCCGTGTGCAGTTCACGCCGGACCTGATGCCGTCCGACGTGACGGGCTCGGCGATCTACGATCAGCGGACGGGGGAGCTGCGCTTCCAGCCCGGCCCGATCTTCACGCACGTCCTGCTCGGCGATGAGATCAACCGCGCGCCGCCGAAGACCCAGGCGGCGCTGCTGGAGGCGATGCAGGAGCGCCAGGTCACCAGCGAGGACGGCACCCGCTCGCTCGAGCGCCCGTTCCTGGTGCTCGCCACGCAGAACCCGATCGAGTATGAGGGAACCTATCCGCTTCCTGAGGCGCAGCTGGACCGCTTCCTGCTGCGAATTCGCGTCGGGTACCCCGACCGTGCGGCGGAGCTCGAGTTGCTCGCGCGGCGGCTGGAGCGCGGCCAGGACGAGGTTGAGCTCGACACTGTCGTCGACCGCGAGGAGCTGCTGGCAATGCAGCGCGCGGTCGAGCGGGTGCACGCGGACGCCGGTATCCTCGATTACGCGGTTGACCTCGTGACCGCCACGCGCGAGAGCGCCCAGGTCCAGGTCGGCGCGAGTCCCCGCGGCACCCTGGCCGTGCTCAAGCTGGCGCGGGCGAAGGCCGGGCTGGACGGACGCGACTTCGTCACCCCCGACGACGTAAAGCGGATCGCCGTGCCTGCGCTCGCGCACCGAATCACGCTGCGCCCCGAGCTGTGGATCCAGCGCGTCAACGCCGAGGACGTGGTGCGCGACTGTGTCGACAGCTGCCCCGTCCCGCCCGTTCGCGTCCCTGACGAGACGCGATGACGCTCGCGGCTTCGCCGCGGCTGCAGACTTATGCGGCGCTCGCCGCGGTAGCGCTCGTAGCAGCGCTCGCCGCCGGCCGTCCCGAGCTCGCCGCTCTCGCGACGCCGTTCGTGTTGCTCGTTGCCGTCGGGCTGGTCGGAGCGGCGCCACTTTCCATCGACGGCGTGCTGCGACTCGAGCGCGAGCGCGCACTCGAGGGAGAGCAGGTAGGGGCGACCGTGACGGTCCGGGCCACCGGTTGCGCGGCGCGCGTGGAGCTGCATCTGCCGACGACGGCGCGGATGCACACTGACCCCGTTCCGATCGCGTTCTGGCTCCCCCGCGGCGAGCGGCGTGAGGTCCGCTTCGAGCTGGCCGTGGGGCGCTGGGGCGTGCACGGCGCGGGGCCCGCCGTGGTCCGCGCCCGCGATCGGCTCGGTGCGTCCGCTCTCGAGCGTCCGCTCGGGGGGTCGAGCGAGCTGCGCGCCTACCCCAGTGTCGGCCGGCTGCGCAGGCTCATTGCTCCGCTCCAGACCCGGCCGGTCCTGGGCAGCCAGGTCTCCCGCGAGCGGGGCGAGGGCATCGAGTTCGCCGATCTTCGGCCGCTCGCGCCCGGCGACCGTGTACGGCGGATCAACTGGCGCGCGACATCACGGCGACGCGTCCCGTACGTAAACGTGCAGCATCCGGAGCAAAGCACCGAGGTCGTCCTGTTCCTCGACACGTTCGCCGAGGCCGAGCACGCCGAGGAGGGCACGCTCGACGCCGCGGTGCACGCCGCCGCTGCACTCGCCTCGTCCTACCTCGCGCGGCGCGATCGCGTCGCACTTGTGAGCTTCGGTGGCACGCTGGATTGGCTGACAGGAAGCGCCGGCACCAGGCAGCTCTATCGCATCGTCGATGCGCTCATCGCCAGCGACGTCCGACTCAGTTATGCATGGAAGGACGTCACGCACCTCCCGCGCCGCCTGCTCCCGGCCAGGGCGCTCGTGGTCGCGCTGACCCCGCTGCTTGATGCGCGCGGAATGGGCGCCTTACTAGGCCTTCGCGCACGCGGCTACGACCTCGCCGTGATCGAGATCTCACCGCTGGCACACACGCCGGCCGACGAGGCCGCCCAGCGGCTGCCTCTCCGCCTCTGGCGCCTTCAGCGCGAGACCCTGCGAGCACGCTTCGAGACACTCGGCGTTCCCGTCGCGCGCTGGGAGTTCCCCCACACCAACGTCGAGCTCGCGATCGAGGAGGTGATGACATTTCGGCGTCGCGCACGACCCGCTCCGCGGCCATAGCGACCGCCGCTGGCGCACTGGCGCTCGCCGCCGCGCTCGGCGTCACGTCGGCGCTCGACACCGAGAACGCGGCGGTGGTGTTGGCCGGCGCTGCGGCCGCGACCCTACTGTTGTCGCTCGCCCTCGCCGCCGCGCACTCCGCGCCGATCCCGTTCGCGCTGGTCCTTTTGGGAGCGATCCACGCGATCCCCGATGGCGAGCGGGCCATCGCCACCCCCATCTATGCCAGCGCTCTGCTGCTTATCGCCGAGTTCGCGTACTGGTCGCTCGACGAGCGTGTGCGGCTCCGGGTTCAGGCGGGCGTCTTCACGCCGCGGCTTTTCGCCATCCTCGCCGTCAGTGCAGCCGCGATCCCGCCAAGCGCCCTCGTGGTCGTCGCCGCCCAAGCCGACGTGGCGCGATCGCCGGCGATCACGGCTGCCGGAGCGGCGGCGGTCGTAGCCTGCATCGCGCTCCTCGCCGCGCTCGCCCGCGTCCGCGGCGGCGAGAGCGCGCCGCCATAGGCGCAAATGTCGTCGTGGCGCGGGACAAGCGCTGTTGCTTCGCCCCAGCTGCGGAACGCCGTCGCGGCTCCAGGTGGCGCCGTCGCCGCCCGCCTCGTAGGCGCGCCCCGGAACGCCCGGTGGGCGAAGCCCCACACCCGTTCCCTCCCCACTCTTCGGAGCATTCGTGAAGATCTCGCAACACCAGAATCGGCGGCCCTGATGTACGCCCTTGGTGCCGACTCGCCACGCCATCGACGCTGCGTGGCGGGGACAAACCGCCGCGGGGCTGGCTCGGGCTCGCGGGATTAGCCGTCGGCTACGTCCTGCGATTTGCAGCCGACGCGCTAGCGGCTCGGCGCTCGGACTGAGTAGTGTCGGGTCCGGCGGCTGGGAGGGTCCGACCATCTCGTCAAGGCCGCATCTCCCTGGGTGTTCCCCACCGGGCCGGTGGGGATCGCTCCTAAGTGCTCGGTTGATACGCGCTCGAAAGGCACACCATGTCCCAGCTTCTCGCGCGCATGGCGCGCACCCTGTCCTCGCACTGGAAGCGCAGCCTTGCTGCCGCGGTCGGCGTCTTGGTGCTGCTGGTCCTGGCGGCCGGCGCCGGCGGTGAGGCTACCGATGACTACTCCCTCCCGGGGGCCGAGTCGCAGCAGGCGATAGATCTGTTTCAGGCGCACTCGCCGGCCTTCGGAGGGGTGGACTCGACTCTCGTCTTCACGGTCGACGGGGGCAAGGTCTCCGATCCCGGGCCCAAGTCGGCGATCGAGGACGCGCTTGCGGAGGTCCGCGAACTCGAGGGCGTCGAGCTGGTGGCGAGCCCGTTCGAGGCGGGCGGCCAGGTCTCGGAGGACGGACGCCTCGCGTCAGTGGACGTGCGCTACTCCACTGAGCCCGGGGAGATAAAAAAGGAGGACGGCGAGGCGCTGATCGCGGCCGGCGAGAGCGCCGAGCCGGACGTTCAGGTCGAGGCGCGTGGCGTCTTGGTCGACCTAGCGTCCGAGCAGCAGGCCCCCGTCGGCGAGCTCATCGGCGTGCTCATCGCGATCGTACTGCTGACCCTGCTGTTTCGCTCGGGGTGGGCGATGGGCGCGACGCTCATCGGCGCGCTGATCGGCGTCGCGGCTGGCCAGATCCTGCTGGCAGTGCTGTCGGCACCGCTTGGCCTGCCCACGTTCGCTGCCGTAATCGCGGTGATGCTCGGCCTCGGCGCCGGCATCGACTACGCGCTGCTGATCATCGGCCGCTACCGCGAGCAGCGGGCCGCGGGTGACAGCATGCAGGACGCTGCCGCGCGTTCGGCCGCAACGTCTGGCACCACGGTGGTGGCCGCGGGCCTGATCGTGATGGTGGCAATCGCCGGCCTGCTGGTGATCGGCGTCCCGTACGTTGGGAAGATGGGGCTCGGTGCGGCGATCGCGATCGGCGCGGTGGTCGTGTCGGCGCTGACGATCCTCCCCATCATGATGGGCGCCTTCGGGCGCAGGCTGGTGCCGAAGAAGGCCGAGCACGTTCAGGCCTCGCCGGCGTTCACTCGCTGGGGCGAGACCGTGACCCGCAGGCCGTGGGCGTCCATCGCCGCCGGCGTCGTGGTGCTGCTGATCTTCGCGTTCCCGGTCACCCAGCTGCGCCTCGGTCAGCCCGACGACGGCAACCAGCCCGAGTCGCGCACGCAGCGTGTCGCATACGACCAGCAAACCAGGGCGTTTGGCCCCGGCTCCAACGGCCCGTTCCTGCTCGCCGTCGACACGCCGAAGGGCGCACCCGAGACCGAGCAGCAACTGGGGGCGCTGCAGCAGGCGGTCGCCGACACGCCCGGCATCGCCTCGGTGCCTCCGGCGTCCCTCAGCGAGGACGGCGAGATGGCGACGATCTTCGCCATCCCGACCACCGCGCCCCAGGACGCCAGGACGTCCGCGCTACTCGACCGCCTGCGTGGGAATGTCATCCCGCGAGCGACCGCCGACACGCCCCTGAAGGTCTATGTGGGCGGCAACACCGCCGGCTTCGAGGACGTCTCCGACAAGGTCGCTGGGCGCCTGCCGGTGTTCATCGCAGTCGTGATCGGGCTTTCGGTGCTGCTGCTGGTGATGGTGTTCCGCTCGCTCTGGGTCCCACTGGTCTCCGCGGTCTTCAACCTGCTGTCGGTCGCCGCGGCCTACGGCGTGGTGGTGGCGGTCTTCCAGGAGGGCATCGGCGCGAGCCTGATCGGCGCCGAGTCAGGCGTTCCGATCATCTCGTTCCTGCCCGTCATGCTGTTCGCGATCCTGTTCGGGCTGAGCATGGACTACAACGTCTTCCTGCTCAGCCGGATCCACGAGGCCTACAACGAAGGCGACCGGCCCCGCGAAAGCGTGATCCATGGGATGGGCCGCATCGGCAAGGTGGTCGTGTTCGCGGGCCTGATCATGTCCGGGGTCTTCCTGGGCTTCGTCACCGCGAGTGACGTGATCAGCAAGATGTTCGGCCTCGGCTTGGGCCTCGCGATCCTGATCGACGTGCTGATCGTCCGCATGGTCATCGCACCGGCGGTCGTCACGCTGCTGGGCGATCGAGCGTGGTGGTTGCCCGCGTGGCTGGATCGCGCGCTTCCCAACGTCTCGTTGGAGGCCCGCCGCCCGGAGACCGGCGAGGTCGAACCGGAGCGTGAGAAGGCTCTCGCCTAACGCGTAGGTCTCCGTGATGTCCACGCAAGCCGCTCTGGGAGCGGGCTTCCGGCCACTCGGAAGCCCGACGACGCGGACGTTTCGTGGCTTCTCTGCGCGCTAGCGATCCTCAGGGCGCGCCGGATCGGCTTCGCCTGCGTTCTTGGTGAGCGGCGCGAAGGCTTGGGCGCGGGCGTAGAGCTTGTAGAGCCGCAGCTCGTCGGAGAAGCCGGTGGCACACACCCGTTGGAAGATTCGGTACGCGTCATCGTCGGAGAGGTCGGACTCCGCCGACTTCGCGCTCTGGGGGGTGAGCTGCCCGCGGATGTCCTCGATCGTCGCGTAGCGCTGCTTCACCGAGCCCCCCCGCCAGTCGCCGCAATTCGCGAACTGGGCCGTGGAATTTCCACTCACCAGGCCCACGCCCCGGATGTCGACCGGGGCTTCCCTGTCACGGTCGGCGGTGTCGTTGTCGTCGGTCGCTCCGCAAGCCGGCAGCGCGGCGGCCGCGAGAACGAGCATGGCGAGGCCGGGGCGGCTCACTCGCCTCAAGGCATCAGTTCGGCGAGCCGTTTCCTCAGCGCGTCCGCCTCGGCCGACTTCTCGAACGCCCGCGCCGCGGCGGTCCGGCTCAGGACCATGCTCCGTGCGGCCGGGCTCCCGGGCCTGGCCGGCCGTGTCCACCAGTCGCAGTCCGTGGGCCCGGTGGCGTCGTCGGGGCCGTTACCGCAGTCGACCAGGTAGGCGAGCTTGGCAACGTCGTTGTTGCCGACGCTGGTGGCGCAGTTCGACGGCAGCACCTGAGGCGGGTCTCCCGGGAGACGCCCGGCGTTGCCCGGACCGGTCACGCTGGCCGCGGCCCCGTCTGGGCCGGTGTTCCCGAACCAGCAGTTCCCGGTATTGGCCGGGAACAACTCGCCCCACCAGAAGTCGTTGCCGTTCGGCTTCTCCGGCCTCGCGCCAGGACTGTGGGCGTTGGCGAACATGTCGACCGCACCCGGATAGCGGAAGCCCTTCGGCTCTCTGCCGACGCGGTTGCGGAAGAACCGGTTGCCGCACGAGGTCGACAGCCCGTTGGCCGGCGCACCCGGGCACGAGATGCCGGGGAAGATGTCGCCCTCGGCGCCGCCGCCGTTGGTGAGGGAGTCCGGGACGGCGAACAGCATCGCCCCGTCGCGCCAGTTGTCGAAGATCCAATTGTGGTGAACGCGGGCGTCGTTCATGCCTGCGTAGAGGATCCCGGTGCCGATCGGCACTGCCACCAGCGGGGCCACGGGCGCACGGTCCGTGTAGAGGTCGAGGTTGTTCGCGTAGATGTAGTTGTGGTCGATCTCCGAGCTGTCGGCGGGGAAGCCGGGATGACCGGCGGCCGAGAGCGTGTCGCTCGAGATCCCGGTCATGTTGCCGTAGATGTGGTTGCGCGTGATGCGCACGGCGTTGCCCATCGAGCCCGAGTAGCCGAGTGCAGAGCCGTGGAGGTCGCAGTTCCTGATGACGGTGTTGGGGCGCGGGGCGTCCGGATAGAAGTCGGTCGCCTGGGAGCCGGTCTCGGGAGCGGCGCCCGGGTACACCACCGCGTCGCCTGCGCCAAACCCGTCGCAGTTCTGGACGAGGCTGTGGTCCGAGGTGAAGGAGAGGTGGCCGTAGTCGGCGCCCCAGAAGAACTTCACCCGGTCGAGCAGGATGCCGTCGACCTCCTCGTTGTAGAAGGTGTGTTCCCGTGCTCCGCGCACGAGGAAGTTGCGTCCGACGAAACCGTCGGCGCGGTCGACTCGCAGGACGACGTGCTTGGCGTAGCCGCCCGGCTTCGCCCCCGGCCCCTTGCCCCGATAGTCCGTGCCGGCGTCCATGATCACGTCCTCGGGCTTCGGCCCGGTGCCCTCGATCTGCAGGTTGCACCGCAGGCACTGGCCGTGCTCCTGCGCCGGGATCCCTCTGCGGTCCGAGCGCGGCGGCACTTGCGGATCGCCCGTGATCGCGCGCCCTTGCACGTAGATCAGGTTCTGGTCGTTGGGGCAGGTGACCTGGTACTCGTAGCTCGGCGTGAGGTCCCCGCTGGCGTCCCTCTGGAGCAGGCTCGGGTTGCACTTCGGGTCGTTTTCCGGGGCCCTGCGCGAGCGCGGCTCGGTGTAGTGGCCCGGCATGATCAGAATCCGGTCGTTGTTGCCCGCGTCGAGAACCGCCTTCTGAACCGAGCGGTAGTCGCACTGCGCGGCCAGGGCGTCGTTGATGGCGAGCAGCCGCCGCGCCCCGCGCTTCGAGAGCTTGATCTTCGGCTGGCTCGGACGGAGGCGGTAGCCCGCCTTGCGGGCCTTGCGCACCGATGCGCGCAGGAGGGCCAGCGACTGCGCGCCCCCATTGCCCTTGCAGACGACGAGCACGTCGCCCGGTCCCGCCCCCCTGGCCGCCGACTTCAGCGAGCGCGCCTTGGGCACCTTGCCGCCGGCCGGCGGGCTGACCGAGTTGTCGGGGCGTGGGTCCGGCCAGTACGACGGCCGCTCGAGGTGAGCCAGGGCGAATGCCGGCAGGGCCAGCATCACGGTTACAAGCGTGGCGGCCAGCGATACTCCACGCCTCGTGAAACGCCGCTTACGTGTTGGCTTCTGCCCCAACCCGAACCTCCTTGGCCTTCGTCGTCGAGCCCACGCGGCCCCGGGCAGGGGTCGTGGCGCGAATCTAACAGAGAACCGGCGGAGGACGCCCCCG
>CAWGWC010000013.1:0-14251 GCA_963826165.1 uncultured Thermoleophilaceae bacterium | reverse complement strand
GTAGACCGACGCTCTATCCAGCTGAGCTACGGGCGCTCGGTTCGAGAGGGTAGCGCCGTGCCGCGCGCGGCTACCATCGAGACCTTCGGGAGAGGTGGCCGAGTGGCTGAAGGCACTCGCCTGCTAAGCGAGTATGGGGTTCACGCTCCATCGAGGGTTCGAATCCCTCCCTCTCCGTCGCGGGTCCGGGGCCGCGGAACGCGATCGGCAGAATGCACGGCGATGGCCGACGTCCTCATCACCGAGTTCACCGATCCGGGCTGCCCGTGGGCCTACAGCGCCGAGCCTTTCCGCCAGCGGCTGCGATGGCTGTACGGCGACTGCCTCGACTGGGAGGTGCGAGTGGTAGGGCTGGCGGAAGCGCCCTCCGACTACGAGGAGCGCGGCTTCGGCCCGAAGGAGCAGTCAAGTGCCTTCAAGCGGATCGCCCATGACCACGGCATGCCCATCGACACTGACGAGCGGTCTCGGATGGCGGCCACCATCCCGGCCTGTCGGGCGATCGTCGCCGCCCGGCGCCACGCTCCGGACGAGATGCGCGCGCTGCTCAGGCGGCTGCGGGTCCGTCACTTCTCCGGGCAGCTCCTCGACGAGGAGGAGACCATCCAGGGAGCCGCCCGCGACGCCGGCCTCGACCCCGCGCAGCTGGACGAGTGGGCCGCGCAGCCCGAGACCGAGCAGGAGCTGCGTGACGACCTGGCCGAGGCGCGCCAGCCGATGCCAGCCGCGCGCGTACTCGACGACAAGCTCGCCAACTGGTCGGGGGGCCGGCGCTACACGTGTCCCTCGTACGAGATCCAGCGGCTGGCCGACGGCGTGCGCATCGCCGTGCCGGGCTTTCAGCCCTTCAACGTCTACGACGTGATCACGGCCAACCTCGTGCCTTCCCTCGAGCGCCGTGACCCGCCCGAGTCCGTGGAGGAGGTGCTCGACTGGGCGAGCACGCCGCTCGCCTCGAAGGAGATCGCGGTGGTGTGCGACATATCTCTCGAGGACGCGCGCGAGCAGCTCGGTCGGGTCGCCGACGAGGAGCACGTGGGCTTCGACGGCTTCTGGACTCTCGACGGGCACGCGAACGGGGCGACGGCGTAGATCTGACCGGGCCGGGCGAGGTTCTACCGCTCGCCACCGTGGTCACCGCTGCGCTCATGCTGGCGCTCTGGGCCGAGGCGACCCGCCGCCGCGACGTATCGATCGTCGACGTGATGTGGGGGCCGGCCTTCGTGCTGGTGGCCGTGGTGGGCGCGCTGGCCGGTGACGGCAACCCGGCTCGCCGCTGGCTGCTGTTCGGTCTCACTGCGGCGTGGGGTCTTCGCCTGGCCGTGCACCTCGGGAGGCGTAAGCGCGGTGACCCTCACGAGGACCGTCGCTACGCCAAGCTGCGCGAACGCGAGGGTGACCGGTTCACGCGCTGGAGCCTCGTCTGGATCTTCGGTCTCCAGGGCGTGCTCGTGCTGGTGATCTCGCTGCCGCTCCAGGTGGGCGCCCAGGCGAGCGAGGCGCTCGACGCGACGATCGTCCCGGGTCTGGCGCTCTACCTGCTCGGCATGGTGTTCGAGACTGTGGGCGACCTCCAGCTCACCCGGTTTCGCGCGGATCCAGGATCCTCGGGGCAGGTGATGGACCGCGGCCTGTGGCGCTACACCCGGCACCCCAACTACTTCGGGGATGCGTGCGTGTGGCTCGGTCTCTGGCTGGTGGTGCTGCCGGCCGGCGGCACCTGGTGGACGGTCATCGGCCCGGTGGTGATGGCCGTGCTGCTGGTGCGAGTCTCGGGCGCCGCGCTGCTCGAGCGGGACATCGGCGAACGGCGGCCGGGGTACGCCGAGTACGTGCGCCGGACGTCGGCGTTCCTGCCGCTGCCGCCGCGCCGCGGCTAGAGGGTGGCGCCCTCCAGCCGCAGCAGGAACTCCTTGCGCTCCACTCCGCCGGTATAGCCGCCCAGCGCGCCGCCGGTGCGAAGCACTCGGTGGCACGGCACGACGACCGGCATCGGATTGGCGCCGAGCGCGTTGCCCGCCGCTCGCACGGCGCGCGGGCTTCCGGCGCCGTCCGCCACCGCCGCGTAGGTGCTGGTCTCGCCGAAGCCGATGCGCGCCGTCTCGCGCAGCACCGCCCGGGTGAATCCGGCCAGGTGAGACCAGTCGATGGGCAGGTCGAAGCCGCGCCGGTCCCCGGCGAAGTACTCGTCCAGCTCGCGGCGCACCGGATCCAGTCGCGCCGGCGCTTCGAGCACGCGCGGAGAGATCCGCTCGGCCAGGTCGGCCAACACCTCGTCCTCGGGCCGGTATTCGCCGTAGGCCACGCGCACCAACCCCTTCGCGGTGGCGGCGACCACCAGCGGACCGAGCGGCGAGTCGGCCGTGGTGTAGGCCACGTCGACGAGGCCCTCTGACTCCGCGCGGTCGAGCACCGCGGGCGCATCCGCCGGCAGCCCTGAGGCGGCGCGACGCAGTGTGCGTTCCATGTCAGTCATGTTCGAGTTCCTCTCTCAGTCGCTTGAGCCCCTCGTGCACGTTGCGCCGCGCCGCGTCCTCGGATGATTCGAGGAGCACGGCGAGCTCGGCGTAGGGCATTCCGAGCACCGAGCGGCAGAAGACCGCCGTTCGCTGCTTGGGGGGCAGGGCGCGAAGCCGCTCCCAGAGCTCCGGGTCGCCCTCAGCGGCGGGTGCAGCTGCAGCTTCGGGCACCTGCCCCGCGGGCACGGCCCGGCGAGCCCGCGAGCGGTGGGTATCGGTGGCCTTGTTCTGGGCTATGCGATAGAGCCAGGCACGCAGGTTGTCGGCCCGGCGCAGGCGCGGGTAGGCGCGCAGCGCCGAGATCCACGTCTCCTGGAAGGCGTCGTCGGCGTCGACGGGCCCCGCCGTGGCCACCAGGAAGCGGTAGATCTCCACGCGGTGCTCGTCGAGCAGGCTCTGAAACGGGGGCAGCTTCACTGACATGGAACGCCGGCGCGCCTTCGATTGTGAGGCTACGAGCGGATGAAGATCGGCGCGCCCAGGGGGACCGTCTCGATCAACCAACGCGACTGCGCCTCTCCCGCTCGAAGGCAGCCGAGGCTGGCGGGAAGCCCGATGCTGGCCTCGTCGCTTGTGTGGTGGACCGCCAGCCGGTCGCCGCCCGGCCATCCCGGCGGAAGGTTGGTCTGGTGCCCGGTGAGCGCGAGCACGCAGCAGCCGTAGGGCGATCCCGGCCCGGTTACGCGCAGCTTGTCGGTGACCGAGAAGCGCCCGGTGGGTGTGTCGTTTCCGGGCCGGCCCACGGCCACGGTGATCCGGCGCCGGACCCTGCCGTTCTCGCGCACGACCAGGCGACGCTTCGATATGTCGGCGTGCAGCGACCAGCTCACGCAGTCGCTGATCGCCCGCTCGGCCGGCAGCCAGGCCAACTCGCCGTTGTCGAGCCCTGACGCCTGCACCGCCAGCCAGTCCCCCTGGCGGCGCACCACCCCGAACACCCGCGGCGAGCCCCACTCGGTCTTGGCCGACAGCCTCAGGCGCGGTCGCCCGCCGGGGGTCCGGTACAGCGTCACGCCCCTGCGTCCTCGCAGAACGGCTATCGGGTGACACGCCTCCTCCGGTCGCTCGGCGCGCACCGGCTTCGCGGGCTGCGCGGGCTCAGCCGGGGTGTCTGTGTCCGGAGGCGGAGCGGCGCTGGCCTCGGGCACGGCCTCGAAGCCGCCGTTGCCGAAGCCCGGCCCGCCCGCCGAGCCATCGTCACCGTCTTCGCCCAGGCCGAAGGCGAACAGGCCGGCGGCCGCCACCAGGGCAGCGGCACCGACCGCGAACAGCAGTACGGCAAGCCGCCGGAAACCGGGGCGTTGGGCGGGGTCGGGGCGGTCCATGGTGCCCCGAGAAGCGTAGTGGCGGCCGTCGGGCCGCCCGCGGCCTTCAGTAGAGCGTCTTCTCGTAGCTGTCCGCCAGCCGGTCGGCCACGTCGGCCTCCGACAGGTCGGGGACCGCCATGTGGTCGCGCAGGATGCGCGATGCGGAGGGCAGCTCGTCGTCCCAGGTCTCAGGCTTCCAGGCGCCGGAGCGGATCAGCGCCTTGGCGCAGTGGATGAAGGCAACCTCGACCTCCACGCCGATCCCGAGCGCCGGGGCCCGGCCGTCGACCGCCAGCGCGGCCAGCAGCTCGGCGTCGCGCGTGATGCAGGCGCAGCCCTCCACCCGCAGCGTCTCACCCAGCCCGGGGATCAGGAACAACAGCGACGCCCGCGGGTTGGCCAGCAGGTTCTGCTGCGAGTCGAGCCGGCGGTTGCCGGGGAAGTCGGGCAGCAGCAGGCGTCGCTGGTCGAGCACCTGCGCGAACCCGGGCGGACCGCCTCGCGGTGAGACGTCGCAGCGCCCCTCGGCGTCCGCGCTGGCGAGCATCAGCAGCGGAGAGCGGGCGATGAAGTCGCGGCAGTGCTCGTCGAGGTGGTCGATCTCCTTCCGAAGAGCAGGCGCGCCGTCGGGGGGCGAAGGGATCACCGCACGCAGCTCGGACTCGCTTTGCACGAGCTCGCCGAAAGACTCCATGCATCCGACGATACCGGCGCCACCCTTTCGTTTGGTAACCGGCGCAACAGGGTAGGCCCCCGCCCGTTGTCTGCGCGGAACCCGCGGAGGCACCAACAACCTGGTCGGCCGAGCCACAACGCCCGGCCGACAAGTCAATCTCAAGGAGGAAAGGGTGAGAAAGACCCTTCTAGCAGCGATTGCGGTGCTTGCCGCCGCACTGATCGTTGCACCTGTGGCCTCCGCCATCGACCGGGTCAATACGGGCAAGCTCCGTAGAGGCGTGACCCTCGAGGGCGTACTCGAGCACGAGCGGGCGTTCCAGGACATCGCGCTGGCCAATGACGGCAATCGCGCCGCGACCACACCGGGTTACGACGCCTCGGTGGAGTACGTGGCCAACAAGCTGCGCCGGGCCGGTTATCGCGTGACCCTCGACCCGTTCAGCTTCCCCTCATGGACGCTCAACGGGCCGTCGACCTTCCAGCGCACGGACGTCGCCAGCGAGACGTACCTGGAGGACACGGACTACATCGTCGCCCAGTTCTCGTCGGGCACCGACGTGACCGGGCCGATCTTCGTGGTCGGCAACACCGTCATTCCGCCCCCCGGCGGAGCGGGGTCATCGGTGAGCGGCTGTGATCCGGCGGACTTCGCGGGCATGCCGGCCGGTTCGGTGGCGCTCATCCAGCGCGGTACCTGTCCGTTCACGCAGAAGTACGAGAACGCGGATGCCGCAGGAGCAGCGGCGACGCTGATCTTCAACGACGGCTTCACGGATCGTGAGGCTCCGCTGGCGACCACCGCCGGCTTCGACAACGACATCCCGGCGGCGATGATCAGCAACGACATCGGTGAGGCCCTTGCGGCAGCGCCGGGAGCAACGGTCCGGCTGGCGGTCAACGCAACGACGACGCCGAACGAAGAGCTCAACGTCATCGCCGACTCCGTGCGGGGCAACAGGAACCGTACGGTCGTGGTGGGCGCCCACCTCGACTCGGTCGAGGACGGCCCGGGCATCAACGACAACGGGTCCGGTTCAGCCGGCATCCTCGAGATCGCCGAGCAGGTCGCGAAGCTCCCGAACAACCCGCGCAACCGACTGCGGTTCGCGTTCTGGGGCGCGGAGGAGTCCGGTCTCGTGGGCTCCGACGCCTACGTGACCGAGCAGGTGGAGAACGGCAACATCGGTCAGATCGAAGCGAACCTGAACTTCGACATGATCGGCTCGCCGAACTTCGTCCGCTTCGTCTACGACGGTGACCTGTCCGACTCGCCTGCGCCGCCCAGCGGCGCGCCCGACGGCTCGGGTCAGATCGAGGGGCTGTTCAACCGGTTCTTCGATCGGCGGGGTCAGGCAACGGAGCCGACCGCGTTCGACGGCCGCTCGGACTACGGGCCGTTCATCGAGAACGGGGTCCCGGCCGGTGGACTGTTCACCGGTGCCGAAGGCATCAAGACGCCCGAGCAGGAGGCTGTGTTCGGCGGAGTCGCCGGACTGGCGTATGACCCGTGCTACCACCAGGCATGCGACACGTTCTTCAACCTGAGCTACCCCGCGCTGGACCAGATGTCCGACGCGGCCGCTCATGCGACGTGGACGCTCGCCCGGTCAAGGAGCCCGGTCACCTCTGCCCAGGCAGCGGCGGCCAGCAAGGCGAAGAAGGCCAAGCGCTCGAAGCGAGGCAAGTACTGGAAGTACCAGGGCCCGTTCCGCGTGCGCTGAGCATCTGAATCACCTGAAGCAGTGCGAGGGGGCGCCCGGTGGGCGCCCCCTCGTGCGTTCGGTGCGGTGGCCAGCGGAGGGGGAGGGATTCGAACCCCCGGTCGACCGTAAGGCCGACAACGGTTTTCAAGACCGCCGCATTCAACCGCTCTGCCACCCCTCCGTGCCCCAGATGCTAGGCCCTGCCTAGTCTCGGGTGAACCGCAATCTGAGGGAGAACCAATGCAGCACCGCAAGCTGGGTGACCAAGGGCTCGAGGTGGGATCCATCGGCCTCGGCACGATGGGAATGACGATGGCCTATGGGCCCGGCGGTGACGAGGACGAGAGCGTGGCCACGATCCGCCGCGCCCACGAGCTCGGCGTGACCATGTTCGACACCGCGGAGCTGTACGGCGGTGGCACCGGGTCGAACGAGCAGATCGTCGGCCGCGCGGTCAAGGACTTCCGGGACGACGTGGTGCTGGCCACGAAGTTCGGGTTCGACCTGTCGCCGGACGCGGAGTACGGGGTCGACATGAACAGCCGGCCCGAGCACATCCGGGAGGTCACCGACAACAGCCTGCGCTACCTCCAGACCGACCACATCGACGTGCTCTACCAGCACCGGGTCGATCCCGACGTGCCGATCGAGGAGGTGGCCGGTGCGGTGCAGGAGCTGATCGATGCGGGCAAGGTCCGCTTCTTCGGGCTCAGCGAAGCGGGGCCGGACATCATTCGCCGGGCCCACGCCGTACAGCCGGTCTCCGTTCTGCAGACCGAGTACTCGATCTTCGAGCGCGAGGTGGAGGGTGAGATCCTGCCCGCGATCCGTGAGCTGGGCATCGGCTTCGTGCCCTACTCGCCGCTCGGCCGCGGCTTCCTGACCTCCGAGGTGAAGCCGGCGAGCGAGTACCCCGAGGACGACATGCGCAGCTGGGACGACCGCTGGCAGCCCGGCAACTACGAGAAGAACGTCGAGGCGATCGACCAGCTCAAGCAGATGGCGGACGAGAAAGGCTGCAGCGTCACCCAGCTCGCTCTGGCCTGGCTGCTCGCCCAGGGGGATGACGTCGTGCCCATCCCCGGCACCCGCAGCCAGAAGCGCCTGGCCGAGAACGTCGGCGCCGCCGACGTGGAGCTCGACGGCGAAGACCTCGACCGGATCGAGGAGATCGTGCCCCAGGGGGCCTACGGCAGCCGCTACCCCGAGGCGATGATGCCGGACTCCTGAGCCGCTAGGCGCCGGCGGCCGAGATCGTCGCCGGCGCGCCGAAGGGATGGAGCGGGGCCGGGATGTCGATCGTCCCGTCCTCGCGCTGGTGGTTCTCTGCGATGGCGATGATGGTCCGCCCCACGGCCACCGCGGTGCCGTTCAGAGTGTGCACCGGACGGGGCGAGCCGCTCTCGCCCGGCCGATAGCGGATGTCGAGGCGGCGGGCCTGGAAGTCCGTGGTGTTCGAGCACGACGTGAGTTCGCGGAAGCGCTCCTGGCCCGGCAGCCACGCCTCGAGGTCGTACTTCTTCGCCGCCGAGGCACCGAGGTCGTCGACGGCGATGTTCACGACGCGGTAGGGGAGGCCCAGCGCCTGCAGGATCTCCTCCTCGATCGCGAGCAGACGCTCGTGCTCGTCCACCGAGGCCTCGGGCTCCACGAACGAGAACATCTCGACCTTGTCGAACTGATGCACGCGAAACAGCCCCTGGGTGTCCTTGCCCGCCGCGCCCGCCTCACGGCGAAAGCACGAGGAGAAGCCGGCGTAGCGCCGCGGAAGATCGGATTCGCCCATGATCTCGCCGGCGTGCAGCGAGGCCAGCGGGACCTCCGACGTGCCCGCGAGGTAGAGATCGTCTTCGGGCACCCGGTAGATCTGCTGCTCGGTGTCGGGCAACATGCCCGTGCCGAACAGAGCAGGCTCGCGGACCAGGACCGGCGGGATCACGGGAACGAGCCCGTGCCCGTCGAGCAGGCTGAAGGCCCACTGCACCAACGCGAACTCGAGCCGGACGAGCGGGCCCTTGAGATACACGAAGCGTGAGCCCGACACGCGAGCGCCGGCCTCGGAGTCGAGCCAGCCGCCGAGCAGCTCAACGTGGTTGCGTCCGCTCTTGCCCGGCTTCCCCTCCTCGCGCAGGACCTCGTCCTGCGCGGGCGCGTCCGGGTCGGGCAGGTTGGGGAGCGCCGCCAGCGCGGCCGTGCGGCGTTCCTCCACGGAGCGCAGCTCTTCTTCGAGCTCCTTCTCGCGTGCGGACGCGCCCTTTACCTCCGCGATCGCCTCCGAGGCGTCCTCACCGGAGCGCTGCAGCTCCCCGATCCGGCGCGAGGCTTCGTTCTTCAGGCGCCGGCGCTCCTCGAGCTCCGGCAGGAGCTCCCGCCGGCGGTCGTCCAACTCGAGCGCCTGGTCGAGCAGCGCGGGGTCGGCTCCGCGCCGGGCCAGGCCGGCCCTGGCCGGCCCCGGGTCTTCTCGGATCTGCCTGAGGTCGAGCACGCCGGGCGGTACCCGGCTAACGGCCCGAGTACTCGGAGAGGAAGTCCGCCACGTCCTGTGCGTCCTGGCCCGTCACGATGTTGGCGGGCATCACTGCGCCCGAGAAGCCGCCGTTGCGGATCGCGTAGAGCACGTCATCGCGGCTCTCTTCGCGCTGGTTGAAGTTCGGGCCGTTGGTGCGTTCGCCGCCCTGTAGGTCCCCCGGCGGCTTGGAGCCGTAGGCATTGGCGGAGTCGAGCGAATGGCAGCCCGAGCAGCGCTCGTTGAACAGCTCGGCACCACGACGCGCGGTCTGCTGATCCTCGGGAACGCTGATCTCTCCCCCGCAACCTGCGAGCAGGGCGGCGGCGATGGCGCAAGCGGAGACGAGCGGACGGCTCACGGCGGCGGATAGTACCGGCCCGCTTCCCCGTCCTTGCGCCAGCAGGTGCGCCGGCAGGAGCGGCGCCGCGCGCGGCGAAACAACCCTTGCCCCGGCGACGGCCATGGCGACACCATGCAGCGACGGATCGCGCGGAGTCGTCTCCTTCGGCGGCGAACGGACCGCCGCCGGGGCCTAAATCTCGCGCGTCAGGCGGCGCGGCGCTTGGCGAAGCGCAGCAGGGTGCCGTTGGTGCCCGCCTGCACCTCGACCTCGTCCATCAGCGTTCGCATGAAGTCGAGCCCGCGGCCGGATTCGGGCATGTCGCCCCTGCGCCGGACGCGAGGCCGGAAGCGCCCGCTGTCCACAACCTCGAACACCAGCGCGTCCGCCTCTTCTGAGGCGGAAATGCGGATCTCGTCCGCCTCAGACGTCGAGCCGTGCACGATTGCGTTGGTCACGGCTTCGCTCATGGCGAGCTTGACCTCGTAGCGAGCGTCGCTGGGGAGCCCGAATTCAGCGGCCGCGCACTCGGCGAAGTCGCGCGCCTCCCGGAGGCGTCCGACGTCCGCGTTGATCGAATGCTGGCGTTGGGGGAAATCAACCATGTAGCACCGGTCCAATTGCTTCATGGGGGAGTCTTACGCGGCCGGATCGATTTTGGATCCCTTTTTTCGCACTTGCGAGCCGGTCGCAGCTGCGGTGGTCCCGCAGAAAGCGCTCATTTGCAGGAGTTTCATTTGTGATCCGGCTTGAGAGTTTCGGCGAATGACCCGCCAGTGAGTGCCCGGGAACGACCCCCTGGCCCAACTCTCAAGAAGGAGCTCTCATGAAGAGACTCGCGATCCTCGCGGCCCTGGTGGCCGTCGCGGTCGCGGTGCCCCTGAGCATCGGCTCGAGCCACCGCGAAGCGCCAAGGATCTTGAAGGACCCCACTGGGGACAACACGGACGTCTGGGCCTTCACGGCGCCGGACGCCCCGGGCAGCGTGACCGTCGTCTCGAACTGGATTCCGCTCGCGGATCCGGCCGGCGGTCCGAATTTCTACCCGCTCGACGAGAACGCCCGCTACTACGTGAAGTTCGACAACACGGGTGATGGCTACGAGGACGTTGCCTACCGCTGGGACTTCGACACCAGGTACCGCAACCCCAACTCGTTCCTCTACGCGGCGCCGACGGTCGACTCGGTCAACGATCCGGACCTCAACCTGGTCCAGACCTATGACCTCTACAAGGAGACCTACAACCAGAGGCGCAAGCTCACGAGCGTCAAGCGGATCGCCGACAACGCCCCGGTGGCTCCGGACAACATCGGGCCGAAGACGATTCCGAATTTCGCTCAGGTCGAAGCCGGTGCCACCACCTCCCTGAGGGGCGGCGGCAAGACGACCGTGATTCCCGCGGACGACGCGTTCTTCGTCGACCTCGGTGCGGTCTTCGACGGCATCAACATCGACAAGCCGGGACGTCCCAACATCGGCCTGGGCAACCAGGGCGGCGGCAAGGACGACGTGGCGGGCTACAACAGCAAGTCGTTCGTGCTGCAGGTGCCCGAGCGTCAGGTCACCCGTGACCGCAAGATGGTCTCGGGGGCGAGCTCGAGCAACGCCGTCGTCGGCGTGTGGTCGACCACCGAGCGCAAGCGCACGACGGTCGCTCGCTTTGCCAGGAGCAAGAAGGGCAAGGCCGGCCGGTACTACCGCAAGCACTGGGTCCAGGTCAGCCGCCTCGGAAATCCCCTCATAAACGAGGTGATCATCCCGATCGGCCAGAAGGACAAGTTCAACGCGACGTCCCCCTCGGACGACCTGAAGAACTTCGGCAAGTTCGCTCTCAACCCCGAGCCGGCGCGCATTCTCAACGCGCTGTTCAACCTCGGGATCAAGGAGACGAACCGGACCGACATCGTGCAGGCGCTCCTCACGGGCCTGCCGGGGCTGACCCAGATCAGCAAGAACCCCGCACCGGCCGACACGCTCAAGCTCAACCTGGGCGTGCCTCCGGCGGCGAACCCCAACCGGTTCGGCGCTCTGGCCGGTGACAACGCCGGATTCCCGAACGGTCGCCGGCTGACCGACGACGTGGTCGACATCGAGCTCCGCGTGATCGCGGGCGCTCTGCTGCCGGCCGACCAGGGGGGCAAGCAGATCCCGCTGGGTGACGGTGTGGACCGAAACGATAAGCCGCTTCGGTCTGCGTTCCCGTACGTCGGCCTCGCCAACGACGGGTTCAACAGCACGCTCAAGAGGATCGAGCCGCAGCACGCTCCCGTGCCGCAGCCGCCCAACTGAGCAACCACGGCTCCCGCGCCGCTCGCCCGCTCCCTCCGGGCGGGCGGGCGGCCGGGGCCACCTACCTCCCCGAGGCCATGACCGCAACATCACCAAACTTCCTGAAGTTCCTGGCGCCGCTCGCCGCATTCGCGTGCGTCTTCATCGTGCTGGTGTCGCTCGGGCCCTCCGGCGACATCGACCTCCCCCGCGGCGACGCGGGAGTGAGCGCCGACATCCCGCCCGGCGCCTCCACCGACCAGCGCATCGAGATCTTCCAGCGCGCGGCGTCCGAGGAGGACGCGGGAGCCGCGAGCTACGCCGCCCTCGGCGACGCGTATCTGCAGAAGGCGCGCGAGACCGGCGACCCCTCCTACTACTCGCGCGCGGACCGGGGCTTCGACGCCGCCCTTCGCCGCGACGCCCGCAACGTCGACGCGGTGCTCGGGGCGGGCACGCTGGCGGGACTGCGACACGACTTCCGCGAGCAGCTGCGTCTCGGGCTCGAGGCGCGCCGGCTCGTGCCCGCGCTCACCGCCCCCTACCCCGTGATCGCCGACGCCCAAATCGAGCTCGGCCGCTACGGGGCCGCCGAGCGCACGCTGCAGCGAATGCTCGATACCAAACCGAATCTCACCTCCTACAGCCGCGTGTCCTACTACCGCGAGCTCACCGGCGACCTCGAGGGAGCTGTTCAGACGATGCGGCTGGCCGTGTCGGCCGGGGCAGCGGTGTCCGAGAACGTGGCCTACGTGCAGACCCTGCTGGGGGACCTCGAGCTCCAGCGCGGCCGGCCCGCCGACGCGCGCACCGCCTACCGCGGCGCACTGGCCCGGCTGCCGGACTACGCACCGGCCGAGGTGGGTCTTGCGCGGGTGCAGAACTCTCGCGGCGATCTCGACGCCGCCGCGCGCCGGCTGCGCAGCGTGTCCGCCCGGCTGCCGCTCACCAGCCACCTGATCCTCCTGGCCGACACCGACGCCGCGCGCGGCGCGCGGGCGGCCGCCGCGCGCGACCTCGACGTGGTGCGCGCGCAGCAGCAGCTCCTGCGGGCCGCGGGGGCGCAGCCGGACGCGGAGCTGATCCTGTTCGAGGCCACCCACGGTGACCCGTCGGCCGCCGTGCGGCTCGGCCGGCGGCTCTGGGCCGACGCGCCGAGCGTCCGCAGCGCGGATGCGCTCGGCTGGGCGCTCACGCGCGCCGGACGGCCGGCCGAGGGCCTCGAGTGGTCACGGCGGGCGCTGCGGCTCGGCTCGCGCGACCCGCTGTTCCACTACCACGCCGGGATCGCGGCGCAGCAGGCGCAGCGGACCGGCCTGGCCGTCCGTGAGCTCGAAACGGCGCTGGCCGCCAGGGCGGCGCTGTCGCCGCTGCAAGCAGAGCAAGCACGCACGGCACTGGAGGTGCTGCGATGAGACGCGCGATGCTCGCCGTTCTTCTCGTCCTGGCCGGCCTGGGCGTGCTCGCGCCGAGCGCCATGGCCCATCCGCTGGGCAACTTCTCGATCAACCACCTCAGCACGGTCAAGGTCTCCGAGGACCGCGTGGACGTGCTCTACGTGCTCGACGAGGCGGAGATCCCCACCGCCGAGCAGCAGGGCCTCTCGCGCGCGGAGCTGATCGAGCGCAAGCAGGCGGAGCTGCGTCGCAACCTGAGCCTCTTCGTCGACGGGCGCCGCGTGGAGCTGCGCCGGCTCGAGCCGCGACTGAGCTTCCCGGCCGGGCAGGCGGGGCTCGAGACGACCCGCTTCGAGCAGCCGCTGCGCGCGGCCGTGAGCGACCCCCGGCGGGTGCAGCTCACCGACGACACGTTCGCGGACCGCGTGGGCTGGAAGGCGGTGGTGTCTGCACCCGGCTCGGGCACGGCGGTGCGGACCGACGCGCCCAGCGGCGACCCCACCAACGGGCTGCGCCGCTACCCGGAGAACCTTCTCGACAGCCCGCTCGACCGCCGCGAGGCGTCCTTTTCGGTGCAGCCCGGGGCCGGAACCCTGATGGCGCCACGCGCCGAGGGCGGCGAGACCTCCACCACGCGGACGGGCGGTGACGGCTTCGCGGGGATCTTCGAGGACGCCGCCTCGGGCGAGGGCGTGCTGCTGCTGCTGCTGCTCGCGGCCTTCGGCTGGGGTGCGCTTCACGCCCTGTCGCCGGGCCACGGAAAGGCCATGGTCGCCGCCTACCTGGTGGGCACCCGGGGCAAGCCGCGCCACGCCGTGGCCCTGGGCGCGACCGTCACCGTGGCCCACACCGTCGGCGTGTTCGCCCTCGGCTTCGTCACGCTGGCGCTGTCCCAGTACATCCTCCCTGAGGACCTCTACCCGTGGCTCAACCTGGTCTCCGGCCTGCTCGTGGTGGTGATCGGGGCGGCCGTGCTGCGCTCGCGGGTCAATCCCAACGGGGGGCATGGGCACCACCACCACCACGCGCACTCGCACGACCACGACCACTCACACTCGCATGCCCACGCCAAGTCGTTCTCCCGCGCGGGCTTCGAGCACTTCCTCGATCACGCGCGCGGGCGCGAGCACGGCCATTCACCTGACCACGATCACGCGCACTACAGCCACACCCACCACCACCACGGCCCACGCCGACGATTCGACCGTCACCAAGCGCAGCCTGATCGGCCTCGGCGCCGCGGCGGGCCTGATTCCCTGCCCATCGGCGCTCGTGGTGCTGCTGGGCGCGATCGCACAGCACGAGGTGGCCCTCGGGCTGCTGCTGATCACCGCGTTCAGCCTCGGGCTGGCCGGCACGCTCACCGGCCTCGGCCTGGCCGTCGTGTGGGCGCGGCGGGTGGTGCCGCGGCTGGCTCCGAAGCTGTCCCTGATGCGCGGCACGGGCGCGCGCCGGCTGGTGCGGGCGATGCCGGCCGCCTCGGCACTCGTGATCGTCGCCGTGGGTTGCCTGCTCACCTTCCAGGCGCT
>CAWGWC010000012.1:0-59035 GCA_963826165.1 uncultured Thermoleophilaceae bacterium | reverse complement strand
GCTCAGCCACGCGGGGCGGTACCCGGACGGTTGGGCAAGGGAGTCATTGCTTGCGAAGCGGCGATCCCAGCGCTCTCAGACGCCGGCGTAGCCGTCGCAGCGGCTGAGCTGGCCTCGAACGACGCGCGAGCTCCAGCAGCACAGAGCGTCTGTCTTCCAGGTCCCACCGGTCAGCCACCACCGACTCGATCTCTCGACGCAGCAGGCGCACGGTGGTCTGCAGGCCCAATAGTTCGCGCGGCTCGCTCGGATCACATCGCTCCAACTCGATCGCAGACGGCGCCCCGAGCCGCTTGCGGAGAGTGATGTAGCTGTGGGTGATCTCAGGCGTGCCGATCGGGGTGCGGGGCGGGCGCGTGACACCCAGCACGTGGAATGCCCGACCCCAGTGCGCGCGCAACCACCATTCCGAGTGAAACACCTGCGAGCCCGCTCCGCCGTCCAGGGTATGCCGCAGGACGGTCATTCCGACCTCGTCCTCCCGGTAGGGCTCCCCGATTGCCGCCTCCCACATCCCCTCTCCCAGGAAACTGGCCACGAGCAGACCTTCGGGCGCAAGGATTCGATACATCTCGAGCAACCAGTCGCTCCAACGGTCGATATGAGTGAACACAGACGTGGCGTAGACCAGGTCAAAACGGCCGTCGTCGAACGGCAGGGGTGGAGCCATGTCGTTCTTCACGCAGCGAACCGGGGGGGTGAGGTTTGCGTTGACCCAGCGAACGCTTGCCGCGTCGATGTCGCAACCCCATAGCTCGAATTCAGCCTCCTCATCAAGAAAGTGGCGCAGAACCCGGCCCGACCCACAGCCGAAATCGAGAACGCGCCTACCCGGAAAGCTCCAATCGGGAGGCAGACACCCCACGACCAGATCGTGCACATCCTTCCCTTCGCGGAGGTAGAACTCGACGGGGTCGACGCCTTCCGTCCAGCCGACGCGAGCGGCGAGGTCCGGCGGCGGGACGGGCAGGTCCAATGACCGCATGGCCGACATCATCGCCGCTTTGCGCGGCGTCCGCGAGCGGCATAGCCCATCGTTCGGGGGTACTCTGGCGCCGTGCGCACGCGGGTCGTCTCACGCCGGACGTCGGTCGACCTGCGAGGCCGCCTCGCGGGTCTGACCCGCTCGGACACCGGGCGGGCGGCCGGGATGGGCGCAGCGGTGATCGCCCAGAACGTGCTGGCGCTCGTCTTCACGATCATCTTCGCCCGCCTGCTCGGAGCCACGGGCTACGGCTCGCTGGCGGTGCTCGTGTCGGCGTACATCATCCTCATGGTCCCAGGGTCGGCGCTGCAGATCGCCGTGGCACGGGAGGTGAGCGGAGAGCTCGCCGAAGGCGTCGCCAACGTGGGTTCAGGCGTCCGGAGCTGGCTGGTTCGACTTGCCCTGGCCACGGTGGTGGTGTCGCTGGCGGCCATTCCGTTGCGCTCGGTGATCGGGGCGATCATCAACGTCGACGACCTCTGGGGCGCCGCGGCGGTGCCGCTGACGGCGATGCTATGGGTGATCCTGTGCGTCGAGCGCGGGGTGCTGCAGGGCTTCCAGCGCTACCGGGCGGTGGCCGTGAGCATCGTCGGCGAGGCCACGTCGCGGATTGTCTTCGCGCTGGTGCTCGTTGGGATCGGGCTCGACGTGACCGGCGCGTTCCTAGGGGCCGCCCTGGCCTTCCTGGCCATGGCACTGCTCCTACTCGCTCCGCTGCGCGAGGAGCTGCCACAGCCGAATCCGGAACGCGCGGCGGAGTCTCCCCTGCGCGAGCTGCTGGTCGGGGCACGCGCTCCGGTGGTCGCCCTCACCCTGCTCCTGGCCATCCAGGAGCTGCATGTGATCGTGGTCAAACACGAGGCCTCGGGTGACGCCGCGGGCTCCTACGCGGTGGCCGCCGTGGCCGCCAAGGCGATCATCTGGATCGCGGTCGGCTTGGGCATGTACCTGGTGCCCGAAGCCGCGCGCCGGACCAAGACCGGAGAGGACGCGCGAACAATCCTCGTTCGCTGCCTCGCGCTGATCGTCGTGGCCGGCATCCCGATGGTCCTGATCTTCACCGCGGCCGGTAAACCGCTGCTGGAGGCGGTGTTCGGCGAGGACTTGACGCTGGCCTCTGACGCCCTGCCCTGGCTCGGGCTCGCCATGGTCCTCCTGGCCTGCACCTACCTGTCGGTGCAGTACCTGCTGGCGCTTCACCGCTACCGCTTCATCTGGGTGCTGGCCGCGGGCGTGGTGGTGGAGGTGGTGGCGCTGATCGCCATAGGAGCGGACCTGACCCGGGTGGCGATGGCCCTGCTCGCGGTGCAGGCGGTATGCGCGGCGGTGGTGCTGTCGCTGGCGCTGCGGCGGCGGCCGGCTGGCGTTGAGCCTGGCGCAGCCCAACCGGTGACAGCGCCCGCGCTAGCCGAGTAGCGCCTCAGCTCGTCACGCTTCGCCCCACACCTTCCACGGCGCCTCCCCGCGCGTCCACAGGTCCTCGAGGAGCACCGCGTCCTTGTAGGTGTCCAGGCAATCCCAGAAGCCTTCGTGGCGGTAGGCGTGCAACTGGCCAGCGGCAGCCAGGGTCTCCAGCGGCTCGCGCTCCAACACCGAGTCATCCCCAATGTGGTGGAGGGCAGCGGACTCGAAGCAGAAGAAGCCGCCGTTGACCCAATGCGCGGACCGGGGCTTCTCGCGGAACCCATACACGCGACCGTCACCGTTGAGCTCGGCTACTCCGAACTGCAGCAAAGGACGGACCACGGTCATGGTCGCCAGCCGGCGGTGCTCGCGGTGGAAGGCCATCAGGAGGCCCAGGTCTATGTCGGCCACGCCGTCGGCGTACGTTGCATAGAACGGGCGATCCTCGAGCAGCGGCCCCACCCGTGCAATGCGGCCGCCGGTGGGGGTGTCCAGGCCGGTGTCCACGCAGTGGACTTCGGTCTCGGCGGGCCAACACCGGTCGGCCACGGCCGTTTCGATCAGCTCTCCCTTGTAGCCGGTACAGAGCCAGAAGCGCCGCAGCCCGTGGGCGGCGTAGATGCGCATGACGTGGGCCAGGATCGGCTCGCCACCGATTTCCACCAGCGGCTTGGGGATCGCGGGCACCTGCTCCTGCAGACGTGTCCCACGTCCCCCGCACAGGATCACCACGTCCTCGAAGTCCGGCATGTGTCTGCGATTATCCCGCCCGGAGTGGGGTGTCGGCAGTCTCTGGACGAGGGCCGTTCCTGCGAGCGCCCGAGTCACCATCCTCCCGGCTAGCCGTGGCGTCCGGGCGCCGGCGAAACAACAGCAGACCGCCCATCAGCAGGAGGAGGGCCACCAGGCTCATCAGAGCGCCGGCCAGCACGCTGGCGGGGCGGTAGGAAAAGCGGACCTCGTGGCGGCCGGCGGGGACCTCGACGGCCCTGAACGCGGCGTTGGCCGGGCGGATCTCTGCCGACTCCCCGTCGACCTCCGCTATCCAGCCCGGGTAGTAAGTGTCGTTCAGGATCAGCTGTCCCGCAGCCTCCGCGTCGACCTCGACCGTCACCTCGGTCTCGGTGCGCGAGATCACCTGAGCGGGGGACGGACGAGCGGGCGCGTCAGCGGCGGGTCGTTCTGCGCTCTCGATCACCGGCTCGTCCCGGGCGGAGCGCGATGAGCCGAGCGCCATCTGGCCGAGGGATTCGTCGAGTCCGGAGCTGCGTCGCCATCGATGCGCCACGAAGGCCGGTGGCAGGGCGCTCCCGCGCGCCAACACCACGCCGTCATCTCCCGCGTACGCCACCGGATCCCTGCGCAGGGGCTCGAGAATCACCTCGGATCCCACCTTGAACGCTGGGGCGAGGAGCACAGCCCTGACGCCGAAAACGTCGAGCAGAGCTGGCGTGCGTTGATCCTGGGGCGCAACCGTCAGAGTGGCGGCATCGGCCGTTCCACCGAGGCCGTACCAGAGACGGCTGGTCCGCTCGACCAGAGGCTGTTCGTGCCCGCGTGCGTCGTCCAGTCCCCAGCGCGAGGCGGTGTTGGGCTCGAGTCCTCCGATACCGACCACCCGGCCGCCACGCACGGTGAGTCCGTCCATCACTTCGACGGGGCGGGGCCGGTCCGGTTCGGCCTCGGCCTTCGGGATCGCGGGGTTGAAGCCGAACCCCATGGCCAGGAGGTCCGCGGCCACGACCGCCACCGCCGCGCCCAGCAGCACCGGTGAGCGGCGACGCCAGAAGGTGAGCGCCGCCAGCAGCGCGATCGTCGCCGCCGCGAGCACGGTCCAGCGCAGGACCGACGCCAGTGCAATCACCTCACCCGTCTCAAGCGACCCGAGCCCGAGCATGCGCCGGGTCGCCTCCCGAAACTCACCGAGCCAGGACGGGTGAGCAACCAGTACGACGCAGACCGGCAGCAGGGCCATGATGCCGGCCGCGATCAGCAGGCGCCGGCGCTCGGCGGGGTCGCCGCGCACGAAGCGGTCGACCCCGAAGCCGGCGAGCATGGCAAGCCCGAACGAGGTGACGATCAGGAACCGGTTCAGGTTGACCGAGCTCAAGCCCGGCAAGTCGCTGACGAGCGCCGTGACGGGACCGCTGTCGAGCACGATGACCAGGCTGACCAGGGTCAGGCCGGCGAAGAACAGCTGCTGACCCGCCGGACGCCTTGCGACGAGCCCGGCGATCGCCAACAGCGTCGGCAGCACACCCACGTAGATCGTTCGCTCACTGAAATTCTGGGGTCCGAGAGCGGTGTTGGCCCTGTCGGGTCGCCCCCAATACTCCGGAAAGAAGATGCTCAGCCCGGCCCTGGCCTCGAGCGGATCGACCCCTCGTGAGGTCTGGTAAGCCTGGCTCAGTGCCTCGAGGAAGGGCACCAGCATGATCGCCGCGAGGCCGAGGCCGAGCGCGGCGGCGACCGTGCCGAGGCCGAAGCGACGCCACGCGCTTCGCCCGGAGCGATGAGCGGCAACCAGGCCGTACACAAACCAAGCAGCCGTGGCCAGGGACGCCAGCAGAGCACTCTGCGGGTGCCCTCCCGCGAAGGCGAGACCGAAAACGGCTCCGAGCAGGCAGGCATCTCTGACGGCACCCGAGCGGCACAGGCGATGTGAGAAGAGGAAGAGCCACGGAAGCGTGAGGTAGGCGTTTGAGTGGGGGTGCATCAGCCAGTCGACCAGGTACGTCCCGAAGCCGAAGGCGATTCCCGCGACCAGAGCCGCGGGAAGACCCAGTCCGAGCGCCCGAGCCAGGAGGATCACTCCAAGCGCGGCCAGGACAAGTTTCAAGACGAGGATCCAAGCCTGCGCCTCCCAAAAGGGAAACACCACGCCGAGCCAGGTGAGCGGGAACATGGGCGCGCTCTGCTGTGCCGCGAGCAGCGGTCGTCCGGCCGACAGGGCGTCAGTCCAGACCGGTAGCGCTCCGCTGCGCAGCGCGTCCCGCACGAGCAGCCCGTCTGGCTCGAACACGAACGCCGAGTCGAACTGGAGCGGACTGTCCGGCGCGCTTCCTACAGGAGGCGGCGGAAACGGGGCCTGGAAAAGCGCCATGTCGCCGGCCGAGATGACCTTGCCTCCCAGCGTGGCGGGGGCGAGCAGGAGCACCGCCAAGAGGAGCATGAGCGCGGCGGGGGCAAGCTTGCGTGCGGCGCCCCCTCGCGTCATGCGGCGTCAAGGTACCTGAGTTTCGCCAGGCGCCTGGTGGCGACCCTGCCCCGGCCCGGATGCCGTTGGTAGTCTCGCGCGCCGTGAGCCGAGACATCAAAGGTCTGATCCGGAAGGTTCTCCATGGCCTCGGCCTGCCCCGAGGACAGGATCTCGCCCTGCGGCTGGCCAAGGGCTGGGCCACCGTCACCTGGCCCGCGAGCGTCCTCTTCCTGCTCTGGAACCCGCGGATCCATCCGGGCTACGGGCTCACCTGGCGGCGCAAGGTGCAGCTCGCTTATCGCATGCGGCGCACGACCAAGGGAGTGACGACCGGCACCTCGTACAAGGCCCACTTGGCGATGGCTTCGAAGCTGCTCGAGATCCCGCCCGAGGTGGAAGGATCCGTGGTCGAGTGCGGTTGCTGGCTGGGTGGATCGACCGCAAACCTGTCGCTGGTCTGCGACATCGTAGGTCGCGATCTGCTCGTCTACGACTCGTTCGAAGGCCTGCCGCCGCCTGAGGACAACGACCTCTACGCCAAGGACGAGGCCACCGGGATGCTCAAGGGCGACCTGGACCTCGTCCGCGACAACGTAAGGCGCTTCGGGGCCGTCGGACGCTGCCAGTTTCGTAAGGGTTGGTTCAGCGACACTCTTCCCAATCACACCGAGCCGGTGGTGCTCGCCTTCCTCGACGTCGACTGGCAGGCCAGTCTCGACGATTGCATCACCAACCTCTGGCCACATCTGACCGATGGCGGCTACGTCTTCATCGACGAGTTCGTCCTGACCGACTACTGCGCGCTGTTCTGGTCAGAGCGGTACTGGAAGACCCGCTTCGACACCACGCCGCCTGGCCTCATCGGCTCCGGCAGCGGTGTTGGCACCGGGGGCTACTACCTAGGTCCATTCGACGAGTGGAACTGGATCCAGGACCCGACGAGCGTCGCCTATACCCGAAAGGACTTCTCGGGCTACTGGGGTTTCTACCCCGAGGATTCAGCCAAGGATCGGGCCTCCTCGACCGTCACTGCGGACCCCAGTTGACCCTCTAGAAGGGTCTCGCCAGCGGCACGCCGCTGCTTGCTATGGTGCGCGCCCATGCGGATCCTGAGGCGGAGGAGCAAGCAGAGCAACGGCAGCGCGGCGGTCGCAGATCCGTTGGGAAGAACTCCAGTTGTCGACGACTTCGACGGCTCGGACGACCAGTTGTCCGCGGAGATCGACCGACTTGCTGAGATGAACCGCTCAGCCCCGGATCGTGATGTGCAGCGGCGACTCATGGCCTTGAGGCACATCGCCGGGATACGAGCGCTGGGCGGTAACGGCACCTCACCCGATCACCCCGAGCCCGAGGCAGACCGACTGCCCGACGAAGGGCGTCTTCCGGAGTTCGCGGCCCACGAGCTGACACCCGGCCTCGTGCGCGCGGCCATACTGCGCGACGGCTTCATCCTCGTTCGCGGCCTCGTGGACCGCGAGGCGGCGATGGCATTCGCCGAGCTGATCGACCGCGCTTTCGTCGAGCGCGAGAACTTCATCGCCGGGCAGCCCGCGGCAGAGGGGTACTACGAGGAGTTCCTGCCGGGCAACGCTGACTACAAGGAGGCGTTGTCGGTCCGCCCGTGGATCCGCGAGGGCGGCGGTGTACTGGCCGTCGACTCGCCCATGCTGTCGGCCGAGATGGTCGACATGTTCAAGAAGGCTGGGCTGCCTCAGCTCGTGGAGGGCTACCTCGGTGAGACGCCCCTGATCTCGCTACAGAAGACCACCCTCCGGAAGGCCGAGCCGTCCGTGGCCGGGGCCTGGCACCAGGATGGCAGCTTCATGGGGGACGTGCGGGCGCTCAACCTCTGGCTGTCTCTGTCGCGCTGCGGCGATGAGTCCCCGGGTCTGGACATGGTTCCGCGCCGGTTGGACTACCTCGTCACGCAACAGACCGAAGAGGCCGTCCTCTCGATCCAGGTCTCGCAGTCCCAGGCGGAAGAGGCCGCCGGCGACCGCGACATCATCAGGCCGATCTTCGAGCCGGGTGATGCCCTGCTGTTCGACGATCTGTTCCTTCACGCGACGGGCTCTGATCCGGCCATGCCCAAGCCGCGCTACGCCATCGAGAACTGGTTCTTCGGCGCCTCCGGCTTCCCGGTCGAGTACGGCCCCATCTCAGTCTGACGCCGTCCGGTCCGCCCATCGGTCCGGCGGCCCCTCCGGCTCCTCCGAAGGTGGATCCGAGCGGAACCCCGCTCGAGGATGTGGTCCTGGCTCCTCAGGACAGCCCATGCCACCAGCTTGCCCCCTGGCTCCAGTATTGGCGTGAGCAGCGCGCCTGGGAGCGAGCTCAGCGGGCTCAGTTGCGTGGCGGTCGACCGCCGGCGCGCCCGACCCGCGCTGTCATCACGATGGTGCACAACGAGCCGGTCTTCTTCCCGATCTGGCTCCGCTACTACTCGCGCTTCTTCGAGGCCGGCGACATTTACGTCCTCGACAACGAAACCACGGATGGCTCCACCGATCGGGACGGCTTCGTGTGCATTCCCGTCGAGCACGCCACTGTCGATCACCGGTGGATGGTCCAGACCATCCAAGACCTCCAGCACGAGCTGCTTGACCGCTATGACCTGGTCATCGTAGGCGACGTGGACGAGATGATCGCCCCCGTTCCGGAGCTCGGCTCTTTGGCCAACTACCTAGACATCTTCGATGCCGAGTACGTCAACTGCCTGGGGTACGAGCTCCTGCACATGAAAGAACAGGAGCCGGCGATCGACCTGACGCGCCCGATCCTCGATCAGCGGCGCTTCTGGTTCTTCAACCAGGTCTACAGCAAGGCTGCCGTGGCCACCGTACCCATGCGCTGGAAGCCGGGTTTCCACGGCCGGGCCGATCACCACACGAGCTTCGACCCCGACCTGCGACTGATTCATATACACCGGATGGACTACGACATCTGCCTCGATCGCCATCTGACCAGGCGCCGCAAGGCATGGGCCACCGAGGACCATGATCAGAAGTGGGCAGTGCACAACCAGATTGTCGAAGCGGCCGAGTTCGAAGACTGGTTCTACAACGACACCGGCTTCGAGGGATTCACTCCGCAGGTGGAGGAGCTGCGGCCGAACTGGCGGGGCACGTTCTGAGGCTCGGAGGAGCAGCGGACCTGGCTCGTGACCGCGCGAGGAAGCTGCGGCACCGGCTCCTGCTACCGGTGGCCACCGCCGGCCGGGAACAGTGGCAGCGCGTACCGCTGATCCAGGCCGTCGACCGTCACGTGGAGGCGTTGGGACCAAGCGCGTTGGAGGCGGCGGAGATAAGCGGAGCCGACCACGCGGCGAAGCCCTGGAAACGGTTCCGCAGCCTCGACTACCCCGCCTTCGATCTGTGCGCGCCACTTTCGCACGAACTGCGCGAGGCCTTCGACGTGGTCCTGTGCGAGCAGGTGATCGAGCACGTGGTGGACCCCAGAGCGGCGGCCAGCAACCTGTGCGGGCTTGTGCGCCCGGGCGGTCACGTCGTCGTGTCGACGCCTTTCCTGATCCGAGTACACGAGCTACCCGAGTGGGGCCTGAAGGACTACTGGCGCTTTACGCCACGAGGGCTGCGCACGCTGCTAGAAGGCGGCGGACTCGAGGTGGATGAGGTGGGCTCCTGGGGCAACCGGAGCGTGATCGCCGGGAACCTCGACCACTGGCCTGCCTACCGGCGCTGGCACTCTCTGCGTGCCGAGCCGGACATGCCCGTTCAGGTCTGGGCCTTTGCTCGGCGGCCGACCAGCTCAACGACGACATAGCCGTCGCCGGTGTAGAGGCGTCGTAGGCGAAAGCGCTTGTCGATCTCGGCCAGCGTGCGCTGCTGTAGAGGGGTGGTGGGCGATCCGATGGGGGGAACCTTCGTCAGCGAGCCGGCCGAAGCGGGATCGCGCTTGAGGTTTTCCAGTCCCACCAGCTGCGCCTCGTCGACGAGCATGCGTTGCCCGGGCTCCAGTCTGGCCGCCGCCTCGCGTAACAGTGGGAACTTGGCCCCTCCAACGAACATGTACTGGATTGCGTTGGGGAGCGGCAGGGCGTTGGCTCGGCCGGCGTGCATCAGCGTCTCGATATCGAGACCGGGCCGGATGAGCACGACCGAACGGCGCTCTGACGGCATGAAGCGCTCGAGCAGGCTCTCGCCGGCAACGGAGCGTGCGTCGAAGCGCGGGAAGTCCGTGAGGCGGGCGAAAGCGCCGCGCGCCGACTTGACGCCCGGAACCGCATAGGCGACAGGCGCGTTCTCGAAGCGCGGCAGGATCCGAGGCCAGGCATCCATCACCGTGACCAATCCGAGGCACAGGGCAAAGGCGAGCGCGCCGATGGCCACGCCACTCGGTTTTGGTTCGCGCTGGCTGCGTAAAAGGAGGCTCAGCCACAGAGTGGCGGCGAGCAGCAGCGGCAGGCATACATAGACCAGGATGTGAGGAGCCGACCGGTCGACGAAGTATGAGAGGAAGAGGACGCCATACGCAGTGGCTCCCGCAAGCCCGACCAGAGCGACCCGGTCGCTCTCGATCCACCCGGGCCGGAAGCGCACCGCCAACCCCAGTGCGCAGGCGGATGCCAGATACCCGGCGCCCACCGCTAACCCGGGTGACCAAAATGCGAAGTCGTAGGTGATGTCGCCGAGCTCGCTGAACAGAAACGCCTCCAGGTATACGAGGTACTGGCCCCACTCCGGCAGAGAGCCAGAGCCGATCACTGTCGCGCCGGCGAAGAGCAGGTGGGCGCTCACGCACACGGCAGCGCAGAGGGCGGCCTCCCGCAACAGCCAGCGCAGGCGGTCGCCGGGGAGGAGCAGCGCTTCGAAGAGGAGGATCGACGCAAAGGTGGCGGCGGTGTAGGCGAACATCTCGAGCGACCAGATCGACGAGACACCGAGGACGGCCAGTGCCACGGCTCTGAGCACTACACGACGCCGGGGCCAACGGACGGCCGCGGTGAGCGCCAGAACGACCAGTAGCGGAAGGCCGAAGCGCAGGGGCCCCTCCTGAACGATCGAGCCGACCGGGTACTCACGGTTGTAGACCAGCGCGACCACCCCCAGGGCCAGTGCGGATCCGGCAAGTAGGCGTGACACCCCAGAGATCCTCAGGAGCAGGAAGCCGGCGATGAAGTAGGTGGCGGTGAGCACACCGTCGAGAAGGCCCAGCGTGCCGTAGCCGATCGGCAGCACCTTGAACCAGGCGGCCAGGAAGTAGATCGAACCCACTCCGTACTGGGACGATGTGTCGACGAGCATTGCGCCGCCGCCGAGCACCTGGTTGGCTGGCCCTAGCAGGAAGTCCTGATGGAAGCTTATGGTCGGGGTCCTGACGCTCTCGAGGAAGCTCGGCCCGGGGTCCTCCGGACTAACGATCACCAGATCGGGGATGGTCAACGCAAGGAGGATCACCAGGCCCACGTCCGCGGCCGCGGACCAGCCTCGGCCGATTCGCGGCCGCTGCCATCCCGACGCGAACAGGCGCAGCGTGAGCGCGATGATCACGGCTCCGGCCACCAGCGGAACCGGATCGACCGAGCCGAGCTGGTTTGTCGTGAGCGCGGCGCAGAAGAGCAGGAACGCAGCAGCGATCCACAAGCTGTCGGTGCGGGGGCTGAGTGCGAGAAGCCGTGCCCAAGGGCGGCGACTTGTCGCCCGTGCCAGCGTGGCGGCCGCAGCGAGCCACCACCCCCCCATGGCCACCAACAGAGCGGAGAACCCGCCGCCCCAAGAGAACGCTCCCGAGAGCCGCACGAGGACCAGGGCGCCGGCGAGGGAGGCGACGCTCATCGCCGCCAGGACGGGGAGCGCTCCGGCGTTGGCCCGCGACACGACGCGGCGGGCGATCCACGGGCCGGCCCACAGAGCGGCCGGCAGTAGCACCGCGTAGGCCGTCACGTACAGGGCTGTCTCGGCGCCCTGACGCGCACTCGAGAAACCGCCCGGGACCGGCACGGGCTTCACCACCGACATGACCAGCGCCATGACCAAGGCGAATGCGGCCAAGGCGAGAACGGCGGTCAGGGCGAAGGTGGAAGCGAACTCCGGCGAGCGACCCGGCGCGTAGGTCGCCGGCGGTCGATCTCCGTTGACGCGCGGGGCGCGATCCCCGGCGGCCTCGACAGCGTTGTCCGGCTGCACCGGTGGTTGCGGTTGACGTCGGCGCGTCAGGGCGTGCACATTAGCCACATCGCGAGGCACGGCTGAGCTAAGGTGCCGCGCCAGTGGTGGCTTCCGGCATGCCCGACCAGCACCGGGCTCGCGGGAGTGTGGGCCCCGTGACGACCGCGCGACTCGGCTCCGCGCCGCCCGACGCCTGCGTGTGGTGCGGTGCGCCCCTCGGTCCGGCGGGGCTACGGCTGCCGGGAAGGATCCGCTGCGCCGCCTGCGGGGCTGCCACGACCGACCCATGGCCCGGGGCGGACGTTCTTGCCGAAGCCTACGCCCGTTATCGGCCCGAGTCGGGCCGCTTCTCCGGATTCGGAGACGCGCTCCTCCGGCGTACGCGCGCGAAGCTGGCGGTCCGGATCGACCGTCTCGCTCCGCCGGGACCAGTGCTCGACGTCGGAGCCGGCGACGGAACGCTGGTGGATGCGTTGCGCGGGCTCGGCCGCGAAGCGCTCGGCCTCGAGCGCGAGTCGAAGCACGAAGCGGTGAGCGAGCGCCGTATCGAGGAACTCGACGGCGGGTGGTCCGCCGTGGTCTTCTGGCACTCGCTCGAGCACCTGCCGGCGCCTGGACACGACCTCGACCGCGCGGTCGAGCGACTTACGGCAGGCGGCATGGTGCTCGTGGCCATACCCAATGTGGAAAGCCTCCAGGCGCTCGCATTCGGGGAGAACTGGCTTCACCTAGACCGGCCTCGCCACCTGGTGCATCTGACGGCCGGCATCCTCCGCGAGCGGCTCGAGAGACGGGGCCTGGAAGTGACTCGAGTCAGCCACTGGCGCGGCGGCCAGATCGTCTTCGGCTGGCTGCACGGACTAGTCGGCCGGCTACCGGGGCGCCCGGACCTCTACGACGCCATACGGCGGCCCGAGGCGCGCAGCCGTCCGATGGCGCCCACCCAGCGCGCGCTGACGCTATTGGCCGGGACGCTCCTCCTGGTGCCCGCCGTGCTCGCCTCCGCTCTTGAGATCGCCATCGGCCGTGGCGGAACCGTGCTCGTCGAGGCTCGGCGTGCCTGAAGCACGCGGCGGCAAGGTCATCGTTGTGATGCCGGCCATGAACGCCGAGCGCACCCTCGAATCGACCTTTCAGGCGATACCCCGCGACGTGGTCGACGAGGTAGTCCTCGTCGACGACGCGTCGAGCGACAACACGGTGGAACTGGCGCGCACGCTCGGCCTCCATCTCGTCTGGCACCCTCACAATGCCGGCTATGGGGCCAACCAGAAGACCTGCTACCTCGAGGCGCTGCAGCGCGACGCGGATGTCGTGGTCATGCTGCATCCCGACGGGCAGTACGAACCTGAGCTGATCGGACGGATGGTGGAGCCCATCTTGGCGGGTCAGGCGGACCTCGTCCTCGGGTCGCGGTTGGCGAAGCCAGGGATGGCCATCGAGAACGGCATGCCGAGGTGGAAGTACATGGTGAATCGTGGCCTCACCATCGTCGAGAACCGCATCATGGGGACGCACCTGAGCGAAGCGCACACGGGCTACCGGGCCTACTCGAGGCACCTTCTCATGACGGTTCCCTTCCTGCGAAACGCCTCGGACTTCAGCTTCGACTCGGAAATGCTGATGCAGGCCAGCTACTTCGGCATGAGGATCAACGAGGTTCCGGCACGCGGACGCTACTTCGCTGAGGCCTCCTCGGTCGGACTCCGCAGCGGCATCGTCTACGGCCTGAAGACGCTGTGGGCCGGGGTTCGCCTGATCCTGCACCGGTCCGGCGTGGTTCCTTCTCCCAAGTTCAAGAGCGCAACGGCCAAGATGGAGCAGTTGTGACGGGCTCGCTCACCGGAGAGCGGGTCGTCACCGCCGACGGCGGCTTCAACCCGACCTGGCAGCGCCACGTGGCGGCCTACGCGCTGTGTGGGCCCTTGCTGGGGTCAGGAGAGGTGGTCGACGTGGGGTGCGGAATCGGGCATAGCTATGGCCTCCTGGCTCCGCGGGAAAGCGTGGGAGTCGACATCGAGCCGGCTGCCTTGGAGGGCCAACAGCGCGCGACCGTGGTGGCGGACATGCGCAGCATGCCCTTCGTCGACGCAGCATTCGACAGCGCGCTCTCCGTGCACTCCATCGAGCACGTCCCGGATCCCGAGCGCGCGCTCGAGGAGATGGCGCGAGTGATTCAGCCGGAGGGTTGCGCGATCGTGGTGACGCCAAACCGGCTCACTTTCGCACGACCCGACGAGATCATCGATCCGTACCACTACATCGAGTTCGACCCTGGCGAGCTCGAGAGGGTGTGCTTGCGCGCCTTCCACACCGTGCGAATGGCCGGGATCTTCGGCTCTGCTCGCTACCAGGCCATTGTGGCGCGCGAGAAGGCGAAGCTCGACGCCCTGCTCCGGATTGACCCGCTGCGTCTGCGGCGACTCGTGCCGCGAAGCGCACGACAGCGGCTCTACGACTGGCGACTTAGTCGCGAACGCGCCGACCAGAGCGGCGATGTGCTCGACATTGCGGTGGACGACTTTTCGCTCGGATGGACCGAGCTCGAACATGCGCTCGACGTCGTGGCCATCTGCCGGGAGCCGGTTCGTGCGCGATAGAGCGGCGGAGGAACGAATTGCGGCGCTGGCCAAGGTGGTGAGCCATCGAGACCCGTCGCAGCTCTGGTTCCAGTTGGCTGAGATCGCAGGCGAGCAGACCTATCTCCGTCATGGAGTGCGTGTCGGCGCCGGCGATGTGGTGCTTGACGTCGGAGCCAACGTGGGTGTCGCGGCGGCCTTCTTTGTGACGCAGTGCGGCGCGGGCCAGGTGCACAGCTTCGAGCCCGTCACGCCGGTTTTTGAGATGCTCAGGGAAACGGTCAAGAACCTGCCTGGGTGCGTCATCCATCCGCTTGGCATGGGCGCGAGGCCGGGCACCGTGCCAATCACCTATTACCCGGGCGCGGCGGCGATGTCGGGTTTGTACGCCGATCCGCATCGAGACAGCCTCCTGGTCCGTCGGGCACTCATGAACACCGGCCTGACCGTCGAAGAGGCAGAGCAACGCCTGGAGGGCCAGTGGGAAGCCGAGACCCTCACCTGCGAGCTGACCACGGTCAGCGACTTCCTCAGCGAGGAGGGAATCGAGAAGGTCGACCTCCTCAAGATCGACGTGGAACGGGCTGAGTTGGACGTCCTCGCCGGGGTGCGACTTGAGGACTGGCCGAAGATCAGGCAGGTAGCCATCGAGGTGCACGACGAGCAGGGCCGCTGCGCCCACATAGCCAGGCTGCTCGAGGAGCACGGCTTCCGGGTGGCCATCGAACAGGACGCTGCCATGGCCGGAACGTCGGTGCGCGTGCTCTACGCCGCCCGGTCCGAGCGTCGACAGGCTAAGGGCTAGACTGCCGCAGCCCATGACACAGACCCAGCTCGATCTCGCCTCCTACGCCGACCCGCTGGGCACGTGGTCGACCTCTCTCGCCAACGTGGCCGAGGTCTTGATCCCTTGCCTCGATGTCGCCCGTGTCCGGTCGGTCTGCGAGGTCGGCGCGTATGCCGGCGACCTGACCCGCTTGCTCGTGGACTGGGCCGCCGAGAGCGAGGCACGGGTAACTGCCATAGATCCTTCTCCTCAGCCTGGCTTGGTGAAGCTCCACCAAGACCGAGACGAGCTCGAGCTCGTTCGCCAGACGAGCCTTGAGGCATTGCCGCACATCGACCTCCCGGACGCCATCATCATCGACGGGGACCACAACTACTGGACGGTCAGGGAGGAGCTACGCCTGGTGGCGGAGCGAGCACCGGGGGCGAGGCTGCCGCTCCTGATGTTCCACGACGTAAGCTGGCCGCACGCCTACCGTGACGACTACTTCGATGCCAAGCTGATCCCCGGCGAGTACCGGCATCCGGTTGCGGGATCGGACGAGAGCCGGGGGCTGTACCCGGGCGACTCGGGCCTGCGACCAGGTGGCCTACCGTACCCGCGCTCTGCCGCCAGGGAGGGAGGAGCCCACAACGGCGTTCGCGCGGCGGTCGAGGACTTCGTCGCCGAGGGCGATGGCCTCTGCTTCGCCCGAGTGCCGGCGTTCTTCGGCTTCGGCGTTGTGTGGCACGGCGATGCGCCGTGGGCGGACGGGCTGGCAGAGCATCTGCGCCCCTGGGACGCCAACCCGGTCATCGAGCGCCTCGAGGCCAACCGAGTGCGCCACCTCGCCGACCTCCAGGTGCAGGCGAATCAGATCTGGAGGGCGCAGGAGCGCATGGCCCGGCAGGACGCGGTGCTCCGCCGGCTGATCGAATCCAGCGCTTTCGGACTGGCAGAGCGTCTGTCGCGACTTCGGATGCGCGCCGGGATAGGCAAGACCCAGGTGGTCATCTCGAAGGACGAGGTTCGCCGGGCTCTTGACTAGGGCGAAGCGCCGTTGCGGCTTCGCCTCCAGTGATTCAGGCGGCGAAGCGGCTCGGTGATGCGCCAGGAAAGCGTGCCCTCGGTCCATCGCAGCTCGCGTTCGGCCACGAGCACTCGCGCATCGAGGGTCAGGGCGCTCCCGTAGGCGACCGACCGGGCGGCCTCCCTCTCGGCCTCGGCCCGGCGGGCCCTGCGCTTCCACTCCTCCTCGGTCGGCTCTTCATGCCCGGGCTCCTGGCCCGGGAGCTGTCCCTGCCACTTCTCCGCGAACTGGATGTGGGCCTCGACCCAGACGGGCTGCTCCTCCAGCAGCTTGAGCGATTGATGAAACTCGGCCGCGAGGTCGGCCGTCACCACCTTACGCCCGGCCTTGCGGACCTGCAGGCAGTAGTCGACGTCGTACCCGTGCCCGAGTGCCAGAGCTTCGTCGAACCTGATGTTGCGAACCGCCCAGGGGGACAGGATCATCAGCATGCCGTCGACGGCGTCGACCTCCTGCGGCGGCGGAAGAGGCTTCTTCCATGAGAAGGCTGGTAGCTCGCCGCCCCCGAAATCCCCATGGCGCTGAACGACGCGGCCGCGGCTGATCTCCCCCTCCCACCAGGCAATGGTCCGCACCCCGCTCGCACCCACGGCACCCACCACGGCGACGTCGGGATCACTCAACGCCCGCCTGACCTTGGCGCACAGGTCGGAGTCCAGGAGCTTTGTGTGAGCGTGGACGAGGATCAGCGCTTCCAGGTCATCATGCCGAGCCGCCTCCTCGAGAATCAGGTTGTAGGTCCGCGCAACCTGGCCCACGGCCGCGAATACATAGACCTCGGAATCGGGTTCCCGGGCAAGCCCGAGGCCGGGCTCCGAGTACCGGCGATAGGCGGCGCCGTCAGTCGCCGAAAGCCCGAAAGCGATCACTGCTCGCGGCCCGGCTCGAGGTGGCGCAGCCGCATGCGAGGGAACGCGCGGCGCATGCGGTTCGCCTTTCGGAGCGGGGAGGTGATGCGCCACGAGATGCTGTCCGTGGCGGAACCCAGGGCACGCTCGAGATCGCGCACCCGTGCGTCCGACTGCTGCTGGAGACGGTGGTAGTTGAGCCAGGAGGCGTCCGCTTCCGCTTCGGCCCGCTGGGCGCGCTGCTTCCAGGTGCCGGCTCCCGAACCAATACCAGGCATCCGGCCTTCCCACTTGTCCGCCACTTTGACGTGGGCCTCGATCCAGCCCTCAGGATCGTTGACGAGCTCGAGTGAGTGGTGATGAATCGCCCGGAAGTCCGCGGTCATGACCTTGAGGCCGGTTTCCCGAACCTGCAGACAGAAATCGAGGTCGTACCCGTGCAGGCGGCCGAGCGACTCGTCGAAGCGCAGGTTGCGGACCACCCAGGGCGACAGGGCCAGCAGAAAGCCGTCGAGCGTGTCCACCTCGCCGGTGCGCGCGTAGGGAGGCGCATCGGCCCAGGCCCACGAGAAGGCGGGGAGGTCTCCTCCCCCGTGCTCCTCGTAACGGTGGATGAACGACGCCAGCGTGACCGAGCCCTCCCACCACGCGATGCTCCGTACCCCGATTGCCCCCACGCAGCCGACGAGTCCCACCTCTGGGTCGCCTAGCGCGTCCCTCACCTTGTGGCAGAAGTCGCGGTCGACGAGCTCGGTGTCCTGGTGGACGAGCACCAGGGCCTCCAGATCCTCCAGCCCGGCCGCTTGATCCATCAGGCGGTTGTAGCTCTCGAACAGCGAGCCGATCGACGGCTGGTCGTAGACCACGGAGTCCGGCTCGGCCGCCCGGCGGATACCGGCCTCGGCACAGCGGGCGTACTCATCTGGCTTGGTGATAGGGCAACCGAAGGCGATCATCGTGTAAGCGCGGCCGGCACTATGGCGACGCGGGCGCGACAGTGTACGTGGCGGCTCTAGTATCTGCCGCCCTTTCGCGAGAAGGGTGTCAAGACCAGCGATGTGGAGCCGTCACTAAGCACATGTGGAAGAGCAAGACCGTGTCCGTCGTGCTCATGACCTACGCGGAGCGCGACTCGATCAGGGACGTGATCGAGCGCTTCTACGAAACCGGCGTCGTGGACGAGGTCCTCGTGGTCGACAACAACGCCGAGGCGGGCACCGCCGAGGAAGTGGCGCGTACGGACGCGCGGATGGTTCATGAGCCGAAGCAGGGCTATGGGCATGCCAGTAAGCGCGGGCTCCTGGAGGCCACCGGCGACTTGGTGGTGCTGGCCGAGCCTGACGGGACCTTCCTGCCGGCAGACATCACCAAGCTGCTCGTGTACAGCGACGAATGCGAGGTCGTGCTGGGCACGCGGACCACTCGCGAGATGATCTGGGACGGCGCAAACATGGATCGCTTTCTCAAGTGGGGAAACTGGGCGGTGGCGAAGATGATCGAGGTGCTGTTCAACACGAGCCACCTCTCGGACGTGGGCTGCACCTACCGGGTCCTCCATCGTGAGACCGCCGAGTACATCGCCGAGCGCATGACGGTCGGCGGCAGCCACGCCGGCGTGGAGATCATGCTTTTGACGATCGTGTCCGGCAGGCGCTTCGTCGAAGTACCGGTGAACTACCTCCCGCGAGTCGGCATGTCGTCGGTGACGGGCAGGCGCCTGTTGACGATCGACGTGGGACTCCGGATGGTCGCCCTTGCCCTGAGGATGCGCAGCCGGTCGAGGCGCCCTCCGCAGCGGCCCCCCGCTCGTGCCGTTGACCGGCAGCTCGTCGGGTAGCCGGTTTGGGCAATCCGCAATTCGACCTCATCGCCGCGGAGTACGACGCGTCGCTCCCGGCTCACGTCGTTGAGCACTACCTCCGCAAGCGCACCCGCTTCCTGCTCGACCGTTGTTCGTCCGGCCACGCTCTCGATGTGGGCTGCGGCACGGGCGCGCTGGCCGACCGGCTCGCCAGGAACGGCCTGCGGACGACCGGAGTCGACCCGTCGGCCGGCATGCTCCAAGTGCTCCGCGAGCGAAATCCCCGTGTCGAGGCGCTGGAAGCCTCGGGAACCGCGCTTCCGTTTCCGGACAGCTCCTTCGACCTCGTCCTGTGTGTGGCCGTCATGCATCACGTTGCCGAAGCCGGCGCCGTTCGCGGCGTCCTCGGCGAGATGGTGAGGGTGGCACGACCGTCGGGTCACGTGGTGGTCTGGGACCACAACCCTCGAAACCCTTACTGGCGGATCCTGATGGCCCGGGTGCCACAGGACACAGGCGAGGAACGCCTCATTGCTGAAGCGGAGCTGATCGGCGGCCTGTCGGCCGCGGGCGCTGACGTGACCTCGTCCGATCAGCTGGGGCTGGTCCCCGACTTCACGCCACCGGTGCTCCTGCCCGCGGCCGCGAGGATGGAGAGTTTCATCGAGGGGACGCCGGTGCTCAAGCGGCTCTGCGCCCACAACGTGGTCGTCGCTGTGAAGCGCTGACCGACTCTTGCGCGGCCCGTCTAGCGAGGGTCACGCTGGGCCGCGGCGTCCCGACGCAACGGCTCGAAGATCTCCACCTGTGCGGGGACGAAGCCGGCGAAGCTGCGAGAGCCGATTCTTCGGTAGCCGAGCCCGGTGCTCTCCGCCTGCAGCGCCTGCTGGCGCTGGGCGAAACCAGGGGTATCGGCCGCATCGGTGCTCACGTAGAAGACGCGCCCGTTCGGCGCGACCCGCGAGGCCTGCTTGAAGGCGGCGGCGAGGCTCACGATCGGATCGTCGAAGTCGAATGGAGCCTCTCGTTGAGCCGGCGCACCGGCGCGAAGCAGAGGCAGGTCCGTCTCGATCGTCGTGTCGAGCGTGCTGTACGGGCCGGGACTGATGAGTGCGGTGGCGTCGATGACCACGTCGCCCGGTCCCGCCTGAGCTTCGACGAAGTCGGCGGAGGCGGCGTGATCGGACCGAGCGAAGTCGTCGTCGAGCATCTTTGCGCTAGCGATGACGAACGAGAGCAGTGCGAGGCCGGTGGCGACCCAGCGCAGCCGCGGCCCCGAACGGGCGAGCAGAGCGGCGAGAACGAGTGCGAACGCGGGCCACGAAGCAGCGATGTTTCGAATGCCGATGATGTTGTCGCCGAGCAGGCTCAGAAAGGCGGTGCCGACTGGCACGGAGACGGCGAGCATGAACAGCAGCACCATGCGCCGGTCTCCGCCGACCGCCGGCTCCCGCCGCCTGATCCACCGCCCGGCCACACCCGCGAGCCCGACCAGGATGCCGAGGCCCAGCAGAATCAGCGCCAGTAGACCGGGCATCTCGCGCAGCGGTACCTCGTTGGGGTACGGAAAGCCGATCGCCCAGTGGGTGACGTAGATCCTCACCGACTCCGGGGTGAAGGGTGTCAGCGCCGACAGGACTTCGGAGGTCGGAGAGGTGAGGTCCTTCCGAACGCCGGATATCCAGGGCAGGAACAGTACGAACGCGCCCACGTTGGCCAGAAAAGCAGCCCTGCGGGCCTCCGCGTGCGTCCACACGATCCACAGGAACTGAGCGCCCAGCAGGAACACACAGGTGTAGTGCGTGTACATGGCCAAGCACGAGCTGAGCCCGTAGGCGACCCACCACCCCCGGCTGCCGCCGTCCAACGCTCGCAGTGCGGCCAAGGTCGAGCAGACGATGAGAAGCATCAGCACGGCGTAGGCTCGCGCCTCGGCCGAGTAGTAGATCATGAACGGCGATAGGGCCGTCAGCGCAGCCGCCGTGAGCGCGGCCGGCCTGCCCACCGTGCGCAGGCCGAGCAGATACACCAACGGGATCGTGGCCACCCCGGCGAGCAGCGAAGGAGCGCGGACAAGCTCCTCGGCGTGGCCGATCTGCGTCGTGAACCAGGAAAGCACGAAGGACAGGGGCGGAGTCAGCTCAGCGTTGCTGTGCACTACCGAGACGACTTCGGACAGGCCGTGCTCGCTCACGACCCAGAAGCTGGACAGCTCGTCGCCGAACAGGGGTTGGCCGGCGACGACCAGGCGCACGGCCGCGCCCCCAACGGTGAGCGCTGCCACGATCAGCCACGCGCCGACCCCGTCGGGGACCTTGGCGACGGGCCGTTGGCCGCGAGTCAGACCGGCCGCAAGGCCTGGCGCCGCCTGCGTCTGGGCCGTCCGCACCGCGCGAAAGCTAGCGCAGGGCAGGCCCTGACTAGATCGGTTGTTAGCCTCTTCTGACTCCACGCCGATCGGCGTGAGGTGACCTCCAACGATATGGACAGCCCGAACACTGTCGACCACCAGACGGGCGCTCGGGTCCTCGCCGAGACGACGTCTCCTGCCCCCGTGGTCATCGAGGCGCACGGCTTGAAGAAGGCGTTTCGCATTCCCGAGCACCGTGTCGATTCGCTCAAGGAGCGCGCCGCTCACCCCTTCACGAAGATGGAGTACCGGGAGCTCCACGCGCTACGTGACATCTCCTTTGACGTCCACCGCGGAGAGTTCTTCGGCATCGTCGGGCGCAACGGCAGCGGCAAGAGCACGCTGTTGAAGATCCTGGCGAGCATCTACCGCCCCGATGCCGGCACCGTACGGATGGCCGGCCGGCTCGCGCCGTTCATCGAGCTGGGAGTGGGCTTCAACCCGGAGCTCACTGCCCGTGAGAACGCCCTGCTCAACGGCGTTCTTCTCGGCCTCACCAAGAAGGAGGCCGCCCGCCGCCTGGACTCGGTGCTCGACTTCGCCGAGCTGGAGGACTTCGTCGAGCTCAAGCTGAAGAACTACTCGTCGGGAATGATGGTGCGCCTGGCCTTCGCCGTCATGGTGCAGGCTGACGCCGACATCATGCTCATCGACGAGGTCCTTGCGGTGGGAGATGCGGCGTTCGCCGAGAAGTGTATGGACGTCTTCCGCGAGCGCCGCAACGCTGGCAAGACGATCGTCCTCGTCACTCACGATATGGGGACCGTGCAGGATTTCTGCGACCGCGCGATGCTCATCCACGAGGGCGAGGTCAAATTCATAGGCGACCCGCAACATAGCGCCGCGATGTACTACCGGCTGAACTTCGCTCTCGATCGGGATCGTCAAGGAGCCGAGCTCGATGCCGAGTTGAGCACCGTCATCGACGACAAGGGAGCGCGAGTGGTCAGGGCCCGACTGCTCGACCGAGGCGGTCAACCGGTCCACCACCTGGAGCAGGGCGAACCGATCAACCTCGAGGTCGTTCTCGAGGCACGACGCGACCTCGTGAGACCGAGGTTCCTGATCCACTGCCTCGAGGCGGAGGGAACCGTTCTCTTCGAGTACACGCTGACGCTCGACGACGGGTACGAGGACCACGTGACCGACGGCCAGCGCATTCGCCTGACGGGGCGGATCGAGAACCAGCTCGTACCAGGGCGCTATCTGCTGAACTGCTGGGTCCGGCGCGACGAGGCCGGCGGAGATTGGGCGGTGCAGGCTCTGCGTCTAGCCGAGTTCAGCGTCTTCGGCACGGCGACCCGCTACGGCTTCTTGTCAGTGCCGGGCACGTTTACGGTCGAGCCGGAAAGCGACGGCGGCGCTGGAGCGCTTCCGTGAGTGGGCTGCGGCCCGACCTCTCCAGTCCGCACTCCGGCCAACGTGAACCGGTGCTTCGCCCCATCGGCGGGCCGTCGGCGCTGGGCGGCGGCTGGCGACGATCCTGGGAGCTTCTCTCCCTCATTGCGATCACCGACTTCAAGAAGGCGTACTTCGGAACCGCGCTCGGCTACGTCTGGACGCTGGCACGTCCGCTCATGCTGTTCGGCGTCCTGCTTGCCGTCTTCACGCAGGTCTTTCGGATCGGATCGCAGGTTCCGAACTATCCGGTCTTGCTGCTGTTCAACATCGTGTTGTTCAGCTTCTTCTCCGAGGCGACGATCACGGCGGTGACCTCGATCGTCGGCCAGGAGTCGGTGGTGCGCAAGACACAGTTTCCACGTCTGGTCATCCCCCTCGCTGTGGTGCTCACCACGCTGATGAACCTCGGTCTCAACCTGGTTGTCGTCTTCGCCTTCATCCTGGCCTGGGGGATCACGCCGACCTGGACCTGGCTGCTGTTTCCGCTCATCCTCTTGTCGCTGTCCGTTCTCACGACCGCGGTATCCATGATCGTGTCCGCGCTGTACCCGCGTTTTCGGGATACGGCGATTCTTTGGTCGGTTTCGGCCACGGTGCTGTTCTACGCGACGCCGGTCCTGTATCCGCTCGAGGTGGTGCCGGAGGGCCTCCGCGACGTCATCTCACTGAGTCCGCTCGCCGTGATCTTTGAAGCGGCACGGGTGTGGATGATCGACCCCACGGCGCCGGGACCCGTCGACGCCGTCGGTGGCTATGAGCGACTGCTTGTGCCGGTCGCGATCTACTTCGTCGTGTGCGCCGTCGCCGTCTGGCTGTTCAGGCGCGAGGCTCCCCGGATCGCCGAGCAACTCTGATGGCAGCCGCCGTCCGGCGTAGCGGTCTCGTAAGCCGCCAGCTCAGCGAGCTCTCGTAGTGGTGGCGCAGATCGTCGACGTCTCGATCCTTTTCCCTCTGGAGCTGCTCCACGTTGTGGCGCAGTGAGGAGTGTTCTCTGGGATCGTTGCCGGGCAGGGCCAGCTCCTCGGCAGTGATTCGGACGTCGCGCTTTCGCAGCAGCGTCCAGGTCTGCCCGTGCACCAGTTGCTCCACCTTCACGAATTCGAAGGCTCGGCCCCAGTGCTCGGTCACCCACCAATCGGACATCAGGACCATGGGACCACCGTCCTCCCAGGACTGGTCGTGGCAGAGGACGTTCATCCCGACCCGATCCTCGTCCCACGGCTCCCCAGCAAGCTGCTCCGAGCTCCAGCGGCCGGTGTAGGAAGCCATGAGGAGCCCACCGGGCCTCAGTATCCGATGCAATTCAAGAAGCCAGGGAATCGACTGGACGGTGAGATGCGTGAAGACGGAGATGGCCCAGGCGAAGTCGAAGCTGCCCGACTCGAAGTCGAGCGGTGGCTTCTCGCCGCAGCGCGTCACACTCAGCGGCGGGCAGAGATTCTCGCTCAGCCAGGCGACGCTTCGAGCGTCGATGTCCGCTCCCCAGACCTCCCCGAGCTCGGCCTCCGAGAGAAAGTGCCGCAGCGTGCGGCCGGCCCCGCAACCGAAGTCGAGGATGCGCTTACCCTCGAAGTTCCAGTCATCGGGAACGAGGTCGAGCAAAGCCTCTTTCGTCTCGGAGCCGAGCCTCTCATAGGCCTCCAAAGGCTCGCGCCAGCGGTCGAGGGACAGCACCCGCTGAGCCAGGTCAAGCGGTGGGTAGGGAAGGTCCGAGCTCCGCGTCATGGGCCGCTGATATCCAGGAAGGACTCGATCCGCGCCATCAGCCGGTCGTCGAGGCTCGTGTTCCAGTCGCGGCTCCAGTTCACCGCGCTCCCGCGGATGCGGCGGTCGAGATCGCCCGAATTGGCGGCGGCCGCCGCGAGTCCAGCCGCGACCCCGTGCACGCTCGCCTCAGCGGTGACCAGGTTGGCCGAGATCGCCTCCAACGCCTCCGCGTTCTTGTTCTCGAAGCCGTTCGTGACGGTGAGCATGCCCGCCGAGGCCATCTCGATCGGCACGAGGCTCGGGTGCGGGGTGTACATGAGGGCGAGCCCGACGTCGTGATCGCGCAAGAGCTCCGCGTAGCTTTTCTGCTGACGCCTGGGAACGAGGTCCAGTACGGCGCCTCCACCAAGCTCGAGCCGCTGCGCCGCTTCGACGGTACCCACGCCAGAGAACAGCCACGAAGAGTCGAACGCTCCGGTCTCGACCGCCCGGCTGAGAGCCAGCACGCCGAGCTCGAACATGTTGCGCGCCGCATGCGGCTCGGGTCGGGCATAGAACAACAGCTTGCGCTGCTTGCGCCCGGCGAGCTCGGGCGCCGACGGCGGATCTATCGCCGTGATCGCGTTCTGGAACGACTCCGACGTCTGGTCGCCGATCGACGCTCCTCGCGCGTAGACGCCAAGCCCACGGACACGGAAGTATTCCCGGAGCAGCTCGCTGGAGAAGAGCGCTTGGTGGGGCAGCCGGTAGGAGGCGTCGGCGAGCGCCGCATAGCTGCCCATCGGGAAGGTGAAGGGCTCGTACTCCTGGATGAGGTAGAGGAAGCGCTGGTCCTCCTGCGCCGCCACGGCTTCGTGAGCGATGTGCGCCGTCCACCAGGTGGTCGCGATGAAGCGGTCGGAGCGGCTCACCTCGACGCCCTGCGACTCTCGGCCAAACTCGATCTCGACTTTGTCGAAGACCCCACCGAGACCGCTGTAGGACTCGAGCCGCTGCCGCCAGGAGGAGGGCAGGGTCGGCACGGGATCCACCGTCACAACACGAACCCGGGCGCCGCGCTCGGCGAGGCGGCGGGCGAGGTTGAGCTTGGCGATGTAGCCGCCGAAGAAGTGCTCGAGATCGATCGTCGGTATGAGCAGGTTCACGCGGCGCGGCGCGTCCTCGCGCACCGCCCACTCAAGAGGCGCGATTTTGGCGCCGACAGTCCCCACCGCCGCGTTGTTCGGATCCCGTCGGCCGGGAACCGGGAGCAGCGTCGTGGGAGGCAGCGCGTCCACGCGGAGCCGTCGCCGAGGCATTTCCGCTCGGAGGTTTCCGACGGTGAGCATCCGGCGCCACGCGAATGCAAAGAACAGTGCGATCTCGGCGCCGAGGGTCTCCGACTGGCCCAGCACCTCGCGGACGGCGCGTCGTCCGAGGTTCGCCATCGCCAGGAGCGACCGCTCGGCGCGCGCGAAAGCGCCGAGGGCGCGACGCCGCCGCCAGCCGATCTGCGCCCCACAGCGCATATCCAGGATGGCGGTGAACTGCATCAGCCGCCAGCAGTCGACGAAGTAGTGAAGGCGCCAGCTGCGGACTCGCTCCCTCGGGTCCTTTTTCAGCCACCCAAGGCGGTCACGCAGGGAGGGCATCCAGTTGGCACCAGCGTGCCCGAGCACCGCTCCTCCGTGTTGCACGTAGTCGTAGAGCGGGCGGTCGACGAATGAGACGTCGCCGAGCACCCGGGCTGTCAGGCCGATCCAGTGATCATGGAAGTGTGAGAACTGCCGCGGTGGAAATGGGAGCGCATAGTCGAGCAGCTCTCGGCGAAACAACGACGCTGCGCCGGTTATCGAGTTGGCCATCAGCAGCGACAGGAGGTTGTCGTGGTTCGGCCTCCGGATGCTCCAGTAGGTGTTCGAGAGCAGCGCGCCTTCGCGGTCGATGATGCGGGCATCGCTGTAGACCAGCTGGGCGCCGCGGATTTCGCGTATCAGAGTCTCGAGCTTGTCAGGGTGCCAGCAGTCGTCCTGATCGGCCATGGCCACGAAATCCGACTCGAATGGCGCCAGTGCGAGTGCTCGTTCGAAGTTGCGGTAGAAGTGCAGCCTTCGACGCGAGCGCGAGACCACGAAGCGGGAGTCCCCGTTCACCGCTTGCAGGAGCGCGTCGTACCGGTCCGGGCTCGAGCAGTCGTCACTGATCACACAGACCCAGTTCTCGTGGGTCTGTGCGCGTATCGAGTCGAGCTGACGCTCGAGGAGCACGGAGGGCGGATCGAACGTCGCCATGCATATCGCGACGAGTGGCCCGGCGCCGGCGGCGGATGCAGGCGCGACGACCGGGGTTGCAGCCGGGCTGGCCACGAGGAAGCCGCCGAGGTGAGCCTCCACCTCGCCGCCGTCGTTCAGGTGAGCGCGCAGGCGCAACGTTCGCTCCCCCTCTCGTGCCCCTTGGCCGATGCGGACCAGCCCCCAAAAGCCGCTGCGGAAGCTGCGCATGGACGGATCTTCGTTGGAGACTTCGTCGAGGGCCGAGCCCGCGACACGGCCGGGCGCGAGCGAGGGGTGCACCGCTCGGAAGACATCACCCCGCGCCATGCCGAAAGCGGCGACCGGCTGTGTCTCGCCGTCCAAGACAAAGTGCAGCGACCGGATCGCTGCCGCCGGGCAAAAGCACCAGCCACAGACGAAGACGGCAGTCCCTCCCCCGACAGCGACCTCGTCGGGCAGCGGAAAGTCGAGCTGGGCATGCAAAGTGCGGACGTCCGCGCTCTGCTCGAGCAAGCCTGCGACGGCGGTAGGCGTGTCCCTCGGCGACAGCACTCAGGAACCGGCGGATCCGGTGGGCCGGAAGTCCTCTAGCACTCGCGCGCGCAGCGGATCGAGGGCGCGGAGACGAGCAAAGGCCTCGGCCCCGCGCTGCTTGTCGCCGGCCCGGAGGGAGGTGGCCCACAGTGCGAACCACGCCTCGACGTTCTTCGGCTCGTCGGCGACGAGTTGTTCGCCTAGGGCTGTGGCTTCGCGGAGACGGCCGAGCTGCCACAAGAGCAGGACCTCGTTGACGACCGGCTGCTTGTCGGCGTTCAGCGTTTGGGCGTCACGGAGAGACTGCACCCCGTCGGTCACCTCCACCCTCGGCGGATCCTGCTGCACTCGATCAAGGACCTCCTGCCCGTCGCTGGTGAGCGCGTAGGCGCGCAGCCCGAAAACCAGCCAGATCAGGACAATCGCGCTCACAGTCACGAGGACGAGGCGTGCAGTGGCGGAGGCGGCCATGAGGCGGGGTAGTCTAGGCCGCGGCGTCAGCACGGAGTCGCTGGCGATCTGCCGCCCATGTGCTAGGAATAACTCGATGCGCACGATCAGGGGGCTGCTCGCTCTCGCGCTCGTCGCCGTTGTCGCTGTCGCCCTTCCCGCGACCGTGCTGGCACAGAGCGCCGGGGACGAGCAATACACCGACCCGTTTCAGGGTCAGAACGACTCCGGTGGCAACGGCGGGGGTGGCGGAGGCAACGGCTCCAGCGGCTCCGGCACGACCCAGGGCGGCGGTGACGTGCCGAGCGGAGGCTCGGTCGACAGCGGCACCACCGGCTCGACCACCACCGCACCGTCCACCGAGTCGGCCACCCCGGAGGCCACGGGGTCGGGCTCGGCCACCCTGCCGGTCACCGGCGGGCCGGCCACCATGCTTGCCGCCATCGGCGCCGCTTTCCTCCTGTCCGGGCTCGCTCTCCGGCGACGTGCGTGACCGGGGGCCGCGGTCGCGGTCCCCGATTCGGTGAGCCGGGCGCTGAGAGTCGGCGTAGACGGCCGTAGCCTCCGCGACCCGGCCAGGAGCCGCGGGATCGCTCGCTACCTGCGCGGCCTGCTGGGCTCGCTGGCCCGCGATTTCCCCCAGGATCGGTACGCCGTGCTGCTCCCGGGCGGGGCGCCCGGCACGGCCCGCGAGCTCCAGCGCGGGGGGATCGAGGTGCACGGCACCCGGCTGGGCAGCCGCCCGCTGTTCGCGGCCGCCGCGCTCTGCGGCCGTCCCCGGCTCGACCGGCTGGTGGGGGGCTGCGACGTGGTGCTGCTTCCCGGCGTCGCACCGGTGGCGGTCTCCGCGCAGGTGCCTGTGGTCCTCACCGTCCACGACCTCAGCTTCGAGCACCGGCCGCAGGACTTCAGCCGCTACGAGCGTGCCTGGCACCGTGCCGCCCGGCCGCGGCGCCAGGCTCGACGGGCCACGCGGCTGATTGCCGACTCGGCCGTGGTTGCCCGCGAGCTGGAGACGGAATGGGGCGTGGCCCCAGAGCGGATCCGGACGATCGCGCCCGGGCCGGGCCGCCCGCAAGGCCCGGCGGGCGAGCTGCCGCCGGGCATCGGCCCCGGCTACGTGCTCGCCGTCGGCGCCCTGGAGCCGCGCAAGCGGCTCGACCTCGTGCTGGAGGCACACTCGCTGGCGCGGGCTCGAGGGCTGAAGGCGGGCCTGGTGCTGGCCGGCGAGGGCCCGCTGCGCGAGCAGCTCGAGCGCAGTCAGGCCATCCTGACGGGCTTCGTGGCCGATGGCGTGCTGGAGGCGCTGTATGCGAACGCGCTCGTGCTCGCCTGCGTGTCGGAGGAGGAGGGCTACGGCTTCACGCCGCTCGAGGCCGTCAGCCGCGGCACCCCGGCGGTGGTCTCCGACCTGCCCGTGTTCGGCGAGACCCTGGGAGAGGGTGCGCTGCGGGTGCCGCGTGGGGACGCTCCGGCGCTGGCCGACGCGCTGCTGCGCATGGAGGGCGACCCGGCGCTGCGCGAGCGCCTGGTGACCGCGGGCGCCGAGGCGCTCGGGCGGCTGTCCTGGGCCAACGCCGCGGCGCGGACCAGGGCGGTGCTCGCGGAGGCTGCGGGTTGAGCCGATTCGCCATCGTCACGGTGATCCACGACTCGGCCCGCGAGCTCGGGTCGCTGCTGGCAAGCGTGGAGCGCCGCCTCGCCCCCCGGCCACGGGTGGTGGTGGTCGACAGCGGCTCGCGCGATGGAGGAGCCGAGCACGCCCGCGAGTGGGGCGCCGAGGTGGTGGTGCTCGACGCCAACCGCGGCTTTGGTGCGGCCAACAACGCCGGACTCGAGCTCGTCACGGAGCCGGTCGCCGTCCTGGTCAACCCTGACGTCGAGCTGCTCGACGACGGCCTGCTCGCTCTGGTGGCCGAGGCCGGCTCCCGCGACGCGCTGGTGGTGCCGCGGCTGCTGAACGCCGACGGCAGCGTCCAGGACAGCGCCCACCCTCTGCCGGGCACGCTCGATGCGCTGGTGCCCGCCGCGCTGCCGCGGCCCCTGCTGCCCGCGCCGTTGCGACGCCGCTACGAGCCCTGGCGCAGCGAGAGCCCGCGCCCCGTGGGCTGGGCCATCGCCGCCTGCGTCGCGGCGCGCACCGATTTGCTGCGGCGCGCCGGGCCGTTCGACCCCGCGGCCTTCCTCTTCTACGAGGACCTCGAGCTGTGCCTGCGGGCGGCCGGGCTCGGGGCGCCGACCCTGCTGCGGCCCGGAGTGCGCGTGCGTCACCTCGGCGGCACCTCGGTGGCGCGCTCGCTCGGCGGGGACGCCCTCACCCTGGCGGCGCGGCGGCGGCGGGCGGTTGTGGCCGGTCTCGGTCGCCGGGCACTGGCGCTGGACGACCTGGCCCAGGCCGTGACCTACGGCACGCGGGCGCTGGCGCGAACCGTGCTGCGTCGCGACCCGGGCTACGACCGGGCTCAGCTGCGTGCGCTCCGGAGTGCCGTGCGTCAGGGCATAAGCCACTAACCTGGCCCGCCTATGCGGAGCTGGGTTCTCGCGGCCGGCGCGACGGCCCTGATCGTCCTCCCGACGGCGCTCGCGTTCTTCTCGGGTGCCTTCTTCGACGAGCCGCGCATCATCGGGGCGCTGGTGGCGTGGGCGCTCGTGATGCTCGTCGCTGTGGCGTCGGCCACGCCGCTGCCGCTCTCCACCGCCGGCCGCCTGGCGCTGCTCGGCCTGGCGCTGCTCAGCGCGTGGACAGCCCTGTCGCTCAGCTGGGCCCCCGTGGGCGGCCGCGCGCAGGACGACCTGCAGCGGCTGTTGCTCTACCTCGGCGCGTTCACGGCGGCCCTGGCGCTGCTGCGCGAGCCGCGAGTGAGACGCGCCCTCGAGCCGGCGCTGGCCCTGGGGGCCTTCGTGCCGATCGTGTACGGGCTGTCCGAGCGACTGCTGCCGTCGCTGATCGATCTCGAGCAGAGCGGCTCGTCGGCGGGCCGCCTGGAGCAGCCGCTCACCTACTGGAACGCCTACGGCCTTCTCGCCGCGCTGGGCGTCGTGTTGGCCGTGCGGGTGGCCGGCGACCCGTCGCGCGGGCGGGCGCTGCGATCGGCTCTGGCGGCGGCCGGCGTGGTCCTCGGGCTCGGCGTCTATCTCAGCTTCGCTCGCGGGGCCCTGGCCGCCGTCGCCGTCGGGCTGCTCGTGCTGCTGGCCCTGGCGCCCGACTCGCGGCCCCAGGTGCGCAGCATCCTCACGATCGGCATGGCCTCGGTGGCGGCATCGCTGGTGGCCAGCGCGCTCACCACCGTCACCTCCCTGGAGGAACGCGACGCCGGCCAGGGCCTGCTGATGCTCGCGGTGCTGGCGGCGGCCGCCGCCGTGGCCGCGCTGGTGGCGCCGCGGGAGGGCGGTGGCCGCATCAGGGGGCCGTCGCTGCCCGTCTCGCGCCCGGCCACCGTGGCCGGCGTCGCCCTGCTGGTGCTGGTGGTGGGCGGCCTCGTGCTGGCCGCATTCGAGGGCAAGCCCCAGGGCGCCTCGCCCGCCGCGGGCGCCGATCCCTCTCGCCTGGGCTCGATCGACACCAACCGCTACCGCTACTGGGAGGTGGCCGCCCAGAACTTCGCCGACAACCCGGTGAGGGGCCTGGGCTCCGGCGGCTTCCAGGTCGAGTGGCTGGCCAACGCGGACCGGGTGGACGCCTCCGGTGACGCCCACTCGCTCTACCTGGAGACCGCCGCCGAGCTGGGGCTGGTGGGCCTGGCCTTCCTGCTGCTCTTCGTCGGCGGGGTCGGGGCCTCCCTGGTGCGCCTCTACCGCCGCGACGCGGCGGCGGCCACCGGCGTGGCCGCCGGGCTGGCCACGTGGGCCTTCCACGCCGGGCTCGACTGGGACTGGGAGATGCCCGCCGTGACCCTGCCAGCGCTGCTGCTCGCCGCCGCGGCGGTGGCGTGGAGCGAGGAGTCCTCGGGCCGGGAAAGCGTGCTAGGAATGGACCGCGATGAGAGTCCAGCCGTAGTGACCGCCGACCGATCCGGAGCGCGCGCGTGAGCGAGCTCCTATCGCGGCCTCCCGAGCCAGCGTCGGACGTCCCGCCCGGCTCTCCGGCCTTCGCGAGCGGCTTTCGAAGGGTTGCCACTCGCCGTGACGCCCCGGTGCTGATCAACGCGCGCGCCGCGGCACGGCGGGAGATCGGCGGCGTGGAGCGGGTCACGATCGAGATGGCGGCCCGCCTGCCGCGTCTCAACCCCTCGCGCTACGCGATGGCCCGCCCCCCCACCGCCCTTGCCTACCGCGCCGGGCACCTCTGGGAGCAGGCGCTGCTGCCGGCGGCGTCACGCGAGGCGCGCGTGCTCTACTGCCCGGCGAACCTGGCCCCGGTGGCCTCACGCCGCACCGTCGTGATGATTCACGACCTGGCCGCGCTGCGGCACCCCGGTTGGTACTCCTCCGCCTACGCCTCCTACCAGAAGCGGGTCGTCCCGCTCCTGGCTCAACGGGCCAGGCGGGTGATCGCGCCCTCGGAGTTCTCACGACGCGAGCTGGCCGAAGGGCTAGATCTCGATCCCGCGCGCATCGTGGTGGTGCCTCACGGCGTGGACGCGCGCTTCTCGCCCCACGCCGACATCGAGCCCGTCCGGCGAGCCTACGGCCTCGAGCGGCCCTACATCCTCGTCGTGGGCACGCGCATAGCGCGCAAGAACCTGGCCTCACTGGCCGAGGCGCGCGACCGGCTCGAGCGCGAGGGGATCGAGCTTGTGTCCGCGGGCTCGGGGCGCGCGTACATGCGCCCCGGCGAGACGCCGCCGCTACGTGCGCTCGGCTACGTGGACGACGGCGCGCTGCCCGGGCTCTACACCGGAGCGCTGGCCCTGGCCATGCCGTCGCTCTACGAGGGCTTCGGCCTGCCCGTGCTGGAGGCGATGGCCAGCGGCGTGCCCGTGGTGGCGGCCGACCGCACCGCGCTGCCGGAGACCTGCGGCGACGCCGCGCTGCTCGTGGATCCCGACGACGGCGCCGCGCTGGGCGACGCGCTGCTCACCGCCGCCGGGGACGCGCCGGTGCGCGAGCGCCTCGTTCAGAGCGGCCTCGAGCGCGCCGCGTACTTCAACTGGGACCGCAGCGCCCGGCTGACCGACGCGGCGATCGGCGAGGTGCTGGCCGAGGACGAGCCGATCCTCACCCAGCTTCGGCCGGTTCCCGCCAACGGCGCCAAGCCCGCCGCCGGCACGGCCGTCTCGGCCATCATCGTCAACCACGAGCGCCGCAATCTCCTGCGGATGTGCCTGCAGTCGCTCGAGCGAGCACTCGAGGCCGTGGACGAGGACACCCAGGTCATCGTGGTCGACAACGGTTCGCAGGACGGCTCCGTCGAGCTGGTACGCGAGCAGTTCCCGGAGGTACGCGTGATCTCCCTGGAGCGCAACGAGGGCTTTGCCGGCGGGGTGGCCCGAGGGATCGCCGAGAGCGGCGGAGAGTGGATCGCCGTGTTCAACAACGACACCACCGTCGAGCCGGACGCCGTCTCCACCATGCTCGAGGCCGGGCGCCTCGACCCGCGCATCGGCTCGGTGGCGGCGCAGATGCGCTTCGCCGACCGGCGCGCCGTGCTCAACTCCGCCGGGCTGGAGCTCGACCGCCTGGGCATCGCGGCGGACCGGCTGGTGGGCGAGCGCGTGAGCGACCATCCCGGGGGCGAGCCGTACGAGGTGTTCGGTGCCACAGGCGGGGCCGCCATCTTTCGGCGCGCGATGCTCGACCAGGCGGGGGCCTTCGACGAGACGTTCTTCGCCTTCTTCGAGGACGCCGACCTGGCCTGGCGCGCCCAGGCGCACGGCTGGCGGGCGCTCTACGCCCCGGGCGCGGTGGTCTATCACCATCACTCCGCCACGGCCCAGCACGGCTCCCCGGCCAAGCTCTACCTCGTCGGGCGCAACCGCGTGCGCACGCTGGCCAAGAACGCCTCCACCGAGATGCTGTGGCTGAACGGGCCCTGGATGGTGGCCTACGACACGGCCTACGTCATCTTCACCTCGGTGGCCGGACGCACGCTGGCCCCCCTCCGCGGCCGCCTGGCGGGGCTGCGCGAGTGGCGCAGCTACCGGCGCCGGGGGCGTCCCTACCGACGCTCGGTGCGGCTTCGCAAGCCACTCGGCTTCAGGCGGGCGTTGCAGCGCCACAAGGGCTACACCGAGTACCAGGCGTCAGAGTTGGAAGCTGGGTGACGAGCCGGCCCGCAGCGCCCCCCGCCATTCCGAGCAGCGCCGAGGCCACCGAGCTGCTCAACATGCGCACGGCGCTCGTTCACGACTGGTTTCAGGGCTACCACGGGGCCGAGCGCACTGTGGCGGCCATGCTGGACATGTTCGCGCGGGACCCGGAGATCTTCACCTTCCATGCCGCCCGTGAGCTGCTCCCGCCGCGGCTCGGCTCGGCGATCGTCCATGAGTCGCGAGCCGGCACCGTGCCGGGGGTGCGCCAGCGGGGGCATGACCCGGGCCGCTGGCGCTGGCTGCTGCCGTACATGCCGCGCTGGTTCGAGCGCCTCGACCTGTCGGGCTACGAGCTCGTGCTCAGCTCCTCGCACGCCTGTGCCGCGGGTGTGAGGACTCCCGAGAGCACGCTCCACGCCTGCTACTGCCACACCCCCATGCGCTACGTGTGGATGCCCGCGGCCGAGCAGAACCGCGTCCACGGTGTGAAGGGCGCGGCGCTGCGGGCGATGCGGGGGCGCCTGCGCTCATGGGACCGCGAGGCGTCGCGGAGGCCCGACCTCTACGTGGCCAACTCCACGGCGGTGGCGGAGCGGATACGCGACTTCTACGAACGCGACGCCGTGGTGGTGGCCCCGCCCGTGGCCACCGCTGACTTCCCCCGCGACGTGACCCGCGACCCCGCACACTTCCTCTGGGTGCATCGCCTGGTCTCCTACAAGCGTCCCCTGGAGGTGGCCGAGGCCTTCCGCGAGCTCCCCGATCTGCGTCTGACCATGGTGGGCGTGGGACCGCTCGAGGCGGAGCTGAGAGCCGCTCTGCCGCCCAACGTCGACCTGCTGGGCTGGCTGCCGCGCGAGCGCCTGGCCGAGCTGTTCGCCGGAGCCGGTGGGTTCGTCCACGTGGGCGAGGAGGATTTCGGCATCTCGATGGTCGAGGCCCTCGCGGCGGGCGCTCCGGTGCTCGCGACCGACCGCGGCGGGGCGCGCGACATCGTGCGTCCGGGCGAGGACGGCGTGCTGGTCGAGGACGGCTCGGATCCGGAGCAGGTCCGGGCCGGGGTGCGCGAGCTGGCCGGACGCTCCTGGGACTCCGAGGCGCTGCGCCAAAGTGCCGAGCGCTTCTCCGAGGAGAGCTTCCGCGAGCGCCTCGCGAAGGTGCTGCGCGCTCACGGCGCACGCTGAACGGCGGCCAGCGTGAGCTCCACGGCCCGGCGGGCGCCGGCGCGCGCCGGGGATAGCCGGCGCCTGACGTGCTCTCGCAGCCCGGCGTTACCTTCCAGCGCGGCCGAGATCATGGTTCCCAAGGCCCGGGCGTCGAGGTCGCGCGCCGGCAGCACCCACTCGTCCAGCTCGAGCCGGCGCAGGACGCCGCGCGTCTTGGGCAGGTAGGCCAGTCCGACGATCGGGGTGCCGGCACATAGGGCGAGGATGCCTGAGTGCAGCCGTGACGCGACCACGAGCGCCAGCCCGCCGTAGAAGGCCGACAACTCTTCGTCCGGTGATTCACCGAGATCCATGAAGGCCGCGTCGAGCCCCGCTGCGCCCAGCCGGGCGGCGAGCGCTCGTCCCACCGGCGTGTCGTCGTCGTTGCGATGGGCCGAGACCTGCGAGATCACCACCACCCGCCGCCCGCTCCCCTCCAGCGCGAGCTCGAGGCCCCGGCTTAGGGAGCTCAGATAACGCTCGTGGCCGGCTAGGTCCACGCCCGGTAGCCCATTCATCACCGTCACGCCGACTGCCTCCGGACTCGTGGAGGGCCCGTCCGGCGGCGTGGCGGGCTCGAGCGCGAAGGCCACGTCGTCACACAGCTCGGCCTCCACCCCCATCCGCCGGCAGACGTCGAGCGAGAAGTCCTCGCGCACGATGACGAGGCGGCTGCTTCGCAGCTCCCGGGCCACGAGTAACCGCCACAGGCGCGAGCGGAACGGCCCGATCGACTGGGAGAAAAGGACCACGGGCACGCCCGCCCGGCGCGCCGCCCGCAGCGGCAGCAGCCGGCGAAAGAGGTTGAGTCGCGCCGTGCGGCTGCCGTCGTCGTAGAGATAGCCACCGCCGGCGGATACGCAGACGTCGGCCCAGCCGAAGTGCCGGCCGCCGCGTGGGCGCACCAGATCTCCCAGGGCTCGGCGGAGGATCGCGGGCTTGGAGGGTCCGCCGCGCTCGTCGGGCCACACCGGAGCGAGCGGTGTGATCCGCTCGACCCCATAGCGCTCGCCGTCGGCTGGATCGTCCGACATCACCCGAATCGCACAGCCGCGCTCAGCGAACAGGCGCACCATCTGGCTGACGATCATCCCGTCGCCCCGGTTGCCGGCCGAATAGGCGTTCACGATGAGAACGTTCACGGGCGGGCCCCGGCGCGAGTCCCCGCCAGGAGCGCGAGCAGCCCCGCCGCCATCGCCGCCAGCGATCCCGCGTAGGCGATCGCCGCGCCGACGTCGTCGCCGTCGGGCACGAGCAGCAGCGACAGCGCGAGGGCGAGCAGGGCCGTGAGGCCGGCGACTACCAGCAGTGCCCGCTCCCGGTCCAGCGCCACCAGTGCGTACCAGGCCAGCCCGACGACGGCGTAGGCCGGCGTTGCGGCCATGAGCACGCGCGTGGGCTGCACGGCCTCCGAGAAGTCGGAGCCGAAGGCGGCCGTCACGATCTGGTCGGCAAACAGGACGCTCACTGCGCCAATGAGCACACCGGCCGCAAGCGCCCCCCAGAGCAGGCGGCGAAGCAGCCGCCAGCCACGTTCCCGTTCGTCGGTCAGGAGCAGGGTCAGGCTGGGGAGCACGGCGAAGCCGCTCGTGGTGGCGAGGACGAGCACGGCGTCGGCCAACCGCTGGCCGGCGGAGAACCAGGCCAGCGCCTCGGCGCTCCCATCGTTGGCCAGGACCAAGGTGGGCACCCGGGTGACGAGAGCGAGGGCGGTCGAGGCCACACCGAGCTGCAGCCCTATGCGCAGCAGGAGCCGCCAGGCCTCGGCCGCCGCGCGTTGAACGGGACGGACGTGCGGCCACAGGCCGACCAGGGCGACGAGCAGCGAGAGGACCTCCTTGGCCAAGAGGATCGCCAGCACGGTGAGAAGGTCGCCACCCAGCGCCAGGGCCACGGCCGCCGCGGTCACGAAGACGATCGCACCCACCCCCTGCACGACCGCCTCGTAGACCGAGCGGCCCACGCCCCGCAGGGTGGTGGCCGCAAAGTTGAACAGCGTGTTGGTCACCACGAACAGGCAGGTCACGATCAGAGCGGCGCCGCTCGATCCGGGCGCGGAGTCGAACACCCCGAAGCTGAGCGCCACCGCTCCGCCGATCAGGCCGCCCGCGAAGATAACCGGCAGGCTCGACCAGAACGCCTCGGCCGGCGTGCGGCGGCCGGCCGAGATCTCACGGCTCGCGGCCAGCGCAACACCGGTGTCCGCGAGCATGCTGAAGGTGAGTGCTAGCACGATCAGGTACGAGTAGCCGGCGAACTCCTCCACCGACAGCAGCCGCGCGGCTATGACGATGAAGGCGAGCTGGGCCAGCTTCCCCAGGAAACGAGAGGCGACCGTGGCCGAGGAGACGGCGAGGATCCGCCGGTCGGTCCGGCTGATCCGTCGCAGGATTCCCAGGTCGTCGGGGCCCGGCCCCGCTTCGGCGCTCCTAACCACGCGACGAGCGTGTCACGGCGGCGCGGTAGGCGCGGTCGAGGCCGTCGGCCTGGCGCTCCACGGTGAAGAGGCGCTCGACTCGCCCGCGTCCCGCCTCTCCCAGGGCGGCGCGGAGCTCAGGCTGATCGATCAGCCGGCGCACGGCCGAGGCCATCCCAGGCACGTCCTCGGGCTCGATCAACACCCCGGCGTCGCCCCCGAGCTCCTCCGGAATCCCGCCCACCCGGCTCCCGACGACCGGCAGCCCCATTGCCATGGCCTCCAGCACGGCGAGCGGGCAGGGGTCCATGCGTGACGGCATCACGAACACGTCCCAGTCCGCCAGCTCGGCGTAGGGATCCACTCCCGAGCGGTGCACGATCTGCTCCGCCAGGGCGGCCTCGAGGGTGCGCTCCGCCCACGGACGCTCGCCGCCAACCACGAGATCACCGACGAGACGAAACTCGATCGCTTCCCGCCCGCCCCGCAGGTGACCGCTCATCGCAACGAAGAGGTCGCTGCCCTTCCGACTGCATATGGTGCCGATCGTGCCCACCACCGGACGGCAGTTGGCGTGGCGAGCCGGCGCGGCAGGCGGGGGATCGACGCCGGGGTAGACCACCAGCGGCTCGCGACGACGGCTGCGCAGCCCAGCCGCGGTCGACTCGGATACCGCAACGACCACATCGGCACGGCGGGCCATCGCCCGGGTCGCCAGGCCCTTGATTCCGGCTGGCACCGCCTCGTGCACGTGGAGCACGACCGGGGGCGCGGAGCGCGGGAGCCCGGCGAGCTCGGGGAGCGTGAGCAGCGTATTGGCGTGGATGACGTCGGCCCGTTGTGCCCTCGCCCACGCCCGGACCGTGCGCAGGTAGGCCGGAAGGCCGGCCAGACGGCGCGCCGGGCCCGGCGCCTCGCGCATCCCACTCGCGCTGAAGCGCAGCAGGCGCTCGGCCCCGGCCACCTCGTAGCCTCGGCGCCGGAGCTCCGCCTCGGCAGCCCCTCGGCCCGGAACCCAGAAGGAAAACTCCCAGCCGCGCCTTTCCAGCGGGTCGAGCACCCGCAGCAGCGAGGAGGTGGCCCCTCCCAGCAGGGGCTCGTGCAGGATGACCGCGACGCGCTCGCTCACTCGCTCTGCTGCTGCCGGACCTGCTCGGCGATGCTCCTGCGAAGCCGCCGCACCGCGCCATCGATGTAGCGGTTGTCGGCGAGCCTCCAGTCACCGTCCGTACGCACCAGGTGGAAGGAAAGTGGGGTTCGAGTCACATCGATTCGCCCGTTCGGATTTTCGGTCCTCGTCTCCAGCACAACCATCACGGTGGCACGCCGGCCGCCCCCTTCGACGTCCACGAGCCGCGGACGGCCGAGGAGACCGAGGGCCAAGGAGCCGAGCCCCAGCCGGCGTTCCATTCTGGTCGGGGTCATCCCGACGGATCTCGCGTAGTAACTCGAGGCGGCGCGCGCGTCGCCGGACTGCAGGGCGTGCCACCACGCAAACACCGTCCGCTGGGGCGTGCCGGGCGGCTGTCGCTCCACGGAGGCTCGCGAGAGGAGCAGCGGTTCCTGCACGCGGCGGATCGCCTCGTCGGAGGAGAGCGCTCCACAGCCGCTGAGCGACAGCAGGCCGGCCAGGAGAAGGATGTGGGCACGGCGCAGGCTCACCCGCGGGTCTCGACTGTCGCCGGCCGCCCGCCCGGGAGCCGGCCGAACACCTGAGCGGCCACCAGGAAAGGGAGCACCAGCGTGAGCGCAAAGCCGATCGCGATCGAGAAGGTGCCGACCAGAAACTCGTACAGCACCACCAACACGAGCGCGAACAGCGCAACCCGGTACTCGCGCCCCGCCGGCCTCGGGTCGAGCAGTGAGAGCAGGAAGCGGCACACGGCGCCGAGAATCAGCGCGCCCAGCGCCACCCCCCAGAAGCCGAAATCGATGAAGAAGTCCCCGACGGCGGAGGGAGGCCGCCCCGCGATGAACCGCTCCCCCCAGATCACCCGGCGAAAGAGGATGTCGCCGCCCTCCGGCTTGCCCGCGTCGATACGCCGCGGCACGTACGAGCGCACGGCGTCGAGGAGGAAGCCGCCGTTCTCATGCGGGCGCTCGCGGCCGTAGATCGCCGTGGCCACGACGACGTTGTCGAAGGCTGTGAGGTCGTTGAGGATCACGCGCTCGTCGAGGACGTGATCGGCGGCGGCCGAGACCCCCTCGCTGAGGTTCTCCTCACCCGCCACCGTTCGCAGCACCACCACGCTGCTGGCGAAAACCAGCAGCAGCAGGCCGCACACCAAGAGCTCGCGAATCCGCCAGCGGCGCCAGAGATAGTTGACGACCACCACGAGCGCCAGCAGTGTCACGAACACACGCGCACGCGAGCCCGTGAGTATCCACAGGGTGGACACGGTGCCGATGCTCACCGCCAGCAGGAGCTGCTCGTGTCGCCGGCGCGGCCGCCTCCAGGCCACCCAGACAACCAGAGCGGCCGTACTGAACCCGGCCAGGACGAAGAGCACGAAGCTGTCGGACGACGCCGTCTGCGCGACCGCACCCTCGAGGGCGGCGGCCGGTCCTCCAGCGCGGACGATGAGGGCGGTCTGCGCGGCCAGGCCGATAGCGAGCGACATGCCGATCGCCGCTCGCTCGTTGAGCACCGACGGGCCGTACAGGCTCGCCAGGGCGCTCCTGAGGGGCACCCGCCCGGCCAGCCAGTAGCCCGCCAACAGAGCGACGAGAAACAGCGCGCAGGCGCCCTGCGCCCTGGCCAACGCGGAATCCAGCGGGTCCTGGAGGCGCTCGGTCACATAGAGCGCGAGCTCCTGAGCCTCGAGCAGCGTCAGCGTCTGCACCGGATCGATCGTCAGCAGGTAGCTGTAGAGGCTCTCCCAGCTGAGGAAGAGCTGCAGCGGCCGGGCCACGAACATCAGCGCCGCCACCGCGAGCAGCACCGGCAAGGGCTCGAAGAGGCGGCCCCGCGCCGCGAACCAGACGACCAGCGGAACGGTCGTCGAGGCGCAGACGGCCAGCCAGAGCCAGGCCACCGGCGCGCCGGCCACCAGCATCGCCGCGGCGCCGGCCAGCGGCGCCGCGGCGCCCACCGTGACGACCGCGACGAGCAGAGCGTCCCTGGTATCGGCCCTCTCGGCGATCGGCATAGCGAATCAGAGCGAGACTGCTCGGGCGCCCGCGCCGGGACGGCGAACGAGGTAGATCTCCTGGCTGTCCATCACGGAGGGCAGCCCGGGATGGTGGCTCACGAGCTCGAGATCTCCGAGCAACCTGCGTTCGACCCAGACCCTGGGCGTGAAGGCGGCGCACAGGTTGGTTCCCGCGGCCTTGGGCGAGGTCGCGACGAAATCGCCGGAGCGGTAGCGGGACAACAGTGGCTCGACCAGCTGGCGCCGAGCGTGCACGTCGCCCTTGGCGGTGAAGAGAAGCAGCCCGCCCGGCTCGAGCGCCCGCTCCAGCTCCCTCATCCAGGCGACCTGCGCCGTCTCGCCCAGGTGGGTGAAGACCGAAAACGCGTAGATGAGGCCGAACTCCGAGTCGCCGGCCGGCAGGGGCGGAGCCGCGCCGTTGCGACGGACCTCGGCGAAGGGCAGGTTCTCTCTGCACCAGTCGACCAGCTCAGGGTTGTAGTCGGTGCCGACCACTCGGACGCCGTCGAGGCCGGCCCACTGGCGCAGGACCCGGCCGCAGCCGCAGCCGAAGTCGAGCATCGAGCCGGTTGCACCCAGGTCCCGTCCCTGATCCTCGACGAGGCCTTGCACCGTCTCGGCACAAGCCCGGCCGTGGGCCTGGAAGGCATCGCCGTCGGCGTGGCCGACCACGCGGATCATCAGCAACGGCGAGGGCAGCGGCAGCCCGTCGCCGCCGATACTCGGCCCGTCCCCTGCTCTGCGGGCCCGAACGCGCTCGCGGAAACGGAAGGCGGGCTTGGTCAGCCCCACCGCGTCGACGCCCTTGGCGACCGTGCGCGCTGCGAGTTGTCGTCTCAACGGGCCTCCCGAGCCGATCGCAAGCCGGGCAGGTTACTGGGGACGAGGCCGGGAAGGCCCACCGCGGGCCGGAGCGCATGCTCGGGCAACCTGGACTAGAGTGAGCGGCCCGAGGTGCAGCCCGTCGGTACCACCCAGGCACGAGCTGCTTCCGCGCTTCACGAGGAACCCGGCACTGCGCGCCGGGCGCCAGCCGCGCGGAAGGACGCGCTCAGACGACGACTGCTTTTTGCAGCCGACGTCGGATGCTTCCTTGCCGCCATCGGCGCGATGACGCTCATAGAGGGCACCACCGACCCGCTGTGGGGCCTCATCACGCTGCCGCTGTGGCTCGTGGTGGCGAAGATGGAGGGCCTCTACGACGCCGACCATCCGAAGATCTGGCACCTCACCGTCGACGAGGCGCCGGCGATCTTCCACTGGGTGACCCTGTCGGTGGCGGGCACGCTGTTCTTCATCCGGGCCCTGCCCGACGAGACCCTCACCGTGGAGAGCGCGGTCGCCCTCTACGTCGCGGCGCTCGTCTCCGCCTTCGCCCTCCGGGCCGCCGCACGGGCGATCTGGCGCCGGCGCGTGCCCCCGGAACGGGCGCTGGTGCTCGGGAGCGGCGCCCTGGCCGACGCGGTGGCCCGCAAGCTGGCGCTCGAGCCCGGCCACCACCTGTCGGTGATGGAGCTCTCCTCTTCGGGCAACGGCGCCAATGGCGCCAACGGCGAGAGCGCATCCCACGTGGTGGACGTCGAGCGTCTGGGCGAGCTCTCCAAGGAGGACCTCCAGTGGCTGCTGGCCGAGGCCCGGGTGGAGCGGGTGGTGCTGGCCGTGCCCGAGCTCGACGAGAGCACGCTCGCGCACGTGGTCTCCGCCTGTCGCTCCGGCGGGATCAAGCTGAGCGTGGTCCCCCCCATGCGGGCCATGCTCGGCACCGCGGTGGACCTCAACCACATCGCCGAGATGCCGGTGATCGAGTACCGCACCTGGGGCACCTCGCCGTCCACGATGGCCATCAAGCGCGCGCTCGACGTGGTCGTCTCCGCGGCCGCGCTCGTGGTGCTGGTTCCGCTCCTCGTGCTGATCGCGATCGCCGTCCGGCTCGACTCGCGCGGCCCGGCCCTGTTCACCCAGCTGCGCGCCGGGCGCCACGGCCGGCCGTTCCGGATCCTCAAGTTCCGGACGATGTGCCAGGACGCCGAGGAACGAATTTCGGAGGTAATTGCCGTCGATGAGCTCGACGAGCCGATGTTCAAGCTGCGCGAGGACCCGCGCGTAACCCGTGTGGGCCGGTTCCTGCGGCGCACCAGCCTCGACGAGCTGCCCCAGCTCTTCAACGTCCTGCGCGGCGACATGAGCCTCGTGGGCCCGCGGCCGGAGGAGGTCTGGCTCGTGGAGCGCTACGGCGAGACCCAGCGCTTCCGCCTTCAGATGCGCCCCGGCCTCACCGGGCCCATGCAGGTGCACGGCCGCGGACAGCTGAACTTCCAGGAGCGCATGGCGGTGGAGCGCGAGTACGTCGAGAACTACAGCCTGCGCAAGGACATCAAGATCCTGTTCAGGACGGGATCGGCGATCCTCGGTGCGCGAGGGGCGTACTGAGCGGGTAGGACGATGGGGAATGCCTGACATCAGCGTCACCGGTCGCCCCCTCTCCGACCGTGAGCTACTCGGCTCGCTCGCGGGGTCGGGCCTCCCCTTCGAGGAGGTCCACGTTCCGCTGCGTGCGCGTCGACGGGAAACGGTCGGGCGCTGGGCGCTGGTGGCTGCGGACATCGGCGCAGTCACGCTGTCGCTGTTGCTCACCTCAGCTCTGAGCGGCGCGCGCCTGACCCTTTGGCTCGTGGTCCTGCTGCCCTTCTACCTGCTGCTCAGCAAGGCGGCCGGACTGTACGACCGCGACCAGTTCGTGCTGCACAAGACGACACTCGACGAGATGCCGCGCCTGGTGGCCGTAGCGGCGATGTTCGTGCTGCTCGTGGAGGCCGTTCAGGGACTGGAGTTCACCGGCCGTTCGCATCCGCTGCTCCTCTGGGGAGCGCTGACCGGCGCGCTCGTCGCGTTCCGGGCCGGGGCGCGCTTCACCGTGGTGCGCAGCTCGCAACCTGAGCGCGTGTTGGTGGTCGGCGAAGCCGCGGCAGCGACACTGGTGCGGCGAAAGCTGGCGGAGGACCCCCGGCTGGAAGCCACCGTCGTGGGGCGGGCCTCGGTGGCCGCAGACACATCCCCGCCCCCCGACAAGCTGCTGGGCACGATCGACGAGCTTCCCTCCCTGCTCGCCGAGCACCGGGTCGACCGGGTCATCGTCGCCCCGAGGCAGGAGGGCGGCGAAGACGTGGTGGACGCCGTCAGGCTGGCCACCGCCTGCGGCGTGCGGGTGGCCGTACTGCCCCGCATGCTCGAGGTGGTCGGGACGTCGGTCGAGTTCGACGACCTCGGAGGCCAGGTGCTGCTCGGGGTGCGCGGCTTCGGCCTCTCACCGTCGTCGAGACTGCTCAAGCGGGCCTTCGACCTGGCCGTAGGAGCGTTGCTCATCTTCGTGCTCACCCCTACGCTCGTGGTCATCGCGCTTGCGGTCAAGCTGAGCTCGCCCGGCGGCGTGCTCTACCGGCAGACCCGCGTGGGCCGCCACGGAAACGAGTTCCAGCTGCTCAAGTTCCGCACGATGGTGAGCGACGCCGACGAACGCAAGCAGGAGCTGCTGGACCGCAACGAGGCGCCCGCACCGCTGTTCAAGATCGCCAACGATCCGCGGACGACCCGGGTCGGCCGCCTGCTGCGAAGACTGTCGCTCGACGAGCTGCCGCAGCTGCTAAACGTCCTCTGGGGCGACATGAGCCTCGTGGGCCCGAGACCGCTCGTGGTCGACGAGGACCGGCTGTTCTCCGGCTGGGAGCGGCGGCGACACCACGTGGCGCCCGGCATGACCGGTCCCTGGCAGATCCTGGGCTCCAGCCGCGTGCCCATGAGCGACATGGTCAAGATCGACTACCTGTACTGCGCGAACTGGTCCCTCTGGCTGGACGCGAAGATCCTGGCCCGGACGATCCCCTACGTGCTCAGCCGGCGCAGCGGGGAGTACCCCACCTCGCGGGTCCGCTAGCGGGAGTCGGGAGCCTGAGCGGTGACCGGCGCCGTCGACGAGGCCGGAGCGTAGGCATACCCGGAGGCGGCCGACCCGCCATTGGCCACCACGCCGACGACACGGGCGTCGAGCGTCTCGAGCTGGTGCCGCAGGCGGTCCGCCTCGGGGCCGCTGGTCGAGTTGACCGAGGCACACACAAGCACGCCGTCGACGCGGCGCAGCAGCGCGATCGCGTCGGCCACATGTGGGATCGGCGGTGTGTCGATCACCACGAGGTCGCCGGACAGGAGCTCGAGCACGCGGACCATCGCGGGCGACTGCATGAGCGCCCACGGGTCGGGTGGAAGCTCGCCCGCCACCAGCACCTGCATCGGACGCGGGTGACCGTTGGTGGCGGAGAGGTCGGGCCGCGTGGGGACGCTCTGGAGCGCGTCGGCGAGCAGCACCTCTCCCCGTAGGAGCTCGGACAGACCCGGGCCGGGCTTGAGTCCGTAGCGCTCGGCCAGGCTCGGTCGCCTCAGGTCCGCCTCTACGAGCGTCACGGAGAGACCGGACGAAGCCGCGGCGCAGGCGAGGTTCCAGGCCACCGTGGTCTTCCCCTCGCGGCTGCGGGCCGAGGTCACGAGAACGCTGCGGACCGGCGGCTCGACTCCGAAGCGGAGGTTCATGTCCAGCATCCGAAACGCTTCGGCAACCTCGACGGGGAGCTCGCCGAAGGCCACGCCCTGCTTGAGCTTGCGATTGCGCGGCACCGTCGTGAGCACCGGAGCATCAAAGGCGGCCGACACCTCCGAGGCGTGATGCAGCCGACGGTCCATCTGATCACGTAGGAGTGCGATGCCCACCCCGAGAATCAGACCGAAGAGCGTGCCGAGAAGGATGGTCTCGACCGGGCTGCCGCTCTTGGCTTCCGGCACGAAGCCCGGCTGAATCACCTGGGGGCTACCGGTTCCGACGTCGGCGAGCGTCCTCAGCGTTTCTCGTCGCTCGCGCAGTGAAGCGCCTCCGTCTCCACTGCGCTGCTCCGGCGGGAGCTCACGGAGCTGCCGGGTGACGCTTCGCAGTGAAGCCAGCGTCACCGCCTCCTGGTCGGCCTGGGCCTGTTGCTGGGCGGCCTCGGCGTACGTATTGGCCAGCTCCGCGGCCCGCTCCGGCGAGCCGGCGGCGGCGACGACGTTGACGACGTCGCTGTCCTTCTGGCCCGCGACCTCGACGTCGCGCTCCACGTCCTCGGCGGAGATGTCGCCGAGCTCCTGAGCGGTGGCGTCGGCGACCCGCCTGGAATCTACGAACGCGACGTTGTTCTGGGCCAGGTTGTCGGCGTCAGGCGCGCCGGGTTGCAGCCCCTGGGCGTTCTGCTCCGGCCCGATGCTCTGGCGAAAGAGCAGCTGGGCGGTGGATTCGTACTCGTCTTCGCCGGCGAAGGCGAAGACGGCCGCCGCACCCGCCGACAGGAGCGTGACCAGGATGATGATCGGCGCACGGCGGAGCAAGACGGACAGCAGCGACGTCTGCTCGCGCGGGGCGGAATCACCGCCGTACCCGTTGGTTGGCCGGTCTTCGGAAGACACCGAAGAGGTCAGGCTAGCGGAGGTTTGGCGCCTCGCGGCCGGTGCAGGGGGATGGTGTTTGGACCATGATCTGAGCAGTGCCGCTGCGGCTCCTGCTTATCGCCCCCTCCGCTCTCGTGACCGATCATCGTCCCCACGGCGATGGGCTCGTGGCGTTCGGCTTCATCCGCGAGCTTGGCGCCCGCGGGCACGAGATCCACGTCGCGGCGGGTCACGTGGATCTTCGCGCCCAGCCGGCGCCGAACGTCCACGTCCATCCTCTTGCCGGCTCCGACACCGGCCCGGTGCGCACACGGCTGCGGTTCATGCGGGAACTGCGGCGTCTGCATGCCCGGCTTTCCGCATGGGCGCCATTCGACGTGATCCACCAGCTCACGCCGGCCGAGGTCGGCGTGACCCTCGCGCTGGGAGACGTGGCCACCCCGCTCGTGCTCGGCCCCTACGTGCCCGACTGGGAGCCCGGGGAGGACGCCGCTACCCGGCAGAACCCGCTGGCTCGGCTCATGCGTCACGGTCTGCGTGCGGCTCAGCAGCTGACGGCCACGAGCGTGCTGCTCTCCAATCCCGCCGCCGAGCAAAAGGTGGCTGCTCCGTCAAGGAGTGGGCTCAAGGTACGCGGGCTGCCGCTGGGGGTAGACGCGGCGACCTGGCGACCGATGCGAAACGGTGCGGACACGGACGTTCTGTTCTTGGCCAACCTCGATACCCGGAAGGGAATACACGTCCTCCTCGACGCGTTCTCGCGGCTGTCCTCCGAGCTGCCGGCCGCGCGGCTGCTGGTGGCCGGGGAAGGTCCCGAGAGCGCCTCGGTGCATCGACGCGTTGAGCGCTCTCCAGGGCTCGCGCACGTGGAGCTGCTGGGTCACCTCGACCGTGCCGGTGCCGTTGCGGCCATGCAGCGCTGCGCCGTCTACTGCCTGCCCGCCTTTGGCGACCCCAATCCACTGTCGGTGCTCGAGGCGATGGCCTGCGGCAAGCCGGTCGTGGTCACCGAGGCCGGCGGCCTGCGTCATGTCGTCTCTGAGGAGGGCGGTCGCAAGGTCGCACCCGGCGAAGCCGGTGCGCTGGCCTCGGCGCTGTCGGATCTGCTCACCGACCGCGATCTGCGCCGGAGCATGGGCGCGCACAATCGGCGGATGGTCGAGGAAAGCTACGCCTGGGAACGGGTGATCGACCGTTTGGAGGAGCTCTACGCGGAGGCGGTCGACCAGCCGCGCTCACGGCGAGGCCGCCGGAGTTCTCGCGATGTGTGAGCATCGGCGGCGATGACGCGAGTCGCGCGATTCCTGGGCCAGGCCGTGTTCAACCTGGTGATCACCCACCTTCCCGGCCACTGGCTGAGGCTCGCCTGGCTGCGGGCCCTCGGTGCGGAGGTGGGACGCGGCGTGTGCGTGTTTCGCGGCACGACGGTGATCGGTGCTCAGGAACTCGTGCTCGGCGACCGCGCCCAGGTGGGATTCCGGGTGGTGCTCGATGCCCGCGGAGGGCTGACCGTGGGTGAGGACGTGCTCGTTTCCTCCGACACCCAGCTCCTCACCGCGAACCACAACCTGTCCTCCGACGACTTCGAGCGCCAGGTGGCTCCGATCGAGATCGCCGATCACGCATGGATAGCAACGCGGGCCGTGGTTCTCGCGGGGGTGAAGGTGGGACGCGGCGGAGTCGTCGCCGCCGGCGGCGTGGCCACACGGGACGTCTCGCCGCGAACCGTGGTCGGGGGCGTACCGGCACGTCCGGTGGGCGAGCGCAGCGGCGGCCTCGACTACCGCCTAGACGTGCGCCGTCCGCCCCTCTACTGAATGCCGGTGGAAGTACTCGTAGGCGAGCACCTGACCGCCGATGAACCAGAAGATGACGGCGCTCACGCCGAAGAGCTGGTCTCCCGATCCGAGCTGCACGATCGTGTACACGAACATCGCGAACAGGAGAAGCCTCAAGTCCTGCCCCGGCTCCCGGTCGCGCGCACCTCGCCAGGCGGCTCTGAGCATCAGGCCGATGGCCGCCATTACCAGCAGAAAGCCGATCGGACCGATCTGGTACAGGAGGGCCAGATAGCCGTTGTCGGGAGTGCGCAACCCTGGATCGCCGCTGAGCTTCGACTGCTCGCCGGCAGTGCCCAGGCCGTGGCCGAGCGGGGCGCCGAGGGCCTCCGGCAGGGTGTCGGAGACGGTCGCGGAACGCTCGTTGGCCGATCGATCGTCGCCCAGGCTGCCGATCGTGTCGAAACGGTCGACCACGTCCTGAGCGGCGGGCAGGACCGGTGCGAGCGCCACCGTGACGACGGCGACCACGGCAGCCGATCCGAGCAGAAGCTTGGCACTCTGCCCTCGCGAAGCCACGATGTGGGCCAGCGCCGCCACCATGAGGGCGATCCAGGCGCTGCGAACGTAGGTCAGGGCAAGAGCCACCGAGAGCAGACCGGCGCCTGCGACGGCGATCGAGGGGTGCCGGGGCCTGACCGTCAGGTAACAGAGCAGCGACAGCGCGAGCAATGGGGCGAACGCACCGGGGCTGTTCAGCGTCGCGAACACCCGCACCTCCCCTTCGGCCGGGGCGCCGATGCTGTTGAAGTCGGTGGCGTCGATCCAGGCCTGATCCCAGTCCGGAAGCGGTAATACCCGTTGCAGGATCGCGTAGACGGCGATTGGCGGGATACCGAACAACAGGACGTTGCGCAGGGTGCTCTCGCCGGCCGAGACTCCGCGTTCGTTGAACCCCAGAAGCGACGCGGAGAGGGCGGCCATGTAGGCGCAGAACGTGAAGACCGCCGCTTCGGGCCCTGCCACGAGGCCGGCTGGAAGCCCGATCGCGAACCCTGCGGCCGCGAGCAGCACGATCCGCCGCACCCGTGAAGGGACGTGCACTCGGACGAGCTCCGCCCCGACGATGGCCGCGGTGGCCGCGAAGGGGGCGAGCGAGAGGGGATCGTTCTCCACGAAACCGGTGAGCAGGCCCAACAGCCTCCGGATTCCGGGCGCCAGGAACCAGAGGCCCAGCATCGCGGCGATTCCCCAGCGCCGGTCGTACTGGTGAAGGGCGACGACCAGCAGCACGAGCACGAAGGCGGCGCCGGCCTGGATGTTCACCGTGAGCAGCCACCCCAGGAGCAGGATGCCGGGCGCGCCGAGCAGAAGGGGCCAGCCGAGATCAGCGAGACGGCCGCTCCCCAGGCGTGGAGCCGTGCCGTGGCGGCGTGCGGTCAGCCCGGCCATGCCGCCGCCCGTCGCCGCTCGTCGCTCTCACCGCGCGCCGAGCTGCCGTTGAGGACTCTTCGGTAGACGGCCAGCATGTCGCGCGCGTGCGTGACGTCGTCGAAGCTCGCGGTCGCCTCGCGCGCTCGGGCGCCCATCACGGTCAGTGCCGGGGCGTCGTCCACCAGGCCGAGGATCGCCTCTGCCCAGAGCTCCGGCCGCTTCGGCGGGAGGAGGCGTCCGGAGACCCGGTCCTCGACCAACTCCGGCCCTCCACCCACCTCACTCACGAGCAGCGGCGTGCCCATGGCCATGCTCTCGAGCATGACGTTGGCAAAGGGCTCGTCCCACGACGGCAGAAGGGAGAGGTCGAGCGCCCGCATGAGCTCCGGCACGTCGGTGCGCCGCCCGAGGAAGTGAACCGCACCCTCCACGCCGAGATCGCTCGCCAGGGCGTGCAGGTCGCGCAGGAAGCCGGGGTTGTCGTAGCGAACGGTCTTGCCCGCGAAAGCAACCTCGCCCACGAGCAGCAGGTGAGCGTCGATCCCGCCGTTCCGCAGTTGGGCCACGGCACGAATCGCCGTGTCCTGTCCCTTCCAGGGCGTGATCTGGGCGATCTGGCCCAGGAGTGGCCCCGAGTTGCCGATGCCGAGCTGCTCCCGGATCGGTGCCGGCTGAACACGCTCGGGATCGAAGCGCGCGCGGTCGAAGCTGTTGTAGACGTGGGTGGCCAGGGGGCGGCGCAGGCCCTCGTTGAATCTCGCGGCCGTGTTCTTCGACACGGTGGTCACGGCCGCGGCACAACGGGAGAGCACGAAGCGCACCCCCCGCCCCAACGGGGTCAGCGGCAGCTGCTCGTGGGCCCGAACCACGAGGGGTGGGCCGCCGGCCGCGCTGATCGCAGCGGCCATGAGACCGGCGCGGGGGGTATTGGCATGGACAAGATCGGGCTGGTGGCGACGGACGACCCGCGCCGTGGCTGCGCCGCCGGCTCCCAGGCGGGCCAGCCCGACGGGGGTCTGCACGGGATCGAGCCGCAGGCTGGCCTCGAAAGCAGGGACTGCGAAGTGTTCGACCCCGGCCGCCCGGACGAGCTCGGCCAGTGGTCCGTCACCAGGACAGGCGACGGCCACGGAGTGCTCGGCCTTGAGACCCTCGACGAGGCGCATCAGGGCAAGCTCGGCCCCGCTGGAGGCGCCGGTGTGGTTCACGAACAGGATCCTCATGGCGAACGGCGCAGACTAGGGCCGAACGCCAGCTTAGACCGGGTTTGCCTATTCCGCCGCGTTGAGACGATCGGCCATGAAACGTGCGACCGCGGCTTCTGAGCAGCGGTCACGCCACCAGGCCAGCGCCGCTTCGTGAAGGCGGCGCTGCTCGCCGGGCGCGTCGAGCAGTGGATCGAGCAACTGGGGCAGCTCGCGCCAGTGGTCGAGCCGGAGCACGGGCGCACCCTCGTAGAAGCGGTGTCGAGGCAAGCCCCCGCTGACCACCAGGCAGCCTGCACGCAAGCCCTCGAAGAAGCGGAAGGTCTCGACCGAGGTGCCCCGCGGCGCGAGACACACCTTGGCGTTCATCAGGGCCTCGGAGTAGGTCACAGGCGAGGACGACGCCGAAGCGTCGAAGTTCGGCGTGGTGCGCACGTCCACGGTCAGACCCGGCCGCGCCTCGGCCGTACGCCGGACGGCACTCAGCATCTCGCGGCGCGCCCGCCCTTTGGGAGAGAGCAGCCGGTCGCGCACCGAACCCAGGTGCTCGACGCTCCCGGCGAAGAAGACATCGGTGGGCCGCTGATCAATCGGCCTGAGCGGTAGGTCGATCTGGTTGTAGGTCCCGAGCGGGATCGTCTCGACCGGACGGGGTGCGGGCCGGCGGCGCAGCCGCCTCCCCGCGAGCAGTCGCGCGTGGGCGGCGCCGTCGGGCAACCACCGCAGCCACCGGACTCCGTACTGGCCGAGGTTGGCCCAGCCGGTGGGGCTTCGATCGCCGAGCGGGCCGGTCCCCAAGGCCGGACGCGTGCCGTAGCACTTGAAGACCGAGCGCACCCGACCCACGTAGCGCGGGATGTGTCCCACCTCGTCGGACACCACCACCGCCACGACCCTGTCGCCGTACGCGGGTAGCCGCTCCCAGCTCCAGGTCAGATAGACGTCGAGCTCGGGCTCATCGAGGATGTCCTCGAGCGCTCGGAACACGGCTCCGAAGTAGCGGGTGTCGCCGCTCGCGGGGTGGGTCCCTTCGTTCGGATCCCAGAGAAGGGGAGCCGGCTCCCCTCTCAGATCGAGGTAGTAGCGGGCCACTGGCTCCCGAGACGATTCTTCAGGTGGTCGCCGAGCCTGATCGCGAGGGCGGCGATCAACAACGTGGGATTGGCAAAGCCGGCTATCGGAAACACGGAGGCGCCGGTTACGTACAGGCCGCTCACGCGGTGTACCTGGCCGTCGCTGTCGACCACGCTGTCCAGTGGGCTGGATCCGAGGCGGGTGGTGCCCATGTGGTGGTACGCGTCATTCAGGTGGCCGGCCCAGTCGCCGCCCGTCAGCCACGGCTCGGTCCGTACCTCGCCCAGACCGAGACGACGAAACTCGGCAGCCACGGTGTCCACCATCGCCTCAGTCGTGCGGCGATCCTGTTCGGTCAGGCGCCAGTCAACCCTCGGCAGGGGAACGCCGAGCGCGTCGCGACGATCCGACAGCGTCACCCGGCTGTCCGGGTTTGGAGCCTGCTCGGTGTAGGTCTGGAGGGTGATCTGGGCGGGCTCGAGATCGGCGGAACGGCCGTGCGCCAAGCGTCGGCGGGCAACGTGGCCGACACTCCGGGCGTCCCGGGCCATCCGTCCCAGCTCGAGGCGCAGTCTGTCCGGTACGCGCCCCGCCCGGGCGGCCCGGTAGACGCGCCGCGCCGCCTCGATGCCCGACCCTTGGTCGAAGCGGAACACCGGGTGGGCCGCGCAGGCGAGCACCTCACGGGAGCGCTGCTCGCCGAAGCTCAGCGTCAGCCGTGGGAGATATCGGACGCGGCCCCGATAGAACAGGCCATAGAGCTCTTGTAGGCGCCGCACGTCGCCGTCCGCGATTACGGCCGTGTGGCCGTTCGGATGCTCCTGAAAGAAGCGTCCGACGAGATCGTGCTCGTTCCCGATGCCGCCGGGCGAGTGCCGGTCGGAGACCAGCAGGAGCCGGCTGTTCTCGATGGCACCACCGCAGAGCACGCAGGCGCGCGCCCGCACCACCGCGGTGCGGCCCTCCGGAGTGGCCACGCGGACGCTGTCGAAGCGCCGGCCGTCGGATGTCGTGACGATCTCGGTGGCGGTGGCGTTGAGCAGGACCTTCACGTTCGCCGCGGCGTCGAGACTCTTTCGGTAGAGCCGGCCGAGGTGCGGCTCGGGGCACCAGACCGTGAACCGGTGCTCCAGCCGGTCGGCGTCGGTCGCGACGCGCCGGACGGCGAACGAGTCCCAGGTCCGCTCGTCGTAGACCTCGCCCTCGATTTGAAACAGGGCCTCGGCCCTATGGATGTAGGGCTCGAGCTCGCTCGCGGCGAACGGCCAGCCGCTGTGGGGGATCCAGGGCCGCTCGCGAAAGGTCTCGGGCTCGGGCGGGATGCATTGACCGGCCCACAGGGCGGTGGCGCCCCCGAAGAGCCGTCCACGGCTCTCGGTCAGCGATGCCGGGGGGAGGCCTTGCGAGTCTCCGTCGTTGAGCCCGTCCGTGGCGGCGTGGCGTTTCAGGCCTCCACTCTCGAGCACCACCACGTCGTTGTGGTGCTCGGCCGCCAACTCTCTTGCCAGCGCGATTCCGGCAGCGCCCGCGCCGACTATGCATAGGTCGGCCTCAAGCAGGGCATCCTCGGGTCGGTGACGCAGATCCTCTATCATCGCGCGCCCCCCCGGCCCGTTACGCGATGCGAACGATAACGCTGCCTGGGACAGACCTCGAGACCACCCACCTGGGCTTCGGCTCTGCTGCGCTGATGGCACGACTGGGCAGGCGCGAGTCCGTCAGGTTGCTCGAGCTGGCGTACGAGGCCGGAATCAGGCACTTCGACACCGCTCGAGCATACGGCTACGGCGAGGCCGAAAGCGCGGTCGGAGAGTTCCTGAAGCGGCATGGGGACGCTGTGACCGTGACCACCAAGTTCGGCCTCGTACCGCCCCGCCGGTCGAGGACGCTGCGGGCAGTCAAGTCGGTGGCCCGCGTGGCCGCGCGCCGCACTCCGGCCCTGCGCCGGCGGCTGAGGCTCCGCGCACACGCCATGGTGCAGACCGGACGCTTTGGCCCCGACGAAGCGCGTGCGAGCTTCGAGACGAGCCTCTCGGAGCTCGGTGTCGAGTCCGTGGATGTGCTGCTGCTCCACGAATGCAGGCCTGCCGACCTTCGAACGGAAGGCCTGCTGGATTTCCTCGAGAGCCTCGTGCAGGCGGGGAGGATCCGCTACTTCGGCACGGCGACCGACGAGGGCTCCACCCGGACGATCCTGAACGACAGCCCGGGCTTCGGCCGCATCACGCAGCTTCGCCACAACGCGCTCGAGCCCGCGCTCACCCGGTTGCCAGGCATCGCGGGGCGCGCCATCATCACGCACTCCTCGATGAGGGTGCTGATGGCCCGTCTGACGGAGGCCATGCGCGACGAGGGGAGGCGGCAACGCTGGTCGGACGAGCTTGAAGTAGATTGTTCGCGCCGGGAGGTACTGGGTGGGCTGCTGATGAGCTATTCGCTGCAGTCGAACCCCGACGGAGTCGTGCTGTTTTCGTCTACCGACGAAACCAGGATCCGATCCAACGCCGCTCTGGTGGACGGAGATCGATTCTCGCCACAACAGGTGGAGCGATTCGCCCGGCTGAGCAGAGAGACAGTCCCCCACCCCGCAGCCGCCGTGGCGGCCTGACACCACTCACATGGCAAATCCAATACTCGCCCAGGACTATCTGCTCGTGATGCGAGGCGCAGAGCGCACCTTCGCCACGATCGCCGATATCTGGCCCCGAGCGCCGATCGCCACCCTTCTCTACGACGAGAAGGCAACGCATTCCCGCTTCGCCGGCCGCCGGTTGCGCACGTCCGCCCTGCAGCGGCTGGGGATGCGCCAACGCACGTTCCGGGCGGCGTTGCCGCTCTACCAGAATGCCGTGAAGCATCTCGATCTCTCGGGTTACGACTGCGTCGTTTCGAGCAGCAGCGCGTTCGCCCACGGAATCCGCCCGCCCAGGGGCGCCGCCCACGTCTGCTACTGCCACGCGCCGTTCCGCTACGCCTGGCACGAGCAGGCACTGGCGCTGAGCGAGGTGCCCGGCGCATTGCGTCCGGCGCTCAGCCTCCTGCTCCGCCGGCACCGCAGCTTCGACCGCCGGGCGGCCACCCGGGTCGACCAGTACATAGCCAACGGAAAGCTGACCCGCGAGCGCATCAGGCGGTACTGGGGCCGCGATGCGCCCATCGTCCACCCCCCGGTCGACGTCGAGCGCTTCTCCATCAGCGACCATGACGACCACGTGCTCTTCGTGGGGGAGCTCGTCCGGCACAAGCGCCCAGAGTTGGCTATCGAGGCCGCTCGCGCGGCCGGCCGTCGCATCAAGGTGGTCGGCTCGGGGCCAGAGCTCGGCTATCTGCAGGCTCGGTACGGCCGTGAGGCGGAGTTTCTGGGACGCGTCGACGACGACCAGCTTCCGGGGCTCTACGCCTCCGCTGCGGCACTCGTCGTGCCCGGAGTCGAGGAGTTCGGGATCTCGGCCGTAGAAGCGCAGGCCGCCGGCCGGCCGGTGATCGCCATCGACGCCGGCGGAGTGCGCGAGACCGTCAGGTCCGGCGAGACCGGCCTGCTGGTCGAGAACGGAGATGCGCGCGCGCTCACTCGCGCGCTCTCACAGGATCTGAGCCGGTTCGACTCGCAGGAGATCCGAAACAACGCGCAGAGGTTCCGGCCCGCGGTATTCCGGGAGCGCATTCGGGAGATCGTGGAGGCGACATGCCCGTAGAGAACCCGCGGTAGCCGTTCAACGCGGCTCGGGCAAGGCCTTGGTCCGGCGACTGGCCGCGATGCTGGCGGCTTTGCTGGTGGCTGGCGGAGTTATCGTGCTGCTCTCGGACCCCGGCGAGAATCGACCGCGGACGAGTGATGAGATCCTCTCGGCGGAGGGACTGGTGAACTCGATCGGCGTGAACGTCCACCTCGGCTACGCCGACACCGCCTACGCCGACCATCCCACCATCCTCGGCAGGCTGCGGGAGCTGGGGGTCCGGCACATCCGTGACGCGACAGCCCACGCCAACCCGCTGCTCACCGCCGGTCTCCGTGCCGCGGCCGATGCCGGTCTTCCGGGGAACGCTGATAGCCGACCCCGCCACGGATCCCGGGATCCAGGTGGACAATTCGCTTCAAGCGATGGGCGCCGGCGTCGAGGCCTTCGAAGGGCCGAACGAGCTGGACGACGGAACCGCGCCGGGCTGGGCAGGAACGCTCTCTGAATTCATGCCGGTGCTGGCGGCCGAGGTCTCGCGAGTCGCGCCCGGCACGAGCCTGATCGGGCCGAGCTTCATCGACAGCTCGAGCCGAACCGAGATCGGGGACGATCTGCCGGGCCTGTTCAACGGCCATCCCTACGCCGGGGGCGACCCGCCAGAACCGGCGCTTGGACGCGCCATCGGCGACTGGGCGGGAGCGAACACGTCGCGCGGGGCGGTGTTCACCGAGGCGGGCTACCACAACGCCCTGGCCGCCCCGTCCTACCACACGCCGGTCTCCGAGGAGGCGGCCGCGATCTACATCCCTCGCACCCTCGTTGCCGCCTTCGGGGCGGGAGCGCGGCGCACGTTCCTGTACGAGCTCGCCGACTCCAAGCCGGACCCGTCCCTGAGCGACCCACAGCAGCACTTCGGCCTCCTGCGCAACGACCTGACCTCCAAGCCGGCCTTCACCGCCGTCCAGACGCTGATTCGCGCGCTGGGGACCTCCCCCAGCGCGGGTCAGCCCCCTGCACCGCTCCCCGATCTAGCCGTGGCCGGCGATGAGGAGGTGCACAGGCTGTGGCTCGAGAAGCGCGACGGCTCGATGGTCCTGGCGCTCTGGCGGCCGGTGTCGGTGTGGGACGAGGGTGCACGCCGTGCTGTCGATCCCGGCACGGTGGACGTCGATCTGTCGTTCTCCGGCCGCGGAGCTCGCGGTCTCGAGGTGTGGCGCCCGTCGGTCTCCGCCGTGCCCGTCGAAGAGCGGGCGGCCACGGGCTCGCTGTCGCTCGGGCTGGCCGGAGACCTCGTCCTGGTGAACTGGCGATGAGATGACGGTCGTGCCGCCCTCGTCCCCCGAGTCGTTCGGCCCGGAAGAGGCGCCGCGCCCCTTCGTGGCGGGCGGGCTGGTGCGAGCCGGGCTCATCACCTACCTGTTCTCGGGCCTCACCCTCATTGCGAACCTGGTGACGGGCGTGGTCACCGCACGGGCGCTGGGACCGGGCGGCCGGGGAATCACCGTTTCGCTCACCACGGTCAGCCAGCTGACCGGGTTCCTGTTCGCCCTGGGAGCGGCCCAGAGCCTCAGTTACTTCATCGCCCGCCGGCCACAGGACGGACCGAGCCTCCTGGCGACATGGATGCTGATGCTGATTCCCGTCGCGGCGCTGGCGGTCGGTCTGGCGCAGCTGCTCCTGCCGGTGATCTTCCCCGACGACCCCGAGGCCGTGACCATCGGCCGCTGGTTCATGTTCACCATCGTCGTGGTGATCGGACAGGAGCTCAACTACGGGCTTTTGCTCGGTATTCAGGACTTCGTCGTCTACAACGTCCTGCGCTTCGCCCAACCGCTGCTCGTGGCTGTCGTATTCGTGGCCCTCTGGGCTGTGGGAGACCTGACCGTGGAATCCGCACTGCTCGTGTCGACCCTGGCCGCGGCGGTCATCCTGATGGCCGGAATGATGCGAAGCGTGAGAAGCATGGGCGTCGGCCGCGTCGACCTCAGGCTCGGCCTGCGCACCGCCTGGTTCGGTATCCGCGGCCAGGGCTCGCTCGTGGCCTCGAACGTCACGGCGCGGCTCGACGTGGCCGTGCTGCCGGCCTTCGTTACCTCGGCCAGCGTCGGCCTCTACTCGGTGGCCACCAACATCTCGCTGATCGTCTACCAATTGTCGAACACCTTCGCGGGGCTGGTGCTGCCCTCGGCCGCCCGAGACCCGGAGCGCGGACGTCACAAGGTCGTGGGGTCCCTATGGGCGTCGCTGGCCGTGGCCGGCCTGTTGGCAATCGTCCTGGCAGTATTCGCCGAGCCTCTGCTCGGGCTCGTCTACGGAGACGACTTCCGCGAGGCCGCGGAGTCGCTGCGCCTTCTACTGCCGGGTGCCGTCCTGTTCGCCGGTTCCTCGATTCTGAACGCCGGCATCTACGCCGCCGGCCGTCCCTTCACCGCCACGGTCACCCAGGTCGTGGGCATGCTCGCCACGGTCGTCGGCCTGGCTCTGTTCCTCTCGGGCGGCGGCATCACCGCCGCCGCTCTGGTGTCCTCGGGCTCCTACGCGATGATCTTCGCGGTCAGCCTCGTGGCCTACCAGCGGGTCTCGGGCCTGACCTGGCGAGAGCTCCTGCCCACCCCACGCGCTCTACGAGCCCTCAGGGGCTAACGGCAGCGCCGGGCGTTCGCCGACTTGCGACAGCCCTCGAAGCGAGCGGCCGTGCCGGCGAAGGTCCTGAGGATGGGCAACGGCTGAAAACCGTCGCCGCTACCGTCCCACCGGTTCAGGCCGGCGTACTGGAAGGTCGGCGTGCCCGGTCCAAAGGGAGTGAGCTGAGGCACGTACTCCGAACCCCAGGTGTACCAATAGACCCTGCCGATCCCGAGTCGCTTGCGCCCCTTGGCGAGCGCCGGGAAAACGGTCCGCAGCCGGGCAGCCTGACCCTTCGGCGTGGTCTCGAACCCCAGCTGCGCGCTCTTGGGGATCTTGCCCTGAGCAGCCGTCCAAGTGAGCTCGGTGAACCAGATCTTTCGCTTTCGGTCGCGACCGCGCTTCATCTCGCGGCGCAGCAGCGCCGCGACCTTGACGGTCTGCTGCGCGGTAACGCGAACGGAGGGCGCCGCCGAGAAGAAGTGCACCGACACCGCGTCGAAGAAACCCTTGGCGCCCGCTCGATAGAGCTGACGCAGTTGGCCCCACGGGGTCGAGCCGCCCACCCCGGTGAGGCTGCCCAGCACGACCGTCGCCTTGCGATCGGCGCGATGAACGGCCCGATAGCCGGCCCGCAGGAGGCGCCTGTAGGTGGACGGCCACGGACGCGTCGCCCAGAAGAAATCGGCAGCCGGCTCGTTCCAGATCTGCCAGTTGCGAATCGGCACCCGAGGCGTGCCCGAGCTAGCCCAGAACGATCCCCTGGGGCCGTAGCGACGCACGAGGGTAGTGAGGAAGTTGGCGTACAGCTGAGGATCAGTGGGGGCGTACAGCAGTGCCCGCAGGGGATCGGTCGGATTGGTCGACGCCCACACCGGGGTCCCCAGCACGATCGGCAGCACGTCCAGGCGGTGCGCTGCCGCCGCGCGTATCACGCGGTCGGTCTGGCGGAAGTCAAATGCGCCCGGGGAGCGTTCGACGGATGCCCAGGTGACCGAGACTCGCACCGACTCGACGCCCGAGCGGGCCATGCTCGCCATCTGAGCGTCGAGGGCGGCGTCCGACATGCGGTCGCTCTGCGAGTTGTTCAGCACCGTGCCGAAGAAGCCGAAGGGCACCTTGCGCTTGGCGGCTTCGGCCGGCGCCGTCGCGGCGAAGGCCAGCAGCATCCCGAGGGCCAGGGACAGGGCGAGGCGAGGCGTCCTAGTCACCGGCGGCAACCTAGCAGTCCCGCCGCTACCGGCCCGGGCGC
>CAWGWC010000011.1:0-28454 GCA_963826165.1 uncultured Thermoleophilaceae bacterium | reverse complement strand
CGCTCGCAGGACCACTTCTGGGACAAGTGGGGCGACTGGTTCGATCGCCGCGACGTGCGCAAGCCGCCGACAGCGGCCTGCGCATCATCTACGTGACGCAGGACACCGGCGTCGGCGGCGGCCACCGCGACGTGTTCGAGCACCTCAACCGCCTCCAGCGGCGCGGGCACTCCGTCGAGCTCTACTCGCTCGACGGACCGCCCGACTGGTTCCCGCTCGAGGTGCCCGTCCGCGCGTTCGGCAGCTACGAGGGCCTGGCCGCCGAACTCGCCCGCCAGGACGCCATCAAGGTGGCCACCTGGTGGGAGACCGCGCACTGGGTCTGGCGCGCCTCGGTCACGCGCGGCATTCCCGTCTACTTCGTCCAGGACATCGAGACCTCGTACTACCCGGGCGACCCGGCGGCCCAGAACCGCGTCCTCGCCAGCTATCGCGAGGAGTTCCGCTACATGACGATCTCGGGCTACAACCGCCAGGGACTGGCCGAGCTTGGCCTCGAGGCCGAGCTCATTCCCCCGGGGATCGACCTGGACAACTTCCGCCCTCTCGACCGCACCAAGCGCGACGACGTGGTGCTCTCGATCGGCCGCTCGCTGCCGCTCAAGAACCTCCCGCTCACTATCGACGCCTGGAAGCGGCTGGAGCCCCGACCGGAGCTGTGGATGTTCGGAGTGGAGCCCGAGCTGGGCCCGGAGCACGGCGCGCGCTACTTCGAGCGCCCCAGCGACGAGCGGGTGAACGAGCTCTTCAACGAGGCCACGGTGTTCGTGCAGACCTCGATCCACGAGGGCTTCTGCCTGCCGCTGCTCGAGGCGATGGCCGTCGGCACGCCGGTGGTCTCCACCGACGCCCACGGCAACCGCGACTTCTGCCGGCACGAGGAGAACTGCCTGATCGCCGACCCCGATCCCGAGTCGGTGAGCCAGGCGCTGGCACGAGTTCTGGGCGACGCCCGGCTGCGCGAACGGCTGGCCGCAGCGGGCCTCGAGACCGCGGCGGACTACGCCTGGGAGAAGCGCATCGACCGGCTCGAGCGCTTCTTCACCGAAGTCGCCGCTACAGCTCCTCAGCGATCCGCGGCGCCTCCCGGTTGAACACCCAGAACCCGAGCACCAGGAACGCGATCACGATCGCGGCGGGGATCAGCAGGTACTCCGCCCCGCCGGCGGCGTCCCAGGAGTTGGGGGCGTTCTCGTCGATCAGGGAATGCCGGGCCTGCACCAGGATGGTGGCCAGCGGATTGAGCCAGATCACCAGGTGCTGCAGCGTCAGCGTGGGCAGGATCTCGATCACGTAGAGGATCGGCGAGGCGTAGAACGCGATCTGGACCACCACCTCCCAGATCGGCTGGAGGTCGCGGAACCGGACGTAGAGCGCCGACAGCAGCATCGCCAACCCTCCGGCGAAGGCACCGAGCGGGAACAGCATCAGCGGCAGCGCCAGCCACTCGAGTCTCGGATCCACGCCGGTGATCAGCACGAACACGAGCACGGCCGTGAGGTTCAGGGCCAGGTTGAAGTAGGCGAGCGTGATGACGGACAGGGGCACGACCAGCCGCGGAAACTCGATCTTCCGAACGAGGTTCTCGCGATCGAGCACCGCCGTGACCGAGCCGCTCGTGGCGTCGGCGAAGAACGTGTAGAGGACGATCCCGGTGAGCAGGATCGCCGGGTAGTAGTCCACCCCCTCGCCCAGCTTCACGAACTGCGTGAAGACCGCGTAGAGGATTCCGAACAGCATCAGCGGCCGCATGAGCTGCCAGAAGTAGCCCAGCACCGAGCCGAAGAAGCGCAGCTTGAACTCCATCACCGCGAGGGTGAGCGTGAGGTGTGCAACCCGGCGAGGGTCGCTGCCCAGGGCGGATGGGCCCTTGATCGGCCGGCCCGCCCGGCCGGCGTGTGCGACCGTCACGTGCGTGGCGCTCCGTCGGGCACGCGACCGGTCGCCTCGATGCGGATGTCGTGGGGCAGGTCGACGATGCCGCCGGCCGCTCCGGCGCCGGTGACCACGAACGAGAAGATGTTCTCCCAGCGATCGGCGATCCGGCCGCCCGGATGGGAGATCAGCGTCGACACCGCGTAGCGGCCGGGGGCGAGCGCATTCTCGAAGGAGACGGTGAAGTCCACGGCCTCCCCTGCTTCGAAGCGGCCGCTCTGCTCGCCCCGAGAGGACGAGTTCGCCACGAACACGTTCTGGTGCTGGGCATTGACCAACGCGACCGCGAACTCCGGGTCGTCCAGTGCCTGCTCGAATCGAACCGCGGCCCGGAACGAGCACGGCAGTCCCTGGGTGAGAGCCCCCTGGCGCGCCCCGTGCTCGTCCTCGATCCAGGCGTCCGTCACCCGAGCGGCCCCGTCGCCCGCGCGAGCCTTGCCCAAGCCGTCGGTGCGGTCCTCGCCCAGGCCCTCGAAGTTGAGCTGGAGATAGCGGTCGGCGACGTCGTCGGGATCTCCGAGCGCCACGACGTGACCGCGCTCGAGCAGCATCGCGCGGTGACAGAAGCGCTGCACGGCGGCCATGTCGTGCGTCACGAAGAGGACGGTCTTTCCCTCCTCGCGCATGCGAAAGAACGTGTCGAAGCACTTCTGCTGGAAGGCCGCATCGCCCACGGCCAGGATCTCGTCCACCAGAAGGATGTCGGCGTGCACGTGGATCATCACCGAGAAGGCCAGCCGCACGTGCATGCCCGACGAGTAGTTCTTGAGCTTGAGGTCCACGAACTCCTCGAGCTCGGCGAACCGCACCACGTCCTCGAACCGCTCGCGCGCCTCGCGCGGGGTGAGGCCCAGCATGATTCCGTTGAGCACCACGTTGTCGCGAGCGGCCAGCTCGGGGTTGAAGCCGACCCCGAGCTCGATGAAGGTCGACATCCGGCCGTCGGCGTAGATCTGGCCCTCGTCGACCCGATAGATGCCCGCGAGGCACTTGAGCAGGCTGCTCTTCCCGGACCCGTTGCGGCCCACGATCCCGAAGAACTCGCCGCGCTCGACCTCGAAGCTCACGTCGTCGAGCGCCTCGAAGAGGTGCTCGCCTCCGCGTCGGAACGGGTGCAGCGCACGCTCCTTGAGCGTGTCCCGGCGCTCGTGGGGGACCACGAAGCGCTTCGTCACGTGGTCGACGACCACGGCTGGAGCTGTGCCCTCCGGCGCGCTCACGGCCGGAACGGTATCGGGGCGCCCAGCCGCTCCTAGGAGTCCGCCATCATCCGCCGCACCGGTACGGCGAACCACAGCGTGAGGAACAGCAGGCCCACTCCCACGGCCACCACGGTGACCATCGTGGACTTGTAGAGCAGATCGGTGATCAAGAGGATCGCTCCGGTCATGGCCGCGGCCAGGAAGGCGAGGCCGATGATCGCGTAGCGGTTGGCGGTGAGCACGATCCGCTTCTTGTCCTGCTCGCGGAACTCGACTCGGTGGTGAACCACCGGCGCGATCAGGAAGACCGAAGCCGCGGTGGCCAGCAGGAGCGTCACGAAGTAGACGCTCGTCTGGAAGTCGGTGATCGTGGCAAAGCGCTGGTTGAACGGCACCACCAGCAGGAAGGCGAACAGCACCTGCACTCCGGGCAGCGCCACCCGCAGCTCGCCGAGCATCTCGTTGAGGTTGCGGTCGAGGCGTTCGGATTCGGTCTCGTCGCGGCCCGGCATGACCACCGTTTACCCGGTTGTAAACGCCTAATCCCGGTACAACTCAGGACATGGCCGCCTGGGACGACGACGACGACTGGACCGGTGAGCCGCCCGAGGGCCGCATCTCGCGCGACCGCGCCAACCCCGGATTCTGGGCCGAGAACCGCACGCCGCTGTCGATCACCGGCGTGGGCGTGGGCGTGGCGCTCATCATCCTGCTGATCGTGCTGCTGGTGTAGGCGCTTCGCCATGGCCGAGAGCGCGAACAAGGTCGCGGTCGTCCTCGGGACGAAGAACCTCGGCGGTGCAATCGCCGGCCACCTGATGGAGCGGGGGTGGAGCGTGGCCTCGGTGGCCCGCAGCGAGGAGTCCGCGGCCGCGGCCGGCGAACGGGGCGCTCTGGGAATCGCCGCCGACGCCTCGGACCTCGAGCAGCTGGCCGCTGCGCTTGCCCGAGCTCGCGACGAGCTCGGCCTACCGGAGCTGATCGTGAACGCGGTGAGCGCCAGCCGGCCGCCCGACGACGGAGCCGGCTTCGGTGGCGGCCCGATCGCCGACGCCAGCCTCGACGGCTTCCGCGGCTGGACGGCGGCGGTGGCCGAGCAGGCCTTCGTGTTCCTCTCCACCGGGCTCGCCCTGCTGCGTGAGACCGGCCACGGAGGAACGCTCATCCAGGTCACGGGCGGCTCTTCTCGCCGCGCCATGCCCGGCCGAGGCCTCTGGTCGGCCGGCGGCCAGGCCACCCGCGCGATGGTCCACGCCGCCGCCCAGGAGGTGCGCGAGGAGGGCATACAGGTGGCGCTGCTGATCGTGGACGCAACGATCGAGTCGCCCAAGACCGCTTCCTTCACGCGAGACGCCGGCGAGAACGAGCTGGCCGATCAGCGCCTGATCGCCGAGGCGGTGGAGTTCCTCGCCGAGCAGCGGCCACGCGCGTACACCCACGAGCTGATGGTCACGCCGGCGGGCGATCGCTGGGTGCCCTGAGCGGCGTGCGCATCCCCAGAGGGGTGCTGCGGCGGCTCGGCTACCGGCTCGAGCCGGTGCCTCTCGCCGGACGGCTCGAGCGCTCTCATCCCGACCTCGATGCGGCCTTCGGGCCCGTCCACGCTCGCTGTGCGCCGTTCACCATGACGACGGTCGAGCGGATGTACGCCCTCTGGGAGGCAGTGCGCCACGTGTGCCAGCGAGGAATTGCCGGTGACCTGGTGGAGTGCGGCGTCTGGCGCGGCGGCAGCTCCATGGTGGCTGCCCTGACGCTCGCCCAGGAGGGCGACGAGCGGCGCCGACTATGGCTCTACGACACCTTCACCGGCATGAGCGAGCCGAGCGCGCGCGACGTGACCGTGCACGGCATGTCGGCCCGAGACAACTGGGAGGCGATCAGCACCACCCCCGGAGACCCGACGATGGCCGTGGCCTCTCTCGGCGAGGTGAGGTCCAACATGGGCTCCACGGGCATCGCTGCAGAGCGGGTCGAGTACGTGCCCGGCCCGGTGGAGGAGACGATCCCCGGCACCGTCCCGGAGCGGATCGCCCTGCTTCGCCTCGACACCGACTGGTACGAGTCCACCCGCCACGAGCTCGAGCATCTGTGGGACCGCCTCGAGCCCGGCGGCGTGCTGATCATCGACGACTACGGCCACTGGGCCGGTGCCCGCCAAGCCGTGGACGAGTTCTTTGCCACCCGCGAAGACGCGCCGCTGCTCGGCCGCGTCGACTACACCGGGCGGATTGGGGTGAAGCCAAGCTAGGCGGCAACATGGCCCCGCGGTTCGGATAGGTATCTCTCGAAGCCGATCACGGTCTGACCGTCGCCGTTTCGGACCTCGAGACGGTCCACGACGGCGGCAATGATCGCAATCCCTCGTCCACCCGTGGCGTCGAGCGGCGCGGGCTCGAGCGAGCTGTCGAAGCACCCGCAGTCGGATACCTCGACCCGCAGGCCGCTCGCCGACGGCTCGGTCACGAGCAGGATGCAGTCGTTGGGCCACGCCTCGCCGTGCGTCACGGCGTTGGCGACGGCTTCGCTGGTGGCGAGAATCAGGTCGGAAGTCGCCACGCGGTCCAGTCCGGCGACCTTGGCGGCTTCAGAGACGATGTCCCGTGCAGTCGACACGCTGACCGGCGCGGCTCGTAGCCACGTCTCGTGCCTTCTGTGCGTATTTGTGTTCGTTGTTGGCCGGCGCCGGCTAGATCGCGCCGGTGCCCGCCTCGAGCGATAGGGGTTCGCTCTCATCGGTCTTTCCTCCATGCGTTGGCAAGAACGCCAACCGGGACGTACGGCACCCCGGTTCGGACATTGCTGTACCGGGAGCTCTAGTCCGGGCGCTCGATCGCCAGGACGGAGGCCACGACATGGCCCCGACCGGGGGCGAGCTCGAGGCGCGCCGTCAGCCGTGGAAGGAAGAAAGCGATCAGTAGTGCGATCAGCGCGGCGGCTCCCCCGACGGAGAGGGCGTCGCTCGCGCTCGCCGAGAAGGACTCCGCCGGAGCGGGCCAGGGCGCGGGCGCGTCAGGTGCGGACGTCTCGCGCTCCTTGGCTGCGCGCGGCGGACCCACCCGGGGCTCGCTCGGCGAACCGCCGGTTGCGAGCGCGGGCACGACCGCGGCGGGCGGCGCCGGGTCGATGGTGAGGGCCGTGGGAGCGAAGGGAGTGGCTGCGGGCCCGAGGTCAAGCGCCGACCCGAGCGCGCCGAAGCTCTCGAGCTCGCGCAGCAGCGCGTCGAGTGCCGGGCCGTGCAACCCGGAGCTGCGCAGAGCGGCGATCAGTCCCGCGGTCGAGACCTGCGTTTCAGCGAGCTGCACCTGTACGCGATGGAGCAACAGGCGAGTCTCCTCGCTGACCACGCCCAGGCGATCGATGCGACCGTCCAGCGCCAGCAGGACCGGCTCCAGCCGCTCGAGCCTCGAGCGCAGCCGGTTCAGGTCGCTCACCAGCGGCGTGGCTCCGCTGTTCAGCTGGCGGCGGATGGATTCGACGTCCGCCTGGACTCTGCGCAGATCGCGCTCGACGGCGGGAAGAGCCTGCTCGAGGCGGGGGAGCCAAGTGCTCGCGCTATCCGGCGCCGGCGTTCCCTGAGGCTGACCAACCGACGGCCTCGAGGCGACCGAACCGGACGCGGCTGGGGCATCCGCCGGGCTGTCGGCCGGCGCGGAGTGGTCCGGCGCTTCGGCCACAGGCTGCGGTGTTTCGGCCGCCGGCGGGCTTGCCGGCTCAGGGATCTCCGGTGGCGTGATGGGGGCCGGCTCCGGACTGACCACCTCCGGAGGCGCTGCCACGAGGATCTCCGGGACCACCACCGGCTCCGGCGCCGGCGCCGGCGGCGCAGCCTCGGCCTCCGGCGGGTTCACAGGCGAGACGTCCTGCAACACGTCCTGCGGAGGCGCTGAGTCGGCCAGCGCCGGGGTCACGGGCGTGACGGGGTCAGGCGTGATCGTGACGGTGCTGTCCGGTGTCACCGGCGCAGCCTCCTCGGCCTGAGCAAAGGCGCTGGGAGAACCCAGCGCCAGCAAGGCCGACGAGGCGAGAGCAGCGGCGAGCAACGAGCGGCGAGCCATAGGCCGCTCCCATCCTCTCACGACTATGGGCGCAGCGAAAGCGATTTCACATCGTCCAGCGCAAATGGCTGGATACGTACCCGACCACTTGCGCACGTCCTAAAGCGCCGGTTGCTTGCGTACGCGGGCCAGCTTGACCCGGGCAACCGCGTCGAGCTCGGCCTTGCGCAGGCGGATGGCGTCGGGCGTGACCTCCACCGCCTCGTCTTCGCGGATGAACTCCAACGCCTGATCCAGGGACAGCCGGTGGTGGGGGACGAGCTTCACCGTCTCGTCGGAGCCGGAGGCGCGCATGTTGGTCAGCTTCTTCTCGCGCACGGCGTTCACGTCGAGGTCGCCGGAGCGGGCGTTCTCGCCCACCACCATGCCCTCGTAGACCTCCTCGCCCGGCCCCACGAACAGCTGTCCGCGCTCCTGCAGCTTCAGGAGCGCGAACGTCGCCGTGGGCCCCGGCCGGTCGGCCACGAGCGAGCCGGTGGGCCGGGTGCTGATGTCGCCCTGCCAGGGCTCGTAGCCCTCGAAGACCGAGTGCAGAATGCCCGAGCCGCGCGTCTCGGTCAGGAACTCGGTACGAAAACCGATCAGACCGCGGGTGGGAACGAGGAACTCGAGTCGCACCCAGCCGGTGCCGTGGTTGACCATGTCGGTCATGCGCCCTTTACGCAACGCGAGCATCTGGGTGACCACGCCCAGGAAGTCGTCGGGCACGTCGATCGACAGCCGCTCGATCGGCTCGTGCAGCTCGCCGTCCACCTCGCGCGTGACCACCTGCGGCTTGCCCACGGTGAGCTCGAACCCCTCGCGGCGCATCGCCTCCACCAGCACGGCCAGCTGCAGCTCGCCGCGGCCCTGAACCTCCCAGGTGTCGCGCCGGTCGACTTCGAGGACCCGGATGGCCACGTTGCCCACCAGCTCCTGGTTGAGCCGGTCCTGCACCTGGCGCGCCGTGAGGCGGTCGCCCGAGCGGCCCGCCAACGGCGAGTTGTTGGTGCCGATGGTCACCCCGAGCGCCGGCTCCTCCACAGCGATCACCGGCAGCGGCTGCGGGTCGGCGGCGTCGGCGATCGTCTCGCCGATCGTGATGTCGGGAAAGCCGGCCAGAGCGATGATCTCGCCCGGCCCGGCCTCGTCGGCGGCCGTGCGGGCCAGGCCCTCGGTCACGTACAGCTCGGTGACGCGCACGTTCTCCACCGATCCGTCGCGGCGGCACCAGGCCACGGTCTGCCCGCGCCGGATGGTGCCGTGGTGCACGCGACAGAGCGCCAGCCGGCCCACGTACGGATCGGCGTCCAGGTTCGTGACCCGCGCCTGCAGGGGATGCGAGGGGTCGAACGAGGGCGCCGGAATCCGGTTGACGAGAAGCTCGAACAGCGGGCGCAGGTCGGTGCCCTCCTCGCCCTCGGCCAGTGAAGCCCAACCCGCCCTGGCGTTGGTGTAGACGATGGGGAACTCGATCTGCTCGTCGTTGGCGTCGAGGTCGAGGAAGAGCTCGTAGATCTCGTTGACCACCTCGGCGATGCGCGCGTCCGGGCGGTCGACCTTGTTGACCACCAGCACCACCGGCAGCCCGCCCTCGAGCGCTTTACGCAACACGAAGCGAGTCTGGGGAAGCGGGCCCTCCGAGGCGTCCACCAGCAGCATCACCCCGTCGACCATGGTCAGCCCGCGTTCCACCTCGCCGCCGAAGTCGGCGTGGCCTGGCGTGTCCACCAGGTTGAGCTTGACCTCGCCGTAGCGCACCGCGGCGTTCTTGGCCAGGATCGTGATGCCGCGCTCGCGCTCCTGGTCCATCGAATCCATCACGCGGTCGGTCAGCGTCTCGTGCGCGCTGAACACCCCGGACTGGCGCAGCATGGCGTCGACCAGAGTGGTCTTGCCGTGATCGACGTGGGCGATGATCGCCACGTTGCGAATGTCGGTGCGCGAGGCCAGACGTTCGACGCTAGCGGAGCAGCGCCTGGGCGACGGAGCGATAACAGTCCACCGCGAGCGCCAGGTCGCGCACGTCGATGCGCTCGTCGCGGGCGTGAACCACCGAGTTCACCTGCTCCATCGTCATGTGCCGCTGCGGGAAGAAGCCGTAGGCGATCAGGTCCGGGAACGCCGAGCGGAAGGTCACCGAGTCGGCGTAGCCCGTGCAGACCGAGGGGAGGCAGAGCGCGCCCGGGTCGCTGCCCTCGATCCAGTCGCGCAGGGCGTCCATCAGGGACGACTCGGGCGGCGAGCCGTTGCCGGGCACCCGCTCGGTGAACTCGAGCCGGTAGCCGTCCGAGCCAATGACCTCGCGCACGCGCTCGAGGACCTGGCCCTCCTCCATTCCCGGCGGCACGCGGCAGTCCACGTGCAGCCTCGCCTCGTCCGGAATCACGTTCATCGTGGCCGACGCGTCGACCATCGTCGGAGCGAGCGTCACCCGCAACAGCGGCTCCACCAGCGGCGCGAACGACGGCGCGCGCTCGGCCAGCTGGGCCAGCGCGGCCGCCGGATCGCCGTCCAGCTCGATCCCGAGCGCGTGCAGCAGCGCCCGGGCGCCGGGCGTCACGTCCCAGCCGGGACGCCTCGTGGCCAGCGAATCGAGCAACGGAGCGAGCTTGAGCAGAGCGTTGTCGGCGGCGTCGGGCATCGATGCGTGGCCGGCCACACCGTCGGTGGACAGCGTGAACCGGAACACGCCCTTCTCGGCCACGGCGACCTCGTAGGCCCGCGCGTCGCCGACGGAGAAGGCCGTGCCCATGCCCTCGTCCAGGAGGTAGTCGCAGCGCACGAGGTCCGGACGCTCGGCGCACACCCACTCGGCGCCGGTGCCGCCCACCTCCTCGTCGGCGACCGAGATCACCACCAGATCGCCACGGGCCGGGCGCCAGCCCTCGCGCACGAGCGAACACGCCGCCGTCACCTCGGCCACGGTCTGCGACTTCATGTCCTGGGCGCCGCGTCCCCATACGCAGCCGTCGGCCAGCGCACCCGACCACGGATCGTGTTGCCAGCCGCGCGGATCCGCGGTCACCGTGTCCACGTGCGAGAGCAGGCCGAGCACCGGCCCGGGCGCCTCGCCGCGCAGCCGCGCCACGAGGTTGAGCCTGGTCGGATCCGGCCCCACGAGCTCGATCTCGAAGCCCGCCGCCCGCAGCGGCCTCGCGATCAGCTCTTGGGCGGCGGTCTCGTTGCCGGGCGGATTCACGTTGTTGATGCGCAGCAGATCGCGCAGCAGGGCCACCGCCTCGTCCATGACCGGGCGATGCTAACCGGCCACTAGTCTCGGCGGCCATGGAGAACCGTCCGCTGGGCCGCACTGGAGTCGAGGTCAGCCCGCTGTGCCTCGGGGCGATGATGTTCGGCGCCTGGGGCGAGACCGACCACGACGAGTCCATCCGCATCATCCACCGCGCGCTCGACGCCGGGATCAACTTCATCGACACCGCCGACGTCTATTCGCGCGGCGAGTCGGAGGAGATCGTCGGGAAGGCGCTGGAGGGAGGCCGCCGCGACAACGTCGTGCTGGCCACCAAGTTCCACGGCAAGATGGGCGACGACCCCAACGAGTTCGGCAACTCGCGCCGCTGGATCATGCGCGAGGTGGACAACAGCCTGCGCCGGCTCGGCACGGACTGGATCGACCTCTACCAGGTCCATCGCCCGGAGATCGACACCGACATCGACGAGACCCTCGGCGCGCTCACCGACCTCGTGCGCGCGGGCAAGGTCCGCTACATCGGCAGCTCGACCTTCCCGCCCAGCCAGGTGGTGGAGGCGCAGTGGACGGCCGAGAAGCGGGGGCGCGAGCGCTTCGTGTGCGAGCAGCCGCCGTACTCGCTGCTGCACCGCGGTGTGGAGGCCGAGCTGCTGCCGGTGTGCCGGCGCTACGGCATGGGCGTGATCCCGTGGAGCCCGCTCGCCGGGGGCTGGCTGTCCGGCAAGTGGCGCAAGGGCGCCGACGACCTCAGCTCGCGCCGCTCCCAGATGGTCCCCGACCGCTACGACCTGTCGCTGCCCGAGAACCAGGCCAAGCTCGACGCGGCCGACGCCCTGGGCAGCCTGGCCGACGAGACCGGCATCTCCCTGATCGAGATGGCGCTGGCCTTCGTGATCCGCCATCCCGCCGTGACCGCGGCGATCATCGGCCCGCGCACGATGGAGCACCTCGAGTCGCAGCTGCCCGCGGCCGACGTCGAGCTGTCGGACGACGTGCTCGACCGCATCGACGAGATCGTCGCGCCGGGCCGGAACGTCAACCCCGACGATCAGGGCTGGACCAACCCGGCGCTGGAGCCCGCGGCACGGCGCCGCTAGATCAGCGCCAGGGCAGGACCTTCAGGTGCTGCACGAGCTCGCCCCGCCAACCCGGGTCGAGCGGACCGGTGGCCAGCCGCAGCACGTCGACCGCGGCCTCGGCCGGGGACTGGGCGACTGACATGTCCTCGAACCAGGGACGAGAGGCCTCCGTGTCCACCAGCCCGGGGCAGGCGGCGGCGACGAAACGGTCCGTCGGCGCCGTGCGTCCGAACGCCCGCATGGCGGCCACCTGGCCCACCTTCGACGGGATGTTGATCCAGCTCGGCCACTCCTCGGCCTCGCCGCGCTCGACGGCCGTCACGTAGTCGTCCATCAGCCCGTCCAGCTGATCGAGCGAGTCCGTCTCGAACCGGTCGTGAAGCGAGTCCGGCAGCTCGCGCAGCGTGCCGAACGAGCTGGCCACGACGATCATGCGGCCATCGGGAGCCAGCCCCGGGCCGAAGGAGCGCAGCATGCGCGTGGTGCCGTGGTTGTTCGTGTGCACGAAGTCCCGCACCTGCTCGGGGAAGGGCACGTCCCTCACGATGCGCGCCGCGGCGTTCGAGATCACCACGTCAGCCGGGCCGGCGAGTTCGCAGAGCCGCGCGACCGAGTCCGCGTCGGTCACGTCCATCGCCTCGGGGATCACGCTCAGGCCGGCGTCGCCCAGCTCCGCGGCGGCCCGCTCCACCCGCTCCGCGTCCCGCCCGGTCAGGTAGACGCGATCGCCGTCTTCGTCGAAGTGCTCGCTCAGGCCACGAACGAGCGCGAGGCCCAGGCCCTGATTCGCTCCCGTGACCAGCGCGACTCGACCCACCGGGCCAACGCTACTCACCCTCTAATCTCGAAGCACGATGCGCCTGAGCGTCCTCGACCAGGCTCCGATCTCGGAGGGCTCGACCGCCGCCGACGCCCTGCGCAACAGCGTCGATCTCGGCCGGCTGGCCGACGAGCTCGGCTATCACCGCCACTGGGTGGCCGAGCATCACGGCACGCCCGCGCTGGCCTGCGCGGCGCCCGAGGTGCTGATCGAGGCCATCGCGGCGGCCACCACCCGGATCCGCGTGGGCAGCGGCGGCGTGATGCTGCCCCACTACAGCCCGCTCAAGGTGGCCGAGCAGTTCAGCATGCTGAGCGGGCTCCATCCCGAGCGCATCGACCTCGGGCTGGGACGGGCGCCCGGCACCGACCCGGTGACCACCATCGCCCTGCAGCGCGACCGCCGCCAGCGGCCGGTGGACGACTTCCCCGAGCAGCTGATGGAGCTGCTCGGCCTGCTCGAGGGCCGCCTGGCTCGCCCAGCATCCCTTTGCCCGCCTGGCCGGCAGCCTGCCGGGCCGTCCCGAGCGCCCCGAGGTGTGGCTGCTCGGCTCGTCGCCTCAGAGCGCCATCTGGGCCGCGGAGCTGGGGCTGCCCTACTCGTTCGCCGACTTCATCAACCCCAACGGCGCGGCGATCGCCGCCGACTACCGCGGTCGCTTCGTCGACTCAGAGCGCCTCGGCGCCCCGCTGGTGATGGCCGCGGTGATCGTGATCTGCGCGGAGACCGACGAGGAGGCCGAGCGGCTGGCCGCCCCCAGCCGCATGATGCTCTCGCTCCTGCGCCAGGGGCAGCTGGTGGAGATCCCGCCGGTGGACAAGGCCCTGCGCTACCTGGCGACGCGCGAGAAGCCGGCGGAGGGCTCCGGTCGCCGCGCGATCATCGGCTCGCCCGCCACGGTGCGCGCGGGCCTCGAGGAGGTGGCCGCCGAGTACGGCGCCGAGGAGCTGGCCATCCTCACCATCACCCACGGTCACGAGGAGCGCCGGCGCTCCTACGAGCTGATCGCCGAGGAGCTCGGCCTGGCCGCGCCGGCCGCCGCCGAGCTCAGCCGCGCCTGAAGCCCGGCGAACACGGCCACCACCAGCGCCTGAAGCACGATCCACACCGTGCCCACGGTGGTCACGTCGTCGGGGCTGAGCGTGGCCAGCACGAGCGAGCCGATCACCCAGTCGAAGTTCGCGATGGCCACGGCCAGCACGACGCCTCTCGACATGGTGGGCCGCGTGGCCACGAACCAGACGGCGGCCGCGAACACGAGCAGGAAGGCCCCGATGGGGCGCAGCACCGAGGCGTCGAGGCCCAGCAGATCCTCGAGCGGGCCGGCCAGGGCGAGGTAGGCGGCGCCGTTCGCGCCGGTGACCACGGCGTCGAGCTTGAGTACAAGTCGGAGCGTGTTCATGGCTCCGAGGATGCCGCGACTTGGTGGGCGCGTCGATTACCTGGGAGGTAGGCCTTCGACGAAGGCGTGCACCGTCTCGGCGGTGCGCCGGTCGGCCGGGAAGAACGACTCGATCGAGAGCTCGCTGGCCGTGACCTCCACGGCGGTGCCGAAGGTGGAGACCGTGCTGATGAAGGCCAGCTCGCCGGCCTCCGTGCGCAGCCGCAGGGGGACGGCGATCTCCTGGTGTTCCGAGGGCGGCTCGTGCTCGGGAGCCGGATAGCCGCTCAGCTCCTCGTGCAGCGTGGCGAGCGCCGGGTCGCCGCCGCTGAGGGCGATCTGGCGGGCCAGGCGGTCCAGCAGGTGGGCCCGCCACTCGGCCAGGTTGGCGATGCGCGGGGCCACGCCGTCGGGATGAAGGCTCACGCGCAGCACGTTCACCGGCGGCTCGAGCAGGTGCGGGGCCACGCCGTCCATCAGCAGCTGCACCGCACGGTTGGCGGCCAGCATCTCCCAGGCGTGGTCGACCACCACCGCCGGATAGGGGTCATGGCCGTCGAGGATCAGAGCGATCGCCTCACGCACCGGCTCCATCTCGGGGTCGGCCAGCTCGCGCTGCTGGTAGACCGGCGCGTAGCCGGCGGCGAGCAGGAGGCGGTTGCGGTCGCGCAGCGGGACCTCCAGGCGCTCGGCCAGCTGGAGGACCACGTCGGGGCTCGGCCGCGAGCGGCCGGTCTCGACGAAGCTCAGGTGCCGTGCGGACACGCCCGCATCCGCGGCGAGGTCCATCTGGCTCAGGCGCCGCCGCTCGCGCCACTCGCGCAGAAGCGGGCCGACGGTGGGGGTGGCGCCGGTGCTCGCCATGGGTAGGCGACCCTAGCGGCGCGTTCTAGCCTCGTGGCGGTGACCACGTCCACACAGGCCGAGCAGCGGGCCGCCGCGGTCACGGCGGACGAAGGCCAGGCCTTCGCTCCCGCCGACTGGGGGCTGGTGGCGGTCGTTGCCTTGCTCTGGGGCGCCTCGTTCCTGTTCATCGAGATCGGCCTCGAGCACTTCGCTCCGCCGGTGGTGGCCTTCGCGCGCGTGTTCTTCGGCGCACTCACTCTCGTCATGCTGCCCGCCGCGCGCCGGGCGGTCCCGCGCTCGGAGTGGAAGCCGATCGCCCTGCTCGGGGTGATCTGGATCGCCATCCCGTTCGTGCTGTTCGCGGTGGCGCAGCAGTGGATCGAGTCGTCTCTGGCGGCGATGATCAACGCGGGCGCGCCGCTGTTCACCGCGCTCGTCGCCGCCGTGGTGGTGCGCGCGTTGCCGGGCCGCATCCAGGCGGTGGGGCTGCTCATCGGCTTCCTGGGCGTGGTGGCCATCACCGCGCCGTCGATCGGCGAGGGCGAGTCCACCACGGTGGGCATCCTGCTCGTGCTGCTGGCCACCTTCCTCTACGGCTGCGCGTTCAACCTGCTGGGCCCGCTCAGCCGCCGCAACGGCTCGCTCCCGGTGCTGCTGCGCGCCCAGGCCGTGGCGCTCGTGCTGCTGGCGCCGCCGCCGCGGTGGGCGCCACCGACTCGGAGTTCGCCTGGTCGAGCCTCGCCGCGATGGTGGCCCTCGGCGCGCTCGGCACCGGCGTGGCCTTCGTGGCCTTCTCCACGCTGCTCGGCCGGGTGGGCGCCACGCGCGGCTCGGTCACGATCTACTTCATCCCGGTGGTGGCAATCGTGCTGGGTGCCCTGCTTCTCGACGAGTCGATCGAGGCCACCGCCGTGCTGGGAACCGCGCTCGTGCTGGTCGGGGCCTTCTTCACCAGCCGTCAGGTGCGCTCGAAGGCGGCGGCGTGAGTCTGACCACGCTGGCGATCGCGTTCGGCGCCTGTCTGCTCGTCTATCTGGTCTTCCTCGGGGCGCTGCTGATCGCCGGCCGGCGCCGCGAGGCGATCGCCTACGCGCGCCTGATCCCGGACGCGGTCGGCCTCTTCGGCCGGCTGGCCCGCGACCCCGATGTGCCCCGGGCGGCCAAGCTCCTCGTACTTCTTGCGCTCGCCTACCTCGCGCTGCCTTTCGATCTCGTCCCGGACTTCATCCCGATAGTCGGAGTGCTCGACGACGTGCTGGTGGTGGCCCTCGTGCTGCGCGTGGTGCTCGCCGCCAGCGGCCCGGACCTGGTGCGCAGGCACTGGCGCGGCCCGCCGGAGACGCTCGGCCTGGTGCTGCGCGCCAACGAGGGCAGGCAGCCGCACGCGCGCGTCGAATGAGGCCGCGATGGCGGACGACGACGAGCGGGACGCGGCCTTCCTCACCTCGCTGACCACCGAGCACTTCGGCCTGGCGGGAGCGCGCTCAACGACGGTGAGCGAGAGCGCCGGCCGCTCTGCGCTCTTCCTCGCCTCTGTCTCGAGCACGCTGATCGCGCTGGGGTTCGTGGCCCAGGTGGCCGACGAGACGTTCCGCCTGTTCGCCCTCTCTGCTCTACCCATCCTCGCGTTTCTGGGCCTCGCGACCTTCGTGCGCGTGCTCGAGAACTCGATCGAGGATCTCTTCTACGCCCGGGCCATCGGGCGCATCCGCCAGTACTACGTCGAGCAGGCCGGTCCGGAGCGCAGCCACTACTTCATGCTCGAGCCGGGCGACTCGATCGAGGTGGCGCTGCGCAACATGGCCGTCGAGCCGGGACGCTGGCAGATCTACTTCACCAACCAGGCCATGGTGTCCGTGGTCAACTCCGCCGTTATCGGCGGCGGGCTGGCCATCGCCGGGGGCGCGCTGGGCCTCTCCGACGAGGTGGCGGTAGCGGTCGGTGTGGCGGCCCTCGTCGTATCAGTAGTGCTGCACCAGCGCTACGCCGCAGCGCCGGTTCGAGCGCAGCGTGCCGGAGCTTGAGTCGCTCATTCAGGAGTAGGCTGGCGGCTTGGTGAGGGCAACGCTTACAGCTCTCGTGGTGTTGGTCGTGGTGGCGCTGGCGCTGCCTACCGCCGCCCAGGCGCAGCTGCCCGTCGGCTCGGCGAACGGCGTGAAGATCGTCCGTGACCGCGGAATCGTGGTGGTCTTCACCCAGCGGGCCACGAAGCTGTGGCGCCAGGTGGCCGGCCGTCGGGTGACGGTGAAGTGCACGGAGCTGATGGACCCCGACGACTCCGGTCTTCAGTCCACCTTCAGTGGAGAGCAGACCTTCCGCGCGCCGCGGCGCGGCCGGAGGCTGCGCACTGGCGACCTCACCCGTGGGATCGACTACTGCACGGTCCACCTGGCGCCACGGACGGTTGGGAAGGGCGAGCGCCGCCGCCGCTTGAGTCGCGAGTGGATCGTGTCGATTCCTCTCTCCCAGGTCGGGGCAGTGTTTCTCGATGAGCTACAGCGGAGCTGGGCGATGATGAGCCTGCTTCTCGGCGCCGAGCTTCTCGGAGACCGAAACCCAGGCGACGGCTTCTTTACTCCGGCCGAGCTCGTTACCCGCGTGCCACGGCTCGACAGGCCGCTCTCGCTGCGTGTCGTCGCCATGGCCAGCGCCGGCGAGACCCCGCCGACGGGGGCCGTCGGCTACTGGAGCGACGGCGCCCAAAAGGTGGCCGTGGCGGTTCTGTCGGCGAGCGGCCGGCGGCTGTTCATCGAGTTCAGCGAGGACGACGTGCTGCGGACGAACGTCGCCGGCTACATCTACACCGACAGCGACGATTTCTAACCGCTAACTTCTCGCAGCGACGCTGCAAGTTTCAGAGGGGGAGATCGGGGTGAGCCGGAGCATTGCGGGACGCCGCCGGGCGGCGGTTGTGGGGCTGGCTGCCGGGGTTCTCCTGGCCGGATTCGCGCCTTCGGCCGGCGCGAAGGTGTCGTTCGAGCGGATCGAGGGCTTCCCCGCCGCCGGCACGCCGGCCAAGTACAACAAGGTGGGCATCCTCAAGGTCGGCTCCCCCCGCGCGAAGAACGTGCTCGTCCTGAACCCCGGCACCTCCGCGAGCGCCGCCTACTTCGGCCCGCTGGCGCGCACCGTGGCCCGGCAGGCTCCGGGCTGGCAGGTGTGGGCGGTCAACCGGCGCGAGAACCTCCTCGAGGACCACTCGGTGGCCAACTTGGCCAAGACGGGCAAGGCCAGCGGACAGCGACTGTTCGACTACTACCTCGGCTACCTCACCGATCCGGCGGTCACCGATCACTACACGGCGGTGCCGGACTCGGCGGTCCCGTTCGCGCGGGAGTGGGGCATGCGCGTGAGTGTCGAGGACCTGCGCCGCGTGGTCAGGAAGGCCCAGCGGCGCGGCGGCGAGGTCGTCGTGGGCGGCCATTCGCTCGGCGGTTCCATCACCACCGCCTACGCCACCTGGGATTTCAACGGCCGCGCGGGCGCCAGCGGGTTGGGCGGCCTCGTCTACATCGACGGCGGCAGCAACCCAGAACCCGTCACCCCCGAGCAGGCGACCCAATCGCTCCAGGAACTCGCCGGCGAATCCCCCTGGCTGGCCTTCGGCGGTATCAGCGCGCCCTTCGCCGGCCTGTTCAACATCGTCGGTTCGACCCTGGCCCGCGTCGAGCCCGACGCTCCCTCGCCGTTGCAGGACTGGCCTCTGCTGCCCGGCAATCTGAACGCGCCCGTGAGGGTCATCGAACGAGGCCGGCTACGGCTACTCGCTCGACAGCAACAGCTCGCCGCCCAACCTCGCCGCCGCGCAGGCCCATCTCGGCCGTCTGGCCGATGCCGGAGATCCGCGCGGCTGGGTGCGGGCCGGGGCGCTCACTCCGGTGCAGCGCTTCGCGGCCATGTTCTCCGGTGCCGGGCTGAGGAGCCAGGACGGCACCGCCTGGTATCACCCGCGCCGCCTCTCGATCGACTCAGGCGCCGTGGCTGCCGGCAATGCGAACCCGGCGCAGCAGGTGCTCGACCTGCGGGCCACCCACGGTGACGATCTCGGCGACCTGCGCATCTACGCCTTCGGCGCGCAGCTCGGAGGCGAGCGCGTGCTGGCGGCCGCCCGCGGACTGGCCGAGCAGTCGGGCATCCCGCGCCGGCGGCTGACGCTCGTCAACCGTGCGGCCACCTACTCGCACAACGATCCCAACTCGGCCGCCCCACGCAACGAGTTCGTGAGGCGGCTGGTGCCCTACCTGCGGCGGGTGGCGCTCAACCCCTAGGAGCGCCACCCGTTCAAGCGGTCAGTCGTCGTCGCTTCCGCCGCGGTCGTCGTCACCGCCGCTGCGGTCGCGCACGCGGCCCGAGACCTCCACCTCGACGGCCACCCAGCGGCCGTTTCGCCGGCGCACCTTGGCCTCGATGTTGCGCGCGCCCACGCGGAGCCCGGCGAAGCCGGCGATCCGCTCGAAGCGCGTATTGCGGTTCACGAACACGCGGAAGGTTCCGCTCTCGTCGTCGCGCAGCCGGAAGGAGCGCGCGGCGCTGTTCTTGGAGATGACCGTGCCGTCGAACTCGCGCAGAGCAGCGGTGCCCGAGGGGGCCGCGGCGCCGGCGGGGCCGGAGGCGACGGCCGCCACCGAGGCGGCGGCGAGGATGATGAGTACGGAAAGCCTGCGTCTCATTTCAATGACCTCCATCGATTGACACGACGAGTGTGCTCGGAGGCCATCAAGCACCGGGCCAGGTCAAGGCAAAGCTTTGGTAAGCAACGTTGGGTGCGAGAATTCCCAGGGTGAACGACGCCCCCTCCACGTCCGGCGGCTGCCTCTGCGGCGGCGTGCGCTTCGAGCTCACCGAGCCGGCCACCGCCGCCGGCTACTGCCACTGCACGCGCTGTCAGCGTCGCACCGGCTCGGGCTCGTCGGCGCAGGCCCGGATCGACGGCCGCACCTTCCGGCTGGTGCAGGGAGAGGACCTGGTCCAGGCCTGGCGCCATCCCGACGGTGGGTTCGAGAAGTGCTTCTGCCGCAACTGCGGCGCGCACCTGTTCAGCCGCGACCCCGACGACCACAGGCAGATGAGCGTCCGGCTGCCCGCCTTCGACGGCGACCCGGGCGTGCGGCCGAGCTGGCGCGCCCACGTGGCCAGCGCGGCGGTCTGGGAGGAGATCCCCGACGACGGCCTGCAGCGCTTCGAAAGCAACATGCCACGGCCCTCCTACTAAACGCCGCGCGGGCCTTGACAGCCGTCGGGCAGAGGTAGATAGTCGGAGTTCTGGCCCCGTCTCTGCCCTAGCGGCACGAGGAGGTGGTGGTGAACACCCTCTCGATTTCTCCCTAGCGCTCGTCGCCCCCAGCGCGAGCGCTTGAGCGGTCCCTCACCGCTCCAGCTGTACTGGAAAGGAGAAACAATGCACTCGTCACGTGTACGTGGCGCCGGATTGCTCGTAGCCGCCACCGCGCTGCTCGCCCTGGCCGCCCCGGCTCGGGCGGACACGGTGGTGGAGTGGAACAGCCACGCCACCAACGCCCTGATCGTCACGGCGGGTCAGACCCCGCCGGTATCCACGATTCATCTGGGGATGGTGCACGGCGCCGTCTACGACGCGGTGAACGCCATCGACCGTCGCTACCAGCCCTACCTGCCTCAGCCCAAGGCACGCAAGTGGTACTCGGAGGAGGCGGCAGCCGCAACGGCTGCCTACAGGGTGCTCCTGAGCATCGTGCCCGCCCAGCAGACGACGCTCGACGGTCACTACGCCGCCAGCCTCGCCGCAATCCCGGACGGCCGGCGAAAGGCCGGCGGCATAGCCGTGGGCGAGGCCGCCGCCGCCGCGATGATCGCCGCACGGACGGGTGACGGCCGCTTTGGGCCGTTCAGGTTCCCGGTGGGCACCGCCTCGGGGCAATGGCGTCCTGTACTGCCCGCATTCGTCAATGACCCCAACGCCTGGGTGGCGAGGGTCAGGCCGTTCCTGATCCGTAGCCCGTCGCAGTTCGCGACCGACGGCCCCTACGATCTCGACAGCCGCAGGTACGCGCGGGAGTTCGACGAGGTGAAGCAACTCGGCTCCGTGAACAGCGCGACGCGAACGGCAGACCAGACCGACATGGCCCGCTTCTGGTCCGAGGGCCCTGCGGTGTGGACTCGTGTAGCCCGCGACCTCTCCGCACGCTACGGGTTGAGGATCGCCGACAACGCGCGGCTCTTCGCGATGCAGTACCTCACCGGCGCGGACGCGCTCATCGCCTGCTGGGACGACAAGGCCCGTTGGCGGTTCTGGCGGCCGATCACTGCCATCCGCGAGGCCGGTACCGACGGCAATCGCAGGACCGAGGCGGATCCCGCCTGGCTCCCGCTGATCAACACCCCGCCGTATCCCGATCATCCGTCGGGGCTGACGGCCGTGGGCAGCGCGATGGGAGAAACGCTGGAGGACTTCTTCGGCACCGACAGGGTGCACTTCAGTGCGCTCGGCGTGAACTCTAAAACCACACGCCGCTACTCCCGTTTCTCTCAGGCGGTGCGGGAGGCGGTGGACGCCCGCGTCTACTCGGGCATTCACTTCCGCAAGGCCGACGAGGACGGAGCGTGGATCGGCAAGCAGGTTGCTCGCTGGCGGGATCACTTCTACTTCGCGAAGAAGCACCGCCGGTAGGACTCGTGGGGCGGGCCGCCTTCGGGCGGCCCGCTCGCGCCAGAAGTCGCGTGGAGTCGCGGCGCCCGGGCATCGGGAGGCCATGAAGATCGGATTCTTTCTCTCCGGTGAGGAGTACTCACCCGTCCAGCTGATCGCCCAGGCCCGCGCGGCCGAGGAGGCCGGCTTTCACGCGCTCTGGATCTCGGACCACTTCCATCCCTGGACTCACGAGCAGGGCAACGCCGGATTCGTGTGGGCGGTCATAGGCGCGCTGTCCCAGGTCACGTCGCGGGTGCCGGTGACCACCGGGGTGACCTGTCCGATCATGCGGATCCATCCCGTGATCACGGCGCAGGCGGCCGCGACATCGGCGACCCTGCTGCCCGGGCGCTTCGGCTTCGGTGTGGGCACCGGCGAGGCGCTCAACGAGCAGGTCCTGGGTCAGGACTGGCCGGAGGCCGACGTGCGGCTCGAGATGCTCGAGGAGGCGGTGGAGCTCATGCGCCGCCTCTGGACCGGCGAGGTGGTCAGCCACGAGGGCAGGCATTTCCGCAGCCGACACGCCAAGCTGTTCACCCTGCCGGAGGAGCCGCCGCCGGTGCTCATCTCCGGCTTCGGTCCCAAGTCGATTGAGGTGGCCGGGCGCATCGGCGACGGGTTCTGCACCGCCTCTGCGGACAGGGAGGCAATCGAGCTCTTTCGTGCGAGCGGCGGCGGCGGAAAGCCGGTTCAGGCGGGCGCCAAGGTCTGCTTCGGCTCCGACGACGCCGAGTCGCGCCGAACCGCCCACCGGCTCTGGCCCAACGACGGGCTGCCCGGCGAGCTGGCCCAGGTGCTGCCCACGCCCGAGCACTTCGAGCAGGCCAGCTCACTCGTCACCGAGGAGATGATCGGCGAGTCGATGCCCTGCGGCCCCGATCTCGATCGCCACGTGGCCCACCTTCAGGAATACGCAGACGCGGGCGTCGACGAGGTCTACGTGCAGCAGGTCGGCGGCAACCACGACGAGTTCTTCGAGGCGTACGCGCGCGAGGTGCTGCCGCGGTTCGGGTGAGCGTGCTCAGGCGGTGATCGTTGCGGCTTCGCCCACCCACGACTTCGCCTGCTCGACCTCGGCCACCGGGAAGGTCCTGAAGTCGCCCGGGATCATCCAGCCGAACAGCCGCGCCGACTCGACCAGCCACTCCTGATCGCTCACGAAAGCGGTGCGCTTCCAGTTCGCGCGGTGCGCGACGGTCATGTCGAAGCCCGCCTTGGCGTCGGCCCATAGGGCGCCGGGATCCATCCTCTCGAGCTCGTCGACCAGGAAGAGCGTTCGCATCTCGGCTCCGTTCTCGGCGGCTTTGGTGAGGGCCGGGACGAGCACGTCCGCGTAGTCGGCACGCTCGATCCTCCCCCATAGGCGGAAGCCGAGCGTGCCGGTGGGCATGGGTGAGATGGCCTCGATCATCGGCGGCCGATGCTACTGCGGGGTGTCGGGCGCATCCTCCTTCGGCATCAGCACCCACAGCGCCACGTAGATCAGCGGGGTGAGCAAGAGGACGCCGGCGACCATCAGGAGGCGCATCACGAAGCGGTCGACGCCGTAGCGCCGCGCCAGGCCGGCCGAGACGCCGGACAGCACTCGATATTCGCGCGGCCTCGACAGGCCCTGGGCGGCAAACCAGGCTCGCGCGCTCGAGAATGAGGCACGCGGGGCGGGGGTGGGGGCTGTGGTGGTGGCAGTGGTGGAGCTCATCGGATCAATCCTCGGTTTCGGGAACACGATGAGCATCGCTGCGCACCGGCCTCGAAACCATGCGGCCACCAGGCGTGTGGAGGTGCGGAGAACCCCCCTTCGCGTGCGGGCGGGAGTGTGGCGCGGCGGCTCTGCGCCGCGCCACACCCTGCCTTTCAGCGTTGGCGCTCGACTCGCCGCACTCGGTCGACCGAGCGCCGCAGGCTGCGCGTGCGCCGGCCTACCACGCTTGCGCGGTCGACCCTTGCGCCATCGCGGCCCTTGCCGCCGTCGACGCGGTCGCGCGCGCGGTCCCGAGCACGGATGCGGTCGTTGCCCGCCCCGCCTCGGATCCGGTCGGGACCCGTGCCGCCGTTCAGGCGGTCGCGGCCCCTGCCGGCGTCGAGCCGGTCCCTGCCGGCGGAGCCGTTCACCCTGTCGTTGCTCGACCCGCCGCCGAGACGGTCGGCTCCAGCCGCGCCGGTCACGCGGTCGCGGCCGGCGCCACCACCGAGCCGGTCGTTGCCTGCATTGCCGTTGACCCTGTCGTTGCCTCGCAACGCGATCAACTTGTCGCTCGCGGAGCCACCGCTCAGGCGGTCGTTGCCGCCCGCGCCGTCGATGACGTCGCGTCCGCCGGCGCCATTGATGACGTCGTTTCCACCCAGACCGCAGATGACGTCGTTGCCGAGCGTCCCCTTGATCCGGTCTGCGCCCGGAGTGCCGACGATCGTGCACTGCGCCACCGGCACCAGCGATCCACCCGGCCCGGGGCCGACTTCGGTGTTCTCGTTGAAGCGGCCGAACAGCGTTGTGATCTCGCTGATGGACAGAGAGTCACGCGAGATGGTGACCCCGGCAGAGACGATCGGAGTCGTCCCACCGTCGTCGCTGCCGGAGGGCCCTTGGTCGACGGCGAGGACGACGTCGTCGAAGCGGGTGTTCGTCTGACCCAGCACGCCTACCCGGACTAGGGTCGTCGTCGTTCTCGTCGCGATCCGGACACGGTAGGTATGGCCGGCGATCACCCGGCCCGCCGGGACTCCAACGCCCCGCCTGGCCAATGCCGTGGCGGATGTTCCAAGCCTCTCGGTCAAGAGCGGCGTCGTGGTGCCCGTCGTCTGGTCGAGAAGGCTGACCGCCACGTCACTCCTGGGCGCCAGATCGAGCAGCCCGCCCGGGTCCAGTTGGCGCTTGTAGGCGAACGTCGCCCCGGCGACGGCCGGTCCCGCGGGCACGGTGAAGGCCGGCGAGGTCCACGTGCCGGCCCCGTCGAGCAGACCGAGCAGGTTCACGGTTGCATCCACGCGCGTGGAAATCGAACCGGCCGGGCTGCCGACACCGGGCTCGTAGGCGGTGGATGCGGTGCACAGCCCGCCCACCGGAACATCGCACGAACTCTGGGACCCCGTCCAGCCCTGGGCGTCCACGGCGAAGTTGCTGCCCCCGCCCGGATAGGCGGTCGTCGCGGCCCCCGCAGCCCCCGCGACCGCCAAGGTTGCCGTCAACGCGAACGCACCGACTGCTGCGCCCACGGCACATCGAGATCGACTTCGCGATCTGTAATTCATATCTCTCGAACCCCCTGCGGTTGAGATAGCTGACTGTCCTGGTAGACCTCGACAGGCACGGGGGCGTCAGCGAGACTGACCGGTCTCAGTGGACGCATGTACGAGCCGGGCGAAGACTGGTTCAAGCCGCCGCTTGCGGCGCCGGGCCGGCGGTGAGACGCTCGGCGCGCACGTCCCGCGACGACAGGAGGCCGCATGCACGCTCGAGTGGCAACGTTCGAAGGAGGCGACCCTGAGCAGATCAAGCAGGTGGTCGAGGAGATCCAGCGGCGCGCCGAATCCGGGCCGCCCGAAGGTGTGCCGGCGGTGGGGCTGATGCTGCTCCACAGCGCGGACGAGGGCCGCATGATGAACATCACCCTGTTCGAGACTGAGGAGGACCTGCGGCAGGGGGACGAAACGCTCAACGCGATGAGTCCTCCCGCACCGAGCACGATGGGCCGGCGCACCTCGGTCGTGCACTACGAGGTCGGCGTGAAGCTCGACGCCCCTGCGCGCCTGACCCGGCGCTAGGCTCGTCTGAGCAAGCATCCGTCGGTCATCCGGGAGGGGACGACCATGGCCACTTCCGAAGGCAAGAAGGCCGAGGGAGACGCCCCCTCGGGCCCGACCGACCTCTCGTCGCGTTCATGGAAGGACGCGTTCAAGCGCACCGTCAAGGCGTTCAGCGAGGACAAGCTCACCGTCTGGGCGGCTGCCCTCACCTACTACGGCGTGCTGGCGATCTTCCCCGCGCTGCTGGTGGTGGTCTCGGTGCTCGGCCTGATCGGCCAGTCCGCGACGGACACGCTCCTCGAGAACCTAGAACAGGTGGCTCCAGGTCCGGCACAGGAGATCCTCAGCGACGCGATCAGAAACCTCCAGGGTGCCGGAAGCGCCTCCGGCGCCGCCCTCGTGATCGGTCTGACGGGCGCGATCTGGGCGTCCTCGGGCTACGTGAACGGCTTCATGAGCGCCTCGAACTCGATCTACGACATCGACGACGCCGGCTCGCTCACCAAGAGACTGCCCGTGCGCGTGGGCCTCACGCTGATTCTCATGGTGCTGGCCGGCATCGTGGCGTTCTCGGTGACGCTCACGGGTGGTCTCGCCAAGGAGGCCGGCGACCTGATCGGGGTGGGCGACACGGCCGTGGACGTCTGGGGCGTCGCCAAGTGGCCGGTGCTGCTGTTCCTCGTCAGCGTTCTGCTCGCGTTCCTCTACTGGGGCGCTCCGAACGTGAAGCTCCCGTTCCGCCTGTTCTCGCCCGGAGCGCTGCTGGCCGTGCTCGGCTGGGTGATCGGCTCGGTGGCCTTCGCGTTCTACGTCTCGAACTTCGCCTCGTACAACAAGACCTACGGCGCGCTCGCCGGCCCGATCATCTTCCTGCTCTGGCTCTGGCTGTCGAACATCTTCATCCTGCTCGGAGCCGAGCTCAACGCCGAGCTCGAGCGGAGCCGCAAGCTCGAGGCCGGCGAGATCTCCGAGCCGGGCCAGGCGTTCGTGGAGCATCGCCTCTGAGCCGGTATCGTTCGGCCCGAAGGGAAGTATCCCCGGACGGACGGCATCGTCAGAACGGCTCGTCGAGCCCGGTGTCATCGGCCCCAGAGGCGGGAGAAACCTTCTCCGTTCAAACTGGAGGAGGTTTCGATGTGGTTGGTTGCTCTGCTGCAGATGGTCGCTGAGAGTGGTGTCAGCTGGGTCACGTTTGGCCCGGACAAGCAGACGAAGCTGGCTCTCAGAGAGTCGCGGCGGCTCAGGGCGGCCGCCGCAGCACGTAGCCGGGCGGCGGTGTCCGACGACTGCCCGGAATGCCCGGGCAACCCGCTGAGGCGCTGACCAACGTGGCCCGCCACGCCCACGCCGTAATGGCGGTCGTGCGCGTGGGCGCGCCGCGACGGCCTGCTGTGCGTGGAGATCGAGGACGACGGTGCGGGCGGCGCCAACGCGTCCGGCGGGTCGGGCCTGCGCGGGCTGGCCGACCGTGTCGGCGCCCTGGACGGCGCCCTCGAGGTGGAGAGCCCGGCCGGGCACGGGACCACCGTTCGCGCGCGCCTGCCGGTGCGCAGCTAGGTCTGCAACAGCGGTCAGCAGCGAGGAGTGCTGTCATCCTCCGGCTTCATCGCTCGTCGCCTGTTGATCGCCTCCATTCTCTCGGTAGTCGCCTGGGGATGGCAGCCTTTGCCTGCAGCCGCCCAGGGCGAAAGCCCCTACCCGAACCTGCCCGCTATGCCGGCGCAGTCGGCGCGGGCCTTCGGCGACTCGCTCGGTGTGAACGTGCACCTCTTGTTCGGCGGCTCCTCGTACGACCGCTTCGACGTGATCCTGGCGCGCCTGCGCGAGCTGGGCGTGCGCTACGTACGCGACGGTCTGTGCGCGCCCTGCCAGAGCCAGATCCCGCGGCTGCAGACGCTGGCCGCCGCCGGCATCAGGTCGCACCTGATCGCCGGTGACCTCAAGGACGGCGCCGCGCGCATGCACGAGAACATGGAGGCCATCGGGAGCCGCCTGCGCCATGCAGTGGTCTCGGTCGAGGCGCCCAACGAGCCCGACGTAGAGGCCGGTGTCTCGGACTGGCTCGGGGAGACGCGCGTCTACCAACAGCAGCTGTATTCGCGAGTCAAGGGCGATTCCCGGTTGGCGCACCTACCGGTGCTCGGACCCGCTTTGGTGCACCACGCAAACCGGCCCCTGCTAGGCGATCTGTCCTCATTCCTCAACCGCGGCAACATGCATCCGTACCCCGGCGGCGGCACGCCACTCCACAACCTCGACGTCGAGCGCGGGCGCGCGGCGCCCACCTCCGGAAGCAAGCCGATCGTGGCCACCGAGGTCGGATACCACTCCGACCTCGCGACGACGAGCGGTCATCACCCCACCTCCGAGCGGGCGATCGGCATCTACACCCCGCGGCTCGCACTCGAGGGTTTTCGAGGCGGCGTCGAGCGCACCTACATCTACGAACTGGCGGACGCGTGGTCGGAAACCGAGCGCCAAGCCCGCGGAGTCTCTCTCCTGGAGAACTCGTTCGGGCTCCTCCGGGCCGACCTGTCTCCCAAGCCCGCCTTCCTCGCGCTTCGCAACCTCCTCCGGGCCGCAGGCGCCGGCTCGGCGCCGGTCCCATCTCCGGGCGCTCTTCGCCTAGGCCTCAGCACGCGCCGCCCGACCTTCGCCGGCTGCTGCTGCGCTCAGCGGACGGCACGTTCGCGCTCGTGCTGTGGCGCGAGGTGAGCGTCTGGGACCGGCTCGCACGCCGCGACCTCTTCCCGGCAGCCGATCAGCTCGACGTGGTGCTCGGCGAGCCGCTCGCGCTGGCCCAGCGCTTCGATCCGGTCGAGTCGGACGCCGAGCGGGGCCGTTGGACCGACCCGAAGCGGATCCCGGTCGAGCTGGCCGGGGCGCCGGTCGTGCTGCGGCTGACGCCGCCCATGGTTCAGCCGCCGGGCGGGACGGAGGGCGCGCCGGTAGGTTGGCCCTCACCCGCACCAAAAAGCGCCAACGGCTTCGCAGAGCGCGTGGTGGTAAGGGTGTCGTGCACGCGGTGCCTGAGCGTGAGGGCGCGCGGCAAGCTCGTCGTCAAGCGGGGCAAGCGCAGAAAGGTCTTCAGGCTCAAGCCCGCCAGGAAGTCGACGCGGGCCCGGCGCGTGACCTTGCGTCTAAAGATCACCCCCCGAGCGCGGCGGGCAGCGTTCAGGGCGCTTCGTCGTGGCGGGCGCGTACGGGCGAAAGTGACCGTCACCGCTCGCTCGCAGCTCGGGACGAGGCTCGGCCCGGCTCGCAGGACGATCGTCCTAGTCCGCCGCTTGCGGTCCTAGCCGGCCGGTGCGTTCTGCGTTGCGATAGCAAGCGGCCGCCACGGTGCAGGGCGAAAACAACCGCGCAGTGCTGCTGCCCGGTGGTGCAGGGTGCACGGGACGCTACGCGTTGGACCCCCGCCCGGGGGCGGCGACCCTCGCGGGCCCCTACCGGACGGTCAGCGTGTACCTGGTGGCCGTCGTGAAGTCGAGCGCCGGCGCGTCACCGCCGAACGACACGGTGTGTTTTCACG
>CAWGWC010000010.1:0-34152 GCA_963826165.1 uncultured Thermoleophilaceae bacterium | reverse complement strand
CGGCAACGCGGTCCTGGGCCACGCCGGAGCGAACTGGATGCCGCCGTTGCGCACTCGACTCAACTGGCTGAAGAAGGACCCGAGGGAGCGGGTCCGCAGCTGGCGGCTCCACTATTTCGTGGACTGCTGCCGGCTCATGCAGTTCACGACGATCCTGGAGATGCGCTGCGGCCCGGTGATGAGCTCCGGGCGCCGCCGCTCATTGAGGCGCTTCCCCGAGGCCGAGCGCTCACCGCTGGCGCTGGCCAACCTGGGCCGGCGCGCCGTGCGCGAGCTGCTCGGCGAGTCGAAGACCCTCGGCGCCGAGATCGCGCTCTTCTTCGCCTTCGCGTGGCGGCGCCTGGTGGTGGCGGCCACGCGCGGCCTCGACCGCCCGAGGCGGCGAATGCGGATCGATGCGCGGACGCCGATGACCCTCCTCCCCGTGCCGGGCCGGCGCGATCCCAGCAACGTGGCCGTCGGCACGGTTGGAGCCAAGATCGCCCCGCTCGAGCTGGCCGTGCGCGACGATGCGCCCGAGCGGGTGAACATCCTCATCCCGACGATCGACCTGGAGCACTTCTTCGGCGGCTACATCACCAAGCTCAACCTGGCCCGCCGCCTGGCCGAGCGGGGCGCCCGGGTGCGGATCGTGACCGTGGACCCGGTGCCGACGCTGCCCGCCACCTGGCGGCAGCGGCTCGAGTCCTACAGCGGGCTCGAGGGGGTGTTCGACCGGGTGGAGGTCGAGTTCGGGCGCGAGTCCCAGGGGCTCGAGGTGAGCCGCTCGGACCGCTTCGTGGCCAGCACATGGTGGACCGCTCACGTCGCCCGCAGCGCGCTCGACTCCCTCGACGGCGGACGCTTCGTCTATCTCATCCAGGAGCACGAGCCCTTCACCTTCCCCATGGGCACCTACGCGGCGCTGGCCACCGACTCCTACCGGCTCCCGCACTACGGCGTCTTCTCGAGCGAGCTGCTGCGCGACTACTTCCGAGGCCACGGCATCGGGGTCTTCGCCGGCGGCACGGCGGACGGAGACGCCGCCTCGGTCTCGTTCCAGAACGCGATCACGGCGGTCGAGCCGCCGTCGGCGCGCGATCTGGCCCGGCGCGAGTCTCGCCGGCTGCTGTTCTACGCCCGCCCCGAGCCTCACGCCGCGCGAAACATGTTCGAGCTCGGCGTGCTGGCGTTGGGCCGGGCGGTGGAGAAGGGCGCCTTCGGCGTGGGCTGGGAGCTGCACGGCATCGGCTCGGTGGAGGGCGCGCAGCGCCTCGAGCTCGGTGGCGGGGCGGCGCTCGAGCTGGCGCCGCGCCGCGAGCAGGGGGGCTACGCCGACGTTCTGCGCGAGCACGATGTCGGCCTGGCGTTGATGTACACGCCGCATCCCAGCCTCGTGCCGATCGAGATGGCCTCGGCGGGGATGCTCACGGTGACCAACTCGTTCGAAAACAAGACCCCGCAGGCGATGTCCGCCATCTCCTCCAACCTGATCACGACCGAACCGAGCCTCGACGGCATCGCCGACGGGCTGGTGGAGGCCTCGGCGCGCGTGGACGAGCACGAGGCGCGGGCGGCCGGTAGCCACGTGAGCTGGAGCCGCTCATGGCACGACTCGTTCCCGGATGAGCTGATGGACCGCATCGAGTCCTTTCTCGAGGCATGAACCGGTGGCTCTCGCCGGGGGCGGCTGGAGTCGCCCGTACGCGGCGGCGAATCGCCGAGCGCTACCTGAGCGGCGCGGGCGTCGAGATCGGCGCCCTGCACGAGCCGCTTCCGCCCCTGGCCGGCGTGACCATCCGCTACGTCGACCGCCTTGACCTGGACGGACTGCGGGCCCACTACCCCGAGCTCGCGGACAGGCCGCTGGTGGCGCCGGACATCGTCGACGACGGCGAGCGGCTCACGAGCCTCCCGGACTCGAGCCAGGACTTCGTGGTGGCCAATCACTTCATCGAGCACTGCGAGGAGCCGATCGGCACGCTGATCGCCTTCCTGCGCGTGCTGCGGCCGGACGGAATCGCCTACCTGGCGGTCCCCGATCGCCGCCAGGGAGTCGACGTCGAGCGGCCGGCCACGACGTTCGAGCACCTCCAGCGCGACCACGAGGAGGGACCGGCGTGGTCGCGGTCCGACCACTACCACGAGTGGGCCCGGCTCGTGGACGCCCGCCTCGGCAACATCGCCCCGGAGCAGGCCGACGAGCACGCTCGCAGCATGGAGGAGCGCTCCTACAGCATCCACTTCCACGCCTGGGACCGCAGCGAGTTCGCCGGGATGCTCGACCGGGCCCGGCGGGCCTACGACCTGCCGGTGGAGCCTCTCGAGCTGACCCCGAACCGGCACGAGTTCATCGTCGTGCTGCGCAGGCGGGCACAACCCGGTCCATGAGCGCCCGCACCGGCGCCGCGGTCGAGTTGCCCGCGCCCGCGGTCGCCCCACCTCCCGGCAACCCACGCTTCCCGCTCTTCGACGGTCTGCGGGCGATCGCGGCGCTGTCGGTCCTGACGTTTCACGTCGCCGCGATCTCCGGTGCGCTCGAGCGAGGCTTTGCCGGGGACGTCCTGGCGATGCTCAGCCGCGGGGTCATCCTGTTCTTCGTCATCTCCGGCTTCCTGCTCTACCGGCCGTTCGTAGCCGCGCGGGCCGGCGGGCGCCACGCGCCGAGCAGCACGCGCTACGCACGCCGGCGCATCCTGCGGATCGTTCCCGCGTACTGGTTCGCGCTCACCGTGCTCGCGATCTACCCCGGTATCGAGGGCGTGTTCAGCGACGACTGGTGGCGCTACTACTTCTTCCTCCAGCTGTACTCGGAGACCACGTTCGCCGGCGGCATCGCCGTGGCGTGGACGCTGTGCGTGGAGGTCACCTTCTACGTGCTGCTTCCGCTGTACGCGTTCGCCGTGGCCCGCCTGTCGCCGGGCGGCGGCCCCAAGGCGTGGCTACGGGCCGAGATCGTGGCGCTCGTGCTGGTGGCCACGGTGGGGGTGGGCATCCAGATCGCCGAGGCCCGGCGAGCGGTGCCGATGGAGGTCGGCCAGAGCGTGCTCGGTCAGTCCCCCTGGTTCGCCCTCGGCATGGCGCTGGCGGTCGCCAGCGTGGCCGTGCAGAACGCCCGGTTCGGATCGCGGCCGTTGCGAATCGTGGCCGGGCATCCCGGCCTGCTCTGGCTCGGTGCGGCCGGGGCGCTCGCCGGCCTGGCGGCGCTGCTTCATCCCGGCGGGCTGTTCGAGATCGCCCAGGCGCTCGAGAGCAAGCAGTCGGTGCCGAGGACGCTGGCCTCGATCGTCCTCACCGCGCTGATGAGCCTGCTGCTGGCGTTGCCGGCGGTCTTCGCCGACAGCGCCGGCGGCCTGCCCCGGCGGCTGCTGGCGGCCGCCCCGGTGGCCTGGCTCGGCCTGATCAGCTACGGGATCTACCTGTGGCATCTCCCGCTCGCTCAACTGATCGGCCTGTCGTCCGAGGCGAGCCCGTTCACGTCGGGCGCCGGCCTCGACCTCGTGGGAGCGGTCCCTCAGGGCACGACGGCCGTTCTCCTCGCCGCCACGCTGGCGGCCACCACCGCGGTGGCGGCGCTGAGCTACTACGTGGTCGAGCTGCCGTTCCTGCGCCGCAAGGAGCGCCCGAGCTAGAGCTGCTCGGCGATGCGGGGCGCCTCGCGGTTGAAGATCCACACCGCGTAGACGCAGGTGGCCACGAAGATGACCGCCGCCGGCACCAACCCCAGATACCCGCCGGCCAGCTCGGCGGGGCCGGGCGCGCCGGGATCGATCACCCAGCCGCGGGCCAGTTCGAACAGCGGGGCCAGGGGGTTCAACAGCAGGATCTTCTGGAAGGACTCGGGCGCGAACTCCAGTGGGTAGAGCACCGGCGTGGCGTAGAAGAGGACCGTGGCCAGCACCGTCCAGATGATCATCGTGTCGCGGTAGCGGGGAAACAGCGAGGAGACGATCATCGACACCGCGGTGGTGATGACGAACAGCAGGACCAGGAAGACTGGGAAGAGGAGCCAGCTCCAGGCGGGGGTCACGCCGAAGGCGAGTATGAACACGAACACCACGACGAGGTTGAGCCCCAGGTTGAAGAGGGCGGTGAGCACGGCGGCGAGCGGGATCACCAGGCGCGGGAACTGCGTCTTCCTGACCACGCCCTCTTGGCCCACGATCGAGCCGACGGCGGTGATCGTGGCCTCCTGGAAGAAGCTGAACAAGACGATGTTGAACAGCAGCAGCACCTCGTAGTTCGGCACGGCCGAGCCGAGCCGGAAGATCTGCGTGAACACCGCCAGCAGCACGCCGAACAGGATCAGGGGCCGCGCCAGCGACCAGACGTAGCCGAGCACCGTTCCGAAGTAGGTCTTCTTGAACTCGGTGATCGCCGTCAGGAGGAGCAGGTCCCAGGAGCGGCGCAGGCCGCCGCCGAGGGCCGAGGGGCCGCGCACCTCCCGTAGCGGAGGGACCGCCTCATTCACTGCGCGGTCCCTCCTCCAGCACGGCCTCGGCGTCCACCTGAACGGACACCAGGCCGGGCGCGGGCTGTGTGCCGTACACCAGGAAGTCGATCAGCCGCACGACCTGGAGGGCCACATCGCCCTGGTTGCGGTTCCGGCAGATCCATCCGTTCACGTGGTAGCGGCCCGGAACCAGGGGGTTCTCGATCTCACCAGTGATCCGAACCCTCTGGCCGGCCATGATGCGGTCTCGTTCGGGCTCGTCGATCGAGAGCGTCTGGGTGAAGCCGAAGACCTCGACCGCGTTCTCGTTCAGGATGTGGAAGCTGAAGACCGGCCGCTCAAGGTCCTCGCGCGCCTCCACCACCAGCTTGAGCCGCAACGGCCGGCCCTGCTCCACGTTCTGGGTCTGCTCGCCGTTCTCGTTCTCGAGCCACGCGTCCAGAACCCGAGCGTGCACGTCCGGACCCCAGCCCTCGGCCATCCCGCCAGTGTCGCCGTTGGCGCTGCCGAAGTTGCGGCGGTAGTAGTGGAGCGCCGTCTCCTCCGGATCGCCGATGTAACACATCTCCCCGTCGTGGATGAGCATTGCGCGGTCGCAGAGCCCCTGGACGGTGGCCATGTCGTGCGTCACGAGCACGATCGTCTTGCCGGCGTCGCGACGGTCCTGGAACACGTCCATGCACTTCTGGGAGAAGGCTGCGTCGCCGACGGCGAGGACCTCGTCGATCAACATGATGTCGGCGTCGGCCTGGACCATGGTGGCGAAGGCGAGCCGCACCAGCATGCCCGACGAGTAGTTCTTGAGCCTCAGCTCGACGAACTCCTGCAGCTCGGCGAAGTCGAGCACGGCATCCAGCCGTCTCCCCGCCTCGCGCCGGGTGAGGCCCATCATCACGCCGTTGAGCAGCACGTTCTCCCGCGCGGTGAGGTCCATGTTGAAGCCCACGCCGAGCTCGATGAACGGAGCCAGGCGGCCGGCCATCCGGATCCGGCCAGCGTCGGCGCCGTAGATGCTCGCCATGATCTTCAGCAGGGTGCTCTTGCCCGAGCCGTTCCGGCCGACGATTCCGAAGAACTCGCCCTTGTGGACGTCGAAGGAGATGTCGCGCAGCGCCTGGAGCTCGCGGTACTCCATCTTGGTGAACGGGTGCGTGGCCCGTTCCTTGAGCGAATCGACCCTGTGCAACGGGAGGCGAAACGCCTTGTCGACGCCGCGTGCCTCGATCACGACGGGGCCGTCGGTCTTGGGCGCACGAGCGGGCGCGGCCGTCGCCTCGCCGGTGGCTGGATCCACAGAACTGGTGCTTGGCAAGGGCTGCTGCACGCTAGCAGCAGCCCCCATCGCACGCGGCGGCATCAGGCCTGCGCTCGCCAGCGCCGGATGCGTTTCTGCTCGAAGCTCAGCGGATTCGGATAGCGGGTGTCGATGGGACGCCGGCCGGGCGTGCGGGACCCCTTGGCCAGGATCTCGACCGCCCACCGCCAGAGAATGCCCCGAGCGAGCTCCGACTCACTTCCCAGGGTCTCGTTGCGGCCGGTGAGTGAACGCAGCGAACGGGCCACCAGCCAGGCGAAGGCACGGGGCGATCGGGCGCTGGCGACGAACCGGCCGAGCGCACGCCGCTTCGAGTCGGTCAGACGGCGGTCGCACAGCACGAGCAGGGCCCGCGCCTGCATGTCGCGAGGCAGGTAGCCGAGGAAGTAGGCGCCGCGCCCGCCGCGCAGCCGGTCGAGCAGCGTTGCGCGCAGCGAGCGGCGCGGCGCGGCCGATCCGCCAGGGTCGCCCGTCGCCACGTCGCCGAAGATGGCTCCGCCGTGCTGGACGTAGTCGTAGAGCGGCCGGTCGACGTAGCCGATGTCCCCCGCGGCCAGCGCCACCAGGCCCAGCCAGTGATCGTGGAACTGCATGCCGGGGGTCTCGGGGAAGGGCAGAGCCAGCTCGGCCACCTCCCGGCGGAACAGGGTGGCCGCGCCGGTGATCGAGTTGGCCACCAGCAGCGAGACCAGGTCCGTGTGGTTGTTGCGCCGCCCCTCCCACATCGAGTCGCGCAGCACGCGCCCCTCGGCGTCCACCAGGCGCTGATCCGAGTAGACGAGCTGAGCCTGGCCGAGCGAGCTGCGCAGGACCGAGAGCTTGTCCGGATACCAGCGGTCGTCCTGGTCGCAGAGCGCGAACAGCTCCGCCTCGGCCGGGGCCAGGGCGAGCGCCCGCTCGAAATTGCGGTAGAACCTCACGCGCTCCTCGGCGCGCGAGACGACGAAACGAGGGTCATCGTCCAGCACCTCGAGCATCTGCGCGAAGCGCTCCGGGCTCGAGCAGTCGTCGCTGACCACGCAGATCCAGCGATCGTCGGTCTGCGCCTTCAACGACTCGATCTGCGTCTCGAAGAGCGCGATGTCCGGCTCGAAGGTGGCCATGCAGACGGCTATCAGCCCAGGCTCCTCCAGCTCGGGCCGCCGCGGCGGCGCGGACTGCTCCACCACCTCGAGCGTGCCCAGCGGAGCGTTCTCCTCTGCCCCGCCGGCCAGTCGCACACGGATGGCCAGCTCGATCTGTCCCGGCCGGTCGCGGGGCTCGATCGGCACGGTGGCCCAGAAGCCGCTCCGGTAAGCGCGCAGCTCGGGATCCTCCTCCGAGCCTGGGTCGCGCAGCTGCGAGCTGCCGTTCCGCGAGAGCGCCGGGTGCAGCAGGTCGAAGATGTCCGGCCGCGGCATCCCAAAGGCCGCCGGCGGATGACGCTCGTGTCCGTCGACCACGATCTCGACCTGCTCGATCGCCTCGCGCCGGTGAAAGCAGGTGCCGATGCAGAACACGGCGGTGGCGGTTCCCACCGGCAGCGGAGCCGGCAGCGGGTTCTCGAGGTTGACCCTGAGGTCCGGCGTCCCGCTCACGGCGGCTGAATCTAGTGCATCGCCGTCGCCTCGCCGGGCGGCCCGCGGCTATACGGTGTTGACCGTATGCACGTTTCCGAGGGTCGTGCAGCACGGGCCGTCGGATCGGCCCGAGCCAGGGCTGGACAAGGCGGGAGCCGGCTCCCGGAGCGGGTCGGTGCCCGTGGCACGGTCACGGTGCTGGTGCTCGTGATCGCAACGGCGGTGGGAGCTGCCCTGCGGCTGTCGGTAGCGGGCCAGAGCCTGTTCGCCGACGAGCTGTCCACCTACTGGATTCTCGACACGAACGGCCTCTGGGGCGTGATCTCGACGGTGCACACCGACGCCGAGATCACCCCTCCGCTGTTCTTCGTGCTCTCGTGGTTCACCACCCGCATCGATCTGACTCCCGAGCTGCTGCGCGCGCCCGCGGTGCTGGCCGGCTCCGCGACGATTCCCCTTGTCTACTTCGTGGGAGCGCGGACCGTCGGCCGTGCGGCGGGGCTCGTGGCCGCGGCGCTCACCGCTCTCGCGCCGTTCATGATCTTCTACTCGGCCGAGGGGCGGGGATACGGGCTGGCCATGGCGCTCGTCACGCTCTCGACGCTCGGTCTCTTGGTGGCCGCGGACGGAGGAGGCACGCGCTGGTGGGCGGTCTACGCCGCAGCTTCGTGCGGCGCCATGCTCACCCACTACACGATGGCCTTCGTGCTGGCCGCGCAGCTCGCCTGGGTGTTGTGGGCGCATCCGCGGGCTCGGCGTGCCGCGCTCGTGGCCAACGCCGCCGCGGCACTCGGCTTTCTGCCCTGGCTAACAGGGCTGAAGGCCGATCTCGACTCGCCGACCACCGACATCCTGTCGGCGCTGGCTCCGGTCACGCTGGACACCGTCAGCAGCGGGCTGGCGCATTGGTCGTTGGGCTACCCCTATCAGTACGCGAGCACCGGTCTGCTCGACCTGCCGGGCCCGGTTGCGCTCGTGCTGCTCGGCCTCGGGGTGGCGCTCGCCGCCGCGGGGCTGACGCTGCGCGTGGCCGGCGAGGGCCTGGGGCAGGGGCTGTCGCAGATCGATCGTGGGCTCGTGCTGGTGGTCGTGCTGGCTCTGGCCACACCGGTGGGGACCGTCCTGGCCAGCGCGATCGGCACGAACGTCTTCGGCGTTCGCAACCTGGCCGGCTCGTGGCCCGGCCTGGCGCTGGCGCTGGCCGCCCTCCTCGTGGCGTGCGGTCCCCGGATGCGCGTGGCCGCGGTGACGCTCGTGCTCGCGTCGTTCGCGATCGGCGCGGTCAAGATGCTCGACGACTCGTTCGGCCGTCCCGACTACCAGGGCGCGGGCGCTCTGGTCGACCGTGACGCGGGGGCGCGCGAAGCCGTCATCGACGCCGCGGTGGTGTCTCCCGGGCCGCTCAGCGGTCTCGACGTCGTGCTCGACCGCCCCCATCAGGTGTTTCGCGTGGGTGCTCCTCAGGAGCGCGACCATCCCTTCACCGTCCTCGACCGGACCCTGCCGGCCGGCGCGGTCACCCGACAGGCCGTCTCGGCCGCCCCGTCGGGCTCCATCTTCCTGGTGGCCGGCGCCACCCCCGACGAGAGCCGGCCCGGCGCGACAGACCTCGCTCGGCAGGTGGAGGGCGCCCTCCCGAACGGCTATCGCCTGGTGCGCTCTCGTCTCTATCCCGGCATCCTCGACGTCGGCGTGCTCGTCTATGAGCGCGGCGCACCGGGTCCCTGAGGCGATGGCCGTGGAGGAGCGACACCGGCACATGGAGGGAGGGGAGCGCATGCGCCGGATCCGCGCGGCCCACCCCCGCCTCCGTGAGGCGCTCGTGGCGGACGCGCGGGTGACGGCCGCCCACCGTTTCGAGCGGCACGAGTTCCGGTCCGGCTTCGACGCCGCGCTGCAGATGCTGCGACTGTCCTGGGCGACTGACGCCTTCCTGGCCCAGGCCCTGTACCGCGCCAAGGCACGCCTGCAGGCACTCGGCGTGCCGCTCCTGCCGCGGCTCTGCCACCGCCTGGCGATCGTGACCGGACAGGTGTCGATCGGAGACCCCGTGCTGGTGCATCCGGGGGTGTACTTCATCCACGGACAGGTGGTCATCGACGGGTTCTCCGAAGTACATCCGGGCGCCGTCATCGGTCCGTTCGTGACGATCGGTCTGCGGGCTCCCGACCTGATGGGACCCACGATCGGCCCGAGCGCGAGCGTCGGCACCGGCGCAAAGGTGCTCGGCCGCGTTCACGTCGGCGCGGGCGCGCAGATCGGAGCCAACGCGGTGGTGGTCGACGACGTGCCCGAGGGCGCCACCGCGGTCGGCGTGCCCGCTCGTCCCGTGGTCGGTGCCGACTCCTGACGGCGAGGTCGCCTTCCCCCGGTGCTCTGGTACCGTGCACGCCCGCCCGGCCCTCGACCTCGAGTCGCTCGATTCAATGATCTTTCGCTCCAGGAAGCGCCGCACGAACAACGCCGAACCGTCCGCCGGTGCGCCGGCGCCCGCAGCAGTGGAGGACGACGGGAGACCGGCCGAGAGCCTCCTGCGGGAAATCGACGCCGGGGGTGCCGCCAACGGCGACGAGAGCGAAGCCCGAAGGATCCTCCAGCTACGCCACCGAGCGGGCCTGAAGCTGCTCGACGAGAACCGCTCGCAGACGCCGGGCTATCCAGAGCCCGACTTCGACCTGCTCGGGGACTCGGACCTGCCCACGGTCGAGGCCGGCGAGGTCACGCCGGAGCTGCTGCGGGCCGCGATCATGCGAAACGGATGCCTGCTCATCCGCGGCCTGGTGGACCAAGACGAGGCCGCCCGCCTGCGCGACGAGATCGACCGGGCCTACGAGGCTCGCGGCGCCGAGGCGGGGGAGGCAAACGGCGGATCCGGCTACTTCGAGGAGTTCCGCCCCGACGCCCAGTTCGACCTCGCCTTCGAGCGAGCCCTGCTCCTGGGCAGCGCCGGCCTGTGGGTGGCGGACTCGCCGCGGATGATGGCCGAGGTGCTGGAGCTGTTCGACCGGGCGGGCCTGACCCGTCTCGCGACCGAGTACCTAGGTGAGCGCCCCGCGATTTCGGTGAACAAGTCGCTCCTGCGCAAGGTCAAGCCGACCCAGATCAAGGACACCGACGGCTCGAAGGAACGCAGCCCCAGCGCCTGGCACCAGGACGGCGCCTTCCTCGGCGACGTGCGCGCGCTCAACGTGTGGCTGTCGCTGTCACGCTGTGGGGACGTGGCGCCGGGACTGGACATCGTCCCCCGCCGCCTGGAGGAGATCGTGCCGACGGGCACGGAGGGCGCGATCTTCGACTGGTCGGTCTCCCGGGCCGTGACCGAGGAGGCGGCGGGCGAGGTGAGCATCATGCGCCCGGTCTTCGAGCCCGGCGACGTGCTGCTGTTCGACGAGCTCTTCCTCCACGCGACCGCGGCCGAGCCGGACATGCCCAACATGCGCTACGCGGTGGAGAGCTGGTACTTCGGTCCGTCGGCCTTTCCGGCGGGCTACGCGCCGCTGGCCGTCTGAAGATCCACAACCGCGTGGATCGCAGCTCAGTCACCGCTTCTCCCGGCCCGGCCAGCACGGCCGGCGCCCCCGCGGCGGTCACGGGCGAGCGGGTCGTGACCCGCGAGGGTGGCTTCAACGCGACCTGGCAGCGCCACGTGGCGGCCTATGTCCTGATCGAGCCGTTCCTGGGTCCCGGCCGGGTGCTCGACCTGGGCTGTGGGGTGGGTCACAGTTTCCACCGGCTCGCGCCGCGGGAAACCGTGGGCGTCGACATCGACGCCGGTGCTCTCGAGGGTCAGGAGCGGGAGACGATCCAGGCCGACATGCGCCGGCTGCCCTTCGGCGACGCGGCCTTCGCCTCGGTGGTCTCCGTGCAGTCGGTCGAGCACGTGCCCGATCCCGAGCGCGTGGTGGCCGAGGTGGCCCGTGTGCTCGAGCCCGGCGGCGTCGCCGTCTTCGTGACGCCCAACCGCCTGACCCTGGGCCGGCCGGACGAGATCATCGACCCCTACCACTTCGTCGAGTTCGACCCGGGCGAGCTCGAGCGGCTGTGCGCCGGCGCGTTCGGTCAGGTGGAGGTCCGTGGACTGTTCGGCTCAGAGCGCTACCTGGAGCTGTTCCGCGAGGAGCGGGTGACCATGAACAAGCTGCTCCGGCTCGACCCGCTGCGGGTGCGGCGGCTGGTACCGCGGCGCGCGCGCCAGTCCCTCTACGACCGCATGCTGCGCCACTACCGCCCGGCCGAGGACCCGCGCTCGGAAGCCATCACCACGGACGACTTCGAGCTTCGCGGCCACGGCCTGGACGAGTGCATGGACGTGGTGGCCATCTGCCGCTCGCCGCGGACGTAGGCCCCACCGCTCGTGAGCGCTCAAGCGACGGACGTCGAACGCCGCGTGTCCAGCTGCGCCTGGTGCGGCCGGCCGCTCGGCCACGAGGCCATTCGGCTGAAGGGACGGACTCGCTGCGCCCGGTGCGGCGCGGCCACCACCGACCCCTGGCCCTCGGAGAGCGAGCTCCAGGCGGCCTACGGCACCTGGTACCGGCCCGAGTCCGGGCGGTTCAGCTTCATCGGTGACGCCGTGCTCAGCCGTACGCGCGCCCTGCTGGCGGGACGCGTGAGCCAGATCGCCCCTCCGGGCCGCGTGCTCGACGTGGGGGCGGGCGAGGGCGTGCTGATCGATGCGCTGCGTCGTCACGGGCGCCAGGCGATCGGTCTGGAGCGCGACTCGCGCCGCCCGGATGTGTGGGACCAGCCGCTGAGCGACGTCGAGGGAGAGTGGGCCGCAGTCGTCTTCTGGCACTCGCTCGAGCATCTGCCCGACCCCGGGGACGCCATCGACGAGGCCGCGCGGCTGCTCGAGCCGGGGGGCGTGCTCGTGGTGGCGGTACCGAATTCGGACAGTCTGCAGGCGAAGGCCTTTGGCGATCGCTGGCTGCACCTCGACCCGCCGCTGCACCTCGTCCATCTCTCGCGGCGCTCGCTTGTCTCCCGCCTGGAGGAGTCCGGCTTCCTCGTTGACCGGGTCTCGAACACCCGGGGCGGCCAGGTGGTGATCGGCTGGCTCGACGGCCTCGTGGGCCGCCTGCCCGGGCAGCTCAGCCTCTACCAGGCTCTGCGTCAGCCCGAGGCCCGCAACCGGCCGGTCTCGCCTCGAGAACGCGCTCTGACCCTGCTGGCCGCCGCTCTCCTGCTCCCCGTCGCGGTCGCCGGCGCGGCGCTGGAGGTCGCCCTCGGAAACGCGGGCACGGTCTACGTGGAGGCTCATCGTGTCTGACCTGCGCGCGCCCAAGGTCATCGTGGTCATGCCCGCGCGCCAGGCCGCCGCCACGCTCGAGCAGACCTTCGCCGCCATACCGACCGACATCGTGGACGAGGTGATCCTCGTGGACGACCACTCGACCGACGACACCGTGCGTCTGGCCCGCGAGCTCCCGCTGCATCTGGTGTGGCATCCCCATCAGACGGGCTACGGCGCGAACCAGAAGACGTGCTACCTGGAGGCGCTCCAGCGCGACGCGGACGTGGTGGTGATGCTGCATCCCGACGGCCAGTACGAGCCGGAGCTGATCCCGAGCATGATCGAGCCGATCGTGTCCGGAGAGGCCGACCTCGTGATGGGCTCGCGCCTGCTGGTGCCGGGAGCGGCCCTCGCGGCAGGCATGCCGCGCTGGAAGTACCTGGCCAACCGCTTCCTGACCACCTTCGAGAACCGCATCATGGGAACCGACCTCTCGGAGGCCCACACGGGCTACCGGGCCTACTCGCGCCGGCTGCTGCTCACGGTGCCGTTCCTGCGCAACTCGCTCGACTTCGTCTTCGACTCCGAGCTCCTGATGCAGGCGTCGCACTTCGGCTTCACCATCAAGGAGGTGCCGGCCCGCTGCCGCTACTTCGAGGACGCGTCCTCGGTCGGCTTCAAGAGTGGCGCGGTGTACGGCATGAAGACGCTGCGGATGGGCGTCCGGCTGCGGCTGCACCGTCTCGGGTGTTCCGCTCGCGCAAGTTCGAGTCATAGCTGCGCCGGCTTACGCCACCGGAGCGACGCATCCGGCGTCAGCCCCGGCGCGCCACCAGCTCCGCCACGACGAACTCCTGACTGTCGCGGTGGATGACCTCCAGGTCGAACCGCCGGCCGATCCGCTGCAGAACCCATTCCTGGAGTGGGGCCATGCCCACGTGCGGCGCGGCGAGCTCGGCGAGCGGATCCGGAGATCCCAGCTCCTTGAGGTCGGCGAACGCCTTCAGTCCACCGACCTGCATCAACAACCGGTCACCTTGCTCGAGCTCGGCCACGGCCTCGCGCAGTTCGGGGAGGTACTCCGCGCTCACGAAGCTGTCCTCCGGTGGAAAGGTCAGCGGCAGCTCGTGCGCACGCCCGCTTCGGATCAGGATCTCGGTCTCGAGATCCGGCCATATGAGTGTCAGCACGCGGCGATCCCCGGGCATGTAGCGGTCGAGCAGGCGCTCGCCCTGCGGCGCACGGCCGTCAATCGGCGGGAGATCCCAGAGGCGGTCGAGGGCCGGGCGCGCCGAGTCGCCACCCGGAACGAGGTGGCCGAGCGCCGAGCGCGGGAACCGTTCGTCGACCGACGACCATGCGGTCGCGAACAAGAGCAACGCGAGGGACAGTGCGAACGCAAGCCCGCCGGCGCGCGCGTTGCGCGAGCCGCCCAGCGCACCGCGCAGCAGTAGGCTCAGCCACAGCGTGCCCGCGAGCAGCAGCGGCATCGAGACGTAGGGGAGTATTTCGTTGTTCGACCGGTCGACGAAGTAGCTGAACAGAGCGATGCCGTAGGCGGTGGTCCCGGCGAGCGCGATCAGCGTGACGCGCTCACGGTCCACGAGCTCCGACCGACGCCGAAGCAGCAACACGAGGGCTGCGGCCGAGGCTGCGTACCCCGCGCCCACGGCCAGGCCGGGTGACCAGCGTGAGAAGTCGTACGTGATGTCGCCCACCTCATCGAACAGGAAGGCCTCGAGGAAGGCGAGGTACCAGCCGTAGTCAGGCAGCTCGCCGACGGCGGCCAGGGTGCCGGCCACGAAGAGGACGTGGGTGGCACCGCAGGCAGCCAGCCCCAGCGCCGCTCGCCGCGCGAGCCACGCGAGGCGCCCCGGCGCCGGCCGCGTGAACGCCTGGAAGCAGATGAGCCCCGCGAACGTCGCAACCGTGTATGCGAACGCCTCGAGCGACCAGACCGAGGACAGGCCCACGACGACGAGCTGGGTCGCCCGAGCGGCCCCCGAGCGGTGGGGCCAGCGCGCCTCCACCGCGGCGGCGAGAATGAGGATGACCGGAAGGCCGAAGCGGATGGGCCCGTGATTCGGGAGGCTCCCGACCGAGTACAGGAGGTTGTAGGCGAGCACGACGACGGCGAGCACCAACGAGGCGGCAGCCAGCAATCGGGAGGTGCCCGAGAGGCGCAGGAGGCAGTAGCCGGCAGCGAACACGAGCCCGAACAGCAGCCCGTCCAGAAGGCCGATCGTGCCGTATCCGATCGGGGCGATTTGAAACCACCCGGCCAGCAGGTAGATGGGACCGATGCCGTACTGGGACGCGGCGTCGACCAGCACCGCACCTCCATGGAGTACCTCGTTCGTCGGCCCCAGCAGGAAGTCCTGGTGGCTCTTCGCCACGCTCGCCTGGAACGCCGCGAGCCCGCTCTCGCGACTGAACACGACGAGGTCCGTTACCGCCAGCACGACAAGCGCGACGATCCCGGCGTCGATCGCGCCCCCCCAGCGCGGCTCACGCGCCCGGCCGGAAGCGCCAGCTCGCAAGTAGACGATGAGCACGGCCGTGGCGGCGACCGCTCCGAGTGCGAGCGGAAGCGGACTTATCGAGCGCACTGAGAAGAACGCGAGCAAAGCGACGAGCACCAGCACGCCCGCGAGCGCCCAGAGGACCGGCGCGAGACTCGCGGCGTGCGACGGACGGGTGAAGGGACGCGGCTGCCATGCCCGCGCGAGGAGGGCAACCGCGCCAACCGACCAGATCGCCACCGTTCCGAGCAGCTCGGCCCCCCCGCCACCCGGCAGCAGCCGGGCGACCAGCACGGACGCGGCCAGCGTAGCCACGAGCAACGCGGCGAGCGACGACAGCGCACCACCACTGTGGCCGGCCGCGATGGTGTCCGCCAGGCGCGGCACTACGATCAGCGCCAGCGGCAGGATCAGCGCGAAACCCATCAGGTAGAGCCCGGTTTCGATGGTTTGGTTCTGACCCAGGTCAAACGGGGGAGGCAGCGGCTCGGGGTTGACGATCAGCTCGACGCACCCGACTGCGACCGCGAAGCAGGCGACGGCGAGCGTCACCGTGAGGGCGAGCGTCGGGCCAAACGGCGCGCTGGCACCCGCAACCGCCGGTCGCCTCCCTAGCCGGTGTCGGAATGCGCGTCGCTCGCGCAGGGTGTCCACGGAGATGGCCATCTGCTCGTTCGACGATCCTATATACGGTGTCGCCCATGCAGGTGTTCCAGGCTCGTGTGGCCGAGGTGGCCGGATCGGCTGACGTGGGCGGGCCGGCCGTGCGCAGAAAGCGTCCGGGTGCGTGCCTGGTCGGCCGGTGGCCGCTGACGGTTGCCTGTGTCGCCGTCCTGACTGCCGTCGGCCTCGCCCTGCGCCTGGCGATCGCCGGACAGAGCCTCTTCGCAGACGAGCTCTCGACCTACTGGATCGTTTCCACAAATGGACTCCGCGGCGTCGTGTCTACAGTCCACACCGACGCCGAGATCACGCCGCCGCTGTCCTTCGTGCTGGCCTGGCTGACAACGCGACTCGAACTCACGCCCGAGCTGTTGCGCGCACCGTCCCTGATAGCCGGGTCCGCGGCCATACCGCTCATCTATCTGGTGGGTCTGCGAACCGTCGGGCGCGGCGCAGCGCTGGTCGCGACGGCTCTCTGCGCGCTCTCGCCGTTCATGACCTTCTACTCCACCGAGGCTCGCGGCTATGCGCTCGCGATCACGCTGGTGCTCGGTTCGACGCTCGCCCTGCTCGTCGCGCTCGACGACGGTCGCGTCCGCCTCTGGGTCGCCTACGCGGCCTGCACCTGTGCCGCCGTCTATAGCCACTACACGGTCGTCTTCGCGCTCGGCGCGCAGCTCATCTGGCTGTTGTGGGCCCACCCCGAGGCGCGCCGGGCGGCGCTGCTCGCCAACGTCGCGGCGATCGTTGTCTTCCTGCCCTGGCTCCCAGGCGTGATCAACGACTTCGAATCGCCGACGACAGACATCGTCGATGCGCTCGACGTGTTCACCTTACCGAGCGTCCTGACCAGTCTCGAGCACTGGTCGTTCGGCTATCCCTATGTCTTTCCCAGTACGTCGCTGAGCGCTCTGCCCGGCGTCGCCGCGCTCGTCCTGCTCGGGCTCGGGGTCGCGACGGCCACCGTCGGCGTCGCCGGCCGATGGGCACGGGCGCGCTTCGCCTGGCGGTGCACCCGCCGCGATCGCAGGCTCCTGATCGCTGCGCTGGCGATCGGGGCGCCGGTCGGCATCGTGCTCTTCAGCGCCGTCAGCACGAACCTGATCGCGGTGAGACACCTCGCGGCCTCGTGGCCGGCGTTCGCGCTTCTGCTCGCGACACTGCTTCTGGCCGCTGGCCCTCGTCTACGGCCGGTCGCCGTCGCGCTGGTGGTTGCGTCATTCGCGATCGGCGCTGAGAGAATGCTGGACGCGGGCTTCGCCAGACCGAACTATGAGGCGGCGGCCGGTTTCATCGAGCGGCACGCGTCACCCGGCGACGTCGTCATCGACGGCACGAACCTCAGTCCGGCGCCGATCACCGCCCTCGACGTCGCCCTCGACGGCCGCCGGCCCATGTTCTATCTTGGGAGGTTGAAGGTGCAGTACGACCCGTTCAGGATCCTCGCCGGGCCTCCTCCTGCCGCGCAGGTGGCTCGTGCAGCGGTAGCCGCGGCTGATGGCGCGCGCATCTTCATCGTCTCGAGCGAGACCGTTGCCACCACGAGCGCGCGTGGCGGTAACCCGCTCACTGACGAGGCGATCAGCGCGCTGCCGCCCGGCTATCGTCGTGTCGAGACGCGTTACTACCCGGGCATCCTCCGGCTGGCTACGCTCGTCTACGCCCGTCGCGCTTCGCCGCAAGGATGACGTTGTGGGCACAGACGCGGCGCACGACCGGTATGCCCTCCACCACGCGCTCTGCGGTCGCGGCCGCTCGCAGCAGCCTGGGCGGAGTGAAATCGGGGACCATGCCGAGCTGCCTCGACGCGAGGATCTCGGAGCCGGCGTCTTGTAGACCGCCGACGAACTCCGCGTCGGGAATCAGGCGTTCGTCGCCTGTGTCCTGAGGGACCCGCGCCATCAAGTGACCCCAGTAAGGGTTGCGAGGGTTGTGGTCCCACACCAGAACGTGGCCGCCAGGCTTCGTCACCCTCACCATCTCAAACAGGGTCCTCCGCACGTCGTCGGGCGCGGCGATGTGGTGCATGACAGCGACGCTCAGGACCACGTCGAACCTGTCGTCGCCAAATGGAAGCGAAGTGCCCGACGCCCTGATCGCATTGACCTCGGGGGCTCTCGCCCTCAGCACCTCGAGCATCCCCTCCGACGGATCGACTCCTGCCATCTCGTACCCGGCTGCCGCCAGTCGCGCCGCCAGCACGCCCGTGCCGCAGCCGACGTCGAGCCCTGCTCCGCGGCGGCAGTGGTCGAGAACGAACTGGACCCGCTTTCCCAGATAGTGGTCCACCACGTGCGCCGGCAGCGAATCATCGTAGGCCGCCGAGATCGTGTCGAAGTGCGTGCTGCTCATGGCCCGTCGTCGCCCTGCGGGGAACGGTCGAGCGCGAACGGCGAAGGCCGGCGCGGCCGGCGCGGAGCCTGGCGCCGGTAGCGCAGGATCAGGACGATCATTCGCAGCCCCAGCACCACCGCGGTGATCGGCTTCCCCGTTACCGACGACGTGCCGACCCGGGGCAGGTAGTTCACCGGGACCTCCACGAAGCGCACCCCGGAGAGAATGGTGAGCAGCATGATCTCCACGCCCGCGTGGCTGCCCCCGACGGTCATGTTGGCGGCCACGTGCTGAGCAGAGGGTCGTTTGAGTAGCCGATAGGTGCAGCCCACGTCGCTCAGGTGGCTCGTGTTGTAGAGGGCCTCCATGAGCTTCGCCACCCCCCAGTTGCCCCAGCGGAGGAACCACTCCATGTTGGCTCCGGACCAGATCAGCTCGCGCGTGGTGCGGGTGCCGAAGACCACCTCGCACTCGTTGCTGTAGGCCAGGAGCTTCACGATGTCGGGCGGCAGGAAAGTCCCGTCCGGCTCGGCCAGCACCACGAGATCCCCCTGCGCCTCGGACAGCCCTCGCCTGATCGCGTGCCCGTAGCCTTGAAGCGGCTCGTGCACCAGGCGAGCGGTGGTCTGGCGCACCTCTTCGACCGTCCCGGGCTGGGCGTTGTTGTCGACGACGAGCACCTCGTCGACGACGCCGGTACCAAAAAAGCCTTCAATTACTCGGCGTATCGAGTCGCGCTCAGCGTAGGTCATGAGCACGACAGAGACTCGCTTGCCATCCCACATCAGCTGCGCCTCCGCGCGTCGAAACCTGCACCGGCGGCGCGATTCTAGCCTCAGTCGTCGGTGCGGGCCACCGCCCCCGCCCGGGCGCGTCTGTCAAGCGCCGGATCGCCCGAACTGGCTAGGATGCCCGGCCCGTGCAGAACGCAGGGACCAAACCCGCATGATCGCCTTCGGCACCTCGATAACCGACTCGGAGCTGTACCACCGCTGCGCCGAGCCGGGAATCCAGCGCGTGGCCGAGCCCGATTCCACGATCTTCGCCTACGGGGCGACCGGGTCGATCTTCCGCAGCTACAACCTCCTGCTCGATAAGGCCGCCAAGCTCGACAACCTCGAGGCCCTGGTTCTCGTGCATCAGGACGCCGAGATCGTCGACGACGACTTCTGCGGCAAGGTGCGCAGGGCCCTCAGCGATCCCGACGTCGGGGTGGTCGGGTGCGTGGGCGCGCTGGGAGTCCGCAGCATCGCGTGGTGGGAGGGATCGGTCACCTGGGCGTCGTTCATCCACCGCTACGGCGAGTTCGGCGGCGGAGACATCGAGGCCTTCTCCTGGGCCAGGGAGAACATGCCGGCGTACGCGCAGACAGGTGAGGTCGACACCGTCGACGGCTTCCTGATCGCCCTGTCCCCCTGGGTCGTCCAGAACGTGCGCTTCGACGAGTCGCTCGGGCAGCTGCACGGGTACGACCTCGACTTCTGCCTTCAGGTGCGCTCGGCCGGCAAGAAGGTCCTCACCGAGTACTTCCGGGCGATTCACTACCACTCGCTCGACCTGGTCAACGAGCCGGAGACGTGGGTCGAGGCGCACATGCGGATCGCCGAGAAGTGGGACGGCCGCATGCCCGGCGTGGGCAACGGGGGAGGCACCTGGAAGGAACGCGCCCGCCGGGCGGAGGCCGAATCGGAGGTCGCACGCGCGGCTGCCGTGTCGAGGGCGCTCCAGCTCAATGCGCGAACCCAGCAGCTGGAGACGCAGATCGACTCGATGACGGGCAGCATCGGCTGGAAGCTCACGGAGCCCCTGCGCTGGGCCAACAAGATGCGCAAGAGGGCGCGGGCGACCCTGCGAGAACGTCGTTCTAACGGCGGGCGCCCAGGCGCAACTTGAGATAGCTTGGCCCTGAAGCGGCCACATCGCGTCTATCCGGGTCCGAATGGCAGGACGTTTGGAGGCAAGCCGCCTCCGACGGCGCTCCGGCGGTATGGCCATAAGAGTATGTTCCTCGCTAGCGGCTGCCCGAGCGCCTCGCGGATGAGAGCATCCCTGCTCGTCGCGGCCGGCGGGGGGCACTAGTCGCGCATGTCCGGCGCCGTGGCAGCGAAGGGCTTTGACCAGGCTCGCCCACAGGCAGAGCGCTGGCCGGTAGCCGGGGCCTGGACTGTGGCCGGGCTCACCGCTCTGGCGTTTGCCCTCCGGCTCGCCTGCCTGGACCAAAGCCTGTATGGGGACGAGCTATTCCTCTATGAGATCGTTGAAGGGCAGTCGCTTGATCAGGTCCTGACGGTGGTGCACGACACGGAGAAGACGCCGCCCCTGGGCTTTCTGCTCTCCTGGATATCGGCCAAGGCAGGCAGCGCCCCGGAGCTCCTGCGCCTGCCGTCATTCGCGGCGAGTGTCGCCACCGTTCCGCTGGTTTATCTGGTCGCGCTTAGAACGATCGGAGGGAGTGCGGGGCTGGTGGCTGCGGCCTGGCTTGCCCTGAGCCCATTCCAGATCTTCTACGGCACCGAGACCCGAAGCTACGCGCTGGTGACCGCGTTGGTCGTGCTCTCGACAGTCGCTCTCTTGGCGGCTTTAGACAGCCGGCGGAAGCGCTGGTGGGGGCTGTATGCCTTGGCAATCACTGCTGCCGTGTACTCCCACTACACGGCAGTGCTGGTGCTCGCACCGCAGGCGGCCTGGGCGCTGTGGGCGCACAGGGATCGTTGGCGCGAGCAACTCTTGGCGACCGGAGCGGCGGCGTTGCTCTTCCTTCCCTGGCTGCCGTCGTTCGTCGTCCAGGCCGAGAACAGCGCCGACGAGGCGAGACGTATCGCCGCCTCGGTGCCGCTCACGCTGTCGAACGTGGCCGAGCTTGAGCCCAGAGCGCTGGTCGGCCATCCGTTTGTGCCGTTCCAGGACCTTCCGGGATGGGGAGTTCTGCTGGCGCTGGCTGCCGTGGTGGCCGGAACGGTGCTCGTCGCCATCTACCGGCTGGCCACCGGCAGAGCCCGGCTCAGGCCGAGCCTCAGCAGCCGGGGAACCCTGCTTCTGCTACTGGCTGTCGGCCCCTTCTGGCTGCTGTTGGCGTACAGCCTGCGGCCCGAGACCAGCTTCCTGCTGGCCCGCAACCTCTCGGTCAGCGTGCCCTACACAGTCCTGCTAGTGGGCTGGCTGCTCACCTTGCCCGGCGGAAGGCTGCGTATCGCCTTGCCCATCATCGCGCTCGCGCTGGTGTCAGTCGGCACATTGAAGATGCTCACTCCGGACTACCAGCGACCGGACGCCAAGGACGCGGCCGAGTACATCGATGCCGAGGCGCCCCCTGGTGCCCCGATCGCCGACGTGTCCATCTTCACCGGCCCCCCGGCTCAGGTGACTCGCGTCTATCTGGAGCGACCCCACCCTGTCTACTCCGAAGACTTGAGCGGGGTTTGGCCGCGCGCTGCACGCAGCGACCGACCTGTGTTCCTCTCATTTCCGGGGGTACCCACCTTCGAGCGCCTGTTCGTCGCCCCACCGCAGTACGCCAGGAGTTACCGCCTCGCCGACGAGCATCGCTCTCCGGGAATCACTCCGATCGTGACCCGCAAATATGTGCCGCGTTAGTTGGGTGGTGGCCAGGCGACACATCCTCATCGTCGCGGTCGGGCTCGCCACGCTGGCTCTGACTGGAGTTCTGACCGGGGCGGCGCAGGCGGACACTATTCGGGTGCGGATCGATCCCGCGCGCACAGGACCGGTCGTCGACGAACGCTTCCTCGGCCTCTCCTTCGAGGCCGAGGCTCTTCCGCAGGTGGCACGAAATGCCGCACAAGGGAACCTCGTGGCCCTCCTCCGGTCGCTCGGACCGGGAACGCTTCGCTTTGGGGGCGGCAGCGTGGACAGCAGTACGGCCTTTTCGGAGACCGGTGCACTCCCACCGGGCGCCACCACCGCGATCACCCCCGACGATCTCGACCGGCTTCGAACTCTCGCGGTCCGCACCGGCTGGCGAATCCGGCTCGCGGTGACGCTGGGGCGTTATGACCCCGCAGCCGCGGCAAGGGCGGCCGCGGCCGCCGCCGAGCGCCTGGGACCGGCTCTGATCGCGATCGAGATCGGCAATGAGCCGAATGCCTACCCGTTCCTCGGCCTGCGGCCCGCGGGCTGGTGGTTTACCGACTACCGGCGCGAGGTCCGGGCCTACCGGCGGGCGATCTCTGCCGCGGCACCGGGCGTGCGCATAGCCGGGCCGGACAACGTCGTGCCTGCTGACGGCTTCCGTTGGCTGGCGGCATTCGCCCGTGACGAGAGGCCGGCGTTGTTGACTCCGCACTACTACCCACTCAATGTCTGCTTCCCCCCGACTCCGGACGTCGAAGATCTTCTTAGCCCGGCGCAGGCGGCCGAGGACACGCGGACGGTTGCTCGCTTTGCGAGGATCGGGAGAAGGTACGGCCTCAAGGTACGGATGGGCGAGACGAACAACGTCGGGTGCCGCGGGAAGGCTGGGCTCAGCGACACGTTTGCGGCCGCGCTGTGGGCACTCCGCTACATGCTCGCAATGGCACACGCGGACGTCGTGGGCGTGAATTTCCACACCCTTATCGACGACTGCCGGAGCTACGCACCGATCTGCGCTGCGAGCGGAGAGGCGTACCGGCGCGGCCGGCTCCGGGCCATGCCCGAGTGGTACGCGCTTCTCCTATTTCGTCACTTGGTCGGTAGCCGCTTGGCCGAGGTATCCGCTTCCCAGCGCCCGCCTAGGCTGTCTCTCGCCGCCTTCCGACGACCGCAGGACGGAGGAATTGATGTGGTCGCGATCAACACGGCACCCCGTCGTAAGCTGGCGCTTGCGATCACGGTCAAAGGCTCGGAAACGTCTGGGGTGGCGGAGGTTCTCTCCCTCGCCGCGCCCACGCTCAGATCCACCACCGGGGTGAGCCTGGGAGGCGGACAGGTACGCCGTGGAGGCGCGTGGAGACCCGGCCGAGTTCGACGACGCATCCAGCCGCGATCGGGCAGGTTGAGGGTTGGCGTGCCAGGTGGCTCCGCCATTCTTCTCAGAGTTCCCCCGAGGGCTGAGCCGCAAGAACCTCGCGTCAGGCTCAGTAGTCGGACAGGATCCGGCGCACGTCTTCCTTCGAGATCTCCGACTGGTGGCTGCCGATGCCCAGCTTCAGCCGCAGCCGCGACAGGCGCTCGGCCACCGAGAAGGCGCTCGAGTCGAGCAGGCGCTGCAGCAGCAGGCGCTGCCGCTGGATGCGTGCGCGCTCCTTGCCCAGCTCCGACATCTGGAGCATGGAGGTGGCGAGGTGGGCCACGCGGTTGCTCTCGAGACGCTCGAGCATCGGGTTGCGGTCGTACGGCTCGAGCGTCTCGGCCACCGCGGCCGCCCAGGGCGCGTCCACGTGCCAGACCACGCCGAGCCCGTAGAACGCGGGGACGACCGCCAGCTGCAGGCCCTCGCGGGCCTCCACGAAGTCCTCCACCGCGGTCAGCACGCCGTTGCGGGGGCCGCCCTCGCGCGCCGCGGGCGAGCGGTAGGGGAGACCGCCTTCGCGCACGCCTTCGATTCCCGGGAACAACCCCGCGCCCTCCTCATACGGCTGGCGGTACTCCTGGGGAATCAGCTCAGGGTCGTAGTAGTCGTCGCGGCGGGCGTGCGGCCAGCACACGTCGTGGAACATGAGCAGGGGGAGCTCTGCTCCCTCGGCCCTCGCGGCGATCAGCTCGAGCTCCTGGGAGACGGTCCAGTAGTTGTGATCGCCGTCGATGATCATCACGTCGGGCATGGCGATGTGCTTGAGCGCCTCGAGGCTCGTCTCGCGAACCAGGTCGAGCTCGGCGTTCTCCTCGCTCAGCTGGACGAGCTCCTTCTGTGGGAAGGGGTCGACGGCGCTCACCTGTGCGTTCGCGCCCTTCGCCCACTGCAGCAACAGCCCGGTGAGGTCACCCGCGTAGGCGCCCACCTCCACGATGGACCGCGCCGAGACGACATCCAGGCAGGGAATCATCACTTCGGCGACGTTCACCAGGGACGCGCCCCAGTGGCCGGGATCGTTGGCGTACGGATCGATTTTCAGGCTGAGCTGTTCCACGGGGTCCGGCAGTGTAGTGCTCAGCGCCGCCTGAGGGTGATCATCATTTGGTGTAGGTCTCCGACGAGCAGGTCGACCTCCAGCAGCTCGAACATGTCCGACCAGCGCTCGCGTATGTATGGGAGCGTGATGACCGCCTCGCCGTAGGTCATCTCGCCGCCGTCGTACTGAGGATGCTTGTCCACCGGATGGGGGACAAAGAGGTAGCGCGGCTTGCGCAGCTCGGCCAGGTAGCCGGGTCCGAGCGACGCCAGGGTCGCGTGCATCGCCGGCGAGAGGCTGAGGTATTCCGGCGGCCGCACGGTCACCACGAGGACGCCGCCGGGCGCCATGGCCGCGTGGAGCGCTCGAAGGCAGCTGTCGTGGGCGGCCTCGGAGATGTGGGTGAAGACCGAGAAGGAGAAGACCAGGTCGAAGGGCCCGTCGAAAGGCAGGCGCTCGGGGAGGAAGTCGGTGCGACCGAATCGGGCCGGCACGCCGTGCTCCCGGCAGAGCTCGAGGATCGGCTCCGACGGGTCGCACCCGTAGAGGTTTCCGGGCGCGACGTCGCGGCCGAGAAAGCGAGTCAGCCGACCCCATCCGCAGCCGAAGTCGAGCACGCGCGCGCTGTGCAGCAGGCGGGTCGAGTGCTGCCCGAAGCGGGCGAGCAGCTTCGTGTAGAACGCGCTGCTCTGGCTGGCCAGCGCGGCCCCGCTGGCCCCGTTCCAGATCTGCTGCAGCCCCGGCTCCGGCACGTCCGGAAGCACCCGGCGGATGTTCGGGAAGACCTCGTACTCCTGGGTCAGCAGCAGCGCCCAGAGGTCGTCGTCGAGCTCGCGGAAGAGCTCGAGCGTCTCCGGCCCACCGCCCGCGCAGGCGTCGTCGAGGGGTTCCAGCAGATCGCGGAACTGTTCGAGCCACGAGTCGTAGGCCCCCGGGGTGAAGCTCTCGGGCGGTGTGGGATCAGGCCGGCTGGCCGACCGCCCGATCCGGCCCCAACGGCGCAGGGAGCCGAGGCCGCGCCTGCCCTTGGTCGCGTGGAATGACATCGGTGAGCGACCGGCGATGCTATACGTCGGCCCCTGATGCCGGACCTGGCCGACGTGGTGATCCTCTGCGGGGGGCGTGGAACCCGCCTGCAGGAGCAGAGCCCCTCGATCCCCAAGCCCCTGGTGGAGATCGGTGGAGAGCCGATCCTCTGGCACGTGATCCGGATCTACGCCGCCCAGGGACTCGAGAGCTTCATCCTCTGCACCGGCTTCAAGGGCGAGCTGATCGAGGCGGCGGTCGACTCGCACGAGTGGCCGCGCGGCGTGACCGTCACCTGCATGGACACCGGCCTCGACACCCCGACGGGGGGACGCATCCGGCAAGCGGGAGCGATGCTCGAGGGACGTTCGTTCTGCGCCACCTACGCCGACGGCGTGGCCGACATCGACCTCCAGCGCCTGCGCCGCTTCCACCGTGCTCACGGCGGACTGGCCACGATGACGGTGGTGCGGCCCCACCTTCCGTTCGGCGTGGCCGAGCTCAACGGCGACGACCGGGTGCGTGGCTTCCGGGAGAAGCCGCGGGCGGCCGGCTGGGTGAACGGTGGCTTCTTCTGCTTCGAGGCCGAGGCGCTCGAGTATCTGGACGCCGACTCCGTGCTCGAACGCGAGCCGCTGGAGCAGCTGGCCGCCGACGGCCAGCTCCATGCCTTCCGCCACGAGGGCTTCTGGGACTGCATGGATACCTACAAGGACGCCGCGCTGCTCAACGACCTGTGGGGACGCGGCGAGGCGCCGTGGAGGGTGTGGACGTGAGCACACCGCTGCCGCCGGTAGAGCTGGCCGCGCGTGTGGGACCTGGCATCGGCGCAGGCACCCTTGCTGCGTATCTCAACGAGGGCGCCGCGGTCCGCGGCCGCATCGAGGAGCTCCTGCCCGCGGACTGGAGCTTCGAGGGCAAGCGGGTGCTCGACTTCGGCTGTGGCTCCGCGCGGGTGCTGCGTCATTTCTTGGACGAGGCCGGCCGCGCTGAGCTCTGGGGCTGTGACATCGACGGCCCGAGCATCGAATGGATCGAGGCCAACCTGAGCCCGCCGCTGCGCTGCTTCCAGAACGGCTACACCCCGCCGCTCGACCTGCCGGACGCGACGATGGATCTCGTCTGGGCCACCTCTGTGTTCACGCACATCGGCGACCTGTGGGCGGACTGGCTGCTCGAGCTGCACCGGATCCTGGCCGACGACGGTCTCCTGATCGCGAGCTTCCTGGGAGCGGGCATGTGGGAGGCGCGCGTCCGGGAGCCCTACCGAGAGGACGAGGTGGGCATGACGATCGTCGGCCATTGGAGGGGCCCGGATGCCGATGTCCTGCATTCGGAGTGGTGGCTGCGCGAGCACTGGGGGCGCGCCTTCGAGGTGCTGGAGGTGGCTCGCCCGGCACCCGGCGAAAACGGGTCGGCGCCCGCGGCCCACAGTCACATCGTCCTGAGGAAGCGCGAGGGCCGGTTCACGGCGGAGCACCTCCAGCACATCGACCCCCGAGAGCACCGTGAGCTTGCGGCGCTGCAGACGAATCTCAGGGTGCAGCGCTACGAGATCGCGGCGCTGACGGCGGACATCTCGCTGTCGGCCATGGCCAGGTCACGCGCACGTGACGCGTTCCGCGCCTCGCGCTGGGCCGAGCCCGCGCGCCGGCTGCGACGGCGCCTGCGTGTCTGACCCCGCCCGGATCAGTTCGACCGGCGTCGCCTGAAGGAGCGCGCCGCCTCCAGGCCCGCGCGCAGCGGCGCGGTCAGCTGCCAGCTGCGAGACGACTCGTAGAAGCTGCGTAGCCGGACGAGCTCCGCGGCGTGGTCGCGGCGCAGCTGGAGCAGGTTGTGGCGCACGGCGGTGAACTCGCGGGGCTCGCCCGCCTCGGGTCGCTCGACCTCCTCCACCGTCAGCTCGACGTCGCGCTTGCGCAGCAGCGCCCAGCTCTGACCGTGAATCATCGGCTCGACGTGCACGATGTCGAAGAGCCGGCCCCAGTGGGCGCTCACCCACCAGTCGGACATGAGGACCATTGGGCCGCCGATCTCCCAGTCCTGGTCGTGGCGCAACGCGTTCATGCCCACGCGGTCCTCGTCCCAGGGCTCGCCGATCAGCTCCTCGGACGTCCAGCGGCCCATGTACGTGGCGATCAGCAGCCCCTCCGGCTTCAGCAGCCGGTGCAGCTCGAGCAGCCAGGGAATCGACGAGTCGGTGAGGTGCGTGAACACCGACAGGGCCCAGATCAGGTCGAAGCTAGCCGGCTCGAGGCCCAGCGGCGGCGCCTCTCCCGACACCCGGACATGCAGCGGGGGGCAGAGCGTCCGGTCGAGCCACTCGATGCTGCGGGAGTCGAGGTCGGCTCCCCACAGCTCGCCCTGCCCGGCCTCGTCGAGGAAGTGACGAAGAGTGCGCCCGGCACCGCAGCCGAAGTCCAGCACTCGCCGGCCCTCGAACGACCAGTCGTCGGGCAGCAGGCTCAGCAGCGCGCGGCGTGCCTCCGCGCCGTGCTGGTCGTAGATCACGTAGGGCTCGTCGCTGCCGTCGAGCGAGCACACGCGGTTCGCAAGCTCGGGGGGCGGAAAGGGCGCTCTCACGTCGTCGGCTCGGCGATCGCCGCGGCAACGGAGCCGGCGGGAGCAGGTCGTCCCAGCGCCAGGAACAGCACCACGGCGGCGCACACGGCCTGCACCGCCAGCAGGGCCATGGCCACGCGGGTCAGATCGTCGCCCACCGCCACCAGGGCCAGCACCTCCGCCACCACGCCCGCGGCCAGGATCCAGATGAAGCGGTACTGGTGCAGCGCCAGCAGATACTGCACGGCCAGGTAGGTGCAGGCGAGGAGAACCATCGCCAGGCCGAGCCAGGGCAGCGCGTCGGACGCCAGCGTCAGGTCCTCACCGAAGACCGCCTCGAGCAGGGGCTTGCCCGCCGCGACGTAGATCAGCACCATGGGAACTCCGCCGGCCACGATCAGGCCCAGGCAGCGGACCAGGATGGAGCGCGCGTCCTCGCCGGTCTTCACGCGGCGCGCCGCCTCCGGGACGAGGTACATGCCGAGACCCACTGCGATCCAGATGATCGCCTTCGCGGCCACGGCGGCCACCGCGTAGGAGCCGGCGGCGTCGCCCGACACCTCGTGCTTGACCACGATCACGTGGAGCTCTTGGATGGCCAGCAGCAGGGTCAGAGCGATCACCGGGGCCCGCGCGCCCACGAGCAGCTCGCGCAGCGGGGATTCGGCGGCCGACTCGGGGTCGGCGGGAGGCAGCTCGCGGCCGAGCGGCACGAGCAGAACGAGTGCCATGGCCGCGAATGCGAGGGCGGCGCCCAGGAAGGCGCCGGTCACGTCGAGCCCCACGCCCACCAGCAGCAGACCGAAGATGATCCGCGACGTGGCCTCGCCGACGATCGAGAAGGCGACGGCGCGGTAGCGCTGGAAACCCTGCAGCACGCCGCGCTCGACGCACACGATCACCCACAACATGGCCGTGAGCGGGACCGCGGCGGCGCCCCACACGTCGTCGACGTTGATGATCGCGCCGATCACCGAACGCAGCGGAATGGCGGCCAGGGCCACCACCACGGTGGCGATGGCCAGCCGCACCAGCCAGCTGCGCACGCCGGCGCCCACGTTCGGGACGCCCTCGGCGAGCTCTCCGCTCACCTCTCGGGCCACGGCGATCTGCAGCGCCGAGCCAGGGACCATCAGGATGATGTAGGCCGACACCAGTACCGCCAGCGAGCCGTAGCCGGTGGCGCCGAGGATGCGCGCGAAGATGACCGTGAAGACGAGCGCCAGAACGTTCTGAGCGATCACGGCGGCGCCCAGGCCGGCCGCCCGGCCGGTGTCGGATCGGGTCAGGTCGGCCAGCCGCGCCCGCAGGCCGCTTGACCGGCGGGTAGAGATGCCCGGCGCGCGCACGGCGCCAGACTACCCCCGAGGCTTCGTTTTCGACCCCGCGCGAATAGCATCGCCGCGGCGTGGGAGGTCTGCTTTGACCCCGCCCGGCGCCGCGGGGACTGGGGCGCCGGCAGAATCGAGTTCCCCCAAGCGCGCGATCATCCGCGAGCTGGCCGTCGCCTGGCTGCATCTGGCCGTACTGTGGATGTTCGCCTTCGCCCGCCCTCTGTTCCAGGTGCTCGAGGACAGTCCGGCGTTCTTCGTCGCGCGCGGCAACACCACCCTCGACATCGTTCTCCTCGCTCTGGGCGCGGCCTTCGTCCCGCCCACCCTGCTGGTGCTGTGCGAGGCCGTGCTGATCCCGCTGCGCGCCGCTCGCCGCGCGCTCCACCTGGTGTTCATCGCCGTTCTGGTCGCCGCGATCGTGCTGCAGGCCCTCGACGGCCTGGCCGGCGGGCCGGCCCTGCTGCTGATCGCGGCCGCGCTGGGGATCGGCGCGGCGGGCGCGTGGGCCTACGCCCGCACCCGCTTCGCACCGGCCGTGCTCACGGTGTTGTCGCCCGTACCGGCCCTCCTGGTCGCGTACTTCCTGCTGCTGTCGCCCGTGTCCGACCTCGTGCTGCCCGAGGACGTGGAGGCGGCGGGCGCGGGCGAGAGCCGCAGCTCCACCCCGGTGGTCTTCGTGGTCTTCGACGAGTTGTCGGGCGCCTCCCTCGCGGATGCGAGCGGGAAGGTGGATTCGTCGCGCTTTCCCAACCTCGCGGCGTTCTCCGGGAACTCGACCTGGTACCCGAACGCAACGACCGTCGCCGACGAGACCACCGCGGCCGTGCCCGCGCTGCTCTCGGGCCAGCGCCCCGTCGAGGGCAAGCTGCCGATCGCGTCGGACCATCCGGTGAATCTGTTCACGGCGCTCGAGGACAGCCACTCGCTCAACGTCGTCGAGCCCGCCACCGACCTGTGTCCCGAGCGCCTGTGCTCGCAGGCGCGACCGTCCCTGCGCAGCCGGCTGCGTGCCCTGGCCGACGACCTGAGCGTGGTCTCGGCGTACCAGTTGCTGCCGGCCGATCTCGAGGACGGCCTGCCGGAGGTGGACCGGACCTTCGCCGGCTTCCGTGAAGGCGGGCGCGACGATGCTCCCGAGAGCGCGGGCATCCCGGCCGCCGGACTCGAGGATCGCCCGGGTCAGTTCGCGCAGTACATGCGGGGCATCGACGGAGCCGCGTCCAAGCCACAGCTCAACTTCCTGCACCTCGCTCTTCCGCATTTCCCCTGGCAGTACCTGCCCTCGGGCCAGTCGTACGACGTGGCCGGTCCCGACCCACCCGGCCTGTCCAGCGAACACTGGTCACCGGATCCCTGGCTGAGCCGCCAGGGCTATCAGCGCTACCTCCTCCAGCTGGGCTATGTGGACAGGCTGCTCGGACGCCTGATCGACCGATTGCGCGCCGAAGGCCTCTACGACCGCTCGCTGATCGTCGTGACCGCCGACCACGGCATCAGCTTCCGGGCCGACCTCAACCGGCGGGTGGTCGTGCCCGGCAACGCCCCCGACATCGCCAACGTCCCGCTCTTCGTCAAGCAGCCGGGCCAGGAATCCGGCCGCGTGGACAAAGGCCATGCGCGGACGATCGACCTCCTGCCGACCGTCGCGCAAGCCGTCGGCATACGGCTTGGCGGCGAGGTGGACGGGCGTCCGCTGGGACGGGCGGGTGGGAGCGAGGACCGGGTCAGGGTCAGCTCCTACACCGGCAATCCCGTCGAGCTGTCGTTCGGCGACTTCGTGCGCCGGCGCGACGCCGAGGTGGCGCGCCGCCTGCGGCTGTTTCCGGGCGATGGCTTCGATGGAGTATTCGCCTCTGCGCCCAGGGCGGGGCTGGTCGGCGAGCGTGTCCGTTCCGTTCCGGCCGGTGCAAGGCCGGACTTCCGGGTGGAGCTCGACTTCCGCAGCGGGTTCGCGGCGTTCTCGTCCGCTTCCCCGAGCGTCCCTGCGTTCGTGACGGGACGCGTGACCGGAGCGGCCGAGGCCGGCGAGCTGATGGCGATCGCGGTCAACGGCCGCATCGCCGCGGTTACGAAGAGCTTTCGCGACGGGCCGGACATCCGCGTCGGGGCGATGATCTCGCCGCGGGCGCTTCGGACCGGCGCCAACCGGGTCGATGCGCTCGCCGTGACCGGCGGCGGCGCCACGCTACGCCTCGCGCGCGTCGGCAGCACCGGAGGAGAGGACGCCTCGTTGGTGCGCGACGGGGAAGACCTCGTGATGGTGATCGGCGGAGACCGCATCCCGGTGAGCCCGGGAGCAGCGGACGGGTGGCTGGATGCCTCCTCCGCGGACGACACGGCCACGATCAGCGGATGGGCCACCGACGCCCGGCATCGCCGCGCGGCCGACCGCGTCCTGCTGTTCGAGGACGGGCGCCTGGTCGAGGCCACCGCTCCGTCGGTGGTCAGAGCCGACGTGGCCAAGGAGTTCGAGAGCCTCGGCGTGGCCAAGTCGGGCTTTCGCTTCACCGGGGTCTCAGGGGGGAGCGAGGCCGTGAGGTCGGGTCAGCTCGTGGCGGTGGCGCTCGCCGGAGAGGGCGCCTCGGAGCTCAAGCTGCCTCGGTGACCGAGGAGCGACGGACAGCGGGCGCAGGGCGGCAGCTGCTCGTGGCGTGGCTGCATCTCACCGCGCTGTGGGCGCTGGCCCTGGCGCGGCCGTTGTTCGCCGTACTGGAGGACAGCCCCGAGTTCTTCGTCGCCCGCGGCAACACCAGCTTGGACATCGTGCTGCTGGCTCTGGCGGTGACGCTCGTTCCGCCGACGTTGCTGCTGGCGCTCGAGGCGCTGCTGTTTCGATGGGAGAGCGTGCGGCGGGGGTTGCACCTGTTCTTCGTGGCAAGCCTGATGGCGGTGATCGCGCTCCAGCTGCTGGAGGAGCTCGGGATCGGCTCGACGCTCGTCCTCACCCTGCTGTCCGTGGCGATCGGGGTGACCGGCGCGCTTCTGTACGCGGGCACGCGCTTCGTGCCGGCGCTCATGTCTGTGCTGGCACTCGCGCCCGCGCTGTTCCTGCTCAACTTCCTGTTCGTCTCGCCGGTTTCCGACCTGGTGCTCTCGAAGGACGCCGAAGGAGCGGAGTCCTCGGCGGTCGGCAACCCGATACCGGTGGTGGTGGTGCTGTTCGACGAGTTCTCCGGAGCCTCCCTTACCGGGCGGGACGGGCGAATCGACGCCAGCCGCTACCCGAACTTCGCGAGGCTGGCACGAGGCTCCACCTGGTACCGGAACGCGACCACGGTGGCCGACGAGACCCCGGAGGCGGTGCCGGCGCTGCTCAGCGGGCGGCGTCCTGCCGGGGACCAGCTCCCGATCGCCGCCGATCACCCGGACAACCTGTTCACGATGCTGGGCGACCGCTATGGGCTGAACGTGAGCGAGCCGGCCACCGATCTCTGCCCCGAGCGGCTGTGCGGGGGCGAGGAGACGGGCGCCACCGACACCCGCCTGCGGGGCCTGTTCGACGACCTGAGCGTCGTGTCGGCCTATCTGGTGCTGCCGGAGGGAGTCGAGGACCGGCTTCCGGCGGTGGATCAGAACTTCGCCGGTTTTCGTGAGGATGACGGCGACAGCGCCGCCGGGACGGCCGCCGACATTCCGGAGGGCGGCCTCGAGAACCGGGCCGGCCAGTTCGATCGCTTTCTCTCGCAGCTCGGGCGCCCCGCTGACCGGCCGACGCTCGACTTCATCCACATCGCCCTGCCGCACTCGCCCTGGGAGTACCTGCCCTCGGGCCAGACCTATCCGGTCAGCGGGCCGGACATCCCGGGGGTCAGCGGGGACGAGTGGAGTGCCGACGCCGAGCTCCCGACCCAGGCCTATCAGCGTTACCTGCTTCAGCTGGGCTACGCGGACCGTCAGATCGGCAGGCTCCTCGAGCGCATGCGCGAGACCGGCAGCCTCGACCGGTCGCTCCTCGTGGTGACCGCCGACCACGGCATCGGTTTTCGCGCGGGTCAGGGTCGCCGCGCGGCTGACGCCGGCAGCCTGGCCGAGATCGCCAACGTCCCCCTGTTCGTCAAGGAGCCCGGTCAGACGAGGGGCCGAGTGGACGACGGGCCCGCCCTCACGATCGATGTCCTGCCGACGATCGCCGAGCTCCTGGAGGCCGGCCCGGGCGAGGGCGTGGACGGGCGGCCGTTGCCGCGCAGGGGCTCCGCGGGCGAGCAGATCGAGGTGCGCACCTTCAGCGGCGACGACGTGACCACGACCTTCAGCGAGTTCACGCGGCAACGCGACCTCGAGGTGCGGCGGCGTATCGGGCTCTTCGGTGCGGGCAACGGCTTCGTGGGTGTATTCGCCCCGCCCGCGCGGCGCGAGCTGGTCGGGCAGCGGGTGGCCGAGCTTCCCGTGTCCACGGCCTCGGACTCGGCCTTCGGCGTGGACTTCGACTTCCGGGAGGGTTACGGGGCCTTCAGCCCGGACAGCAGCGGCGTCCCCGCCTTCGTCACCGGTGTCCTTACGGGTCCGGCACGCGGCGGTGAGGAGGTTGCGGTGGCGGTGAACGGCCGCCTGGCGGCGGTCACTCGGAGCTATCGGGCCGGAGCCGACGTGCGCATGGGCGTGATCGTGCCCCCCGGGGTCTTCCGCGAGGGAGCCAACCGGGTCGAGGCGTTCGCTGTCTCGGGCTCCGGAGCCGCCACCCGGCTGGTCCACGTGGGCCGGGCCGAGAGCCTGGCTGCTCGGATCGAGCGAGTGGACGGAGGCGAGGTCCTGGTGGGCGTGGGAGAGCGCGAGATCCCGGTGGAGGAGGGAGCGGCGGACGGCTACATAGACAGCGTGAAGGCCGACGGAGACACGGTCAGCGTGGCCGGGTGGGCCACGGACGCGGCGCACGGACAGGCCGCAGAGCGGGTGCTCCTGTTCAGCGGCGACCGGCTCATCCAAGCGGGCACCCTCACGGGTCCGCGCGAGGATCTGGCCGCGCAGTACGGACCGGGGGTCGCGCTCGCCGGCTTCGAGTTCACCGGCGTCGATGCCGGCGAGGCCCGCGGTGGTCCCGACCGGCTACGCGTGTTCGCCGTGGTCGACGGGCGGGCATCGGAGCTGCGTGGCGGCCAGGGATAGCTCACCCGCCGGCGACGGC
>CAWGWC010000009.1:0-434926 GCA_963826165.1 uncultured Thermoleophilaceae bacterium | reverse complement strand
GACCACGAGCTCCTCCTTGATCGAGCCGTGCAGTCCGTAGCGGTAGAGCAGGACCGCGCCGACCGGCAGCACCCCGGCGACCGCCGCGGGGAGCGGCGCCAATCCCGCCCGCCGGGCGAGCTGGGCCATGGCCATCGCCGCCAGGCCGGCGATCGCCGCGATGATCGGGTGATAGACGGCCGGGAGGTCCGCGCCCGTCAGAGGCTGCACCGTGGCCAGGAGACCGTGAGCTCCCACTGGATATCCGAGGTTGATCGGCGCTGCTTGGATCACGGCCGTCGTCGAGTCGATGGCCGCGGGGAGGGTCATTCCCTGGCGTGACAGGAGATCGGCGTAGATGAAGTTCGGCGCCGTGTCGTTGACGAAGTTGTAGCCGGGCCAAGTCCACTCTCCGGTGAGCGCCACAGGAGCCATGTAGAGCGCGTAGGCGGCCAGCGCGGCAAGACCCGGCGAGCCTGGATTGAGCCGGGCCGGCAGCGACCGGCGAGCCAGGACCACTCCGAGCACGACGCACGGCAGGGTGATCGCCAGGACCACTCCGGATCCTCCACCCAGTCGATACACGGGGATGACGAGCGAGATCAGGACGGCGAGCCCCACCGGGCCGAGGAGCGCGTTGGGCAGCTCCAGCCGGAGCACCCGTTCGGCGAGCAGCGCGAGACCGACCGAGAGGCCGTAGAGCACCAAGGGCGCCCAGATGAAGGCGAGGAGAGTCTCCATTTCTGCTGATCACGGCAGCGGCGCGCGTGGCCGCGATGGATCAGCCGCCGGCGCGCGGCGCCGATGGCGGGATGCTAGAGAAGCCAGGGCTGCAGGAAACTTCGATCTCTGGCGCGGGTTGTACCCTCACGGATTGCTCTCCGGGCGACCTCGGCCGGTGAGCGACTCAGCCATGTGCGGAATCTGCGGAGCCATCAACCTGCGCGGGGAGCCCATCCCCGACCTGCCTGCCCGGCTGGAGGTGATGAACGACCTCATCGCCCACCGGGGTCCCGACGATGCCGGAACCTGGGCGCATGAGCGCGGCCACGTGGGCTTCGGCCACCGGCGGCTGAGCATCATCGACCCCAGTCCCGCAGGACACCAGCCGATGCGCGACGAGGCGGGCCGATGGCTGACCTACAACGGCGAGGTCTACAACTACCCCGAGCTGCGGGCGGAGCTGGGAGGCTCGTGGCGCTCCGGCACCGACACCGAGGTCGTCATGCGCGCGCACGACCGTTGGGGAGCGGAAGCACTCGGGCATCTGCGAGGCATGTTCGCCTACGCGGTGTGGGACGAAGCCGAGCAGGAGCTGCTCTGCGTGCGCGACCGCTTCGGCATCAAGCCCTTCTATTACGCCCAGGTCGGCGACGTCCTCTACTTCGCGTCCGAGCCGAAGGCGCTCCTGCCGTTTCTTCCGGCCATCGAGACCGACCTCGAGGGGCTGAAGGACTACCTGGCCTTCCAGTTCTGCCTCGCGGGGAAGACGCTCTTCAAGGGAGTCCGGGAGCTCCTGCCCGGCCACTTCCTCCGGGTGCGCGGCGGCATCGCTCAGCCGAGTCGCTACTGGGAGGTCTACTACGACCTCGACTTCGACCACACCGCGAAGTACTACGAGGAGCGCATCGAGAGCCTGCTGGCCGAATCGGTGAATCTGCACCTGCGCTCCGACGTGCCCGTCGCCGCGTACCTCAGTGGAGGGCTCGACTCGAGCACCGTGGCCTCCCTTGCGAGCGGAAGCTCGAGCGAGCGGATGAAGGCCTTCACGGGGCTGTTTCCGGAGGACGACCGGTACGACGAAAGCGCCTACGCGCGTGATCTCGCCGAATGGCGGGACCTCGATCTGCGCGAGGTCGAGATCGGCGTCGACGACTTCCTCGGCACGATCGAGGACGTCGTCTACCACATGGACTACCCGGCGGCCGGGCCGGGATCGTTCCCGCAGTACATGGTCTCGCAGGCTGCGAGCCGAGAGGCGAAGGTCATTCTCGGAGGTCAGGGCGGCGACGAGATCTTCGGTGGGTACACCCGCTACCTGATCGCCTACTTCGAGCAGTGCATCAAGGCTGCCATCGACGGGACCACCCAAGGCGGCAACTTCGTTGTCACCTACGAGTCGATCATCCCCAACCTGGTCGCGCTGCAGAACTACAAGCCGCTGATGAAGGAGTTCTGGCGGGACGGCCTGTTCGAGGACCTGGACGCCCGCTACTTCCGGCTGATCAACCGCGCGCCGCAGCTGAGCGGGGAGGTCGACTTCGACGCCCTCGGGGACTACTCCCCGTTCGAGACGTTCAAGACGATCTTCAACGGCGACAACGTCGGTCATGAGTCCTACTTCGACAAGATGACCCACTTCGACTTCAAGACCCTCCTACCGGCGCTGCTCCAGGTCGAGGACCGCGTGAGCATGGCCCATGGTCTCGAGTCGCGGGTGCCGCTGCTCGATCACGAGCTCGTGGAGCTGGCGGCCACGATCCCGGCCGACGTCAAGTTCAGCGACGGCAACATGAAGCACGTCTACAAGCGCGCGACGCGCTCGATGGTGCCGGAGTCGATCGCCAACCGAACGGACAAGATGGGCTTTCCGGTGCCGCTCCAGGAGTGGATGCGCGGACCCGCCCGGGAGTTCGTGACCGACGTGTTCGCCGGCGAGCGCGCGCGCGGACGCGACATCTTCGACAACGGCAAGGTGCTCGCCGGGCTGGAGCGCGAGAACCGCTTCGGGCGCCAGACCTGGGGGCTGCTCTGCCTCGAGCTGTGGCAGCGCGCGTTCCACGACCGCGAGCAGTCGTTCAAGGATCTTCTGACCCAGAAAGGAACCACCAATGAAAGTCCTGATCACCGGGGGAGCCGGGTTCATCGGCTCCCATCTAGCCGATCGGCTGTTGGATGAGGGCCACCAGGTCCTCGTAATCGACAACTACGCGACGGGCCGCCGCGACAACCTCTCAGAGCGGGACGGCCTGACGATCGTCGAGGCGACGATCGAGGACGGCGGTGCGGTCGACCAAGCCTTCGAGGGCTTCTCGCCAGACGTCGTGGTTCACGCCGCGGCCTCCTATAAGGACCCGGAGGCGTGGGGCGAGGACGTGCGCACGAACGCCCTGGGCACGGCCAACGTCGTAAGGGCGGCGCAGGCGGCAGGCGTCGATCGCATTCTCTACTTCCAGACGGCGCTGTGTTACGGCACGACTCCCGAGGAGCAGCCGGTGTCGCTGTCACATCCGATCCGGCCCGATTCGAGCTACGCGATCTCCAAGACCGCGGGCGAGCAGTACATCGAGATGTCCGGCCTCGACTTCGTGTCGCTGCGCTTGGCCAACGCCTACGGGCCGCGCAACATCTCCGGCCCGTTGCCGACCTTCTTCCACCGGCTCACCGAGGGCAAGGGCGTGTTCGTGATGGACACGCGCCGCGACTTCATCTACGTCGACGACCTGATCGACGTGGTTTGGCAGGCTGTGGTGGACGGGACGGGCCACGGCACCTACCACGCCTCATCGGGCTCGGACTTCTCGATCAAGGAGCTCTTCGACGCGACGATCGCGGCGCTGCCCGAGGTGGAGCTGGACGAAGAGGTGGAGGTGCGCCCCAAGGGCGAGGACGACGCCTACACGATCCTGCTCGACCCTTCACGCATCCGCGAGGACTTCGGCTGGGAGCCGAAGACGCCGCTGGACGAGGGTGTGCGCAACGCGATCGACTACTACAGGGAGAACGGCGTTACCCAGACGTTCACGCACCTGAAGGTCGAGGAGATGGAGACCTCGACGCAGAAGTCCGGCTGATCAGCGGCGGCGGACGGTGAAGGCGATGCGGTTGCGCTCGCGAGGCCTAATGCGGCGCGCGCGCCCACCCGCGGTTGTCCGTCGCACGGCTGTAGAGGAGGTAGCGGCCAGCGGGCAGCTAGGGACGTCTTTTCCTTCCCGCCCTGCCCGAACGTCCGGTCGAGATCATTGGGAGCAACTGCGGCAGGTGCGTACACCGTGTGACTGGCCAACGGTTACGAATGGTTGTCCCTCGATGTTCATGCCACTGATGGGCCGTCCCGCGCAGGGGGGTGGCCGGAGCCGGCCGCTCGGCCGGCTGCGCAAACCTGGGGCAATCGGGTCGGTGCGCTCGCGGGTCCGGCCGGTGGCACGCCGCGGTCATCTGCGTGCCTGTCCTGCCGTAGCTTGGGCACAATCCTCACTGCGATCGACGGGGCGAAGGAGGGCGCCGCGCGCTCGGACCGCTGCCGGGAGCAACCCCGGCGCCACGGACAAGCGCCTGTGCTTCGTGAACTCGGGAGCGGGAGTGTCGGCTCGGCGGCAGCGACCGAGCTCAGCGGGCCCGGCGCCCACCCGGACCTGAATCTGGACCGGGGCGGGAATCGTTCGGCGCCTGCGAGTGCGCGCCACTGCCAGTTAGCGATGCCTTGGTGCCCAGCGCCGCAGTCCCGTAGGTTCGTCGACATCCGAGCAATCACGCTCTCGAGGAGGATCTCCGATGCGCACTCGAACTTACCTCGCTGTAGCGACCACAGCCGTCTTTGTGCTGCTACTTCCCCACGACGTGTTCGCGGTTGCACCATCGGTCGCGCAAAGAGCCACCGCCCGCGACGCCCCATCCGCTTCGAGCTCGGGATCGTCCGTCGATCGGCTACGTGTCCGAATGAGGACGCTGCGACGGCGTCTCGCTGCCCAGCGGTCCCGAGCCGTGGCGCTAGACCGGCGCGCGGTCGACCTCGAGCGGACTTTGGATACGCGAACGGCCGAGCGCGACGACGCGGTGCGACAGGCCGCACTGCTCCGGGCCCGTGCGAGCGCCATCCCGTCGGCGCTCGAGCGTGCTGTCGAGCAGGTTCGGCGCGAAGTGGCGTATAGCCAACTCGTGCTCCGCTCGACCGACGCGGCCCCCTCCCGCGAGGCGCTAGTCGCCCACGCGGCGATGAGCTACGTCGTCGGCCACGTCACCGCACCGGGCTACGGATACATGAACGTGATCGCCGGTACGCGACCCACGCCGACACCGAACGGTGTGCTCGAGGTGGGGTCCGGGATCTGTGGGCATGCCGCGCTGACATTCGCGGCGATCGTCAAGCGGTTCGGCCTACCGGTGCGCAGCGTCCAGCTGTGGTACGAGAACGGCTCCGGCCACATCGCCGCCGAGGTATTCTACGACGGCGCCTGGCATTACTACGACCCCACCTTCGGCGCTTACTATTCGGTTGGAGGCCGGGTCCTTTCCATCGGCGAGGCCCGCGCTCATCCCGAGGGGCGGTCACTGCTTCGGCATGACGCAACTCTCTTCTGGTATCGGGTCGCGTTGCTGGCTGGCGTCGACTACCTCGCCGGCGAACCCAATGCTGCCACACGGGTCGAGATCGATCAGCAGCCATTCACCGGCTAGCGGCTGCGCCCGAGCGAGGAGCGTCCGACAGGGACGCTGCTGGCTCGTCACGAACAGTGAAGGGGGATCGCGTCCGCGCTCTGTCACGTTCCGCAAGTTCGCTGCTAGGGCCTTGCCCAGCGCCGACTACACTCGTTCGCCGTGCTCGAAGGAGGACAACGCATCCTGGTGGTGGGCGGCGCCGGGTTCGTCGGATCGAACCTCGTGCGCGCCCTGCTCGCATCCTCGCCGCGGGAGATTCTCGTGGTCGACAACCTCCTTTCCGCGGAGCGGGAGAACCTGCTCGATGACCCGGCCGTGCGGTTCGTCGAGGCATCCATTAACGACGACAAGGTGCTCGCGTCGCTGCCAGAGGACCTCGACTACGTCTTTCATCTCTCGACCTATCACGGCAACCAAAGCTCGATGGCCGATCCGCTCGCCGACCACGAGCACAACACGCTAACCAGCCTTAAGCTATTCGAGGCCCTAAAGGATCATCAGCGGCTGAGGCGAGTCGTCTATGCGTCGGCCGGCTGCACCGTTGCGGAGAAGACGTTCGCCGGGGCGGAGGCAACGCAGGAAGACGCACCCGTGTCCCTGCACCTCGACAGCCCTTACCAGATCTCGAAGATCATCGGCGAGTACTACGCCAACTACTACCACTCCCGTTTTGGCCTTCCGGTCATCAAGGCGCGCTTTCAGAACGTCTACGGCCCCGGCGAGGTGCTTGGCGCGGGCCAGTGGCGCGGCACGGTCAACACGGTGTGGCGCAACGTGACCCCCACGTTCATCTACAAGGCGCTCAAGCACGAGGCGCTGCCAGTGGAGAACGGCGGCATCGCGAGCCGCGACCTGATCTACGTGGAGGACATGGCCGAGGGACTGATCGCCTGCGCCACGCGCGGCCAGGCGGGAGAGGTCTACAACCTTGCGAGCGGAGTGGAAACCACCATCCGCGAGCTAGCCGAGCTGATCAATGAACTGGCGGGAAACCCGAAAGCGATGGATCTGAGGCCACCGCGCGACTGGGACCACTCCGGCCAGCGCTTCGGGTCGACCGACAAAGCGCGCGCTGAGCTTGGCTTTGAGGCCGGGACCCCACTGCGAGATGGCCTCGAGCGCACGATCCAGTGGACACGCGACAACCTAGATTGGATCGAGCGGTGCATGGCGAAGCACGCCGAGAGGGTGCCGGACCTGCGTCCGCTCCTCGCAACGCCGTGATTGTCTGCCCCGACCGCGGAGAGAGCTGCCGCAACTCACCACGCGCAGGCGCGGGGGTGTGGTCGTCGCTTCGAGCGACGTGCTGGCGTGCCCGAACTGGTCGCCACCGGCGACCCCCAGACGACCATCTGTGATGCGTACCGGGAGCGCTATGACCGCATTGCGGAGAACGATCTGAAGGCCTCGATTCAACTCGAGCATCATCTTGAGATCGAAGATGCTCGCCTACAGGCGACTCTGGGCGATCTCCGCGGTCTCGACGTACGTGATGTCAGCACCGGCCGGCCTGCTGGTCGTGCGCATCCCCTATTGGGCCAATCTCGTTACCGCACGCGACGCTCAGGGGCTATCGGTACGACTAGAACGGCTGTCTGATGGCTGACACTGGAGCGCCCCCCGGTGAGGTGATTCGGCCACCGAGCGGCTGGCGACTTCCGGATTTCCCCCAGCTTTGGCACTACCGAGAGCTCGCCTACTTCATGGCGCGCCGAGATCTGGCGGTGCGGTATCGACAGACGGCTGTAGGTGCGGCATGGGCTATCGCCCAGCCCGTGGGGTTCGCAGCCGCATTCAGCCTCGTGCTCGGCCTGTGGGGAAGGCCACCCTCCGGAGGGATCCCCTTTCCCGTGTTTGCCCTAGCCGGCATGACGATCTGGTTGTTTGTTACGTCGAGCCTGAGCCACATCTCCGGGAGCACCCTTGCCAGCGGCGCACTCATTTCGAAGGTCTATTTCCCTCGACTGGTGATCCCGCTCGCGGCCCTTCTCCCACCCGTCGTGGACTTCCTAGTGGCCTTCGGGGTGCTCGGCGTCGCAATGGCGCTGTGGGGTGTGGCCCCACCACCGCAGGTTGTACTCGTGCCCCTGGTTGTGCTCCTCGCCGCGGGCACGGTTCTCGGGGCAGGCCTCTGGTTGTCCGCGCTAGCGGTGCGTTACCGAGATGTTCAGCACGTCGTCCCATTCACCCTGCAGCTCGGCCTGTTCGTCAGTCCGGTGCTCTACCAGCTGGATCTGGTGCCCGAGGCGGTCCAACCGTTTTACGCCCTCAACCCGATGGTGGGGGTACTTGAGGGCTTTCGCTGGGCCATGCTTGGAACCAGTCCCCCCGGCGAAATCATCATCGTTCCGGTCGTTACGGCCATCGCGCTGCTCACGACGGGAGTGATCTTCTTCACTCGCGCCGAGACCGGCTTCGCCGATGATCTCTGAGCCCGTGCCAGGTGGATCGGTAACCGCCGAGGACATCGGAAAGCGGTACTCCCTTCACGCAGGAGGCGCCACCACCCTTTCCGAGGGCTTGACGGCAAATGTCAAGGGCATCCGTCGACGTTACCGGCGCAAGAGCCAGCAGGACGGCTTCTGGGCCCTAAAGAATGTCTCCTTCGAGCTGCACCCGGGCGAGACGCTCGGACTGGTTGGCCGTAATGGCGCCGGAAAGAGCACCCTGCTGAAGATTCTCTCGCGTATAACTGCTCCCACGACCGGAACGGTCACGATTGTCGGCCGTATCGCCACGCTGCTCGAAGTCGGGAGCGGCTTCCATCCCGAGCTGACCGGACGTGAGAACGTGTTCCTCAATGGCTCGATTCTGGGCATGAGGCGGCGGGAGATCCAGCAGAATCTCGACACCATCGTGGACTTCTCAGGTATCGGCCGCTTTCTGGACACGCCAGTGAAGCATTACTCAAGCGGCATGGGCGTACGGCTGGCGTTCTCGATCGCCGCGCATCTCGAATCGGACGTGCTGTTGGTCGATGAAGTCCTGGCCGTCGGAGACGCAGAGTTTCAGAAGAAGTGTCTGGGCAAGATGCACGAGGTCGCTGGCCAGGGACGTGCAGTCGTGTTTGTCAGCCACAACATGAACGTGCTCCAACGGCTGTGCGACAGGGCACTCCTAATCGAGTCCGGCCGCGTGACCATGGACGGGCTGCCCGGCCCGGTGGTGGCGGAGTACCTGGCCCGCACGGGTCGCCGACAGACCGGAGGCGTCAGCTCCGTCGCCCCCGACGTCCCGCGCTTTGGCACCGGAGCAGCGCGCGTCCGAGAGATAACGCTCACGTCGCTGGAGGGGGAGCCGTTGACCGGGGTGCACTTCGGCCAGCCAATGCGGATCGGCCTTCTCGTCGAAAGCCTTGAGCCGATCGCCGATGCGGTGTTCGAGGTGGGCATCTCGAGTGCGGAAGGGCAGAGAGTGCTCACCGCCCAAAGCATCGATCGTGAGCGGCCGTCCGACGCGCTCGTGGCGGGAACGAGTCGAGTATCGGTAGAGCTGAGCGCGACCCTGCTCCCAGGGGAATACGCCCTAGATGTGGCTGTTCACCGGCGATCGGGCGTCACGATGGACTATCTCGAGCAGGTGATGGCCTTCACCGCCCTAAATGTTCCGGAGTCCGGTCGGGACCACTATCCGTGGCCTGGCGTCCGCGGTTATGTGCGCCCCGAGTCAGAATGGAGTCGCATCACTGCGGATAGGCAACTCTCCACCGAAGCCTGACATGCCGGCTATGGACGGCATCACCGGCAGGCTGCTGATCGTCTACGCCTTGATGCAGCATCCGTTGAGGTCGACGGTGAGCGACCACCTGTACTCGTTCCGCCGCTATTCGAAGACCCGTTGCTTCTACGTCAATGCGATGCTCCGTGACACGCCAGCGTGGATGGTCGGCGTGGAGCCGGACGCTGTGATCTTCCACACAAGCCTACTTTCCGCGCTGCGCTGGGGAGATGAGCAAACCACGCAGCTGCTCTTCGAGCGTGCGCTGAGCGCGGCGCGCTCGGGAGGCGTCCGGATCGCACTTCCCCAGGACGAATTCCTCAAGTCTGACCTCCTCTGTCGCTTCATTCGCGACTGCGAGGTGGACATCGTTTGCTCGGTTTCACCGCCCTCGGAGTGGCCCAAGATCTACGCGGGCGTCGACTCAGAGAAGGTGCGCTTCGAGCGTGTGCTCACGGGCTACCTCGACGACGCCACGGTGCGCCGAATCACCACCATCGTGGAGCGAGGTCCAGGACGATCGATCGACGTGGGCTACCGCGCCGGCGCGGAGCGCGCCTACCTCGGACGCCACGGGCTCCTCAAGACGTCGATCGCGCGTGCCGGTCAGAGCGCTGCCCGAGCAAGCGGTCTCACCGCTGACATCTCGTTGCGGCCGGACGGGGTCCTGGTGGGAGACGACTGGTTTCGAGCTCTCGCATCGTGGCGGTGGACCCTGGGCGTGGAAGGCGGGGCGAGCATTCTCGATCGGGACGGGAGCCTCCGAGCCCGCACCGAGCGCTACGTCGCTGAGCATCCCGGCGCCGACTTCGAGGAGATCGAGGCCGCTTGCTTTCCCAACCGCGACGGCGAACTGTCTCTCTTCGCCCTATCGCCCCGCCATCTTGAAGCATGCGCCACCAAGACCGGGCAGATCTTGGTGGAGGGAGACTACGACGGTGTCTTGAAACCCGGACGCCACTATCTGGCGGTGAGGCGTGACCTTTCGAACCTCGAAGAGGTACTCAACCTCGCCACGGATGAGCAACGCCGGAACGATGTTGTCGAACAGGCCTACCAGGATGTGGTCGGTTCAGGTCTGTACACGTATCGACACTTTGTCGGGCATGTAGTCGCCTTGATGGATGAGACTGCCGGCGCGGTACGGGGTTCCAGCTCACGAGCTGTAGGTCTCCGCGAGGCGGCGGCTCGAATGCTCGATCACGTCTCCTGGTGGCAGGTTGCCTATCGCCTGAGAGGACGGCAGCGTCTGACGAGATGGGTGAACCCAGCACTGCGCCTTCTTGCTTTCGTGGCACGAGCCCTGCGGCCAGACAAGTACGCGCGCCGGAGCCGCGACTGACGCTGGAGTCACCGCGGCCGGGCGGGTCAGGTTCGCGGCAATGCCGCGTCGAGAATGGCCTCCAGACGCGGCTCCTCTCGTTCCCAGGTCAGCCACTTGCCTGCCTTTCTGGCGTTTGCCGCCAAACCAGATCGCAGCCGATCGTTAACGAGGAACCTCCTAACGGCAGCAGCCACAGAGCGCGGATCTGTTGGATCGATCGGAATACCGAGCTGGTGCTGCTCGGCAAAGCTTCGAAGGTCGGGCAGGCCAATGGGGTAAAGCACCGGTAGTCCCGCGGCGATCGCAGTGAAGAATCTATTGGGAAGTGAGTGCACGTAGTTCGCCGTGTGCGGCAAGTAAAGGATCACCGCGACGTCGGCCGAGGCAATGAACGGAGCAACCTGGTTCGGCGGCACACCCTCTCGGAGATGCACACGGGCGCCCAGCTGCCTTGCTTCAACCGCACCCGCGTACTGCTCCCAGCCTGCGCCAACGAGCGCAAGATGGACATCGGAGGGCAACGAGAGAAGCGCATCGAGCATTTCCTCTATGGCAGTCCCTGCCTTGGCGTTGCCCGTCATCACCAGCAGGAAATCGTCGTCCCCCAAACCAATGACGGCCCGAAGACTCTGGGCCGGAGCCTCGTCGATCCGAGGATCGTGGACGTTCGGGATGACCACCGGCCGTCGCCCAAAAAACTCCTCGATGAGATCGGCACAACCGCCGGTTACGGTTACGACTTGGGCAGCGTTACGCACGCATCGCCGCTCAAGCCATAGCAGCACCTTGAACCAGAGAGCATGCCCCGCCGGGGGGGACTCATATGACGCCGGATAGAAGTCGTGCGCGTCATACACGAAGGGTGTTCGGCCCCAGGATCGCAGCCATATTGCTGTGTACTGATGCGGGGCATGCAGGTAGTAGAGGGCGGCCCGCGGAAGCGAGGCCGCGGTGTTGGGGCCGAAGCGCCATAGGTTCTGTCCTGCGGTCCAAACAGCGGGAATGCGGCGCGCAACAAAGCTTCGGAGCAATCGCCCAACCTTCCGAAGGAGGCTAGGCGGGTCGGGCGAACGCGGTTGGGGGGATGTCCGCAGCTCGAACGGCAGCTTCGTCCGATCCAACTTGCTAGGCAACCCCTCGACTAGCACTGACCGGTACCCCAATCGCCCGACTGACGCAGCCTGTTTGAAGCTGCGGCTGTCCCGCGCGACCGCCGTCGGTGTCAGGGAAACCACGTGAGGGCTGGTAACGGCTCGCCGGGTCAGGTCTGGCTCAGCTGCCATGGCAGCGGCAAGGTACTCGAGGGGCCTGCAAGAATCGTGCGCCATGGATCTCGAGGTGATGCAACCGGTCCGGGCTCGGTGCCCTGCCAGCGGGGCGGAAGTCAATCGGTCGAGCCGTCACGAGCCGTCCAGTGGGCTCTGTGAGCGGTAGCAGAGCCATCGCTCGCGGCCAGCGGTACGCCGAGCGAACATTTGAACTGATCGCGCGGGCGCTCCCGCGCCGTCGCATCGTTAACCGCCAGGCGCTTACCTACGAGAGAGCCTCCAACGGCGAAAGAACCAGAGTCGATCGTTACTGGGAGGGGCACACGGTGCGTGCCCCCAGCTTCGTTAACCGGCGTGACTCCGAGCGCTACCTAGAGTGGCGATTCGCCGAGTACCCGCTCTTTCGCGAGTTCACTGGGCTATGGGGGGACCACGCTGGCCAGGTGGTACTCGACTACGGCTGCGGGCCGGGGAACGATCTCACCGGCCTTGCGCTCGAGACGAGTGCGCGGCGCCTCATCGGGGTCGACGTGTCGGAGCGGGCACTCTCACTCGCCGGCACGCGGCTCGCGCTTCATGGGGTCGATCCGGAACGCGTTCAGCTCATCCTCGTGGCCGACGAGAACCCAGGGCTTCCGCTCGAGGACGACTCCGTCGACTATGCACAGAGCCTTGGGGTGATCCACCACACCGGCGATCCTGCCGCAGTTCTCACCGAGCTCAATCGCGTGCTGCGTCCCGGCGGCGCGGGGTGTGTGATGGTCTACAACCGCGCCAGCGTGTGGTTTCACCTGTACACGGCGTACGAACGGATGGTTTGCGAGGGCGCCTTTCAGGGGCTCGGCGTCGACGAGGCGTTCGCCCGAAATACCGATGGCGAGCAGTGCCCGATCTCGCGCAACTATGTTGCAGGTGACTTCGTCTCGATGTGCGAGGACGCCGGCTTCAAGGCGGAGTTCGTAGGCGGATACCTCTCTCGGCAGGAGCTGCGCTCGCTCGAGCAGAGTTGGGTAATGGCGATCGCGGACGACCGCCTCGCATCCGAGCACCGGGATTTCCTGCGCGGCCTTAGCTTCGATGCCCAAGGCCTGCCGATGTACGATGGCTATCACGCGGGCATCGGTGGGGTGTATCGAATCCGCAAAGAGGCGCCGGCTACGCGATCCGGCGATGGGGGAGGCGCCGCTATCGTGTCCCAGCCGAACGCCCGGTGACGAGCAGCACGAGAAACAGCAGGCAGGAGGAGAGCCGCAGGGAGCCGCAGATCACGGTCGACAGCCGGAATGCGACCTTCTGGGACGAGCTCTGTGGTTCCTCGCTTGCTCGCCAGGTGGGCGTGACCGACGCCTCCGCCGAGAGCCTTGCCCGTTTCGACGCCGCCTACCTCGAGCTGTATCCGTATCTGCTCTCGTACCTGCCGGAGGTATCGTTGGCCGACGCCTCGGTACTCGAGATCGGACTGGGATACGGGACGCTAGGCGGGCAGTTGATCTCCCGGGGTGCTTGCCTCTTCGGCCTCGATATCGCCGAGGGACCAGTCGAGATGGTTCGGCACCGCTTGAGACTCGCTGGGGAAGACCCAGACGGCAGGGTCCTTCAAGGGTCGGCGCTCGACGTGCCACACGCCAGCGACACCTTCGACTTCGTCTACTCAATCGGCTGCCTTCACCACACAGGCGACTTGCGCCGTTCAGTGAGTGAGGTGCGCCGCGTGCTCCGGCCCGGCGGCACCGCAGTGGTGATGCTCTACAACCGCTACTCGGCCCGACAGTTGCAGCGCGTTGTGATCCCTGGCCTACTGCGTCGCGGCCAGGCGGCGAGCAATGTGCGGGGCATGTACGACACCAATGCCGCGGGAGAGGCAGCGCCCCACACTGATTACGTCAGCAGGCGCGACGTGCGCCGGCTGTTCAGGGACTTTGCCGACGTGGCGATCGATGCGCGCAACTTCGATCCGCTGCCGTACGTACCCCGGCGACGACTACTGGGCAACGTCGACCGCGTGTTGGGTTTGGACCTCTACATCACAGCTCGCAAGTAGCCACTGCCGTCCGATGGTCGACGGCGTCCTGCTGCTGTATCACCGCCCGATCCCGCGTTGGTTCAAGGACGCCTCCACGGTCATGGAGCATGTGAGGGCGTTCGGTGATCACTCTCGCTTTCCGTTGTGGACGGTGAACACCGACACCGGCTTCCCGGAAGGCCTGCACGACGTCGACTTCGCCAGCGTCCTACTCCACTACTCGCTTTTCGGGATGGGGCCCTATTCGCTCGACGACGGCTGGGTTGATTACCTGGACCAGACGAGCGCCTACAAGGTGGCCTTCTTCCAGGACGAGTGCACCCGCTGCGTCCGCCGCTTCCGTTTCCTGAACGACCACCGCATCGACTGCGTGTACACGTGTCTGGAGGCACCGGAATTCGACAAGGTGTACGGGCGCTACACGAACGTCCCCAAGCTGGTGTCTAACGTGCCCGGTTACGTCAGCGACGACCTCCTCGAAGCAGCTCGCACGTTTGCGGTGGCCGACTCTCTGCGGTCCGTCGACGTGGGCTATCGCGGACGGCCGCTCCCGCCCTACCTCGGCTGGGGTGCACGGGAGAAGCATTTCATCGGCGAGCGCTTCTCCGCCCTGGCTTCCAACAGCGGCCTAGGACTCGACATCCTCGGCGCCGAGGCAGATCGCCTTTACGGCGACAGCTGGTACGCCTTCCTCGCCAACTGCCGGTGCGTGCTCGGGGTTGAGTCGGGAGTATCAGCCTTTGACCTCGAGGACGAGGTACTGAATGAGTATGTGGAGCTCGAGCGGAAGAACGGAACAGTTGCGCTGGAGGACCTTCAGTCGCTGCCGCGATGGGAAGACCGGGTCTACTACCGGACGATCAGTCCCCGCCACTTCGAGGCCGCAGCCTTTCGTGTGTGCCAGGTGCTGTTCGAGGGTCGCTACTCGGGCGCGCTCGAACCGATGGTCCACTACATCCCATTGAAGAAGGACTTCTCGAACCTGGACGACGTCATTCGCAACATCAAGGATGCGGAGGTGCGGGCCGAGCTCACCGCCAACGCGCACAGGGACTTGATTGCCTCCGGAGCGTGGAGCTACCGCCGTTGGGTCGGCGGGATCGACGCGGTGCTGAGCGAGGCGGGTGTGGGCGGGCAAGCTGAGCCCAGCACGGTCGAGAGAGTCTCCACCGCGTTGCGCCGTGGCTCGCGGCGACGCCGGCTCCGGCGGCAGGTGGAGTGGACCCTCATGCACGTTCTCGGCTCTCCGCGGGCACGCCGCTTGGTGCTGTTCGTTCACCCCGTCACCGCGAGGATACGGCGCCTGCTGCGCATTCCCAGTTCGGTGGGCAAGCGTTGATGCGCACTCACTCTCCCGGCGTCCTGGTGGTCTACGCGCTCCTGCAGTGGCCCTGGCGCAGGTCGCAGGAGGATCACCTCTACAGCCTTCGGCGCTACGGCGGGCACGCCTATCACTACGTGAACCTTGCCGTGCCCGGACTGGCTCTGCCCTATGCCGCGGCGCGCTACGACGCGATCATCTGGCACACCTCGTTTCTCGCGTGGCTGCGCTGGAGTCCTGAAATCCAGCACCGCGGGCTGCTTAAGCGAGCGCGACGACTCAAGAACTGCGCACCCGTGAGCGTGGCCCTTCCGCAGGACGAGTTCCTGCGCAGCGACATGATCAACTCAGTGCTCGAAGATCTCGGCGTCGGCCACGTGTTCTCGGTCGCGCCGCCGTCGGAGTGGGCCAAGATCTACGACGGCATCGACCGTGGGCGCGTGGGTCTGTCTCGTGTGCTCACCGGCTACCTCGACGAGCGTACTCTGGCCAGGACGGATCAGATTCTCGCCGAGGGTCGAGCGCGGACGATCGACATCGGTTACCGAACAGTGCCCGGAAAGCCTTACCTCGGCCGCCATGCCGTCCTAAAGGCCGACCTCGCGGAGGTTGTCCGTGAGCGCGCCGAAGCACGCGGCCTAAGGGTGGACATCTCGACCCGAGCTGAAGACACCTTCTACGGCGACGATTGGTACCGCTTCCTCGCATCGTGCCGATACACCATCGGAATAGAGGGTGGCGCGACTGTCCTTGACCGCGACGGTTCGGTGCGGGCATGTGTGAACGGTCGCCTGGAGGACAGGCCAGACGCGACTTTCGCCGAGTTGGAGGCTGCTTGCTTTCCCAACCGAGACGGCGAGCTTGCTCTCCACGCGATCTCACCTCGCCATCTCGAGGCCTGTGCGACCCGGACGGCGCAGATCCTGGTCGACGGTGAGTACGCGGGCATCCTGCGACCGGGGGAGCACTACATGGCTCTGCGACGGGACCTGTCCAACCTGGACGAAGTGTTAGATGCCGTAAAGGCCGATAGCGGTACCGCGGCGCAGCTAGCGGAGCGTTCTTACCGCGACGTGGTGGCTTCCGGGGAGTACACCTACCGGCGGCTCGTCGAACAGGTAGAGGCAGAGTTGCCTGCTCCCACCGGTCAACAGCGCTCCGTGTCTGCCCGCCTCTCCGGTGTAGTAGACGCGCTCTCACGGCCGCTCATTCCGCTGGCCACGAGAGCCCTGATGCCCGCCAGGCGCCAACTGCTGGACGCGGCCGGGGGGCGGGGCTATCGGAAAGGCGGGCGTACGCGCCGCCTGGGGCGTGAGCGGGTGGGGGGCGTGCTGGTGATCTACGACCGGCCAATCACCCCGTTTCACCGCGATGCCAGCACGGTGGTGGAGCACGCTTCCTCGTTCGGGCACCACTCCGCTCTTGGGGTGGTTGAGGTCAATGCCGATGCCGGCTTTCCGCCCGGCCTCGAGGGGATCGAGTTCGACGCGATCATCCTTCACTACTCGCTGTTTGGTATGACGCGCTATCGGCTCGACGAAGGCTTCCTGCGATACCTGCGTGATTCAGACGCGTACACAGTCGCCTTCTTCCAGGACGAGTACTTCGCCTGCCAGCGCCGCTTCGCATTCATCAACAATTACGAGATCGACTGCGTCTACACCTGTCTCGAGCCGGACCAGTTCGACCAGGTGTACGGGCGGTACACCAAGGTGGGGAAGGTAGTGTCGACCCTCACGGGCTACGTCAGTGATCACCTGCTCGAAGCAGCCGGTCGCTTCGCTCAGCCCGACGCCGCGCGCGCGGTGGACGTCGGTTACCGGGGTCGCCCGCTTCCCGCCTACCTCGGGCGCGGAGCGCAGGACAAGACGCTGATCGGCGAGCGCTTTGCCGAGCTCGCCGCCGACAGTGGATTGAGCCTCGACATCGCGGGCGCCGAGGCGGACCGGCTCTATGGAGACGATTGGTACCGGTTCATGGCCGGTTGTCGCTGCCTGCTGGGAGTGGAGTCGGGAGCGTCGGCGTTTGACCTCGAGGGAGAGGTGTTCGCGGAGTACAACCGGTTGCGGGCCGATGGCAGGCCCGTGGGCGTCGATGACCTGCGGACGCTCGAGCGCTGGGATTACGTGGTCGACCTACGGACGATCAGTCCGCGGCATTTCGAAGCCGCTGCTTTTCGGGTCTGTCCGGTTCTGTTCGAGGGACGCTATGCCGGCGCGCTAGAACCCATGATCCACTACATCCCGCTTGCAAAAGACTTCTCGAATCTCGACGAGGTTCTAGGGCGTGTTCGAGACGTCAACCTGCGCCGGGAGCTGACCGAGAACGCCCATCGAGACCTGATTGCTTCCGGGCGCTACAGCTACGAACGCTTCGTTAAGGGAGTCGACACGACCCTGGCGGACGCGGGCGTTCGGCCCCTGCAGGGACGCGCCGCCGCCGAAGAGGCGATCCGGCGTGGCGAGCGACTCCGCCGCGGACGCACGCAGGTGCGTTATGTATTGAACGGCGTTCTGGGCACACCGCCGGGCCGCTGGCTGCGCGAGACGGCCGAGCCCATCACCCTCCGCATACGCCGCCGCCTTCGGCGGCCTCGCCCAGACCAGATCGTCACCTAGATCGGCGGATTGCGATGGCTGCGTGCAGGGCGTCTTCGATCACCCGCTCATAGCGCTCCGCCAGGGCCGGCCAGGCGTAGGTCCGGACCGCGTCCCGATCTAGGACCGGCGGGGCGTCCACCAGACACTCGAGCGCGTCGGCCACCGATGCGGGATCCGTCTCGCTGGCCACGATACCCGCGCCGGTGCGGGCCACTATGCGTGCCGCCTCGGTCTGCTCTCCGAGCACGATCACCGGGCGGTCGGCGCCAAGGTACTCGAACAGTTTGCCGGTCGCGACGCTCTCCGATGGATATCCGTCGGAGCCCGCGGCAATGACGACCAGCGCATCCGCTGCCCGCTGCAGCGCGAGAGCGCGCGGCCGCGCAAGGACGCCAACGGCGCGGGCCACAGACGCATACCGCGGATCGGAGAAGAGATGTTGCTCTGACTCGGCAACCGCTCCGGCGAATATGACTTCTGGCGGTCGCGCCATCTCCGGCCGGCGGCGACGCACCTCGAGCGCAGCCTCCAGCAGAGCCTCAGGCTTGCGGCCCGCGACGCCTAGGCGGCCTGTGTAGGCGATCGTGAACCGATCGCGGCGCACAAGCCCGTCGACATCCGGCGCCACCTCGTCATCAGGATCGAAGCCGTTGGTGATCGTCACAGCTTCGAGGCCGAGACGCTCCCTTAGATCCCGCGTGATCGGTTCGGTGACCGCGACCACGCGATCCGCCCGAGCGAGGACCGTCTCCTCAATCTGGCGATCGGCTTGCTCGAGGATCGGAATGGCCCAGCCGTGGGGGGCATCGTAGGTCCAGCCATCGCGCAGGTCGGCGATCCACGCCATCCCCTGGCGCTGGAGCAGGGCTCCGATGAGATGGGCGGATTGCGGCGGACCGGTCGTGACGACGCAGTCGGGGCGGAGCCGCGTGGCGAGGGCTCGGGCCCGCGGGAGTGCGAAGGGCAACCAGCTGACGGCTGACACATCGGGTACCACGAACGATTCAAGGATGCTCGCCTCGCGGTAGGGCCCGAAGCGAGTGCCTTGCTGTGCGCGCAAACTGTCCCGCCGCCAGTTGAGCGGTGTGGCCAGGAAGTCTCGTGAACGCACCGTTCTCCCCGCATATGCCACTGGCCCACCGCCGGAGGCAAGTGAGGTCAGCACCGACACTCGGTGCCCTCGCCGGGACAGCTCCTTAACCATCGCTGCGGGCCGACGTGCGCCAACGAGCGGGCTCGGCGGCGCGTGCTGGGTCACAATCAGGATCGAACGAGGGTGCGCCACCGGTCCAAAGTACCCAAGACCGCGTGGTTACGATCCGGCTCCGACAGAATGCATCGGCTGTGGCCCTCTTCTGCCCAGCCTGCGACTCCTCCGTCGACCCTCGGCCACGCCTGCGCGGCTCCGACCGCGTTCACGACCTTCCCGGCAGCTTCGAGGTCGTGGTGTGCGGCGACTGCGGCAGCGGTCGGACGCTGCCCTATGTGCCCAGCGACGAGCTCGGGGCGCTCTACCCGGGCTCCTACAACGCCTACGCGCTGCCCGAAGCACCCCTCGCCCGCGCCGCCGCCACTGGGCTGTTTCGCTGGCGCTACTGGAAGGCGCTGCGGCGGCTGCCGCTGCGCGCGCTGGCGGCCGACGGCTCGGGCCGCCTGCTCGACGTGGGCAGCGGCCGCGGCGACCTCGGGCGTGGTGCTCGCCGAGCGAGGCTGGCAGGTGACGGGTCTCGAGCCCTCCGCCCGACGCCTGCGCGGAGGCCTCGCTCGCGCGGAGTGCCGAAGCGAGTGCGGAACGCTCGCCACCTCTGGCCGGTGGGTCGGTGACTTCGACGCCGTCGTGTTCCAGCACTCGCTGGAGCACGTGGCCGAGCCGGGCTGACGATCTCGCCGTCGCCCGCCGGCTGGTCGACCTGGAGGACTGCTGATCGTCTCGCTCCCGAACTTCGCCTCGACTCAGGCTCGCCGCTTCGGCACCGACTGGTTTCACCTCGACCTTCCGCGCCACCGCAGCCACTTCACCCCCCGGGGCCTCGAGCGACTGCTGGAGCGCAGCGGCTTTGCCGTCGAGAGCGTGTCCACCTCCTCGAGCGCCGACGGACTGCCGATGAGCCTGCAGCAACCGCCGCTTCGGCGACCGGCGTCCGACCGTCGGCGTGAAGCGCTACCTGACGCTCGCCGCCGTGCTCGGGGCCTCGCCGCTCGGGAGCCGCGGTGGATCGGGCCGCCGGCGCCGGGGACCTGCTCCACGCCGTGGCGCGGCGGCCGTGCCGCATGAGCGCAGCCGCGGTCGAGCTGTCGGTGGTGCTCGTCAACCACAACGGCGCCGGACTGCCTGCCCGCGCACGCTCGAGGCGCTCGCACGTCACACCGAGGCCAAGCAGGCCGAGTGCATCGTCGTCGACTCCGGCTCGAGCGACGACAGCTGGCGGGACGTGGAGCGATATTGGATCGCCGCTCGCTCGATCCGGTCCGACGAGAACATCGGGTTCTGCGCGGGCTGCAACCGAGGCGCGGCGGCGGCGCGCGGACGGCTGCTCGCGTTCGTCAACTTCGATGCGCAGGTCGAGCCCGGCTGGGACTCACCGCTGCGAGACCTGCTCGACAACCCCGCAACCGCCGTGGCCACCGGGCTGCTGCTGCGCAGCGACGGCGACGATCTGGAGGCGGCCGGCCTCGAGATCGCCCCGAACATGGCGACCTACGGCCGGCTCGAGGGCCTGCCTCGGGGCACGGCACTCCCTCGTCGCCCTTCGAGGTCGGCGCCGCCTCCGGCGCCCTGATGATGGTCCGTCGCGAGGACTTCCTGGCGCTCGGCGGGTTCTGGGAGACGCTGTTCATGTACGGCGAGGAGGCCGACTACTGCCTCCGGGCCCCCGGGCGGGTGATGCTCGATCCGCGCAGCGCCATTCGCCACGCCCACGGCCACGCCGCCGGGCCGGCGCTCTCGGACATCCGCCTGTACTGGCCGTCACGCAACCGCCTGCTCAACGCGGCCCGCCACCTGCCCGGCGCCCGCCATGGTGCGCTCGGTACTCGCCTCGGCCGCTTTCGACCTGGTCACGCTCGCGCGAGTTCGCCGCCCGTCGGCCGTGCGGTCGGTGCTCCGCGGTTGGCGTGACGGCCTGCGTGCCCTGCCCGCTCAGCGCAGCACCCGATCGGGCGCCGAGCGGCACGAAGCGGCACGACGGATGGTGAGCCTCCGAGTGGCCGTGCGCGAGCACATCAGGCTCGCGCGACTTTGAGCCCAGCGGCGTTCGCCACCCGCAAGCGCCGCTATTCTCCGACGATCCTCAGTCTCGCCGGTCGCTCGCGCCGAAACGCGCGATGAGCGCAACCGTCGGCAGCCCGGCGGGTTCAACCAAGCATCCAGTGACTTCCCTGCTCACACGTAAGCTCGCGGTCGTTCCGGCCTACAACGAGGCCGCCTGCGTCGGCGAGGTGGTGCGCTCCCTGCGAGTGCACGCGCCCGACTACGACGTGCTGGTGGTGGACGACGGCTCCACCGACTCCACGGCGCGGGTGGCCGAGGCGGCCGGGGCGTGGGTGGTCCGGCACCCGTTCAACCTGGGCATCGGCGGAACGGTGCAATCCGGCTTCACCTTCGCCATGCGCGACGGCTACGACTACCTCGTCCAGGTCGACGGGGACGGCCAGCACGACCCGACGGAGATCGCGACGCTCGAGCGGGCGATGTCCGACGAGAACGTGGACATGGTCTGCGGGTCGCGCTTCATGAGCGACGACCCTGACCACAAGTACCCGGCCCCGGTCAGCCGGCGCACCGGCATCCACCTCTTCTCGTTCCTGCTCTCACGCATCCTCCGTCAGCGAGTGAGCGACCCGACCTCCGGCTTTCGCCTGTACAACCGCCGCGCGATCGGCGTGTTCGCCCGCGACTATCCGCACGACTACCCCGAGGTCGAGGCCGTGCTGATGGTGCACGCCCACCGGCTGCGGATGTGCGAGGTGCCGGTGCGCATGTTCCTGCGCGGCGGTGGCGTCTCCTCGATCACCGGCACGGGCAAGTCCGCCTACTACATGGTCAAGGTGCTGCTGGCGATCTTCGTCGGTCTCGCGCGCCGGCGGACCTCGATCGAGCCGGGTGACAAGGCCCCGGTCGCCGCGGAGCACGGCATCTGATGGACGTCCGCATCCAGATCGTCGCGATCGTCGCCGCCGGCGGCCTGATCCTCGTTCTCCTGGAGCTGGTGCGCCGCCGCAGCCTCCTGGAGCGCTACGCGCTTCTGTGGCTGTTCAGCGCGCTCGTGCTGCTCGCGCTGGCGGTGTGGCGAGGCCTCCTGGTGCAGGTGGCCAGCACGCTCGGTGTGGCCTACCCGCCGAACGCCCTGTTCCTCATCGCCTTCGGCTTCGTGCTGGTGCTGCTGCTGCACTTCTCGCTCGCCGTGTCGCGCCTGTCGGACCAGACCAAGGTGCTGGCGCAGCGACTCGCCCTGCTCGAGGAGCGGCTCAGCCGCGGCAAGCCGGCGGACGCCGAGCACGCGGCGGAGCGCGAGCTGGAAGCCTCGCTCAGGGACTGAGCGGGCCGTGACTCAACAGCGCGCCCTCATCACCGGAATCACCGGCCAGGACGGCTCCTACCTGGCCGAGCTGCTGCTCGAAAAGGGCTACGAGGTCCACGGCATGGTGCGGCGCTCGTCGACCGAGACGTTCCAGCGGCTGGCCGGCTTCCGCGATTCAGTCACCCTCCATACCGGTGACCTGCTCGACCAGCGCTCGCTCGTGGACGTGATGCGCGAATGCGAGCCGCTGGAGATCTACAACCTCGCCGCCATGTCGTTCGTGGCCGCCTCTTGGTCGCAGCCTGTGCTCACCACCGAGTTCACCGCAACCGGGCGTCACGCGGATGCTCGAGGCCATGCGTGAGGTGGTGCCGGACGCGCGCTTCTATCAGGCCTCGTCCTCCGAGATGTTCGGCAAGGTGCTCGAGGTTCCGCAGCGCGAGACGACGCCCTTCTACCCACGCTCGCCCTACGGCGTGGCCAAGACCTACGGGCACTTCATCACGGTCAACTACCGCGAGTCGTATGACCTTTTTGCCTGCTCAGGGATACTGTTTAACCACGAATGCTTGCACGCGCAACTACCTCTCATGGTGCGTGAGAACGGCGTTCAAGCGGTGCGCGCACCGGCGGATCTGGTTCCGCTGCGGCTCAAGGGCCCCAGCGTGCAGAGCTTCACGCCCGAGGGACTCCTCGAGGTGTGGGACGGGGAGGACTGGAGTCCCGTTCGCGCCATCACGGCGACGCGCCGGCGCCACTCGGACCCCGACCACCAGTTGTTGAGCATTCAGGCCAGGGGCGGGATGGTCGAGGCCACCGGCCACCACCGGATGCTCGACGCCGACCGCGACGAGATCCGCGCCGATGCCCTGGACGAGGGCGATCGGCTTGCCCTCTGCGAGGAGTTCCCGCATCCCCCGCTCTGGAGCGTGCTCAGCGAGGAGATGGCCGAGTTCCTCGGGCTGATGGTGGCCGACGGCTGGGTCGAGCGAGCCGCCAAGCGAGCGTGCTTCACGAACAACGATCCGGAGATCAGGCGTCGGGTAAGTGAGCTGTGGGCACGACTCTTTCTGGGAACGAGTCACGAGTGGGACGGGCGGTCCGGTTTCAATCCCGACGCGGTGGTCGGGAAGCTGAACCTCAACGGAGCCGTCGGCGCCCGCGCCTGGCTCCGCGAGCAGCTCTACACGCCCACGGCCCACAAGCAGGTCCCCCCGCTCGTGCTCAACGCCGACACTGAGATCTGGGAGGCGTTCCTCAACGGCTACTACGCCGGCGATGGCCTCAAGCGCGGTAAGGGCATGTCGGTCAAGACCAACAGCGCGGTTCTCGCCCAGGGACTGTGCTGGATGTACCACTGGCTCGACCAGCCGGCGTCGGTGTACGTGGAGCAGCGTGCCGGACGCGCCTACTACCAGCTCAACCTGGCGGCGGTCCAGGTGGGCGCCAAGGGCGCGCACCTCCGCAAGGACCCTGCGGAGATCATGCGCATCGGCGAGCCGGTGGAGGACTCGGAGTTCGTCTTCGACCTGGAGACCGAGAGCGGCCACCTCTGCGCGGGCGTGGGCCGCATCGTTGTTCACAACTCGGAGCGTCGCGGGCTGGAGTTCGTCACCCGCAAGGTCACCCACGGCGCCGCCGCCATCAAGCTCGGGCTGGCCGAGGAGCTCGCCCTCGGCAACCTCGACGCCGAGCGCGACTGGGGCTACGCGAAGGACTACGTCGAGGCCATGTGGCTGATGCTCCAGCGCGACCAGCCCGAGGACTACGTGATCGCGACGGGCAAGGCCAACAGCGTTCGCCGGCTGGTGGAGATCGCCTTCGAGCACGTGGGCCTGGATCCCGACGAGCACGTGCGCCTCGACCCCCGCTTCCTGCGGCCCGCGGAGGTGGAGCACCTGATCGGCGATCCCTCCAAGGCGCGCTCGCAGCTCGGCTGGGAGCCGCGCACGAGCTTCGAGGACATGGTGCGCCTGATGGTGGACTCCGACCTGGAGCTCCTCTCCAGCGGGGTGCCCCAGAAGCAAGCGGGTTGAGCCCGGCCCAGCCGCCCGCCGAGTCGGATCTGGTCGTCGTGGGGGGCGGCATTCTCGGCCTCGCCGTCGCCCGGGAGCTGCGGCGACGCCGGCCGGATCGCGAGCTGACGGTGCTAGAGGCGGCTCCGCAGGTCGGCAGCGGGCAGACCGGCGCCAACAGCGGCGTGATCCACGCCGGGATCTACTACGCGCCCGGCTCGCTCAAGGCGCGCATGTGCGTGGCCGGCGCGCGCCTGATGTACGACTACTGCGAGGAGCATGGGATCCCGTTCGAGCGCTGCGGCAAGCTGATCGTGGCCCGTGACGAGAACGAGCTGGGGCGCCTCGACGAGCTCGAGCGGCGCGGCACCGAGAACGAGGTGCCGGGGCTCAGGCGCCTCACCGGCCCGCAGATCCCCGAGGTCGAGCCCCACGCCCGGGGCGCCGCGGCGCTCCATTCGCCGGAGACCGGCATCGTCGATTTCGGCGCGGTGGCGAGATCGCTGGCGACCGGGCTGGAGAAGGACGGCACGCCGGTGATCACCGACTGCCCGGTCAGCGGCTCGAGCCAGCGCCACGGACGCGTGGTGCTCACCCACGAGAGGGGAGAGACCGCCGCCCGCTTCGCGGTGTTCTGCGCCGGCAGCGCGTCCGACCGTCTGGCCGTGGCGTCCGGGGCCTCGCCCGACCCCCGCATCGTGCCCTTCCGCGGCGCCTACCTCTATCTCAAGCCGGCCAAGCGCGATCTGGTCAGGGGCATGATCTATCCGGTGCCGGACCCCTCGCTCCCCTTCCTGGGCGTGCACCTCACCAGCCACATCGACGGCCAGGTCTCGCTCGGGCCGAGCGCTCTGCTCTGGCCGCAGGGCATCCGCGAGCTCACCTGGCCGGGCACGTGGCGCATGGCCGCGCGCTGGTGGCGCACAGGACTCACCGAGATCCGTCACGCCGCGAGCCGGCGCGCTTTCGCCGCCGCGGCGGCCGACTACGTTCCGGAGATCCGGGCCGACGACTTCACCAAGGGCTTCGCCGGCGTGCGCGCTCAGGCGGTGGCCCGGGACGGCGGCCTGGTCGACGACTTCGTGCTCTCGGAGACCGAGCGCGCCCTGCACGTCCGCAACGCGCCCTCGCCCGCGGCCACGTCGTCGCTGGCCCTGGCGGCGCTGATCGCGGACAAGGTGGATACTCTCGCGCCGGCATGAACCGCTTGGAGACGAGACTCGAGGGCCCCGTACTGCTCGAGCCCACGGTGCACGGCGACTCCCGGGGCTTCTTCCTGGAGACGTTTCGCACCACCCGCATGCGCGAGGCCGGGCTCAGCGACGACTGGGTCCAGGACAACCATTCGCGCTCGGCCCACGGCGTGCTGCGCGGGATGCACTTCCAGCCCGGCATGGCCAAGCTCGTGCGCTGCGCTCACGGCTCGATCCTCGACGTGATCGTCGACATCAGGCCCGGCTCACCACAGTTCGGGCGCTGGGAGGGCTTCGAGCTCGACGACGTGGCGCACCGCCAGCTCTACGTGCCCGACGGCTTCGGCCACGGCTTCTGCGTGCTGTCGGACACCGCCGACGTGCTCTATCGCTGCTCGGCCTTCTACGACCCCGCCGCGGAGGCCGGCTTTCGCTTCGACGATCCCGACGTGGGCATCGACTGGCCAGAGGGCATCGAGTACCAGACCTCCGAGCGCGACCGCGGCGCGCCGCTGCTGCGCGAGCTCAACCTGAACGCCTGACCATGCGGCGTACGAGCTCGCGCTCGTGCCCCGACAGCACGAGCGCGTAGAACGCCGCCCAGTAGGCCAGCACCCCGCCGCCGGCCAGCACAACCACGACCGCCAGCGAGTCCGGCTCCAGCAACGCCCGCAACCCTGCCAGCACGCCCGCCAGCGCCACCCCGAGCGAGTAGGCGGGCAGCCAGGCCACCCGCGCCAGCTCGGTCACCGACGTCCGCGCGGCCGACAGACCCACGCGAAGCAAGAGCGGGAAGGCGCACAGGAACGGGATCGCGGTGCCCAGCGCCGGCCCCTCCAGCCCCAGCTCGGGCGTGAGCACGAGGGTCAAGACGAGGTTGAACACCGCTGTGCCGGCGAACACGAGGCCGGCCTGCCGGGCTCGCCCCACCCCCACCAGGAAGCCGGGTGTGACGATCAGACCGCCCATCAGGATCCAGTAGGAGACGAGAATGGTCAGCGCCGAGGCGCCGCCGGCGTAGCGATCCCCCAGCCAGACGGTGAGGATCGGCTCGGCGAGCGCCATGAGCGTCACGCACACCGGCACGAACAGGGCGAGCGTGTAGCGAGTCCCGCGCAGGGCGAGCTGGCGCAGACGGCGATGCTCGGCCCCTGCGACGTAGCGCGAAGCCGTGGGCACCACCGGCACCGCCAGCGCGCCGGAGAGCGAGTAGAGGAGGTTGTGCGCCCGCACGGGGCCCTCGTACCGCCCCACTGCGGCGGGCGAGCGGTAGGCGCCCAGGATCACCCGGCTGAACGCGTACATGGCCAGGTTGGACAGCTCCACCACCAGCAGCCATCCCGCCGTGGGCACGATCCGCATCGAGCGCTCGCGCGTGACGCCGGCCGCGCTGAAGGAGACGGGCAGACCGGCCCGGCGCGCGACCAGCGCCGACAGCACGCCGCTGAGCAGGGGCATGGCCCCGCTGGCCGCGATCACCCAGGCCAGGTCGGCGCCGCCGAAGATCAGCGAGAGCATCACCACCAGGTAGAGCCCCACCGCCGCCATCTCGGTGACCGCTCCGCGGACGAACAGGCGGTCGGCGCGCAGGGCGTCGAGGTTCACCGACACCGCGATGCCGAGGCCGGTGACCACACCGAGCCCCGCTCCGCCCACCCGGGCGTCCGCGCGAAGCGAGCCCTCCAGGAGCAACGAGCCGATGGCCAGCGCCGCACCCGCCACCAGCAGGCCGGTGACCAGGCCCACCAGCACATAGAGAGCAGCGGCAGCCGAGAACACGAGACCGCGCTCGTCGCGGTCGAGTGCGCTCGCCATCGCTCGCACGGCCGAGCTGGCCACGCTGTTGCGCAGCACCAGGAGATACCCGGCCAGCGAGGCCACCAGCCCGTAGGCGCCCAGCTCCGCCACGCTCAGCCGCCGGGCCAGCACCGTAACGATCACGAGCAGCGCCAGCAGGCCGCTGGCCTGGGCGATTCCTTGCGCGAGCACCCCGGAGGCGAGCAGGCGAGCCTCGCCGGGCCCCGGCGCACCCTTCTCGGACGGCGCAACCCCGGCAGGCGACACGGGTTGCAACATACGCCACCCTCCGGCGAGCCCGACGCTGCCCGTGCACGTGAGTACGCTCCCCAACGCGCCATGACCCAGTCTCACCCCCAGCCAGGCGTAGGCGCTCAGTCGCCTGCCGTCGTTACCGCCGCAGCGCCCGTTCGCACGGTGCTGGGCGCACCCGTGTCGGTGATCGACTACGAGGGAACGATGGAGGTCATGGACGGCCTCGTGGCCGGCCGCGAGCGGGGCTACGTCTGCGTGGCCCCCGTGCACGCGGTGATGGAGGCCCGCGACGATCCGGAGATGCTCGCCGCGCTGCGCGGCGCCACGCTGGTGGTGCCCGACGGCATGCCGGTGGTGTGGGCGGCCAACCTGCTCGGCGAGCGGCTGCACGACCGTGTCTATGGCCCCGAGTTGATGCTGCGCTACAACGACCGCTGCGCTCGCGTGGGTCACCGCGTCTGGTTGTACGGAGGCCGCGATCAGGGCTCGCTCGTGCAGCTGGCGCTGTCGATGCGCCGCCGCCATCCCGGCATCAAGGTCGTGGGCGGCTACTCCCCTCCCTTCAGGCCGCTGACCGCCGAGGAGGAGGACAAGGTCTCGGCCGAGATCAACGCGGCCCGGCCCGACGTGCTCTGGGTGGGCATCGGCGTGCCCAAGCAGGAGAAGTGGATGGCCCACATGCGCGAGCGCCTCGACGTGCCGGTGATGTGCGGCGTGGGCGCCGCCTTCGACTTCCACGCCGGGCGCGTCTCGATGGCGCCCCGCTGGATGCAGGAGCGCGGCCTGGAGTGGGTCTACCGGACCGCCCAGGAGCCGCGCCGGCTCCTGCCGCGCTACCTGTACACCAACCCGCGCTTCGTGGCCGGCTTCGCCCGTCAGTACCTGGCCGAGCGGCGCCGCCGGCCCGCGTAGACTCGGCGCGATGGCACAGAGCGTCGCCGTGGTCGGCCTGGGCCGGGTGGGCCTGCCGCTCGCCCTCTCGTTTGCCGGGCGCGGACTCGAGGTCACCGGAATCGAGCGCGAGGAGAGCGTCCTCGCCCGTCTCGACGCCGGTCGCATGCCGTTCCGCGAGACCGGCACCCAGGAGCTGCTCGGGCGCGTCCTCGCCGAAGGACGCTTCGAGCGGACGCGGATCGTGCAGGAGGCCGCCCGCGCCGACCACATCGTGCTCACGCTGCACACGCCCTCCTACAGCCACATAGAGATCGACATCTCGCAGATCCGCGGCGTGATCGACGACCTCCTTCCGGTGCTGCACGAGGGCCACTCGATCATCCTCCGCTCCACCGTGGCTCCCGGCACCACCGAATGGGTGGCGGGCTACATCGAGCAGCGGCGCGGGTTCAAGATCGGCGAGGAGCTGTTCGTCTCGCACGTGCCCGAGCGCATCGCCGAGAACCACTTCCTCGAGGAGATCGCGACCCTGCCGTGCATCGTCGGCGGCGTGGGTGAGGGCTCCGGAGCCCGTGCGGCCGAGCTGTTCGAGGTGTTCGGCACGGAGATCGTCCAGACCTCGCCGGTGGAGGCCGAGCTGGCCAAGATCTGGACCAACATCCTGCGCTACACCCAGTTCGCGCTGCCCAACCTCCTGATGATGGAGTGCGAGCAGTACGGGGCCAACGTGTTCGACGTGATCGAGCTGATCAACCACGACTACCCGCGCGGCGGGATCGGGCGGCCGGGCCTCACCGCGGGCGCCTGCCTGCGCAAGGACTTCACCTTCTCCGAGGAGCGCTCGAACGCGCCGGGCATGCTGCTGGCGGTGTCGCGCGTGCACGAGAGCGTGCCGCTGTTCCTGGTCAAGGGCCTCAAGTCGCGGCTCGGCGGCTCCCTGCGCGACCTCAAGGTCGCCGTGCTCGGGCTGACCTTCAAGCGCGACTCCGACGACGTGCGCGACTCGCTCTCCTACAAGGTCGTGCGCATGCTCGAACGCGAGCTGGCCCACGTGGCGCGCCACGACCCGCACGTGCCGGCCGACTCCGAGCCGCTCGACGCCGCCCTGGAGGGCGCCGACGCCGTGGTGGTGGCCACCAACCACTCGGAGTTCGAGCGGATCGTCGAGCGGCTGCCCGAGGGCACGCTGCTGGTGGATCCGTGGAACGTCACCGGCTCGGGCCGCGTCTTCGGCGTGGTCAGGGAGCGGGCGATCGCCGAGTGAGCCGGGTGCTGGTCACCGGCGGCGCCGGCACCATCGGCGCCGCGGTGGTGCGCCGCCTGGCCGGCGACCCGGAATTCGAGGTGCGCGTGTCCGACCAGCGCGAGGCCCCGGCCTGGATGCGCGAGGCCTGCGAGGTCCACACCGGCAACCTGCTCGATCCCATGGAGGCCTCCGCGGCGACCGACGGCTGTGACCGGGTAATCCACCTGGCCGCGATCGTGGGCGGCATCGCCAACTTCCACCGCCTGCCCCACACCCTGCTCGAGGTCAACAACGGGCTCTACAACGTGGTGTTCCGGGCGGCCCTCGAGGCCGGGGTCGGGCGCCTGGTCTACGTGTCGTCCTCGATGGTCTTCGAGCGCGCCACTCAGTTCCCCACCACCGAGGAGCACCTGCTCGACTGTCCGGCGCCGCGCTCGGCCTACGGCTTCTCCAAGCTCGCGGGCGAGGTCTACTGCCGTGCCCTGCACGACGAGCACGGGCTGCCGTTCACCATCTGCCGGCCCTTCAACGCCTACGGTCCCGGCGAGCTGCCCGACGACGAGCCCGGCATCGCCCACATGGTCCCCGACGTGATCCGCAAGGTGCTGGCCGGACAGCGCCCGCTGCCCATCTTCGGCTCGGGGGAGCAGACCCGCACGCTCACGCACGTGGACGACATCGCCGACGGGATCGTCACCGCGATGTCTCATCCCGCGGGTGAGAACGAGGACTTCAACGTCTCGGCCTCCGAGGAGCGCAGCGTGGCCCAGATCGCGCGCGTGATCTGGGAGGCCTGCGGCGAGGACCCGGCCGAGTTCGAGCTCGAGCACCTGCCGAGCTTCGAGGTGGACGTGCAGCGCCGCTGGCCGTCGGTGGACAAGGCCCGGCGCCTGATCGGCTGGGAGGCGCGCATCGGCCTGCGCGAGGGAATCGCCGGCACGGTCGAGTGGCTGCGCGCCCGCGAGCTCACGGCCCGCGGCGGGTGAGCGGCGGCCCCTTCGTCACCGGCGGCCACGGGTTTGCCGGCCGCCATCTGCTCGACCTGCTCGAGGGCGCGGCCGTGGCTCCGAGCCGCACCGAGCTCGACCTGCTCGACGGCGAAGCGGTGCGCAGGATGGTGGCCGCGGCCACCCCGGACGTGGTCTTTCACCTCGCCGCGCTGCCCTCGGTCGGCCGCTCCTGGCGTGAGCCGGCCCGGGTGATCTCCGAGAACGTGGCCATGACCGTCAACGTGCTGGAGGCGGTGCGCCTGGAGGCCCCCTCGGCCGCCGTGGTGATCTCGGGCTCGGGCGAGATCTACGGGCCTCCGGAGCAGCTGCCCGTGGATGAGTCGGCACGGCTGAGGCCCCAGAACCCGTACGCGGTCTCCAAGGCGGCGGTGGACCTGCTGGGCGCCCAGTACTGGGACGCTCACGGTGTGCGCGTGGTCCGAATGCGGGCGTTCAACCACGCAGGGCCCGGCCAGTCGGACCAGTACGTGCTGGGCACTCTCACCCGTCAGGTGGCCGAGGCCGAGGCCGCCGGCCAGGACGAGGCTCTGTTGCGCACCGGCAACGCCGAGTCGGCGCGCGACTTCACCGACGTGCGCGACGTGGCTCGGGCCTATCTCGAGGCGGCGGCGCTCGCTCCGGGGGCCTACAACGTGTGCAGCGGCACGGCGGTGACCGTCCTCGACCTGATCGAGATGGTCCGCGATGCGGCCGAGGTTCCGGTGCGCCATGAGATCGACCCGGAGCGTGTTCGCAGGCACGACGTGCCCGAGATCCGCGGCTCGGCCGCCCGGCTGCGGACCCGCACGGGCTGGAGACCGCGCATCCCGCTTGAGCAGACGGTGGCCGACGCCCTGGACGAGTGGCGCAGGGGGCTGGCCCGGTGAGCGGTGAGGCGATCGCGGTGGTGATCGTCACGTACGACAGCGCCGGCCACATCGTCAAGACGCTGCGAGCGCTCGACGATCAGCTCCGAGACGACGACGAGCTCATCGTGGTCGACAATGCCTCCCGCGACGGGACTGCGGCAGCGGTCCGCTCGGCCATGTCCAGGGCCACCGTGCTGCAGCAGCACCGGAACCTGGGGTTCGCCGCCGGCTGCGAGATGGGAGCAGCGGCCTCGGGAGCGCCCTTGCTCCTCTTCCTGAATCCCGACTCGGCGCCGGCCGAGGACTGCCTGGACGCGCTACGGACGGCAGGACGTGACCGGCCCACCTGGGGTGCCTGGCAGGCGCTGGTGACGATGGACGGCGAAGCCAAGATCAACACCAGCGGCAACGTCGCCCACTTCCTCGGCATGGGCTGGGCAGGACAGTGCGGCGAGCTTCTCGAGGCCGCTCCCGACCAGCCGACCGAGGTGGCTTTCGCCTCGGGGGCCGCGCTGGTGGTCAGGCGAGAGGCGTGGGAGCAGGTCGGCGGCTTCGACCCTCGGTACTTCATGTACGGCGAGGACCTCGACCTCGCCCTGCGCCTGTGGCTCTCCGGCTGGGAGGTGGGCGTCGTTCCCGCCGCCCGCGTGGAGCACGACTACGCGTTCACCAAGGGTGCGCAGAAGTGGTACCTGCTCGAACGCAATCGCTGGTGGACGGTGATCGGCGACTATCCGACCCCCCTGCTGCTGCTCGTGCTGCCCGCGCTGTTCGCGGCCGAGGTGGCGCTGCTGGGGGTCGCCGCCCAGGGCGGCTGGCTCGGGGCCAAGCTCCGTGCCCAGGCCGCGGTGCTGCGCCGGCTGCCGGCCATCCTCGCGCGTCGCAGGGTCGTCCAGGCCAAACGGCGCATCTCCGCCGCCGCCTTTGCCCGGCGCCTCTCGGCCGAGCTCGACAGCCCCTATCTGGCGGGCGTCAGCCGGCTGCCGGTGCTGCCCGCGCTGCAGCGCGCCTACTGGTGGCTGATCGTGGCCGCGCTGCGCTGACCGCGTTTGCCCGCGTCCAGGCTCCTCTGCAGCTCCTCCAGCACCCGCACCACGCGCACGCCGGTGTGGCCGTCCGAGCGGGGCGGCTCCCCGTCACGCAGCCGGTCGACGAAGTGCCGGCACTCGATGCGCAGCGGCTCCTCGTTGGAGATCTGCGGAGAGAACACGTCGCCCGAGCGGGCGATGTACTCGCCGTAGCCCTCGTAGGTCTGGTCGAAGCCCTTGTCGTAGAGAGTGAGCTTGCCCTCCAGGGCCATATCGTCGAACGTGGCCATCTTCTTGGAGCCGACGACGGTGAAGCGGCGCTCCTTGTGCGGGTCGAGCCAGGACAGGTGCAGGTGGGCGGCCACGCCGGAGGGAAAGCGCAGGTAGCAGAAGACCACGTCCTCCACTCCATCCTGCATGTAGCTCTCGCCGTGGGCGTGGCACTCCACCGGCTCCTCGCCGGCCAGGCGCAGGACGACGGACACGTCGTGGGCGCCCAGGGACCAGAGCGCGTTCTCCTCCCGGCGCAGCTTGCCCAGGTTCAGGCGATTCCCGTAGATGTAGTGGACGTCGCCCAGCTCGCCCGAGTCCACGAGAGCCTTGAGCTGCTCGAGCCCGGGGTGGTACTCGAGCAGGTGCCCCACCATCAGGATCCGCCCGGCGTTGTGAGCGGCCTCGACCACCGCCTCGGCCTCCTCGGTCGACTGCGCGAGGGGCTTCTCGACGAAGCAGTGCTTGCCGGCTTCGAGCACCCGCAGAGCGACCTCGGCGTGCGTGGGCACAGGCGTGGCGATCACCACGGCGTCGAGCTCGGGATCCTCGATCAGGTCGGTGAGCGATCTCGTGGCGCGTGCCCCGGGAAAGCGGGAGGCCACGCGCTGGAGAACGTCCTCCGACTCGTCGCAGATCCAGGCGAGCTCCGCGTCGGGCAGGCCGTCGAAGTTGCGGGCCAGGTTGGGTCCCCAGTAGCCGAGCCCGACCACGCCGATCCGAATCGCGCCGCTCACGTGGGCACCAGCTCGGCGCAGGCGCTGACGACGGCCTCCACCTGATCGTCGCTCAGCTCGGGTCCCATGGGCAGCGCGAGCGTGGTGGCGGACAGCTCGTCGGTCACCGGCAGAGCGGGGCCGCTCCGCGCAAGGCCGGTCATCGCCGGCTGGCGGTGGGTCGGGGTCCGGTAGTAGCCGCGCGCGCCGATGCCCTGCTCGCCGAGCCGGGCCGCGAGGGCGTCGGCGTCCGGGGTGACGACCACGTACAGGTGATAGACGTGCTCGGCGCCGGCCGTGCTGGCGGGCAGCCGCATCAGGCCGGCCAGGTCCGAGCGCGCGTAGGCCTCGGCCGCCCGCCGGCGGGCGGCGTTCCACCCCTCGAGCTCGGGCAGCAGCAGGCGCAGAACCCCGGCCTGGAGCGAGTCGAGCCGTGAGTTGTAGCCCACGTCGGTGTGATGCTTCTTGTCCTTCGAGCCGTGGAAACGCAGCGTGCGTGCGCGCTCGGCGACCTCCGAGTCGTTGGTGCTGATCGCCCCTCCGTCGCCCAGACAGGGGAGGTTCTTGGACGGAAAGAAGCTGAAGGTGGCGGCGTCGCCGAGCGCACCGGCCCGGCGTCCGTCGAGCGTGGCCCCGGCGGCCTGGGCGGCATCCTCCAACACAGGCAGCCCGAACTCGGCCAGTTCGCCCACCGGCGCAACGTTGCCGAACAGGTGCACCGGGACGATGGCTCTGGTGCGGTCCGACAGCGCCGGCCGGACGGTGTCGGCGGTCACGCAGAAGGTGTCGGGATCGACGTCGCAGAACACCGGGATCCCCCCTGCGTTGACGATCGCCTCGGCCGTCGCGTAGAAGGTAAGCGACGGGCACACCACCTCGTCGCCCTTACCCACCCCGAGGGCACGCAGGGCGATCGTCAGGGCATCGGTTCCGTTGCCCACGCCTACGACATGCTCCACGCCGAGGTAGGCGGCGAACTCCTGCTCGAAGGCCTCGACCTCCGGTCCGAGGATGAAGCGGCCGGAGGCGGCGACCGACGTGAGACGTTCGGCGATCCGGTCCTCGTAGGGGTCGAGTGAGGTTGCGAACAGAGGGACGTTCATGCGGCCGAAGAGCCTAGAGAAGGCGACTGCGAAAGTCGCTCGTAGAGACTGAGCAGGGCTCTCACGTGACGTGTCTCGCCGAAGCGGTCGCTGGCGCGGGCCAGCACGGAGTCGCCCTCGCGGCCGCGCCGGTCGGGATCGCTCCACAGCGCGACCATGCGCTCGGCCAGGTCCCGCGGGTCGTTGGGGGCCACGCTGTGCTCGTGGCCCGCCAGCTCGGGCGGGCCCCCGAGCGTGGTCACCACCACCGGCACGCCTGCGGCCATGGCCTCCAGCAGCGTGTAGGGCGCGAACTCGTGGTAGCGCGAGGGCAGCAGCAGCATGGCGGCGCCGGTCAGCTCACGTTGCAGCTCATCACGACCGAGCCGGCCGAGGAACTCCACCGGCGCCTCCAGCTTCGCCGCCAGGGTGCGCAGCTCATCCGTGGCGGGGCCCTCCCCCGCCACCCGCAGCGGCACCCCGCTGACGGCGGCCGCCTCGATCGCGGTGTCGATGCCCTTCTCCACCGACAGACGCGAGGCCACCAGGGCGTAGCGCCCGTCGTCGGCCACGGAATGCTGCGCGAAGGCCTCGTCGGGCAGGAAGTGCGGGAGGACCTCCACGCTCGCTTCCGGCAGCCCCAGCTCCACCACCTGGCCGGCGGCGTAGCGGCTGGGCACGAGGAAGCGGTCGACCGCCTCGAGCACGTCGGGCTGGTAGCGCGCGAGCGCGACCGCGTAGACCGCCGCCTCGGGCAGCGACCCGCGACAGTTGAGCATCAGCCCCGGCAGGGTCCGCCGGTGGTGGCAGCGAAAGCAGGGGCCGCCGTCGCGCGCGGCCACGCCGATGGCACAGAACAGCCGCAGGTTGTGCAGCTGGAGCACCACCTTCGCCCCCGCCTCGCGGCCGGCGGCCAGGGCGCGCGGCCCGAGCAGGGGGAGCATGTTGTGCACGTGGACCACGTCGGCCCCGAGCTCGTGGACCGCGGCCGTCACGTCCTCCTCGTCGCCCCCTCCCCTGAGCAGCGCCCGGGCCGCGGTCAGCCGCGACGCCTCGCCCGAGTCGCGCTCCAAGAGGGCGTGGGCCACGCCCGCGCGCCGGAGGGCCGCGAGCTGGAGCTCGACCGCGCGCTCCTCGCCTCCCTGCACGCGATAGCGGTTGTGGACTACGAGAACCCGCATGGGCCAGGGCTACGCTATCCGGCGATGAACGCGCCGGTGGTCACGGTGGTGGTGCCCACGCGCGGCCGGGCGGCGTACCTCGAGGTGACCCTCGATTCGCTGCTGCGCCAGCGCCTGGAGGTCCCTCATGAGCTGCTCGTGGTGGACGACGGCGCCACGGATGCGACCCCCGAGGTGGCGCAGCGACTGGGCGTGCGCCGGGTGAGCCACGGCGAGCGGCGCAGCCTCAACGCGGCGCGCAACACAGGGCTGCGCGAGTCGAGCGCGCCGCTGGTGGCCTTCGTGGACGACGACATCCTGGCCCCCGACAGCTGGCTCGATGCCCTGGTCGAGGGGGCCGCGCGGCATCCCGAGGCGGAGGCCTTCGGCGGCCCCATTCGGGCCCGCTTCGAGGGGCCGACGCCGCGGGGCTGCGGGCGCGAGGATCCGCCCATCACCACGCTCGATCTCGGCCCGGCCGACCGTGAGGCCGAGATGGTGTGGGGAGCCAACTTCGCGGTGCGGCGGTCGGCGGTTGAGCGGATCGGGGAGTTCGACGAGTCGATCGTCCGCCCCCACGGCGACGAGGAGGAGTGGCTCGACCGGCTGAAGGCCGCGGGGGGCCGCATCGAGTACATCGCGGCCGCCGGCCTCGACCACCGTCGCAACGCCGCGGACGGGCGCCTCGGGAGGCTGGCGCGGGCGGCCTACGTACGCGGGCGGGCCGCGCGCGCTTCCGACGAGCGCCGCCGGGCGGCGCCGGGGCTCGGACGCGAGCTGCGCGTGCTGGCGGGCTGCGGCTGGCACACGGTGCGGCGGGCCTGCCCGCAGGGCGTGGTGATGGGCGCCCACTCCGCGGGCCGCGTGCGGGAGACCCTGCGCCCGGGATGACTGAGCTGCCCGACCCAAGCACCTTCCTGTCCGGCGACAGCGGCGACGTGACCGACCCGCGGCGGCGCCTGAAGCGCCGCGCCGGGGAGCTGGCCTACTCGGTGGCCGACGTGGCCGGCGGCACCCGCAGGCAGGCGGCGCGGCTGGCCGGGCGCGGGCCCGTGCTCGACGTCCTCGCTCTCGGCGTCTACCGGCCGGGGTCGCTGATGGGAGACGCGCTGCGCGAGCTCCGGCGCTCGCGCCACCGCGTGACCGTCGCGCTCGGGGCGGTGGGGACGGCCGAGCGGGAGCTCGAGGACGTGACCGTCGTGGCCGGGCTGTCCGGCGGCAAGTTTGAGAACCTCAACCGCGTCCTGGCCGCGGCTGGGGACCCTGGAGAGTGGACCCTGGTGGTGGACGACGACGTGCAGCTGCCGAGCGGCTTCCTCGACCGGCTGCTCGGCGTGTGCACGGCGTTCGCGCTCGACCTCGCCCAGCCCGCACAGACCCTGCTCAGCCACTCGGCCTGGCAGGTCACGCGCCGCCGGCCCGCCTCCCTGGTGCGCCAGACCCGCTTCGTCGAGATCGGCCCGGTCACGGCCTTCGGGCCGCGGGCCGGCGCCGACCTCCTCCCCTTCCCGGAGCTGCGCTACGGCTGGGGGCTCGACCTGCACTGGGCCGCCCTCGCGCAGGAGCGCGGCTGGCGCCTCGGCGTGGTCGACGCCGTGACGGTGCGCCACGAGCAGCGTCCGGTGGCCGCCGGCTATCCGCGCGAGGAGGCCGAGCGGGAGGCGGCTCGCTTCCTCTCTGAGCGCCCCTACCTGCCGAGCAGCGAGGCCGGCGAGACCGTCGCCCTCCACCGGCGCGCTCCGGGCTGACTGATGCGGCTGCTTTTCGTATGCACCGACATGCGCATCGGCGGCGCCGAGCAGCACTGGGCCACGCTGATCCCCGCGCTGCACGACCGCGGTGTGGACGTGCAGGTGCTGTGCCTCACCGAAGAGGGGGCGCTGTTCGGCGAGCTCACCGGCCGGGGCGTACCCGCCGCGCTCGTGGGCCTGCGCCGCCGCACCGACCTGGCCGGCATGCGCCGCGCTCTGGGATACGCGCGTCCGCGCCCCGACGCCGTGGTCACCCGCGGCGTGAACGCCCAGATCGTGGGCGAGGCCATCGCCGAGCGGGCCAACGCGCCGCACGTGGTCAACGAGCACACCCCGCTCGTCCCCGACGGCCGGCTGGTGCCGGCCCGCGCCCACCAGCGCGCTCTCACCCGCGTGGTGTCGCGCGCCGTGGACGCGGTGATCTGCGTGACCGCCCAGCAGGTGGGGCCGTTGGCCGTGCTCGGCTACCCGCGCGACCGGATCGAGGTGGTGGCCAACGGGGTGTTCGAGGAGGCGATCGCGGGAGTGCACCCGTCTCCCGAGCTCGAGGGCGACGGGTTCGCCGTGCTCTGCCTGGCGGGCCTGCGCAGCGAGAAGCGGGTAGACCTGTTCATCCAGGCAGTGCGCGACGCGCGGCGGTCCGTACCGGGGCTTAGGGGCTACGTGGCCGGCGAGGGGCCCGAGCACGAGCAGCTGGCCCGCCTGGCCGAGGGGAGCGGCGTGGAGCTGCTGGGCGTGCGCCGCGACGCGCTCGAGCTGATCAGGGCCTCCGACGCTCTGTGCCTGCTGAGCGAGGCCGAGGCGCTGCCGATGAGCATCCTGGAGGCGATGGCCCTGGAGCGCCCGGTGGTGGCCACGCGGGTCGGCGGCACCGGCGACGCGGTCAGCGACGGGGAGACCGGCCTTCTGGTCGAGCCCGGTGATCTCGCGGGCGCTCAGCGGGCACTGCTCGCGCTCGCCGAAGACACGGAGCGCGCCCGCGCGATGGGCGCGGCCGGCCACCGCCGCCAGCGCGAGCGCTTCGACGGCGAGGCGATGGTCGAGGGCTATCTGGCCGCGTTCGAGCGGATCGCGGCCGCTCGTTAGCCGACCCCGCCCGTGTCGCATCCCGACCGTGTCACATCGACCATGTATCTCATGGTCGATGTCACATGGTTGACCTACGCAGGACCCCCTGAGCGCGAGATCGCGCGCAGCACCGCGCGCTCCCACGCCTCGGCGTCGGCCTCCGGCGGGTGTCGCTCCGTGACCGCGCGGCTGCCGGCGGCCAGGCGCGCCCTGAGCTCGGGCTCTCTCACCAGACGGCGCAGCACGGCGGCGATCTCGTCCCCGCTCTCAGGATTCACGAGCACGGCGTTCTCGCCCTCCACGGCCAGATCGCCGGCGGCGCCGGCGCGACGCGAGCAGATGATCGGCAGCCCGGCGGCGGCGCCCTCGCGCACGGTAGCGCCGAAGGGCTCGTAGGTGCTGACCAGGGCGAGTACGTCCGCGCTGCCGTAGTAGCCGGGCAGCTCGACGGCGGCGACCGGGCCCTCGAAGCGAGCCGCAACGCCGAGGCGCCCGGCCAGGGCACGCAACTCCGCCTCGAGCGGGCCGCCGCCGCAGAGGACCAGCTCGGCCTCGTGCGGCTCGAGGCCGCTCCGCGCGAAGGCCTGGAGCAGACGAGCGAGGTTCTTGTCCGGCACCAGGCGGCCCACCGAAAGCATCGGACCGGGCCGTCCGGACGCTCGGGCCGGGCCGGGAGGACGGCGAGAGCGGCGGTCTCCGCGCTCTGGAGGGCCACCTCCACCCGCTCGGGAGCAACGCCGAGCGCGGCCAGGCGGGCCTGCCCCTGCGTGCTCGCCACCACGAAGCCGGTCGCTCGCGGGGCGATCAGGCGGTGTATCCGCAGCTGCTTTCGCGACAGCTCGGCGTCGCTCCACGGTGTGAGCTCGCTGAAGATCACGAGCGGCCGCCGGTGGCGCCGGCACCACGCAAGCGCGCGCCAGGTGCCCGGGCCGTACTCCCAGCTCACCACGCAATCGGGAGCCGCCCGGCCGAGCGCGCGGCCCAAGGCCCGCGGGAACGTCACGGGGCTGCGCCCGGGCCGCGCGCGCTGCCACGCGGACAGCACCGTGCTCGGGTAGCCGTCACCGGCGGCGCCGAACCACGCGGCGGGCTGGTCCCAGCCCGGCTGAACCCCCGCCAGATAGATCACGAAGGGATCGATCCGGCCGCGCTCGGCGAGCGCGCGGAACAGTGGTTCGCGGTAGGGCACCGGGACCGGCGGGACGATTGCGACTCGCGGCGGCACGCCGCAACTTTGGCGCACGGGCCGGGTCGCAGCGTTTAGCCATGCACTCACCCTGGGCAAAAACTTGCGCTGACCGCGTGTGCGGCACGGCCTCCGTGGCTGTTGCTAGCCTGCAGGCCGCAGTTCGGGTGACGCCCGCCCCCCTTTATCCCGGTGTCCCTCCCGCTGTCGCGTATCCGGTCTCCGATCGGCGTACGACAGGTCCGAGGAGGGGGAACCCCACACGGTGACTCGAGTAGCTCGACAACTGCTTCTGCTCCTCGCCCTGGTGGCGTTGGCGGCCCCTGCCGCGGCGGTGGCCAGTCCCAACCAGGTGATCAAGGACTGTGCCGAGGACGGCGCGCTGAACGGCCAGTACTCCAACGCGGAGCTGCGCAAGGCCAAGAACAACCTTCCCACCGACCTCGACGAGTACAGCGATTGCCGCGACATCATCGCCAACGCGATCACGAGCGGCTCGGACCGCGGCGGAGGCCGCGGCAGTCCCGGACAGGGCGTCGGTGGAGCTGGAGCAGCCGATCCAGGCGAGGCCGGTGCGCGCGCCACCGATGCGGCCGATCTCAACGCCATCACGGGCGCGGGCGGGACGGAGAACGGCGCCCCGCCGAGCGTGAACGTCGGCGGCGAGGAGGTCGAGCCGGGAACCAACGGGCTGTTCGACCTCGCCAGCGCCTCGAACGAGGTGCCCACGCCCCTGCTCCTGGCCCTCATCGCGCTCGGGCTGCTCGCTCTGGCCGGTGGATTCGTGGCGCTGCGCGGGCGCGTGCCGGCGCTCAACAAGCTCCCCACCCCGCGTGTCCCGTTCCGTAAGCCTCGCTAGCGGCATAGCGGTGGTGCTCGGCGGTGCCCTGGCGGGCGTCGCCTTCGGTGCAGCGGGCGGCACCGAGCTGAGCCGGACCACGATCGTCGAGGTGCTCGTGGTGATCGCGGGGTCGCTCGTGGTGGCCGCCGCCGTGCTCTGGGGCCGCCGCGGACCGCTCTTCGGGGCCACCAGCCTCGTGATGTTCGGCCTCCTGGCCCTGGTCACCTCGATGTCGGTGCTGTGGTCCATCGTGCCCGAGCTGTCCTACATCGAGGCCGGTCGCACCCTGACCTACCTGGTGATCTTCGCCGCCGCGATCGCCGGCGCCCGGCTCGCACCGCGAGGCACGTCGGTGGTGCTCACGGGAGTCCTCATCGCGGCCATGCTCACCGTGGCCTACGCGCTCGCCTCGAGGATCTGGCCGGGTGCGCTGGCGGAGAACGAGATCTCGAACCGGCTCGGCGCGCCGTTCCAGTACTGGAACGCCGTGGGGACCGTGGCCGCGCTGGCCATTCCCGCCGCGCTGTGGCTCGGCTCCCGTCGCACCGGAAGCCTCTTGGCCAACGCGGCTGCCTATCCGGCGGTCGGCGCCTGCGCCCTGGTCATCCTGCTCACGCAGTCGCGCGGAGCGCTCGGCGCAGCGGTGATCGGAGTGGTGATCTGGTTCGCGCTGGTGCCGCTGCGCCTGCGCACCCTGCCGGTTCTGCTGATCCCGTCACTGGCCGCGGGGGCGGTGGGCGCATGGGCGCTCTCCAAGGACGCCTTCTCGAAGAGCCTTCAGCCGCTCTCGGCCAAGGAGGCGGTGGCCGGCGAGTTCGGCCTGCTCGTGGTGCTCATGGTCCTCGTGCTCCTCGGGATCGGCTACGCGGTGAACGTGGGCGACGTGCGCGGCGTGATCCCGGTGCGAGCTCAGCGCCGCATCGGGCTCGTGGCCCTTGTGGTGGCCTGCGTGGTGCCGCTCCTGGCCTTCACCTCGGTGGCCTTCTCGGATCGCGGATTGTCCGGCACCTTCGACGACAAGGTGTCGGAGCTCACCAGCGAGACCGAGGTCGCGCCCGAGGAGGGTGGCGAGCGAGTCTTCGCGGCCGAGTCGACCCGCGGGAAGTACTGGCGCGAGGCCGACCGCGTGTTCGACCAGCGGTCCAGCGTCGGGGTCGGCGCCGGATCGTTTGCCGTCGCCCGCCTGCGCGTCCGCACCGATCCGGCGGTCACGCGCCACGCGCACGGCTTCGTCCCGCAGACCATGGCCGACCTCGGGGTGCTCGGCGTGATCGTCACGAGCCTGCTGCTGCTGGCCTGGATCGCCGCGGCGCTGCGCACCACGGCGCTGGTGCCCCGCCGCCTGGAGACGCTCGGCCGGTCGCGCGACGAGGCCGCCCGTCCGGCGCCCCGGCGCGACTGGGACGGTGAGCGCATCGGTCTGGTGGCACTCTCGCTCGTGGCCGTGGTCTTCGGCCTCCAGTCGGTCATCGACTGGACCTGGTTCATCCCGGGGCCCATGGCGATGGCCCTGGTGGCGGCAGGCTTCGTGGCCGGCCGCGGCCCGGCCCACGCGCTCGCCGGTGTAGAGCCCCGCGCGCCCGAACCCTCGCCCGCCCGCCCATCGACCGTGCGCATCGTGGCCGCCGCGTCGGTGGTGCTCTGCGGGCTGCTGGTGGCGTGGGCGGTGTGGCAGCCCGAAGCCTCGGATCGGGCCACCAACGAGGCGCTGCGGCTGGCCGAGGAGGGCAGCTACGACGAGGCGCTGGCCAAGGCCCAGGACGCCGCCGACATGAACCCGCTCGCGCCCGGCCCGTACCTAGTGGCGGCCGCGATCGACACCACCGCCGGACGCGAGGCCGCCGCCCGGGAGAGCCTCGAGCGCGCCGTGCTGCGCTATCCCGGCGACCCCCAGACCTGGTACCGCCTGGCCGCCTTCCAGCTCGGGACCCTCGACGAGCCCGGCCAGGCGCTCGACACCCTCCGCGGCGCGTTCTACCTCGACCGCTGGTCGCCGCGCAACCGCCAGCTGTTCCTCGACGCCCGGGCGAGGCAGCGTGAGCTGCAGACGCTCGAGGCGCGGCGCAAGGCGGCGCGCCAGGCTGAGCAGCCCTAGCGCTCGGCCAGCGCGAGCAGCGTCTTCTCGCGCCGGCGCAGCGAGATCACCTCGAAGCCGAGCTCGGAGAGCAGCCGCCGCAGTGAGCGCTTCGTGAACAGCCGCAGGTGGGGCGAGAGCGGATCGGGCGGCCTCACGAGCGGCCGGTTGGCCGGCGTGGTCAGCGCCAGCCGCCCGCCCGGTCCGAGCACCCGGCGGACTTCCGACAGCAGCAACTGGACGTCGCGGACGTGCTCGATCGTCTCCGCGCAGAGGACGAGGTCGAAGGCCGAGTCCGCAAAGGGCAGAGGGGCGTCGGGCTCGAGCTCCACCAGCGTCACCGAGGCGGGCAGGCGCCGGCGCGCGCGCTCGAGGGCCACGGGCGAGACGTCGGCCGCGGTCAGCTCCGCCGCGTCGAGCAGCCCGGTCAGGCGCCCGTCACCCGCACCGACGTCGAGGGCGCGCTCGGCCCGGCCCAGGCCACGTACGAAGCCGGCGATCGCCTCCGGCGGGGGTCCGGGCTCCTCGCCGACCAGCTCCCAGAGCTCGTCGTCGTAGCGGCTAGGCACGGGCGATGAGCAGCAGCGTGTGGGCGAACGGCGCCGCCCGCCGGCGTGAGCCCAGGCCGTCCAGCCGGTGGACCCAGCGCTGGACCGGCGCCGGCAACCGGCGCCAGCCGAACGTCAGCCCGTAGAGCTCGGGCCGAAGCCCCGCCGCCCGAGCTCCGCGCCCGAGCGCGCGCGGAGAGAGCGGGATGTCGTCGGGCGTGCCGTGCGTGAGGGTGCCGAGCCCGGCCCGGTTGGCCAGGCCCAGGCCTGCGCCCACGGGATGCCAGGAGCTCGGCTCGATCGCCACCAGCGCTCCGCCCGGCCGCAGCAGGCGCGCCGCTTCGTCGAGCACGGGCTGCAGCGGGCCCTGATAGGCCACGTGGTGTAGGACCAGGCGGTAGAGCACCACGTCGAACGACCGGTCCGGATAGCTCAGCTCGCCCGCCCGCCCGACCTCGCCCTGGTCGAGCTCGCCGCCGGCCAGCAGCTCGGCGATCAGCCCGGCGTCCAGGTCCACGCCGGTCATCTGGAACTGTGGCCGGGGGAACAGGTGGCGGCCCGGATGCCGGCCGCAGCCCACCGACAGCACGTCCCCGCCCGTCAGCGGCAGGTGTTGCCGGAGCAGCTCGCGCTCGCGGCGCATCTCCTGGTCGTAGTGGACCTGGAGCGTGTCCGCGTCGGACAGGCGGTCGAGGAGGTTGTCGGCCCTGTAGGGCTCGCTCACCACGCCCCCCGCGCCCGGATGACCGCGGGGATCGTCTTGAGCAGGATGGTCAGGTCGAGGAACACCGACCAGCGCTCGAGGTAGAGGAAGTCGAGCCGGACGAGCTCGTCGAAGTCGAGCTCAGAGCGTCCCGAGACCTGCCACAGCCCGGTCATCCCGGGAAGCACGAGGTAGCGCTTGCGATGCCAGTCCTCGAGCCGGTCGTAGTCGCGCTGCGGCAGCGGCCGCGGCCCCACGAGGGACATCTCGCCCCGCAGGACGTTGAACAGCTGGGGCAGCTCGTCCAGCGACCAGCGACGCAGGAAGCGCCCGACGCGCGTGACGCGTGGATCCTCGCGGATCTTGAAGATCGGCCCGCTCACCTCGTTGCGCTGCTCCAGGTTCAGCTGGAGCCGGTCCGCCTCGGCGACCATCGTCCGGAACTTCATGCACGCGAAGGCCTGGCCGCCGATCCCGGGCCGCATCGAGCGGTAGAAGACCGGGCCGCGCGAGGTCATGCGGATCGCGAGGGCCGACAGGCTCATCACCGGCGACAGGACGATCAGGAGCAGCACCGCGCCCACCAGGTCGAAGATGCGCTTGAGGGCGAAGTCGGCGCCGTCGAAGACGGGCGGCTTGAGCTCGAACAGGGGGAGCGCCTGGCCGGGCACGAACTCCACGCGCTCCATCAGGATCTCCATCGTGGAAGGGGCCACCGACACGCGCACGCCGTGCTCGTGGCAGCGCTCCACGAGCTCCACCGCCTCCTCCTGCGGGAAGTCGGCGTCGGCGATCAGCACCTCGTCGATCGCGTCGAAGTGGCGCTCCAGCTGCTCGAGCGAGCGGAAGTCCCGAAGGCCGTCGAGCAGGAACACGGGTGAGCGAGCGACGAAGCCGTACGGCTCGATCTCGCGGCTGTCCCGCAGGGCGTGCGAGACGGCTTGGATGTTCGAGCCCGACCCCACCAGCACCGCGCGGCGGCGGTAGCCGGCGGCGCGCAGTACGAATCCGCTGATGCGCTCGAAGCCCCAGCGCAGCGAGGACACGTAGATCAGGGCGAAGAACAGTGAGCCGTAGAAGATGTAGTAGGACTGGAAGTTCTCGCCCTCGACGATCGCGTAGGCGAGCAGCACGAGCGTGACCTGGAAAAGCGACGCGATCACCTTGCTCGAGCCCGGCCGCTGGGCGCGCTGGCGGTAGAGGCCCGAGCGAGCGAAGAGCAGCAGCATCACGAGCCCGCCGAGCGGGAAGTACTCCTTGGCCTGCCCCCACATCTGATCGATCTGGTCGGGGCTGGTGATCGCCGCCTTGACCACCAGGGCGGTGTAGATCGCCAGCAGCAGACCGGTCAGGTCGAGTGCGCCGAGCGCGATGATGCGGACGAGGCCGCGCAGGAGGTCGAAACGGAGGACGCCGCGGAGCAGGGGCTTGCCCGCCCGCACGTCCCGTTCGGGCAGGACGGCAGGCTCCACCTCCTGCAGCTCTTTGATCAGTCCGTCAGGCACGAGACTCGATTCCGGTAACGGAAGTACAACAGCCCGGGGAGCCCAATGTATCGGCACGGGAGGCTGCTTTCACCGTTTGCGCCGCTTAAGCTCGTGCGCGAAGTGGTGATCGTCTCGCGTCTCGTCGTCCCCGGCCACCGCGCCGACATGCACGCCAAGGCGCTCGACGCGGGCGCGGACGAGGTGGTGTTCGATCTCGAGGACGCGGTCGCGACCGACGGCAAGGCGGCGGCGCGACAGCAGCTGGAGCAGACGCTCGCGCGGCCCGAGTGGGGCGAGCGGCCGGTCGCCGTACGCGTGAATGCTCCGGGCTCGGCCGAGTTTGCCGAGGACCTCGAGCTGTGTGCCGGTCTCGGCCTCGAGTCGTTGACCGTCGTCGTGCCCAAGGTCGAGTCGGTGGACGACGTGGAGGCCGCCGCGGCCGTTGCTTCGGTGCAGGCGATCATCGAGTCGCCGCTGGGACTCGCCCTGGCGGCGCAGGTGGCCGCACACCCGCGCGTGGTGGCGCTGATCCTCGGCTACGCCGATCTCGCCGCGGCGCTCGGCCGGCGCGGCGCCGAGCGCGACCCGGCGCGCTGGCTCGTCGCGCAGGACACGCTGCTCGCGGCGGCCCGGATCGGCGGCGCGCTGGCCGTGGACGGCCCGTCGTTCGCGCTGCGCGACGCCCGCGCGGTCTCCGCCGAGGCGCTCGCCGCGCGCGAGCTCGGCTACGACGGCAAATGGGCGATTCACCCCGCGCAGGTCGGCCCCATCAACGACGCGTTCGCCGCCTCGGCCGGTGAGCGGAGCTGGGCCGACGCGCGTGACCGAGGCGGTCGCCGAGGCGAGCGAGAGCGGGGGCGCCGCGGCGGCGGTCGACGGCGCGATGGTCGACGAGGCGATGGTGCGCCGGGCGCAGCGCCTGCTGTCGCTGCCCGAGGCGCCGGAGCGGCCGGCGGCCCCCGCGGCGACGCACTCCGTCAGCGCGCCCTACTACGACGACCTCCATTCCGGGGCCACGTTCGCGGCGCCGGGCCTCACCCTCACCGGCGGCCACGCCGCGCTTCACCAGTCGATCGTCGGCGATCGCCTGCGGCTCGCTCTGGACGGCGGCCTGTTCGAGGCCGTGACCGGCACGCGGGGCCTGCTCGCGCATCCGATGCTCGTCTGCGACGTCGCCATCGGGCAGTCCACCGCGCCGAGCGCGCGCGTGCTGGGCAATCTCTTCTACCGCGGGCTCGGCGCGCGGCCCGTCGCGCTCGGCACGACGCTGCGCACCACCACGGAGATCGTGGCGCGCCGGCCGGCCTCGCGCGGGCGCGGCATCGTGGCGCTGCGCGTGCGCACCGTTGACGAGCACGGCGCGCCGGTGCTCGACTTCCACCGGGCGCCTCTGTTGCCCGCGCGGGAGGACGCCGGGGCCGGCGACGACTTCGACGGGATCGGCGAGCCGGTCGACGCCGTCGCGCTGGTCCCCGCGGAGTGGGACCTGCAGCCGCTGCGCGAGCAGCCGCTCGGCACGCTGTTCGCCGAGCTGAACGAGGGCGACTCCTACGCCGTCGAGGCGGCGGAGACCATCACCGCCGCCACCGAGCTCGCGCGCATGTCGCTCAACCTCGCCCACACCCACACCGACGCGAGCGCCGGCCCGGGCGGTCAGCGCCTGGTCTACGGCGGCCACGTGATCGGGATCGCCGCGGCGCACGTCACTCGCGCGCTGCCCGACCTCGCCACGATCCTTGCCTGGGAGTCGTGTGAGCACCTCGGCCCAAGTTTCGAAGGCGACCGGCTGCACTCGCACCTCGAGGTCACCGGCCTGGAGCCGCTGGCCGACGGCGGGCTGGTCCATCTGCGGGTCCAGAGCAGCGCCACCGGCCCCGACGACCAGCCGCGCGACGTCCTCGACTGGCGCCTGGTAGCCCTGATGCCATGACGGGAGTGCTCGAAGGGCTGACCGTGGTGGAGGGCTCGGCCTACGTGGCAGCGCCACTGGGAGGGATGACGCTGGCCCAGCTCGGCGCCGACGTCATCCGCTTCGACGACCTGGGCGGCGGGCTCGACCACACGCGCTGGCCGCTGGCCGAGAACGGGCAGTCACTGTTCTGGGCCGGTCTCAACAAGGGCAAGCGCTCCCTGCGGGTGAACCTCCGCTCGGAGGAGGGGCGCGAGCTCGTCTCGGAGGTGATCGCCGCGGCGGGAGCGTTCCTCACGAACTTCCCGGCCCGCGGCTGGCTCGGCTACGACACCCTGCGAGCTCGTCGCGAGGACCTGATCATGGTCCATCTCAAGGGCAACCGCGACGGGTCGAGCGAGGTCGACTACACGGTCAATCCGGCTACCGGCTTCCCCTGGGCCACCGGCCCGCGCAACCTCACCGAGCCCCTCAACTCCGTGCTGCCGGCGTGGGACATCGCGATGGGCGAGCTGGCCGCCATCGGCCTGCTGGCCGCGGACCGTCATCGCACCCGAACCGGAGAGGGGCAGCTGGTGGAGACCGCCCTCTCCGACGTCGCCTTCGCGGTGACCGGTCACCTCGGCCGCGTCGCCCAGGCCCAGCTGGAGGCCACCGACTCGCCGCGGCGAGACGGCAACTACCTCTACGGCGCCTTCGGCCACGACTTCGTAACGCGCGACGAGCGGCACGTCATGGTCGTCGCGCTCACCGACCGCCAATGGCAGTCGCTGCTCGACGTGACCGACACCCACGAGCAGATGACGAAGATCAACGAGGCCACCGGCGTCGACCTCGACACCGAGTCCGGGCGCTTCGAGGACCGCGATCTAATTGCGGCGATCCTGCGCCCCTGGTTCGAGTCGCGCGAGCTGTCGGAGATCCGGTCCGCGTTCGACGGCACCGGGGTCTCGTGGGGGATCTACCAGACCTTTCGCCAGCTGGTGGAGGAGGACCCGCGCATGGCGAGCGAGATGTGGCAGGACGTGGAGCACCCGGGCGTGGGCAGCTACCGGATGCCCGGCACGCCGCTGGACTTCTCAGCCGTCCCGCGTGAGCCGGTCCGGCGCGCGCCGCTCCTGGGCGAGCACACCGAGGAGGTGCTGGGCGGCCTGCTCGACCTGTCCGACGCCGAAATCGGACGGCTTCTGGAGGCGGGCACGGTGGCGGGAAAAAGCCGCACGTAGCGAACTCCGGCGCTGCGCTCGGGGGCGAAGCCCTTCAGCATCCGTCTCAGCCGTGCAGATGTGGACGCGAGGCAGCCGCCCCGGGCGCGGGGAGATCGACGAGGCCGCGCTGGCGCTCGTCACCCGTCACGGTGGCCAGATCATGGCCACGGCCCGTCGCTACGCGGCCACGCCCGAGGACGCGGAGGACGCCTACCAGCGCGGGCTCGAGATCCTGCTCACCAAGGCGCCGACCGCGCGCGAGGACGAGCTCATTCCCTGGCTCAAGACGGTGGTCAAGCACGAGAGCTTCGCGCTGCGCCGCCAGCGTGAACGCCACTCCCCGGTCACCGACGACGGCCATCTGAGCGATCGCCCCACTCCCGCGGCGATCACCCACGACCAGGCCGAGCGGCTCGAACGCCTGAGCCAGGGCGCGGAGGCGCTGCGCGAGCTGAAGGCCCACGAGATCCGGGCGATGCTGCTCAAGGCGGAGGGTTACTCGTACCGCGAGATCTGCGAGCGCACCGGCTGGAGCTACACAAAGGTGAACAGGCTCTTGGTCGAGGGCCGCCAGGCCTTTCTGCGGCGCTTCGAGTCGATCCAGGCGGGCGGGGAGTGCGACCGCCACGCGCCGGCGCTGTCGGCGCTGGCCGACGGCGAGGCGAAGGCGGAGGACCTGGCGTCGCTGCGGCCGCACCTCAAGAACTGCCTCACCTGCCGCGCGCGGCTGAAGGAGTTCCGGGAGGCGCCGGCGCGGGTGGCCGAGCTGTTGCCGCCCGCGGTGTTGCTGGGCGGTTCGGGCGAGGGGTTGCGCGGAGCGGCCGAGTCCGTCGTCGCCGCGCTCCAGCAGAAGCTCGAGTCGGCGCTGGGCATAGCGCAGCAGCGGGCCGCGTACGTGGGCGAGCGCGCGCATGCCGTGGCTGAGCTTGCCACCGGCCAGAAACTGGCCGCAGTGGCCGCTTCGGCCGCGGCGGTGGCCGGCGGCGGCACGGCCGTCGACCAGGTCAGCGGCCGGGGTGATCGGGCCGATGCGCGCCCGAAGGCCGCGCAGGTGGCAGACGAGGCGTGTCGAGAAGCAGGTGGCCGTGCGGACGGCGCCGGCTGTGAGTGCCCCACGGGTGACGGACCGGACGCAGGCCGCGCCGGTGACGCCGCAGGCGGTGAGGCCGGCCACCCGCAGCCCGGCCCGCGCCCAGCCGAAGGCGCCCAAGCGCCGGCCCGAGCCGGCGAACGAGTTCGCGCCGGGAAGCGCCGGGCCGACGGACACGGCGACACGCACCGGCTTCAACCGCCGCGACGGCTCCGGCGGCCGGGGTGGCAACCACGTCGGGTGACTTCGGCTCGAGCGGTGCCGGGGGCTCCGGTGCCGCCACAGGCGGCGCAAGTGGCGGAGGCTCGAGCGGCGGAGGAGGTGGCGGAGCGGGCGAGTTCGGACCGTGATGCCGGGGCGGGCGGGCGCCTGGCGAGCTTGTTGACGCATGCGGGAATAAGTCGCCGACGGCCCGCGCAAGACCGAGCGGAGCGCGCCGCGGCCCCGCGGAGCGTCGACCGCTACTCCCGCCCCAGCGTCGCCGCCAACTGCGTGCGCGACCGCACCCCGAGCTTCTTGTAGACCGCCGACAGGTGGTACTCGACCGTGCGGTCGCTGAGGAACAGTGTCGCCGCCACCTGCTTGTTCGAGCGCCCTTCCGCCACCAGCTCGGCGATCTCGCGCTCGCGCTTGCTGAGGGCCGTCTGGCCGTTTCGCTGCTGGCCGGCGCGGCCGGCCGTGGGAAGGCGCACGCCGAGGGTGCGCAGCTCGGCGGCGGCGGCGTCGCGGATCTGGAAGGCGCAGCCGCGGGTGGCGTCGGCGGCGGCGCGCTGGAGCAGGTCCACGGCCTGGGGGCGCTTCCCGGCCGCCGTGAGCGCGCGGCCGGCCAGCAGGCGGGCCTCCACGGCGTCGCGGGGCGCGCCCACGCGGTCGCCTGTGGCCACCGCCTCGAGCGCGAGGTCGGCCGCCTCGGCCGCCTGATCGCGCGCCAGCAGCACCTCGGCGCGGGCCATTGCGCCGCGCACCTGGCCCGCGGGCAGCCGCAGGGCCGCGGCGTGATCGACGGCGCGGGTGGCCCAGTCGTCGGCCTCGTCGAGCCGGCCCGCGGCGATCCCCGCTCGCGTGAGCACCAGCAGGAGCCAGGTGCTCCAGGTGGGGTTGGCGTCCTCCACGCGGGTGCCGGCCGCCTCGAGCATGTCGGCGATGCAGCGCTCCGGATCCTCCGCGGCGCTGAGGGCGGCCACGCTGCAGCTCCCGGTGCGCGTGAGGTCGCTCGGCTCGAGCCGCGGCAGCAACTCCCAGAACTCGGCCCCGGCACGCTCCGCCTCGAGCGCCTCGCCGCGGAAGTGGTGCACCACCGCCTTCTCCCACAGCGCGTACTGGAGCAGGTGCGGGACACCCTGCAGCCGGGCGCCCTCCTCGGCCGCCTCGGCCTCGCGCAGCGCGCTCTTCAGATCGAGCAGGTTGACCAGCGCCATCGCCCTCACGATCAGCAGAGGGACCAGCGCGTGGCCCTGGCGCGTTCGGCGAGCGATCTCGGCCGCGCGGGCGCCCGTGGCCTCGGCGTCGGCGAAGCGCTCGGCGTGCATCTCCATGATGCCGAGGTTGCGGGCCACGTCGAGGCGGGCCGCGAGCGCGTCGTCGTCGGCCGCGCGGTACACGGCGGCCGCATCGTCGAGGGTCGCGTAGGCGGCGTCGGGATCGCCCTGCCACAGCGCGCCCAGAGCACCCAGGCCTCCGGCGCTCGCCGCCAGCACCGAGTCGTCCCCCGCCGCCTCGGCGGCGTGCTCGGCCCATTCGCGCATGTCGGACGAGTCGCCGCGCCAGAAGGCGCCCACGGCCATCTCGAGCGCGAGCGCGGCCCGGCCGTCGGGGGGAGCGTCCTCGAGGGCGGCGAGCAGGCGGCGCTTGGCCTCGGCGTGACGGCCCAGCACCCCCTCGAGGCCCGCGCATGCCGCCACGAGGGCCAGCCTCTGAGGGGTCGGCTCCTTGGGCAGCAGGTCCAGCACCCGCACCAGCGACTCGTGGCTCTCCTCCAGCCGACCGGCGCTGGCCAGCGCGAGGGCACGGGGGCCAAGGAGCATGGCGTGGCGCAGCGGCTCGCCGTCGGGCAGCAGGCGCTCGGCCGCGGCGTACCAGCGCGCGGCGGTGACCGGCGCCGTGTCGGTGGCTGCCGCGGCGGCCTCGGACAGCAGGGCGATGGCCGCCTCGTCACCGGGCTTGGCCGACTGCTCGACGTGGTAGGCGCGCAGCGCGGCGGCCGCCCCGCGCTTCTCCAGCGCCTCGGCCGCCCGCTCGTGTGCCGCCAGCCGCCACGCGGGAGGGGCGGCGTCGTAAACCGCGCGGCGCACCAGCGGATGACGGAAGCGGAAGGCTCGTCCGCCCCCGGTGGAGCGGACGAGGTCCGCGGCCACGAGGCGATCGAGCAAAACCAGCGCGTCACCAGGCGCCAGACCGCCGGCCTCGGCCGCCAGCTCCGGGTCGAAGCGGTCACCGGCCACGGCCGCGCCGTCCAGCAGCATGCGGGTCGCCCGTGGCAGCGTGCCCACCTCGAGCTGCACCGCAGCCAGCAGAGTGGCCGGCAGCTCGTCACCGGGCTGGCGGGCGGCCCGAGTGAGCTCCTGCAGGAAGAGAGGGTTGCCCCCGGCGTCGCGCACCACTCGCTCGCGCAGGTCGGGGTCGGCGAGATCGTCGACCAGTTCCAGCGACGACTCTCGGTCGAGCGGCTCGAGCTGCAGGTGGGTCCACGCCGGGGCGGCGCGGGCGGCGTCGAGCAGCCGCGGAGCCGGATCGAGCGGCCTCAGCGCGAAGGCGAGCAGATGGGGTGAGCGCGGAGGTCGGCGCAGCAGGTGGAGCACGAGCTCGATCGAGGCGTCGTCGGCCCAGTGCAGGTCATCCAGGAGCAGCGTGACCGGCCGCTCACGGGCCAGCATCTCGATCAGCGCCCGCAGGGCCCGGTGGTAGCGAAAGCGCTCAGCCGCGCTCGTCTCGCTGGCCGGCAACGCGCCCGTGTGGGCGGCGGCGGCCGGCAACACCGCCCCGAGGTCCGGCCCGAGCGACTCCACCCGCCGGGGGTGAAGAGAGGCCACGTGATCATCGAGAGCGTCGACCACGAGACCGAAGGGCACGTCCTGCTCGTGCTCGGCTCCTCTCCCCTCGAGCACCAGCATTCCGCCGTCCCGCGACTGCTCGCGAGCCGCGATGAGGAGCGCGCTCTTGCCAATGCCCGCCTCGCCGAGAAGGCCGAGAGCCCTGCTGGAGCCCTCCTGGGCGTCCCTCACAGCACGCTCGACGGCGGCGAGCTCCTTCTCGCGGCCGACCAACTGCACAGGCGCAGTCTAGTCCGCAGAGGGGTCTGAACCCCGGTCCCCCCGGGATCGACCCCTGGGTGAGATCCGGTGGTCACCCGGGGGTTTACCGGGTATGCCCGGCGGCGCTGGTCGGCGAGCTTTGCGAGGCACCCCAACGACGGAGACTCGCTCATGATCAGCAAGGCCCCCGCGTTCGACCAGGACGCCACCCCCGCCGCCCGCCGGCAACTCGATCCCCACGACGCCGCTTCCCACCTGCCGCGCCTTCGCCGGCTGGCCCGCGCGGTGTGCCCGTCCCCCCACGTCGCCGACGACGTGGTGCAGGAGACCTACGTACGGATCCTGGCCCGGCCGCGCTACCTCCACGGCGACGACGACTACTCGTATCTCGCCCGGACCCTGCGCAACGTGCTGGCCAACCACATGGCCAGCGAGAGCCGCAGGCGGCCGGCGGTCGGCATCGACGAGTTCGAGCCGCAGGACGCCCGCGGCAGCGCCGATCCGGAGGCCCGGCTGCTCGCCGGTGAGGTCTACGGCGTCATCAAGGCGCTCCCCGAGGAGAAGCGCGACGTGATCGCCGCCGTGGACGTGGCCGGACTCAGCTACGCCGAGGCCGCGAAGAGCCTCCAGCTCCCCATCGGGACCGTGATGAGCCGCCTGCACCGCTCGCGCGGCGAAGTGGCCGACGCGCTGGCCGCCTGAGCGGAACCAGCCGTCTAGAGCTCGGCCATGCGGCGCGCGCCCGGCGTGCTCGGCTCCACCGGAGGCGGGCCGTGGGTGGCGCGCCGCTCCTCCTCAGCACCCGCCGCGCGGAGCTGCTCGAGCGAATCCTGTAGCGCGCTCTTCGGCGCGCGATAGCGGCGCACCGCCTCGCGGAGGCGTGTGAGCACCCGCAGGCGCGCGCCGGCCAGGAGCAGGGCGATGCCGGCGAGGGCGATCCAGAGCGCTTCGAGGCCCGTGTAGGGGAGCGAACCGCCGCCTGTGGCCGGCGCCTCGCCGCCGGTCGTCCCCGGTGTCTCCGGCTGACCGGGATCCGCGGGCGGCTCCTGTGGTGCGCCGGGCTGAGGCTCCCCGCCGGGTGGCGTGGGCTGCTCCTCCTGGGCGAGCGCGGGCGCGGCCAGGGCGAAGACGAGGACGGCGACGAGAGCAAGGGCTGCGAGTAGGTGGCGAGGCATCGAGAGGCAGTTCGGCGCCCCGGCCGGGCCTCCCTTCCCGCTGCAGCGGATCCTGCGGTTTCCGGTTGTCCCCGCCGGCTCAGAACGGCCGGGTGCCCGCGCGCACGAAGTACGGCAGCTCTCCGAGCGGGGCCGCCACCCTCACGGTGCGAGGCCCGCAGGCACGTTTGCCCCGGCCGCGCAGGTGCCAGCAGCCGCGCGGGAGATAGACCCGCCGAGAGCGGGCCCCCTCCTCCACCACGGGCGCCACCAGCACGTCGGGTCCCAGCATCCACTGCTGGTCCTGAGCGCGGGCGCGGCGGTCGCCCGGGTAGGCGAGCCACAGCGGCCTCGTGATCGGAATGCCGGTGCGCCGGGCCTCGCGCCACAGGCGGCGCATGAGCGGCACCGCGCGCCTGTGCAGCGCGGCCAGCGCCTTCCAGCGCTGCAGGGTCGGCTCGCCGTAGGCCCACGGCATGCGCGTGCCGCCGATCGCCGAGTTGTGCACGCGGAAGTACGGCGTGAGGGCGGCCCATTCGCTCCAGCGGGTGAACAGCTCGGCGTCGGGGGGACCGTCGGTGAGATCGATGTAGCCCCCGATGTCGGTGGTGAACCCGTAGGCGCCCCCCACCGCGCGGTTGAGCATGTCCGGGGCCTGCGAGCGCAGGCCCGATCCGGCGCTCCACTCGGTGGTCTCGTCGCCGGGGAAGTTGCTCATCTCGTAGGCCGCGCTTCCGGGGCGGCCGCTGTAGCCCGCCCGGGTGAAGAACCAGATCGGGTCCTTCAGCCCCTTGCGGCGCGCGTAGTCGTCCACGATCCGGCGGCTGATCCGGTGCCAGAGCACGGGGTAGCGGTTGTGCATCGTCCGGCCGGTGCTGCCGTCGGCGAAGCGCATCCCCGTCTGCACCTGCTCACCGAAGTCCTGCATGAACCCGGAAGCGCCCAGGTCGAGGGTCAACTCGATCCGCTTGCGCCACCAGGCCACGGTCCTCGGGTTGGTGAAGTCGAGGATGGTGGCCGGACTGCCCCCGTTGCTCCCGAAGAGGTAGGGCGCGCCGCTTGCCGTCTTGGCCACCAGGCCGAGCCTCTGCGTCTCCTCGAAGTCGCCCGGCGGCTGGGTGCTGAGCGCGTCCTGGGAGACGTAGGCGCGGTGGTAGAGGATCGCCCGTATCCCGCGGCGCCGGAGCCTCGTGATCACGCTGCGCACGTAATCGAGGCCGAGCAGCGCCCAGCCCTCGAAGGCGTAGCCGGACGGCCGAATCCCGTAGCGCTCCATGTCCACCAGATCGCGCTCGATCTTGGCCCGGTAGGTGGCGGCGGTCTCCACTGCCGGCAGGCCGGGCAGGGCGGGCACCTGAACGGCGCGCCACAGAATGCTGCCCTGGGCCCAGGCCGGAGGCAGCCGGTGACGCCCGCCGATCGCGGTCAGCCCTCGCACGGCATCGGCGGGGCGGCGGCCGAGCACGACGGTGTAGTCGAGGCGTCGCGCCGACGCCTGAACCTGCCACGCACCCGGGCGGTCGTTGGCCATCCGCCAGCGCGACAGCTCGGTCTGGTTGAGCATGAATCCGTAGCCACGTGAGGACACGAACTGGGCCTGCGGGTAGTAGGCGCCGTTGCGGCCGGTGGGCACGAGATAGCGCTCGAAGCCGCCGGGCAGGTCCTGCGGCACCTGCGCCAGCGGGCCGAGGTCCCCGATGCCGTAGTCGGTGCCGTCCTCGATCAGCGACGGCAGAAGTTGGGTCTGGGAGAGCGTGGCCTCGCCGCCGAAGCTCTCCTGCGAGGTCCAGCCGTAGAGCTTCTGGCCGCGCTTGTCGGTCTCGCCGTGGCGGCCTCCGAAGCCGTGGAAGCCCTCGTCCCGCGGGCTGCGGAAGGAGTCGCCCATGGTGATCACGCCCGTGGCCGGCCGGGGACGAACCCTCACCCGGAAGGCCCGGCCCCGATCGGGCGTGACGCGCACCACCAGCCGGCGGTCGCCGTCGGTGGTGGAGACCACGAAGCGCGCGCCGCGACCGCTGCGGCGCACCGACAGCAACCGGCGCGCGGAATGGACCGTGCCCGACCGGCGCGAGAACAGCAGGTTCCCGTTCCAGAAGCCGGCGTTCCACTGGGCGATCCGCTCGCTGCCGACCTCAAAGGTGAGCGGCGCGTACACCGCTCGGTCGGGCTCACGGTCGAGCGTGAACGGCTCGGGATCCCGGGTCGGCGGCAGCCGGCGCGATCGGGGAGGGCGGCGGAAGGACCCCACCTCGCCGAGCACTCCGCGTCCGCGATCGAAGAAGCGGATGTTGAAGGGCACATTCGTGACCACCGCCGTGGCGCCGCCGTTGCCCTGCACCGGGTACCCGATCACGCGTCCCTCGCGTCCGAGCTCGTCTCCCGTGCCGGCCGACGCGCTTCCGGGCAGCAACACGAGCACTGCAACCAGCAGAGCGAGGCGGGCGGGCACGCGCCGAGTCATATCCTGTTCATCCCCGGCAGGGCCGCACGGCCAGTCTCCCGCGGCGGGCGCTCACCGACAGGTACAGCACGCGCTTGCGCCGGTCGTAGCGCCACCCATGCACTCGCGCGTCGCCCTCCGCCGACACCCGGCAGGGACGGAACGGGCGCTTGAGCAGCGCGAGCGAGGCCTCGATGCGCCAGCTGCGCCGGCGCTCGTCCGCGATGCCGAGCACCCAGCCGGGCGCGTCCTCGCGGGAGCTCAGCCGCCCGCCGTCCTCGAGCCGTGCCGCGGAGCGGCCGCGCGGAAAGGCGAGCAACACGCGCCGGTCCGCCCGCTCGCGCAGGGAGACGGCGGGCGCCCGGTCGCCGTAGGCGGCCAGGGTGTCCACGTCCGGGGTGAGCAGCGGCAGCAGGGTGCCCGCACGGGCCAGCAGGGGCAGCTCGTCGAGCGGCGCCGGGAGGCTCAGCTCGCGACCGCCGCGCAGCGCACGTCCCCGTCCGAGCTCCAGCCCGCCATCGGAGCCCCGGTAGCGAGCCGAGCGCCACAGATCGACCCACAGCCCGCGTGGGAGGTAGACGGTCCGCCGCCGCGCACCGGGATGGACGACCGGCGCCGCCAGCAGGTCGGGCCCGAACATGAACGCGTCCTCCACCGCCGCGGCGCGCCGGTCGCCGGGATGGGCCAGCACGAGGTGGCTCATGACGGGCCGCCCGGTGCGGCGATAGCGGGCGTCCGCGGCGGCCAGGTAGGGATAGAGCTGGGTGCGCAGCTTGGCCCAGCGGCGCCAGACCGGCTGGATCTCCGGATCCCAGATCTGCGGGCGGGGCGAGTCGGGCACTCGGATGCCATTGGCCTGGGTGCGCATCACGCCCGACACCGCGCCGAACTCGATCCAGCGGGTGAGCAGCTCCGGCGTCAGGCGGTTCTCGAGAAGGGCGAAGAAGCCACCGATGTCCGAGCCCCAGGTGCTGACGCCCGACAGGCCCATCGTGATCCCGTTGATCACCGACGACTCGAGGCCGTCGAAGCCCCAGTCCACGCTCGGATCTCCTCCCCAGACCACCGGCGCGCAGCGCGCGGTGCCGGTCCAGCCGGAGCGGACGAAGCGGATCGCTCGCGGCTGGGCGGCGTGAGCACCGCAGTGGTAGTCGGTGGGATAGCGGTTGTGGGTCACGAGGCCGTCGCTGCCGTCGGCGAAGCGGGCGTCGAGCGGGGTGTACTCGCCGAAATCCTCCATCCAGCCGTCGTGGCCGTCGGCGCGCGCCTCGGCCAGGAGGCGGCCGTACAGCCCCCGCCCCGAAGGGTTGCTGAAGTCGAACTGGCCGACGTCGAAGCTCTCCAGCGTGCTGTAGCGGTACGTGTAGGGGCCGCCGGCGGGCGTGCGGGCGAGCAGTCCCCGGCTCGCCGCCTCGGCGTAGACCGGGTGCTCGGTGCAGATCATCGGGTTGAAGTAGGTGGTCACCGCCAGCCCGCGCTCGTGGAAGGCGCGCACCCGCTCGCGCTCGGCCGCCTCACGGCCGGCCTGGTCGGCGCACGGCAGGTAGTGGGTGTAGGTCTGGGCGAGCGACAGCGGCACGTCGTCGCGCTGGAGGCGAGCGAGGATCGTGCGCTCGTCGTCGCGCGGCTGGTACCAGGGGCCGAACGCCGCCGGGCTCGAGGGCCGCGGCTGGACGCCCACGGTCCTGGTGAGCCGACGCAGCACGCCGGCGGGCCGGGGCCCGGCGAACACGCGCAGCTCGAGGCCGGCCGCGTCCACCTCGGCGCTCCAGCGGTCGCGCCGGTCGCTGCCCAGGCGGAACACGCTGCGCTCCGTGTTGTCGAGCAGCACGCCGTAGCCCGCGCTCGACAGCAGCCAGGGCATCGGGAAGTAGGTCGCGTCCGGTCGCGGGTGAAAGCCCCAGGCCGGCACGAACGAGGGTATGAGTGGGCGCTCGTCCGCCTCGAACGGGCCCTCGGCCACGTAGTTCTCCACCTCGTTGCCGCGCTGATCGACCGCGTTGGAACGCTCCCCGAAGCCCAGGTAGCGCTCGCCCCGCGGCGCCCGCAGGAAGATCCCCACGCCAGTCACGTCGGCGATGGGTCCGCCCACCACGCGCACGCGCAGGGCGGCCACTCCCGGCGTGGAGCGCCGATGACACGAGCCTGATCTTCCGGCCCGCAGGGTCGTCGGTGGCCAGCAGGCTGCGGCGCCGCAGCGCCCGGGTGGCCCGAAACCAGCCCGCTCCGGTGCGAAAGCCGAGCGTGCCGGGCGCGCCTCCGAGCACCACCCTGCCCCGGCCGTCCACGAACGACAGCCGCCAGGGCTCGCCACCCGAGCGGGTGAACAGGTCGCCTCCGGCGGGCGAGGCAGCGGCCGGCGCCGCGACCAGCAGCGTCGCGAGCGCGGCCAGCGCCACGAGCCGGGTGATCCGCATGCGCGGCACCCTAACCCCGGGCGTAGGCTGGCGTCATCGGCGAGCCCGCCTACACCCGCAAGCCGGTGGACGAGCGGCGCCGGCAGCTCCTCGAGCTGGGAGCGGAGCTGTTCGCCCGCCACACGTTCGACGAGCTCTCGATGGCTCGCATCGCCCGCGAGGCGGGCATCTCCAAGGCCCTGCTCTACCACTACTTCCCGAGCAAGCACGCGTACTTCGTGGCCGCCCTCGAGCAGGCCGCGGACGAGGTGCGGCGGCGCACCGAGCCGGACCCCTCCCTGCCGCCGGACCAGGCGCTGGCCGCGAGCCTCGACGCCTTCCTCGCCTGGCTGGAGGAGAACGCCACCGCCTACCGCAAGCTGTTGGCCAGCGCGGGCGCGGTGCCCGAGGTGGGCGCCCTGATCGAGCGGGTGCGCGTCGAGACGTCCGAGCGGATCCTCGTCGGCCTGGGAATGGAGCCGAGCTCGTCCCCGCGGGCCCGCGCGGCCGTAAGGGGCTGGCTCTGGTTCGTGGACGGGGTGGTGCTCGACTGGTTCGAGCACGGTGATCTGCCCCGCGAAGAGATCGCCGAATTGCTGCTCGGAACGCTCGCGGGCGCGCTGGAGACGGCGACACCCGAAGTGTGATCGCGCGCGCTCTTGGATAGAACTTGCAACAAGCAGAGGAGAGGAGCCTCGTGTCCAGCACCCTGAATCGCCGCAGCTTCATCACCCGCGGCGCCGCCGCCGCGGGAGGTGGCTTGGCCAGCACCGCCGCGCTCGAGCGCCTGCTCGCCGGTGACGCCGCTGCCGCGCCCGGCCAAAAGAAGAAGCGTCGTGGCGGGTCCTACGGACCGCTCAAGCGCAAGGCCGATCAGCGCGGCGTCGAGGTGCTGGCGCTGCCAGCGGGCTTCAGCTACGTGACCTTCAGCCACTCGGGATCCACCATGAGCGACGGCAACCCGACTCCGCTCGCCCTCGACGGGATGAGCGCCTTCCAGGACCGCCGCCCGGGCCGGGTGCGGCTGGTGCGCAACAGCGAGGACCGCAACCTGCCCGGCACGGCCAGCGTGCTCGGCGATCCGGCGGCCAAGTACGACCCTCAGGGCGGCGGCGGCACCACCACCCTCGTGTACGACGAGCGCCGCCGGCGCCTCGTGGCCGACTGGGTGAGCCTCAACGGCACGATCGTCAACTGCGCCGGCGGACGCGGCCTTGGGCTGCGCAGCTGGATCACCGCCGAGGAGTCGATCGGCGGACCCGAGAACGCCAGCACCGCCATGCGCTTCTCGCAGCGCCACGGCTACCTCTTCGAGGTGCCGCTGTCGCGTGGGCCGGGTGAGCTGAAGAAGGGAAAGCCGATCCGGGACGCCGGCCGCTTTTCGCACGAGGCGGTGGCCGTGGATCAGCGCACCGGCGTGGTCTACGAGACCGAGGATCCGGGCTCCGGGGTCGGGGCCGGCTTCTACCGCTATCTGCCCAAGGACCCGCGCCGGCTGACCAAGGGAGGGCGGCTGCAGATGCTCGCCGTCCGCGGGCGCCCGCAGGTCGACATGCGCGAGAACCAGACCGTGGGCCGCTGGCTGCCCGTGAGGTGGGTGGACATCGAAGATCCCGATCCCGACTACACGAGCATCAGCGACCCGCGCGGCGTGTTCCCCCAGGGCTTCGCGGCCGGCGGGGCGCTGTTCAACCGCCTCGAGGGCTGCTGGGCGGACGGCGGCCGCATCTTCTTCGTCTCCACCAGTGGCGGCGACGCGAAGAACGGCGACGTGAACTCCGACGGCTACGAGGAGGGCTTCGGCCAGGTGTGGGAGTACCGGCCGAAGGGCCGCGACAGCGCCGTTCGGCTGGTCTACGAGAGCTCGTCGGCCACCGAGCTCGACTCGCCCGACAACCTCACGATCACGCCGAACGGAGGCGTGATCGTGTGCGAGGACGACGCGTCGTCGGAGCTCGTGGACACCCATCCGCTGGCGCCGGGGATCGAGGACGTCAACCGCGTGATCGGGATCAACCAGAAGGGCAACGCCTTCGAGCTGGCGGTCAACGTCCTCAACGGGTCGGAGCTGGCCGGCTGCTGCTTCAGCCCCAGCGGGCGGACGCTGTTCTTCAACCTGTTCGGCCGGGCCAACTTCGCCGAGGACCCGCAGGAGGGCATGACCTGCGCGGTCACCGGCCCCTGGCGCCGCGGACCGCTCTAGGGAGAAGCGCAGATGACATAGGCGCGCAGCGCGATCGTGTCCGCGTTGTCGCTGTCGGAGTCGGCGTTGAGGGCGCGGACCTCCCACCCGGTGGGATGGCCGGCGGCGTCCACGGTGGGTCGGGACCTGATCGGCCTCATGTCCAGGCCGCTGCCGTTGTCGAGATCGACTCCACCGCCGGTGGCGACCTCGCCGGGGTTGCACGCCACCGACGTGGATCCGAATGTGTCCGGATCGATGTTCGTGAAGGCGGACTCGCGACTGACGACCTCCGTCGCGCCCGACGGGCCGGGATCGCCCTTGATGCCCTGTGCGCCCGGAAGACCCTGAGGCCCCGGCGCGCCCCGCAGCTTCGCCCGCTGAGACGCCCTGAAGTCGCTCAGCAGCAGCGAGCCGCGCTTGACCTTCGGTGAAGTGACGCTGTTCTTCTTCAGCTGCTTGGGCCCCACCGAGGCCTTGGGCAGGCTCAGGGCCGCGTAGCTGCTGCCACCGAGGGCGATGAACAGCGCGAGCGTGGCGAGCACGTTGGCGTAGGACAGGCAACGGCGAAGGCGGGAGAACATCGGGACCTCCAGGTCGGGATTCGATGACCGTCTGGAGGTCCAACCGCCCGATCAGCGGCGAATTACGGCGAGGTGCCCTCCACCCAGCGCCCGTCGCCCCCCTCGATCTCCTTCTTCCAGATCGGAGCCTCGGCCTTGACCCGGTCGATGAGCTCGCGTGCCCCCGCGAAGGCCTCGCCCCGGTGGGGCGCCGACACCGCCACGATCACGCTCGGCTCCGACAGCGACACGTCCCCCACGCGGTGCTCCACCGCCACCGCGCACAGGCCGTGGCGCTCGAGCGCCTCCTGGGCGATGGCGGCCATGCGCTCCTCGGCCATCTCGGCGTAGGCCTCGTACTCCAGGCGCTCGACCTGACGGGTCACGCCCGAGAAGGTCACCACCGCGCCGGCACGAGGATCGCGCACGCGCTCGGCGATCGAGTCGAGCGACAGCGGCTCGGCGCTCACCCGTGCCCAGGTGGTGCCCGCCATGCCCTCGCCTCCGCTCACCGGCGGGATCAGGGCCAGCTCGTCATCGGCGTCGAGCACCTGGTCGGCATCGGCGTACTCGCGGTTGACCGCCATCACCAGCGGCAGCCCGTCGGCGAGGCCGGCGAGCGAGTCGAGCGCGTCGCTCACGCGTGCGCCCTCCGGGAGGTCGAGCGTGACCTCCGGCGTCCCGGCGCGTTCGCGCAGCATCGCGAACAGTCGGACCGTGATCTCCATCTGTGTCGATGCTACGTCAGGAGCCGAAGCGGAAGCCCACGGCGCGCCCGCTGGCGGTGCAGCGTGCCCGCGACGTCTCGTAGGCCACCGAGCGCGTGACGCAGCGGTAGCCGCCCGCTCGGCAGACCCGGTCCCTGGGACCGTCGGGCATGACGCAGTTATCGGTCCGTCCCCAGCGCTTGACCTGTTCGCGGGCGCTGCGACAGCTCACGCCGCGGGCCTTGACCTGGTCGGCGAAGAACGGTCCGGTGGTGAAGCTGCGTGGCGTGGCACAGCGTTTGAGCGCCGAGGCATCGGCATCGGGGGTTGCATGCGCGACTGAGGGGAGGACCAACGTGAGCGCGATGAGCGCGAGCGGAGCAAGACGGCTGAGCTTGATCATCGGGGCGAAGGTACCCCGTCAGCCCTTTTCGTACCGACCCTTCCGGAGCACCCAGGCCGCGATCACACCGCCGACAGCCCCGAAGAAGTGACCCTGCCAGGACACGCCTTCCTGGGGCATGAGGCCGCCCAGGAGCGCCGTGCCCCAGACCGCGGCCACACCCACGCCGATCAGGACCTCCACCGCCCTGCGGTTGAAAAGGCCGCGGGCCAACAGGTAGGTGGCGTAGCCGAACACCACTCCGCTGGCCCCGATGTGGATCGTGCCTGCCGGCGCGACCAGCCAGGTGCCGAGCCCACTCACGACCATCACGATCGCCGTGACCGCCACGACCCGGCCGAGTCCCTGCAATGCGATCAGGAGACCGAGCACCACGAACGGGATCGAGTTGGCCAGCAGGTGGCCGAAGCCGGCGTGGAGGAACGGCGCGGCCACCACGCCGAACAGGCCGTCCGGGTCGCGCGGCTCGATCCCGTACCGGTCGAGGCGGTTGTCGAGCGCGACGTCGACGATCTCGAACGCCCACATCGCCGCGAGCAGAGCAAGGACGATCCGGGCTCCCTCGAAGCGACTGTCGCGCGTCGTGACGGGTACCGAGCTCACACGGCAACCGTATCCTTCGCTTCTCAATGGCCACTAAGTCCGAGCAGCAGCCGAGCATCGCCCCGATAGTCGGTCCCGAGGACCCCCGCCGCTTCACCGACTCGGGCATCGAGATCAAGCACGAGTACGACGCCGAGGACGTCAAGTCCGGGCTCGAGGAGCGCCTCGGGGAGGCGGGCGAGTACCCGTTCACGCGCGGGATCCACCCCGACATGTACCGCGGCCGCAAGTGGACGATGCGCCAGTACGCCGGCTACGCCTCGGCCAAGGAGACCAACGAGCGCTTCCACTACCTGATCGAGCACGGCTCGACCGGGCTCTCGATGGCCTTCGACCTCCCCACGCAGCTCGGCCGCGACTCGGACGACCCACTCTGCCTCGGCGAGGTGGGCCGCACGGGAGTGGCCATCGACACCATCGACGACATGCGCCGGGTCTTCGACGGGATCCCGCTCGACCAGGTGTCGACCTCCATGACGATCAACGCGCCCGCGGCGGCCCTGCTGCTCCTGTACGAGCTCGTGGGCGAGGAACAGGGCGTGGAGGCCGAAAAGCTCACCGGCACCACTCAGAACGACATCCTCAAGGAGTACATAGCGCGCGGAAACTTCATCTACCCGCCGGTGCCGGCAATGCGGCTGACCACCGACCTGTTCGCCTACTGCCGCGAGCGCATCCCCAAGTGGAACACGATCTCGATCTCCGGCTACCACATGCGCGAGAAGGGCTGCTCGGCGGTGCAGGAGGTGGGCTTCACGCTCGCCAACGCGATCGCCTACGTGCAGGCCGCCATCGACGCCGGGCTGGCCGTCGACGAGTTCGGCCCCCGGCTGGCCTTCTTCTTCAACGGCCACAACAACGTGTTCCAGGAGGTGGCCAAGTTCCGGGCCGCCCGGCGCATGTGGGCCCGGATCATGCGCGAGCGCTTCGGGGCTGAGGACGAGCGCTCGATGAAGATCCGCTTCCACACCCAGACCGGAGGTGTGACCCTCGCCGCCCAGCAGCCTCACAACAACATCGTCCGGGTGGCGCTTCAGGGCTTCGCGGCGGTGTGCGGCGGCACACAGTCGCTGCACACCAACGGCTTCGACGAGGCTCTGGCCCTGCCCAGTGAGACGGCCGCCCGCATCGCCCTTCGGACCCAGCAGATCCTGGCCCACGAGTCGGGAGCGGCCGATACGGCCGATCCCTTTGCCGGCTCCTACTTCGTCGAGGCGCTCACCGACGAGATCGAGGAGGCCGCCCAGGCGCTCATCGACCGCGTCGACGAGCTGGGCGGATCGGTGGAGTGCATCCCCTTCATCCGCGCCGAGGTGGAGGAGTCGGCCTGGGGCTACGAGGAGCGCTACCGCCAGAAGCAGGACATCGTGGTGGGCGTCAACCAGTACGTGACCGATCAGGTCGACGAGGTCGAGATCCTGCGCGTGGACCCCGAGGCCGAACGCCAGCAGACCGAGCGGCTGGAGAAGTTCAAGTCCGACCGCGACCAGGACGCCGTGGCCAAGCGGCTCGAGGAGCTGCGTGACGCCTGCCGCGGCTCGGCCAACCTGCTCGGGCCGATGCGGGCCGCGCTGAAGGACCGCTGCTCGCTCGGTGAGGTGTGCGGCGTGATGCGCGAAGAATTCGGGGAGTACTCGGAAGCCTAAGTGCTCGGCGACGACCTCGGCGAGCTGCTCGGTCCGCGCATTCCGTCGGACCACAGCCGGCAGACTTTGGCTGACACCTACGCCGGTCCGGCGGGCCGGGTGCTGGACCTCGGCTGTGGCGCAGGTGACTCGATCGACCTGTTCCGCTCGCTCGACCCGGGCGTGGACTGGGTCGGTGCCGACGTCGAGCGCTCCCCCGAGGTGGCGGCCCGCACGCGAACGGACGCCGAGTTCGTGACCTTCGACGGCGAGCGCCTCCCGTTCGGCGACGGCAGCTTCGACCTCGTCTACTGCAAGCAGGTTCTGGAGCACGTGCGCCACCCCGGGCAGGTGGTGGCCGAGGCGGCCCGGGTGCTCCGGCCCGGAGGCTGGTTCGCCGGCTCGACGTCCCAGCTCGAGGCCTTCCATTCGCTGAGCGTCTTCAACCCGACCCCCTACGGACTCACGCTGCTTGCCGAGGACGCAGGCCTCGAGGTGGTGGAGCTGCGGCCCGGTATCGACGGGTTCACGCTCGTCGCCTGGCGGGCGCTGGGAATGCCGCGTTTCTTCGCTCGCTGGTGGGCGCGCGAGTCCCCGGCCAACCGCGTGATCGAGGCCGCCGGCCGGCTTGGCCGCCTGGACGCCCGTACCCGCAATCAGGTCAAGCTGACAGTCTGCGGCCAGTTCGCGTTCCTCGGGAGGAGACCGATTCCGGCGAGCGAACGGGAGGGTGATGCCGGATCTCACCGCCAAGAGAACCCTCGTCAAGTCGGCGCCTGAGCTGTGGGGTGAGCTGAGCGAGGTCGAGCGCCTCGCCAAGCACCTCGGAGCCTTCGGCGAAATAGAGATCACCAAGCTCGAGCCGGAGCACACGGTCGCCTGGGAGGGCGAGCACGCGAGCGGCACCGTTTCGATCGAGCCCTCCGGATGGGGAACCAAGGTGACCCTGACGGCGGAACTGGCCGAGCTGGAGGCCCCCCCGGCCCCGCCGGTGGTGGAGGAGCCGGTGGTCGTGGAAGAGCCGGTCGTCGAGGAGGCGGTCGTCGAGGAGCCGGTCGTCGAGGAGCCGCTTCCGCGGGAAGGGTTCTGGTCGCGGCTGTTCCGACGCCGGCCGAGGGACGAAGCGGCGATCGAAGCAGAACCCGCCCCCGAGCCCGAGGCCGTCGAGCCGGAGCCGGAGCCCGAACCTGAACCGGAGCCCGCCACCGTCATCCCCACCGACGAGGCACGCGCGGTCCTGGACGAGACCCTCGAGGCTCTGGGCGCCGCTCATCACCGCCCCTTCTCGCGCGGCTGACCCGACCGCCACGCGGCGGGAGCTCCTGCAGGCGGGCGCCGCCGCTGCGCTCGCGGCCTCTCTGCCCACCGCCCCGAGCCGCGCCGCCACCCCCGCAAGGCCGAATTTCCTCGTGATCGTCGTCGACACCCTGCGTGCCGATCACGTTGGGGCCTACGGCGGACGGGCGCAGACACCGGCCATCGATTCGCTCGCGGCCCGGGGCCTGCGCCTCACCCACTTCTACCCCGAGGCCATGGCCACGGTGCCCGCGCGCCGCTCGATCCTCACCGGCCGCAGGGTCTGGCCCTTTCGGGGCTGGCGGGAGTGGCCCGACCTGCGGGACACGCCCGGCTGGGCGCCGATCTCGGAGCCGTCCCAGACCTTCACCTCTGCCCTCAGGCGAGCCGGCTACTGGACCGGCTACGCCACCGACAATCCCTTTCTCGGTTACGCCGATCCCTACCGGCGCTTTCGCTCGAGCTTCGATCGCTTCGTCAGGATCGGAGGGCAGCTCGGGCGAGTCGCCGACACGCATTCAGTGCCCCGATCGCAGGTTCATGCGTGGCTCGTGCCCGAGCTCCGCGACCGCAGGCTGGAGGAGCGCCTGCGCCGCCACATCGCGGCGGGCGGCCGCTACTGGGAGGACGAGAACCGCTCGTGGGCCGCGCGCGTGTTCGGCGAAGGTGCCCGGTCCCTCGAGCATGCCGCCTCGCACCAGCCGTTCGCGCTCGTGGTCGACACCTACGAGCCCCACGAGCCCTGGACTCCCCCGCGGGAGTACATCGACCTCTACGGCGACCCGTCCCATCGCGGCCCCGAGCCCGCCACGAGCCGCTACGGCCGCGTGGACAGCTGGCTCAGCCGCCGGCGTGCGCCCGAGGTCCTGGGCCGGATGCGCGACCTGTACGCCGCCGAGGTCACGATGACCGACCGTCGCCTCGGGCTCATGCTCGCGCGCCTGGGAGAGCTCGGCCTCACCGCCAACACGGTGATCGTCCTGCTGGCCGATCACGGCTACCTCCTGGGCGACCGCGGCTGGACCGGAAAGATCGCCTCCGTCCTGCACCCGGAGTTGATCCACGTTCCCTGCGTGATCGCCGATCCCCGTCAGCCCGGCACGCGCACCAGTGGCTTCCTGGGTCAGACGCACGACATCGGGCCGACGCTTCTCTCGCTGGCCGGGGTCGAGCGGCCGCCGGGGATGGACGGAATCGACCTGTCGCCGCTGCTGGCTGGCCGGCGCCCGGCCGAGCGGGCTTTCGCGTTCGGGGGCTACGCGAACTGGCACTTCGCGAGAACGGCCGAGTGGGCCTACGTGTCGGCCAACACGGGACGCGGAAGGCGCCTCTACGACCTCGACCGCGATCCGGGTGAGGTCCGTGACATCGCCGGCCGCCATCCCCGGCGAATCGATGCGCTTCGGCGCGCGGTGTTCCGCCGCACAGGCGGCCGCCCGCCCGTTTTTCGCTGAGCACTGGAATGACCGCCGCCCGAGGGTGGACAATGGCCCGCGATGTCCACGACTCGCCGCCAGTTCGTCGCCGCGAGCACCGCCGCGGCGCTGGGTGGGACGTTGCTGGCCGCCAAGGATCGAACCCGGCGCACGGGGCCGCCCAACGTGCTGGTGATCATGGTCGACACACTGCGCACCGACCACGTCTACGGCGATCGCGCGCGCACTCCGAACATCGACGCGCTCATACGCAGGGGGTTGTCGTTCACGCGTGCGGCTCCCGAGGCCATGCCGACCGTGCCCGTGCGCAACGGCTTCCTGAGCGGCCGCCGCGGATTTCCATTCCGAGGCTGGCGCGACGTCGACGGACTGATGGACTCGCCCGGCTGGTCTCCGCTCACGGACATCGACACCACCTGGACGAGCACGCTCAAGCGCGCCGGCTACTGGACCGGTTACGTCACGGACAACCCGTTTCTCGGCTTCTCCACGCCCTATGACCCCCTGCGGCGGAGCTTCGACCTGTTCAGACGCCACGGGGGCCAGGTGGGCGGGATCAGCCGCGGAGTCTCGGACCGAGAGGTCGAACACTGGATGCACCCGAGCATCCGTGGCCCCAAGACCGAGGAGCGCCTGCGCAAGTACCTCGCCCAGGGCGGAAAGGCCGGCGACGAGAAGGAAACCTTTGCCGGCCGGCTGTTCCGCTCCGGCGTCACTGCCCTGAATGAGGCGGCCAAGCAGCGGCCGTTCGCGCTCGTGGTCGACACCTTCGCTCCGCACGAGCCGTGGACCCCGCCGCGCAAGTACCTGGACCTCTACGGGGATCCCGGCTGGCGCGGACCCGAGCCGGGCATGCCGCGCTACGGGAGGGTGTCCAACTGGCTCGCTCCCGATGAGGCGCCCCGGGTGCTCAAGCGGCTGCGCGCCCTGTACGCGGCCGAGGTGACGATGACCGACCGTTGGATCGGCGTCCTGCTCGATCGCCTGCACGAGCTGCGACTCGATCGCGAGACGATCATCGTCCTGGCGGCGGACCACGGCATCTTCCTCGGCGAGCGAGGTTGGACGGGCAAGATCTCCGTGGCCCTGCACCCCGAGCTGGCGCACGTGCCGCTGGTGATCGTCGACCCCGAGCGTCGCCGCGCCGGGGCGAGCAGCCCCTATCGCGCCTCCCCGCACGATCTGGGACGCACGTTGCTCGCGATGACGGGAGTCAATCCGCCGCCGCTGATGCAGGGGATCAACCTCTCGCGGCTGTTCGCCGGCGTGCAGCCGCCGCGCCGTGACTACCTCTACGGCGGTTACGCCAACAGTCACTACCTGCGCAGCGACCGCTGGACCTTCTTCTCCGACAACCGGATGCGCAAGCCACACCTCTACGACCGGCGTTCTGACGTCGCAGAGCTGAACAACCTGGCGGAGCGCTATCCGGAGGTCACCCAGGAGCTCCACTCGGTCGTGGTCGAGCACGCAGAGGGACGGCTCCCGTACTACCCGGAGTGAGCGAGCGCACGGGGTAGTCTCCGCGCCCCATGCGCCAGAAGTCACCCGAGACCTACGAAGAGAAGCTGGCCCAGCTCCAGGAGCTGCGCGAGCAGGCCGTGCACACCAACCCGCAGGCGGAGGAGAAGCAGCACGCCAAGGGCAAGCTGACCGCGCGGGAGCGGATCGACAAGCTGCTCGACCCGGGCTCGTTCGAGGAGCTCGACACCTTCGTCCGCCACCGCACGAGCGACTTCGGCATGCTCGACAACCGGCCGGTGGGCGACGCCGTCGTCACCGGGCACGGCACGATCGACGGCCGCCCCGTGGCGGTGTTCTCGCAGGACTTCACCGTGTTCGGAGGATCGCTGGGCGAGGTGATGGGCGAGAAGATCGTGAAGGTGATGGATCTCGCCGCGCGGATCGGCTGCCCGGTGATCGGCATCAACGACTCCGGCGGCGCGCGTATCCAGGAGGGCGTGGTCTCGCTGGGCGCCTACGGCGACGTGTTCGTGCGCAACGTCCAGTGCTCGGGCGTGATCCCGCAGATCTCACTGGTCATGGGGCCGTGCGCCGGCGGTGCCGTGTACTCACCCGCCATGACGGACTTCATCTTCATGGTCAAGGAGACGTCGCACATGTTCATCACCGGTCCCGACGTGATCAGGACGGTCACCGGCGAGGAGGTGGAGTTCGAGGAGCTCGGCGGAGCGATGACCCACAACACCAAGTCGGGTGTGGCCCACTTCGCCGCCGAGGACGAGGAGAGCTGTCTCGAGGACGCTCGCTACCTCATGTCCTTCCTGCCTCAGAACAACCTCGAGCTGCCGCCGCGCATGGACACCGGCGATGACCCCGAGCGCCAGGAGGCAGAGCTCGACTCGATCGTTCCCGACAGTCCCAACAAGCCGTACGACATGCGCGACGTGGTGCACCTGCTCGTGGACAACGGCGAGTTCTTCGAGGTGCAGGAGCACTTCGCGCGCAACATCATCGTCGGCTTCTCGCGGCTGAACGGCCGGCCGGTGGGGGTGGTGGGAAACCAGCCCAGTCAGCTCGCCGGAGTGCTGGACATCGCCTCGTCGGAGAAGGCCGCGCGCTTCGTGCGCTTCTGCGACGCGTTCAACATCCCCCTGCTCACCTTCATGGACGTGCCCGGCTTCCTGCCCGGCACCTCACAGGAATGGGGCGGGATCATCCGCCACGGCGCCAAGCTCCTGTACGCCTTCACGGAGGCGACCGTGCCGAAGCTCACCGTGATCACGCGCAAGGCCTACGGGGGCGCCTACGACGTCATGAACTCGAAGCACATGCTGGCCGACTTCGTATTCGCCTGGCCGACCGCCGAGGTGGCGGTCATGGGTCCGGAGGGCGCGGTGAACATCATCCACCGCCGCGACATCGGCTCCTCCCCCACGCCGGAGCAGCGCCGCGAGAAGCTGATCGGCGACTACAAGGCACGCTTCGCCAACCCCTATTCGGCGGCCGAGCGCGGCTACATCGACGACGTGATCGTCCCGCACGAGACGCGTCCGAAGCTGATCCGCGCGCTGGAGACGCTCCAGACCAAGCGCGTGGACACCCCGAAGCGCAAGCACGGAAACATTCCGCTCTGAGCCGTAATTTCGTGGCGGCGCGGCGGTTGGACCGCCATGCGCACACTCACCGCCGTCCTCGTCATCGCTGCCGTCACCGCCGTCGCGCCGACCGCCGCCCACGCGGCCGGTGGCATTGACCTGAGCTCCAACGCCGGCTGCTCGGTCGACTGCATCAGAACCGTGCTCGTCTACCCGTCGACCAACATGCTGGCCATCCGGGCGGAGACCGATACCCCCGCCCGCATTCGGGTGGTGCTGCGCAAGCGCGCCACGGGCGCCCTCGTGGCGGACCGGTCGAGCCCCCTGTTGCGCAAGACGTTCGTGACCTTCGTCGGCGGGCTGGAGAGCGACACGCTCTATTCGATCACGGTCAAAGCCATCGACTCAGCCGGCCACGTCAACGAGCGCTCCGGCACGTTTCGCACGCTGGACCCGCAGACCATCGGGGACGACACCGGTATCGGCGACCTCTCCTCCGGCGCCGGCTGCGCGGCACAGTGCATCCGCACCGCGCAGGTGACCGCGGGCCTTCGCGCCGCGCGGATGACGGTCAACACCAACACGCCGGCACGGCTGCTGATCACCGCGTCGCGCGACGAGCCGCTGCCCACGAGCCAGGGGCCGAGCTTCGTCGATCCCGAGGTGAGGATCTCCACCGATTTCGGCACCGCGTGGTCGGGCGAGCTGCTCGATCTCGTGGCCAGCCGGCGTTACAACGTCATCATCCGGGCCATCGACGCCAACGGGCGCATGGCCGTGCGCCAGGGCACGTTTGAGACCGCCCATCGGCACGCGATCGTGACCTTGGAGCGGATCCGAGTGTCCTACGACGGCGACAAGGGCAGCAACCGCGGCGAGTTGAGCTTCTTCGCGAAGATCAACGGCCACTGGCGGCTCGAGCGTGGCGAGGGGAAGGTCAAGTCGAACTCGACCGTGCACTTCCCGCATGGCGGCTCGATCGGCTACACCGACCTGACGCGCTGGATGGACCTCAAGGTGCAGGCCGTGGAGCGCGACAGAAAGGGCACCTGCTCGGACCAGCTCGGCACCGGGCCCTTCCCGGAGCTGTCGGGCAGCATCAAGAGGCGCTGCATGAAGCGCACCTGGAACACGGCCATCGGCGAGGTCGACCTCGACGAGATCTTCGCGCAGGACGGGCTGCTGCCCGGCTTCGGCGGCACCAGCTCGTTCGACAAGACTTTCTCCGCAACCCGCGGCGGGATCCGCTTCTCGGTCGACGTGGGCTTCGAGGTCTGGTCGGCGGCGGAGTGATCCGAGGTCAGCGCGTGACGGTGAAGCGACTCGAGCCGAGCAGCTTGCCGTAGCGCCGCTCGGAGCGCGATCCGAAGCCGGGGAACACGAACCACTCGTAGCGCCCGGGGCCGAGCTGACGCTCGTGCCCTGCGAAGCGCCAGCGCTTGGCCACCTGGAGTCGCTCGCCTCTCGGCCAGCGGGTCAGGATCTTCCGGCCTCCCCGGTAGAGCTGGACGTTGTAATAGCGAGCCCGCCTGACGTCCTTCCACATCAGCAGAGGTGGCCGCGACAGGCGCGCACCGGCCGCCGGGCTCAGCAGGGGCAGACGGGTGGGTACGCCCGTCGCTCGGGCCGACGCGCGGTTGCCCGCCCGGTCGACCGAGGTGATCAGGTACCGGTGGCGACGGCCGTTCCGCAGACCACGGTCGGTGAAGCCAGCTTCCGCCCCCTGATGGAGGAGGTCGGTCGAGCCGTCGCCGGTCACCCGGGCCACCTGCATGAACACGGCGTCGACCGGCACCTGCCAGCTCAGCGCCATCCGCCGGTTGCCGGGCACGACGGTGACCTTCGCCGCGGCCGGAGGTGTGGCGTCGTAGTTGAGCCCGAAGGAGGAGCTGCCGGTGTTGCCGGCGACGTCGGTGCAGGTGCCGGAGAGCGAGATGCCCGCGGCGTCCGGTCCCCCGTAGCTCGCCGCGCTGCAGGATCTGACACCCGAGGTGGCGTCCGTCCCGGCGAATTGAACCCTCACCGGATGGTTGAACCACCCCGCATGATCGGGCGGCCGGGCCGGAACGGCGGCTATCCGCGGGGGAGTCTGGTCGACATGAATGGTCAACGGACGTCCCGTGTACTCACCGGTGGCGTCAGTGGTGACCTCGCAGAAGACCCTCGTCCCGGGCGTGTCGGAGGAGAAGAAGCGGGAGGCACAGTCTCCGTCGGTGGGGCTTGCGGAGATGTCATTCCAGTCCCAGCTCAGGGTGACCGCCGTGCGATACCAGCCGCCGCAGTCCGACGGCCCGGGTGAGCAGGCGAAGTTGAGTTCGGGCGGTGCCGCAGCGCTCGCACCGGTGCCGGCCAGGATTAAGAGCAACGCGCTCGCGGCCGCTGCTCGCCACACGGCTACAGCCCCCTCGTGCGCCGCGCGGCCATCAGCAGGAAGCCCCCGCTCGACAGCGAGAGCGCCAGCAGGATGGCTGCCGCCAGGCCCACCGGAGGAGCCACCTTGGCCGCGCTGTCCCCGAGGCCGCCGATCAGCGCGCCGACGTCCGGTGAGGGGACGGGCTGGGGCTGTCGCCGCGGCCGGTCGGTGCGGCGCGGCCGCGCCGGCGAGGGATCCGGGGACGAGGCGCCGGTCGAAGGCGAAGGAGGTACCGGAACCGCCGGCGGCGGCGCGGGCGCTGCGGGGGTCACCGGCCGTGAGGGCGCCACCGGGGTCTCGGGCGCGACCGCCCCGGAACCGGAATCGGTCTCAGGGGCCGCCGAGGCCGGGCCGGGCAGGGGCGCCGGGTCGGGGGCGGGCAGCACCGACCCGGGGGCGGGGTCGGGGGTGGGTGTCGTGGCGGACTGAGCCGAGGCGACGGGCGCCGCGAAAAGCGCCGCTGCAACCACGGCCAGAGCCGTGAGCTTCGGGGTTGTCATCACTGTATCCGTGATGTGGGGGGCCACTACCAACGTAGGACGGGTTTGCCGATACGTCAACGAAGCGGCCGCCGGCCCGCACGTGCGGGCCGGCGACCGAACTACGCTCGCTCAGCTCGTCGATGGAGAGGCAGGTTCAGGTCAGCCCTGCCTCTGCCTCAGGGCCTGGTCCAGGGCGTTGCGGTTCCCCGCGTACGAGTTCGCGTAGGAATCGTTGGCCTGACTGAGGTAGCCGGAGCCGCCCCAGCTCTTGAACCGGAACCCGAGAGCCGCGTTCGACGGCTCCCACTGCTTGGACTCGGCGTTGGACTTGGCTCCCTGCCAGTTGAAGGCAGCCTGGCCCGCGGCCTGGATCGCCTCGCCCCCGTGGCAGCCGCAGCCGCCCAGAGCCTGGGACTGGTCGATCGCCTGCGTGGTGTCGTTCTCGTTCTTCGCCGTGGACTCGGCGCTGGACGAGTTCGACTGCTCCACATCACCGTCGTTGCCGGGGCTCAGCACTCGCACCGAGATGTTCGTGTTGCTCGGCTTGATCTGCTTCGACTCGGCGTTGGAGTCGGCGTACTGCTTGTTGTACGCCTCCTGACCGGCGGCCTGGATACCCGTGCCGCCGCGGCAGCAATAAGCGCCGCCATGGCCGCCTTCGGACCCATAGCCGTTCTCGGTCTTCATGGGCGGCTTCTTGGGCTCACAGCACCCACCGCCGCTCTGCTCCTGGCTGAGCGTCTGGTCGAGCTCGTTCGAGTTCTTTGCCTTCGACTCGGCCGAGGAGTTGTTGCTCTGGCTGACAGAGCCGTTGTCGCCGGGGCTCAGGACGCGCACCGAGATGTTCTTGTTGCTCGGCTTGACCTGAGTGGACTCGGCGTTCGACACCGCCGCCTGCTGGTTCCCGGCCTTCTGAAGCGCCTCCTGGATGGCGGTCGCGCCGGCGCCGGACTGGCTCTGGTCGACCGTCTGGGAGGTCGTGTTCTGATTCGCAGCGTTGGACACGGCCGAGGAGTTGTTCTCCTGCGACACGGCGCCGTCGTTGCCGGGGCTCAGAACCCGAACCGAGATGTTGGTGTTACTGGGTTGGTACTGCGTTGACGTGGCGTTGGACTGCGCGGCCTGCTGGCTGCCGGCGACCTGCTCGGCCGCTTGACCGGCAAAGCCTCCGTCCTGGGCCATTGCGGGACCCGCTCCGAGAGCGAGCACCAGTCCGCTTGCCGCCAACGCAAGGAAACGGTTTCTCATCGTTCCTCCATTAGTGCTTGATGCACCGGGCTCGACGCCCGGTGATTGCGTTGGGGTTCGCGTGGGCGCTAGCCCGGCCGCTCGAGCCTCGACGAGCTGAGCAGTGAGCGAAGTCTCTGTTGCCAGGCGGCGATACGGCCGCCTGGCGGAGGCGGCACGAGGGCCAGCATCCCGACCAGCGCGGCGAGCAACAGCACGAGCCCGCCGCTGCCGGCGCTGCCCGCGCCGCCGCCGGCCGACTGAGCCGCGAGCGGCGCCGGGAACGGGAACGGATCACGCTGGGAGTCATCGTCTTGCCGGGGGCGACCGGTGGAATCCGACCGCTTCACGTCGCCCAAGCCGCCGCGCGGCTCGATCCGCACCGGTACCGCAGCGCTCATCGGCGCGGCGGGCGCCAGCGGCGCGGCGAACGCGGGCCCGGCCGGCGCCCCGGGGACGGTGTGCCGACCGCCAGACGGTGCACCCCCCTCATCGGAGACGCCGGCCCGGACGTTCGCGTCGGCGTCCACGCCCGGAGGCATCCCGAGGTCCTCCGGGTCGGGCGCCGCGAAGTCAGGTGCAGCCGTCGAGAGCTCCTCGGCCACCAACTCGAGCAGCTCCTGGGCGTCGGTCCCCGGCGGCAGCTCCGTAGCGCCACCGCAGCCCCAGTTCCAGTTCCAGTTCCAGCCGGCGGTCGACGGTCCCGAGTTCGACTCGCATCCGGGCAGATCCCAGTTCCAGTTCCAGGTCCAGTCCTCCGGCACGCCGGGGCCCGCTCCGGTGCCGCCGTTGAGGCCGGGAGCGCTCACAACGCCGTTGTCACCGGGGCTGAGCACCCGCAGATCGAGGTTCAGGTGGGTCGGCGGCGCGGGCGCCGGCGCGGGCGCGGGCTGTGGCGGCGTCGGGGGTGGGGCCGGAGCCACCTCCGGCTCCGGCGCCGCCGGCGCGGGGGCCCCGCCGGCGGTGGGATCGGCCGGAGAGCCCGGCGTGACGGGCTCCACTGGAGCCGCGAGCTCTGCCGGCGCAGCAACCCCACCACCGACGGAGGCCGGGAAACTCGGGTCGAGGGAGGGTTCCGCCACCGGGCTCGGCAACTCCGGCTGCAACTGCGGCGGTTCAGGCAGCTCCGGCATCGGCGGCATCTCGGGCATCTGCGCGGCCGCGGGACCGGCGAGGCTCAGCGCCAGAAGCGTGGCGAGCAGGCACGAGATTGAGTGCGCTCGCCGGGCGTAGCGCCGGCGAGTCGCGCTTGAGGCTGAGTCCATGCCTCGAATTCCGTCGGGACCGAAGCGAGCCTTCACCGGTCGAGTACCCGCTCGGAGGCCGGGACGACCGCCGATATTCCGCTTTCGGGTGCGTGATACCGGTTAGGCTGGCGCCTGATATCAGGTCAAATCCGCCCAAGGGGGATGTGACGGCCGAGCACGAGCGAGCCGAGCGGGACTCCGCCACCGGCCGTCTGCTGGCCGCGTACCGGCTGGAGGGCGACACGCGCGCGCGTGAGCGTCTGGTCGAGCTGTACATGCCACTCGTCGAGGCCCTTGCCCACCGAAACGACAGGCGCGGCGCTGAGCACGACGATCTCGTACAGGCGGGGGCGGTCGGCCTGCTGAACGCCATCGAGCGCTTCGAACCGAAGCGCGGGGAGGAATTCGTCGCGTTCGCCGTGCCCACCGTGGCGGGCGAGATCAAGCGACACATCCGCGATCGCACCTCCACCGTGCGTCTCCCCCGCCGCCTGCACGAAGCAAGCGTTCGGCTGCCGGGGGCCCGGGAGGAGCTCACCGCCAGCCTCGGACGAGCACCCAGTCGCGCCGAGCTTGCGGAGGCGGTTGGGGTGACCTCCGACGACTTGGGGCGACTCGAGAGCGCGACTGCTCGGGCGCTGGAGGAGGCAGCCGACCGCGGGACGAGCGAACCGGAGGCGAGCGAGGCGCGCTTGTTACTCGCCGGCGCCTTCCGCACGCTGAACGAGACGGACCGGAGGCTGCTCTACCTCCTCTTCGTGCGCGAGAGCAGCCGCCGCGAGGTGGCCGATGAGCTCGGGATGTCGCAGAGCGCCGTGTCCCGCAGGACGAAGGCCGCGCTCGCCAAGCTCCGCACCGAACTCGAGGGGAAGGCGTTCGAGCCCCGGTCTCATGTGCCGATCGTGGCTCACGTCGTCAACTCCGAGGTGGACCCGGCCAGCCAGCCCGCGGATGACTCCCCGGCGCCACCCGAGGGGGCCTCCAACGCGAAGGCGCGCGCCGGTCACAGCGGGCGGCTGATGCTGCGCATGCCCCAGTCGCTACACGGCGAGCTGGCCGAAGCCGCCGAGCGCGAGGAGGTGAGCCTCAACCAGTTCATCACCAACACACTCGCCGCGGCCCTGGCCTGGAACTCGGACAGCGAGCGGGCGCCGGCGACCCCGCCCCGCTGGCTTCCGCTCGCGCTTGTGACGAACCTCGTGGTGGTGGCGATCGCCGCAGCGATCGCTCTCGCCCTGCTGATCATCGCGTGGCAGCAGGGCTGGTAGCGAGCCGGCGCTCCTCTCGCACCAGCCACATCAGCGCCGCCCCCGCCACCAGCAGCCCGGCGAGCACGGTCAGGGGCATCTCGAAGCCGCCGGTGGAGTCCTCGCTGATACCGGTGAAGGCGGGCCCGGCGAAGCCGCCGAGGTTGCCGATGGCCGCGATCAGGGCGATGCCGGCCGCCGCCGCAGTGCCACCGAGGAGCGCCGTCGGAAAGGCCCAGAAGACCGGGATGGCCGACAGCAGGCCCACCGCTGACAGCGTGATCGCCACGGTCAACGCGAGTGGGGACTCCGCGTAGGCGGTGGCCACGCAGCCCACGGCGCCCACCAGCACCGTCGCGGCCACGTAGGGACGGCGGCTGGGCGCCCGGTCGGCCCGCCGGGCGACAACCAGCATCGCCGCGGTGGCGAAGCCGTAGGGGACCGCGGAGAGCACCCCCACCTCGAAGTCGCTGTAGCCGGTGCGGTCCTGGACCAGGTCGGGCACGAAGAAGGTGAGGCCGAAGGCGGCGGCGATGATCAGGAAGTAGACGAGGGACAGCAGCCACACCTGCCCGCTGCGCAGCGCGTCGCCCAGGCCCTGGCCTCCGATCGCCGCCTTGAGCTCACGCTCGCGCGCCACCTCTCCGGCCAGAAAGGCCCGCTCCTCGGGCTCGAGCCACGCGGCCTCCTCGGGACCCTCGTCGAGGAAGCGCAGGGTGACCCAGCCGAGCACCACCGCGGGGAGCCCTTCCACCAGAAAGAGCCACTGCCAGCCGTCGAGGCCGAGCACGCCGTCCAGCTCGAGCAGGCCGCCCGAGAGCGGGCCACCGGCCACGTAGGCCACCGAGATGGCCGTGAGGAACAGCGCCAGCACCCGTGTGCGCTCGCGCTCGGGGAACCACCAGGTGAGAAACAGGATGATGCCCGGGAAGAAGCCCGCCTCGGCGGCGCCCAGCAGGAAGCGCAGCACGTAGAACGAGGTGGCGTCGACGATGAAGAGCATCGACATCGAGATCAGGCCCCAGAGGATCATGATCGCCGCCAACCAGCGCCGCGCGCCGAAGCGCTCGAGAGCGAGGTTCGACGGCACGCCGAAGATCACGTAGCCGAGCGAGAAGATCCCCGCGCCGATGCCGAAGACCGTGTCGCTGAAACCGAGGTCCTCCTCCAGCTGGAGCTGCGCGAAGGACACGTTCACGCGGTCGAGGTACGCCACCACGTAGATGAGGAAGAGGAACGGGATCAGGCGCCGGGTGGCCTTGCGGAAGGCCCGTTCCTCCAAGGACACGCGGGGAATCTACCCCGCGTGCCATGTCTTCAGCCGACTACTCGATGACGACCTTGAAGGCCTGGCTGATCTCGTTCCCGCTGCCCGCGCTGCCGCCCACGAGCGCGGTCAGCGGCTCGAGGTAGGCCCTCAACTGCTGCCACTGCGGGTCGGCCGCGGCTTCCGTCGAGTCGATCAGGCTCAGCACCGCCGGCATGTCGAGGAAGAACGAGGTGTTGTAGCCCTTGAGCGAGCCGACGGCCGCGCTGAACGCGGGGGCGTCGGCCAGCGTGCTGGGCGGATCGACCGCATCGGCCGCGGCGGCGTCACCGTAGGCGACCACGAAACGGTCGCCGTCGAGGAACACGTGAACAGGCTGCGGCAGCTCGGTCGCTGTGACGGTGAAGCCCTCGCCGTCACCCGGCGCCGAGAGCGGACCGATGGTGGTGCCGGGATCGTCGTTCTGCGCACGGGCGAGCTGAGCCAGCTGGCCGAGGAAGCGCTCGGTGGCGGCCGGATCGGTGGTCTCCACCACCAGGCCGCCGTTGAGGTCGGCCACGCTCGTGCCGCGCACGAACAGGCCGAAGTCGCCCATCCAGTCGAGCACGTCGGGGCCGAGGCTGAGGCCGGTGGCGTTGCGCAGCTGGTCCTCGATCACCTCGCGGCCGCCCACGCTGGAGGCGAAGGCGTCGACGTAGAACTCGAGCAGCTTGCCCAGCTCGGGCTGCGCCAGGGCCAGCCAGGAGTCTCCCGGCAGCTCCCGCACCAGCTCGCTGCCCTCACCGAGGAAGGGCACGACCTTGGACAGCGACTCCGGCGCATCGCCCTCGAAGACCACGCCGTCGTTCTCGGCGACCATCGTGGTCACGTAGGGCTCCTTGAAGAGGTCACGCAGCGAGCCGAGCGGGATCCCGCCGGTGCTTCCCTGGGTGGCCTCGAACAGCTTGGGCGAGTTGAGGTACACGAAGCCGAGCCGCTCCTCGGCAAGGTCGCCCGTGGTCTCGCTGAAGGTGTCGTCGTCGGCCAGCGGCGAGCCGCCGTCGGAGGTGTCGATCGCCGTCTTGAGCGCGCGCTCCGTGCCGATGATCAGGAAGCCGTCCACCACGCCGCCGGCGGTGTCGTCGCCGGTCGAGACGAGGTAGTCGACGTCCTTGTAGCTGCGCTCGCGCGAATCGCCCTTCACGGCCTTCTCCAGCGCTTCGCGCGCAGCGTCCTCGTCGTCGGCGGCGATCATCACGGCGCCCGAGTCCAGCTGGGCGCCCTGGACGAAGAAGCCCGCCTCGTCGCCCAGCCACGGCTCGACATCCTTCTCGTAGCTGAGCGGCTGGTCCGCCTCCGCCAGGGCGTCCTCGAGCACGCCCCTGATGCGCTTGCCGAGCGAGCCCTCACCCGGGAACTTGGCCACCAGCGTGTCGAGGGCCTGCTTCTGCCCGCCCTCGGGCGCAAGCGTCACCTCGCCGTACATGACGGCGCCGGCCGGGGCCACCGAGTCGGCGCTGGAGGCGGTGCCGTCGCTGCCGCAGCCGGCAATCGCGACCGCCGAGAGGGACAGGACGCAGAGGAGAAGGGCGAGTGAGCGCATGTGGTCAGGTATCGGCGGGTCGGGGGTGGAGTTGAACGCGATTACAGCGTGACGGTCGGCGCGCGGACACGTGCCGCACGGTGAGCGTCGAGCAATGCGATACAGAGTGCCAGGTCCTGAATCGCCAAGCCCGTGGAATCGAACAGAGTCACCGCGTTGGCGCGCGAACGTCCATCGGCCGACCCGGTCAGAACCGCCCCGAGCTCGGTCACCTGGTTGCGCGCGATCAACCCGGACTCGAAGGCGCCGGTCAGCTCGCCGCCGTGGCTGGCCTGAGCCCACTCGTCGCAGAACAGCTCGGCGGCGGCCACCGCCTCGGGTTCGGCCTCGGCCTTGCCGGGGCCGTCGGCGCCGAGCATGTTCAGGTGCATGCCCGGCCTCAGGTCGGCGGCCGTCACCACGGGTTCGTATCCGGGGGTCACACAGGTGACTACGTCGCAGGCCAGGGCCTCGTCACGGGCGCCCACCTCCCAGCCGAGCTCGCCGGCCAGCCCGCCCGCCGCCTCGGGGTCCGGGTCGAAGCACACCCCGGGCCCGTACTCGGCGGCCGCCAGGCAGCGCGCCGCCCAGCTGCCGTGCAGCCCGCAGCCGATTATTCCGGCCGTCTGCGCGTCCTCGCGTGCGAGCTCCTGCGCGGCCACCGCCGCCACCGCTCCGGTGCGCAGAGCGGTGATCGCCCGCACGTCGACCAGCGCGAGCGGCCTGCCGTCGGCGGCCGACGAGACCGCGATCATCCCCATCACCACGGGCAGGCCGGCACTCGGGTTGCGCGGGAACGAAGTCACCCACTTGAGGATGGCCAGGCCGTTCCCCCGCGCCGGCATGGCGCGGAAGTCACCGTCGGGCGGCGCGTCGAGATAGACCTTCGGGGGCATCTGCCACTCGCCGTGGGCGTACTCCACGAAGCCGTCGCGAACCCGCTCGATGGCCTCCTCGGGAGTGATGGCGGCGAAGACGCTCTCCTGGGAGAAGACCGGGATCTCGGGCACTCGGACTACGCTACCCGCGCAGTGGCACGAAACGGACGGCATCGCCCCGCGCGCCCGCGCATCGAGCTGCGCCAGTCGGCCTCGCCCGAGGAGGCCGCCGCGATCGCCGCGGCGATCGAGCAGTTCCTGCGCGACACGGCTCCACCGCCGGCCTCGCCGGGTCCCTCGATGGCGCCGTGGGCGCGCGCCGGGCTCTTCGAAGGCACGCGCCGTGACCCGGCTGGACCGTCGCCGTGGGGCGATCAGGTCCGCTGGGGCGCTCTGTAGAGGCCTCGCAAGAGCCTTCGCTAGCGTGGGCGGAATGGACGAAGACGCGATCGTCGTAGAGGGTCTCGAGAAGTCGTACGGCGACGTGCGCGCGCTCTGCAATGTCGATTTTGCGGCGCCCACCGGCAGCGTGCTCGGACTCCTCGGACCCAACGGCGCGGGCAAGACCACCGCGGTCCGGATCCTGGCCACGCTCCTGGAGCCGGACGCCGGCACCGCGCGCGTCGTCGGGCTCGACTCCGTCAAGGATGCGGCCAAGCTGCGGGCGCAGATCGGCCTGGCCGGCCAGTACGCCGCCGTGGACGAGAACCTCACCGGGTTCGAGAACCTGGAGATGGTCGGCCGGCTCTACCACCTGGATCGCGCCGACGCACGCCGGCGCGCCGACGAGCTGCTCGAGGTCTTCGATCTCACCGAAGCCGCCAAGCGCCCGGCCAAGACCTACTCGGGCGGCATGCGCCGCCGGCTCGACCTGAGCGCGGCGCTCGTGGTCCGCCCGCCGGTCCTGTTCCTGGACGAGCCCACCACCGGGCTCGACCCTCGCAGCCGCCTGGGCATGTGGGAGACGATCGAGGCGCGAGTGGCGGCCGGCACCACGGTGCTGCTGACCACCCAGTATCTGGACGAGGCCGATCGGCTGGCCGACCGGATCGTCGTGATCGATCACGGCACGGTGATCGCCGAGGGCACCTCGGACGAGCTGAAGTCGCGGGTGGGCGGCGAGCGGCTCGAAGTCACCCTCGCCCAACCGGACCAGGCGCGCACCGCCATCGACGCTCTCGCGCCGATCGCGGGCGACGCCCCCCCGGATTGCCCCGACCGCGTACTGAGGATGCCGCTCGACCGCGAGCGGGGCGGCATCGCCGAGGCGGTGCGGCGCCTCGACGACGCCGGGGTGGAGATCGACGACATCGCCATCACCCGGCCGACGCTCAACGACGTGTTCATGTCCCTCACCGGCCGCTCGGCCGGAGAGGACGAGGAGGACACGGGGCAGACGCGAGAGGAGAGCTACGCATGAACGCGCTGTCGCTGAGCATCTCCGACACGCTGGTCCTCGCCGCGCGCAACCTCAAGCGGATCCCGCGCCAGCCCGACCTGCTCACCGCGTACACGATCCAGCCGGTGATGTTCGTGCTGCTCTTCGTCTACGTCTTCGGCGGCGCGATCAGCACGCCGGGGTTCGACTACGTGGACTTCCTGATGCCGGGGATCATCGCCCAGTCGATCGCCTTCGGCGGCTTCACCACGGCGCTGGGGCTGTCCGAGGACGTACAGAAGGGCCTGATCGACCGCTTCCGCTCGCTGCCGATGTCGCGCGCGGCGGTGCTCACCGGCCGCACGATCTCCGACATCGTGCTGAACTGCCTGTCGATCGCGGTCCTGTTGACGGTCGGCTTCCTCGCGGGCTTCGGTTTCATCGGCGCGACCGCCGGAGAGATCGTCCTCGGCCTCGTGCTGCTGATCTTCCTCGGCTACGCCTTCTCCTGGGTGTTCGCGCTGGTCGGCCTGTACTCGTCGTCGCCCGAGACGGCCAACGCGATCGGTTTCACGGCGATCTTCCCGCTCACCTTCGCCTCGTCGATGTTCGTGCCCGTGCAGTCCATGCCCGACGGCCTGCGTCAGTTCGCGGAGGCAAACCCCTTCACCACGATCACGGACGCCCTGCGCTCGCTTTGGCTCAACACGCCGGCCAACACCGACGTGTGGATGGCCTTCGTCTGGTGCGCGATCCTCGTCGCCGTGTTTGCGCCACTCGCCGTGAAGCGCTATCGGCGCGTGACGGTGCGGTAGCGGCCTTCAGCCCGCGGCAGCCGCGAACAGCGGCGGCGTCCGCTCGGCCCAGGGCTGAGCCTCCTCGAGCTCCAATTAGGTCAAAACCCGATCGGGTTTTGGTACTTTGCTTCGATGGAACCCACCGCCGCCGCCGAAAAAGCCCAGCGGGGCAAGGGCCGGAAGGGCTCGCTGGAGAACCCGGAGGTCTACGAGAACGTCCCCGGCCACGTGATTCCGATCATCGAGCGCGAGTTCGACGATTTCGACAACGAGGCCGAGAAGTTCCTCGAGGGGCAGACCGCCGAGGACGAGTTCATCGGCTTCCGGCTCAAGCAGGGGGTGTACGGGCAGCGCCAGGCCGACGTCCAGATGTGCCGCATCAAGCTGCCGATGGGCGGCGTGACGCCCGAGCAGCTCGAGATGTTCGCCGATGTGGTGGAGCAGTACGCACCGCTCAACAAGGGCCACATCACCACCCGCCAGAACATCCAGATCCACCACATCCCGCTGCGGCAGATGGCTGAGCTGATCCGCATCGTCTCGGACGCCGGCCTGTCCTCACGCGAGGGCTGCGGCAACACCGTCCGCAACGTGACCGGCGACCCGTGGGCGGGCGTGACCGAGGGCGAGCTGTTCGACATCACCCCGTACGCCGGCGCCTACGTGCGCTACTTCGTGCGCCACCCCACCACCCAGCTGATGCCGCGCAAGGTCAAGACCGCCTTCACGGCCACCGACGAGGACCGCGCGATCACCGGCATCCACGACATCGCCTTCATCCCCCGCGAGCGCGACGGCGTCCGCGGAGTGGAGATCCGCGTGGGCGGCGGCACCTCGATCATGCCGCGCGTGGCGCCGACGCTCTACGACTTCGTGGAGCTCGACAACGGCGACTACCTGAAGGTCTCGGAGGCCGTCTTCCGGATCTTCGACCGGCAGGACTGGCTGCGGGTCAACCGCGCCCGGGCGCGCATCAAGGTGCTGATCGACAAGATCGGCATCGACGCCTTCCGCGAGCAGGTGGAGGAAGAGCTGGCCGGCGACTGGGTGGCCGAGCGCGACTTCGACCCGGCCCCGCTGCTCTTCGCACACGAGGAGGAGGCCAACGTCCCGGCGGCCGCCACCACCTACGCCCAGCCCAACGGCGACGGGTCCGCGTTCGAGCGCTTCCGGGCGTCGAACGTCGAGCCTCAGCGCCAGCCGGGCTTCTCGAGCATCCAGGTGCGAATCGTGCGCGGCGACCTCACCCCCGAGCAGTTCCGGGGCCTGGCCCGCATCGCCCGCGACTACTCCGGCGGCTACGCCCGCACCACGGTGGAGCAGAACCTGCTGCTGCGGTGGGTGCGCGACGAGTCGCTCTACGAGGTCTGGCGCGCTCTCGACGAGCTGGGCCTCGGGGAGGCGGGCGCCGGCGAGATCGTGGACACCGTGAGCTGTCCCGGCACCGACAGCTGCAAGCTCGGCATCACCAGCTCGATGGGCCTCAACCGTGCGGTGATGGAACGGCTGGAGGAGATGAAGATCGACGATCCGCTGACCAAGCGGATCCACATCAAGATGTCCGGCTGCCCCAACGGCTGCAGCCAGCACCACATCGCCAACATCGGCTTCTACGGAGCCTCCATCAAGGTCGGCGAGCACACGATCCCGGCCTACGTGGCCCACATCGGTGGCCGCTACGAGGGCGGCGAGGTGGTCTACGGCACCCGGCTGAAGGTCAGGCTGGCCGCCAAGCGCGTGCCCGAGGCGGTGGAGCGCTGGCTGCGCATGTACGAGGCCGAGCGCGAGGAGGGCGAGGAGTTCAACGCCTACGCCGAGCGCGTCGGTAGCACTCGCTTCGAGGACGAGGCGCGCGAGCTCGCCCTCCCGATCGAGTTCAGCCTCGACAACATGAGCCACTTCATCGACTGGCAGCGCAAGGAGCCCTTCCAGGTGATCCGGGGCGAGGGCGAATGCGCGGTCTGACGACGCTCGCCGAGGACACGCTCGCCCAGGCGGTCGAGCGTCACCACCCCAGCCTGGTCATGGCCTGCTCCTTCCAGAAGGAGGAGACCGTGCTCATCGACATGCTGATGCGCATCGAGCCCTCGGCACGGGTGTTCACCATCGATACCGGTGTGCTCTTTCCCGAGACCTACCAGGTCTGGCGCGAGGTCGAGGACCGTTACGGGCTTCACGTGGAGGTGATGGACGCCACGCCCCCCAACGGCACGCCCTGGAGCGCCGGCAACTGCTGCGGCACCCGCAAGGTCGACGCCCTGGAGGCGGCGCTGCTGGGTGTGGACGCGTGGATCACCGGCATCCGCCGCGAGCAGTCACCCACGCGAGGGGACGCCCAGCCCGTGGAGTGGGACTCCCGGCGCGACGTCTGGAAGTTCAACCCGCTGGCCGAGTGGACGGCCAAGGACGTGTGGGATTACGTGGAGGAGCACGATCTGCCGTACCATCCGCTCCACGACAGGGGTTACGAGTCCATCGGATGCGCCCCCTGCACCCTGCCGGGCAACGGACGAGAAGGACGTTGGGCCGGGCAGGAGAAGACGGAGTGTGGTCTCCACGCGTGACCACAACGCCCGTCACGCCTGATCGGCCGCGTATCCTGCGGGCCGGACGCGATATGAGCTACGAGGTAGAACATCTGCGGGCACTCGAGTCCGAAGCCATCCACGTGATTCGTGAGGTGGCCGCGGAGACCGAGCGCGGCGTGCTGCTCTTCTCCGGCGGCAAGGACTCCGCGGTGCTGCTTCACCTGGCCAAGAAGGCCTTCCACCCCGGCGGCCTGCCCTTCCCGGTCATGCACGTGGACACGGGCCACAACTTCCCCGAGGTGATCGAGTACCGCGACCAGATGGTCGGCGACCTCGGCGCACGCCTGATAGTGGCGTCGGTGCAGGACTCGATCGACGACGGCCGCGTCACCGAGGAGAAGGGCCCCCGAGCGTCCCGCAACCGGCTGCAGTCGGTCACGCTGCTCGACGCAATCGAGAAGAACGGCTTCAAGGCGGCCTTCGGCGGCGCCCGCCGCGACGAGGAGCGTGCCCGGGCCAAGGAGCGCATCCTCTCCTTCCGCGACGACTTCGGCCAGTGGGACCCGAAGGTGCAGCGCCCCGAGCTGTGGAACCTCTACAACGGCTTCGTCAAGCCGGGGGAGCACGTGCGCGTGTTCCCGCTCTCCAACTGGACCGAGCTCGATGTCTGGCAGTACGTCCACGAGGAGGACATCCACCTTCCGTCGATCTACTTCGCCCACCCGCGTGAGGTCTTCCGTCGCGACGGGATGCTGTACGCGATCTCCGAGTTCATCGAGCTGCTCCCCGACGAGGAGCCGTTCGAGGCCAGCGTGCGCTTCCGCACCGTGGGTGACATGAGCTGCACCGGCGCGGTGCGCTCGGACGCCGCGACGCTCGAGGACGTGGTGTCCGAGATAGCCGCCACGCGCATCACCGAGCGGGGCGAGACGCGGGCCGACGATCGCGTCTCCGAGGCGGCCATGGAGGATCGCAAGAAGGAGGGTTACTTCTAGCCGTGGCCACCGGAGCCGCCACCAACGGCAGTCCCGTGCTCTCGCGCCCGTCGGAGCTCGTGCGCTTCGCCACCGCCGGCTCGGTGGACGACGGCAAGTCGACCCTGATCGGCCGGCTGCTCTACGACACCAAGTCGATCTTCGAGGACCAGCTCGAGCACGTCGAGCGCACCTCCGAGCAGCGCGGCGACGGCTACGTCAACCTCGCTCTGCTCACCGACGGGCTGCGCGCCGAGCGCGAACAGGGCATCACCATCGACGTGGCCTACCGCTACTTCCACACGCCGCGGCGCAAGTTCATCATCGCCGACACGCCGGGCCACGAGCAGTACACGCGCAACATGGTCACCGGTGCCTCCACCGCCGACCTCGCACTGGTCCTCGTGGATGCCCGCAAGGGCGTGCTCGAGCAGTCGCGCCGGCACGCCTTCATCGCATCGCTGCTGCGCATCCCGCATCTGGTGGTCTGCGTCAACAAGATGGACCTGGTCGACTTCGACCAAGAGGTGTTCGAGCACATCTGCTCGGACTTCACCGGCTGGGCGGCCAAGCTTGACGTTCAGGACGTGACCTTCATCCCCATCTCGGCGCTGCACGGCGACAACGTGGTCGAGCGCTCCGAGCGGATGCCGTGGTACGAGGGCAGCTCGCTGCTCTACCACCTCGAGCACGTACACGTGGCCTCCGACCGCAACCTCCAGGACGCCCGCTTTCCCGTTCAGTGGGTGATCCGGCCCATGAGCGACGACCATCACGACTACCGCGGCTACGCGGGCGAGGTCGCCTCCGGCGTGTTCACCGTGGGTGACGAGGTGGTGGTGCTCCCCTCCGGGATCCAGACCCGCATCGCCGGCATCGACACGATGGACGGGCCGCTCGACGAGGCCTATCCGCCGCTGTCGGTGACGCTCCGCCTCGAGGACGACGTGGACGTCTCGCGCGGCGACATGATCTGCCGTCCGAACAACCGGCCCGTGGAGGCCAAGGACGTGGACGTGATGGTCTGCTGGATGGCCGAGCGCCCGCTGCAGGTCTCGGGCCGTTACCGCATCAAGCACACCACCCGCACGGCGCTGGCCAAGGCCGACGAGGTCCGCTACCGGATCGACGTCAACAGCCTGCACCGCGACGAGGAGGCCACCGCCCTCTCGCTGAACGAGATCGGGCGTCTGCGGCTGCGCCTGTCGTCGCCGCTCTTCCTCGACGAGTACCGCCGCAACCGGGCCACCGGCAGCTTCATCCTCATCGACGAGTCGACCAACGACACCGTCGCTGCAGGCATGGTTCTGTAGGAAGGGAGCTGCGGTGCTCGCCCGACCAACGCTCGGGCTGCGCTCCTCGCAACTGCGCCCGCTCTAGGCTCTCCCGCGCATGGATCTCGCCCTGGTCGCGTTCGGTCTCGGCGTCGGCATCCTGGTCGGCATGACCGGAATCGGCGGCGGGTCCCTCATGACGCCGATGCTCATCCTGGTCTTCGGCACCTCCCCGATCACCGCCATCGGGACCGACCTGGCCTACGCCGCCGTGACCAAGACGGTCGGCGGGTACAAGCACTGGAGCCAGAAGACCGTCGACATGCAGCTGTCCATGTGGATGGCGGTCGGCTCGGTTCCGGCCGCCGTCGGCGGCGTGTACGTGCTCACCCTGCTGGAGAAGTGGGCCGGCCGGGAGTTCGAGGACCTGCTGCTGACGATCCTCGCCGTGGCCCTCCTTCTCACCGGCGCGGCCACACTGGTGCGGGCCTTCCTCAAGAGCATGCACGCGCGAGAGCGCGACACGATTGAGATGGAGCGGCGCCACAAGATCGCCGCGGTGGTCCTCGGCGTGTGCGTGGGCTTCGTGCTCGGCATCACGTCGGCCGGCAGCGGCGCGCTGATCGCCGTGGGCCTGATCCTGCTGTTTCGCCTGTCGCCCACCCGCGTGGTGGGCACCGACGTGTTCCACGCCGCGATCCTGCTGTGGGCCGCTGGGCTGGCCCATATCGTGGCCGGCAATGTGGACTTCCTTCTCGCGGCCAACATCCTCATCGGCTCGATACCGGGGGTGTGGCTGGGCAGCCACTGGTCGGTGCGCGTCCAGCCGGCCGTGCTGCGAGCAACCCTCTCCGTGGTGCTCATCGGCGCCGGTCTGGCGCTGCTCATCAAGGCGGGTCTCGATCTGCCGATCTGGGTGCTGGTGCCGTTCCCGCTCGGCGTGGCGGCCCTGATGGTGGTGACGATGGTGCGCGCCAGCAGGGCACGTGCCGCAAAGGCACTGGCGGCTGCCGCCGAGACCTCGAGTGCCCCCACGGTCGAAGGCCGGGCCGTCCCATGATGGTGGTGATGACACCGGAGGCCACTGCGGCACAGATCGAGACGGTGGTCGCTCGTCTCGAGCGGGCCGGCGTGCACGCCAAGGTGATGCCGGGCGAGCTGACCACGGCGATCGGGGCCATCGGCGATCCCGAAGGGGTGCGCGAGCTGGGACTCGAGGGGCTGCCCGGCGTGGACCAGGTGATCCCGATCTCCCGCCCCTACAAGCTCGCCTCCAGCGAGCTGTCTCACCACGAGCCGACGGTGTTCGAGGTGGACGGACGGCGCGTCGGGGGCGATGAGAGCTTCTGCCTGATCGCCGGGCCCTGCACGGTGGAGACCCCCGAGCAGACGCACGCGGTGGCGGCCGCGGTGGCCGAGGGCGGCGCCTCGATGCTGCGCGGCGGAGCATTCAAGCCCCGCACGTCGCCGTTCGCGTTCCAGGGTCTCGGGCTCGAGGCGCTCGAGATCCTGGCCGACGTTCGCGAGGCCACGGGACTGCCGGTGGTGAGCGAGATGACCTCGGTGGACCTCGCCGATCGCTTCGCCGCGGTGGTCGACGTGGTCCAGGTCGGCGCCCGCAACATGCAGAACTACGGCCTGCTGGAGGTGGTTGGACAGATGGGCAAGCCGGTGCTGCTCAAGCGCGGACTCTCCTCGACGCTCGACGAGCTGCTGCAGGCCGCCGACTACATCCTCAAGGAGGGCAACGAGCGGGTGATCCTGTGCGAGCGCGGCATCCGCACCTTTGACACGGCGATGCGCTTCACGCTCGATCTCGGCGCGGTGCCGTGGCTCAAGCTGCACACGCATCTGCCGGTGATCGTGGATCCGTCCCACGCGTCCGGCGACCGGCGCCTGGTGGGCCCGCTGTCGCGCGCGGCCGCCGCCGTGGGCGCCGACGGAATCATCGTCGAGGTGGCTGATGATCCCGAGGCGGCCCTGTGCGACGGGCCGCAGCAGCTCTACGCGCGGGACTTTGCCGCTTTCGCCGCCGAGGTGTCGGCGCACGCGGGACTGGTGGGCCGGACGCTGGCCTGAGGGCGGGCCCGGCGCTGGCCTGTCTTGACTCGGTTGCGTACCCGTCGGTATTCGAATACCGTGCAGTACGTGAACTCCTCCGCCGCTCCGCCCCTCCCGCCCGGCCCCACCTGGCCTCGCGCCGTCCAGACCCTGCGCTGGCTCGTGCGCCCGACGGCGATGATGGAGGAGCTGCACCGGCGTCACGGCGACATGTTCACCGTGCAGATCGCGAACGAGGGCACGTGGGTCTTCCTCGCCCACCCCGACGCGGTCAAGCAGGTGTTCACCGGCGACCCGCGGTTGCTTCACGCCGGCGAGGCCAACCGGATCCTGCTGCCCCTGTTGGGCCACCATTCGGTGCTGCTGCTCGACGATGCCGCGCACATGCGCCAGCGCAAGCTGATGCTGCCGCCCTTCCACGGCGAGCGCATGCGCAACTACGCCGAGGTGATGGCGGACGCCGCGCGGTCGGAGGTCGAGCGCTGGCCGGTGGGTGAGGCCGCCGCGGTGCGGCCGGCCACGCAGCGGATCACTCTCGAGATCATCACGCGCACGGTGTTCGGCGTGCAGGACGATCGCCGGCGCGAGCGCCTGATGGCGGCGCTCGGGCACGTGCTCGAGTGGGGCGGCGACCCCAAGCGCATGGCGGTGCTGGCCACGCTAGGGCCCCACCACGCCGCCACCACGAGGATGTTCCGCCGCGTGCGCGCGGTTCCGGACGAGCTGATCTACGAGGAGATCCGCATGCGCCGGGCGGTGTCCGACCTCGAGGAGCGAGAGGACGTGCTCTCGATGCTGCTGCAGGCCCGGCACGAGGACGGCAGCCCGATGGGTGACGAGGAGCTGCGCGACGAGCTGATGACCCTGCTGGTGGCCGGTCACGAGACCACCGCCAGCTCGCTCGCCTGGGCGGTGGAGCGCCTGGTGCGTCACCCCGAGGCCCTCGCTCGCCTGCGCGCGGAGGCCGACGAGGGCGGCAGCGACTACGCCGACGCGGTCTGCAAGGAGACGCTGCGCCTGCGCCCGATCCTCTCGCTCGTCGTCCGGCGCCTCAAGGAGCCGATGGAGATCGGCGGGCAGTTGCTGCCTGCCGGGGTGACCGTTGCGCCCTGCATCTACCTCGTGCACCGCCGGCCCGACGTCTATCCGGATCCACTGGCCTTCCGGCCCGAGCGCTTCCTGGAAGAGCAGGCCGGCACCTACACGTGGTTCCCCTTCGGCGGCGGGGTCCGGCGCTGCCTCGGAGCGAGCTTCGCGCTGTTCGAGATGCGGATCGTGTTGCAGGAGCTGGTGGCCGGCCTGGACCTGCGCGCCGCCGACCCGCGTCCCGAGCGCTTCGTGCGCCGGGCGATCACCAACGTGCCGCGCAAGGGCGGCGAGGTCGTGGCCGAGCGCCGGGCCGCACGCCCCGCCCGCTCGCTCGTCGCCGCTTGAGCGAGCGGCTGACACGCAAGGAGCGCCAGGCTCACACCCGGGCCCGCCTAATGCACTCGGCGGCCAAGGTGGCGGCGGCGCGTGGCCTCGACGGCGCCTCCCTGGATCTGGTGGCGGAGACGGCCGGCTTCACCAAGGGCGCGGTCTACGCGAACTTCGAGAGCAAGGAGGCGCTCTTCCTGGCGATGCTCGACGAGCGCTTCGCCCAGCGGGTGGCCGACCTCGACCGCGTGCTGGCCAGCGAGGGAACCATCGAGGAGCAGGCCCGCCGGGCGGGCAGCGACTTCATCGCCGCCATCGAGGCCGAGCCGGAATGGGAGCGGCTGTTCTTCGAGTTCGCCGTCTACGCCGCCCGCAACGAGAGCTTTCGCGTCGAGCTGGTCAAGCGCTACCGCGGCCTGCGCGAGCGGATCGCGGAGCTGTTCGAGCGACGCGCGAGCGAGCTGGGCTTCGAGCCGCCGCTGCCGGCGGCTCAGGTGGCCATGATGACGTTCGCCATGGCCAACGGCGTGGGCCTCGAGCGGGTGCTCGAGCCCGAGGCGGTGGACGAAGAGCTGTTCCCGGCGATGCTCGCCACCTTCTTCGCCGGGCTGCGGCCACCCTCCTAACGGCCGATCGGCGCGTGGGTGGCGGCCGCGGCTGCCCGGACGCCGGACTCCGCGCTCGGGCGCAGCAGCCCCTCAATGAGCCTGCCACCCAGCCGGCCGCGGACGCGCAGCCCGCGCAGGGTCACCCGCCCGGACGGGACCCCGGGGCGACCTTCGATCCGAAGCCGGCCCCGCTGGCGGGGCTGCCCGAACCTCGTGACCGTCCCGCTGACTACCACGCCTCCCACGTACTCGAGCGAGGTGAGGTGGAGCGTCCCGCGGCCGTCCACTCGATACCGGCCGGCCCGCAGGCCGCCGTTGCGGGCGATGTCCGGGTCGTCGATGTCGAAGATGAAACCGGCCACCGCGTCGGCGAACACGTCGCTCAGGGTCAGCCCCAGGGCGTTGAGGACACGGCCGCGCCGGCCGGTCGCGGCGGATGATCCGGGGACCGCGGCCAGGCTGGTCGGAGCGGGAGGCGTGACCTGGAACTCGCGGCGCATGCGCCGGCATCGGGTGGTGACGGCTGAGCCCTGCAGGAAGCGGCCGAACGCCCGCTCGGTGCAGCCGCTGCCATCGCTCCCCAGTGCCGAATGACCCGTCGCCGGCGCCACCACGAGCTGGGCCCGGGGGAACTGCGCGGCCACCCGCTCCGCGTTCTCCACCGGAGTGCGCAGATCGTCCTCGCCCTCGATCAGCAGCACCGGAACATCCGGGAGCGGGCCGCTCCCGAAGCCCGGCGCGGCCGGGGCGGCGGGCCAGCGGCCACAGAGGTCGATCAGGTCGCTGTCGAGCGCCGTCCCACTGTCGAACGGTGCGAACGTGCTGTCGGGCAGCAGGCCAACGGCGGCTCTCGCCGCCGAGCGGCGCGTGCGAGGATCGGGCGGCGTGTCGCGCGGCCAGGGAAACGTGGTCTCCTCGCAGGTGGTGGTGGCGTAGAGCATCGCGCTGAGCTCGCGAGGGCGAGGCGCCACGCCGTCGACCGCATAGGCACGCAGGAGCAGCCTCAGCATCGGGGCGGCGTCGCCCGCAAGGGCCGAACGCACGGCTCCCGGAAAGGCCGCTCGAAGCGACGGGTCGAAGTCCCCGGCCAGCAACACCGAGAAGACGTCGCCGCGATCCAGCTCGGCGGCGCGCCGGCGTCCGCGCGGGCCGACGATGCGCCCGCGCAGCGGTGACTCGGCCAGCCGGCGCACCAACCGGGCGACGTCATCCACGGGGTCGCGGGTGAAGGCCGAACAGCGGCCGGCGCACACCGCGCGGAGGGCGCGGGGCACGGCCTCGAAGGTGTCGCGGTAGAAGGGATCCGGACCGCCGGCCTCCACCACCGAGTCGAGCGCCAGGCGCTCGATGCTGCCCGGGTGGCTCAGCGCGTAGCCCAGCGCGACCTTGGTGCCGTACGACGTGCCGAACAGTGCCACTCGCTCCGCTCGCAGCGCCCGCCGAAGGAGCTCGATGTCCTCCACCGAGTCCCGGCTCGTGTAGAAGGCCCGGCGCCGTCCCAGTCGTTGCGCACAGCGTCCGGCGGCCACGCCGGCGCTGAGCAGGTTGGCCTCCTCGAGCAGCCGGCAGCGCAAGGCCCCGGACCGGCCGGTGCCGCGCTGGTCGAACACGATCAGGTCGCGGTTGCGGTAGGCCGGATAGACGACCGCGAGAGCGTCGCCGTTGAAGGCCGCCGTCGCCGACTGCCCGGGCCCGCCGGCGAGCACCACCAGCGGCGGCCGGGTCGCGCGGCCACGGGCGCGGACCCGCTTCACGTACAGCGACACGCGGCCCGGAACGACGCCCGAGTGATCGAGAGGCACGCTCAGCCGGGCGCACTGGAAACCGAACGCGCCGCAGCGCTCGAACCGCAGCTGCGCCTGCGCCGGAGCGGCAAGCGTGAGGCCTGCCGCGGCGACCGCCACGAGGGCGGCGACTCTGGCCGGCATGTCAGCCGCGCGGCACTCTCAGCCGAGGCAGGTCGCGCAGCAGGGGCGAGGCCGTCAGGACGAGGAGGGCGGCCACGGCCGCGAGCACCGGACGACCGCGCTTCACTCGGGCGATTATGCGCCCCGCCGACTGACTCCGCAAGCGTCAACGGCAACCCCCGTCGATAACCTCCCCGCCGCCCATGTTCGAGAAGGTCCTGGTGGCCAATCGAGGCGAGATCGCCATCCGCGTCATGCGCACGCTCGAGGAGCTGGGCGTGGCGAGCGTCGGCGTCTACTCGGAGCCGGATCGTGACTCCCCGCACGCGCGCCGCGCCGACGAGGCCTACCTGCTCGGGCCGGGACCGGCCGCCGAGAGCTATCTCGTGGTGGAGAAGATCCTCGAGGTCGCGCAGCAGTCGGGAGCCCAGGCAGTGCATCCCGGTTACGGGTTCCTCGCCGAGAACGCCGCCTTTGCGCGGGCTTGCGACGAGGCGGGAATCGTCTTCATCGGACCGCCGGCGTCGGCCATCGACGCCATGGGCACCAAGACACGCGCCCGGGAGATCATGCGCGACGCCGGGGTCCCGATCGTACCCGGCACCACCGAGCCGGTGGACAGCGTGGACGACGCCCGCAAGGTCATCGACGACGAGGTGGGCTACCCCGTGGCCATCAAGGCGGCGGGCGGCGGCGGCGGCAAGGGCTTCCGCGTGGCCGAGTCCGAGGACGAGCTCGAGAAGGCCTTCGAGGGCGCGGCACGCGAGGGCGAGAAGTTCTTCTCCGACGCCACCGTCTACGTCGAGCGCTACCTGCCCGACCCCCGCCACGTGGAGGTCCAGGTACTGGCTGACAGCCACGACAACGTGATCCATCTCTTCGAGCGCGACTGCTCGGTCCAGCGCCGCCATCAGAAGCTGATCGAGGAGTCGCCGGCGCCCGCGGTCGACCCGGACCTGCGCGAGCAGATCGGCAAGATCGGCACTGACGCCGCCCGGGCCGTGGGCTACCGCTCGGCGGGCACGATCGAGGGTCTGCTGCAGGACGGCGAGTACTTCTTCCTCGAGATGAACACCCGCGTGCAGGTCGAGCACTGCGTCACGGAGATGGTCACCGGCATCGACATCGTGCGCGAGCAGCTGAAGGTCGCCGCGGGCGAGGAGTTGAGCTATTCCCAGGAGGACGTCGTCATCCGCGGCCACGCGATCGAGTGCCGCATCAACGCCGAGGACGCGTCCAAGAAGTTCGCTCCGGCCCCTGGGCGGATCGGCAGCTATCGCGAGCCCTCCGGGCCGTTCGTGCGGGTGGACTCGGGTGCCGAGGAGGGCTACGAGGTTCTGCCCCTCTACGACCCGATGATCGCGAAGCTGATCGTCTGGGACACCGACCGCGAGGCCTCCACCCGGCGCATGCTGCGCGCACTCGGCGAGTACGAGATCGAGGAGCTCAAGACGCTCATCCCCTTCCACCGCGCGCTCCTGGCCACCGAGCAGTGGGCGCGCGGCGAGACCTGCCGCGACCTGGTCGAGGACCCCAAGTGGCTGAAGCAGCTGGCGTTCCCGGCCGCGCCGAAGAAGGACAAGGGGGACGGGGAGAAGCAGGCCGAGAAGGTGGAGCGCGACTACGCGGTCGAGGTGTCCGGACGCCGCTTCGACGTGAAGGTGATCGGCGAGGCCATGGCGCCCAACGGAGCCGGCCCCGGCGCTGAGGGCGGCGGGCTGCGCAAGGCACCCACGCGCGAGCGCAAGCAGAGCGCCGGCGGCGGCGCTCCCGGCGAGCTGATCTCACCGATCCAGGGCACCGTGCTCAAGGTGGCCGTGGAGAAGGGCGCCGAGGTGGACGAGGGCGCGCTGATCTGCGTGATCGAGGCCATGAAGATGGAGAACGAGATCACGGCGCCGTCCGCGGGCAAGATCGAGGAGCTGTCGGTCTCGGAGGGTGGCTCGGTGGCCACCGGCGACAGCATCGCGGTCATCCAGTAGACCGTGAGCTCGGCGCTGGTGGTGGGGGCGGGGATCTTCGGCTCTGCGCTGGCCGACCGTCTGGTCGCCGAGGGCTGGGACGTGACCCTGATCGACGTTCACGAGCCGGGCCACCCCAGCTCCGAGTCGGGCGGGGAGACCCGGCTGCTGCGCTACTCGCACGGCGCGGACCCTCTTTACACAGAACTTGCGTACAGAGGGCGAGCTCTGTGGAAGGAACTGGGAGCCGGGGTCCTGGTCGAGGCCGGCATGGTCTGGTTCGTCCGCCGGGAGGATGGCTGGGAGGCGGCGAGCGAGCTCGCGATGCGCGAGGCCGGCATACCGGTCGAGCGCCTGGATCCGGACGCGACCCGACGGCTGTTTCCCAGCCTGAACGTCGGCGATTTCGCCTACGGGATGCTCGAGCCCGAGGGTGGAGTGTTGAAGGCGGGCGACGGCGTGCGGGCGCTCGTGGGCCGGGCCCGTGCCGAGGGCCTCAGCGTCCTGCAGGGCCGGGCGCGACCGGACGGCGCCGGCGTGCTGGTGAACGGCCGCCGGCTGGAGGCCGATCAGGTCGTGTGGGCCTGCGGTGCCTGGCTCGCGCCCCTGTTTCCGTCCCTCATGACGATGCGGGTGACCAGGCAGGATGTGGTGCTGTTCGACGTGCCCGCCGAGTGGGCCACGCCTCCGGTGCCCGGCTGGCTCGACTTCGACACCTCGTTCTACGGCCACGGCCTGATCGAGCCCCACGGGATGAAGGTCTCCAACGACGCCGAGGGCGAGCCGGTCGACCCGGACGGCAGGCCCGAGCAGGCCGATCCGGCCTACGTGCAGCGCTCGCGCGACTACCTGGCCCACCGCTTTCCCGCGTTGGCCGGCGCGGCGATCCGCTCGGCGCCGGTGTGCCACTACTCGATCACCGACGACGGCGGTTTCGTGTTCGCGCCGCACCCCGAGCACCCCGGCGTGTGGCTGCTCGGCGGCGGCTCGGGGCACGGCTACAAGCACGGCCCGGCGCTCGCCGAGCAGGCGTCCCGGGTGCTGAGCGGAGCGGCCGAGCCGGAGCCCCGCTTCGGGCTCGGCGATCGCGCGCCCTCCACGGCGCTGCGCACCGCCGGGTCCTGACTCCGGCAGGAAATCCGCGGCATTCGTCGTACTCCGGACTACCGTGCCACGCCGGTCTACGACCTTGCATCGGCGGCGTCGGCGGCTTCTCACCGTGCTCGTGCCCACAGCCGTGATCGTCCTCATGGGCATCGTGGAGCTCGCCTCGGGCCTCACGTCGAGCGCTCCGGACGATCCTGGCGGGCAGCGCGACGTCGCCACCCTCCTGCCCATCGGAGACGACGAGCCGCCGGCCGGCGAGAATACGACGGCACAGCCTGAGCCAGAGCGGGTGCCGAGGGCCGAGAACCGCCCCGAGCCGGCGGCCACCCGGGCGCCGCCGCAGGGCGCGATCAACCCGAGCGTTCCCGGCATCACCACGTTTCGCGGCAATCTCACCCGCACCTACTACGGCGAGGGGCCGGTGCCCCGCCGGCCCGAGATCCTATGGCGCTACCCCCCGAGCGGCGGCCTCTGCTCGCGTTCGACCGACGAGAGCGGGACGAAGAGCTGGTGCGGCGTGGGCTGGACCGGTCAGCCCAACGTCATCCCGGGGCCGCGCGGCCGGCTGGAGCTGCGCTTCGGCGCCTACGACTCCAACTACCACTTCCTGAACGCGCGCACAGGCGAACAACTCCGTGAGAATCTGGTGACCGGAGACCTGGCCAAGGGCTCAGCCACCTCCGATCCCGACGGCTACCCGCTCTATTACGCCGGCTCGCGCGACGACCTCTTTCGGATCGTCGCCCTCGACCGCGGCGCGCCGAAGGTGCTGTGGTCACTCGACGCCAACACCAGCGCTCCCGACCCCACCTGGAACAACGACTGGGACGGCGCGGCGCTGGTGGTGGGCGACTATCTGATCGAGGGCGGCGAGAACTCGTGGCTCCACGTGATCAAGCTCAACCGCGGCTGGACCCGTAGGGGCAAGGTCCGTGTGCGCCCTCGCGTGGTGCTCACGATCCCCAGCTGGGACAACCAGCTCGCCCGCGACGCGCCGGACCGGCACTTCTCGATCGAGAGCTCCGTGGCCTACCACCAGGGCGTCGTCTACTTCGCCAACTCGGCCGGGCTCGTGCAGGGCTGGGACATCTCCGGCGTGCTGCGCGGCGGCCGCAGGGCCAGACGAGTGCTTCGCTTCTGGACCGGCGACGACACCGACGCCTCGATCGTGATCGACGAACAGGGCGCGCTGTACGTGGCCAGCGAGCTCGAGAAGATGAACGCCCGCGCGCTCGAGGTCGGCCAGCTGATGAAGCTCGATCCCGAGCGGCCCAGGCGGCCCCTGGTGTGGTCGGTTCCGATCCGGGAGACGAGCGACGGGGCGGGCGGCTCCTGGTCGACTCCCGCGCTCGACCGCGAGCTCGTCTACGTGGCCACCAACGCCGGCGGCCTGCTGGCCGTCGACCGCGACAGCGGCAAGGAGCGCTGGCGCATCGCCCTCCCGGGTCCCACCTGGAGCTCTCCCGTGGTGATCGACGACGTGCTGCTCCAGGGCGACTGCGCCGGCGACCTCCACGCCTACGACGTGTCAGACCAGCGGCGCGCGCCGCCGGAGCTCTGGAAGGTGAGCCTCGGCGGGTGCATCGAGGCCACCCCGTCGGTGTGGCGGGGGCGCGTGTTCGTGGGCACCCGCGCCGGCGCGATGTACGCGCTCGGCAAACCGGCCCGCTGAGGGTGCTGAATAGGGTGGCGGCATGGACTACGAACCCGTGCGCGCCGGCCTCGCGCAGGCCATTCCCTACAACAACCACCTGAAGCTCGAGCTGGCCGGGCTGGGCGACGGGAGCGGCAGCGTGCGGCTGCCGGACGACGACGAGCTTCGCAATCACGTGGGCTCACAGCACGCCGGCGGGCTCTTCTCGGCAGGCGAGTTCGCCTCCGGCGCGGCCTTCGTCGGGGCCTTCGCCGAGCGGCTCGGGGACGTCACGCCGCTGGCCCGCTCGGCGAGCATCGAGTACCTCAAGCTGGCCAGGGGACCCATCACCGCCTCCGGGAGGCTGGGCGAGGACAAGCGGTCGCTGCTCGACCGGCTCGATCAGGACGGGCGTGTGGAGTTCCCCATCGAGGTCGAGCTCAGCGACGAGGATGGCAACACCGTGGCCCGCATGTCGGTCGCCTGGCACGTGCGGCGCAACTCGTAGCCGCTAGCGGCGCACCACCACCAGGCGGTGCCGCCCCTCCGCGGGCGCTCGCACCAGCACCTCCACGCCGCGGTTGGTCGTGCGGACCGAGTAGTCGGCGCGCTCACCGTCCAGGGTCACGCGCCCGATCCGCGCGTCTCGCGGCAGGGTCTGTCCGAGCACGAGCCGCCTGAGCGGCAGCCGGGCTCGGGCGACGGTCACGTAGCGCCCGGGACGGTGGCTCGCCGCGACGCTCACCGATCCGTCTCCAAGGCGAATGTTCGCGCCGGCCACACGCGGCTGTCCGGGCGGGACCTGCGGCACCACATCGAGCCGCCGCCGCCCGAGATCGGGACGCACGCCAAGGTGGTGGCGCACCACCGGCCACGCCGTGCCGTAGGCGCCCCAGGCCTGGAGCACCATTGCGCGGTCGTTGAAGGGCTGGTCGATGGAGCGCTCGTAGTCGGGCGACGGCGCGATCTCCGGCATCGCTCCGGGCTGCTCGTCGGCACGCGGCAGCTGCAGCCGCCGGTTGCCGCGGGTGTAGACGCGCTGCTCGCTGAGGCGCCCGTAGTTGCCCTCGGCGGCGGCCATGATCGCGTTGTTGAGCGTGAACGTCTTCTGCTCCACCGGGCTGGCGGGAGCGTTGTCGCATCCGGGACGGCCGGTGTGGAAGGTGCCGAAGACTCCGGTGAAGCAGGGGCGCTCACGCGTCTCGAGGGCCAGATGAGCGATGGGCCGGCTGGACAGCCCCGGCTCGGGCTTCCCGCCGCGAACCAGCTCCACCTCCATCGGCGTGGCCCCGATCCAGTGGCGCTGATAGAGCTGGGAGCTCCCCGGGTCGTCGAGTGAGTCGGCGTAGGCGGGCACGCCCGGCATGAACCACTGTGTCTCGAAGCGACCCTCCAGGGCAGCGGCTCGCCCCGCCGCCCAGCGGGCGGTCTCCCCGTCGCCCTTCGAGCGCGCCAGATCGGCCAGGTCCCGCAGTCCGCGGATCGTGTAGACCGCGACGTCGAGCTTCTCCTCCCCCATGCCCTCGCGCTCGACGTTGCCCGGCCCCTCGAGCCAGCCGTCGCCGTCGGCGTCGAGCGTGGACAGCGCCCAGCGCATGCCGTCGACCGTGAACTCGTACATCTCGTCGCGGAAGCGGTCGTCGCCGGTCCAGCGCCACAGGAGGGCCACCGCGCTCGGGAACTTGACCGTCTCGTCGGTGTTGCCCTCGTCCTCGTTGGCGCCGAAGTAGACCGAGCCGTCGGTCACCACCTCGTGCACCACCTTGCCGGTCGAGCCGTTGGCCACTCGGGAGATGTCGCGAAGCGCTCGGAGGTGATCCATCATCGGCTCGAACTGCCCGAGGGCCACGCTGGCGAAGGCCGTGTACTCGCCGTCGGTGGCGAACAGCCACTGGTAGTCGGGCCAGCCGGCGCCGAGGAAGCGGACGAGCGGCACGGTGCCGGAGGGCTCGGGGTAGGCCTCGCCCGCCTGCACCTCGCGGATACGCAGGGTCTCCGCCACCTGCACCGAGTCGGCCAGGTTCTGCTTGCTCCAGTCGATCCCGCGGGCGAGCAGTGGGTCGCCGGGGAGCGACAGCCGTGTGCGGGAGGCGAGGCGCTGACTCGCCGCTCGATCTTGCCCCGCAGCGCCGAGCGTGCCCGGTCCAAGTCCTGGCCGGCCGTGCGCCGGGCGCTCGACCCTCCGTTCTCCGAGCCCGCCACGGCCACCATCAGCCTGCGCTCACCGCGGGCGGGGATCCTCAGCTCGTAGCGCAGCCGCCCGCCCGCGCCCTTGCCGTAGGCGGTGTCGTCGCAGCGCTCTGGCGGCTCGGGCTGCCCTCGCCCGACGGCGGGCAGATCACCGGCGACGTGACCGGCCCCCGGAAGACCGGTCCTGTCTCACCGGAGCGTGGAGCGGGCCGCGAGGCCACGGCGGCGCGCCACGCCTTGCCCGGCTCGGCGAAATTGAGCGCCCCGCCGGCGAAGGCCGCTTCGTCCTGCCCGTTCACCGTGAGCTGCGAGGGCGTCGTCTCTCCCCACGGGTAGGCGCTCATCAGCTCCGAGCGGGCGTCCACCCACACGCTCACCGTGCGCGCCCGGCCGGTGGAGCGCAGGCGCAGCTCGAACATCGCCGTTCGCGTGCCGTCGGGAACGAAGTCGGTGCGGCTGATCCTGAGCCCCGACCGCGACGGGAAGTCCATGCGCGTGTAGCCGTAGCCGCTGGTGAAGCGGGCGGCGTCATCGAGCCAGCGCCCGTCCACCGCGAACCAGATGCCGTCGAGGAGCTTCAGGGGCGGCGACCACACGCCGCCCATCTCGCCCCGGGTGTGGAAGCCCATGGCCGGGAAGTTGCCCGCCTGGGTGCCGACCACGTAGGCCCGGCTCCCCGACGCCACGTAGCGGCGATCGTCCAGGCGATTCGTGGTTGACAGCTCGGGGGCCTGCGCGCTCGCGGCGGGCGCCGCGGCCAGCAGGGCGGTGCAGACGGCGATCAGCTTCCTCAGCATGGCTCCTCCTCACTGCGGGACCTGCCCGGTGCGGGCGCCGGGGAAACCGCACCTGGACGGTACGGTGCGCCATATGAGGCAGCTCACCCTGACCGAGGACCGTCGCGTGGAGTGGCAGGAGGTACCGGATCCCCTTCTGCGCGAGGCCAACGACGCGATCGTGCGACCGCTTGCCGTGGCGCTGTGCGATCTCGACCAGCCGATGGTCCGCGGCGAGGCGCCGTTCCCGGGCCCGATCGCGCTCGGCCACGAGTTCGTTGCCGAGGTGGTTCAGTCGGGCGACATGAACCGAATCGAGAAGGGCACCGTGGCGGTGGTGCCGTTCCAGATCTCGTGCGGCGAGTGCGCGCGCTGCCGACGCGGGCAGACCGGCGACTGCCTGACCGTGCCGGAGCGCTCGATGTTCGGCTTCGGGCAGTTCGGCGGCGACTGGGGAGGCGCCCTGTCCGACTACGTTCGCGTGCCCTTCGCCGACCACATGCTGGTGCCGGTGCCCGAGGGCGTCAGCCCGGTGGCGGTGGCCAGCGCGAGCGACAACATCCCCGACGCCTGGCGCACGGTGTACGACCCGCTCCAGCGCCGGCCCGGCGCCGACGTGCTGATCGTGGGCGGTGGCTCGCCGAGCATCGGGCTCTACGCGATCGAGGTGGCCAACGCTCTGGGCGCGCACAGCGTCACCTACACCGACCACAACACCGGACGGCTCGAGATCGCCGCGAGCCTCGGCGCCGACGTGCACGAGGGCGAGCTGCCTCACCGCCTCGGTCCGTTCCCTGTGACGGTGGACTGCGGGGCCAGCCGCGAGAGCCTTGCTCTGGCGCTGCGCTCCACCGAGCCCGATGGCGACTGCACCAGCACGGGCATCATCTTCGAGCCCGAAACGCCGGTGCCGCTGCTCGAGATGTACACCTCGGGCGTCCACTTCCACACCGGGCGCGCACAGGCGCGGCCCCACATCCCGGCCATCCTCGAGCTGGTGGCCGAGGGGCGCCTGCGGCCCGAGCTGGTCACGAGCAACGTGGTCCGCTTCGACGACGCCGCCGAGGCGGTCCAGACGCGGGAACGCAAGCTCGTGATCGAGCAGGTCTAGCCCACGCGGCCGGCGTTCTCGGCGTGGATCTGGCGCTGGGCCTTGGTGCTCCTGCCCTGCGGCAGCCCGATCTTCTCGTCGCCGCGCTCGAGCGCGTCCAGGTAGTCCATGTCCTCGTCGAGCAGGCGCAGCGCGGTGTCGCGGCCGTGGTACGGACCGTGACCGGGCACCACCACCTCGGCCGCCTCCACCAGCGGCGCGAGCCGGGCCAGGGTCGCGCGGTAGTCGTCGAGTGACCCGCCCTCCGAGATCCACGGGATCTCGACCGACGAGAGGTAGTCGCCGATCACCAGCAGGCCCAGCGGCCGCGCGAACACGCACATGCCGTCCGGCGTGTGGCCCTCCGCGGGCTGGAGCTCCAGCTCGATCGCGCCCTCGCCGGTACCGAGATCGAGGCGCCCCGGAACCGGGAGTCCCTGCACGGCGCCCAGGGCCAGCGGCGCCGGCCGCTCCACGTAGAACTCCGCGTCGTAGTCGCGCAGCTCGCGCTGGGCGGCGCCGGGCTGGCGCTGCAGCCGCTCCACCGACAGCTCGCCCATGCCGAGCGTCATGTCGGGGTAGGCCAGCCGTCCGAGCAGGTGATCGAAGTCGGCGTGGGTGGCCAGCAGCCCGTCCGGCTCGAAGCCTGCGCCGGCGAGCAGGCCCGGGAGGGCGTCGAGCTCGTCGGGCAGGTAGGGCGAGTCGATCAGGAGCGCCTCGCCACCGGCCCTCACCGCCACCGCGTTGGTCTGCCAGAACGCGCTCGTGACCACGAGCGCGTCCGGGTTCACGGAGACGGCGCGCAACGGCCGGCCGTCAGGCGGCCTTCAGCAGCTTGCCGGCGTCCCGGAAGCTGCGCACCTCGGCGTCCGGCTTCTTCTGCCCCGGCTCCAGCTCCTCGCCGTGGCGGTTGACCCAGATCACCGGGGTCTTCTGCTTCAGGCAGGGCTCCACGTCGGTGGGGTAGCCCGAGGCGATGTGGACCCAGTTCTTCTTGAGCCCCTCGATCCGCCGGGCACACTCCTTGAAGTGCGCGGGGTCGGGCTTGTAGGAGCGCACCTGCTGGGCGGTGACCACGAGGTCGAAGTCGGTGCGGAAGTGGCGCCGCGTGGCCCCGAGCAGCTTGTCGTCGATGTTGGCGAGGATTCCGATCTCGAACTTCTTGGCGAAGCGCTCGAGCTGCGCGTTGGTCTCCCGGAAGGCCTGCCAGGACGGCACGCTGTTCGGGAGGAAGTTCGAGCGCGACGGCTCGAGCTCCCAGCCGAGCTCGCCCGCCACGCGCACGGCGGTGCGGCGCAGGACCTCGGCGTAGAGCTCGTACGAACCGCGCTGGATGTCGCGCTGAGTCTCGACGAAGCGCGGGACCAGGGCGTCGCGGTCGATCGTGAATCCGTCGCGGTCCGCCTCCTTCTGGAACGCGTCGTAGACGCCGGACTCCCAGTCGATCAGGGTGCCGTAGCAATCGAAGGTGACGAACTTGACTTCTTTGGGAAGGGCCATGACTTCTTTTCGATAGGGTCGAGCGCCCGCTCAGGCGGCGTGCTCAGGCGGCGGCCACTCTATCTACCAGGCATGGATCTCCTCGAATATCAGGGCAAGCAGTTGCTCAAGAAGCACGGAGTGCCCGTGCCGGACGGCCTGCCCGCCACCTCGGTGGCCGAGGCGGTGTCTGCCGCGGAGCAGATCGGCTTCCCGGTCGTGATCAAGGCGCAGGTGCAGATCGGTGGCCGCGGCAAGGCCGGCGGGATCAAGCTCGCCGGCGACCGCGCCGAGGCCGAGCAGCACGCCGAAGCCATCCTCGGCATGGACATCCGCGGCTTCACCGTGCACGAGATCTACATCGAGCAGGCCAGCGAGATCGACGAGGAGTACTACGCCGCGATCGTCTTCGACCGGTCGGCCAAGAAGCCCATGGCCATGCTCTCCCGGATGGGCGGCATGGACGTGGAGGAGGTGGCGGCCACCGATCCGGAGGCCATGCGCATGCTGCACGTGGATCCGCTGATCGGTTTTCAGGACTTCCACGGACGCCGCCTGGCCTTCGAGTCCGGGATCGCGTCCGACGTGATCCGTCCCGTCGGCGCCATGCTCGCCCGGCTCTACGCGGTGTTCGAGGCCGAGGACGCCACCCTCGTGGAGATCAACCCGCTGCTGATCACCGAAGTCACGCGAGGTGGTGGCGCTCGACGCCAAGGTCACCATCGACGGCAACGCCCTGTTTCGCCATCCCGACGTGGCCGAGCTGCGCGACGCCTCGGCCGAGGATGAGCAGGAGCGCATGGCGGCCGAGCGCGGGCTCACCTACGTCAAGCTCGACGGCAATGTGGGCATCCTCGGCAACGGCGCCGGCCTCGTGATGTCCACGCTCGACGTTGTGGCGCAGGCCGGCGGGCAGCCCGCCAACTTCCTCGACGCCGGCGGCGGCTCCAAGGCCGAGGCGATCACGAGCGCGGTGGAGGTCATCCTCTCCGACCCCAAGGTGAGCGCAGTCCTGTTCAACATCTTCGGAGGCATCACCCGCTGCGACGAGGTGGCCCGAGGCCTGATCGAGGCCTTCGCGCAGATCGAGCCCGACGTGCCCTTCGTGGTCCGGCTCGACGGCACCAACGACAAGGAGGGCCGCGCACTGCTCGCCGAGGCGGACCTGCCCAACGTCTACACCGAGGCCACGATGCTCGGCGCCGCCGAGAAGGTCGTGGAGCTGGCCGGCTGATGGCAATCCTCGTCGACAACGACACGAAGCTGTGCGTGTCCGGGGTCACCGGGCGCGAGGGCACGTTCCACTCGTTGCGAAACCGCGACTACGGCACCCAGGTGGTCTCCGGCGTCACTCCCGGCAAGGGCGGCCAGGACGTGGAGGGCATTCCGGTTTTCGACACCTTCCACGAGGCCGTGCGCGAGACCGGCGCCAACACGGCCATGGTCTTCGTGCCGCCTCGCTTCGCCGCGGACTCGATCCTCGAGGCAGAGGACGCCGGCATCGAGCTGATCGTCGCCATCACGGAGGGCATCCCGGCGCACGACGAGCTGCGGGTCTACAACCACCTGCGCCGCGGCCGCTCGCGCCTCATCGGCCCCAACTGCCCGGGCATCTTGTCTCCGGGCAAGGCCAACGTCGGCATCATCCCCGCGCAGTTCTTCAGCGCGGGCAACGTCGGACTCGTATCGCGCTCGGGCACGCTGACGTACCAGATCGGCAACGAGCTGGCCCAGTCGGGCTTCGGCAACAGCTCGATCGTGGGCATCGGAGGCGATCCGGTGCCGGGCTCGAGCTTCGTCGACGTGATCGAGTTGTTCGAGGCGGATCCCGAAACCGAGCTGATCGTCATGTGCGGCGAGATCGGCGGCTCGGCCGAGGAGGAGGCCGCCGACTACATCGCCGAGCAGGTGAGCAAGCCGGTGCTGGCCTACATCGCCGGCTTCACCGCGCCGCCCGGCAAGACCATGGGCCACGCCGGCGCGATCGTGTCGGGCACCAAGGGCACCGCGGCGGCCAAGGCGGAGGCGCTCGAGGACAAGGGCGTGAGGGTGGGCCGCAACCCCACCCAGGTCGCCGAGATCGCGGTCGAGATACTCGGCGCGAAGGTCTGACCGGGGGCAGGGCCGCGGTGACCGACGCGCGGCTGGAAGCGGTCCACGAGTTGTGGTCCACCTACCGCGAGTCCGGTACCGATGCCGCCATCCCGCTCCTGCACCCGGAGGTCGAGTTCGTCGACCACGAGGGCCGGCGCTTCAGCGGCCACGAGGGCGTGCGCTCCTTCTTCGATGCCTTCAGCGCCCGTGGCGAGGAGTTTCGCGCTGCGCCGTTCACCTTCGAGCTGCACGAGCCCGACCTGCTGGTGGTGGGCCACCGTCGCATCAAGACCGACGAGGGCACCCAGGGCGACTACCTCTTCTTCGTGCACAGCCTGCGTGACGGGAGGGTGTCGCGCATCCGGGCGTGCAACAGCCGCGAGGAGGCGCTGGCGGACATAGCGGCGCGCGCCTCGTAGAGGACCCGTCGATATCGTGGCCCCCGTGGCCGAATTCACCAACATCTCGCTGGCGCGGGGCGCCCCCTCGCTCGACATCGTCGCCGTGGACGAGCTCAAGGCCGCCGCTCAGCGCGCCTTCGACAGCGACCCCGGCGGCATGTGCGCCTACGGGACGTCGCCGGGCTATCTCGGCCTGCTCGAGTGGCTGTCGGAGAAGCACGGGGTGGAGCCCGGCCGGCTGGTGGCCACCAACGGCTCGATGCAGGCCGATGCCTTCCTGTTCTCCCAACTCGTCGAGCCGGGCGACGTGGTGGTGGTTGAAGCGCCCACCTACGACCGCACTCTCCTGGCGCTGCGCAAGATGGGCGCCGAGGTGCTGCCGATCCCGCTCGAGGACGACGGGATCGACGTGGAGGCGCTGGCCGCCGAGCTGGCCTCCGGCGTTCGGCCCAAGCTCGCCCACATCATCCCCAACTTCCAGAACCCCGCCGGCTGCACGCTCTCGCTGGAGAAGCGGCGACGGCTGATCGAGCTGGCCAACGAACACGACTTCACGATCTTCGAGGACGACCCCTACGTCGACCTCCGCTTCGAGGGTGAGGACCATCCGCGCATGCTCGACATGGACGGCGCCGGCGACCGCGTGGTGTACGCCTCGTCCTTCTCCAAGACGGTCTGCCCCGGGATACGGGTGGGCTACCTGGTGGGCTCGACCTCGGTGATCACCGGGATCCGCAGGGAGGCCACCGAGACCTACATCTCACCCAACATGGTGGCCCAGGGCATCGTGGCCGAGTTCTGCCGCTCGGGCGCCATCGAGGGCTCCATCGCGACGGTCAAGGCCGCGCTGCGCGAGCGCCGCGACGCGACCGCCGACGCGATCTCGCGCCATCTTCCCGACGCTCGCTTCGTGACCCCCCAGGGCGGCTACTTCCTGTGGGTCGATCTGCCCGACGGCACTGACGTGGCCTCACTGTTCGAGCGCTCAAAGGAGCGCGGCGTGGTCTTCGTCAAGGGCACCGACTTCCTGCTCGAGGGCGGAGAGAGTTCGCTGCGGCTCGCCTACTCGGCCGTGCCACCCGACCAGATCGAGGAGGGCATCGGACGCGTGGCCGACGCCTATCGCGAGCTGGCGGGTGCCGCTGCGTGATCGAGCTCGCGCGGACGCGCGACGTAAAGGAGCTCTTTCGCGACACCTTTGCCGTCTTCTTCCGGCACGCCGGGGTGTTCATCGCCCTGTCGGCCGCCGTCGTGGTTCCGGTGCACCTGGTGGTGGAGGGCATCGGCCTCGAGATGCTCACGGGGCCCTACGACGATTCGCTCACCCTGGCCGAGTCGGCGGTGCCCACGATCGTCGACTTCCTCGTGGTCTCGCCCCTCATCACGGCGATCTGCATCTACGCCCTGCGACAGATCGCCGACGGCAGCAGCGGCCCCAGCTTCGTCCAGACCTTCGTCTCGGGCTTCGAGGCGTTCACCCCGCTCTTCTTCGCCGTCGTCCTGGCCACGCTCGGGATCGCGGTGGGCTTCGCCCTGCTGGTGGTCCCGGGCATCTACCTGTTCGTGCGCTGGTTCTTCGTGCCTCAGACGGTGGTGATCGACAACGCCCGCGGATGGCAGGCGCTGGTGCGCTCAGGAGAGGTTGTGCAGGGTTCCTGGTGGCGCACCTTCGGCCTGGTGGTGCTGATCAACCTGGCCGCGGCGCTGCCGGCGCTGCTGGTGGCCGCACCCTTCGCCTCGATCGCCGACAACACCGGAGACGCGATCTGGGCGCTGGTGGGCACGATCCTCGCCGGCTGCGTGACGGCGCCGATAGCCGCCCTCTACTCGACCTTTCTCTATTACGACCTTCTGGCTCGGCGCATGCAGTAGTCGGCCAGCACGCGGGCGTGAGACACGGCCGGGGCCAGTGGGGCCGTGTCGCGATCGCCGTAGAGCTCGAGCAGGTAGCTGTGCCCTTCGCCGACTGCGCCCACCGCCAGGAGGCTGTCGTAGCCGAGCGCGTCCAACGTGGCCAGCTCGGCGGGATCCGACCCGGGCACGTCCCGGGCGGCCACGAAAGCGTCGCTTTCGGCCAGAGCGCGCGCGGTGGTGGGGAAGTCGGCTAGCGGATAGACGTCGTCAACCGGGGCGTCCAGCACGCGGACTCCGGAGTGCGGGTCGAGCGCGCTCGCGACGCCGCGCACCACCTGGAGGGCCGTTCCGTCCTCCGTGGTCACGGAGATCGACCAAGCGGCGCCCTCGAGCGCCCTGACCAGCTCCCGCGCCAGCAGCTCGAGCGCGTCGAGGGGCTCCTGCGGGCGGTGCTCGTCGAGCATCGCCACCACGCGCGGCACGAGCTCGTCGATCGCGCGGCGGCCGTTCGAGCGTGGGGTCCGGTCGCGCTGGAGCGTGGCCGGCAGCTCGGGGGCCGTGGCCAGTCGCAGTCGCAGCCGGCCGGGGCCCTGGGCCTTGGCCTCCAGCAGGGCGCCGTCGGCGGCCGCCATCAGATCCGGTGGCGCGTCCGCGGTGGACGAGCTGCAGGCGGCACCCCAGCACACGCTCACCTTCTCCCCCACGTCGGCCGCGATCCGGCGGCTGGCGGCGCGCGCGAAGCGCTCCGCCGCCGTCAGGGGCGAACCCGGCAGCAGCACGCAGAACTCGTCGCCACCGGCCCGCGCCACCAGCGAGCGGGGGAAGGCGGCCGCGGTGACGCTGAGGGCGCCGGCCACCCCCTGCAGCAGCGCGTCGCCGGCCGGATGGCCCTCGCGGTCGTTGACCTCCTTGAGCCCATCTACGTCGCAGGCCAGCAGGGTCAGGTTCTCGACGCCGGCGGCGGCCAGCCGCTCGTCGAGCAGGCGCCGGTTGGCGAGCCGGGTGAGAGGATCCTCGTAGGCGAAGCGCGTGACGAGCCCGAACTGCTCGGCGCGGCCGATGGCCTGCGAGACCTGCTCGGCGATGGCCTGCAGCAGCCTCACGTCCCGCTCCCCGAAACGCCGGCCGTTGCGGCCGGTGGCCCACAGCTCGCCCCAGGTCACGGACTCGTAGACCACCGGCACGGCGAGCTCGCTTTCCTTGCCCAGCCGGTCGAGAAAGGCCAGCGAGGCGGGGTCGGTGTCCGGATCGTCGACGGCGAAGACGTAGGGCTCCCCTCGCCGCAGCAGGTCGGTGACCTCCTTGAAGTCGGCCAGCGGATACTGCTCGTCGGCCGGCCAGCGCTCCTCGCCCGGCCCGAGCTCGCCGACGTTGATGAGCGTCTTCAGGACGTCCTTGTCGCGTTGCCAGCGGCTGATCGAGAAGGAGGCGGCATCGAGCGCGTGCAGCGACTCCTCGGCCACCACCTCGAGGACATCCTCCACTCGCTGGGCGGCCAAGGCCGCCTGGCCGATCCGCAACACGGCCCGCAGCGCCACCAGGTCGCCGCCGTTGTCCGATTCGAGCAGGTCCAGCACGGCGAACTCGCGCGCGCGAGCCTCATCCGCAACCTCTCGATAGCGATCTTCGGACTTCATCAATACCTCGTGCGCCCCCAATCAGCGATCGGATGACGCCCTAATGTGATCGGTCAGGACGGACCGGTACTTGATCGCCGGAGGCCGGCGCTAGCCGGTCCGGGGGCGGTGGTACCGCGGGCTCGCCTCCCTACGTTCCGCATGACATGCATGCCGAACGCAGGGGAAGCGGAACGATCGGCTTGACATACATGCAGAACGTTCCACGGAAGCAGTTGCGACGGGTCTGATCCCCTTCCCCAGCCATCGGACCACGCCGAACCCGAGGCGCCGGTCCGGGCGGAGCACGTGGCCGAGAGCCGCCTAGCGTCCGTAGCGCTCTTTGCCCAGCACGAGCTGGTCCGGCAACGCCACCCGCGCCGGAGGAGACGGGTCCGCCACCACTGACACCGTCTCGGCGACGCTGCGCGTGAGCGAGTGCGTGGTGCCGGAGGCGTCGAGCTCGATCTCGTCGCTGCCGGCGCTCTTCAGGGTGGCCTCGAGGCCCGGGTGCAGCCCCGTGTCCTTGAGGTAATGAAGGAGATCCTCGGCCTCGTTCTCGAAGCGAAGCACACGCACGGTGGCGCCCTCCTCGACATCGGCCAACGGCACGCCCTGCTCGCGCTCGCCCTCGAAGATCGGGTGCCCGTGCGGGCAGGTCTTGGCGTCGCCGATGGCCCGCAGCATGCGCTCCTCGACCACCGGGGACATCCAGTGCTCGAGCCGCTCGGCCTCCTCGTGCACCTGATCCCACGGAATGTCGAACACGTCGGTGAGAAAGCGCTCGATCAGCCGGTGGCGCCGCACGATCTGGGTGGCCTGCTCGTGACCCGAATCGGTGAACGTGAGCGACTTGTCGGACGCGCGCGTCACGTAGCCGTCGGCCTCCAGCCGTCCGATCATCTCGTGCACCGTCGGCGCCGACACCTGCATCGCTCGGGCGATGTTCGCGCCCGTGATGGGCAGGCCCGCCTCTTGGAGCCAGTAGATGATCTGGAGGTACTCCTCCTCGGCGACCGTGACCTGGTCGTGAGACATGGGAGCATCCTACTGACGCGCACTGGCATGCTCCCGCCAATGAAGGTGGGGCCCGGAACCCGAGTCCTCGTGACCGGCGCATCGCGCGGAATCGGCGCAGCCGCGGCCGCCGCGTTCGCAGCCCGAGGCTGCGCGCTCGGCCTGGTTGCGCGCGACGCCGAGCCGCTCGAGCGGCTCCTCGCAGAGCTTCCCGGCGCCGGTCATGCAGCGCTTCCCGCGGACGTGTCCGACGCCGGCTCGATCGCGTCCGCCGTCGAGCACTTCGGCGACGTGGACGTGCTGGTGGCCAACGCGGGACTGACCCACTACATGCCCTTCGCCGAGCTGCCACTCGACAGCGCGAGGCAGATGAGCGACGTCAACTGGCTGGGAACCCTCTACACGGTGCGGGCCGCGCTGCCGCGGATGCTCGAGCGCGGGCGCGGCCATCTGGTGATCGTGTCGTCCGGTGGCGGCGTGCGCGGCTTTCCCGAGGCGGCGGTCTACAACGGCACGAAGGCCGCTCAGCGAGGGTTCGCCGAGGCCCTGCGGCTCGAGCTGGTGGGGAGCGGCGTCTCGGTCACCACCGTCTATCCGGGGGAGATCGAGACCTCCCTGCACGACCACGAATGGGATCGCATGCCCGCCTGGTACCACCGCGATCGCCGCTCGCCGCCGGGCCCGCTCGGCGAGCGCATGGTGGCGGCGGTCGAGCAGGACCGTCGCGAGCTCTTCCATCCGCCGATGGTGCGCCTGTTGCGCGTGGTCAACGGCATATCGCCGGGCCTGGCCGACGTCATGTTGCGCCGGATCCTCGGGCCGGCGGTGGCGCCTCGGCCGGATCGCGGCTGAGCAGCTCGAGCACCCGCTCCACGTCGCTCTCGTCGTTGTAGAGATGCCACGAAGTGCGCAGCCGCCCGGCGCGCGCGGCGGCTCTCACCGGGCTGCCGCTCAGGCGCTCCTCGGCGTGCGCGAGCTCCACCGACACGATCGCCGAGTCGCCCGCGGGCAGGCCCAGACCCTCGCGGAACAGGTTGGCCAGACGCAGATCGTGCTCGTGGATCTGCTCGACGCCGATCTCGAGCAGCAGCTCGAGCGCCGGCGCGGTGCCCACCCAGGGAAACCAGGCGGGGCTGACGTCGAAGCGCCGCGCGTCGTCGGCCAGGCGCAACGGCGGGCCGTAGTAGGAGGAGTGCGGGTCGGCGCCCGCGTACCAGCCGGCGCCGGACGGCGTGAGCCGCTCCGCCAGCTCAGGGCGCACGGTCATGAACGCCGTGCCGCGTGGTGAGCAGAGCCACTTGTAGGCCGAGCACACCAGCACGTCGAAGCGATCAGCGCGCAACGGCAGCCAGCCGCAGGCCTGGGTCGCGTCCACGACGGTGAGCGCGTCGTGGGCCTCCGCCGCGACGGCGATACCGGCGAGGTCGGCCAGCTCGCCCGACGAGGACTGCACCGCGCTGAAGCTCACCACGTCGATCTCGGAGTCGATCGCACCGGCCAGCTCGGCCGGAGCCACGCAGCGGACCTCGATACCGCGGCCCTGGGCCATGAAGGGCCACAGAGCCGACGTGAACTCGGGCTCGGTGGAGAGCACGCGCGCCCCGTCGGGCAGCGACGCCGCCACCGTTCCGACCATGGTCGAGATGTTGGCCCCCACGGCCAGCCACTCGGCCGGCACGGAGCAGAGCTCGGCGAAGGCGAGGCGAGCGCGCTCGGTGGCCTCGCCCCAGTGCTCCCAGCTGGTGCGCCCGGCCCGCCACTCCTCGAGAGCCACCTGCAGAGCGTCCCAGCCGGCATCCGGGGGGAGGCCGAAGCTCGCGGTGTTGAGGTAGATGCCCTCGGGATGCCACTGCGCTCGTGCCCGGTTCGAGATCACCTCGGCCACGCTAACGTGCGGGCCTCGTGGCCCTGCCTCTCTCCCCACCCCTCAAGCCCCAGCTGGCCAAGTCCTCGCGCGAGTTGCCCCAGGGCGACGGCTGGCGCTACGAGCCGAAGCTCGACGGCTTTCGCACGATCGTCTTCCGCGACGGGGACGACGTGCACCTGCAGAGCCGCAACGGCAAGCCCATGAACCGGTACTTCCCCGACGTGGTCGAGCAGGTGCTGGCGCTCGACTCTTCGCGCGTCGTGCTCGACGGCGAGATGGTCGTGACGGTCGACGGCGTCCAGGAGTTCGACCTCCTGTCCCAGCGCATCCATCCCGCCGCCTCGCGGGTCGAGCGGCTGGCCGAGGAGACCCCGGCGGTGCTGGTGGCGTTCGACCTCCTGGCCGACGGCAGAGAAGTCGCTGCTCTCGCTGCCCTACGAGGAGCGACGCGAGCGGCTGGCTCAGGTGGTGGGAAAGCCGGTGGAGCTCACCGAGTCGACTCCCGATCACGACGAGGCGACCAAGTGGCTGGCCGGTACCGGAGAAGGAGTGATCGCCAAGGAGGCCGACTGCCCGTACCAGCCGGGTGAGCGCACGGGCATGGTCAAGATCAAGCGCGTCCGCACCGCGGACGCCGTGGTGGCCGCCTTCCGATACGGCAAGGAGGAGGGCACGGTCGGCTCGCTGATCCTCGGGCTCTACGACGACGACGGGGACCTGCGCATCGTCGGCCACACCTCGAGCTTCAAGGCACAGCAGAAGCGCGACCTGATCGGGCTGCTCGAGCCCTACCGCACCGGCGAGCGGGGCCAGGGCGAGCCGAGCCGCTGGAAGTCCGACGAGGAGCTCGTCTGGGAAGGCCTTAGACCCGAGCTGGTGGTGGAGGTCAACTTCGACCACATCACCGGCAACCGCATCCGTCACGGAGCGAAGTTCGTCCGTTGGCGCGATGACAAGGAGCCGCAGGAGTGCCGGCTCGATCAGCTTCGCGACTGACCGTGCGCCGCCTGCTGCCGATCGCGGTGCTCGCCACCGCCTTCGCCGTCGCGGCGCCCGGCACCGCCGGCGCGCAGGCGCCCTACGACATCCCGGCCGGCAACCCGTTCGTCAACACCGCGGGAGCGCGGCCTGAGGTCTTCGTCTACGGCATGCGCAACCCCTATCGCTGGTCCTTCGACCGCACCACCGGTGACATGTACATCGGTGACGTGGGCGGTATCAACGAGGAGATCACCTTCCTGGCGCGAGCCCGGCAGGCGGGCGCCAACCTCGGCTGGAACTGTCTCTCGGGCACCGCGGTCCAAACCGGTTGCACGCCGGCCGCCTACGTGCCGCCGGCCTTCCAGTGGCCCAGCAGCGCCGACGTGGCGATCGGCGGCTACGTGGTTCGCGACCCGGCGCTCCCGGCGTTCCGGGGCCGCTATCTGTACGCGCGCTTCAACAGCGGGCTGCATCTGCTCGGCGCGCGCGCGGCGGCCCCCGATCAGGATGTCGCCTCGGTGAACATCGCCGCGGTCTCGGGGCTCGGAGAGGACAGCGCCGGGCGCCTCTACGCCACCTCGCTCAACGGCCCGGTCTACCGACTGAGCCAGAGCGGGTCGGCGCTGGCGGCAGCGCCACTCCGAACCTTCGAGCAGCCGGTGGGAGTGGCGGGGATCCCGGCCGATCCCGAGCGTCTGCTCGTGGTGGAGAAGCCCGGCCGCATCCGCAACCGGGACGGCAGCCTGTTCCTCGACCTCAGCGGCCTGGTCAGGGACACCGGCGGCGAGGAGGGCCTGCTCAGCGTGGTCGTCGCGCCCGACTTCGCCGTCAGCAGCCGCGTGTTCGCCTTCTACAACGACAACGCCGGCAACCTGCAGGTGGACGAGTTCAGGCGCACGGCCACCGGTCCCGATCGCTCGAGCCTGGCCACGCGCCGGCCGCTGCTCACCATCCAGCACGGGCAGGCCGACAACCACAACGGCGGCCAGCTGCTGTTCGGACCCGACAATCACCTCTATCTGTCCACGGGAGACGGCGGCACCCAGGGCGATCCCGAGGGCGACGCCCAGAACCTCGGCTCGCTGCTCGGGAAGATCCTTCGCCTCGACGTGAACCTGGCCGCGGCGCCGCCGACGGTGGCTCCGGTCGTGGCCGACCGCACGGCACCGCGGCTGCGCGTCCGGGTCAAGCGACGCCAGCCCGTGCTCAGACGCCGCGGGGCGGTCGCCCTCGTGCGCTGCAACGAGGGCTGCTCGGTGCGGGCCGCCGGCGTGATGCGAATCGGCAAGCGTCGCTTCCGGCTGCGCAGTGCCGCCCGCAACGCGGGCTCGGGGCAGGCCACGCCGCGGGTGCGGCTGAAGGTCGAGCTGAAGAAGCGCAGCACCCGAGCGCTGCGCCGGGCCATGCGCCGCGGGCGCCGGCCGCTCGTGCGGGTGGGGCTGCGCGCCACCGACGGCGCCGGCAACCGCTCGCGGATCGTCTACCGCTTGGTGCGCACCCGGCGCTGATCGAGCTCGGCCAGACGCCGCTCGAGAAACGACCGCTCGGTCGGGTTCTCCGCCAGCTCGATGGCGCGCTCGTAGGCAGCGGCGGCCTCCACGTCGCGCCCGAGGCGCCGCAGCAGGTCGGCCCGGGCGGCCGAGAGCAGGTGGTACCGCTCGAGCCGGCCCTCCTCCTCCAGCGCGTCGATCAGCTTCAGACCGTGCTCAGGGCCGTCGGACATCGCCACGGCCACCGCGCGGTTGAGCTGGACCACGGGCGAAGGCGACAGCCCGACCAGTCGTTCGTAGAGCGCCGCCACCCGGGCCCAGTCCGTGCCTCCGGCGGCAGCGGCCCGAGCGTGCTCGGCGGCGATGGCGGCCTGCACGGCGTAGGGGCCGGGACCGTCCCCGGGAGCGGCGAGGGCCCGGGCGGCCAGCCCGAGCCCCTCCTCGATCTCGGCGAGGTGCCACAGCGTGCGGTCCTGCTCGTCGAGGAGCACCAGCTCTCCGTTCGGGCTCACCCGCGCGTCGCGGCGGGAGTGGTGGAGCAGCATCAGCGCGAGCAGACCCGCCACCTCGCGCTCGTGGGGCATAAGGGCACCCAGCACCCGGGTGAGGCGAATGGCCTCGTCGCACAGCTCGCGGCGCACGACGGTATCCTTACCCGTGGCCAGGTAGCCCTCGTTGAAGATCAGGTAGAGCGCCGACAGCACCGCCGGCAGCCGGCCGGGCAGCTCGTGATCTTCGGGCACCTCGTAGGCGATGCCGGCGTCGCGGATCTTGCGCTTGGCGCGCACGATGCGTTGCTGGATCGCCGCTTCGCGCGCGAGGAAGGCCCGCGCCACCTCGGGCGTGGACAGCCCTCCCAGGAGCCGAAGCGTGAGCGCCACCCGCGCCTCGGGGGCGAGCGCGGGATGGCAGCAGGTGAAGAACAGACGCAGCCGGTCGTCGGGTATCGAGGCCATCACCTCGTCCGGGTCGTCCTCGCCGGAGCCCGCCGTCTCGAGCGCCTCGAGCTCCCTCAGCTTGTCGAGGTAGCTGCGCTCACGGCGTATTCGGTCGATGGCCCGGTTGCGAGCCGTGCGGATGATCCAGGCTCCGGGGTCGCCGGGCAGGCCGTCTCGCGGCCAGCGCTCGACCGCGGTGACGAAGGCGTCCTGCACCGCATCCTCGGCCCGGTCGAAGCTACCCAAGATGCGGATGAGGATCGCCACCGCGCGTCCCGACTCGCGCCGGAACACGCGGTCGACGACCGCATCGGTGGGAGCTACGCCCGCCGCAGCGCCTCCTGGGCCGGGTCGGGGACGCCGGCGGCCTCGTAGTCCATCACCGGGCGCACCTCGACGCTGCCCGTGGCGGCGTCGGGGATCTTCGCGGCCCAGGCCAGCGCCTCGTCCAGGTCCTCGCACTCGAGCACGTAGAAGCCGCCGAGCTGCTCCTTGGTCTCGGCGAAGGGCCCGTCGGTGAGCACGGTCTCGCCGTCACGCACCCGCACCGTGGTCGCCGTCGAGGCGGGCTGGAGCCCATCGCCGGCCACGATCCGCTCTCCGGCCTCCTGGCCGAAGGCCTCGTAGGCCGCCATCACCGCCTGGACCTGCTCGGGTGTGGCCTCCGTCCACAGTCGCTCGTCGCCGTAGATCGACAGCATGTACCTCATCGCAGCTCCTTCGTTCGTGCGCGGCGCCGGTCGCCGCTGTGCGCCCCTAGGACGAACGGCCTCCGGCGAAATCGACAAGGATACGGCCGATGGCGCAACTCGAAGTGACGCAGTCCGACGTGACCAAGCTCGAGGTCGACGCCATCGCCAACGCCGCCAACACACAGCTGCTCCACGGCGGCGGCGTGGCGGGGGCGATCTCGCGCGCGGGCGGACCGGCGGTTCAGCGGGAGTCCGATGAGCGCGGACCGATCGCGCTCGGCGAGGCCGTGGAGACCACCGCCGGCGACATGCCGTCACGCTGGGTGATTCACGCCGCCACCATGGAGCTCGGCGGTCCGACGTCGGCGGAGATCATCGAGCGGGCCACGCGCTCGACACTGGCCAAGGCGGAGGAGCTCGGAGCCGGCTCGCTCGCGCTCGTTGCCTTCGGCACCGGCGTGGGCGGCTTCCCGCTGGACGAGGCCGCGCGGATCATGGTGACCGCGGCCCGCGAGCACGACGGCGAGTTGGAGACGATCGTGTTCGCCGTGCACGGCGCGGAGGCGGAGCGCGCGTTCAGCGAGGCCGTCAGCGAGGCGTCGTGACGCTTCCGGTCCTGGTCGCCCCCGACTCCTTCAAGGGCACGTTCTCGGCCCGGGAGGTGGCCGCCGCGATCGCCGAGGGACTGGCCGAGGCGGGGCGGGAGACCGTGGAGCTGCCCGTGGCCGACGGCGGCGAGGGCACGATGGAGGTGCTGGTCACCGCGCTCGGCGGTGAGGTGATCACGCAGAAGGTGTCCGATCCCCTCGGGCGGGAGATCGAGGCGCGCTTTGCCCTGCTGCCGGACGGCAGCGCCGTGGTGGAGACCGCGCAGGCCAGCGGGCTGGGTCTCGTGGCCGAGGAGGAGCGCGACGCCTGGGCCGCGTCCACCCGCGGCACCGGGGAGCTGATCGTGGCCGCCGCGGCCGCCGGGGCGGAACACGTGATCGTGACCGTGGGCGGCTCGGCCACCACCGACGGCGGCGCCGGGGCACTCGAGGCCCTCGACGAGGCCGGCGTGAGCGTCCGCCTCGACGTGCTCTGCGACGTGCGCACGCCGTTCGAGAAGGCGCCGAGCGTGTTCGCTCCGCAGAAGGGCGCCGACCCTGAGCTCGTGACACGGCTGGAGGAGCGGCTCGACGAGCTGGCCCGGACGTTCGACCGCGACCCCCGCGGCGAGGAGATGACCGGGGCGGCGGGAGGCCTGTCGGGCGGGCTGTGGGGGCGTTACGACGCCAACCTGGCCCACGGCGCGAGCTACGTGCTCGATGCCATCGGCTTCGACGACGCGATGAGGGCCTCGGCCTTCGTCGTGACGGGCGAGGGGCGGATCGACAACCAGACCCTCCAGGGCAAGATCGTCGGCGAGGTGGCCACCCGCTGCCGGCAGGCCGGCGTGGCCTGTCACGCCGTGGTGGGACGCAACGAGCTCGACCCCTTCGATCAGCGGATCATCGACCTGGCCTCCGTCGAGGAGGCCACCGATCTCGAGGAGCTGCGCGCCGCCGGCCGGGCGCTGGTCGACTAGATGGGTGGACGAGGGCCCGTCGATTGCGACGGGCGCCCCGCGAGGGGCGCCCGTGCTGCCTCACCCGTGCGACGGCTCTGAGCCGCCGCGGTAGTTCCCTGATTGTAACTTCGGTTACGAATCGGCGCCAGCGATTCAAGTCACTGGCGCGATTCCGCCAGCGCCCTGATCACGGCCTCGTAGAAGCCCTCGCTCATGGCGGCCTCGGTGCGCTCGACGTTCGGGTGGCCGCTCGTGTCCCCGGCCGCCGCGTTGGCCACGAGGAAGAAGCGGCCCACGCTGGCCGCCACGTCGAGATCCTCGCGCGAATCGCCGATGGCGATGCAGTCCTCCGGCGCGTACCCGCGGGCCCGCATGTGCACCGCCACGGCCGCGGCCTTCGAGGTCCCCGCGGGGATCAGGTGGAAGCCGTGCAGCTGCGGCCCGATCTCGCCGTTGTCCACGAGTCGCAGGCCGTGGTGACCTTCGGCGGCCAGCAGCTCATTGGCTTCGAGCGCATCGATCGAGCCACGAAACAGATGTGAGACCTCCCGGTCGTGAGCCCACGGCGAGTGGGGCTCGAGCCGCCCCTCGTACCGGCGCAGCAGGAGATCGGGCGCGCCGGTGGCCGCGATCTGCTGGTGAATCGTCTCGCCCTCGCGCGGCTGCCAGTCCCCGGTCAGAAAGGTCACCTCGCCGTCGATCACCAGCCCGGAGCCGACCTCGAAGATGTACGCGCTCTGCCCGAGCAGCCGGGCATCCTCCATGACCTGAGCCCGGCGGCGACCGGATTTGAGGACCACCTCCGCGCCGGCGCGGTGGAGCGCCTCGAGCGCGCGGGCGGCCAGCAGCGTGAAGTCTCCCTCAGCCGTCCGAAACAGCGAGGCGCCGCGGCCGAGCAGGGTTCCGTCGAGGTCGGTGTACACGCAGCGGATGGGCATGAAGTGACGGCGCGTACCATGGCAGGGCGTGGCCGGCATCGAGACCTCGTACCCCTGGGATGGGGTCCTGGAGAAGGGCCGCGGCGAGGAACTCGTCGCCACTTCGGGCGAAAGGGAGCAGGCGGCACTTCTCGAGGAACTGCCGGCGGATCTGCATCCGGCGCTGACGGAGACGCTGGCCGCGGCCGGCATCGAAGCGCTCTACGCCCACCAGGCCGACGCCTGGGAAGCCGCCCGGCGAGGCCACACCATGGTCACCACGGGCACGGCCAGCGGCAAGTCGCTCGCCTTCAACCTGCCGGTGCTCGACACGCTGGCCACCGACCTCTCCGCCCGCGCCTTCTATCTCTACCCCACCAAGGCCCTGGCCCAGGACCAGGCCCGCGCGCTGGCCCGCATCGGAGGCCGCTTCCTGCGCCACGCGATCTACGACGGCGACACCCCGCGCGAGGAGCGCCGAGCCATTCGCGGGCGCTCGAATCTCATCCTCACCAACCCGGACATGCTCCACCTGGGCGTGCTGCCCAACCACCGCTCCTGGGGTGACGTGCTCGCCAATCTCGCCTGGGTGGTGGTGGACGAGGCGCACGTCTACCGCGGCGTGTTCGGCTCACACGTGGCCAACGTCCTGAGGCGTCTGCGCCGGCTGGCTCGGGCCTACGGAGCCGAGCCCCGCTTCGTGCTCACCAGCGCGACCATCGCCAACCCGAGGGAGCTAGCCGAAGAGCTCACGGGGTTGGAGGTCGCGCTGGTGGATCGCGACGGCGCCCCGCGCGCGCGCCGCCAGATCGCGATGTGGAACCCGCCGCTCGTGGACGAGCGGCTGGGCAAGCGCGCCTCCTCGCTGTCCGAGGCGGCGGGCCTGCTGGCCGAGCTTGTCGAGCGCGAGGTGCGCACGATCTGCTTCCTGAAGTCACGACGCGGGGTGGAGCTGATCCAGCGCTTTGCCCGCGCGCGCCTGGAGGAGGCGGGCCGCGCCGACCTGGCCGAGCGGATCGCCCCCTATCGCGCCGGCTACACGCCCATGCAGCGGCGCGAGATCGAGCGCCGGCTCTCCGAGGGCGAGCTGCTGGCCGTGGTGGCCACCAGCGCGCTCGAGCTCGGCATCGACGTGGGCGAGCTCGACGCCGCGCTGTGCGTGACCTTCCCCGGCACGGTGGCCAGCCTGCGGCAGATGTGGGGACGGGCGGGCCGCCGGCGCGTGGGGCTCGCGATGTACGTGGCCGGCGAGGACGCACTCGATCAGTTCTTCTGCCGTCACCCCGACGAGTTCCTCGAGCGACCCGTGGAACGGGCGATCCTCGACCACGAGTCGGAGGAGATCCACCTGGCCCACCTCTCCGCCGCGGCCTACGAGCTTCCGCTGACCCCCGAGGACGCGGAGGTGTTCGGCCCGCGCTGGGAGGACCACGCCCAGCGCCTGGTGAAGCAGGGCCGGCTGCGAGAGCGCGGCGGGCGCTACCTGCCACGCGGCGACGGCTACCCGGCGGCGGGGATCGCGCTGCGATCCGCTTCGGCGGACTCGGTGGCGATCGTGGAAGCCGAGGGCGGCGAGGTGATCGGCAACGTCGAGTCCGCCCGCGCCCACTCTGCCGTCCATCCCGGGGCGATCTACCTGCACATGGGCGCGTCCTACGAGGTCGAGGATCTCGACCTGTCCCAGCGCCGGGCGGTGGTCCGGCGCTTCGAGGGCAACTGGTACACCCAGCCAAAGCGGGAATCGGAGACCTACATCGAGCAGGTGCGCGAGCGACGCGAGACCGGCGGGGTGGCACTCTCCTTCGGGATCGTGTCGGTCACCGAGCAGGTGGTGGCCTACCAGAAGAAGCACCTGTCGGACCACTCTGTGATCGACCTGCTCGCGCTCGACCTGCCTGAGCAGGAGTTCGTGACCCAGGCGCTCTGGTACGAGCTTCCCGAACCCTTCCTGCGCGACGACTTCCCCCTCGACGTGCTTCAGGGCTCACTGCACGCGGCCGAGCACGGTCAGATCGCGGTGCTGCCGCTGATCGCAATGTGCGATCGCTGGGACATCGGCGGCCTGTCCACCGCCTTCCACCAGCAGACCGGCCGGCCCACGATCTTCATCTACGACGGACATCCCGGCGGAGTGGGGATCACCCGCGCCGGCTACGAGCGCTTCGAGGGCCTGGTCGGCGACGCGCTGCGCCTGATCTCGGAATGCCCCTGCCGTGCCGGCTGCCCGTCGTGCGTGCAGTCACCCAAGTGCGGCAACCTCAACGAGCCGCTCAACAAGCGCGGCGCGATCGAGCTGCTGTCGCGAATGGCGGCCGCCTGACGCTGCAGGATCGGTTGCAGCGGGCAGGAGATCCTTCCCGGATCTAAAGGTCGCCGGAAACATCCCGATGCGATGGCTGGCGTGCGACTCCGGCGAACCGTTTTCCTGCTGTGCATTGCGGCGCTCGTGGCCGTGGCGCCGGCCGCGGCTCGAGCCCAGGCCCAGGCCGGCACGGGCGGCGCCGCGGCACCCGCGGACACCGCCGCCGGTGGCGTCACGGCGGGCAGTGAGGCTCCAGCGCCGGCCAAGCGCAAGGTCGCCAAGCGCAAGGTGGAAAAGCGCAAGGCCGCCAAGCGCAAGACCCGCAGGCGCAAGGCACGCAGGCGCCGCATGGTCAAGCCGGCCCCGCCTCCGAGCGTCGAGACCGGTCACCGCTTCCCGGTCGCCGGGGTCTACGACTTCGGCGAGGAGGATTCCCTGTTCGGCGCGGGCCGCAAGGGCCACCGCCACCAGGGCCAGGACCTGGCCGCCGCCGAGGGCACTCCGGTGGTGGCGCCGTGGGCAGCGAGCGTGGAGTTCGTGCGCTACCAGCGAAACGGCGCGGGCTGGTACGTCGTCCTGGACGGCGACGGCGAGGATCGCGACTACGTGTTCATGCACCTGCGCCGCGGCTCGATCACCGTCGTGCCTGGCCAGCAGCTGGCAGCGGGACAGCCGTTCGCGCAGGTCGGCAACACCGGGAGCTCGTCCGGTGCGCACCTCCACTTCGAGATCTGGGTCGGCGGCTGGTACGACGGCGGCCAGCCGATCGATCCGCTGCCGCTGCTGCGCGAGTGGGCCGGTCTACTCGACGCCTAGGGTCATCCGGCCGCGCAGACCGTCGGTGTCGATTGACGCCGACCCGGTGAGGTCCTCGAGCGGACCGGTGAACAGCTGCGCCCCGAAGCCCTGAACACCGCTCAGCCCCAGAGTCGGGCCGAGCTGCTGGATCACGCCGTTGACCAGCGCCTGGGCGTCGGCGCTCGTGGCCAGCGCCCCGCGTGCTCCGTCCACCTGCTCCGGATCGTCGAGCGCGACCTCGCCGGCCCGCTCCGCGTCGCTGGCCACCACGAAGGAGCCATCGGCCACGCCGAAGGCCGCCACCTCTCCGTCGGGGCCGGTCAGCCGGTAGAAGGTGTCGCCCCCGCTCGGCTCCTCCAGCGACAGCCCGCTCACTCCCGCGCCCTCGAGGAAGGTCGGCAGCACCTCGGCGATCTTCGTCAGCGTCTCCTCGAAAGCACCGGGGTCCCGGAGCTCCGCCCGCACGGCGAAGTCCGTGCCGAGCGCGATGCTGGCGGACACGTCGCCGTTGAGCTGACCGATCAGGTCGTCGTCGATGCTGATCCCCAGCCGGCTGTCGAGTGTCTGCTTGGCCTGCTCGTAGTCGCCGAAGCCCGACGGGTCGATCGATTGGCCGGCCGCCTCGGCGAACCGGATCACCTGGCTGAGGTCACGCAGGCCGAGGCCGAGCTCGCCCGGACGGGCCAGCACCGGAGGCGACTCGTCGCCCGCGGCCATGGGGAGGTCCTCCTCGGTGAGGCCCTCGGACTCGGTGCGGGCCACGAAGTCGACGCCCACGCCGTCGCCGGAGGCCTTCATCGTCAGGCCCAGGGTGCGCAGGGCACCCACCCACGGGATCCGCTTCGCCGCCGTGCGCCCTTCGGCGCTCGAGGCGATGAGGTTCTGCAGGTTCGCGTAGACGCCCGCGAGCGCCGCGTTCGGGTTCTCGTCGAAGGCGCCCTCGAACTCGTCCTGGGTGAGCTGGTCGTCTCCGTCAGCACGCTCGAGAGCCCGGTCGAGTGACCGCTCGGAGTCGGCCAGCACCACCACGTCGTCGTCGACGGCGAAGACCGAGCCACCGTCCTCGTACTTGGTCGCCCCGGCCGTCTCGCCGGCCTCCTCGGCTCCGGACTTCTCGATAAGGCTCTCGAGCGCCTCCTGGTCATCGGCCTGGAGGGCAGCCACGAAGCTGTCGTCGTTGTCGTCCGCGAGGAACGACCGGATATCGGTGGCTCCGAGCACGGCGGGGTTGCCGAGGATCGGCCTTACGTCTTCCTCGAAGTCCACGTCACTGCCGGTGCCGCCCAGCTGGTCGGCTATGAGCTCCGCGATCGTGCGGTCTCCGAACGGAAACTTGGCCAGGATCGAGTCGAGCGCCTTGTACTGGTCCCCTTCGAGGTCCGTGTCGACCACGACGGCGAAGGGCGAGTCGGCGGGCACGTAGGCCAGGCCGGCGTCGAGCGGGCCGGCGCTCTCGTCGTCCCCGCCGCATCCGGGCAGGGCCACGGCCAACAGGCAGGCAGGCAGGGCCAGGAGCGAGAGCGGGCGCCGCATCGGGGCGGCTCACGATAGCTAGCTCACTTACGCGGAATCCCGCGCTGAGACGGCCCGGATGCCGTCGAGCCAGAAGCCCAGGGCGCGACGCCAGTCGTACCGCATCACGCCCATGGCATCCGCCGCCATCATGCTGCCGAGGCCGCACATGAAGGTGCGAACGTCGTCCTCGGTCACCTCGGGACGCATCTCGCCGGCGGCCTGCGCCCGCTCGATGATCTGCCGCACCGCATCCCGCAGGCCGGCCGCCGTCGGGGCCACCCCCTTCATCGCCTCTCGCGTCAGGGCGAACATCATCCGATGCTGGGAGGCGTCCGCCTGCATCACCTCGGCCTGCTCGCGAATGAGGTCCGCGAAAGACTCGAAGGGACGCTCGTCAGTGTCGAACCTCTCGCGGGCGCGGGCCGTGAACGCGGCCAGCTTGAGCTTGACCAGCTCGCCGGTGAGCGCGTCCTTGGTCGGGAAGTGCCGGTAGAGCGTGCCCACTCCTACCTGCGCCCGTCCCGCGATGTCGTCCATCTGCGTCTCGGCCCCGTACTCGGCAAAGGCCTCGCGAGCGGCAGCCAGGATGCGGTCGCGGTTGCGGCGGGCGTCCGCGCGCATGCTGCGCTGGGCCGGTCCGGCGGTCGCATCCGTAGTCGTCATGGAGTGATCCTAATACGGGAAGTTGACAAACGGAACCACAATTCCGTATGGTAACCGGAACGTAGATTCCGCTTTGTGAGGAACGACACTTGAATTCCAACGACACAGCTCGCGCAAAGAACCTGGCCCTGGCCCTTCTGGCCATGGCCCAGTTCGTGGTCGTGCTCGACGCCTCGATCGTCAACGTCGCACTGCCCTCGATCGGCGAGGACCTCGACTTCGCGCAGGGCGACCTGTCCTGGGTCATCAACTCCTACACCCTGTTCTTCGGCGGCTTCCTGCTGCTCGGCGGCCGGCTGGCCGACCTCCTCGGCCGGCGGCGCATGTTCATCTGGGGCATGTGGCTGTTCGCGGCGGCCTCCCTGGTCGGCGGCCTTGCCCAGAGCGACATCTGGCTGATCGCCGCGCGCGCTGTACAGGGACTCGGCGCGGCGCTGATCTCACCTGCCGCGCTGGCCATCGTCACCACCACCTTCTCCGAGGGCGCCGAGCGCAACAAGGCGCTGGGCGTGTGGGGAGCGGTGGCCGGTTCGGGCGGAGCAGCGGGCGTGCTGCTCGGCGGCATCCTCACCGAGACCCTCGGCTGGGAGTGGGTCCTGTTCGTGAACACGCCGATCGGAATCGCGGCGGCGCTGCTGGCGCCGCGCCTGCTCGAGGACAGCCGCGACGAGTCCCGGGCCTCGTTCGACATCGCCGGCGCGGTGTCGGTCACCGCCGGACTTGCCCTTCTCGTCTACACGCTGGTCGACGCCAACGACGCCGGCTGGGGCTCCACCCAGACGCTCGTGCTGGGCGGGATCGCGCTGGCGCTGCTGGCCGCGTTCCTGGTGATCGAGTCGCGTACGCGCCATCCGCTCATGCCGTTCTCGATCTTCCGGCTGCGCACGCTGCGCGGGGCCAACGTGATCGGGCTGCTGCTCGGCATGTCGCTGTTCTCGATGTTCTTCTTCATCTCGCTCTACATGCAGCAGGTGCTGGGCTACGAGCCGCTCAAGGCCGGCCTCGCCTACCTGCCGCTGGCCGGGCTCATCATCGTGTCGGCCGGGCTGGCCTCGCAGCTGGTCACGCGCGTGGGCTTCAAGCCCACCCTCGTAGCCGGGCTGCTGTTCGTGGCCGCCGGCCTCTTGTGGTTCGGCCAGGTGAGCGCACCCGGCGGCAGCTACGTCGGGGACGTGCTGTTCCCCTCGATGCTCGCGGCCATCGGCCTGGGCCTCTCGTTCGTGCCGGTGACCATCGCGGCGGTCACGAACGTCAAGCCCGACGAGGCGGGCCTGGCCTCCGGTCTCATCAACACCTCCCAGCAGGTGGGCGGCGCGCTCGGCCTGGCCATCCTGGCCACCGTGGCCACCAGCACGACCGACAACGTGTTCGCCTCGGGCGAGCGCAACCCGGCGGTCGCTCTGACCGAGGGCTTCCAGGATGCGTTCCTGGTGGGCGCCGGCATGGCGCTGCTGGCCGCGGTGCTCGCGGCGGTGCTGATCTCGTCGAAGGACAGCCGCGAGCACGCCGAGGCGGCGCGGCGGGGCGACGCGGCGCCCGTGGCTGCATAGAGCCCGCCAGGCCTAGCCCTCGGCCGGGTGGGGGAGTACGATGCCGTCCGGCATGAGGCGACTCTTCGTTGCGGCCACGATGGCTGCCCTGGCGCTGGGCGTGACAGCGCCGGGGGCGATGGCGGGCACGGGCGATGGCGACACGGGCTACCGGGTGACCATTGCGGCCCGCACGTGCCCGACGTACACGGACATCACCGCCAACCGGGCCCGCAACGACATCCAGGAGAGCCTGGAGAACCTCGGGGCCAACACTCCCTACACCGCCGGACAGCCGATCGACCCGGCGATCGAGGACGCCAACCAGCCCGACTGCACTCCGCTGCCCAGCTGGCGCTTCACCCTCGGCAAGGGCATCAAGACGAAGGCCGTGATCGGCCCGTGGGGCGCGCTGTCGATCGTCACGGAGCCCTACGGCACCGACATCGTCACGCAGCCGAGCGTGCCGCTGCTGGACACGAACGGAGCGCCCACCGGCGACACCATCGACGGAGCGGTGACCATCGAGCTGACCGAGGCCCAGCTCAAGCGTGCGCAGTCGGGTAACAGTTTCTGGATCCAGGGCGGAACGGTCACCGATCCCATCCTCAACGAGGTGTACCCCGGCGAGTACGGCTTCGGAGCGCTGCGCTGCGCGATCGACAACCTCAACGGCGACAACGTCGAGTGGATCTCCTACCCGTCCGGCGCAGAGCACGTGTTCTGCTACGCGTACTACGTCCAGCCGCCGCCCACCAGCGGGACGATCATCATTCGCAAGACCGTGGCAGGGGTCTCGGGCGGAGCCACTGAGACCTTCCGCTTCGACGGCAACCTGAGCTACAACCCCGGGGGCGCCTTCAACATCGCCCTCAAAGATCAGACGACCAAGGCGGCTCCTGAGTTCTACCGTGCCGCCGGCGAGACGTGGACGGCGCGCGAGATCGTCCCGGATGGCTGGACACTCACCGGCCTGGCCTGCACGAGCGACGGGTGCCAGCACCATCACCACCGATCTGAACGCGGCCCGGGTGAGTATCGCCCTGGTGGCGGGCGACGAGGTCGAGTGCACCTTCACCAACACGCTGCGCCCGCCGGCGGGACAGCTGTTCATCCGCAAGATCACCAGCGGCGGCGTGGGCGTCTTCGACTTCGACGTCTTCCCGCCGGACGACGGCGAGAAGCTCGAGGCGAGGGCCCGCACCGAGGAAGAGGAGGTGCCCGCCGAGGCCGAGCCCAGCCCGCTCACGGTCAGCCCGGGCCTCTACCGGGTCGAGGAGCGGCTGCCGAAGAGCGACGAGGGCAAGTGGCGCCTCGACAGCGCCTACTGCAACGCGAAGCCGGAGAAGGTCAAGCGACGGCTGCGCGGCAAGCCTCGTCTGAACTCCGTCGAAGTAGAGATCAAGGATCAGACGCGGTGCGACCTGCACCTTCGAGAACGAGTTCACTCCCGACGGCGCGATCGCCATCGACAAGACCACGGTCGGAGGCACCGGCACCGCCGGCTTCACCATCGAGCCGTTTGACGACCCGCAGACCTCGTACGAGAAGTCGGCCACCACGCGCGAGGAGAACACACCCACGCGCGCCCGCGGCGACGACACCAGCCGCATTCCACTCGGCCGCTACGTGATCCAGGAGGCAGAGCCGGCGCCGGTGGGCAACCGGGTCTGGAGGCTGATCGAAGTGGTCTGCAACGACACGATCGTGTCCTCGGAGCAGGGCCGCGTGGTGGTGAAGCTCACGCGCAAGGAGCCCAAGGTGCGGTGCGAGTTCGTGAACCTCCTCGGCCCAAAGCCGCCCGTTCCGCCCATCCCGCCGGACCCGCCCATCCCGCCGGACCCGCCGATTCCGCCGATTCCGCCCGTCGGACCCGGTGTCGACCTCGTGCTGACCAAGACCGCAGACCGCCCCGTGGTCGCCGTCGGCGAGCGGGTGGGTTACACCGTGGTCATACGCAACAGCAGCCCGATCACAGCGGAGAGCGTGGTCGTGGCCGACCAACCCGGCAACGGCGAGCGCCCGATCGCGAGCCGCTCCATACGGCGCCGCTGTTCGACGCGGGGGGCGAGCCGCAAGCCGGTCTATCTCTGCGCGGTCGGAAACCTGGGGCCCGGGGAGGTCCGGCGATACAAGTTCGAGCTGCTCGTGACGGCACGTTCCGGATCCCGGGTCGACAACATCGCCGCAGTGATCTCCGCGAGCGCGGACCGCATCAGGCGCAACAACTTCGCCGTCTCGCGGGTGCGCGTGCGCAACCTCGTCTGCGCGCCCGGCATCGGCCTGAGGCCGCGCCGCGACGCCTTCGCCTCCTGCTGAGACCGGCCGCTACCATCGTCTGGCTGCTGGGGCGAGGTAGCTCAGTTGGTAGAGCACACGACTGAAAATCGTGGTGTCGCCGGTTCGATTCCGGCCCTCGCCATTGGCCTTACGCTGGCCTACGCGAATGCGGCAGCGCGCGGTTCACTCGTTTGTGGACTGTTCGGCTGGGCACCAGCCTGGCGAACGTGGCGCGATCGGCCGACTCAAACGATGGTCCTCGCCTCGGCGAGAACAGTGAAGTCGCCCGCCGGGTGGCGACCGTGTTCTCAAGCCGAGACGGAAACCACAGCATGCGGTCTCGGGCCTTCCTGGCCGATCCGGTCCTGACCTGCATGCTGGAAGGTCACGTGGCAGTGTCAGAGGAAAAGGATGCAGGGCTAAAGCGGCAACTGATCGCCGTGGTCGAAGACGCGCTGGGCCGGCGCGTGGTCTCACATTGTTGTGCTGTCGATGCGGAACAGGGTGTGGCGGTCCAGACGTTCATTCTCGAGCGGCCGAACGAAAACCTTCGAGCCATCCGCGCAGAACAGGACCGCCTGCGGCGTCAGCTCACCCGGCGGGGGCATCGCTAGCTCATGTCTTCGAGCTTCTTGTAGGAGAGCTGCAGAACGTCGGAGCCGAAGAGAGCGCTGAAGATGCCGGCGATCCAACGTGTGGGCCGAGGCGCTGCAATCAGCCCTGCGGCGAATGCCGCTGCGATCCACAGTCCGAGGCAGTAGGGGCAGACGACCAGCTCACCGACGGCGCGGCGCAGTCCACGCCCGCGAGCCTCTTCGCTGACTTCGCTCGGGCCCGCATCCCCCACGAAGCGCGTGAACGGCGCGCGCGCCGCGCTCGTAACCCGGTCCTTGGTGAGAAGTCGCGACGTCTTGTGAGTGGCCACGGTGACGAGAGCCAGATCCCGCGCCGACGGGCTCTCCGGCAGTTCACGACCAGACCTCACGACCCAAAGGCCGAAGGCGCTGGTCAGCGCGGCAAAGCTCCCCATAAGGACGGCGTAGCCCCCAAGCGGCCTCTCCTGCTGCGGTGAATGTCCAGCAAAGCCGGGCAGATCCTGGACTCGCTCGGCCGTCGCCGCTTCGCTCATGTCGCCTGGCTACCCGCGTGCCGACCCGCCACACTCGCCCTGGCGCGATTTCACGGGCCGCCGGCGGGTACTCGCGACGCGTGGCACGCCACCTCACGCCACTCGACGGCGCCTACGCCATCGAAGGTGGTTGGCGTAGCAAGCGCAAGCAAACCCTCGCGCGTTCATTCCTCGCGACCGCGGCCGGAGCCGCACGGGGCATGGGCCGCGGGTAGAAGTAGCGCGAAGCCGACTAGCCCACGCTGGTCGGACCTTCTGGGTCGAGATAGAAGAGCTCGCTTGCCACGTCGCGCCTGGTATCCATGCCAGAGACGAATGCGCGGACCTTACGGCCGGTGATCCGCTCGGCCGCCCCGACGAAGTCGCCCTCGCCGAGATACTGGAAGTGCATGCGCAAGTCACGAAGGCGCTCGTGTTCGCCTGCCGCGGCCATGGTGAGCTCCACACGAGTAAGGCTGTTCTCGAGCGTGGTCACGAGCAGGTCTGGGCCCGCGTAGCTGGTCCTGACCTTCGTCGGCCCGCGCCCGAAGAGGTCCTTGTAGAGAGCGACCATGGCGTTCGAAAGCTCGACCAACAGTTTGCCGCCGCTGGGGTCTTCGTCAGTGTCCGGCTGCGCGTGCAGGGCTTCCGCGTTCATGTCTTTTCAGCCTTCTCGTCCTCTGGAGCGGGCCCGCGCGGAAGGGAGAGAACGAGAACCAGGCGGCGGCCTAATGCACATCCAGCGTAGCGCCGATTGACTGCGCCGCCTACCGGCGACACCTCAAGGAGTGGACCGTCTAGCTCGACTTCTTTCCGCCCTTACGGCCGGCGGCCTTCTTCTGTGCCTGGTTGCCTCCGCTGCCGCTTCCGCTGCTGCGGCTGCTCCGGCTCGAGCCGCTGCTCTTGCCGCCCTTGCTCGAGGAGCCAGGTGAGTTCGAGATCGCGGCCGCTCTGGACTTGCTCATGCCCTTCTTGCGCAGTCCCTCGTACTGCTTGTCGTCCTTCACGCTGGGTCCATGATCCTTCGCCATCGCTACCTCCGTTGAGGTCCGGGTCCTAGTCGAGTTCCCGTGCACTGGCAGGAAAAACCCGGTCGGTGCAGGTCAGGCGGCCGTGAAGCCCGGCTGTCTGTGCTGGCGAGGGGCCATGCCGTAGTAGCGGCGAAAAGCCTTGCTGAACGGAGCGTGGTCGCCATACCCGACCCGCAGCGCCACCGCTCCGACCGGCAGGTCCGTACCCTCGAGCAGCCGCGCGGCCACCTCCAGTCTCCGCAGACGCAACTCCTCGCTGAACGATCGCTCGCCGTGCTCGGCGAAGGCCCGCTGCAGCGCTCTCGTAGAGGCGCCGATCCGGTGAGCCACCTCCGGCAGCCGCAGCTCGGCTGCGTACTCGCTCCGCACGATGGCCATGGTCTCCTCGTACAAGGCCCGTCGCACGCCCATTGCTGCGAAGCCAGTGCCGTGCATCCGGGCACCGCGTGCCCGGCTCGTGCCCGCCCAAACGGCGCCTTCGAGGGGTATGCGCCAACTCTGCCGAACGGCGGGCTCGCTCTGCTCGCAGCCGCGCGCTTTTTGTTCTCAGGCGCGGTCGGCGAGGCCCTCCTTGCCTTCTTGGGTGGCGCAGTGAGCGCAGCAGTAGATGCTGTCGTCGGCTTGGACGCCGTGGCCGATGATCCGGCAGTCACAGTGCGCGCAAGTCGGGGCGAGCGCGTGGATAGCGCACTCAAATGAGTCGAAGGTGTGGGATCTCCCGTTTCCGGCCTCGATCACCTCGAATGACTTGTCGTAGTCATTACCGCAGACTTCACAGACACTCATCTACAGCCCTAGCTGGAGGGATATGGGTCGTCTGCGCTGTCGCCTCCCGACTGCGTTTCCCAACTGTTGTTCGCGCAGTTGGGGCATGGTGGAAGCGACCCCACCGATTGGGTGCTGATCGACTCTCCGCAGTTGGTGCAACGGTAGGTGCCGGCGGACACATCGGAGCCGGTGGGAACGGGCTCTGCCATGAGAATCTCCTCGCTCTGTTGGTGGACGCGTTCGTGTCAGCGCGGGTCCGTGCGCCGGTCCTCAGGCGCCGGCCGCCGAGATGGCTTCGACCAAATCGCCGACCTTCTCGTCCTCGATTCCCCCGGCGAGGTCGGCGATGGTCACGACACCGACCAGATCGTGCCCGTCGATCACCGGAAGGCGCCGGACCTTGTGCTGGGCCATGGTGCTCAACGCTTCGTCGACCGAATCGTCCGCTCCGATGGTGACCGGCTTTCCCTCGCCCAGATCGCCGGCGGTCACGCTCGAAGGATCCTGGCCCTCGGCCAGCACTCTCACAACGATGTCGCGGTCCGTCAGCATCCCTTTGAGCCGATCGTCCTCTCCGCAGATGGGCATCGAGCCGACGTCCAGCTGGGACAGCTTCTTCGCCGCATCGAGAACCGTCTCGTTCTCCCCGACGCACTCGACTCCGCCCGTCATCACGTCGCGCGCTGTCTTTGCCATCCGGCATCTCCTTCTCTCGGGTGTCCCGCCGATACCCCGTCCAGACGCGTTGACGCATCGAGACGAGGTAGGTCTCGACAGCGCCGGCAGCGGGTGCGAAGCTACTCGCCACATGCGTGCCTGCTTCGGTCGACGAGTCTGGCTCCCGCTGTGTCTGTTCGCCGTGCTGACAGCCGTTGCTGTGCCCAGCGCGGGCGCCGCGACGCGGGAGTGCTTCCTACTGACCCAGTGCACCTCGGTGGTGGGGCCGTGGGTTGTGATTCCACCGGCAAACCCGATACCGGTTCCGGCAGGCGTCACGGTGGGCTGTCCGGACAGCGACAACTTCCTGCTGGCGGTGGGCAGCGACTATGAGCTGTCGGGCGGTGGCGCGCCGCCCCCGTCGGTCGACCGGCTGTTGCAAGGGCCCGGGGTCGGCTTGATCACCGGCGGTGACGCGCTCTTCTTTGCCGTGGCCTTCTCCAAGACAGCCGGCTCGTTTCGCCCGCACGTGGGGTGCATTCCTGAGCCGCAGGGCGCGGCGGCCCTCCAGCGCGGGCCGGGCATCGTTCGCACGCGCGAGGTGCGGCTGCGGCCGTCGCGGGCGGTCACCCGCAGCCATCGGTGTCGTGGCGGCGAGCGGCTGACCCGGGGCGTGGCGGGGGTGCTCTTCCACCGGCGCCGGCCGCCGACGGCCCGCGAGCTGCAGGACGTCACCGTGACTCACCGCCGAGTTGGGCGGCGCGTCCGGGCGAGCGTGAGCACCGGCCCGACGGTGGGCGACCGCGAACGCGTGACCCTGCAGATCCTCGCCGTCTGCCGGCGCTGACCGGCGCGACTCACGCGGGGGAGCGGCGCCCCGCACTTGGCCGAGCGCTCGGCCGCCGGGCCAAAATCAGGCCGGCGACCACCAGCAGGGCGCCAAAGGCGAGAAAGGCAAGGTCGTACAGCGTCTCGTCGTCCCCGGTGCGCACGTGGTGGACACCCAGCAGGTGGTGGTCGATCACGCCCTCCACGAGGTTGAAGGCGCCCCATCCCACCAGCAGCAGCCCGGTCAAGACGCGTCCCGACCAGGACCTACCCGGCGACGTCTCGCGCCACAGCAGGTACAGGCCGGCGGCGACGCATACCCACGTAGCGGCGTGGAACAGCCCGTCGGCGAGCGTGTTGTCTTCCAATCCGGCCACGCTCGTGGCGGAGCAACAGCCCTCGCTCGTGAGCATGTGGTGCCACTGGAGGATCTGGTGAAGAACGATGCCGTCGACGAAGCCGCCGAGCCCGATGCCCAGAAGCAGCCCCGCCACCGTGAAGCGCGATCCCATCCGGAGTCCGCTACCCGAGCTGCCGATGAGGAATCCCGCACGAGGTGATCTGCTCCCTCAGCCGCAGGACGGCAAGGTCCTTGGCCTTGGCTTCGATCATCACGTCGAAGTCCAGGCCGGCCGCATCGTGGCGAAGGAAGTCGGCGAAGGCCATCGCATCCACCGTGTCGGCGTGTGCTCGACGGTCCGGAAGGACGAGGCGACGCTCGACCCGGCGACCGCTCTTCTTTCGTCGCTCGGTCACGTCGAGTTTCGGCGACGAGTAATGGATCTTCGGCAGCACCCCGGTCGGCCAGGTGGCGAGTGCGAGCGCGAGCGCTTCCCGCGCGGGCACCTTCTCCGGATTGTGGCAATGGTGATGCAGCACATCCCACACCAGCGGCACCCCCAGTCGCCGGGACAGGTCGAGGACGTCGGTCAGCGAGTAGAGACGGTCGTCGTTCTCGAGGACGATCCGTCTCCGCGCGTCTTCGGACAGCCGCTCGAAGCCGGCGGCAAACCGGTCGGCTCCGGCCTCTGTTCCCCCCGCAGCGCCGCCGACGTGCACCACCACGACGGCCTCGCGCGGCTGGTCCATCCCGTCGAGCAGGCGTGCCTGCACCTCCAGTTCGGCGACTGCGGCGGACACCACCTCGGGGCGCTCCGAGTTCAGGACCGTGTACTGACCCGGGTGAGTCGACAGCCGGATTCCCAACTCGCGCGCCCGCGCGCCCACGGCCGCGAGCTGATCGTCACACTCGTCTATCTGGGAGTGAAACTGCGGGAGCTCCGGGTGGCTGGCGTAGGGGGCCAAGCCGGTGGCCATCCTGTACATGCGCAGATCAAGGCCCGCCAGGTAGTCGAGAATGTCTCGGAGGTAGGCGAGCGAGTTGCGGAGGTGGGGCCCCGACTGCCACCGCCGGCTGTCGTGCGACGGCAGACCGCCGCCGCCCAAGACCTTGACCGCAAACCCGAGCCGCACCTCACCGCCGCCCGCTCGCCACCGATGGCTCAGGGGTCCTCGCTCGGCCTTGAGTGGTGTCGAGGATCAAGTCCGTCACGAGCTCAGGTGCATCCCACATCGGAATGTGACCGCAGCCGCGGAGGATCACCGAGCGGGCGCCGGCGACCCGCAGCCGCCGGGGACGTATCAGGCGGTCGAACTCGCCGAAGGCGACCGTTAGCGGAACGCGAATTTGCTCGGGGTCGGTGAAGTGGTGCTCGCGCATGGCTACGTTCGTGGCGTCGTAGGCGGTCGCCCGCGCGTAGGAGCCGACCATGCGCCGGGCAGCCCCATAGGGGACGCGGTCCGGGTCGGCCACCACGTGCCCAAGGGCCAGCCTGCGCACGCGGCGGCTGAGCATGACCAGCGGGAGCACGGGCCGCAGGCGCCGCGCCAGCTGCTGGGCGCCCCCTCGCGCCGGCGCTCCCGCTCGCCGCAGAGGAGCCCCCCACAGCCCGGCCGGACACAGAGCGGTGACTGAACGCGCCCGATCGGTCTTTCCCAGCTCCAACGCGACCCAGCCTCCGAGCGAGTTGCCCGCCACGTGCGCGCTGTCGATACCCAGCTCGTCCATCAGGTCCGCGATCGCATCGGCCAGGGCGAACGGGGTGGGTGTCGCACCCTCGGAGAGCGCGGGCGATCGTCCGAAGCCCGGCAGGTCGACGGCGATCACGTCCATGCGACGGGCCAGCGGCTCGAGCACCGGCTCCCACACGCACAGCTCGCCGCCGATGCCGTGCAGGAGGATCAGCGGCTCACCGCTGCCACTGCGCTCGAAGTTGAGGCTCACGGCCAGGGTACGCGCGGTGGCGCTCGGTCGGATGATCGGTCATCCCCGCCGGTCACACGAGGGTTGCGCCGGTCCCCGACGGGTACCGCTGCGAGGTTGATCGCGGTACTGACTCTCACCAGCGGGCGCGACGCCGAGCTTGCAAACCTCATCGGCGGGCTCGACGCGGGGAAGCGGGCGCCGGATGTGCTCGTGATCGCGGACATGGCCGGGGACGCCCGGATCCCTTCCGCACGTCGCTTCCGAGTGGAGATGCTTCCGCTGGTCAGCGCAGATGAGCTCCCGCTCGCTCGTGCCCGCAACCTCGCGGCGGAGGCGACCGGCGCCGACCGGCTGATCTTCTTGGACGTCGATTGCATCCCCGCACGGAACATGGTTGCTGGCTACGACGCTGCTCTGAGCGAGTTCCCCGGAATCGTCATGGGCGGCGTGCGCTATCTCCGGCAGGGGACCCCTCCACGCCCCGGCGCCGATGCGGCACTCCGCGCGGCGAGCGACCCCCATCCCGCGCGGCCGGAGCCGAGTGCCGGTGTTTCTCCGACCGAGCGCTACGAGCTGCTGTGGTCGCTGTCCTTCGGCGTCGACCGTGCGGCGTGGAACCGCGCGGGCGGTTTCGATCCCGGATACTGCGGCTACGGGGCCGAGGACACAGATTTCGCGTTCGCGGCACGAGCGGCCGGCGTGCCGCTGGCGTGGGCCGGCGGCGCGGAGTGCTTTCATCAGCACCATCCACAGTGTCGCCCGCCGCTGGACCATGTCGACGATGTGGTGCGCAACGCGCTCCGTTTTCGCCGCCGCTGGGGCGAGTGGCCCATGGGCGGCTGGCTGGCTCAACTCGAGGGGCTCGGGATAGTGGCCTGGGAGTCAGACGGGGAGCGGCTCGAGGTCCTGCGGCGTCCCACGCCCGACGAGATGACGCGCGCCTACGCCGCCTGAGTGCAGCTGGGCGGCCAGCGAATCGACTCGAGCGGCGAGGCGAGCCGTGGCACCGGGGTCGACGGCGGATGCGAGCCGCTCCGTGCCAAGGGCCCGCGCGGCCGCGAGCACGCCGGGCCACTCCTCGGGAGCGCACCAGCGGTCTCGCACCACCGCGGCCCCGGCGCGACGGAGCGCGTCGGCCTTGCCGTTCTGCTCTCCGAAGGGTCGCGGTCGCGGAATGCAGACGAACGGGCGTCGCGCGGCCGCCACCTCCATCACCGCGTTGTGTCCGGCGTGGGACACCACGACCTCGGCGGACCCGATCAGCTCCGGCACGTCGGTGCGCCACTGCCGGGGGCCGGCGACAAGCCAGCTCGTGCCCGGGCACGCGGCCGCCGCGGACTCGACATCGCCAGGAGCGAAGCCGTCGTCGCCGCGTCCGCTCAACACCACGACTCGGCCGGGTACGGGAGGGCTGGTGCCGGCCGGCCTGACCGCGAAGCCGCCCGTGTAACGGCTGGCCCGCCGGACCGCGAGACTGGCCGAGGCGTCCTCGAGCCACGGCGGATAGGGCGCAAGCAGTTCCTCGGCCCAGGCGTAGGCCAGCCGGTGTGCGAAGTCGTTGCGGTCCCCGTGCTGGCGGACCATGGCCACCGGGACGCCGCACAGGCGGGCGAACATCGCCACCTCCACCGAGACGTCGACCACGAGCAGGTCCGGAGCCTCCTGTTGGAAGTAGCCGGTCAGAGCGGCCATCCGTGACCGCAGCGAGGCTGCTCCCACCGGTGCGTAGTGCAGCCCCGGTGGAGGAGGCGGAGGCGCCGGTTCCCCGGCCGCGGGAAGGTCGAGGGGCAGTTCGCGGACTTGGATGCCTGAAGCTCGAAGCGCTTCGAGCTCGCGCTGGGCCGGAGCGCCGTCCGCGGCGGAGGTGAGCACGGTCACCCTGCTGCGCAGGTGGGGGGCCACGGCGCTTGCGCGCAGGAGGTGGCCAAGCCCGTGGTGGTGGGCATACCAGCCGACCGACGGAGTCATGCCGCCAGCTCGAAGTACAGGGCCTCGTAACGGCGCACCATCTCGTCCAGGGAGCAGGTGCTCTCAGCCCGACGCCGGCAGTCATCGCGTCGCAGCCGCACGGCTTCCGTGGCCGCGCGCGCCAGGTCGGCGACATCGCCGGGCTCGGCGAGGCGGCCGCAATGCTCGTCGAGTATCTCCGGGATGGCCCCCCGCGCGAAGCCTGCTACCGGCGTGCCACAGGCCAGCGACTCGGCTACGACGAGCCCGTACGGCTCGTCCCAACAGGGGGTGACAAGAGAGACCCGTGCGCCTCCCACCAGCTTCACCAGCTCGCGGCGCGAAAGGTGGCCCAGGTAAACGACTTCCCCGCCCAGCCGGCCTCTGATCTCACGCTCGAAGTACACGGGATCCGGCGTGGGCCCGGCGAGACGCAGCGCCAGGCCTGCTCGATGCGCTGCCTCGATGGCCAAGTGGGGAGCCTTCTCGGGCACCATGCGTCCGGTCCAGACGGCGTACGGCGGGTTGGCGGGCCGGCTCGGACGCCACACGCCGAGGTCCACCCCGTTGGCCACGACCGCGCGCACCTGCAGCGAATGGCGCCAAGCCCGCGCGTTGGCCTTGGAAACCGACACGAACTCGTTGCCCGATCGCGCACTGCACTGCACCGCGCTCTCGATCCAGGGAGTGGGAGGCGTGTGCAGCACCGTCACCACCGGCAAGCTCAGACTTGGAGCCATGGCCACCGGCAGGTAATGCAGCGAGTTGTTGTGCAGCACGTCGTGCGAAGTGCGGCGCAACCGCAGCATCAGATCGAGGTAGGCGTGGTGGTCCTGCATGAATCTCTCGTCGGGCATGGACGTGTCGCTGCGAGCCCGGCGAGAGAGCCGGAGGCGCTGTTCCGGGACCCGGACCGGCACCACGCCCAGGCCCGCATCGGACGCGTCCGAGGCGTAAATGGTGACCCGGTGGCCACGGGCCCGCAGTCCCGTCGCCAGCGCGTGCGTGTGCGCCTCGAGGCCACCGGCGAAGGGCTCGCGAATCGGGTTGCGGGAGTCCGCGATGAGCCCTATGTCGAGCGTCCGCACCATGCTCACGCCCACACCGGCACCCCCGGATAGCCCCACGCCTTACGCCCGGCGCGCGTGGTGCTCTCGATGGCGTCGATCTCTTGGTCGGGCGGCGCGCCGCCCGCGGATGCCCCTACGCGCGCGGCGAGGGCGCGCGCCGGCTCGAGGTCGAGCCCAAGCCGCGCGCCGAGGTCACCGAGCTGGCCGGCGACGACGTCTTCGTAACGCAAGCGAATTACATGCTGTGGACCGTTGTGGTCGGACCAGCTGATCGCCAATCGATTCCAAAATCGGCCGAAGGCGGCAGCATCCGGCACCGGCCGGTCGGGAAAGCGCTCGTAGGTGCCCCATTCCTTCGCGACCGTCCGCAACGAGCGCCAGGCGTCGAAGGGATCGCGGACCAGGACCAACAGGTGGGCCCCGGGATAGAGCCACCGCAGCACGAGCGCGTCGGCGCTGCCCAGGCGCACGTCCTTGAGACCCCATCGCGCGTAGCCACGGTCTCGAGCGGGCTCCGCGAGCCAGCGGTCGAGCAAGGCGCGTAGCCCGCAGCGCAGATCCTCTCCGCCCGGGAACAGATTGGCGATCCAGTCCGTCGCGGGATCGGGGGAGTCCAGGCGGCCGAGGTCGGTGAACTGGGACGGCGGGGGGCTCTCGCCCGCGTGCGCCACAAGGTCGGAGAGGCGGGTCAGCGGCGCCAGGCGGCCCAGCGGCTCGCCCCAGATGAGCACCCGGTCGTCGGTCATGATTATCCGCTGCAGGAGCGTGGACCCCGAGCGCCAGCCGCAGCCCAACACGAAGATCGGCTGCTCGGCATCCGCAGTCTCGGGCGACGCCCCGAGGGTCAAGAGCCCCGCGCGCACCCGGGTGGGCGACGGCGGGGGCGGAAAACCTGTCGGGGAGACCGACACCGGATGCTCGTTCCCGAACCGCGCGGCCGGAATCCTCCGCGGCGCGCCAGGTCCGCGCTCCGTGCCGGCCAACGCGGCCGCTTACCCGAACCGGACACCGGTACTCGAATGACCTCGATCGGCGCAAAGCGCCCCGCGAATCCATGTCCGCCTGGCATCCTCGGGATCAGACCGAAACCGTCTTCATTGGAGTTGACCGTGACCAAGCAGCAGCAGAAAATCGTGCAGTACCTGAACGAAGCTCATGCCTCGGAAGTGGCCCTTGTTCGGCAACTCCAGGCACAGATCGCGATGACGCCCAGCGGCAGCTACCGCAGCGGGCTCGAAACCCACCTCGACGAGACGCGGCAGCACGCCGAGCGTCTCGAGGAGCGGTTGCGTGCGCTGGGACAGGGTGACAACCCGCTCCAGATGGGGCTGGGAGTCGTGCAGACGGTCCTCGGACAGGTGATTGCGCTGGGGAAGACCCCGCTGGACATGGTCCGCGGAAGTGGCGGCGAGGAGAAGGTGCTCAAGAACGCCAAGGACTCGTGCGCCGCCGAGGCGCTCGAGATCGCGACGTATACGGCGCTGGCCCGGTTGGCTCGCGTAGCGGGTGACGGCGACACCGAGAAGCTCGCCAGCTCGATCATGGCCGACGAACAGAAGATGCTCGATCGGCTGCTCACTGAGATCCCTCGTCTGACCGACGCGGTGGCCCGGGCCGAGTTCGACGGGGAGGGCTCCTACGACGTCACGGACACAGGCGCCGCCGACGCCACCCGCGCTGCAGGCGCGGCGGCAAAGCGCACGGCTCGAAAGAGCGCGGCGCAGGCCAGGCGAACCGCCCGGCAGACTCGCAAGGTGCCTGGCGTGACCCGGGCGGAGGGTACGGTCAAGGGGGCGGCGGCCTCCGAAGCGGACCTGGCGATCTCGAACTACGATTCGCTCAGTGCCGACGAGGTCCTAAGCAAGCTCCCGGAGCTGTCACAGGTTGATCTCGCCAAGGTGAGCGCCTACGAGCGCAAGAACCAGAACCGCTCAACCGTCAATAGCCGCATCGACACCCTCCAAGGCGATGAGCCCTGGCCCGGATACGACGAGCTGAGCGTCAACGAGGTGCGCTCCGCGCTCTCCGAGGGCGACGACCAACGCGTCAAGGAGGTGCGTGACTATGAGCGCAAGCACAAGGCGCGCTCCGGCGTGATCGACGCGACCGAGCGCCAGCTCAGCAACGCCTGAGGTCGCCGGTCGCCCAGCCGCTGGCCGGCGCGGGCGGATTCAGGCTCGCGCAGCGAAGCAGGCCCGACGGCCGCGCGTGACATGTAACCGACGGGCGCCGTCTGCTGTCCCAGTGCCGGAGACGATGGGCGCAGATCGTGGCGGCGACGACAGACAATGAAATGCCGAGCCAGTCCCTCGCGGGCGGGCAGCTTCTCGTCGCGATCTCCGGCGCGGTCGTGACGCTGTTTCGGGAGTGCACGGGCAAGGGCCCTGAGCACTGCAAGGCCCACTGGGCCGGCGAGAACACCGTGCTGGTTCTGCTCGCCGGCGGGTTCACCGGCGCGGAACGTACGCTCTTCGAAGCGGGCCACGGCGAGGCTGTGCAGGCCCAGAGGAGAATCCTGCACGGGGTTCTGACGGAGCGGTTGACCGCCGCGGTCGAGGAACTCGCGGGTCGCAGGGTCGTCGCATTCATGTCGGCTTCACATCAGGAGCCCGATCTGACGGCGGAGATCTTCGTGCTCGAACCAGATCTGGCACACAGGGCATAGCGGCCAGAGTTTCCGCGGCGGGCGGGGCGGTATACGAAAACACGGGCGATCTCTGAATCGGAGGGCGGCTCGTAAAGCACCGAAGGGGCGCTTGCCGGTTCTCGCCGAGCCGGCAGGTTGTCGGACTTCCTCACGTTCAAGCAGTCAAGCGAGAGGCAGGGGAGATGACTCACACCGAGGCAGCCGTAGCCGAGTGGCGCGGCCGCGACGTCGTGGACAGCGACGGCGACAAGATCGGATCGATCGACGAGATCTACATGGACGCCGAGACCGGCAGGCCAGAGTGGCTGGCCGTGAAGACGGGGATGTTCGGCTCGAAGGTGAGCTTCGTACCGATCGCCGAAGCCAGTGACGACAACGGCGACGTACGACTGCCCTACGACAAGCAGCAGGTCAAGGACGCTCCGACGGCCGAGGCCGACGGCGAGCTCTCCCACGAGGAGGAGGCGGCGCTCTACAGCCACTACGACCTGTCCTACCCAGGGGTGGGCTCCGACTCCGAGACCGTCGGTCGCGACACCAGCGGGCCGACCACCGACGACGCCATGACGCGGTCGGAGGAAGAGCTGCGCGTGGGCATCACCAGCCGCGAGGCCGGCCGGGCGCGCCTGCGCAAGTACGTGGTGACCGAGCAGGTGGAAGAGACGGTCCCGGTCAAGCGCGAGCGGGTGACAATCGAGCGCGAGCCGATCACCGACGCCAACGTCGGCGAGGCCAAGGACGGTCCCGAGATCTCCGAGGAGGAGCACGAGGTCACGCTGCACGAGGAGGAGGTCGTGACCGAGAAGCGCACGGTGCCGAAGGAGCGGGTGCGCTTGGGCAAGGAGACGGTCACCGAAGAGCAGACGGTCTCCGAGGAGATCCGCAAGGAGCAGATCGACTCCGAGGGCGCGAGCGACAAGGTCGAGGGCAGGACCGGCCGCAAGTAGGGAACGCGAAGCGGTGGTGACGGGCGCGCCGGCGTGCGCGCTCCCATCACCTCAAACCACGAGAGAGGAGCCACACCATGGAGATCCCCAAGGACCAGATTCTCGAGCTGCTGCGCAACCGAGGCGACAACGACAAGGCTGACCAAGCCGACAAGGAGCTTCCCGACAACGTCGACCCCGAGCGCGATTCGGGACTACTGTCCAAGTTCGGCATCGATCCCTCCGAGCTGCTGGGCAAGTTCGGCGGCGGCAAGATCCCCGGGCTCTAGGCGCGGTGGCCGGCACCAGCCGCCGCGCGGAGCGGTAGGCCTCTGATGCCGGAGATGACCGAGGCCTACGACTGGCACGGACGCACCATTTTGGATGCGCACGGCGAGCGGATCGGGAAGATCGATCAGGTCTATCTCAATCCCGAGACCGACGTGGCCGAATGGGCCCTGGTGGACAGGGGTTTGCTCTGCAGGCGGTCGACCTTCGTTCCGATCCGGTCGGCCGGCCCCACGGGTGAGGACGTTCAGGTGGAGGTCTCCAAGGAGCAGGTCAAGACCGCGCCCGTGATGGAGGGAGACGCCGCCCTCTCCCCGGCGGAGGAGGCCGAGCTGCTCCGTCACTACGGCCTGGGGGGAGATCCGGAGCCATCCTCGGACGGCGCCATGACGCGCTCCGAAGAGGAGCTGCACGTGAGCACGGTGTGGCGTCCGCACACACGGGTGCGCCTGCGCAAGTACGTCGTCACCGAGATGGTCACCAAGACGGTCCCTGTCCGTCGCGAAGTGGTGCGGCTCGAGTACGAGGCGATCACCGACGCCGACGGGGCCTCTGCTTCGGTCGAGCCGACGCCATCGGATGAATCCCACGAGGTGGTCTTGCACGAGGAACGGCTGGTGATCGAGAAGCGCGTGGTGGCCACGGAACGCGTGCGTATCGGGAAGAGGACGACCACATCGACGCAGACGATCACCGACGAGGTCCGTAAGGAGCGAGTCGACGTATGACGCTCATGGCATTCGCAAACGGGAGCACGGCCTTCCTGGTGTTGGTCCTCCTGCTGCTGGGCGGCCTGATCTACGGAATGTTCACGCGGGTGGGCAGCGGAATCGATCACCACCCCCACGACGGCTCTGATGGAGCGCCGGGCGCCAAGGGAAAATATGCCTGACGGAGCCGGGATCCTGGGGGCGGCGCTTGCTCCGCTGCTGCTTCCGCGGCGCGCGTTGAAGGACTTGGAGGCCATCGCCATAGCCGCCCGCGGCCTTCCGACCTTCGAGCGAGTCCTGCTCGAGCGGCTCGAGGATCTCGGGAACGACGTGCGCGACATGGCCACCGAGCTGAACGCAGCAGTGGAGCGGGTCGTGGAAGACGTGAAGCAGCTCGACGCCAGAGTGGCCGTCCTGCAGGCCGGCGTTCCCGAGCTCAACCGCGAGCTGGTTGCCACCAAGGGTCTCGTTTCCGATCTCAAGACCCAGGTGGATTACGCGGTCGAGCATCTGCCCGATCCGAACTCCCGCGGACCGATTGCGCGGGCGCGCGACGCCTTAGCCGGCAACTCCGAGCCGTCCGGTGATGGCTGACCCGTGATTCGCGCGTTCAGGGCTGGCGGAGATCGTCCGAGCTAATCGGCGCATCAGGCGAGCGACGCTGCCCTGGCACGAGCTCGAGTCCGAGGCAGTGCGGCAGGGTTGCTCCCCGGCGGACATCTGCTTCGACCGCGCCGGCCGCAGGCTGGGCTTCCCGGACAGCGAACGCGACGGCGAGGCTCTGTCATGGCCGAAGGACGCATAGACAGGCTCGGCGTGTCGTTTCTCACCGCTCCTGGAGCACCGAGAGCACGTTGCCGGAGGGGTCACGAAACCAGGCGATGTATGGGCCCTCCTGGCGAAACACACCCCGGTCGTCCTGATCCATGCCGTCGTAGCGCTCGAATGTGACCCCGCGCGTGCTGAGCTCGTCCACGGTCGCGTCGATGTCGTCGACCTCGAAGTTGAGGACCGTGTAGCTCGCGGGGACGGCGCTCGGCTGCTCGTAGACCAGGGTGTCGCGTCCGCCGGCGAGCTTCAGCCACATGAGGCCGTACTCCTCGGAGGTGTTGAGGCCGAGCGTCTCGACGTAGAACTGGCGCGCTCGGTCCATGTCGGTAACGGCGATGCCGCTGAACGCCTTGGTGTCTGCCAGCATGAAAGCCTCCTTCGTTCGGGGTGGTTCGGTCAGCCGGCCGCGTGGCGTCCGGCGTAGTCGTGGATCAGCGATGGGAGGCCCGTCGCCGTGCTCGGCGAGGTAAATCGATGCACCGTTGACCTCCAGCGTGACGTGCTTTCCGCTCACCTGTCCCTAATGACCGTTGAGGGCCGCGAAACTGAGCGTGTCGATTTCCCGCGGCCCCGTTCGACGCACCCATAGACCCCCAACCGGAGGAGACAGGGATGGCAGCAACCGTTCTCTACATGTCGATGTCCCTCGACGGGTTCATCGCCGGGCCCAACGCGGGACCCGGCAACGGCCTGGGCGACGACGGGGAGCGCCTGCACGAGTGGGTGTTCGAGGGTGGCGATTCGGACCAGAGAGGAATCCCCGGCCGCCCCGCGGGGGTCAACGGGCAGGTCTGGGACGAGTTCATGTCCACCGGAGCGGTTGTCGCCGGCCGGGGCACCTTCGAGCCCGCGGGCGGGTGGGGCGGCGACCACCACGACGGCGTGCCGATCTTCGTTCTCACCCGCCAAGAGCCCGACACCGACAAGGGGGAGTGGCCCCTGGTGAGCTACGTGGGCGACGTCGAGAGCGCAATGGACCAGGCCAGGCAGGCCGCCGGGGACAAGGACGTGCTGGTCCATGGTGCCGGAACCGCACAGCTCGCACTCGCCGCCGGCGTCCTCGACGAGCTCGAGATCCACGTCATCCCGGTGCTCCTCGGCCAGGGGCGCCGCCTTTTCGACCACCTCGGGCCCGAGCACATCGAGCTGGACCGCACCCGGGTTCTCGAGGGGGACGGTGTGACCCACATGCACTACCGCGTTCGCGGGTGAGCCGGGGCCGCACCAGGTGACACCCCCTCACGCCGCCTCAGCTGTTCGCGTGAACCGCCGCCTTGGCCGCGATGCTCTCGCTCAGCACGCTCCTCAGGGACATCGGTGGGCGGTCGATGAGGCGGGCGAGGGTGGGATCGACCTTCTCGAATCCGCCCTGCCGGCTCGCTTCGAAGAAGCCCATCATCACCTCGACCCTCTCCTCGGGGACGCCCTTGGCGACCATGCCGTCCCGGTACTCGTCGTCCGGCACCACGACCCGCCGGATCGGGCGGCCGGCCAGCTCCGAGGCGATGGCCGCGATGCCGGCCAGATCGATGGCTTCGGAGCCCGTGAGGTCGAGGGTGGCGCCGTCATGGCCGTCCTCGGTCAGGGCGATGGCCGCCGCCTCGGCGAGGTCTGGATGCGAAGTCCAGGCGACCGGACCGTCCTCCGGCGCGCTCAGCTCGCCGGTGGTGGGCGCGTCGCCGAGCATCGTGGCCGCGAACTCCGCATAGAAGCCGTTGCGGAGCGACGTGAAGGGCACGCCCGAGTCCTGTAGTGCCTCCTCGGTGGCGGCGTGGTCGGGCATGGGCGGGAAGGGCGAGTCCGGATCCGCGCCGACGTGGCTCGTGTACAGGATCCGCTGGGCGCCGGCTTCCTTGGCCGCGTCGATCGCCGTGCGGTGGTAGCCGACCGCCACGTCGCCGGTGGTCGCGGCCGAGACGATGAGGACGCGCGACGCTCCCTCGAACGCCCCGGCGAGACTCGCGGCGTCCGCGAAGTCGCCGTGCCGCACGCGTACGCCCCGCTCCTCCAACTCCCCTGCCTTCTCCGGGTCGCGGACACTCACCGCGAGCTCCTCAGCGGGGGGAAGCCGGTCGAGCAACTTCTCGACCACTGCGCGGCCGAGCTTGCCGTTGGCTCCGGTGACGACGATCATTGACTGGCCTCCAAGTTCAAAATCGGATTGGCGCCGTCCTGCCGCAGACCTCTGCCCTCTCGGCGCACGAGCGTGGGCTGCTGGAGGAGTGGCTCGACCGGATCAGCGCAGGCTGACGGCGGTCACGCCGCCCGCCCCTCCCGCTCGATCCTTCGCATCATCGCCGGGTAGACGATCAGGTGCCGGAACGGTTTGATGGCTGCCATGTAGCCCCTGCCCACCAGACCGTTCGGCTTGACCAGGACGGCCATCTGGGCGCGGAAGCCCCCGGCGGCGTCGGGAACCCGGCCGATGTGCATCACCCCGTGCATTGTCCGGTTTGCGATCTCCGCGGCGAACTCGTCGTCCGTCAGGTACAGCGAGCTGAAGGGGAGCGCGGCGAAGTCCGGGCCGGTCGGGCCGTAGCGCAGGTCTGCCGGCAGGCGGTGGCGAAGCGTCGGCACCCGGGAGCCGACGCCGCCTTCCGGATCGTCCCATCCCAGCAGCTCGCCGATCTTCCAGCGCAGCCACCAGAGCATGCGGACAGCTCCCGGAGAACCTCGCGACGGATCCCCCGCGGCGAATCCCTCCACCAGGCGAGGGAAGTCGTCCGGGCCGCCGGTGACCGGCAGAGCCCACACGTCCTCGAGCTGGAAGTCGGGTGCGATCTCGTGGATTCGCCAGGGCCGGGACGTGTGCGCGTCGTCTGGAAGTCTCACGCGGATCCGAGCTCCCGTTGCATCGCCTCGACCTCGATGTTCATCGCCTCGGCCAGGGCCAGTGCCGCCGAGCGCGGCCTGACCATCACGGTCAGCTCGTCGATCAACCCGTCCTCGCCGGTGTGCACGAAGTCGCACCCCTCGAGCTCGCGGTCGCCCACCCGCGCCCGGAACAGCAGCGCGTGGTCGCGGGCCCCCTCGGCGCCGATCTCGCGTTCGTAGCGGAAGTCCTCGAGGACACGCAGGACCGCGCGGAGGATCAGGCCGAGCGTCTCGCGCCCGTGGTAGGGGCGGTACACGACCGGGCTGTTGAAGACGACGTCCTGCGAGACCAGCTCCAACACTTGGTCGACCTCACCTGTCTCAACTGCGCGGCGAAACGGGTGCACGGGCGGTCACCTCTCTCCGGGGTTGGTTGTCGCGGAAGGGTCGAGCCCGAGCACACCGGCGGCGACACGCTCAGCCAGCAGTTCATCATGAGGCGCCCGGCCGGCGAGCTCGATGACCGTTCCCTCCATGGCGCCGAAGAAGGCCAGCGCCACCGTTCCGGCCGGCGGGCCGGGAGGGATCGTCCCCTTCCTCCGGCCGGCGAGGATGAGATGCGTGCAGCGCCTGACGAGGCTCTCGGCCACCTGCTCGAGGCGTCGCCCCACGGGGTGATCCTGGCCGCTGAACTCGAGCCTCAGTGCCATCGCCACGCGGGCGACGTCTCGCCGGCAGAAGACCGCATGACCGCGCGCCAGCGCGATCAGGGCCGCCACCGGATCGGACTCTCGATCCACGAGCGGGCCGACCTCCTGCCTCCACGTCTCGTCGACCCAGTCGATCACCGCCAGCGCGAGCTCCTCCTTGTCCTTGAACTGGTGATAGAGCGCGCCGCGCGTGTAACCGGCCTCACTGGCCACCTGCTCGAGAACGAGGTTGCCGTACCCGTAGCGAGACAACCCCCGCGCCGCCGATTCCAGCAGGGCGCTTCGCGAGCGTGCACGGCGGTCGGCTTGGGTCCGGCGGGTCGGGTTACGTACAGCCATGTTTGTATGTTACCGTACCACCATGCCGACTTGGCAGCAAGACCGATCGCATGCGCCAGGCGGCGGAGCAAAGACGTGGTCGGCTTCCTGACGGGCATGCGCTCTGGAGCCTCGGCCCGTGAGCCGCAGCCGATTCCGGAGCCCGCCCTACTGCATCGGCTTTCGCTGCATGTACCGCTAGACGTGCCGGCCGGCGTCCGCGGTCGGCTGGCGCTCGTGCCAACGGGCATAGCGGCCGGCAAGCGGAGCCGCGCTGAGCCCATGGGCCAAGACGGAGAGCCCCACGGTCAGGTAGATCGCGAGGGCGATCAGCTTCTCGTGCGGGAGATTCGATTCCTCGACCACGATCACAGCGAACACGATCGAGGCCAGGCCGCGGGGGCCGAACCAGCCGAGGAAGGCGAGCGTCGGCGGCTTGGCGTGTGAGCGCAGCATCGCGATCGCCACCGGCAGCATGCGCACCACGGTGAGACTGAGAACCGCGTACAGGAACAGCTTCCAGCTCAGCTCGCCGAGCGCGGGGCCGAGCAGAATCGCCCCGAAGAACACGAAAGTGACGCCGTTGAGCACGTCCCCCACCTGCTCGCTGAGCTCGTTGACCCGCTCCGTGTCGCGCCCGAGCGCCAGCCGAAAGGTCACGCCGGCGACGAAGGCCGCGATGAAGCCCGACCCGCCGAGGCCACTCGCCACCCCGTAGGCCAGCGCCGCGCCGGCAGCCGGAATCACCTGCCGCCAGGGAGCGGCGATCAGGTTCCGGCGGCCGGCGTAGATGAGGATGGCCGCGGTCACCAAGCCGGCCACCACGCCCCCGACGATCCCGAAGCCGATCTCCTCGAGCAGGAGGGTCGCCGCACTGCGCCCCTCCGAGATCTCCGATTCCACATCGGCCAGCGCTACAGCGGCGAACAGCAGTGGCACGCAGATCCCGTCGTTGAGGCCGCTCTCCACGTTGAGCCCCTGGCGGACCTGGCCCGGCACGCGCGGCTCCGTGACCACGGCCTGGCCCAGCGCAGCGTCGGTCGGCGCCAGCACCACGGCCAGGATCACCGCCTCCCCGGCGGTCAGCTGCCCGAAGATCGCCGCCGCCGCGGCCGCGCCCAGCGCGATCGTCAGCGGCAGGCCTATCCCGAGCAGGCGAAGCGGCACCCCCATCTCGGATCGAAGCTCTCTGAGGTCGATGCGCGAGGCGTCGCAGAACAGCACCAGGGCCAGCGTCGCCTCCGCCAGGCTTTGCACCGTCCCGCTCGAGCTGTCGAGGTCGATCCCGTCCAGGACCTGCGGTCCCACCAGCAGGCCAACGGCGACGAAGACCATCGCCGGAGTGATCGGCGTGCCCGACAGCCGCATTGACATCGCCGCGACGCCGAGCAGGGTCAGCGCGACGATGGCGAGGGACCACTCCACCTAGTCCTGCTTGCCGGCGATCGGCATCGGGGCCGACCGTAGGCGGGCATCCGCCCGTCCACGTCACACCGATGGGATGAAATCGATCTCCTCGCGCAACCCGGGCAGAATCAGATGTGAGTCGCCGAATTCGTGCCTTCGATACCCGTTGTCGGCGGCCGCCTCATAGGAGCGACGCAGGAGCTCCGTTCCCGCTGCGGCCCGGAGCAGGTCCTGATGCGACGCATCCGCGTCGTGCCATCCGGTGAGCAGGCCGTCGCACGCGCGGAGGCCGCGTGCCGGCGTGATGATCAGGTCGGTCGAGCCTGTCCCGGATCTCACCGATCCGTCTGATTCGGCCACCGTTTCGAGCGCCCGCACCACGGTGGTCCCCACGGCGATCACGCGACCGCCCCAGCTGTGCACGGCGTTGACGACCCGCGCCGTGGTCTCGGGCACGACGTAGCGCTCGGGGTAGGGCGCTTCGCCACGCTCGAGCGAAGAGACACCCGTGTGGAGGATCAGCGGTGCGAAGAGAACGCCTCGCGCGGCCAGGGACGAGACGAGCCCATGGGTGAACGGCCGAGCCGCGCTAGGCATCTCGGCGCTGCCGGGACAGCGGCCGAACACGGTCTGATACGCCTCGATCGGCCAGTTTCGGTCGACGTAGTCGTAGCGGATCGGTCTGCCGTGCTCGCGCAGGTAGTCCTCGATCGGCCGGCCACCCAGGTCAAGGTGCGCGACGACGAGTCGTCGGCCGTCGCCGTGGGGCTGGAGCAGGTCCGCGTGCGCATGCGCCGGAAGCTGGACACGCGAGCCGACTGGAGGTCGCCCGTAGGGCCGGCGGTCTCGGGTTCTCAGCTCAATGACCCAGACGTCGTCGGCCAGCCGCGTGGAGAGGCGCAGCTCGAGCTCCTCTCCGCCGAGATTCCCCGGCACGGCCGCGGGCAGCGTGGCCGAGGCGTTGACCACCAGCAGGTCGCCGGGGGCGAGGAAACGCGGGAGATCCCGGAAGCGCGCGTGGACCAGACCGCCGTCTGCGCGCGAGGCCACGAGCAGGCGCACATCGTCGCGCGCGCCGTTCACCGCCTCCGGTGGCTCATGCGCTTCCAGCGGCGCCGGCGAGGTCAGGGTGCTCATCGTGGCGAGGGCGCAGCGGCGAGCTCAGCCGTCCGGTAGCGCCCACTCGGTCGCGAGCCCTCGATCAGGTCCAGCAATCCGGGCACGCTCTGCTCGGGTGGGGGCCGGTCGCCGATGTCCTCGCCGGGAAAGGCCTCCTGGTGCAACCGGGTGCGCATATCGCCGGGATCCACGCTGTAGACGCGGAGGCCAGGGTTCTCGGCGGCGAAGATCGCGGAGAGCTGATCCAGGGCCGACTTCGAAGAGCCGTAGCCGCCCCAGCCTTCGTAGGCCTCCACCGCGGCGTCGGAGGTGACGTTCAGGATCGCGGCGCCCGGCGCGAGGCGGGGCAGGGCGAGCTGCGCCAGGGCCAGTGGCGCCAGCGCGTTCACCTCGAATACGTGCCGCAGCTCGGCGAGCGGGTAGCCGGCCAGCGGCGGCTGGGGGCTGGGGCCGAGCACGCTGGCGTTGTTGACCAGCAGGTCGATCCGCTCGCCGGCCGCCTGAACTATTGCCTGGCGATGCTCCGGATCGGCCACGTCGCCGCCGATCGCCGTGACGCCCGTCACTTCGCCCGCCGTCATGCGCAGCGCCTCTCCGTCCCGTCCGTCGACGAACACACGCCAGCCGCGCGCGGCCAGCTCCCGCGTGAGCGCCAGACCCAAGCCGCGCGAAGCGCCGGTGACGATTCCGACTGGTGATGAACTCATGCCAGAAGGCTACAAGTTAAAGTGAGCTTGAAGTCAAGCCACCGGCCGGGCTCAGCGGTACCCGGTCGGGTCCGCGGGCCGTCCCGCGTCCTGAACCTCCACCAGGTAGCGCCAGCAGTCGGGCCGGGAGCCGTCGAGGTCGGTGAAGCCGTAGTCGCGGGCCAGCTCACCGGACGAGTAGGAGCCGCCGTTCCTCGCGCCGACCTCGGGGTCGGCGGCCAGCGCGGCCACCGCCCGGCCCACGAACCGCGGGCTCTCGGAGATGGCCACGAAGTGCGGGTTGCCTGCCTCGCGCCAGTTGTCCTCGGTGACCCGGTGGTTGTCGAGCATCATCTCCGAGCGCAGCCATCCCGGAGTCAGCGCCACCGCGGCGCAGCCGTGCGGGGCGAGCTCCTCCGCCTGGGCGAAGGCGAGTCGCAGCACGGCCGTCTTGGCCAGGTCGTAGAAGGCGGAGACCCGGTAGTTCTCGCTGTTGTAGACGCGCGTGCCGTCGGTCATCTCGACCACCAGGCCACCCGGGCGGCGGATCATGAGCGGCAGGGCGAAGTGGCTCGTGATCAGGTGAGTGTCCACCGCCAGGCGGAGCAGGCGCAGGCCCTTGTCGAGGTCGTGCTCCCAGAGCGGCGTCTGCCACTCGAACAGGAGCTCCCCGCCCCAGATGTCGTTGACCAGGACGTCGAGTCGCCCGTGGCCGGCGTCGATCCGCTCTACCAGCTCCTCGACCTGCTCCACGTCGAGGTGGTCCGCCACGACCGGAATGCCGACGCCGCCCGCGCCGTCGACCAGTGCGGCGGTCTCCTCGATCGTCTCCGGCCGTCCGTACTCGGAGGGCCTCCCCCGCGTGCTGCGACCGCTGCAGTACACGGTGGCTCCCGCCTCACCGAGAGCCACCGCGATGCCCCGCCCCGCGCCGCGGGTGGCGCCCGCCACCAGCGCGACCTTGCCTTGAAGCGTTCGGTCCATGGGCGCGTATGATACACATTGTCTTGTGCCTGATACAGATGTGTCACACGAGGTTCTCGCCGCCGCTCGGCGCCTGGCCGCCCGACAGGCCCTGGCGGGCGCGTCGATGGACGACATCGCCCGCGAGGCCGGCATCACCCGGGTCACGCTCTACCGGCGCGGCGAGACCAGACAGGCGATCGTGGCCGCGCTCCGCGAGGAGCTCGTTCGCGAGGAGCGTGACCTCCTCTTCCCGATCCTCACCGCCGACGGCGATGGCCAGGCGCGTCTCACCAAAGTGCTCGAGGCGGTATGTGCGATCACCGACTCGCGCGCCGATCTGTTGACCGGCCTCGACGACGCCGCACTGAACGCGATCTACCACGAGCCGGGCGACGATGCGCTGACCCGGGTCGAGTTCGTGGCCCCGGTCGTGCGGCTGCTGCGCGACGGAGCACTGGACGGATCACTGCGGCCGTTCGACGACCCCGAGGAGGCCGCCACGGTGATCTACGTTCAGGTCACCTACGCCTTCCTCCATCTGCGCCAAGAGCACCGCTGGCCGGTCGAGCGAGCCACCGCCGCCGTAGTCGATTTGGCGATGGGAGGTGTGCGGCCATGACGTGGCTCCTCCGGCGGATCCTCCCGGACGAGGGCGCGGACCGGGGACGGCTCGCTCGCCTGACCGCCGGCCACGCCGGCTGCCGATCTGTTCCTGGGCGCGGTGCCCGCGCTGATTCCCTTCTTCGTGGCGGACCGCGGGCTGAGCTACGCGGACGCCGGCCTGCTCGTGCTGGCGGGCAGCCTCGCCTCGGCGCTCGTCCAACCGCTCGCCGGGCTGTTCGGTGACCGGGTGCGCGCACCCTGGCTCGCCCCGCTGGGCCTGGTCCTCGCCGCCGCCGGCCTGTTCGCGGCCACTCTGTTCGACTCGTTCGCCGCGATCGCGCTCGCCCTCCTGGTGGGCGGGTTCGGTGTAGCGATCTTCCATCCCGAGGCCATTCGGGCCACGCGTGCGGCCAGTCCGGGCAGCCCGGGCACAGCCATGGGCGTGTTCTCCATCGGCGGCAGCGTGGGCTTCGCGCTGGGCCCGGCACTGGCCGTGCCGCTCGCCGCGGGCTTCGGGATCGAGGCCGCCGGCGCCGTGGCCGTGGTGCCGCTCATCACCGCACTCGTGCTCGGCCGCAGCGTGGCGGCGGGCCCGCAGGGGCTGGCCGCCGACAACGAGGAGCCGTCCCGGAGCCACGGCGATTGGCGGACCTTCGCCTACGCGACGGCGGCCGCGACGTCTGCGGCCGGAGTGCTGTTCGGCCTGATGGCCTTTGTGCCGGTCTGGTTCGCCGGCGAGCTCGGTTCCAGCGTGCGATTGGGCAGCCTGGCCGTGTCGGGCATGCTGCTCGCGGGGGCCGCCGGGACCTACGCCGGTGGGCGGCTGGGCGACCGCTACGACCGCGGGCTGCTCGTCCTCGCCGCGCTCGCGGCGCTGGTGCCGCTCACAGCCGGTCTGCCGATGACCACGCCGGCGGTGGCGGTGGTGGTGCTCGTTCTGATCGGCCTCACGATCGAAGTCATCTACTACCCGCTCGTGATCGTCGCGCAGGACGCCCTGCCCGGACGGGCCGGCTTCGCGGCGGGAGCCGTGCTCGGCCTGAGCGTGGCCTTCGGTGCCGCTGCCACCAGCGTGCTCGGGGGCCTCGTCGACGCGAACGGCCCAGTCGCGGCGCTCTGGGCCTGTGCCGGCCTGGCCGGCGTCGCGCTGTTGTTCGGTGCGCTCGCCAGGCATCCCCGCCGGCAGGCCGCAGCAACGGGCAGGGCCAGCCGCCGACTGGCCGAGCCGGGGCGTGCCGCTATCTGAGAGGCTGCCGCCCGTGACCGGCGAGTTGCGGCTCGATCGAGGAGACCAGCCGCCCGCCGGCGGTCCGGCCGCCACCTTCGCGGGCCAGCCGCTGGTGCTGGACCCGAGCGGCCTTGCCGGGGCCGACGTGGCCGTGCTCGGTGCCCCGTTCGACGACGGCACCTCGAACCGGCCGGGCGCCCGCTTCGGGCCGCGGGCGATCCGGGCGGCCGACGACGGTGGTCGCTGGGGCCGGCCCCACATGACGCTCGGCCTGGATCCGCTGAGCGTGCTGAGGGTGGTCGACTACGGCGACGCCGCCGCCGCGCCGGGCGATCTCACCCAGTCGCATGAGGGGCTCGCGCAGCGGCTGGGTGAGATCCTCGACGCGGGCGTCTTGCCGCTCGTTCTGGGAGGCGACCACTCGCTGTCGCTGCCGACACTGCGCGTTTTGGCCGAGCGCCACGGCCCCGATGGCTTCGCCGTGCTTCATCTCGACACCCACGCTGACACGGCGGACGAGCTCTATGGTGTGCGCGTCTCTCACGGCACTCCCTTCCGGGTGGCGGTGGAGGAGGGCTGGCTGAGGGGCGCGAACATCGTCCAGGTGGGCCTGCGCGGCAGCTGGCCCGGGCCGGAGGAGTTCGGCTGGATGCGTGACCAGGGCTTTCGCTGGCACACGATGGACGAGATCACCGAGCGCGGCCTGACCAGCGTCGTCACCGAGGCCGTGGCCGCCGTGGCTGCCGCCGCGCCCCGGGCCTATCTGACCGTCGACATCGACGTGCTGGATCCCGCCTTCGCGCCCGGCACCGGCACGCCCGAGCCGGGTGGGCTGACCACGCGCGAGCTGCTGTGGACCGTCCGCCACGCCGCGCTCGAGCTGAACCTCTGCTCGGCCGACGTGGTGGAGGTGTGCCCGGCCTACGACGTGGCCGGCATCACCGCGCTGGCCGCCGAGCGCGCGGCGCTGGAGATCCTGGGCGGGATCGCGGCGCGGCGGAGCCGTTGACGTGACGGCCTACGAGGCCACGGAGTGGTCGGACTTCTTCGTCGCCGCCGCGGGCGCCTCCGCCGCTCTGACCGGCCTGGTGTTCGTGGCGGTGTCGATCAACATCGAGCGGATCCTGAAGCTTCAAGGCGTCGCTGAGCGCGCGCTGGCCACGCTTCTCCTGCTGCTCGGTGTCCTCGTGGTATCGCTTCTGGCGCTGGCGCCAGGTCTGTCGCGGGTGACGCTCGGCTTGCTGCTGCTGGCCCAAGGCCTGCTCTGGACGGCCGTCGTCGGGGGCCTCATCTTCCGCACGGTCGCCGGGCTCGACCACACGAGCTGGGTCGTGTCCCGTGTCGCGCCGCCGGCAGTCGGCACGCTGCCGTTCGTGGTAGGCGGCGCGAGCCTGCTGGCCGAGCGCGGGCGGCGGCCTCTACTGGACCTTCGCCGGCGTAGTCGGCGCGATCGCCGCCGGGGCGATGACGGCCTGGGTGCTCCTGGTGGAGATCCTGCGCTAGCCCTGGGAGGCGATTCACCCACAACGGGTGATGCCGGTTGGACGCCCCTAACCTACCCTCGGCCCATGGACGCACACGAGACCGAGCTCGGCCCTGTCGACATCGTCGTGATCGGCTTTCCGGCCGACGCTCCGATGACCGGCGAAGCCGTGCCCATCATGATGGACCTCGTCGACCGAGGGATCATCCGCGTGCTCGACGCGATGTTCGTCGTCAAGGAGGCGGATGGGACCTTCTCCGGGTTCGACGCCACCAACCTCGACGAGCGCGGCGTCGGAGACTTCACGGAGTTCGAGGGAGCGTCGTCGGGCCTCCTCGGCGACGACGACGTGGCCACCGCCGCCGACGCGATCGAGCCCGGAACCGCGGCGGTGATGCTCGTCTACGAGAACCGCTGGGCGGCGCCGTTCGCCGCCGCCGTGAGGCGCAACGGAGGGGTGCTGCTGGACAGCCAGCGCATTCCTGCCGCCGACCTCATGGACCTGCTCGACGCCGAAGCCACCAGCTGAACCATGGGCTGACCGAAAGGAGCCACCAGATGCCAGGACTACTTCGAGGAATGGCCCGCACCGCCGTGATCGCGGGGACCGCCACCTCCGTTTCCAACCGGGTGAGCCGCCGCCAGGCCGGCCGCTGGGCGCAGCAGGAAGCCCCAGCCGAGCCCCAACAGGCCTACGCGCCACCGCCGGCCGCGGCGCCCGCCCCGGCGGGCAAGGATCGCGTGACCCAGCTCAAGGAGCTGGCCGCGCTCAAGGACCAGGGCGTGCTCACCGAAGAGGAATTCGCCTCGGAGAAGGCCAAGATCCTCGCCGGCTGAGCACAGCTCCCTCTGGATCGCGTACCGTCTCCCTGGATTTGACGCAACGCCCCCGGGTGGTTAGGGGGAAGCGCCACGTCCGGGGAGCATCCTGCCCTATACCTCGAATCCAATAGACGGTGCGCGCGACGCGCGCCGTATCGGCATGCCCGGCATGCTGGCGATCGCCGCTGCCGGCGCGCTGCTGACCGCGGCCGTCGTGACGATCACTCTCCTGGGCGACATGCCGCACAGAGTCTCGCTCGCGGAGCGGTCGGCCCTGATGGTGTCCGTGCCGATCGCGGCGGGGCTGTACGCGTGGCGCGACGGCGCTCACTGGCGCTTTGGCCGGCTGATCGTTGCCGCCGGCTTTGTCTGGGCGCTGGCCGGCCTGGCGGGATCGAGCGACAGCGTCGTCTACAGCATCGGCCGGGTAGTCGGCTGGACGGTCGAGGGGGTGCTCATCTACTTGATGCTGGCGTTCCCGTCCGGCCGCCTGACGAGCAGGACGGATCGGTTGCTGGCCGGGGGTTTCGCCGCACTCGTCGCTGTTCTCTTTCTGCCCACCGCCCTGATCGCCGATTCCTATCCCAGCCCGTCCGTGATCTCCACCTGTGTCGCCGACTGCCCGGCGAATGCGTTCATGGTCGCCGGATCGGAGCCGGCCTTCCTGGACGACGTGGTGGTGCCGCTTCGCGAGCTGCTCGTCGGACTGCTGGGACTGGCGGTTGTGGCGCACCTGGCCAGGCGCATCGGGCACGCCAGCAGACTCTTGCGCATGACGCTGATGCCCGTGCTGGTGGTGGCGATCGCCCGGACCCTGGTCCTCGTCGTCGGACTGGGCGCCCGGCGAGCCGGCGCCGAGCAGGCGGTGCTGGACGTCCTCACGGGAGTGCTGGCCCTCGGCCTGCCGGCCATGTGCGTGGGGTTCGTGATCGGCCTGCTGCGCTGGCGGATCTACACCGCCGACTGTCTCCTGAGGATGGCGCATGACCTGCGCGAGCAGCACGAGCCGGGCCATCGCCGTGAGCTGATAGGCGACGCGCTCGGCGATCCGAGCGTCGAGCTGGCCTACTGGCGACCAGAGGACGGCGGCTCGTGGGTCAACGGCGACGAGCAGGTGGTCACCCTTCCCGAGCCGGGCTCAGGCCGGTCGAGTACACAGGTGTTCGACGACCACGGCCCGGTGGCCGCGCTCATCCACGACGAGGCCCTCGAGCATCAGCACGCCTTCGTCGAGGCCGTCGGCACCTACGCCTTCGTGTGGGACGACAACTATCGCCTCGCCGCGAGGGTTCAGAGCTCTCTGCGCGACCTGCACGCATCAAGAGCTCGCATTCTGGCCGCGGCCGACGACGAGCGCCGCCGGATCGAGCGCGATCTCCACGACGGCGGCCAGCAGCGGCTGGTGGCGTTGCGCATCCGGCTCGAGATGGCCCAGGACCTGATGGGTGAGAGCCCGGCGCGAGCCCGCGAGATGCTGCGGCGCCTTGGGGATGACGTGGAGGCGGCGCTCAACGAGCTCAGGTCGCTCGCGGCGGGGGTCTACCCGTCTCTCTTGGCTGCGCGAGGCCTGACGGCCGCTATCCGGACGGCCGCCATCGAGTCACCGGTGCCCACTCAGGTCAGGGTCGATGGAGCCGACCGCTACCCGCCCGAGGTGGAGACCGCGGCGTACTTCTGCTGCGTCGAGGCGCTCCAGAACGTGGCCAAGCACGCGCCGGAGGCCACCTCCGTTGACATCTCGGTATGGCGCAACGGAGATCTCCGCTTCGAGGTCAGCGACGACGGCCCCGGCTTCGACACCCAGAACGGCCACGTCGGCAAGGGGCTCGTGAATATGCGCGACCGGCTGGCGGCCGTGGGTGGCAGCCTCGAGCTCAGCTCGGACGCCGGGCGGGGTACGTCGGTGGTGGGGACGATCCCGGGCGCGGGCGCTGAGAGGACCCCCTTCCGTGGAGCTCCCACAGGCGGCGCAGCAGCTTAGGGCCGAGCTCCTGCTTGCGCACGAGGGCCGCGGCTCCCGAGCTCTCGATCGCCGGCCCGATCGCCGACCCCTCGTCGATCGAGACGAGGACCACCACCACGCCGGGGTGGCGGGCGGTGATCCGGTGTGCCGCCTCGAGTCCGTCCATGCCGGGCATGCGCATGTCGAGGAGCACAAGGTCGGGAGACAGCGCTTCCACCGCACGAAGCCCCTCCTCTCCCGAGCCCGCCCCGCCCACCCAGCAGAATCCCGGCGTGCTGGTCACGACCTCGCGGGCCACGTCGAGGAAGATCGCGTGATCGTCCACGGCCAGCACGCCGATCAGCTCTTCGGCGGCTGGAGTCATGCCGGCTCGGCCTCCACCTGTCCTGGGCTGCGGGCGCGCGCGAAATCCGCGGAGATCTTCGTGATGGCCGAGGTCACCGGTGCGGCGAGGATGAGCCCCACGGCGCCGAACAGGCTTCCGCCGGCAATGGTCACGATCAGCACGGCGAGCGGGTGTATCCCGAGGGCGGCGCCGTAGGCGACGGGTTGGACGAGCTGCTGGAGCAGTCCGTTGGCGAGCAGCTGGAGAACGATCATGCCGATCGCGGCGTCGGTGCCCGCGCCGCCCAGCGCCACCAGCACGGAGAAGGCTCCCGCGGACCATGCGCCGAGATAGGGAACGTACGCCGCGAGGAACGTGACCAGAGCGATGGTTCCGACGAGGGGGACGCCGAGCAGAAACGCGCCGACGCCCACGACGACGCCGTTGAAGGCGGCGACGATCGTGACACCGAAGAAGTAGCCGCGCAGCGACTGGAGCACGCGGGAGCTCACGCCGTGGGCCACGGCGCGGGCATGCCGGTGCGACGCTCGGCCCACGCCCGGATCAGCGGACCGTCCTTCAGCAGGAAGAAGAGGCTGAGTGCCGTCAGGGCCAGGAAGAAGGCGAGCGAGGACAGGTCCTTGAGACCACTGCCGAGGCCCTGGAGGAGGGCGCCGGCCGCGGACGACGCCGAGGAGCCGGCGTCGTCGGTGGCGTCGTTCGCGCTGCCGGGATTGACGCCCAGGTCCTTGAGCCAGCCCCCGACCTTGTCCTTGGCGCCGTCGAGGTGGCCGGTGATGCTGCGCCCTCGCTCGCTATCCCCACCACGATCAGCACCACCACGCCCACCCCGAGCAGCACCAGCGACAGCATCAGAAGCCCCGCCGCGGCCCCGCGGGGAAGACCGCGCCGGGCCGCCCCGCCCACCAGCGGAGAGGCCACGGCCGCAACCACGGCAGCCGTTATCACCGGAGTGACGATCGTCGAGGTGAGCGAGGCCAGCCAGACCACGCCGACGAGGAGGACGGTGATCCCGACCAGGAACCACGATGTGAAGCCCAGATCCCTCAGCCAGCGCGGCGTGGTGAACAGCCCGGTCAGGCTAGTGGGGTCGACCTCGACGCCCCCGCCGGCCGGCCCGGTGGCCTCGTCCTTCATCGCTCGAACCTACGTGCCCCCTCCGGCGGCCGCATCCCCCGAATCGGGTGAGAGCAACATCAGGGATCCGATCAGGAAGCAGAGCCCGCCCAGCGCGGTGGCCCAGTTGGCGGCGGCGAGGTCGAGGATCGAGCCCTTCGAGGGCACGATGAACGACGCCACCGCCGAGATGCCGAAGAGAACGCACCCGGCCAGATTGATCGCCGCCATACGCCAGCCCTGGTCGCGACGACGCGGGCGCCGCGCGGAGCGAACGGCGACGCGATAGGCCAGCAGGCCGGAGGCGAGGAACGCGGTCGAGCCGAACGCGTCCGGGGCCCACACCAGCCGGTTGGTCTGCTCGCTCGTCAGCCCCTCCTGGGTGGCGGCGAAGGTGCTCAGGTTGAACAGGAGCGTGCCGGCGAACTGGATGGCCGCGCTCCACCACGACGGATCGGCCGGCCAGCGGCCCATCCGCACGGTCGCCTCGCGCAGCTCGAGTCCCGCGGCGAACGTGAAGAAGAGCGAGCCGCCGAAGAACACCCACGCGTCAGCGGCCGAGCCCACCAGCTGGGTGAAGCCCGGAAAGGGACCGATGAAGAAGCACGTCGAGCCGATCGCGAAGGCGATCGCGATGGTCCGGTCCCACAGCGAACGAGTCTCGGCCCGCGGCGCGAAGGCCAGCGAGTGGCCGACCACCGCGAGCTCAGTAGCCGACGCTGGTCTTGACGCGCCGGCGCTCCGACTTGTGCAGCCCGCCCTTGTGCTGGAGCGTCTTGCAGGCCGCGGCGATGTCGTCGGCCAGCGTTGAGGCCAGGGTGTGCCCGAGGGTGAGCTTGACCAGCGCTCGCATGATCTTCACGTGGTCGGCCTTCGGAGGCAGCGTGTAGGCCGGCACCATCCAACCTCGCTCCATGGCGAGCTGGCCGGCCACGTCGAACTCGTCGTAGTCGTGGTCGCCCTCCAGCTGGAACGCCACGAGGGGAAGCTGTTCCTCCCCGTCCCCGATCAGCGTGAACTCCCCGATGTCCGCGATGCGCTTGGCCAGAGCCTGCGCGTTGGCCTGCATCATCTCCATGATGTACTGGTAGCCGCCGTATCCGAAGCGGACGAAGTTGTAGTACTGGGCGAGCACCATCGCCGAGCCGGTGGAGAAGTTGAGCGTGAAGGTGGCGTCGGTCTTGCCGAGGTAGTTCTCGTAGAAGACGAGATCGTCGGGCAGGTCCGACTTCTCCCGGAACACGAGCCAGCCGATCCCCGGGTAGACCAGGCCGAACTTGTGACCTGAGGCGTTGATCGAGCGCACCTGCTCGAGCCGGAAGTCCCACTCGGTGTGGGGGTAGAGGAACGGCCAGACGAAGCCGCCGCTGGCTGCGTCCACGTGCATGGGGACGTCCAGTCCCTTCTCGTCACGCATGCTCACCAACAGGTCGTTGATGCCGATGATGTCGTCGGAGTGTCCGGTGAAGGTGGTGCCGAGCACGGCCGCCACGCCGATCGTGTTCTCGTCAACGTGTGGCTCCACGTCCTCGGGCCCGATCGTGTACTTGTCGGGCTGGAGGGGAATGATGCGCGGCTCGACGTCGAAGTAGCGGCAGAACTTCTCCCACACCACGTGCACGTCTCCGCCGAACACGAGGTTCGGCCGTGTGCTGTCCTTGCCCGCCTTCTCCCGGCGTGCCCGCCACTTCCACTTCAGGGACAGCGCCCCGAGCATGATCGCCTCGGACGAGCCCTGGGTGCGGGCCCCGGTGGTCTCCCCGGGCGCGTTGAAGAGGTCGGCGATCATGCGGATGCAGCGTTGCTCGATCTCCGCCGTCTGCGGGTATTCGGCGTGGTCGATGAAGTTGCGGTGGAGGTTCTCGGCGATGATCCGCTGGGCCTCCGGCTCCATCCATGTGGTCACGAAGGTGGCCAGGTTGCGCATGGGGAGGCCGTCGAGCACCAGTTCCTCGCCGATCAGGCGCATGGCGTCCAGAGACGTCATGCCGTGCTCCGGCAGCTCGTTGTCCGGTGCGGGCTCGAGCAGGAACCGATTGCCGTACGTGTGGGCGAGTTCGTCGAGCCTCGCGGTCAGGTCGATGTGCTCCGGGGCGCTCATGGTGGCGACCGTACCGGTAGCGAAGCGCGCCTGCATCGCCCCAACCGGATGATCCTCTCAGCCCATCGGCTCGCTCGCCTCCTGCCCATGGCTGAGGTACAGCAGCGCGGCCTTGACCCGCTTGCTCACGTCCACCTCGGCGGCCAGGCCCAGCTTCATGAAGATCGAATGGATGTGCTTCTCCACGGCGCGCTTCGAGAGATACAGGGACGTGGCGATGGCGACGTTGCTCTTGCCCTGGGCAATCTCCGACAGCACCTCGCGCTCGCGAGCGGTCAGCCGGTCGAATCCCGACGACTCGGCGCGGGACCGCGCCGTCACGAGGACCTCGACGATCTTCGGGTCGATCACCGAGCCTCCACCGGCCACCGCCTCGATGGCGGCGGAGAGCTGATCGCGGTCGTGTACGCGCTCCTTGAGGAGGTAGGCGCGTCCGTCCGAGCCGGAGTCGAGCAGCTCCAGCACGTAGGCCGGGTACGCGTACTGGCTCAGGATCACCACGCCCATCCCGGGGTGGGTGCGTCTCAGCTCGGCCGCGGCGCGGATGCCCTCGTCAGTGTGGTCGGGGGGCATCCGGATGTCGGTGATCACCACGTCGGGCGGGCCGGCCTCGATCGCCGACAGCAGAGCGTCCAGGTCGGAATGGGTGCCGGTGACTTCGACTCCGGGCAGGCTCTCGAGAATCTCACGAAGCCCCTCCCGGACGAGGAAGCTGTCCTCGGCGAGCATCACGCGGATCACGGGCCCGAAGATACCTTCAGGGCGGTTTGGCGGGTGTGTTGGCCACACCCCGATTGACATGCGTGCCCCGTTGCCCTGGCAACGCGCGGCCTGAGAGGCTCGCCGGCGGTGGACCTGGCCGTCACCGAAACCCTGGAAGCAGAGCGCGCGCCCGCGGGCGCGCCCGTCGTCGCTCTGCCCGACCGGCCGACCGAGCTCGGGGACGGCGCTCTGGATCTACGCTGCCGGCCGCCCTCGCTGCAGCCCGGACTGCACCCGCGGCAACGGCTCACCCGCAGGCTGATCGAGGCACGCGGGCGCCCCGTCGTGCTGCTGCGCGCTCCTGCCGGCTACGGCAAGACGTGCCTGTTGAGCGAATGGTCGGCGGTCGACGGCCGCCCCTTCGCCTGGGCCACGCTCACCGGCGACGACAACGATCCGGCGACGCTCGTCTCGCTCGTGGCGCTGGCGCTGGATTCGATCGAGCCGGTCGGCTGGGAGGTGTTCGAGGCTCTCTCCTCCGGTCGTCCGGACGCCGGCGACATCGCGCGCCAGCGCCTGGGACGCGCGCTCGGGCGCAGGCAGGTGCCCTTCGTGCTGGTCCTCGACAACCTGCACGTGCTGCGCTCGCGGGCCGCGCGAGCGGTGATCGAGACGCTCTGGACGGCGCTGCCGGCCGCGTCGCAGCTCGCCCTCGGCTCGCGAACCGGAGCCGAGCTGCCGGTCGGTCGCCTGCGCGCTCAGGGGAGCCTGGTCGAGCTGCGGACCGCCGACCTGGCGATGACCAGGTCAGAGGGGGCGGCGGTTCTGGCGGCCGCTGGGCTTGCCGTCGGGCCCAAGGACGCACTGAAGCTCGTGCAGCGCACCGAGGGCTGGCCGGTGGCGCTCCACCTGGCGGCGCTGTCCCTGCGGGGTGAGGGAGGCGGCAGGCCGGTCGAGACGTTCGCCGGCGACGATCGGTTCGTCACCGAGTACGCGCGCGAGGAGCTGCTCGCTGGTCTTTCGCGCGAGCAGCTCGAGTTCGTCAGCAGGACGTCCATCCTCGATCGCCTCTCGGGCTCTCTCTGCGACGCCCTGCTCGGCCGCGACGACTCGGGCGCGCGCCTCGATGCGCTCGCCTCGGCCAACCTGCCGCTCGTGGCGCTCGACCGCACAGGCGCCGGCTACCGCTACAACGTCCTCTTCGCCGAGGTGCTGCGATCGGAGTTGCGTCGGCTCGAGCCGGGCGCCGAAGCCGGGCTGCACAAGCGCGCGAGCGCCTGGCACGAGAAGCACGGCGATCCCGACCGGGCCGTGGCCCACGCGCTGCGCGCAGGCGATCTTGCGCGGTCCGGACGGCTGCTGTGGAACTCGGCCGCAGCCTGCCTGGCGCAGGGCCGCCGGCAAGTGGTGCGAGAGAGGCTCGACGGGCTGGAGGAGCGGCACCTGGTGGACACACCGGCGCTGGGGCTCGTGTCCGCCGGCTGCGCGCTGATGCAGGGCGACTCCCAGGAGGCCGAGCGCTGGACGACGGTGCTCGCCTCGGGAGCCAATCCAGCTTCACCTCGTGGCGCGGGGCAGCGGATCGAGGGTGGTGTGGCGCTCGTCCGGGCGGGACTTGCTCGCGAGGGGATCGAGCGGATGGGGGCCGATGCGGCGCATGCCCGGGAGTACCTGGAGGCCAACAGTCCCTGGATTCCGATGTGCCTGTTCTACGAGGGGGTGGCGCTCAGCCTGGCCGGCGAGACCGATGTAGCGCGGGCCCGCCTCGAAGAGGGAGGCCATCGGGCCGCCGCGGCGGCGCCGCTCGTACAGGCCCTGTGCCTTGCGCAGCTGGCGCTCATGGCGGGCGACGAGGGCGACGGCGAGCGGGCGGCCACGCTGGCCGCGCACGCCAAGGCCCAGATCGAGCGCTGTGACCTGGCCGGCGAACCGCTGGCCGCGCTGGTGCTCGCCGTCGGGGGCGATTCGCGCGGTGCCCTCGAGCTGCTCGGCCGCCTGCCGGATCTCCCGCGATGGTACGAGGCCGAATGCCGCATCGCGCTGGCGCGTGAGGCCCTCCGGATGACCGGCCCGGTGCCGGCCGCTGAGCTCCTCGAAGGAGCGTGCCGCGCCGCAGCGAAGATCTCGGACGCTCCGGTGCTGCGGCGCCGGCTCGAGGAAGCCCGTGGCGAGATCGAGCGCTCGACGGCTCGCCTCGGCGGCGCCGACTGGGCGCTCACCGCCGCGGAGCTCAGGGTGCTGCGCCACCTGCCCAGCCATCTCTCGTTTCGCGAGATCGCCGAGCGCCTGTTCGTCTCGCCGAACACCGTCAAGACACACGCGCGGGCCATCTACCGCAAGCTCGGCGTCTCGTGTCGCGGGGAGGCCGTGGAGGCGGCGCGGCTCGCGGGAGTCGTCGGGTCGGGCGGGGGCGCATGACGGGCTCCCGTAGCCGCGGGCGCCGGCGGCTGGCGATCGCTCTGATCGTCGTCGCGTCGCTGCTCACCTTCCTGGCGGTCTTCGCGCTCTGGGCCAACCGTCAGCTGCTCAACACCGACAACTGGGCCGAGACGAGCAGCGAGCTGCTCGAGGACGACGCGATCCGCACGCAGGTGTCGACCTTCATCGTGGACGAGCTGTACGCGAACGTCGACGTGCAGAGCGAGCTCGAGCAGGTCTTCGAGCAGGTCCTCGCGCCGGCGCGGGCTCAGGTTCTGGCGGGACCGGCTGCGGGCGGGCTCAGGTCGCTGGCTGAGAACGGCGTCGACCGCCTTCTCCAGCGACCGGTGCCGCAGCGGCTGTGGGAGGAGGCCAACCGCCGCGCGCAGGCCCGCTTCGTGCAGATCGTGGAGGGCGGCGGCGACAACGTTTCGACATCCGGCGGAGTGGTCTCTCTCGACCTCAAGTCGCTCCTCGGCCAGTCCCAGAGCAATCTCGGCGTGGGCGGGCGGGTCCAGCAGAGGCTGCCCGACAGCGCGAGCCAGATCGTGCTCCTGAGGTCGGACCAGCTGAAGGCGGCGCAGGACGCCGTCTGGCTGCTCAAGACGCTGGCCATCGTGTTCGTCGTGCTCGCGCTGGTGCTGTTCGCCCTGGCGGTGTATCTGGCGCGCGGCTGGCGCCGCGAGGCCCTCCGGGCCGCGGGACTGGGTCTGCTGTTCGCCGGAGCAGGCGCTCTGGTGGCGCGCGCCCTGGTCGGCGACGCCGTGGTGAACGCGCTGGCCACCACCGAGGCCGTCCGGCCGGCGGCGGAATCGGCCTGGAGCATCGGCACCTCGCTGCTGGTACAGGTGAGCACGGCCACGATCATCTACGGCGCGGTGCTCGTGATGGCGGCCTGGCTGGCCGGTCCGTCCAGATGGGCCGTGGCAGTGCGGCGCAACCTCGCGCCCTGGCTGCGGGCGCCGCGCTGGGCTTGGGGAGCCTTCGGCGTCGTCGTGCTCGGCCTGATCGCCTGGGCCCCCACTCCCGCTTTCCGCCTGGTGATCCCCGCGCTCGTCCTGATCGGGCTGCTCGCGCTCGGCCTCGAGGCGCTCCGCCGCCAGACGGCGCGCGAGTTCCCGGGGGCGCGCCGCGAGGATTCGTTCACCGGCCTCCGCGGCTGGGGCCGCGGGCTTACCGCTCGCCTGCATGGGCGCTCCACCGATGATCGGCTGGAGCAGCTTGAGCGGCTGGGCCGGATGCGTGACAGCGGCGTGCTGAGTTCGTCAGAGTACGAGCGCGAGAAGGGACGCCTGATGGCCGGGGCGCCCGCCTCCTAGGACAACGCCGTGTGCCGCTGGAACGCCTACGTCGGACAGCCCCTGGTGATGGGAGAGCTCCTCTACCGGACCCAGCACGGGCTGATCGACGAGAGCCTGCACTCCCGCATGGGGGCCGAGACCACCAACGGCGACGGCTTCGGAGTCGGCTGGTACGGAGCGTCCGACCGCGTCAACCCCGCGCGCTACCGCAGCGTGAACCCTGCCTGGAACGATCAGAACCTCCAGGAGCTCGCCGACCACGTGGAGTCGCCGCTGTTCCTCGCTCACATCCGGGCGGCCATCGGCAGCCCGGTGCAGCAGACCAACTGCCATCCCTTCCGTCACGGCCGCTGGCTGTTCGTCCACAACGGGCTGATCGACGGCTTCGGCGCGTTGCACCGTGAGCTGCTGCTCGCCGTGGACCCTGAGCTGTTCCCCGGCATCCTGGGCTCGACCGATTCCGAGGTGCTGCTTCATCTGGCGCTGACCTTCGGCCTCGAGGACGACCCGCTCGCGGCCATGGAGCGCGCCGTCGGCCTCGTGGAGGCCAAGGCTCGCGAGAAGGCCATCGAGAACCCAGTCCAGATGACCATCGGCATCACCGACGGGCAGCAGCTGTGGGCCATCCGCTACTCGTCGCAGCACGAGTCCCGGACTCTGTTCCTCTCCGAGGACGTGCATGCGTTGCGCGCCCTCCATCCCGAGAACGAGAGGCTCCAGCGTCTCCACGATGGCGACCGGCTGGTGGTCTCCGAGCCGGTGGCCGATCTGCCCGGCGCCTGGCACGAGGTGAAGGAGTCCACGGCACTGACGGTGACGGACGGAGCCGTCGAGCAACGGCCGTTCGAACCAGCCTGGACCGGCTAGGCCCGTGCGGCTGCGCGGGCCGCGAGTGGGGCTCGAGCCGCTGGGACCCGAACACGCCGGGCGCCTGCGCGAGCTGCGAGCGGCGCCCGAGGTCTCGCGCTGGTGGGGACCCGCCGAGGAGGGCTGGCCGCTCGAAGCGGAGGAGGAGCTGACCATGCTGGTGGTCAGGCACGGCGAGGAGGTGGTGGGCTTCGTCCAGGTCTTCGAGGAGCCGGATCCGGACGCCCGCTACGCCGACGTTGACATCTTCATCGCCGCCGAGCAGCAGGATCAAGGCCTCGGAACCGAGGCGTTCGGCCTGGTCCTGGCGCACCTCCTCGACGAGCGCGCGCACCATCGCGTGACGCTCACGACCTCTCCGGACAACGCGCGGGCCATCCACGTCTACGAGAAGCTCGGCTTTCGCACGGTGGGTGTGCTGCGGCGCTCCCAGCGCATTCAGCCCTCGGGAGAATGGGAGGACGAGCTGTTGATGGAGCTCGTCCGCTAGCCGCTCAGCCGGCCGTGCTGTTCGAGCAGCGCCAGGACCTCGGCGTGCGGGAGCGCCTCCGCCACGCGCCCTTCGCGTCCCTCGGTTCGCTCAGCCTTCCAAAGGACGTTGAGCACGGCCTCCTCGGTGGCGTCCACCGTCGCGGTGAAGAGCGGGTCGTGGTGCACCTCCTCCACCGACGGGGCGGTCGAGAAGGCCAGGAAGATCTCGCCGCTGCCGTGATGGGCCACCGAGCCCGTGCGGCCCAGCCCGAGACCGGCCCGCCGGGCCAGGCGAGTCAGGTCGGACGAGGCCAGGGGAGCGTCCGTCGCGACGATCGCGATGCAGCTCCCGGCAGGCGTGCGGGCGTCCGCGCCGGAGGGCTCGTTGAGCATGCGGCCCACCGGCACGCCGTCGACGCGCAGCTCCTCGCACGAGCCGAAGTTGGCCAGCACGAGCACGCCGACCGTGTGGTTGCCTGCGCGCCGGCTGGCGCTTCCGATGCCGCCTTTCCAGTCGAAGCACATCATGCCGGTGCCCGCTCCCACCGCTCCCTCGGCCACCACGCCCGCGGAGGCCTCCGCGTCGGCCAGCGCCCGTCCCACGTCAGCCGCCTCCACCTGCACGGTGCGGGCATCGCTCAGCCAGCTGTCGTCGCACTCACCCACCACCGGGATGACCACCGCGTCGACCCCTATTGCCGGATCGGCGGCGATGGCCGCCGCCACCGCGCCGTCGTACACCCGGCCCACCGACATCGTCGCGGTCAGGTAGATCGGGGTGTCGAACGTGCCCCACTCGGCCACTTCCATCGATCCAGTCAGCTCTCCGGCGCCGTTGAGCACCGCTACCCCGGCGCGCCGCGGCGACTCGCGCAGGCCGGCCGGATCGCCCGGAACGATGGCGGTCACGCCGCTGCGGGCCACGCCTCTGCCGGCCGGCGGCTCGGGCTCGTCGCGCCACACCGTCACGTGTCCCACGCGCACACCCGCGACGTCCGCGATCGAGTTCTTCGGCCCGGGCTCGAGCTCACCGATGCGGACGCCGTGATCGCGCAGGCTTCGAGAGACCTCCATCCCGCGCACCCTAACCGCCGGGTACGCTCTCGCGGCCGTGGGACTCGCCATGCCCGTCGTCTGGAGCGATCGACACCGTCTGCACGATCCCGGCGACGAGATCTGGGTGGGCGTGCGCATGGCGGGGACCGAGGTGCCGGAGCGCGCGGAACGGATTCGGGCCGCGCTGACCGACCGGGAGGCGAGCGTCGTCGACGCCCGCTCGCAGCCCGACGACGCGATGCTGGCCGTCCACGACGACGACCTGGCGGCCTACCTGCGACGGGCCTGGGAGGACTGGGAGGCCGCCGGTCTCCCCGACGACCCCGGGCAGGACCGGGTTGTGCCCTATCTGTTCGCGCACGCCGGTCTGCTGGGCGACCACCATCGGCCGTTCGAGCCGACCGCCGCCACCGCACGGGCCGGCCTGTACGCGTACGACACGATGACCCTGATCGGGCCGGGCACGTGGGAGGGCGCACGCGCGGCTCTCGACACGGCGGTCACCGCCGCCGACCTCGTCCTCGACGGCTCGCCCGCCGCTTACGCCTGCTGCCGGCCGCCTGGGCACCACGTGACCCGGCGCGCGTTCGGCGGCTCGTGCTACCTCAACAACACGGCCGCCGCCGCGGCCCGCCTGCGCGATCGCGGCGGCGAACGGGTGGCGGTGATCGACGTCGACGCCCACCACGGCAACGGCACGCAGTCGATCTTCTACGAGGACCCCGGCGTGCTGACGGGCTCGGTTCACGTCGACCCCGCTGCCGGCTGGTTTCCGCACCTGCTGGGCTTCGGCGACGAAGAGGGCGCGAACGGCGGGAAAGGGGCCAACCGCAACGTGACCCTGGCTCCCGGCAGCGACGACGAGGAATGGCTGGCAGCGGTGGCCGGCCTCGCCGCGTGGGCCGCCGACGGCGGAGCCCGGCGGCTGGTGGTGGCCCTGGGCGTGGATGCTGCGGGCGGCGATCCGGAGAGCCCGCTCGAGGTCACGGGCGCGGGCTTTCGCGAGGCCGGACGCCGCCTGGGGGCGCTCGGCCTGCCGACCGTGGTGGTCCAGGAGGGTGGTTACGACCTCGAGCGGATCGGCTCCCTGGTGGCTGAGACGCTCACCGGCATCGAGGAGGGGTTGCATGGCTGAGTCGGGATCGATCTGGGTGGGGCGCGACGAGCACGAGGGCGTGCTCGCTCAGCCGCGCAAGGACTTGAGGCCGCCGCGCCACTGGCGCCTCGAGGCCGTGGCCGCGACGCCGCGGCCGCGCTCGCTCACCGTCGGTGCCGATCGCACGGTGGGCACGTTCATCCAGGACGCCGACACCTCCGACGTATGGCTGCTCGACCTCGACGGGGACAGCGTTCCCCAGCGCCTCACCACAGGTCGGGACCCGGCCCCGTTCTGGGAGGACACCGAGCCGCGGCTGTCGCCGGACGGCACTCTCGTGGCCTACGTCGACGAGGGCCACGTGTGCCTGGCCCCCACCGGCGGCGGCCCCCCGCGGCGCCTCGTGGAGGGGTCGAGCCCGGTGTGGTGCGGCGACGGCCGGCTCGTGATCGGCGTGGAGCGCGAGGACACGCACCGGCTGGCGGTGACGGCCGCGCGCGACGCCTGGCCCCGCCGTCTGGCCACCGAGCACGGCGAGCTCGAGTCGCGCGGCGACGAGGGCGAGGCTGCGGTATCGCCCGACGGCGGTGAGGTGGCCTACGTCTTCTATCCCCGCGGGGATCTCAACCGCAGCGAGATCCGGGTGGCTGCGGTGGACGGCGGCGAGGTACGGGCGCTTACCGGCACTCCCCGCATGCACGACCGCGAGCCGGCGTGGTCGCCCGACGGCGAGTTGATCGCCTTCGCCTCGGAGCGCAGCGGCTTCTACGAGCTACATCTGGTGGGCCGGGACGGCTCCGGCGAGCGACAGCTCACCGAAGCGGGGGCGGACCACGTCGAGATCGATTGGCACCCCGACGGCCGGCGGCTTGCCGTGACCCGTGGCCGGCGCAACTGCTTCGACCTCGTGCTGGTGGACGCGCAGTCGGGAGAGGCCGAGGTGGTGGCCGAGGGGGGAATGTGGAGCAGCCCGCGGTGGACGGCGTCGGGAGCCCTGGTCGCCGGCTACGAGGACCACGCAACCCCGCCCGAGCTGCGCATCGTCACGCCGGGATCCGAGCCGGCCGCGCGGCACGCGCCCGCGCCGGTGAGCGTGCGGACGGCCCCGTACGCCGAGCTCGAGCACGTGACCTTCCCCTCCTTCGACGGCCTCGAGATCCCGGCCTTCCTGATGCGCCCGCGCGACACGCCGCTCGGGAGCCCCGTGCCCGCCGTGGTCTATCCCCACGGCGGTCCCACGATGTTCTACGGCGACGAATGGGACGGCCACGCGCAGTACTTCGTCGACCGCGGCTACGCGTGGCTGGCCCCGAACTTCCGCGGCTCCACCGGCTACGGGCGAGAGTTCGAGCGGGCCAACCACGGCGTGTGGGGCACCGAGGACACCCGCGACTGCCTGGCCGCCGCCGACTATCTGCGCTCGCTCGACTGGGTGGATTCGGGCCGGCTCGGGATCTTCGGAGCGAGCTACGGCTCGTACCTGGCCCTCCTCTCGGTCACCGACGACCCGGAAGGGCGCTTCCGCTGCGCGGTCTGCAAGTACGGCGACTGCGACATCGTGACCTCCTGGGCCCAGGGCGACCGCGACGGCGTGCAGGACCTCGAGCGCATGATGGGCACGCCGGCATCCGCGCCGGACGCCTACCGAGCCGGATCGGCCTACCACCGCCTCGAGAACGTGGAGGTCCCACTGCTGATCGCCCACGGCGAGAAGGACGAGCGCGTGAGCCCGAAGCAGTCCGAGCAACTGGTGACCCGCCTGCGCGAGCTCGGCAAGACCTTCGAGTACGTGACCTACCCGACCGAGGGCCACGGCCTGCTGCGGGCCGGCCCCCAGCTCGACTTCTACCGGCGACTCGAACGCTTCCTTAACTGGAATCTCATCTAAAGCCGTGAGAGAGTGCGCCAATTCGTTCAATGGACCGCCGAGGGGGACTCGCGTGAAGCTGTTTCGGGGGAAGCTGGCCGTGGCCGCAGCGTCTATGGCCGTGTTGGTGGGACTCACGGCGGTAGCGGCCCAGAGCCAGGAGGACGGCGAGCCGGTGGGCGGCGGTACGGGCGTGGTCTTCGACGTCGGCGATCCCCAGGGGATCGACAGCATGAACCCTCTCATCGGCGTCACCGTGGCTGCCTACGAGGCGTGGAACATCCAGTACGCCACGCTCACGGACAAGGCGGCCAAGGACTTCGCGGTGATCCCCGGCTTGGCCGAGTCCTGGGAGAGCTCGAACGACGGCAAGACCTGGACCTACAAGCTGCGGCCCGGCATGAAGTGGTCGGACGGCAAGCCGCTCACCGCCGAGGACGTGGCCTGGACGGTCAACACGTCGCGCGATGAGGAGTGGATCAACCACTCCGCGACCACGCAGAACCTCGACGCCGTGGCGAAGGACGACACCACGCTCGTGATCACCTCGAAGGTGCCGGATCCGAAGCTGCCGGTGATGGACGTCTACATCCTGCCCAAGCACATCTGGGGCAAGCTCTCAGCCGACGAGCGCGACGGACTACCCGGGCGAGGACCCGGTGGGCTCTGGCCCGTTCGTGCTCGAGAAGTACGAGAAGGGACAGTTCGCGCGCTTCAAGGCCAACCCGAACTTCTGGGGCGGCAAGCCGGCCGTGGACAAGGTCGTGCTGCGCAAGTTCAACAACCCCGACGCAATGGTGGCCGCGCTGAAGACCGGCGAGCTCGACGCCGCTCAGGACATCCCGTCGACCGCCTTCAAGCAGCTCGAGCAGGACGACAGCATCACCACGGTCGAGGGCTACCAGGGAGCGATGGGCGAGATCGCAATCAACGGGGGCGACGGCCTGAAGAAGCCGCACCCCGCCCTGCTCGACCCGAAGGTGCGCACCGCGATCGGCCACGCGATCGACCGGGACACGATCGTCAAGCGTGCGCTCGGGGGACTCGGCACCCCCTCCGAGACGCTCAGCACATCGCCCAACCCGCAGTGGGCCCCTGAGCTCGAGCCGGCGGACGTGCCGGACTTCGACCTCGAGAAGGCCAAGCAGATCCTCGAGGACGCCGGTTACAAGGACACCGACGGCGACGGCGTTCGCGAGATGCCGGGCGGGGGCCAGCCGCTCAACTTCAGTTACATGGTGCGCTCCGACAGCATCAACGCACGCCCCATCGCCGAGTTCTTCACCGGCTGGCTGGACGAGATCGGGATCGCCACGACCGAGAAGGTCACCGATGACAGCCAGCTCACCACGATCATCGCCAAGGGCGACTACGACATCTTCGCATGGGGCTGGACGCCGTTCGTGGACCCGGACCCGATGCTCTCCTACTTCACCTGCGACCAGATCACGAAGGAGGCGAGCTCCCCGCTCTACAACGACGCCAACTACTGCGATCCGGAGTACGACAAGCTCTACGAGCAGCAGAAGGTCGAGCTGGATGAGGGCAAGCGCGTGGAGATCGTGCACGAGATGCTCAAGCGCCAGGCGCAATGGGGCGTCTACAACACGCTCTACACCGAGCCCGACACACAGGCGTACGTGAACGACCGCTTCACCGGGTGGATCAAGCAGCCCGCGGAGACCGGCCCGGTGCTCTACTCCAACACGTCGCCGACCTACGCCCGCCTGAAGCCCGTGTCCGCCTCGGCGAGTGGCGGTGATGACGGCGGTGGAGGGAGCGGGGGCATCATCGCCATCGTCGTGGTCGCGCTGCTCGCGCTCGCGATCGGCGCGTTCGTGATCACGCGGCGCCGCAGCGCCGACGAACGGGAGTGAGCGCCCGCTTCGTCACAGGCAAGGTTCTGGCGTCGCTGGCGACGCTCATATTCGTCATTTGCTTCAACTTCTTCCTGTTCCGGGTGGTGGAGTCGGATCCGGTGGCGAACCTGTATCGCGGCCGGAACCTGAGCGCCTCACAGAGGGCTGAGCTCACGAAGCAGTTCGGCCTCGACAAGTCCACCGGGGCCCAGTTCGTGTCGTATCTCAAACAGACGGCCACGCTCAACTTCGGCCGCTCCTACACCAACAACCAGCCGGTCTGGGACGAGATCAAGCGCAAGGCCGGGCCGACGATCGCGCTGGTGGGCATCTCGGCGGTGCTATCGGGGGTATTCGGGATCCTGCTCGGGATCGCCGCGGCCTGGCGAAGACGCACGAAGACCGACTACTCGGTCACGGGCTTCTCGATAGCCACCTACTCGATGCCGGACTTCTGGCTCGGGATGCTCCTGTTGACGACCCTGGCCGTGGGTCTCGGGTTATTCCCGGTCGGAGGCTTAGTGGATCCGGCGTCGACCGCCACGGGGTTCGCGAAGCTCACCGACCAGGCGCAGCACATGTTCCTGCCGGCGCTCACGCTGACGCTCGCCTACCTGGGGGAGTACGCGATCGTCATGCGCTCTTCGTTGCTCGACACGATGCGCGAGGACTACCTCGTGCTCGCACGCGCGAAGGGCCTGCGTGACGTGCTGGTCCGCAACCGCCACGCTGTGCCGAACGCGCTGCTGCCCGTGGTGGCCCTGCTGGCGATCAACTTCGGCTTCGTGCTCTCCGGCGCCATCGCCGTCGAGACGATCTTCTCCTGGCCCGGCCTCGGACTCGCCAGCTACGAGGCGATCAAGGGGCCCGACCTGCCCACGCTACAGGGCATGTTTCTCGTGTTCAGCGCGGCGGTGATCTTCTTCAACTTCGTCGCCGACATGCTGTACGCCTACCTCGATCCGCGGGTGCGCACTTCGTGAGCGCCGTAGCTGCCCCTTCTCCCCGCAGGATCACCTGGGAGCGGCGCCGGCGCGCGCTCGCGAGCGCCTGGCGGGAGTACCGCGGGCACCGGCCCGGAATGGTCGGCCTAATCCTCCTGGTCGCCATCGTGCTGATGGCACTCGCCGCGCCGCTCCTGGCGGATTCCGAGGGGCTCAAGGCGATCAACACCACCGACAACCCGGTCTTTGCGAATCCGTCCGAATTCGGCCCGCTCGGCACCGACAACTTCGGGCGCAGCGTGATGACCCAGTTCATCTGGGGTGCGCGCATCAGCCTGCTGGTCGGTCTGGCCGCCACTGTGATGGCCGTGGTGATCGGGTCACTGGTGGGCATCACCGCCGGCTTCTTCGGCGGCTGGCCCGGCGGCCTCCTGATGCGGGTGACCGAGTGGTTCCTTGTGATCCCGTTTCTTTTCCTGGCGATCGTGCTGGCCGCGATCCTCGGACCGTCGGTGAGGAACATCATTCTCGTGATCGGAATCACCTCCTGGCCGCAGACCGCACGATTGATCCACGCACAGGTGCTCACGCTGCGAGAGCGCGACTACGTCGACCGCAGCCGCGCACTCGGCGGCTCCAACTGGCACCTTATGTCGCGCCACATCCTGCCCAACGTCTCTCCCCTGATCCTCGCCAACACCACGCTCACGGTGCCGGTGGTGATCCTCTCCGAGGCCACGCTCTCGTTCCTCGGCCTGGGCGATCCGTCGAACCCCTCCTGGGGCAAGATGCTCGACGACGCCTTCGAGGCGGGCGCAGTCACCCTCGAGGCGTGGTGGTACATCCTTCCGCCGGGCATCGGGATCATGATCGTGGTGATCGCCTTCACCCTCTGCGGGCACGGCGCTGGAGGAGATCCTCGACCCCCGGCTGCGGGACCAGCGCAGGTGAGCGCGTCGTGAACGCCGAGCCGGCACCCGTGGCGGGAGGCCCGCTGTTGTCGGTGCGTGACCTGCACGTGACCTACCGGACAAGCGGCGCGCCGGTACCCGCGGTGCGCGGCGTGGACCTGGAGCTCGGCGTGGGCGAAACCCTGGGCCTCGCGGGCGAGTCGGGCTGCGGCAAGTCGTCACTGGGCGGCGCTCTGCTTCGCCTGTTGCCGAGTGGTACCGAGGTGACCGGCGAAGTGCTGCTCGACGGCGAGAATGTCATGGACATGAAGCCGGGGCGCCTGCGGGCGGTGCGCTGGACCGACCTCGCCATCGTCTTCCAGGGCGCCCTGCACACGCTGAACCCGGTGCAGCGGGTGGGCGATCAGATCGGCGAGGCGATCCGACTGCATTCCAAGGGCAACGGCAAGGTCAACACCCGCGTGGCCGAGCTGCTCGAGCTCGTGGGGCTGCCCGCGCGTCGCGCGCGCGACTACCCACACCAGCTGTCGGGCGGCCAGCGCCAGCGCGTGCTGATCGGTCTGGCGCTGGCGTGCGACCCGCGCATGCTGATCGCCGATGAGCCCACCACGGCGCTGGACGTGATGGTCCAAGCGCAGGTGCTGCGCTTGCTCGAGGAGCTGCAGGAGCGTCTGGGGCTGGCCATCATCTTCATCACCCACGACCTCTCCACGCTGGCCGACGTCTGTAGCCGGATCGCGGTGATGTACGCCGGCCGCATCGTGGAGGAGGGCCCGAGCGCCGAGGTTCTACAGGCACCGGAGCATCCGTACACCCGCGCCCTCAAAGCGGCCTTCCCGGTGATCGGCGACTCGGCCTTCCGCATGAAGCCGTCCGGTCTCTCCGGCGACCCTCCCGATCCTCGGCTGCTCCCCAGCGGCTGTCCGTTCCACCCACGCTGCGAGTCGGCGCTCGACGGCTGCTCCTCGACCGCGGTCGAGCTGTGGCCGGCCGGTCCCGGCCGCTCCGCGGCCTGTGTTCATGCCCCCGGATCACCCTTCAAGACATGAACGACATCCCGTTGCTCGAGGTGCGCGACCTGCGCGTGCAGTTCAAATCCCGGAGGCGCGTCGCGCGTGCCGTGGACGGCGTCAGCCTGGACATGCGCAGCGGCGAAGTGCTGGCGCTGGTGGGCGAGTCGGGCTGCGGCAAGACGACGCTCGCGCGAACGATTCTCGGCCTCGAGCAGCCGCTCAGCGGCGAGGTCGTCGTCCGCGGCGAGACGCTGCGCCACGATCGCCGCTCACTGCGCGAGCACCGCCGCACCGCCCAGCTGATCTTTCAAGACCCCTCCGGCGCGCTCAACTCGCGCCAGACGATCTACGAGGCGGTGGCCGAGGGCCTCAGGATCCAGCGCATAAAGGGCAACGAGGAGGAACTCGTGGCCCAGGCGCTCTCACGCGCCGGCCTGCGCCCGCCCGAGCGCTTCTTCACCACCTACCCCTACGAGCTCTCAGGCGGCCAGCGCCAGCGCGTGATCATCGCGGGCGCGATGGTGCTCGAGCCCAGCCTGCTGGTGGCCGACGAGCCGGTCTCCAGCCTCGACGCCTCCGTGCGGGGCGAGATCCTCGCCCTGATGCTGCAGCTCGTTCGCGAGACGGGTGTGGGCATCCTCGTGGTGACCCACGACCTGGGCCTTGCCTGGAACATCGCCGACCGTGTGGCCGTGATGTACCTCGGCCGGATCATCGAGGAGGGTCCGACAGAGGAGCTGCTGAATGCTCCGCGCCACCCCTATACACGCGCGTTGCTCTCGGTGGTCCCCGAACTGAAGGAGATGGAGCAGCAGATCCTCACCGGCGAGGCGCCCGACCCCACCCGCATCCCCGACGGCTGTCGCTTCCACCCGCGCTGCCCGCTCGTGGAATCGGGCGAGGCGAGCCGGCTCGGCATCGAGGAGCAGTGCCGCACCGTGGACCCGAAGATGCTTCCGGCCTGCCACGCTGTCAGGCCCGCCACCGTCGCGATGGAGAGCTCATGACCGACACCCTGCCCTACACCTGGTACACCGACGTCGAGGTCTTCGACCGCGAGCGCGAGGGTCTGTTCGAGCGCAGCTGGCAATACGCGGGGCACATGGGTGACCTGCCGCAGCCCGGCTCCTACTTCACCCTGCGCACCGGCAACGTGCCGCTCGTGGTGGTCCGCGACCGCGAGGACGAGCTGCGGGCCTTCGTGAACGTGTGTCGCCACCGCGGTGCCGAGGTGGTGAGCGGCTCCGGCCCGTGCAGCACGCTGCAGTGTCACTACCACGCATGGACCTACGCGCTCGACGGAACCCTGCGCGCGGCCCCGCGCTCCGACGCCGATCCCGGGCTTCGACCGCGACGCGCTCGGCCTGCGCCCGGCGCAGGTGGACACCTGGGGTCCGTTCGTGTTCGTCAACGCCGACCACGAGGCCGCTCCGCTGGCCGACACCCTCGGCACGCTGCCCGACCTGGTCCGCGACGCGGGCCTCGACGTGGACGCGCTCACCTTTCACACCCGCGCCGCCTACTCGCTCGAGGCCAACTGGAAGGTCGCGGTGGAGAACTACCTCGAGTGCTACCACTGCGCGGTGGCGCACCCGAGCTTCAGCGACGTGATCGACGTGGGCGACGAGGCCTATCGCCTGGAGAGTCACCCCACGTTCGCCACCCATTACGCGCAGGCGCGCGAAACGCCGCGCAACGACCACTACGACACGAACGGCGGCGTGGAGGGCCAGTTCCACATGATCTGGCCGAGCATCAAGGTCAACGTGATGCCCGGCCGCGCGAACATCTCGATCGGCCCGCTCGTGCCGGTTGGGCCGGACCGCACCGACGGCTTCCTCGACTACTTCTTCGGAGCCGACGCCGATTCGGACTGGATCGCCGACTATCTCGCGCTCGACGATCAGGTGGGCGCCGAAGACCGGACGCTGGTGGAGTCGGTGCAGCGCGGCATGGGCTCGGGGGCGTTCGAGCACGGGCGGCTGCTGCTGCCGAGTGAGGAGCTGATCGGCGAGTTTCAGCGTTGGGTGTCGGGGGCGCTCAACGGCGGCGCGCCGCGGTGAGCACGCGCTTCACCTACACGAGCGGTGCGCTCGGCTCGGACGAGACCGGCGCCGAGTTCGAGGAGCGGTTGGCCGAGGCGCGCGCGGCCGGCGGGGGCAACCCGCTGCCGCACCTGGTGGGCGGCGAGACGGTCTCCGAGGGCGAGTCCTTCGACCGGCGCGACCCGTCGGTTGACGGCCAGGTGGCCAGCCGCGCGCGGGCCGCGGGCCCGGAACTGGTCGAGCGCGCCGTGGAGGCCGCCCGATCGGCAGCCGGCGCCTGGCGCACGACCCCGTTCGAAGAGCGCTGCGCGCGGCTTCGCGCTGTGGCGAGCGGCATCAGCGACCGGCATCTCGAGCTCGCGGCCGTGGCCAGCCTGGAGGCGGGCAAGACCCGCACGGAGTCGATCGCCGAGGTGCAGGAGGCCGTAGACCTCATCACCACCTATGCCGACCTCATGGAGCGAAACGACGGCTACGTGATGCCGCTCGCCAGCTTCGTCGACGACGAGCGCAACACCGATGTCCTGCGTCCGTACGGCGTCTTCGCGGTGATCGCGCCCTTCAACTTCCCCGCGGCCCTGGCGGTGAACATGACCGCCGCTGCGCTCATCGCCGGAAACACCGTCGTGCTCAAGCCCTCCGAGGAGACACCCTGGACGGGCACGATCCTGGCCGAGATCGCGGTCAGCGCGGGCCTGCCCGCCGGCGTCCTGAACGTCATCCACGGGGGACCCGACACCGGGCGCACTCTCGTGGAGGCGCCGGTCGACGGCGTGGCCTTCACCGGCTCGGCGGAGGTGGGCCGCTGGATCGCGCGCCGCATGCAGGAGGGGCCCTTCGCCCGCCCGGCTCTCACCGAGATGGGTGGCAAGAACCCGGCGATCGTCACCGCGGCCGCCGATCTCGACAAGGCCGCCGAGGGGGTGGCCCGCGCGGCCTTCGGTCTGTCGGGACAGAAGTGCAGCGCCTGCTCGCGCGCGGTGGTCGTGGACTCCGTGCACGACGAGTTCGTGGAGCGGCTGGCCCACTTCACCCGCGGGCTGGCCGCCGGCGACCCGTCCGACGCCGAGGCCTTCCTAGGCCCGGTGGTCAACGAGCGCAGCGTCGATCGCTTCGAGGCGGCCGCCGCCGACGGCGAGCGTGACGGCACACTCGCGGCCGGCGGCGGACGGCCCGACCTGCCCGGCCTGTTCGTCGAGCCCACCGTGGTGAGCGGCCTTCCCGCGGGACATCGTCTCGAGCGCGACGAGCTGTTTCTCCCCTTCGTCACCGTCTCCAGCGTGGCCTCGCTCGACGAGGCCATTGCCGAGGCCAACGCGCCCGCCTACGGGCTCACGGCAGGGATCTTCAGCGAGGACGGGTCGGAGCAGGAGCGCTTCCTCGACACGATCCAGGCGGGGGTCGTGTACGTGAACCGCCGCGCCGGGGCCACCACCGGCGCCTGGCCCGGAACCCAGACGTTCTGTGGCTGGAAGTCGAGCGGCTCCACGGGCAAGGGCGGCCTGGGGCCCTACTACCTGCCCCAGTTCATGCGCGAGCAGAGCCGCACCGTCGTCACGTGAGCTCAGCCACCAGCTCCCCCAGCGCCGCGAGGTAGCGCTCGACCTCGGCATCGGTGTGGGCCACCGTGAGGTTCCACTCCGGCCCGCGGCCGGGGGTGGTGTAGACGCCGCGATTCATGAGATAGGTCCATACGAGCTCCGACAACTCCGCATCGCCGCCGAGGCCCAGGCTGCCCTTGCCGCCGAGCACGGTGACCGGCCACATCCCGCAGCCCTCGGTCATGACCGCGCCCAGGCTCTCCAGGCGGTCGTAGGCCTCTGGGACGAGGATCTCGAACAGGCTCACCCGCGCCGCGGCCATGCCGAGCGGATTGCCGTTGAACGTGCCGAGCTGGCGCAGGCGGCCGTCCTCGATGATCCGAGCAGTCTCCTCGGTCATTCCGATCGCCCCGCTGGGCAGGCCCGCGCCGAGGGCCTTGGCCAGGGTGACCATGTCCGGAGTCACGCCGAAGCGCTCCGTGGCTCCGCCCGGCGCGACGGTCAGGCCGGTCTTGACCTCATCGAAGATCAACAGCGCGCCGTGGCGGCGGGTGAGGTCGCGCACCGCCTCGAGGTAGCCGGCCTCGGGCAGCACCAGACCGCGACTGGTCATCGCCGGCTCCATGATCACGCAGGCGGCCGACCGCCCGGCGCGAGCCAGCTCCTCGAGGCGCGCCTCGAGCCCGGGCGCGTCGTTGAAGTCGACGGTGTGGACCTGCTCGGCCACCGCGCGGGGCACGCCGGCCGACGCGCCGGCCATCGCCACGTCGTGGTGGCCGTGATAGCTGCCGGCCATCCTGAGCACGTGGTCGCGGCCCGTGTGGGCCCGGGCGATGCGGACGGCGGTCATGGTGGCCTCGGTGCCGGAGTTGGCGAAGCGCCAGAGCGGCAGCCCGAAGCGCCGTGCCAGCTCCTCGGCCACCGCCACTGCGTCCTCCGAGGTGGCGGCGAAGTGGGTCCCGAGCGCGTGGCGCCTTGCGATCGCCGCTCCGATGGCCGGGTGGGCATGGCCCTGGATCATCGCGCTGAAGCCGTTGTGGAAGTCGGCGTACTCGTTGCCGTCGAGGTCCCAAACCCGCGGGCCCTCGCCCCGCTCCACGTAAACCGGCCAGGGGTCGCGCACCTGGAACGAGGAGACGACTCCGCCGGGCAGCACCCGGCGGGCGCGGCGCAGCAGCTCACTCGAGCGCTGGGTGCGCTCGTCCAGCGCGGCAAGCTCGCGAGCCGACAGCTCGCGGACTCGTGTTCGGTCAATGGCCACCGGGGCGGTCACGGTAGCCCGTCTAATACCCCCTAGGGGTACGGTAGGCTAGGGGGCGTGGAAGCCTCAGCACACCATCACCACGGTCCGATGCCCACGAGCGGCCGCGCGCTCGACGGGATGGCCCTCAGCGCCACCCTCCACTGTCTTACCGGCTGTGCCATCGGCGAAGTCCTCGGCATGATCATCGGGACCGCGCTCGGCTTCTCGGACTGGGGCACGATCGCGCTCGCCGTGGCCCTCGCCTTCCTGTTTGGCTATGCCCTCACCAGCCTGCCGCTGCTGCGGGCCGGCCTCGCGCTGGCCGTGGTGGTGCCGATCGCGCTCGCCTCCGACACGCTCTCCATCGCCACGATGGAGGTGGTGGACAACCTGATCATGCTGGTGATTCCCGGCGCGCTCGAGGCCGGAGTGGGCGACGTGCTCTTCTGGGGCAGCCTCGCGGTGGCGCTGGTGGTGGCCGGCATGGTGGCCTTCCCGGTCAACCGCTGGCTGCTGGCCCGCGGCAAGGGCCACGCGGCCGTGCACGAGACCGGCATCCACGGCGGCCCGCCCACCGCAGTGGTGGGTGCGGTGGCGGCCGTGGCCGCGGTGTTCGGGACGGCCGTGCTGCTGGCCGAGCTGCTCTAGGCGAGGCCCTCCAGCTCGTACTCGCGCAGGAAGCCCTCGAACAGGCGCCGGTGGCCCTCCTCGTCGTGGAGGATCGCGATGACCATGTCCTGGGTCACCGGGTCCTTGCCCTCGCAGAACTCGATGATCTGGTTGTAGTGCTCGATCGCTCCGCCCTCGGCCTCGATCACGCCCTTGATCACGTGGACGATGTCGGTCTGCTCTCCCGGAGGCTGGAGGAAGGACTGCTCGGCGCTGAAGTCGAGCGAGCCCGGCACCACGCCGTAGAGCTCCTTGATGCGCTCGCCGAACTGACGGGCGTGTCCCAGCTCCTCCATGATGTCCTCTTCCAGGGACTCGATGATCTCCTGGGCGCGGACGCCGTCGGGGTTGATCGAGTTGGCGATGTAGCTCATCACCGTCTCGATCTCCATCCAGTACGCCTTGTGGAGCATCTCGATGAGCTGCTCGCGCTCCTCGCTGAGCTCGTCGCTCAGGATGCCGTGCCGAGGTGAAGTCTGGGTAGCCATGGGTCCCTACCTTTCTGACAAGGGTCAATCCTTTGAATACCCGGCCGCACGCCGGGCAATCCGCACAAGGCTACGTCACCCAATGACTCCGAAGAGGCCTAGTTGACAGACACGAAGACAGTCGTCCCCGGCGACGAGCACATCGAGCACATCGGGCGTCCGCCCCAGTCGCTCTGGAACCGGATCCTGGCCGAACCCGACCGGGCGCCGGAGTACATCGCCCTCGCCGCCGCCGAGCGTTTCGCACCGCAGGCCGAGGAGTGGGTGCGTGTGGCGGGCCCGGGGCACACGCCGGAGCACCTGGCCAAGGTGGCCTACCGAAAGCACGTGCGGCTCGCGCGGCTCGAGGGCGGGGCGCTCGGCCTGGGCGGGGTGTTCACGGTCGCACCCGACGTGGTGGCGCTGCTCTGGATCCAGAGCCGCATGGTGTTCTACATCGCCGCTGCACACGGCTACGACCCCAACCATCCGATGCGGCCGGCGGAGTACCTGGCGCTGCAGGGGCTCTACGAGACGCCGGCGGAGGCGCGGGCGGCGCTCGACGGCGTGGGCAAGCGCCTCGCGCAGGCGGCGGTGGAGAAGGCGATCTCCAGCCGCAACACGGATGCTCTCCACATGCGGCTGGCCAAGTACCTGGCCAAGCGGCTCGCCCGGCGCTACGCCGGCCGCTACGTGCCGTTGATCGGCGCGCCCCTGGGGGCGCTCCAGAACGCCGGGGTCACCAAGAAGCTGGGGCGCCTCACGCTCGAGTACTACGGCGGGCGCGGCGCCTAGACCGGTACGGCCGCGCCGGTCGTGGGCTTCGAGTCGTCAGAGACGAGGAAGCGCACGACCTTGGCGATCTCCGCCGGCTGGACCCACTTCGACCAGTCGGCGTCCGGCATCGCCTCGCGGTTGGCGGGCGTGTCGATCACGCTCGGCAAGATCGCGTTGCAGCGAATCCCGTGGGACTTGTACTCCGCGTCGAGAGCCTGCACGAACGCGAGCACGGCGGCCTTGGCGCTCACGTAGCCGGCGGCTCCCGGGAACGGCTTGAGCGCGGCCTGGGCCGACACCCCCACGAAGGCGCCGCCGCCGCGCTCGATCAGCCGCGGCATCGCGGCGTGGGCCAGGTGGAACGCGGGCGCGAGGTTCAGGCTGTGCATGCGAAAGAAGTCGTCGGCCTCGGTCTCGTGCACGAGCGGGCCGGAGTCGAACCCACCCACGAGGTTGACCACCGCCTCCAGGTCCTCCACCTGCCTCACCGCCTCCGCGGCGGCAGCGCCGTCGGACACGTCGGCCTCCACGAGCACGGCTCGGCCGCCGAACTCGTCCTGTGCCCGCTCGCGCTCGCGGTCGACTATCCAGGTGACCGTGCAGGCGTAGCCGGCGTCGAGCAGCTCCGTCACGACGGCGCTGCCGAGGGCCCCGGTGCCACCGGTCACCAGCACGCCCATGTCAGGAAATGATGGTGGGGGGCGACTCCATCTGCGTGCAGGCTATCCCGTCCGAGTCCAGGTCTACCTTCGAGTTCCCGATGGACCAGCCCACCCTGATCCCCTCCCGGTGCTTCGTTCGCGACCTCGCGAACGGCCAGGACGTGGACTCCATCTTCGTCGTGCGCAGCCACTCCCAGCGCCAGAAGCGCAACGGTGAGAGCTTCATCAAGCTCCAGCTCGGGGACCTCACGGGCAGCGTCGAGGCAGTGGTCTGGGACGAGGTCGAGGTGCTCGCGCCGCTCTGCCCGAGCGGCTCAGTCGTCCGGGTCCTCGGCCGCTACACCGTGGACGAGCGCTACGGGGCCACGCTCACGGTCAAGCGGCTGCGCGGAGCGGTGGAGGGCGAGTACGACCTGGCCGACCTCACCGAGGGACCGCCCATCCCCTACGAGCAGATGGCCGCCGACCTGCGCGAACTCGCGGGCACGATCCAGCGCCCCCACCTGCGCCAGCTGCTGGCCCGGCTGATCGGTCCCTCCACCGACACCGGCCGCGTCTACCACGAGGCCCCCGCGGCCAAGTACTACCACCAGGCCTACCGTCACGGGCTGCTCGAGCACTGCCTCTCGGTGGCCCAGGGCGTGAGCGCCCTGGCCGCCACCTTCCCCGGCATCGACCGCGACGTGGCGGTCACCGGGGCGCTCCTGCACGACATCGGCAAGGTCGAGGCCTACGCGTCGCGCAACGGCGCCATCGAGCTCACCGACGCCGGCAAGCTGCTCGGCGAGATCCCGCTCGGCTACTACACCGTGCGCCGCGCGATCGAGGAGATCCCCGGCTTCCCGGCCGAGGATGCCGACTCCCTGCTTCACATCATCCTCAGCCACCACGGCAAGCTCGAGCACGGCAGCCCCGTGGTCCCGTGCACGCGCGAGGCCACCCTCGTCCACTTCATCGACAACCTGGGCGGCAACCTGGGGAGCTTCGACCGCATCGAGAAGGCGCTGGCCGATGGCGCCCGCTGGTCGGAGTTCGACCGCGGGATCTCCACCTCGGCCTACTTCGCGCCGCGCGCCAATCGCGCCGCCTGACCGGGGTCAAACCCCCGTAAATAGCGGGCGCCAACCGGCAAAGGGGCGCGACGGCCAGGTTTCCCGCTTATCCTCGTGAATCCATGGCCAAGGACACAGAGAAGCTCATCCGCCAGCTCAGCCTGATCTCGTTCCTGATGGCGGAGCGACGTCCCGTGTCCGCCCTCGAGATCAAGCAGGACGTTGAGGGCTACTCGCAGATGAACGACGAGGCGTTCGCCCGTCGCTTCTACGCCGACCGCGCGGAGCTCGACTCGCTGGGCATCCACCTCAAGGTCGACAAGCCGGCCGAGGGCTACTACGAGGCCGAGAACTACTCCCTTCCGCCCGAGAACTTCTACCTGCCGGCCGTCGAGTTCACCGACGAGGAGCTCGGCGCCCTGCGGATGTCGCTGCAGCTGCTCGACGGCGAGTTTGCCTACGCCGAGCCGTTGCGCCTGGCCCTCCAGCAGCTGTCCTGGGGCAAGCCCTCCCCGCTCGACGCGCCCGAGCAGCGCAGCGTCGCGCTCGCCGTCACCGCCGGGGCCGGCGGACGCGGGCTGTCGCAGCGGCTGTCCAAGGTGGAGACCGCGATCTTCCGCCGCAAGACGATCCTCTTCGAGTACTACACGATCGGCCGGGACGCCGAGGAGCGCCGCAAGGTCGACCCGTACCACCTGCTGTACCGGGGCGGGCAGTTCTATTTGATCGGCTACTCGCACGAGCGCGACGACATGAGGGTGTTCCGGGTGTCGCGCATCCGCGGCAAGGTCGGCTATTCCTCAAAGGCCGAGCACGACTTCAATCGCCCGGAGGAGTTCGACCCGCGGATCTACGCCACCCGCACCGACTGGCAGCTCGGCGACACGATCGGTCGCGCGCGCATCCGCCTATCCGACCGCATCGACTGGCTGGCCCTGCGCCACTTCGGACACGCCGGAGAGGTGTCGGAGACCGAGGGCGGCGTCATCTTCGAGACCGACTACGCGGACTCCCGGCAGATGGTGTCCTGGCTGCTCGGACTCGAGGACCAGGCGAGCATCGAGGGCCCGGAGGAGCTGGCGGCGGAGGCTCGGGAGCGACTGGAGGTCGTGATCGAGCGCCACGCCCGGCCGCCCGAGCTGGGCAAGCGCGCCTCGAAGCGCCGTCGCGCCGAGGAGGAGGACGACGACGAGGGTCACGAGTCGCCGATCCGCCCGGAGCGCTTCGCCCGGCTGGTCACCCTCGCCGGGCTCCTGATCGACGCCGCGCGCGAGGGCCGCAAGCTCGACGTCAGCGAGCTGGGCGAGACGCTGCAGATCTCCGATCAAGAGCTGCGCCAGGACGTGGACGTGCTGAACGTCGTCAACTTCGGCGGCGGCTCATACGTGCTCTACGCCGAGATCCAGGGCGATCAGATCGAGGTCGATCCCGAGCCCTACGGCGACAACTTCGCGCGGCCGGCGCGGCTGCTTCCCCTCGAGGCCAAAGCCCTCGTGGCGGCGATCGACCTGATCGGCGAGCACCTGCCCGAGGGGTCGCTCAACTCCGCCCGCCAGAAGATCGTGGACGCGCTCGGTCAGGATCCCGCCGAGGAGGGCCTCCAGATCACCACGGCGAAGGGCGACGACTCCCAGGTCGCGCGCGTGGTGTCAGAGGCGATCATCGCCCGGCGGCTGCTGCGCATCGACTACTACAAGGAGAACGAGGACGAGTTCATCGAGCGGGTGGTCGAGCCCTACAAGCTCGTCAACGGCCAGGAGGGCTGGTACATCCACTCCTGGGACCTCGAGAAGGACAAGCCCCGCTCCTACCGTCTCGACCGGGTGCGCGAGGCCACGGTATTGGACGAGAGCTTCGAGCCGCGGCCGGGCGTCGAGCCCGACCTCCACGGCTGGCTGTCCACCGGGGAGGTGCCCTCCTCGGCGATCGCCCGAGTGTGGATCTCACCCGAGCGGGCACGCTGGGCGCGCGAGGACCGCCGCGTGGTCGAGGAGATGGCCGACGGTTCGGTGATCGTCGAGCGTGGCTATGCCTCACACGAATGGCTGGCCCGCGAGATCCTCAAGGAGGGTGGCGACGCCGTCGTGCTCGAGCCCGACGAGGCCCGCCAGGCCGTGCTGGACGCCGCCGAAGCGCTGGCCGGCGTGGTCAAGCGCTGAGCGCGTCGGCCATGCGGTGCAGCCGCACGGCCCAGGCACGTTCGTCCGCGGGGGCGGCGTTGCGCCTGTCGATCGCCAGCGCCTCGGCCCGTCCTCGCAACCGTGCCCAGGCGGCGGTCCGCGCGCTGTCCAACCCAGCCGACTCCACATAACTGGTCACGCGCCGCCTCGCCTCTCGCTTCGCCTCCAGGGGATCGGCGGGCAGGTCGAGAACCAGCGGGTCGAGCAGCGCCCAGATGTCGGCGTGCCGGTCGCCCACCACGGCGTGGGGGTCGATGACCTTCCAGGTGTCCCCGGCGCTCAGGGCGTTGCCCGGGTGAAGGTCGGCGTGGATCAGCACGTCGCGATTGTCAGGCCTCGTCAGATCGTCCAGCTCCTCGAGCGCTCCGGGCTCCTCCTCGAGCACCCCGCGCCAGTAGTCGGTGTATGCGCCTGTGGTGGTCCAGCGGCCGGGTGGCCGCCCCGCGGCGTGGAGACGGGCGGCCAGCCCGCCCAGGATCGGCAGCAGGTCGTGCCACGCCAAGCCGGACTCGGCCAGCGGCCGTCCGGGCTGTACCCGCTCCATCAGGAGGGTGAGCCCCTCGTCGCGCTGGTGGATCAGCTCGGGAACGACGCCGGTCGGCTGCCACCACGCGAGGGCCGCTCCCTCGGCGGCGAGCTGGGACGAATCGGGATGCCCCGCCGGGCTGACCTTGAGGATCACCGGGCGGCCTTCGAGACGGCCTTCGCAGACCAGCGCGACGTAGCCGCCCGGAAGCGGTCGCGCCTTCTCGATCGGCCATTCCGACAAAGCCTCGGCCAAGCGAGTCCGCACGTCGCCGGTGATCGCGTCGAGGTCTGAGTCCGGCCAGTAGACCGCCCAGCTCACTCGCAGACGAGCGAGCGCCGCGTCCACGGCCGGCCATCCTCCGTGGCGGTGCCCCATGGGCGACAGCGATACCAGACGAGACGCGCCGCCCGAAGGCGGCGCGTCTGCGTCCAGCGTTTGTCGGTTCGGCCTAGCGGCTGCGCTTGGCGCTCACCTTCGCCGCCGCGGCACCACCGCAGAAGCGGCCGATGTTCACCCGGTCGCCTCGATCGACCACGAGGTTGCGGGTGGCCAGCAGCCGCCCGTCTGCGTCCTCACAGCTGAGCTGCCAGGACTCCTGCGGCCCGATCACCGTGGGCTGCGGGCTCCGGAAGGCCACGTAGCCGTTCGACCAGTCGTCGTACGGCTGCCCGGCGACCTGGCCGTAGTTGACCACGTGAGCCGTGTACTGACCCGGAGGCGGATCGAACAGGACCGCGTCCTCGGTCGTGTCGCCGAACGAGGCGGACGAGGTCACGACCTCACCTGCGGCGTCGACGATGTACAGGTCCCAGTCGGTGTCCGGGTTGGTCCACTGGATGTGCACTGTCAGCCTGCCGTTGTCCACGGCGGGCGGACCCTGGACGGTGAACGGAATGGCCTCGTAGGGCTGCGCCGGGTAGTTCTCGTTCACCGCGGGCTGCCCAGCCGGGTTGGGCAGGGTGATCTGAGCCTGCGGCGGACCGGTGGCGTCCCGTCCGGAGCGCCCGGCCACGACCGGCCGCGTCGACGGGTTCATGTGCCACTGGAAGCGGCCACCCTCGGAGCGGTAGTAGCTCTGCAGTGAATCCGGGAACAGCATCGGATTGCCGATGTCGTTGCCGAAGTCGTCGTTCCACACCGGAGAGGTGGCGGTCATGAAGCTCTTCTTGACCTTCAGATTCACCCCTTCCGGCGCGCGTCCCGTGACCAGCGAGTGGTAACGGGAGTTCGCCGTGGCCTCGAGCATCTCGTAGTAGGCCTCGCGGTTGCCGCCCTGACCGGCGCCGGCCGCGGGAGCCAGACCGAGGTACTCGGCCACCACGCCGGTCTCGTACGGCGGGTGGAACTCATTCGGTCCGATCTCGAACGTGTAGCCGAGCCCGCCGGCGGTCCAGAACGTCCAGTCCTCCGTGCCACCGGTGGTGTCGTAGAGCTCGAAGCTCGGATTGTTGGCGTAGTTGTTGTGGCTCGTCATCTCCGCACCGAGCCCTCGCAGCAGCGGCTCCTCCAGGGGGAAGCCCGTATCGGCCACGCCCGGCGGGCGCAGCACGAGGTTCGAGTACGTGTGGTTGGTGATGAGGTTGGTGATCTGACGCTCGGAGTGGAGCGCGCGGATGTTCTGCGTCTCGGGCTCCGAGAACGGCATCGTTCCGCGGAACGTGTTGTCGTCCGGATCGGTGCTGGCACCCGGGCCGCCCCAGAAGCCGCCGTAGTTGCGGTTGGGGTCGACACCTAGCAGGCTGCCGCGCGAACTGTCGTTGCACGGCCCGGTCGCGTCAGGGTCGGGCCAGCAGTTCTTGCGCTTCATCTCGTAGGAGAAACGCCCGAACTCGGTTGCCGGCGGCAAGTCCGGCGCCTCGCGGGAGATGTTGAACCCGTCCGGGTTGACGATCGGGACGATGATGTTGCGCGTGTCCCTCACGAGCCGGGTGGTGCGGCGTTCCTGGCCGTAGTTGGTCAGGAGGTCGTACGCCCACTCGAGCGCGTGCTCGGATGAGGGCCACTCACGCGCGTGATGCACGCCCATGTTCAGGAAGATGGGCTTGCCGTCGCGGGTGTTGTAGGGATCGGTGGCGATCTCGATGCCCATCACGTCACGGCCGAGATGCGTCCGGTAGTCGAGCGTGATCGGCTTGACCAGACCGTCGTAGCGGTTGGCCAGCAGCTTGAGCTCGAACTCGTAGTCAGGCAGACGCCGATAGGTCGCACGACCGCTCGGCAACTGGCTGCCCACCTGCGCCACGCGGGCGCGGTAACGGCGGTCGGCGCGGCGGTTGGCCTCGTTTCGCTTGGCCAGATCCGCGATCTCCACCGTGTAGCGGAACTTGTTCCGCCGCAGCACGGCGGCGTCCTCGGCGCCGTAGAGCACGACCTCGAGCGAGTCGGCGTCACCGTGCTCGGTCAGGTCGAGGCCGAGCCGCTGGAGCCGCTCCTTGTCCGCGCGGGTGGGCGTAGCCACGTCCACCACCTGCGCCGGGCCGCTCGTGCTCGGCGGCGGGGTGGCGAGGTAGTTCACCGACACCCTGGCGTTGTTCGCCTTGCCGGCGAACCGACACGCCTGGATCAGCAGACGCTGACCCTTGGTGACGAAGCCCTCGGCCAGCTCGTTGCCGCGCAGGGCGGCCGACCCTGCCACCGAGCGCTTGGTCTTGGCGTCGAAAACGCCGAGGTCCCAGTCGCCGCGTCCCTTCAGACGGACGCGCAATAGACCCTCGGCGGTCGACCTCGAGCGCACTACATCGGTGCGCGCACGATCGCCGACAAACTTGGTGTGACAGGCCTTGGCAACGGCCTTCGACGCCGTGACGGTGGCTTTGTTGGCGGCGCTGGCGGAGCCGGCGAACAGTGCCGACAGCAGGCACGCCAGGGCGGTGAGGGCGAGCAGACCGCCCCGCCTCCGTGCCGCGATCACGTGGATACCTCGATCATCAGGTCTCCCCCAATGGTTGGTCAAAACATCGGACCATTACCCAGAGATCCGGAAAACGATGCGGTGGATACGCTGCGCGGCCCATGCCTTCGCGCCGAGAGCAGATCCAGATGTCGGAGGGCGAGCTCGATGCCTTTCTCGCCGAGCAGATGGTCATGCAGTGCGCCACGGTCGGACCGCGCGGCCTGCCTCATCTCGTGCCGCTCTGGTTTGTCAGCGAAGGCACGAGTTTGCGCGGCTGGACCTACGCAAAGTCGCAGAAGACGAAGAACCTCGAGCGCGATCCGCGAGCAACGATCGGGATCGAGGACGGGGTGCAGTACCAGGATTTGCGCGGCGTGATGTTCGAGTGCGAGGTGGAGGTCGAGCGGGAACCCTCGGCGGTCGAGCGGTACGGCCTGGATCTCTTCGCGCGCTACGCGGGTGATCTTGGCGCGGAAGTGCGTGCCATGGTGGCCCAGCAGGCGCAGAAGCGCGTGGGCCTCACCTTCGTTCCCTCCCGCGTGGTCAGCTGGGATCACCGGAAGCTCGCGGGGAGTTATTGATGAAGGGCCTGATCCTTTCCGGCGGCAAGGGCACTCGCCTTCGCCCCCTCACTCACACGAGCGCCAAGCAGCTCGTCCCGGTGGCCAACAAGCCGGTCCTGTTCTACGGCATCGAGGCGATGGCCGAGGCGGGCATCGAGGAGGTCGGGATAATCATCGCGCCGGAGACCGGCGCCGAGATCCGCGAGGCGGCCGGCGACGGCTCGCGGTTCGGCATTTCGATCGAGTACATCGAGCAGGACGCTCCGCTCGGTCTCGCGCACGCCGTGCTCACCGCCGAGCCCTACCTGGGCGACGACCCGTTCGTCATGTACCTCGGCGACAACCTCCTGCGCGACGGCATCGTCGCGCTGGTGGACACCTTCCGCGCAGAGGAGCCGGACGCTCTCATCCTCCTCACCCCGGTGCCCGATCCTGAGTCCTACGGCGTGGCCGAGCTCAACGGCGACGGACGGGTCTCTCGGCTGGTGGAGAAGCCCACCGAGCCCAAGTCCGACCTCGCTCTGGTCGGGGTCTACATGTTCACTCCGGCGATCTTCGAGGCCGCTCGAGCGATCGAGCCGTCCTGGCGCAACGAGCTCGAGATCACCGATGCCATCCAGATGCTCGTGGACGGCGGGTCGCGGGTGGACCCGCACATCGTGCAGGGCTGGTGGAAGGACACCGGGCAGGTTCAGGACATGCTGGAGGCCAACCGGCTGATCCTCGACGAGCTGCCCGAGCGCGTAGAGGGCGAGCTCAGCGAGAGCCGAGTCGAGGGACGGGTGGTGATCGAGGCGGGCGCGGTTCTCGAGCGGGCCACCGTGCGTGGGCCCGCCATCATCGGCAACGGCACCCGGATCAAGGACGCCTACATCGGGCCGTACACCGCCGTGGGCGACAACGTTGTGATCGAGCGAGCCGAGCTCGAGCATTCGATCGTCCTGTCGGGTTCACACATAGCCGACCTCGAGTACCGGATCGAGGCCAGCCTGATCGGCCGCAACGTCTCGATCTGCCGCGGGCCGGCGTTGCCCAAGGCGTACCGCTTCGTGGTGGGCGACAACGCGGACGTGCAGATCCTGTGAGGCTGGTGGTCACAGGCGCGGGCGGCATGCTCGGGCAGGACGTGATGCGGGTGGCGGGCTCCGACGCGGTGGGCCTCGCGCGCGCCGAGCTCGACATGACCGACGCCGAAGCGGTGCGCGCAGCGGTCGGCCCCGGTGACCTGGTCATCAACTGCGCGGCCTGGACCGACGTGGACGGAGCGGAGGATCACGCCGAGGCGGCGATGCAGGTCAACGGTGACGGTGCGGGCAACGTCGCTCGGTCGGCTGGCCGCGTGGTGCACGTGTCGACCGACTATGTCTTCGACGGCGCCAAGAGTGAGCCCTGGATCGAGTCCGATCCCGTGGGTCCGCTGCAGGAGTACGGGCGCTCCAAGCTTGTCGGGCGAACAGGCGGTGGCCGAGGCCAACCCCGACCATCTCATCGTGCGCAGCTCATGGCTGTTCGGCGCCGGGGGGGCGAACTTCGTCGCCACCATGCTTCGCCTGGGTGATGAGCGAGACGAGCTGCGCGTGGTGGACGACCAGCTGGGTTGCCCGACCTTCACCGGCCACCTGGCCGAGGGTCTCGTGCGCCTGGCCCACGGCGGCGACCGCGGGGTCCGGCACCTGGCGGGCGGCGGCTCGTGCTCGTGGTTCGCCTTCGCGCAGGAGATCTTCGACCAGTCCGGGGTCGACTGCCGGCTCGAGCCGTGCACGACCGCGGAGTTCCCGCGGCCCGCCGCGCGCCCGGCCAACTCCGTACTGACAACTGAATACGACGGCGTCCGCCTGCCCGCGTGGCAGGAGGGGCTCGACGCGTACCTCGGGGTCCGGGCGTGAGGCGGTTCAAGGCGTGAGGCTCCTCGTGACCGGCGCGGCCGGCTTCATCGGGTCCACCTACGTGCGCATCGCCCAGGGCGACCACGAAGTCACCGTGCTCGACAAGCTGACCTACGCGGGCCGGCGCGAGAACCTGCCCGAAGGGGTGGAGCTCGTGGTCGGCGGCATCGAGGACCGGGATCTGGTGATGGAGGTCGCCGAGGGCGTCGACGCGATCGTCAACTTCGCGGCCGAGTCGCACGTGGATCGCTCGATCGCCGACCAGGACGCGTTCGCGCGCACCCACGTGATCGGCACCAGCGTGCTGCTCGACGCGGCGCGGGAGCGAGGGGTGTCGCGCTACCTGCAGGTGTCGACCGACGAGGTGTACGGCTCGATTCCGGAGGGCTCGTTCACCGAGGTCTCGCCGCTCGATCCCTCCTCGCCCTACTCGGCCACCAAGGCGGGTGGCGATCTGCTGGTGTCCGCCCACGCGCACACCTACGGCCTCGAAGCCCTCATCTGCCGTGGCTCGAACAACTACGGCCCGCGCCAGTACCCCGAGAAGCTGATCCCCCTGTGCGTGCTGAACGCGCTGAACGGCGATCCGCTCCCGGTCTACGGGGACGGCCTCCAGGTGCGCAACTGGCTGTACGTCGAGGACTTCGCCCGGGGCATCCACGCCGTGCTCGAACGCGGACGCCCCGGCGAGGCCTACAACGTCGGCGGTCCCGACGAGTGCGAGAACATCGACGTGGTCCGCCGCATCCTCGCGCTCACCGGCCGTGACGAATCGCTGATCGAATACGTGCGCGACCGGCCCGGCCATGACCGCCGCTACTCGCTCAGCTCGGACAAGATCCGCGACGAGCTGGGCTGGCAGGCCGAGGTGCATTTCGAGGAGGGCTTGGCCCGCACGGTGGACTGGTACCGCGACAACGAGGACTGGTGGTCCCCGATCCGCTCGGGCGAGTACCGCGAGTACTACGAGCGCCACTACGGGCGCTCGCTGTCAGGCGGGTAGCCGGGCCGTCGTGCCCGGTACCGGGAGCGAGCGAGCGGCCGATCTGGCCGTCGTCGGACCCGGCGCCATCGGAGCAACCTTCGCCGCGGCCGCCGAGCGTGCCGGCCACGTGGTAGCGCTGTGCGGCCGCCGGCCCGGTCCCGCGCCGGTCGTGGAGCTGCCCGGCGGCGAAGAGCATGCGCTCGCGGGATTCGTGCAGGCTGACCCGTCAGCTGCCGCCCCCGCCCCCTGGGTGCTGCTCGCCGTCAAGACGCATCAGACCGCCGGCGCAGGGCCGTGGTTGGCTCGGCTGTGCCGCGAGGGCACGGTGGTCGCCGTACTCCAGAACGGCATAGAGCACGAGGCGCTGGTCGCGCCGGTTGCCGGTCCCGCGGCAATTCTGCCCGCCATCGTCTGGTGCCCCGCCGAGGTGGTGAGCCCAGGGCGCGTGCGCCAGCTCGAGCAGGCCCGGCTCAGCGTGCCCAGCACGCCGGACGGCGCCGCCCTGGCCGAGCTGCTCGGCGACTGCGCGCGGGTCGATCTCGTCTCCGACTTCCGTACGGAGGCCTGGCGCAAGCTCTGCTTCAACGCCACCGCGGCCCCGATGGTGCTGGCCCAGCGCCGAGCGGAGGTGTTCGGCGAGCCGGACCAGATGGCCCTCGCCCGCCGGCTCGCCGAGGAGTGCGTGGCTGTCGGCCGCACCGAGGGTGCCCGGGTCGGCCCAGACACCGTGGAGGAAACCATCGGCCTGGTCGAGAGGCTCGCACCCGACCAGGGAACGTCGATGCTGTTCGACCGGTTGGCGGGGCGGCAACTGGAGTGGGATGCACGCAACGGCGTGATCGCCCGCCTCGGCGCCCGACACGGCATCCCCACCCCGGTGAGTGACCGCGTCACGGCTGAGCTGGCCGCGATCGACCGGGAGGCTTTCGGCTCCGCTAGCCCCGCTCGCCCGTGAAGCAGTACTGGATGCAGGCGAAGTAGAACTCTTCGCGCTCGCCCAGTTCGATCATCTCCTCATGCCAGCCCTCCGCGTCGGCGTCGGTGACGCCCGCCCTCCCGGCCACGAACTCGCGCATCAGCGGCAGCAGGGCGCCGCCGTAGGACTCCGGCGTGAGCTCCGCGGTCGCGAAGGCGTGCCCCTCCATCGCGACGTTCTCGAAGCCGGCGGCCCGCAGACGCGGCGTCAGCGTTCGCGGCAGCGAGGGGTGGGCCAGATGGTCGTCCCAGGAACTGAGTACCCGCCGGTTGCGATCGGCATCGAGGGCGTTCACCGACAGCGTGGCCCAGTCGACCGCCCAGGCCACGGCCCTCCCGCCGGCGCGCAGGACGCGGTGGAGCTCGGCCAGCGCGGCGTCGACCTCACTCACGTACTCGAGCACCTGAACGGTGACCGCGGCGTCGAAGGCGCCGGCGTCGTAGGGCAGGGACGTGGCGTCCGCCTCCACGAAGGAGGCGTTCTCGTGATCGGCGCAGCGGCGGGCGGCCACGGCGAGCATCGACGGGCTCGCGTCGACGCCCACCACCCGGCCGCCGGGCCCCACCTGCTCGAGCAGCTCGAGCATGTAGAAACCGGGCCCGCAGCCCACGTCGACGATCGCCTCGCCGGGTTGGGCGCCCAGGGCGTCGCGGACGATCGCCCGGCGCCGCAGAATGTCGCGGCGGCGGTAGATCACCTCCATCTGGGCCGCCATACCTTCGTCGAAGGGCAGTTGACTCATGGCGCTCCTTCGGTCGCTCCCGCCACCGTACTCCCAGAGGTGCGCGCAGGGATGGCGCCCGGACGCCGCCCGGACGTCGATAGCCTCGAAGGTCGTGTTCCGCGAGGAGAATCCCGCTCTCGAGCTCCGTAGCCTGACCAAGCGCTACGACGACGGAGTGCTCGCGCTCGAGAACTTCGACCTCCGCATACCGGCGGGTTCGTTCTTCGGCCTGCTCGGTCCCAACGGTGCCGGAAAGACCACCCTCATCAGCGCCGTATGCAACCTCCTGCGCGTGACATCGGGCGAGATCGCCGTGTTCGGCCAGCCTCACGACAGCATGGAGGCACGGCGCTGGATCGGGTTGGCGGAGCAGGACATCAACCTCGACCGCTTCCTCACCGTCCGCGAGACGCTCGCCTACCACGGCGGCTACTTCGGGATGAAGAAGGAGGAAGCCCGAGAACGAGCCGAGGAGATGATCTCGATCTTCGGCCTGGAGGCCAAGAGCGACGTCCGCGCCCCCAAGCTGTCCGGTGGCCAGCGCCGGCGCCTGCTCCTGGCCCGCGCGCTGATGCATCGGCCACGGCTGGTGATCCTCGACGAGCCCACCGCGGGGGTGGACTTCGAGCTTCGCACCGAGCTGTGGGAGTACATCCGCAGGCTGCACGCCGAGGGCACCACGATCCTGCTCACCACGCACTACCTCGAGGAGGCCGAGGCGCTGTGCGAGGAGATCGCCCTCATCCGGGACGGCCGGCTGATCGCGCGCGACTCCGCCGCCGGCCTGCGCGAGCACTTCGCCGTCGACCGGCTCCAGGACGTGTACGTCAAGGCGATGTCCTCATGACCGGCTTGGGCTGGCTGTGCCGCCGCGAGGTGCTGAGGGTGTCGAAGCTCTGGACCCAGACGGTGCTGGCGCCGGTGATCGCCTCGATCCTGTTCATCCTCGTGTTCGGGCTGTCGCTCGGCGGCCGGATCGACCAGGTGAGCGGAGTGGACTACGAGGTGTTCATCGTGCCGGGACTGATCACGATGGGCATGGTGCAGGCCGCCTACGCCAACAACTCCTCCTCGGTCTTCCAGGCGCGCTTCGACCGCTACATCAACGACATCCTCTCCGCTCCCATGCCGAGCTGGCAGATCTGCGTGGGCTACCTGGTGGGCGGGTTCTTCCGCTCGCTGATGATCGGCGGCCTGCTGCTGGTGCTCACCGCCCTGCTGGTGGGCGTGCCGGTGGAGCAGCCCTTCGCGCTCGTGGCCGCGATCGCGGTCGGGCTCCTGCTGTTCGCCTCGCTCGGGGTGATCGTCGGGATCTACGCCGAGGTGTGGGACTTCACGACCTTCATCAACAACATCGTGATCCTGCCGCTGGTCTTCGTCGGCGGCGTCTTCTACTCGATCGACGTGCTCCCTTCCCCCTGGGAGGAGCTCTCGCACGCCAACCCCGTCTTCTACCTGGTCAACGCCGTGCGCTTCGGCTTCCTGGGAGAGAGCGACGTGTCGTTCTGGCTCTCCCTGGGCGTGACCGCCGCGCTGGCCGTGCCGGCCTTCCTGTGGGCTCAGTACCTGTTCAGCAGCGGCAAGCGCTTGAAGCCCTAGAGCGCCGCATCATCACCTGCCGGCGCTGTCCTCGCCTGGTGGAGTGGCGCGAGCGCGTGGCCCGCGAGAAGCGAGCGTCGTTCGCCGGCGAGGACTACTGGGGCAGGCCGGTGCCGGGCTTTGGCGATCCTGACGGCCGGGTATTCATCCTCGGCCTCGCGCCGGCCGCCCACGGAGCCAACCGGACCGGGCGCATCTTCACCGGCGACCGCTCGGGAGACTGGCTGTTCGCCTCCATGCACCGCACGGGCTTCGCCAACCAGCCGTTCTCGAACAGCCGCGACGACGGCCTCGAGCTGACCGGCGCCTTCATCTCGGCCGCCGTGCGCTGCGCTCCTCCGGCCAACCGGCCCTCGCCAGAGGAGCGCGACAACTGCCTTCCCTACGCGGCCGAGGAGCTCGAGCTGATCGACCCGGCGGTGATCCTCTGCCTCGGCGCCTTCGCGTGGGAGGCCGCCTGCCGCCTGCTCGAGATCCGCCCGCGCCCCCGCTTCGGTCACGCCGCCGAGTTCAAGACGGAGAAGGGACCGGTGCTGCTCGGCTCGTTTCACCCGAGTCAGCAGAACACCTTCACCGGCAAGCTCACCGAGCCGATGACCGACGCCGTGTTCGAACGGGCGCGCGAGCTCGCCTACGGCAGCCGCACCGCCTCGCCCAGCCGCCGGTAGCCGGCGATCGAGGGGTGGGCGTTGTCGGAGTTGAGGCGTTCGATCATCCGCCCCGGCCGGTCGGGATCCTCGAGCACCCTGTACCAGCGGATCAGCCTGGCGCCCTCGTCCTCGGCGATGCGCGCGATCAGCCGATTGAGCTCGCGGATCTTGCCGGCGGCGTCCGGATAGCCCCCGTTCCACGGCAGGAGCTCGACGATGGCCACCTCGAGGTCGCTGCCCTGGCCGCGGCGCACCATCGCCCGCAGGTTGGCCGCGACCTCCTCCGGCGCGACACCCTGGGCCAGGTCGTTGACCCCGCCCTGGACGATCAGCGTGTCGGCGCCACGTGTGCAGTCGTCGAGCCGCATGGCGATCTCGCCGGTGCGCTCGCCCGCCACCCCGCAGTTGCGAAAGCGCGTCCCGGGGAGAGCCCGCTGCGCCCAGTAGCCGTACTGGCTGCGGCGGTCGAGCCCGGGGCCGATCTGAGCCCGGATGCCGGGGTTGGGATCCCAGCGCGGCGTGCCGGCGGTGATGGAGTCGCCCAGCGCGGCCACCAGCCGGCCGCCCTGAGAGCCGGATGGAGCGCTTCCGTCGTCCTCGCCGCAGGCCGGCACCACCAGGGCGACGAACAGGCAGAGGAAGGGTGCGAGCCGCGTCACAGGGACAGCTTGGCGATCGGGGCGGTTCCGGTCGAGGCTGCTGCTACTGTGCCGCCCCGCAAGGAACCCATAGCCGAGTCCACGGTCGCCAGGCGGCCGCGGAGCGGGGGAACCAGGTAGTTCGGGGCGAATCACAGCGATCCGCCGTGTAGCGCCACTCTTCTGGCGCGAGCCCGACAGCTAACCCCGTAGGCGCCGAGAAGAGAAGGAGCACCTACGCATGCGAAGGACGCTGCCGGTACTCGCCGCAGCCGCAGTCAGCCTGATCCCGGCCGCCGACGCCACGGCCGCGAGCTACGCGTCCCGCACCCTGGGGCTCGGCTCGAGCGGGTCCGATGTGCGGGCGCTTCAGCGCTATCTGGACCGCGCGGGGTACGAGACAGGCGTGGACGGCGAGTTCGGGCGCGGCACCCGCACGAGCCTCAAATCCTTCGAGACGGCCGAGGGCAAGCGCGTCAACGGTCGCGCCTCCCGGGCCGAGCAGCGACTGCTGCGGGAGCGCGCCGCGGGTGGCGGCGAGAGCACCGGTCCGCAGACCGCAGGCGACGACCCCACCGTTCCGGGCGGCTCAGCCGAGGGCGGCGCCGGCTACGTGGAGGGAGCCCCCGTGGGCGAGGGAACCCCGGTCACCGAGGCTCCCGGCGACGAGGGCTACGTGGGCGAGGACGGCCAGGCCGTGGCGCCCGCCGCGGCGCCCCAGGAGGTCAAGGACATCATCGCCGCGGGCAACAGGATCGCCCGTAAGCCCTACAAGTACGGCGGCGGACACGGCCGCTGGCGCGACTCGGGCTATGACTGCTCCGGATCGGTCAGCTACGTGCTTCATGCCGCCGGCCTGCTCGACTCTCCACTGGCCTCCGGTGGTTTCACGAGCTGGGGCGAGCGTGGGCGTGGCGAGTGGGTCACCGTGCGCGCCAACGCCGGGCACGCCTACCTGATCGTTGCCGGACTGCGCTTCGACACGTCGGCCCGCAAGGTCACCGGCAATCGCTGGAGCGAGCGGATGCGGTCCGCCCGTGGCTACACCGGACGTCACCCCGAGGGACTCTGAAAGGAGACCTGACCATGGCAGTCGTCGTCTGTGCCGTACTTCTCATCTCCACCTTCGCCGGCCTGGCGGCCGGACGCTGGCAGGTCCTGCCGGCTGTCGCGGCGCTCATCCCGGTGGCCGCGCTCCTGCTGAGCCCCGAGGCGGGGGCGCTGGCAGCGCTCGCCGTCGCGGGCGCCGCCGTCGGGGTGCAGCTGCACCGCGTGGTGGCCGAGAGCACGCTGCCGCGGGCCGGCTGAGCCCGACGCGCTAGGGCGCCTGCTCCTCGAGCTCCTTGCGCAGCTCCTCGGCCTCCTTGCGCAGCTCGTCGGCGTTCCCCTCGAGGTCCTTCTCCGCCTGATCGGCTTCCTTCTTCAGGTCGTCGGCGGCCTTCTCGAGTTCTTCTCGGGACGTCTTCGTGCCCTCCTCGATCTCCTTGCGCAGGTCCTCGGCCTCCTTGCGCACATCGTCGGCCGAGCTCTCCACCTGGTCGCGCAGCTCGTTGCCCTCGTCCTCCGCTCCGCAGGCCGCCGCACCGAGCGAGAGGAGGGCGGCCACCGCAACGACGGCCAGTCGATTTCGGAACGACTCCATACCGCCGCAGCGTAGCCGGACGCGCTGAGTCCGGCACCCTGACGCGGTACGCTCAGGGGTCCTGTGAAGTCAGACGCGCTCGCCTCGTTCACCCCGCAGGTCCGTGATTGGTTCACACGCTCCTTCGAGCGCCCGACGGAGGCCCAGGAGCAGGCCTGGCCTGCCATTGCGGGAGGGGAGAACGTGCTCGTCTCCGCCCCCACCGGTTCGGGGAAGACCCTGGCCGCCTTCCTCTGGGGACTCGATCGCCTCGTGGCCGAGCCCGCCGAACAGCGCCGCACGCGCCTCGTGTACGTCTCGCCTCTGAAGGCGCTCTCCTACGACGTCGAGAAGAACCTGCGCGCCCCGCTCAAGGGCATCGGCGGCGACATCAGCGTGGCCATCCGCACGGGAGACACTCCGCAGAAGGAGCGTCAGGCGATGCTGCGCACCCCGCCGGACGTGCTCATCACCACGCCGGAGTCGCTCTACCTGATGCTCACGTCGCGGGCGCGCGAGTTCCTGGTGGACACCGAGTGGGTGATCGTCGACGAGATCCACGCCGTGGCCCGCACCAAGCGCGGCGCCCACCTGGCCCTGACGCTCGAGCGGCTCGAGGAGCTGGCCGGGCGCCCGCTGCAGCGGATCGGCCTGTCCGCCACCCAGAAGCCTCTCGAGGAGGTGGGTCGTTTCCTGGCCGGCGCGGGGCGCGACTGCAAGGTGGTCGACACCGGCGTGCGCAAGCCGCTCGACCTGAAGATCCACGTGCCGGTGGAGAACATGTCCGAGCCCGATGCCCACGACGTGACCGATCCAGCGGTGGGAGGAATGGGCACCGCGGCCGGAGGCGGCGATCTGGTGGGCACGAGCGACGGCTTCGGCGTGGGCGACGCGCCGCCCACCACGCAGCGCTCGATCTGGCCGGCGATCTACCCGGAGCTGCTCGAGCTCGTCAAGGAGCACCGCTCGACGATCATCTTCGTCAACGCCCGGCGTGGCGCCGAGCGGCTGGCCGTGCGCCTGAACGAGCTGGCGGGTGAGGATCCTGACTGGGCGAAGCGTCTCGGCGGTGGCGAACCGCTGTATGTCGCGCGCGCCCATCACGGCTCCCTGGCCCGCGAGGAGCGCCTGGTGGTCGAGGACCTGCTCAAGTCCGGGCAGCTGCCGTGCCTGGTGGCCACCTCTTCGCTCGAGCTCGGCATCGACATGGGCGCGGTGGATCTGGTGATCCAGGTGGAGTCGCCCAAGTCGGTGACGGCGGGCCTGCAGCGGATCGGCCGCGCCGGCCACAACGTCGGCGACGTGTCGCGGGGCCGCATCTTCCCCAAGTTCAGGGCCGACCTGCTCGAGTGCGCCGTGGTGGCCAAGCGCATGCGCGATGGCGACATCGAGTCGACGGTGATCCCCCGCAACCCCCTCGACGTGCTCGCCCAGCAGATCGTGGCCATGACCGCGCCGGGAGACGAGCTCAAGGTGCCGGTACTGCACGACACCATCCGCCGCGCCTACCCGTTCGCCGAGCTGTCGAGGGAGCTGCTCGACAGCGTGCTCGACATGCTCGATGGCCGCTATCCCTCCGAGGAGTTCGCCGAGCTGCGCCCGCGCATCGTCTGGGACCGCGTGGAGGACACGATCCGCGCGCGCAAGGGCGCCCGCCAGCTCGCCGTCACCAACGCCGGCACGATCCCCGACCGCGGCCTGTACGGAGTGCACCTGCCCGACGGGCGCCGGGTGGGCGAGCTCGACGAGGAGATGGTCTACGAGGCCCGCCCGGGACAGACCTTCCTGCTCGGCGCGTCCACCTGGCGCATCGAGGAGATCACCCGCGACCGGGTGATCGTCACCCCCGCCCCGGGCGCTCCCGGCGCGGTGCCCTTCTGGCGCGGCGAGGGAATCGGCCGGCCCAAGGAGCTGGGCGCCGCCATCGGCGCCTTCTCCCGCACGGCCGTGGACCAGGATCCGGCCGAGCTGGCTGCCGGCTACGACCTCGATGAGCGGGCGGCGAAGAACCTCTCCGCCTTCCTGCGCGAGCAGCGCGACGCGACCCGGGTGGTGCCGAGCGACCGCACGATCGTGATCGAGCGCTTCCGCGACGAGATCGGCGACTGGCGGCTGTGCGTGCTCTCGCCCTTCGGCGGGCGCGTGCATTCGGCCTGGGCGCTGGCCCTGAGCGCGCGCATTCGCGACGAGTTCGGTCTCGAGTCCGACGCCATCTGGTCAGACGACGGCATCATCGTCCACCTGCCCGACTCCGACGACCCGCCCGGCGCCGAGCTCGTGATGGTCGAGCCCGACCTGGTGGAGGAGATGGTGGTCAAGGAGCTCTCGAGCTCCGCCCTGTTCGGCGCGCGCTTCCGCGAGAACGCGGCCCGCGCCCTGCTCCTGCCCCGCGCCTACCCCGGCAAGCGCACGCCGCTATGGCAGCAGCGCCTGAAAGCGCAGTCGCTGCTCGAGGTGGCCAAGCGCTACGGACAGTTCCCGATCGTGCTCGAGACCTACCGCGAATGCCTGCGCGACGTGCTCGACCTGCCGGGGCTCGAGGAGCTGCTGCGCGGCCTGCACACCCGCGAGCTGTCGCTGGTCGAGGTCGAGACCCAACGGGCCTCCCCCTTCGCGTCGTCGCTGCTGTTCGACTACGTGGCCACCTACATGTACGAGGGCGACACGCCGAACGCCGAGCGGCGGGCGGCCGCGCTCTCCCTGGATCGCGACCTCCTGCGTGAGCTCCTGGGTCAGGAGGAGCTGCGGGACCTGATCGATCCGGCCGCGTTGGAGGAGGTGGAGGCCGATCTCCAGCGACTGAGCGAGCGCACGAGGGCGGCCAACGCCGACAGCCTTCACGACGTGCTTCGCGCCGTGGGGGACCTGACCGTCGACGAGGCTCAGGAGCGCTGCCTCGAGGCCGTGGCCGCCGGGCGAATCCTCATCGACCTCGAGAGGACGCGCCGCGCCGTGAAGATGCGCATCGGCGGCGAGGAGCGCTGGATCGCCAGCGAGGATGCCGGCCTGTATCGCGACGCGCTGGGCGCCGTGCCCCCCGGTGGCCTGCCGGCCGTCTTCTTGGAGGACGTCGAGGAGCCCCTGGCCCGGCTCGCCCGCCGTTACGCCCGCACCCACGGCCCGTTCACCACACGCGACGTGTCGGACCGTTACGCGCTCGACTTCGGCCCCGTGCTCCGCGAGCTCGAGCGGGCGGGCTCGCTCATCCGCGGCGAGCTGCGCCCGGGTGGCAGCGAACGCGAGTGGTGCGATCCGGACGTCCTGCGGCGACTGCGCCGAGCCTCGCTGGCCAGCCTGCGCAAGGAGGTCGAGCCGGCCGAGCAGCGTGCGCTCGCCCGCTTCCTGCCCGCCTGGCAGGGCGTGGACGGCGCCCCGCCGGGTGGCGCCGGCGTGGACCGCATGCGTGAACAGCTCGTGCCCCTTCAGGGCCTGGCCCTCGCTCCCGAGGTGTGGGAGCGCGACGTCCTGCCGCGGCGCGTGGGCGCGTACTCGCCGTCCTGGATGGATCAGCTCTGCGCCAGCGGAGAGCTCGTCTGGGTGGGCGCCGGGGCCACCGGCCGGCGCAGAGGGCGAGTGGCGCTCTACTTCCGTGAGGACGCGCGCTGGCTCGGCCCGCCGCCGATCAAGGGCGAGGTCCCGGCGGAGCCGCTGCACGACGCGCTGCGGCGGCGCCTCGAGCAAGGCGCCGGCTTCTGGAGCGACCTGCTCGCGGACCTGGGCGAGGCCGACCCGGTGGAGCTGCAGGAGGCGCTGTGGGATCTCGTCTGGGCCGGAGAGGTGACCAACGACGCGTTTGCCCCGCTGCGCTCGCCGCGCCTGAGCGTGGCCCGGCGCGAACGCGACGCCGGCCGGCGCTTCGCCCGCCGCCGCCGGCCCGGGGCTCCGCAGGTGCAGGGGCGCTGGTCGCTCACCGGGCCGCTGTTCGCGGGTGCACCCGCCCACGGGCCGCGCATGCGCGCGCTCGCCGAAGTGCTGCTGGAGCGGTACGGGATAGTCACGCGCGAGACCGTGCTGGCCGAGGGGATCCCCGGTGGCTTCGCCGGCCTCTACGGAGAGCTGGCCAACCTCGAGACCCTCGGCACCGCTCGCCGCGGCTACTTCGTCGAGGGTCTCGGTGGGGCGCAATTTGCGCTCTCCGCGGCGATCGAGCGGCTGCGCTCGATGCGCAGTGACGAGGCCGGTGGCCCGCTCGTGCTGGCGGTGACCGATCCGGCCAATCCCTACGGAGCAACGCTTCCGTGGCCCAAGCGAGACGACGAGGCCCGGCGCCCGTCGCGCGTGCCCGGGGCCTTCGTGGTGTCGCTCGACGCCGAGCCGGTGCTGTACGTGGAGCGCGGCGGCAAGGCCCTGCTCGCGCTGCGGGAGCCGGAGGAGGACTGGCTGCGCCCCGCCCTCGAGGCCCTGGCCGACGCCGTCAAGCGCGGCCGCGTGCCGCGCCTCGGGCTCGAGCGCTTCGACGGCGAGCCGGTGGTGGGTACCGAGGTCGGCGCCCTCCTGATCGAGCTGGGCTTTCGCCAGAGCCCGCGCAAGCTCACGCTCAGCGCCTGAGCATGAGTGGCCTGAGCGCGTCTGGGCACGGCCTCACTCCGACCGAGGTCACAGTCGCGGCGCTCGTGGCGCAGGGAAGAACCAACCGCGAGGTGGCTGCCCAGCTGGTGCTGTCCGAGAAGACGATCGAATCCCACCTGTCTCGGATCTACCGCAAGCTGGGGGTGAGCTCGCGCGCTGAGCTGGCGCATCGGTACCCGGCCGGGCAGGCGTGACCGCGGCAGCCGCTCCGTACCCTCGGTGTAGTGCCCGAGGGCGACACCATCCACTACGCCGCGCGGCGGATCCGCAACGCGCTCGTCGGCAGCGAGATCGAGGAGATCGAGACTCCGCAGGCGCGTCACGCCCGCGATCGCTGGCCCGAGCGCCTGGACGGTCGCGGCGTGCGCGCCGTGGACGCCACGGGCAAGCACCTGTTCATCCGCTTCGAGGGTGACCTGACGCTCCACTCCCATCTGCGCATGACCGGCAAGTGGGGCGTCTACCGGCGCGGTGAGCGCTGGCGGCGCTCCCCCCGGCGCGCCTGGATCGTGATCCGCACGGCCGAGCACGAGGTGGTCGAGTTCGACGGTCCGGTGCTCGAGCTGATGACCGACTCGCGGACCCGTTTCGACCAGCGCCTGGCCGGCCTGGGCCCGGACGTCCTGGCCCCGGAGTTCGACGAACGCCGTTTCCTGCGACTGCTGCGCGGTGACGATCCGACGCGCGGGATCGGGGACGCCCTGCTCGACCAGCGCAACCTGTCCGGGGTCGGCAACGTGTGGAAGTCGGAGGGCTGCTTCCTCGCGAGAGTCGATCCTTGGCGCCGGGTACGCGACGTCGGCGACGAGGATGTGCTCGCCATCGTCAGAGGCATCAAGCCGCTGATGGAGCTCTCGGTGGAGCGCGGCGGCCGCATCGTGAGCTACGAGCCCGAGAAGCCGCTGCGCAGGGGCGAGCGCCGCATGTGGGTGTTCGAGCGCACCGGCCTGCCCTGCCGGCGCTGCGGCACGCGAATCCGGGCGCGCGGGCAGGGCGACGACAACCGGACGACGTACTGGTGCCCGGAGTGTCAACGGTGATACGGGTGGGCCACAAGGGCGCCGACCACGTGGCGCCGGGCAACACGATCGACAGCTTCGAAGCCGCTCTCGAGCATGGCGTCGACATGATCGAGTTCGACGTGCTGCGCGCCCGCGACGGACGGTTGGTGCTGGCCCACGACTACGAGGATGCCGAGGGTCGCGACTGCCTCACGCTCGACGAAGGGCTCGACCACTTCGCCGGAGAGGCCTACGCGGGCGTCGAGCTCGACGTGGACCTCAAGCTGCCCGGGTACGAGGGAGAGGTGGTGGACGGCCTGGCCGCGCGCGGCCTGCTCGAGCGCTCGCTGGTGTCGAGCATGTACACGGAGAGCCTCGACCGTCTCGGTGAGCTGTCACCGGGGTTGCGGCGAGGCTGGTCGGTACCACGCGTCAGGCGCAACTACCTGCGATCGCCGCTGGCAGTTCCCGCTTACGTACTGGTGCGCGTCATGCGCTCGCGTCTGCCCGGCCAGGCGGCCGCCCGAATCCGTGCCGGGGGCTGCGAAGCGGTGATGGCCCACCAGGTGCTGGTGAGCAGGCGGCTGGTGGAGATGGTCCGGGCCGCGGGCGGCCAGGTCTACGTCTGGACGGTCGACGACGCGCGCCGCATACGTGAGCTCGAAGCCCTCGGCGTGCACGGAGTCATCACCAACGACCCGCGGCTGTTCGGCAGGCCGGGCTAGCTAACCGGAGACCGAGCAGCTGCCGGTGACCTGCGTGGCCGTGCGGCCGGAGCCCATCTGCATCTCGGCCACGGCACGGAGCTGATAGCTCTTGCCGGCCGGCACGCTCAGCGAGAACGTCCAGCCGGCCTGGCCCCATGTGTACTCCGCCGAGCCGGCGGACTGCCAGGGTGAGGTGGCGGCGCCGTTGAGCGGCACCCAGCCGCCGGGGCTGAGCCACTGAGCGGTGAAGCGCACCTGCATGGCGTCCGAGGACCCGTCGCCGGAGAGCTGGGCGCGGGCGCCGAGCTGGCTGGTGCTGCAGATGTTGACGTTCGCCCAGGAGGACGAGAGGCTGTCCTGCTGACGTGCGGAGGCAGGGGCGGCGAGGACGGCTGCCAGGGCCGCACTCAGGGCGATTGCGGTGAGCTTGCGCGAAGCCAAATCGTCGTCTTCGGTCCTACCCTCCTCGTTCGGAGACTAGACCACGACGCTGCGGCTCGCTACCAGATAAGGCACATCGCCTTGGACGTTCCCACCGGATCGCCGCCGCCCACGCCCTGCTTGCCGGTTTCGGTGAGCAGAGCCTGGCGCTTTACCACCGACCGGCGGGCGCGCTTGCGGCGCTCCTTGCTCGCCTCGGCCTGATCGCGCCAGCTGAGCTCGACCACGCCGCGGATCACGTAGGTGCTGCCTTCCGGCGGCTGAGAGAAGCGGAAGGTCCAGCCCGCCTGATGGGGATGGCGGTTCTGGCGGCCCACGTAGTTCCAGTCCGTCTTCCCGGCACCGTTGACGGTGAGCCAGGACTGCTTGGCCCTGCTCCACCACTGGGCGGTGTAGCGGGCATAGACGAGCCGCCCGCTGCCGTTGCCAGGCACGCTGGTGCGCACCCCGAGCGCGTTGGGGGACTCCTCGGTATCGCAGATGTTGACCGTCGCCCACAGCGGCGGCGGGCCCTCGTTGAAGCGGAAGACGGTGCGGGCCGCGGACGCCGAGGCGGCCACGCCGTCTGCCGGCCGGGAGTCGAGCGGGACGGGCGCCATCGAGGCAGGGACCACGCCGGCGGGCAGCTTCGGCGCCGCGTCGGCGCCGGGCGGAAGCTTCAGGCCGGCCTGAGCCGAGGGGACCGCGAGGAGGGACGCGGCCAGCGCGAGGACGGAGACGGAGAGGGCGGATCGTCGTGCCACGCTTCCGGTTATCGACCCCCGGAGCCGCTCCTTTAGGCCGAGTTCGCGAATCTCGTGATGAGTTGGACGCGGCGTCGTAGTAGTGGCGTGGGTGAGGCGGTTGTAGAACCAATGGCGCTGATGGCGGCCACGAGGACCGAGGGATTTGCCGAGCTCTACGAGCGCACATTCCCCCGGGTGTACGCCTACGTGGCCTCGTTGCTGCGCGACCGGGCGAGCGCCGAGGACGTGACCGCGCAGGCCTACGAGCGGGCCTACCGCAAGCGCCGCAGCTACCGCGAGAGCCGCGGCAGCATGGACGCCTGGCTGTTCGGAATCGCTCGCAACGCGGCGCTGGACGAGCTGCGGCGGCGCAAGCGCCGTGCCCGGCTTGAGACCGATCCCGCGGACCACGACGCGCCCGGCCTCGACGACTACGCCGAGCTGGCCGTGCGGCGCGAGACGGTGCGGCGCGCGCTGGCCGCACTGGACGGACAGGAGCGCGACATGGTCGCGCTCAAGTTCGCCGGCGGGCTCTCCAACGCCGAGATCGGCGGCGTGCTCGGCCTGTCCGAGTCGAACGTGGGCACCCGCCTTCACCGGACCATCACCAAGCTGCGAGAGGCGTGCCATGAGTGAACGCGACCCGGCCACCGCGACGATCGAACGCGACCTACTCGCCATCGAGGAGGCGCTCGACTCCGGGGCCACCACCCACGCCGATCCCGAGGCGCGTGTGCTGCAGGAGCTGGCGCTGGCGCTGCGTGCGGACGCCCCGACCGCCGATGCCGAGTTCGAGCGCGACCTGCGGGCCCGGGTGGAGGCGGGCTTCCCTGCGGCGGAGGGCTCGATCCGCGCCCGGCTGACCGCCGCGGGCGCCGGCATCGGACCCGGAGCCCGGCGGCTGTTCCCGGCGCTTGCGACCGTGACCGCCATTCTGCTGCCGCTCGTGCTGGTGGTCAGCCTGGTGGGCACGCCCTCCGGCGGCGGCGACGACGCCGGCAGCAGCGCCGGCGACTCGGGCGGCGGAGGCGGCGCGGTGCAGCAGGAGCCCGTCGCCCCCGGCACCGACCGCGGCTTCGCCCCGGGCAGCCGCGACCGTGCCATCGAGCGCACCATTTCGCTGGAGCTGGAGACACCGGCAGACGAACTCGCCCGTGTGGCCGACGAGATCACGGCGGTCACCGGCCGCTTCGGTGGCTTCGTGCTGAGCTCCTCGCTCGCCACGGGCGACGAGGGCTCCGGCGGTGACTTCGAGCTGCGCGTTCCCACCCAACGGCTGCAGCCCGCCCTGCGCGAGCTGTCATCGCTGGGCACGGTGCGCTCCCAGAGCCAGACCGGGCGCGACGTGACCCGCGAGCAGGTCACCGCCCAGGACCGGCTGCAGGCCGCGCGGGCACAACGTGCGAGCCTGCTGACCCGGCTCGAGCAGGCCGCCACCGACGAGGAGGCCGAGGCGCTTCGCCGGCAGCTCGACCTCGTGGCCGGCGAGATCAACGGGCTTCGGGGTCAGCTGCGCGACCTCCGGCTGCGCACCGACTACGCGGTCGTCAATGTGAGCCTCGAGCCCGCGGGCGACGGCGCGGACGACAACGGCGGTGCCGCCGGGAGCTTCGACGACGCGCTCAGCGACGCCGGCGACCTGCTCGTGGGCACGGCCGGTGTCCTCATCCGGGTCCTCGCGGTCGGGGTGCCGCTGGCCCTGATCGCCCTGGTCGTCTGGGCCGCGGCGCGGATCCTGCGACGCCGGCGGCGCGAGTCGGTACTCGCCTGACGCGGCCGGACGGTCATTCGAACAAGCGTGGCCGGGCGCCCGGGGAGGCCACGGCCTCGGCGGCGAGGCGGCAGCCGGTCCTGAGCGCCTCCTCGGGCTCGGCGCCGGCCAGCCGCGCTGCGATCAGGCCCGCGGCGAAGGCGTCGCCGGCCCCGGTGGAATCCACGGCGTCGGCCACCGGCTCGGCTGAAACCCGCACAAGCTCGCGGCCGTCGGTCCACAGCGCCCCGCGCTCCCCGAGCGTGATCACCACCTCGGGCACGCGCTCGGCCAGTCGGCCGGCTGCGGTCTCGGGGTCGCTCACGCCGGTCAGGACAGCGGCCTCCTCGGCGTTCGGCAACAGCAGCCTCGCGCCCTCGGCGAGATCGAGGAAGGCCGGCGACAGCAGAGCCGCCGACGACGGGTCCACGGAGACGGTGAGGCCGCTGTCGAGCGCACGCTCGAGCTCGGCCCGGGCTCCCTCCCGGGAACCGCGCCGCAGCAGGGCGTAACCGGCGATGTGCAGGTGATTCCCGCTCGCGAGGAGCGAATCCGGAAGCGCTCCGGGCAGCAGGCCGTCGTTGGCGCCGGCGTCGGGGAACATGGTGCGCTCGCCGCCGGGCGCCACCAGCACGACGCAGGTGCCGGTGGGCCGCTGGGGATCGCGGGTGAGGTGGGTTCGCACCCCGCCGCGCTTGAGCTCCGCCTCGGCAGCGGCGCCGTGGGCGTCGTCGCCCACCCGGCCCACCATCGCGGTGGGCGTGCCGGTCACCGCGAGCCACGCCGCGGTGTTGGCCGCCTGCCCGCCGCCGCTCATCGACACCTGTGCGGGCGAGTCGCTGCCCGGAGCGATCGGTCCGGAGAGGCGGGTCACGACGTCGGTCATTACGTCGCCGAGCACCACCGCCGTCGTCATCGTCCGGCGAGGGCGGCCGCGATCCGTCCCGCCAGCTCGGCGTTGCGCAGCACGAGCCGCACGTTTGCGTCGAGGCTGGCGCCGGCGGTCTCACGGTGGAAGTGATCGAGCAGGTAGGGAGTCACGTCCTTGCCCGTCACCGATTCCCGCTCGAGAGCGGCCAGCCCGGAGGAGAGAACCCGGTCGTGGAGGCCGGGATCGAGCTGCTCGTCCGGGGGGAGCGGATTGGCCACCACCAGCGCCCGGCCGGCGGTGCCGAGCTCGCCTCGAGCCGCCGCCACGGCGGCCACCTGCTCCGGAGAGTCCACGCGCCAGGCCAGGGCGTGGCCCGAGTCGGAGAGGTAGAAGCCCGGAAAGCGGTCCGTGTCGTAGCCGAGCACGGTCACGCTCAGAGACTCGAGCCGTTCGAGCGTCGCCCCCACGTCCAGGATCGACTTGACCCCCGAGCACACCACCACCGTTCCGGTGCGGGCCAGCACCTCGAGATCGGCCGACTCGTCCCGGGTCTCGTGGGCGCCGCGGTGCACGCCGCCCAGCCCGCCGGTGGCGAACAGCCCGATGCCGGCCAGCGCGGCCAGATGAGCGGTGGCAGCCACGGTGGTGGCACCGTGGGCGCCGCGCGCCGCCACCGGGGCGAGGTCACGCAGTCCGCACTTGACCACGCCGGTCTCGCCGGCGACCACGGCAAGGGCCTCCTCGTCGAGGCCGACTCTCACCTCACCGGCCACGATCGCCACGGTGGCGGGCACCGCCCCACCGGCGCGCACGGCGGCCTCCGCCTGGCCCGCCACCTCGAGGTTGCGCGGCCGGGGCAGCCCGTGGCTGATGAGCGTGCTCTCGAGTGCCACCACCGGCCGCCCCTGCGCGAGCGCCTCGGCCACCTCGGGAGCGATTCGCATGCGGGTAGCGTAGGTCCCATGAAGCAACGCAAGCTGGGTGACCTCACCGTGTCCGAGATCGGGCTCGGCTGCATGGGCATGTCCGAGTTCTACGGCGCGACCGACGAGGCCCAGTCGCTCGAGACGATCCGGCGCTCGCTGGACCTCGGCGTCACCTTCCTCGACACCTCGGACATGTACGGCAGCGGCCACAACGAGGAGCTGGTCGGGCGGGCGATCGAGGGACGCCGGGACGAGGTGCAGCTGGCGACCAAGTTCGCCATACGCCGCGACGGTGGTAGCCGCTCCATCGACAACTCGCCCGAATGGATCCACGAGGCCTGCGAGGCCTCGCTGCGACGGCTCGGCACGGACCACATCGACCTCTACTACATGCACCGCCGCAGCCCGGACGTGCCGATCGAGGAGAGCGTCGGCGCCATGGCCGAGCTGGTCGAGGAGGGCAAGGTCCGCCGGCTCGGCCTGTCGGAGGTCAGCCCGGCGACTCTCCGGGCCGCCGCCGCGGTCCACCCCATAGCCGCGCTACAGAGCGAGTGGTCCCTGTTCACCCGCGAGATCGAGGCCGAGATCGTGCCCACGGCACGCGAGCTCGGCGTGGGGCTGGTGCCCTACAGCCCTCTGGGCCGTGGCGAGCTCACGGGGCAGCTCGAGATCAGCGGCGAGGACGACTTCCGCAAGGACCTCCCGCGCTTCCAGGCCGAGAACCGCGAGCGCAACCTCGGGCGCCTCGAGACGGTGCGCACGGTGGCCGAGGACACCGGGGCGACCCCCGCCCAGATCGCGCTGGCCTGGCTGCTGCACCAGGGCGAGGACGTGGCCCCGATCCCCGGCACCAAGCGCGTGCGCTACCTCGAGGAGAACGCCGCGGCGGTCGAGATCGAGCTGAGCGCGGAGCAGCTCGAGCGTCTGGAGGAGGCCTTCCCGCCCGGCGCGACCGCCGGCGACCGCTACCCGGAGTCCGGCATGGCGAGCGTCGAGCTCTAGGCCTCGGTCTCCACCCGCACCGAGAAGCCTTCGGCGCGCGCCGCCTCGAGCAGCTCACGGTTGCTCTCGGCCCCGCTCGTCTGGAGCACGAGCTTGATGGCGGTCTCGCGGACATGGAGGTCGATGCCGTCGCGCAGATGCTCCACGTCGACGACGTTGGCGCCGCGGTCGGCCACCAGCCGCAGGAGACCGGCCAGCGCACCCGGGCGGTCGGGCACCACGAAGGAGAGCACCATGCGGCGGCCGGCCGCGGTCTCGCCGAGGCGGATGCACTCCGACAGCAGTGAGGCATCGACGTTGCCGCCCGACAGCACCGCGCACACGTCGCCGTCCCCGCCGGGGCTCACCCGGCCGTGCATGAGCGCCGCGACCGCCACCGCGCCGGCGCCCTCCACCACGAGCTTCGAGCGCTCGAGCAACAGCACCATGGCCTCGGCCACCTCGTCGTCCGACACGGTCACGACCTCGTCCACGTAGCGCTCCACCAGCGGAAGGGTGAAGTCGCCGGGGCGCTTGACCGCTATCCCGTCGCAGATCGTGTTGGCCGACCTCGCTCCCACGGGCCGGCGGGCCGCCAGGGAGTCGATGTAGGGCGCGCACGCCTCGGCCTGCACGCCGATCACCCGGGTGCCCGGAAGCGCGGTCGCCGCGGCCAGGGCGATGCCGCTGGCCAGGCCTCCCCCGCCCAGAGGCACCACGATCGAGCGGACCTCTGGCCCCTGCCGGGCGATCTCCAGGCCGATGGTTCCCTGGCCGGCCACCACGAGCGGCTGATCGAAGGCGTGCACGAGGGTCATGCCCTCGTCCTCGGCCAGGCGGCGAGCCTCCGTTCCCGCCTCGTCGTAGCCGCCCTCCACGAACCTCACCTCGCCTCCGTACTGGCGGACGGCCGCGACCTTCGCCAGCGGCGCCTGCTCCGGCATCACCAACACGGAGCGTGCGCCGGCGTCACGCGCGGCGAAGGCCACCGCCTGGGCGTGGTTGCCGGCGCTGGGCGCCACCACACCGCACTCGAGATCCCGTTGAGAGAGCCGCCGGATGGTGTTGGTGGCCCCGCGAGCCTTGAACGACCCTGTCAGCTGGAGGTTCTCCGCCTTGAGCAGCACTCGGCGGCCCAGCCGGCGCCCGAGCTCGCCGGCAGACACCAGCGGCGTCTCGCGCACGTGACCGGCGATCATCCTCGCCGCATCCTCGATATCGGCGTGGCTCACGGCCTGTGGGGCAACGGAGGACATGTGCATCCGGCATTATCCGCCCATGAGCAACGGCAGCGAAACCGCGCGCCTTCTCGCTCGCACGGAGGTGTTCGGAGATCTGGTCGAGCGAGAGCTCGACGAGGTGGCTCAGGTGGCGGTCCCGAGGCACTGGGATCGTGGCGAGATGATCTTCCGCGAGGGCGATGTGGGCGACACCTGCTACCTGCTGCGCACAGGGGCGGTGGTGCTCACCCGCGAGCACCAGGACGGCCGCACGGTTGCGCTCGCGGAGCTCCGCACGGGGGCGCTGTTCGGCGAGCTGGCCATGTTCCGCGGCGAGACCCGCTCCGCCACGGCCGAAGCGATCGAGCCCACCGCCGCGGTGGCGCTGCTCGCGGGTGACATGCAGCGGCTGATCCGACGCAATCCCGATCTCTCCCTGAAGCTGTTGGCGGCGCTCGCGGAACGGGTGTCGAGGACCAACGAGCGGCTGCTCCAGCAGTCGTTCCAGACCGTGGCGGGGCGTGTGGCGAGCGCCCTGCTGGCCCAGGCGGTCGCCCGTCAGGAGGACGGCGCCCCGGATGAGGACGTGCTGATCCGCTCCACCCAGGCGGAGATCGCACACCTCGCCGGCACCTCCCGAGAGAGCGCCAGCCGTTTCCTGGCCACGCTCGAGCGGGAGGGAGTGGTCACGCTGGGCCGGGGAAAGGTGACCGTCCATGACCCCGGACGACTCCGGAACTACATCCACTGAACGGCACCGCATGGTGCGGCGTCAGCTGCGCCGCCGCGGGATCGAGGACGAGCGCGTGCTCACGGCCATGAGCCGCGTGCCGCGAGAGCTGTTCCTGCCCGAGGACCAGCGGCGGCGCGCCTACCGCGACGGCGCGGTGCGAATCGACGAGGGACAGACCATGTCCCAGCCCTGGATCGTCGCCTGCATGGCTCAGCTGCTCGAGCTCGACGGCTCGGAGCGCGTGCTCGAGGTGGGCACCGGGTCGGGCTATGCAGCCGCCGTCCTGGCCGAGCTCTGCCGGCAGGTGGTGACGATCGAGCGCTTCGAGCGGCTGGCCGAGCAGTCCCGGGCTGTGCTCGCCGAGCTCGGCTACGACAACGTGGAGGTGCTCGTCGGCGACGGATCGCGCGGCGCGCCCGAGCATGCGCCGTTCGGCGGCATCTCCGTCACCGCCACGGCCGGGCAGGCCCCGCCGCAGGCGCTGTTCGATCAGCTCGCCCCGGGTGCGGCATTGGTGTGCCCTGTGGACCGCGACGGCCGCGAGCTGCTGATGCGTTTTCGGGACGGAGCCGAGGAGGCTGTGGCCTCCGTTCGCTTCGTGCCGCTGGTGCAGGACGAGTGAAGTAGGCTGGCGGCCCGTGTTGGTCCTCAACTTCTATTCGCCGGTCTTCATCGACCAGCTCAAGCGCGGCCGCAAGACCGCCACGATCCGCCTGGGCGACAAGGGCCACAAGTACCGCAAGGGCGAGGTCGTGCTGGTCACCGTCGGCTTCCAGCACTCCCCGCGCGAGAAGATCTTCGAGGCCGTGATCGACTCGGTCGAGGTCAAGCAGGTCCAGGACCTCTCCCGCCGCGACATCGAGCACGACAACCCCGAGTTTCGCCGCATCGACGAGATGGTCCACTTCCTCGAGCAGATCTACGGCCGCAAGGTCGACATGGGCGACACCGTCACCGTGGTCCACTTCTCCCAGATCTCAGAGCGTCCCTCCGAGATCCGCGAGCGCCTGCGCCCGGACGCGCCCGCCCAGAACTGACGCCCGCTGCGGGAAGCAATCCCGTCCTGTGCCTCGCGCCGCCTTGGCACTCTGAGTGCTAGAGTGCCAACCCCGGCACTCTCGGTGTGAGAGTGCCAGCAGAATCTGCAAGCGTCAATCGGAGGTAGTGCCCATGAATCTCAAGCCTCTGGGTGATCGTCTCATCGTGCAGGCGATCGAAGAGGAAGAGACCACCGCAAGCGGCATCGTCCTTCCCGACACCGCCAAGGAGAAGCCGCAGCGCGGCAAGGTCCTTGCTGTTGGTGAAGGGAAGTGGGATGAGGACGGAGAGAAGCGAATTCCGCTCGACGTCGCCGAGGGCGATGAGGTCCTTTATTCGAAGTACGGCGGCACCGAGGTCCAGGTAGAGGGCGACGATCTGCTCGTCCTGCGTGAGTCGGACGTGCTCGCCAAGGTCGCGGGCTAGGAGGAGATACACACATGGCTCACAAGGAACTGAAGTACGACGTCGAAGCGCGTCGTGCACTGGAGGACGGCGTAAACGCCGTCGCGGACGCCGTCAAGGTCACGCTCGGCCCCAAGGGTCGCTACGTGGTGATCGACAAGAAGTTCGGTGCTCCCACCATCACCAACGACGGTGTCTCGATTGCTCGGGAGATCGAGCTCGAGGAGCCGTTCTCGAACCAGGGCGCCCAGCTCGTGCGTGAGGTGGCCACAGCCACCAACGACGTCGCGGGTGACGGCACCACCACCGCCACCGTTCTGGCCCAGCGCATCGTGCGCGACGGTCTCAAGAACGTGGCCGCCGGCGCGAACCCGCTTGCTCTCAAGCGCGGCATCGAGAAGGCCGTCGACCAGGTAGTGGACCACATCGGCAAGATCTCCACGGAGATCTCCGGCAAGGAGCAGATCGCCCGCGTGGCGGCCATCTCCGCGGCCGACGACGACATCGGCGACGTCATTGCCGACGCCATCGACAAGGTCGGCAAGGACGGCGTGGTCAACGTCGAGGAGGGTCAGACCTTCGGCATGGACCTCGAGTTCACCGAGGGCATGCAGTTCGACAAGGGCTACATCTCGCCCTACATGGTCACCGACCAGGACCGCATGGAGGCCACCCTCGAGGATCCCTACATCCTCATCGCCAACCAGAAGATCGGTTCGGTGCGCGACGTCCTGCCGGTGCTCGAGCAGGTGATCCAGTCGGGCAAGCCGATCGTGGTCGTCGCCGAGGACGTGGAGGGCGAGTCCCTTGCCACGTTCGTGGTCAACAAGCTGCGCGGCACCTTCACCGGTGTGGCGGTCAAGGCGCCGGGCTTCGGCGACCGCCGCAAGCGCATGCTCGAGGACATCGCCATCCTCACCGGCGGCGAGGTCATCACCGAGGAGATGGGCCTCAAGCTCGAGAACACCCAGCTCTCGCAGCTGGGCCGTGCCCGTCGCGTGGTGGTCACCAAGGACACGACCACGATCGTCGACGGTGCCGGTGAGTCCGACGCCATCAAGGGCCGGATCAACCAGATCAAGAATGAGATCGAGAGCACCGACTCGGACTTCGACCGCGAGAAGCTGCAGGAGCGGCTGGCCAAGCTGGCCGGCGGCGTGGCTGTGGTCAAGGTCGGCGCGGCCACCGAGACGGAGATGAAGGAGAAGAAGCACCGCGTGGAGGACGCGCTGCAGGCCACCCGGGCCGCCCTCGAGGAGGGCATCGTCCCGGGCGGCGGCGTGGCGCTACTGCGCTCGCAGGACGCCATCAAGATCGACGCCTTCGAGGGCGACGAGAAGACCGGCGCGCAGATCGTCTACCGCGCGCTGGAGGAGCCGCTGCGTCAGATCGCTGACAACGCGGGCCTCGAGGGCTCGGTCGTCGTCAACGACGTCCGCAAGGCCAAGGGCAAGAACACCGGCCTGAACGCCGATACGGGCGAGATCGTCGACCTGGTGGCCGGCGGCGTCATCGACCCCGCGATGGTCACGCGCTCCGCGCTGCAGAACGCGGCTTCGATCGGCAAGAACATCCTCACCACCGAGGCGATCGTGGCCGAGATGCCCGAGAAGGAAGGCGCCGGCATGCCCGGCGGCGGCATGGGCGGAATGGACGGCATGATGTAGACCGCTTCCGGAGCTTCGAGAGCTCCGGCCGCAGTCTTTCGAGGGCCCCGCTTCGGCGGGGCCCTCGTCGTTAGGGTGGCGTGATGGCACGGGTCACCGGGATCGGCGGGTTCTTCTTCCGAGCCCGTGACCCCGAGGCGCTCAACCGCTGGTACGCCGATCACCTCGGCGTGATCATGCTGGAGTCGCGCGAGTACGCGGATCCGGGCTGGTTTCAGGACCGCGGGGAGACCGTCTTCGCCGCCTTCTCGCCGGACTCCGACTCGTTCGGCGGACCGGACAAGAGTTGGAAGATCAACTTCCGAGTCGACGATCTGGACGGCGTGGTGGAGGCCCTGCGCGCCGCGGGGGTGGCGGTGGAGCCTCACTCGGAGAGCTATCCCAACGGGCGCTTCGCCGAGCTCGAGGATCCCGAGGGCAACCGCATTCAGCTGTGGGAGCCGAATGAGGCCTCGCTCGCCCGGGACCCCGAGCGCTCCTAGCCGCCCAGCACCCTGGCCATGGGAAGTGGCCGCACGCCGAGCGCCTCCGCGTCGGCCGTCCCGCGCTCGGTGACCATCGGCTCCTCCATCAGCTCCGCCTCGTCCCAGGTGGCGAACACATGCGGGCCCACGGCCAGCCGCAGCAGCCGCAACGACAGGCGGGTCAGCGGCAGCGGCACGTGCAGCAGCCGGCGGCGGCGTCCGCCGGCTCGCAGCGCCAGCCGGACGATGTCGTCGTAGGAGAGCGTCTCGGGGCCGGCGAGCTCGAACCGGCCGTCACCCCTCGGACCGCCGTCCGCCAGCGCCGCCGCCACCCCGTCGGCCACGTCCTCGGCCCAGATGGGCTGAAAACGGGCCTTGCCGGAGCCCGACATCGGGATGGCGGGCAGATAGGAGAAGCGCTCGAGCAGTGTCAGCCACGGGTCGCCGGGTGCGTAGACGATCGAAGGGCTGAGGATGGTCGTCTCTAGCGGCGAGGCGGCCACGGCCTCCTGGGCCAGGGCCTTGGCGCGGAGGAAGCGCGTGCGCGAGTGATGAGACGCCCCCAGCGCGGAGAAGAAGAGAAAGCGCCGCGCGCCGGCCCGCTCCGCCGCCCGTACGAGGCGAAGAGTGGCCATCGCGTTCAGCTCCTCGATCGAAGCGCGCGGCTGGTCGCGGATGGACGCCGCGAGGTGCACGACGGTGCTCACCCCCCGCAGGGCGTTGCGAAACGACGCCGGATCGGCCAGATCTCCGAGCGCGATCTGCACCCGCACCCGCTGGTCGCCGAGCCGTCGCGGGTCGCGCACGAGGCAGCGCACCGGCTGCGGCTCGGCGGTGAGCCGGCGCAGCAGTGCAGCGCCGATCGTGCCCGTGGCTCCCGTGAGCAGGATCACCGGCGGCCCACCACCACCACGCGCCACGGGGAGCGCTCGTTCCGGTGGGTCTGCACGCCGGTGAAGCCGGCGTCCTCCATCCAATCGCGGATCTCCGAGGGCTTGAAGTTGCGGCTGTGACTCCAGGCGTAGAAGAGCAGGCTCGAGATCGCCCCGTGCTCGGACACCGGCTCGCCGGGCTCGGGCCGCGCCGAGTCGCCGATCACGAACGCTCCTCCGGGCCGGAGCGCCGAGTGGGCCATCCGGCACAGCTCGCGGTCGCGCTCCTCCGGCAGGTGGTGGATCAGGTTGAACACCGAGACCACGTCGAGCTGCTCGCCGAGCCCGAGGTCGAACACGTCTCCCTCGCGGAACTGCACGCGGTCGGAGAAACCCTGCTCGGCCACGATCTCGCGTCCGATCCGCGCGCTCGGCGGCAGATCGAGGACCGTGACCTCCAGACCGGGATGGCGCCGGCACATGGCCATCGCGAAGCCCCCGTGGCCGCCGGCCACGTCGATCATCAGATGCGGCTCCTCGACCTCGACCAGCGCGGCGTTGTCGTCCTGCTCGGCACGCGAGACCTCGAACAGGCCACGGATGTAGGCCTCCCAGCGCGCTCCGTCATCGCGGCGCTCCTCGTGCATCGCGTAGGGCCGCCCGGTGCGCACGGCCTCGGCCAGCGGCGCCAGCACCTCCCAGTGCAGATCGGCCTGCTCGCCGGCGAAGGTGGCGATGGACTCGGGTGACGAGCGCACCAGCAGCCGCTCGGTCACCTCGGTGTTGGCAAAACGGCCGTCCGTGTCGCTGACGTAGCCGAGAGTGGCCAGCGCCACCAGCAGCGTCTCCGCGCCGAGCGGGTCGAGCTCCAGGCGCGCCGCGAGGTCGTCCGCGCTGGCGGGCTCGTCGTGCAGGGCATCGAAAACGCCGAGCATGATCGCCGTGGCCACCGCACGGGCCGTCACGAGGCCGGTGAAGGTGTCGAGGAACGGATCTGCGTCGCGGCGCCCGGCCATCCGAGCAGCCTATGGGGTGCCCGGGGTGGCGGCAGGGCCCTCGGTACAATGCTTCACTCCATGGCCTACGTCATCGCAGAACCCTGCATCGACCAGAAGGACAACTCCTGCGTCGAGGTCTGCCCGGTGGACTGCATCCATCCCACGCCGGACGAGCCCGACTACGACGCGGTGAAGATGCTCTACATCGATCCCGAGGAGTGCATCGACTGCGACGCCTGCGTGGAGGCGTGTCCCGTGGACGCGTGTTTCGCCGAGGACCAGCTGCCCGACGAGTGGCAGCAGTACATCCAGATCAACGCGGACTACTACAAGTCGAAGGCCGGCTAGGCCGAGCAGGTCCGCAGGACGTTCCCGCGGACTCCGAGAACTCGGTGTCCCGTCGTGCTGCCGGCCAGGCCGGAGGCTCGAATCAGGGCGCAGATGCGGCGGGCGATCCGCTTGCCCTGGGCGTCCGGCGTGAGCTCGGTGGCGACGGCGATTCTCCGGTCGTCCACGTATATGGCGTCGATCCGGCTGAGCCATGGGCGCGGGCCGGACTTCCCGAGCAGGTAGCGGCGCAGTTCCTGCCCGATGCGGCGGTCGGCCTTGTCGTCGCCGCCCACCCAGATGAACGCTCTGAACGTGACGCTCGCGACGTCGCTTCCGCCGTCCACCTCCAACAGGCACCATCTGACCTGGCTGGACACGTCGCGGTCGAGCCTCAGGCGCACGGTCCTCGCCCCGCGCGGCCAGACGACGGCTGAGGACAACGCAACCCGGCCCGCGCGGCGCTGGCTGAAGGTCGCCGAGCAGACCGCCTGGACGCCCTTGCCCCAGACGTCGCGCCGCACGTCGGGAGGCGAGGAACCCCGTTGGGGGGCCAGCCTCAGGGTGAGGCGCCGGCCGTTGAGGTGGAAGCGCACGCCGTTCGACTCGTCGACCCTCGTGACCGAGACGGCCGCCACGGCTGCCGGTGCCCGGGGATCACCGTGGTCGCCCAATGCGGGCGCCGCCGTGACCAGACCGAGGATGAACACCGACAGAAGGGCACACCGGAGCACTCGCATGGCCCGGCAAGATAGCCCTCAGGCACACTGCGCGCATGCGCCACAACCCGTTCCACGCCACCACCGACGACAACGTGGTGCGCAGACTCGTCGCCGAGAACCCCTGGGCGACGATCGTGAGCCAGACCGACTCGGGTCTGGTGGCCTCGCACTATCCCGTGCTGCTCGACGAGAGCCGCGACGACCTCACGATCGTCACGCACGTCGGCCGGCCTGACGAGCAGGTGCATCAGTTCGGCGGCCGGGAGCTGATGTTGATCGTCGCCGGCCCGCACGGATACATCTCGCCGAGTTGGTACACCGAGCAGGCCGTACCGGCGCCCACATGGAACTTCACCGTGGCCCACTGCTACGGCACCCCCGAGATCCTCGACGCCGAGGAGAACCTCAGCGTTCTCAGCCGGCTGGTCGATCACTTCGAGCAGCATGTCGAGCAGCCGGTGCCGCTCGATCAGGAGTTCGGGGCGCGTCTGGCCAGGGGCACCGTCGGGATCCGGCTGCCCATCGATCGCTTCGTCTGCAAGGTCAAGTTGAGCCAGGACAAGGACCGCGGCTCCCAGCGCGGCGTCCTCGCGGCTCTGCAGAGGCCGGGGCCCTACCGAAACGAAGCGCTGGCTGCGGACATGAAGCGTGAGCTTATGTAAGTAGATGCTAACATATTGACCGCCGTGCAGGACGCCATCGCAGCCATCGCCGAGCCACGCCGCCGGGAGATCCTCTTGCTGGTGCGCGGCAGCGAGCTCGCGGCGGGGGCCATCGCCGCGCGCTTCGGCGACGTCACGCGTCCGGCGATCTCGCAGCACCTGCGCGTGCTGCGCGAGGCCGGGCTGGTCGTCGAGCGCCGGGACGGCACAAGGCGGCTGTACCGCGCGCGACCCGAGGGCCTGGTGGGCCTGCGCGCCTACCTCGACCAGTTCTGGGACGAGCGACTCGAGGACCTGAGAATCGAAGCCGAACGCGAGGAGAGGAGACGGCGCCATGGCCGAGGCAATGACAACTGAGCCGGTCGTGAAGGAGAAGCGGATCGCGGCGAGCCCGGAGACGGTGTTCGCGTTCTTCACCGAGCCGGACAAGCTGACCCGCTGGCTGGCCGAGGCGGCCACACTGGATCCGCGGCCGGGTGGTACCTGCCGGCAGACCCACCGGGGCGACGACGGCGAGCTCTACTCGATGCGGGGCGAGTTCGTGGAGGTGTCGCCGCCGTCGCGCGTGGTGTTCACCTGGGGGTTCGAGGAAGAGTCTGTGGGTGTTCCGCCCGGCGCGAGCACGGTGGAGGTGACGCTCACGGCCGATGGCGATGGCACCCTGGTGCGTCTCGTCCACCGCGACCTGCCGCCCGGCGAGGTCGACACCCATTCGGAGGGCTGGACGAAGATGCTCGAGCGGCTGAGTCGCGCGCTCACCACCGGTGGGGCGGCATGAGCTCGATCCTTCACGAGATCTGGATCAACGCCGAGCGAAGCAAGGTCTTCGACGCCGTCACCACCAGAGACGGCCTGGACGCCTGGTGGGGCAAGGCGGTGCAGGCCGAGCCCGAGCCGGGCTCCGTGGTCGAGTTCGACCACGGGTTCGGCGCTCCGCTGCAGATGAGGATCACCGACCTGGTTGCGGGCGAGCGGGTGGCCTGGCGGTGCGAGTCGGAGTTCACCGACAGCCGCAACCCTGCCTCGGAGTGGTTCGGCCACGAGCTGACCTTCGACCTGGGCACCCCCGAGGGCGACCCGGCGCTCGAGTGGCTCGGGCCACGGCTGGGCTACTCGGAGAGCGGCGCCGACGCCACAATCGTGCACTTCTCCCACAGCGGCTGGCGCGACGACTCACGCTGGTATGCCTTCTGCAACCTGGGCTGGGGAGCGACTCTGGCGGGCCTGGAGCAGTACTGCGAGACTGGCGAACAGCAATGACCACCGTTTCCTACACCCGCATGGCGGACATGACCGAGGCCGACCTGCGTCTGATCAACAGCGACTCAGACGAGGACGCCCGCGAGCTGCCGAACCGGCTGATGGATGCGGTGGCCGAGCTCGACCAGTTCCAGGGGCCGCTCAAAGTCAGCCGGCTCGAGCACTCGCTCCAGTCGGCCACCCGGGCCCATCGCGCCGGGAAGGACCGGGAGTACGTGGCGGCGGCGCTGCTCCACGACATCGGCGACGCGCTCGCGCCGCACTCCCACGGCGACATGGTCGCCGCCGTGCTCCGGCCCTTCGTGAGCGAGCGCATGTGCTGGATCGTGCAGAAGCACGCGCTGTTCCAGAGCTACTACTACGCCCACCTGATGGGCGAGGACCGCAACGGCCGGGACCGCTACGCCGACCATCCCTGGTACGACGACTGCGTCGAGTTCTGCGAGCACTTCGACCAGAACTGCTTCGACCCCGACTACGACTCGCTGCCGCTCGAGTTCTTCCGGCCGCTGGTGCAAGAGGTGTTCGGCCGGCCCCGCTACACGGCGGACGACCTCGGCTTCGTGGCCGAGACCGGCTGACTACAGGCGCTTCTCGCCCCAGAACGACGCCACCGGGTTGGCGTTGAAGTTCCCGATCTCCGCGTAGCCCGCCTCTCGGTACATCCGCTCGGCCGAGGGCTGGAGGGGACCGGTGTCGAGACGCACGACGGCGAAGCCGCGCTGCCGCGCCTCCTCCTCGAGGGTCGCCAGGAGCCGGCGGGCCACGCCACGCCTGCGGGCTTCCGGCACGACGTACATGCGCTTGATCTCGACCGCTCCGTCATCGAGCGGCTTGAGGCCACCGCAGCAGATCGGCTCCTCAGTCCTGGAAGCCGACGAGAAAGACCGTGAAGTCCGCCGGACCGGCCGACGGCATTTCGGGCGAGTCGGGATGAAGCCCGTGGGGGTTGAGCTCGGTGAGAGTCACGCGCATCGCCTCCAGGAGCGTCGCGGCCGGCTCCTGGTCGGCGGGCACGGCTCGGAACGTCAGCGTCACGCGGTGGTGGCCGACCTCAGCGGCGGGAAGCCGGCGGGCAGGTCCGGCGCGGTGGCCTCGAAGATCTCGATCGGCTCGGGCAGCCCGCGGAAGCGCCAGGCGCCGAGGCTCTCGAGGCTGATCTCGTCGGGGGGCAGGTCCAGAGCCGTACGAACGGCCGAGGACATCACGATCTGGCCACCGTGAGCCGAGAAGCAGATGCGTGCCGCGGCGTGGACCGAGAGGCCGACGTAACCGGTGTCCGTGAGCTTGGGGCGCCCGCGGTGCAGGCCGATTCGCAGCCGCACGTCGCCGCCCCCCGGCCAGTTCCCGTCGCGCATGCCCCGCTGGATCTCCACGGCGGCCTCGAGCGCCGCCGGAGCCCGCTCGAAGACGGCGAACACGTCGTCGCCGCGAGCGGACACCTGATGGCCGCCGGCGCGCCGGACCGCCGCCGCCACCACGCGCCGGGTACCGGAGAGAAGACGTGCGTAGTCGTCGCCCAGGCGCCCCAGCAGCTCGGTCGAGCCCTCGATGTCGGTCAGCAGGAAGGTGAGCGTGCCCTTGGGGAGCCTGCGCTCCGGCTGGAGCTGAGCGTTGATGAAGCCGATCGGCATGATCCCGTGCTTCTGGGCCGCCCGCAGCAGCCGGCCGCGGGCCCGGTCCCGGGCCTCGTCGTCCTCGAACGCCACCTGGCCAAAGCGAGCGAGGGCGTTGCGGACGTGCGACGCGTCGTTGATCGGAAGACGGCGGCGCCCGTCCGAATCGATGTACGCGAAGGCGCTGTCAGGAAGCTGCGCGCGCTCCCTTGCCCGAAGCGGTGGCATGGCCGCATGATTATCGATCGGCGAGGATCGTCAGGTCGAGCTGCTCGAGACGAGCAGGATCGGCGAGCGCGTCTATCGCGGCGATCTTCCCGCCCGTGACCGTGAAGGCAAGGATCGAGAACGGCTTCCCGTCCGGGGCCACGACGACCCCGGCGGCTCCGTTGACGAGCGCGGGCCGCACGAACGGCGACAGCCGCGCGTAGGTGAACGCGCGCCGCGCCACCGCGTCCGCGCCGTGCACCTCCACCGTGGCGGCGGGACGCGCGGTGCCGCCGTCCGAGCGCAGCACCACGTCGGGGTCGAGCACCGAGACCAGCCGGTCGAAGTCCCCGTCGCGGGCGGCCGCGAAGAAGGCATCCACCACCTCTCGCTGGCGGCTCAGGTCGGGATCGGGAGCCGGTGCCTCGCCACGGACACGGCGACGGGCCCGGCTGGCCAGCTGGCGTGCCGCCGCGGGCGAGCGGCCAACCATCGGGGCGATCTCGTCGAAGGGCACGGCGAACATGTCGTGCATCACGAAGGCGAGCCGCTCCGCCGGAGTCAGCGATTCGAGCACCACGAGCAGCGCCAGCCCCACCGAATCGGCCAGCAGCGCCTCGTGCTCGGGGTCGGTGGTGTCCGCCCGGCTCACGATCGGGTCCGGGACGTGGACGTCCAGGGGCTCCTCGCGGCGGGTGCGCCGCGAGCGCAGCATGTTGAGCGAGACGCGGCCCACCACCGTGGTGAGCCACGCGCCGAGATTGTCGACCTCGCTCGTGTCGGCGCGGCTGAAGCGCAGCCAGGCCTCCTGGACCGCGTCGTCGGCCTCCGCCACCGAGCCCAGCATCCGGTAGGCCACGCCGCGGAGGCGGGGCCGGTGCTCCTCGAAGCGCCCGGCCAGGTGTTCACTTGCTTCCACGTCACATCCCTCCTTCGCCGAGTGTCTACAGCAGTGACCAACGAAAAGGAGTTGTTGTGACCGAGCAAGCACAGCGCAAGATCGCCGTAGCCGGAGCCTCCGGCAGGGTTGGCCGCCCATTGGTGGAGATCCTCGAGGCCGCCGGGCACGAGGTGGTGCCGATGTCGCGCTCCACGGGCGTGGACCTGATCAGCGGCGACGGACTGGCCGAGGCGCTCGAGGGCGTCGACACCATCGTCGACGCGGCCACCGGGCCCTCGCCCGACGAGCAGGCGGCCACCGAGTTCTTCACCACCGCGGCGCGCAACCTCCAGTCGGCCGGCGAGCGCGCCGGGGTGAAGCGGATCGTGGTGGTGTCGATCATCGGGGTCGACCGGTTCAGCGCGGGCTACCAGGCGGCCAAGCTCGTCCACGAGCGGGTCACGCTGTCGGGGCCGATTCCCGCGCGGGTGCTGCGCGCGGCGCAGTTCCACGAGTTCGTGCCCCTTCTCATGGAGTGGGGCAACCGCGGCGACGTGACCTATGTGCAGAAGATGCGGACCCAGCTCGTGGCCGCCAGGACCGTCGCGGAGAGCCTGGCCGAGCTGGCCACGGCCGACTGGGAGCCGCTGGCCGACTCTGCCGACGCCCCGATCGGTGAGGTCGCCGGGCCGCGCGAGGAGCGCCTGGTGGAGATGGCGAGCCTGCTGGCGGCCCGGCGCGGCGACTCGGCCCGGGTGGAGGAGATGAGCGACCCCGACGACCCCGACCATGGGCTCTACGAGACGGGCGTGCTGCTGCCGGGACCCGGTGCGACCCTGGCGGGACCGACGTTCGAGGAGTGGCTCGAGTCGGGCGACCGCGCGGCGACGGCCTAGCCGCGCTGTCGCTCGCGGCTCAGCACGCGGCCGTTTGCGCCGACGGCGATTACCGTGAACCACGGCCGGGGACCGGCGGAGCGGGGCAAGAAGCCGACCCACGCGCCGAACGGCCGGCCGGCGTTCATGCGCCGCCGGCTGGCGCGGTCCACCCGCGCGAAGTCGACCTGTGCATCGGTACGCCGGCCGCTCCGGCCGGCGTACACGACTCGCACATCGCGCACTGACGGCTTGCTGTAGCCGGACATGACCCGGTAACGGGTGGCCGCAGGCATGTCGTTTGGGGCGCCGTACCCTCGGGCGGCAACCGCCTGGGGCCGGCGGCGCCCGAAGGCCCCAACGGGCGGTACGTCTCCGCAGGAGCCGCCGGTTGCCTGGTCGAATACGTAGGGCCAAAACAGCAGCACGCAGGAATCCTGTCTGGAGCGCTGGCCGACGAGCTCGAACAGGGCCCCGTCGGGCGCACGGCCGCTCACGAGCACGATCGGCTTGCCGCCACCATAGGCGGGGAAGGCAAGCCGCCGGTCCCCGGGCTCCTCGCGGCCGGCGGGCTTGATGGTCGACGGCGGCAGCACCACCGACTCGCGGAAACGCTCGAGCACCCGGCCGTTGGCGTCGTAGGCCACGTACTCGATCGGTCCCATCGGCAAGAGCCGCTCCAGACACGCGTTGTAGGGAGCAATGGCCCGGCCCAAGAGCCTGAAGCGCTCAGCCTCGGGTCGGTACGTGATATCGGCCAGGGTCGGCTGCTCGGGGCGCTGAGGCTCGCAGCGCTCGCGGGCGCGCACGGCCTCGGCTCGCTCGCGGCGCCCGATCGGGCCCACCTCGAGCTTGCCGGTCGTTTCGAGTGCGCGCAGGTCGAGCCGCGACTCGACCTCGTCGCGAGCCGCCACCTCACCCGGCAGGAAGGCCGTGAACGTTCCGAGCGGCACGCTTCGCCTCGCCAGCCTGCGCAGCTCGCCGCGGACACGAGCGAAGTCCACGGGCAGCTGGCGGCTGCGGCCGTCGGGCTCTGTGTAGATGATGCTGACCCGGTGGACCGCGGGGCCGGTGGCGCCCGAGATGACGAGGTCGGGCTCGGCCACGCCCTTGAACTGCGTGGGCTGGATCTGCGTTCCGAGGGACTGGAAGACGCCCGGCTTCCTTCCCGTTTCCTCCTCGGAGCAATCGACGCTGCTCTTGACGGGCTTGTCGCCGGGCCAGCCGAGGTCCAGGCCGACACCTCCGAAGCGGGCGGCGGCGCTCTCGTCACCTCTCCTGATGTTGCACCGGTAAGCCACCCACTCGTAACGGCTCCCGTCGGGAGCGCGGCCGTTGTCCACGACCACACCGGTGCCGGACGGCTCGTCGATGGATGGCGGTCCTCCCACCTCGCCGATCCCGACGAGGTCTCCCACCCACGCGCTCGCGGCGCGCCCGGGAGGGGTGAGCGAAGCGAGCACCACGAGAAGCGCCACCGCTCCGGCGGCCAGCAGGGGCCGCCGCCACGGGCTGACCGAGGCCCTGGGAGCTGGGCGCTCCGGAGCCTCGAGGCGCGCCTGAGCGAGCGTGTGCTCGAGCGTCTCCGTGGAGTCGGGCACGGGGAGCTCTCTCAGCTGCCGTTCGAGCTGGTCGGTGTTCACGAGCTCTCCTCCTCTTCGAGATCCGCGCGCAGACGGTCGAGCGAGCGGGCGAGCCGCGTCCGGACGGTGGCCGCGGGAAGATCGAGCATGCCGGCCAGCTCGGAGGAGCGATAGCCGAGCAGGTGCCGCAGCACGACGATCGCCCGGTCCTCCGGATCGAGCCTCCAAAGAGCGGCCATCAGCTCGTCCGGCAGTCCTTCGGACGAGAGTGGCACAGCCGGCGCCTCGTCGGCGGTCCATCCGACCTCGGCGCGGCGTCCCCGCTGCCGCAGCCAGTCGAGCGAGCGGTTGACGACGATCCGGTGGAGCCACGGACGAAACGGGCGCCGGCGGTCGAAATCCCCGAGCGCGCGGACCGCCGCGAGCATCGCCTCCTGCGTGATGTCCTCGGCGGCCGCGGCATCGCGCACGATCAGGAAGGACGCCCGGTGCGCCGTGGCCCAGTGAGAGCGCACCAGCTCCTCGATCGCATCGGCCGAGCCGGCCTGAGCCTGTCGGACGAGCGCCGCGCCGTCGCTCGGCCGGGCGGGCCGGTACCACGGCCGAACCCGGCCCGTCAGCGCCAGCTCCTGTCCCGAAGCCGTCCCGTTCATGCCCCCTCTACGTCAGCGACGAGACAACTGTTTCAGGATGCGGCGAGCACCGGCGCGATCAGACCCGGGAAACGGCGGTCGAGCTCGTCTCGGCGCAGCCGGAGGTGCTTGCGGGTGCCCTCCTCGCGCTCGGCGATCACGCCCGCGGCGGTGAGGATCTTGAGGTGGTGGCTGCAGGTGGACTTCCCCACCGGCAGCTCGAGCTGACCGCAGGTGAGCTCGCCGCCGTCCTCGCAGCGCGCGAGCTGGCGCACGATCGCCAGCCGGACGGGATCGGAGAGCGCCTGCAGCACCGTGGCGATCTCGATAGCCGCCAGGTCGGGCGGTGAGTCGACGGTTTGCTCAGGCTTAACGGCCATTGTTTGACGCTCATCGAACATTTAAGTACGATGCTCATCGAACAATACCCGAGACCGCCCCCCATTCAAGAAAGCGACTCGTGTCCACCTCAGCTTCCTCCACCACTCTCGATGACGGCACCGGCCGGCTGAGCGCTCGCGCCTGGGGTGCCCTGCTGGTGCTGTGCGCCGCCCTCTTCCTCGACGCGATGGACGTGTCGATGACCGGCGTCGCGCTGCCGTCGATCCGCACCGACCTCGACGTCTCCACCAGCTCGCTCCAGTGGATCGTGAGCGCCTACGTCCTCGGCTACGGGGGCTTCCTGTTGCTCGGTGGGCGCGCCGCGGACCTGCTCGGCCGGCGGCGCATGTTCCTGATCTCGCTGGGCGTGTTCGTGGTCGCCTCGGGCCTCGGCGCGCTGGCCACCGACGAAGGCCTGCTGATCGCAACCCGCTTCATCAAGGGCGTGAGCGCCGGCTTCACTGCTCCCGCCGGGCTGTCGATCATCACCACGAGCTTCGCCGAGGGGCCCGCCCGCAACAAGGCGCTCGCCATCTACACGGCCACCGGCGCCACCGGCTTCTCGCTCGGGCTCGTGTTCAGCGGACTGCTCACCGAGCTGGGCTGGCGCTGGGTGTTCCTCTTCCCCGTCCCGCTGGCCCTGATCACCCTGATCGCCGCCATCCGGCTGGTGCCGGATCCCGGCCGACCGGTGCGCACGGGCGCTCGCTTCGACGTGGCCGGCGCGCTGGCCGTCACCCTGGGCATGCTGCTGCTCGTGTTCACCCTGGTCGAGGCGCCGGAGGCCGGCTGGACCTCTGCGCGGACGCTGGGCTCGCTCGCCGGCGCGGCGGCGATCCTGGGCGCCTTCGTGGCCCACGAGCACCGTACGCCGGCCCCGCTGGTCCGCCTGGGCATCCTGCGCTCGGGGACTCTCGTGAGGGCCAACCTCGGAGCGATGTCCCTGATCGGCGGCTGGTTCGGGTTCCAGTTCATCGTGACGCTGTACATGCAGCAGCTGCGCGGCTGGTCGGCGCTCGAAACCGGCCTGGCGCTGTTCCCGGCCGGCCTGCTCGTGGCCGTGCTGGCCACGCGCCTCGCCCCGCTGATCGCGCGCTTCGGGGTCACCCGGCTGAGCGTGGCCGGCCTGGCGTCGACGGCCGCCGGCTACGCGTTGTTCCTGCCGATCGGTCTCGATTCGAGCTACGCGGTGGCGATGCTGCCGACGTTCCTGCTCACCGGCCTGGGCTTCGGGCTCGCCTACGGGTCGCTGAACGTCGCCGCCACGAACGGTGTGGCCGCGGAGGAACAGGGCCTGGCCGGCGGCCTGGTCAACACCTCGTTCCAGTTCGGCGGAGCGCTCGTGCTCGCCGTGGCCACCGCGGTCAACACCGCCAACGCCGGTCCCGCCGGTTCGCCCGACGGGCTGCTGGACGGCTTCCACGCGGCGATCATCGTGTCGCTGATCGTGGCGATCCTCGGTGTGGCCGCCACTGCGCTGCGGCGCCCCGGGCAGGCCGCGCCGTGCCCGCAGCCGGCGTAGGGAGGACGGGACCTCGAGTCGACCCGCCTGCGTAGTAGGGCCATGACGCGACTTCTGCTGGTTGGTGGACTGCTGATCTTGACGGGGCTGACGGTGGCGACGCCCGCGGCAACTGCGCCGGGATCGCGGGAGGCGGCGACGCAGCCACGGCTCTACGGCGTCAACTGGCGAGGTGCGCTCGGTCTGGTCCGCGTCGACCGAGACACGTTGCGGCCGCTTGCCGGCCGGCGTGTCCCGCTGGCCGCCGAGCCCTTGGGTTGGAGCTTTGCCCCGGACCGCTCACGCATAGTGCTGGGCTCGACCGCACGCGGGGCCAAGCTCCGGTTCGTCGACCTGGACGCCATGCGGGCGCTGGGCGACGTGACGGTCACGCGGCGCGGGTCGGGCCTGGCCACCACCTGGGCCGGACCCGGGCGCGTGCTGGCCGTGGTGGTGACACCGGGCTGTTGCGGCGCGGGAGACACGATCGTCGCCGGCGTCGACGCCCGCCGCCGCCGCGTGGTCTGGCGGCGAACGCTCGGCGGTTCCCTTCAGGCCGGCGAGCGCTGGGGCGGTGGCTTCCTGTTCGTGCTCGGCCCACGCGGGCGCTCGGTCGGCCCCTCGCGGCTGGTCCATGTCGGTCCCGCCGGACGTGTCCGCTCGGCCGCGCTTCCCGAGATCCGCTCCGGCTCCGAGCCGAGTGGCCGGCTGACCCGGGTGTGGAACCCGGGGCTGGCCGTTGACCGCGCGGGCGGCCGGGCCTTCGTGGTTCAGGCGCAGGCGCCGGTGGCCGAGGTCGACCTGGCACATCTCCGGGTCCGCTCGCACCCGCTCGCGCCCGCGGCGCGGGCGGCGGACAGGGTGGCGGGTCCGTCACGCGACGCGCTCTGGCTGGGCGACGGAATGCTGGCGGTCACCGGCTCGGACCTCCCCTCCACGCCCGGCGACCCGGATACTCCTGCCGGCCTCACGCTGATCGACACCCGTACCTGGCGCGCGCGCACGATCGACCCGCTCGCCACCGACGCAGTGCTCGTCTCCGGCACCGTGCTCAGCTCAACGTTCCTCGAGCTGACGAGATCCGGCAACGGGCTCACGGGCTACTCGCGACGCGGCCGGCGGATCTTCCACCGCTTCGGCCACGATCCGATCTGGGGCGTCCAACCGCTCGGGCGAAACGCCTTCGTGGGAGGACCGAACGGGTCCGCTCTGATCGATGCCCGCACCGGACGCCGGCTGCGCCGCTACCAGCGCTTCAGCATGACGCTGCTCAACGACGACGCTCCCGTGTACTACTGACGCCTAGGCCATCGGCAGCGCGGTCCCGGTGATCTCCGGGACGGGCGGGCCGGACGGCGCCTGCAGTACCGCCAGCTCCTGCGGGGTGGCCGCGATGATGCCTCGCGTGGCGTGGTAGATCGCCTGGGCAGCGGGGGCCGAGGGGTCGTCCAGCACGAGCGGGCGGCCTTCGTCGGCCGACACCCGCAGCTCCTCCTGAAGAGGGATCTTCCCCAGCAGGGGCACGTCGAGCTCGTCAGCGAGGGCCTGGCCCCCGCCCTCACCGAAGATGGTGAAGCGCTCTCCGGTGGGGGTGGTGAAGCCCGACATGTTCTCGATCACGCCGAGCACCTCGAGGTCGAAGCGCCGGGCGGTCTCGGCCGCGCGAGCCGCGACCTTCTGCGCGGCGGGCTGCGGCGTGGTGACCACGACGAAGCGGGCCTGAGGGAGCAGCTGGGCAAGGGTCATCGACACATCGCCGGTGCCCGGAGGCAGGTCGATCAGCAGGTAGTCGAGCTCTCCCCAGTCCACATCCTCGAGGAACTGGCGGATCGCCTTGTGGAGCATGGGGCCGCGCCAGGTGATGGCCTGGTCGCGCTCATTGAGAAAGTGCTCGATCGAGATCGCCCGCACGCCGCCCGGCCCCTCGAGCGGGAGGATCTTGCGCTCGGCCGACACCTTGGGCCGGCCGTGCACGCCGAGCATCCGGGGAATCGAGTAGCCCCACACGTCGGCGTCGAGCGCGGCGGCCTGGTGACCGTCGGCCTGCAGAGCGACGGCGAGGTTGGCGGTGATGGTGGACTTGCCGACCCCGCCCTTGCCGGAACCGACGCAGATCACGTTCTTGACCGCGGCGAGCGCGCCCTCGGGCAAGCCGCTCTGACCGCGGCCGAGCCGCTGGGAGAGCGTCGACTTCTCCTGGTCGGAGAGCACGTCGAAGGCCACACGGACCTGGCTTACACCGAGGCTCGAGACCTTCTCGCGGACGGCAGTCTCGAAGTGCGACCGGATCGGGCACCCGGGGGTGGTCAGCGACACGGTCACGTCCACGCGGCCCTCCTCGGGCTGCTCGATGGAGCGGACCATGCCGAGGGACACGATGTCCTTGCGCAGCTCGGGGTCGATGACCCCGCGCAGGACGTCCTCAATCTGTTCACGGGTAGGCATCGCCACCCATTGTCGCAGCCCGGAATGGCCAACGGCGCCCGTAGGCGCCGCTGGCTGAGGGAGGAGAGATACTGCACTGCCGGCGAGATATGAGGCCGGCAGTCTCACCCGCTTCCGCTCTCTCCAAGCGGGCGGGGGAAACCTGTACGCGCTAGGCGATCGTGGCCACGCGGTCGACGATGCCCTCGGCCTGTGCCTGCACCTCGCGGCGCGTGGCAGTGACCTGACGCTCGAACTCACGGCGAGCCGTCTTTACCTGCTTTTCGGCATCGCGGCGGTTCTGCTTGACCGTCCGCACCACGCCGTTGCGGCGCTGGCGCAGCTGACGCTCCACGCGAGTGCGCGTCTTCTTGGTCTCGCGCACCGCACGATTGCGGGCGGTGGTGCCGCGGCGCTCGGCCTTGCGCAGGTTCACCGACACGCGCTTACCGACCTTCTCGAGCTCCTTCTCGGCGCTCTCGCGACCAGCCACGTAGGGCTTGGTCACGTCGACGACGGCGTCACGCGCGATCAGCGCGGCACCCACGGGGATGAGCACGGCGCGCTCGGCCTGCGCCTGCACGACCTGAAGCGTGTTCACCTCGGCCTTGATGCGGCTCTCGGCGGCGTTGCTGGCCGCGGTCCGGGTGGCCTTGGCCGCGGACTGCGTGCTCCTGGCGGAGTTCTGCGCCCGCTTCGCGGAGCTCTTGGCGGCGGTGGCGCTGCGCTTGGACGCGTTGCGACGACGGGTCGCGGCGGCCTTGCGAGCGGTTGCCTTGCGCTGGGTTTCGGTCTGAGCTGCCATATCGGTGACTCCTTCGTTTCGTCTCTGCCCGTCCGTCTGGACGTAAGCTTATTAGTTCTAAGTTCGGTACAACTATACCAACGAACACACGTTTGTAAACCTGTGCGGCAGGTTGGTTACAGGTTGCGTTCCGGAGTTGGTCCGGCCAGAGCGCGACGGCGCCGCGGGCGCCGGCTCTAAGCCGCGCGGTCGCGCGACACGCGCGCCAGCCAGGCCGCCGGCTCGCTCAGCTCGTCCATCGTGGGGAGAGCTTCGGGGGAGGCCCACACGCGGTTGAGGCCGTCGATGCCCGCCTCGTTCACCACGGCGTCGCTGAAGCCCTTGCCGAGCTCGTACTGGCGGAGCTTCACGTTGAAGCCCAACAGACGCTCGATCAGCAGCTCGGGCGCCGAGCGGCTCTGGCGCCGGGCGGTCATCGCCGCCCGCAGGTTCTCGTAGTCGGGAATGGCGCGTTCGGCGATCGCGTCCATGACGTGCTCGGAGTAGCCCTCGATCACCGCCATCGCCGCCTGGATCCGGTCCATCTGGGCGCGCTGGTCGTCGTTCTGGACGAGGGAGGCGAGGCCGCCGTCACGGAAGGCCTCGATCAGCTTGCGCGGGTCGGGCAGCGAGGGCAGCCCGCCGGCGCTGCCGTGATCGATGCGCACCTCGACCGTCGCGAGATATGCCCGCAGCAGGCCGCTCATGTGCCCGCGCAGCCACGGCACGCCCTGGAACTGGAAGACGTGGGTGAGCTCGTGCGCCGCCACCCAGCGCCCGAAGGCGAGCGCGTTGACGTCGAGCTCGCGGACCGCCTTGTCCAGGTTGGGCGCGACGAACAGCAGCCGTGGGGGCGCGTCACCGCCGAGCAGCGAGATGTCGTACTGGCCGAGCACGCGCGTGGACACGTAGCCGAGCACGAGACCGGTCTCAGCGGCGAGGGTGGCGGATGCTCCCATCCGCAGTGCGCCCGCCAGCGGACCGGCGGAAGCGAAACGTTGGTCCAGGCGCGCGGCCACCGGATCGAGCACCGTGGCCACCGAATCGATGTTGATCGAGGCCCACTCGGCGCGACTGACCGCCTCGGCGGGCGGGCGCGGATCGGCCGGGACCAGACCGGTGTAGGCGGCCACGTGCGGCTCCATCTCCTCGCACAGCGCCCTGACATCGAGTGCGGAGACGGCCGCGTCGTCGCCACCCGCGGCCAGGCGAGCGAGCGTTCGAGCAATCGACCAGTCGACCATCCGTAGTCAACGGTACCCACCCCGGCTCAACACACACGAAGGAGGTGAATTCCCACTTGGGGCATTAAAGGCGTCCCTCGAGCGGCCGATACACCATTTCGTCTAAGCCCTTCGACGAACGGAACTCCCAAATGAAGCGCCTTCTCACCCGCAGGAAGCTTGTCACCGTCGCTGTTGCCGTCGTGGCTCTCGCTGCCGCCGGCCTCGTCTCCGCCGCCTGGCTCGCCAACGGCACGGGCTCCGGTTACGCCAAGGCCGGCACCGCGTCGGCGCTGACCACGGCGGACGTCTCCGCCTCCACCACCGCCTCTCTGTACCCGGGTGTGAGTGGGAACGTGACCCTGCGGGTCAACAACCCCAACCCCTATCCGGTGCGGGTCACCAGCGTGTCGAACGGCACCGGCTCGATCACCCCTGACGCGGCCCACGCGGCTGGGTGCACGACCACCGGGGTGACCTTCGCCAACCAGACCGGGCTGACCATCGACGTGCCCGCCAACGGAGCCACCACGGCCACCCTCAACGGCGCGGCCAGCATGTCCAACGCGTCGTCGGACGGGTGCCAAGGCGCCACGTTCACGATCCCGGTCGCCCTCACCGGCGCGAGCAACGCCCCGTAAGAACACCGCGGAGTCCGTTCGGCACGGCGGGAGGCCCCGGCCTCCCGCCGTTCGTCCTGTCCCTCGCATGAAGCGACCCCTCCTCCTCCTCGCCGTGCTGGCCGCGCTGTTCGCGGCAGCGGCCACGGCCGACGCACTGGTGAACAGCCAGAGCGGTGACGTCGGGCCGGCCACGGCGGCCAAGCACCGGAGCCATCACGGCCTCCGGCTCTCGGCTCGCGTGGAGGGCCTGTTGTATCCCGGCGTCCGCCGGCCGGTGAGCGTGCGGGTGGCCAATCTCCGGCGCCGGCCTCTGACGATCCGGCGCGCCCGGGTTTGGGTTGCTCGCGCTCCGCGCGGCTGCTCCACCAAGTCGTTGACGTTCGACGTGTTCCGCGGCTACGTGCCGCTCCCCGCGAGGGGCGTGCGCCGCCTCAGCCTGACCGTGCGGATGCTCCCCACCGCGGAGACGGCCTGTCAGGGAGGCCGCTACAGCCTGAAGGCGCGGGCCCGCGCGGGTCCCGGGAGGCCGCGGTGAAGCGCGGCCTGAAGCTTGGTCTCGCCGCGGCGCTGCTCGCGGCCCTGATCTGCGCGCCCGCCGCCCTGGGCGCGTGGAGCTCCCCCGGCAGCGGCAGCGCCTACGCCAAGGCCCGCACCATGCCGGGCGGCAACACGCCCGCCACCACTCGTTCCAACCGCAGCGTCACCGTCAGCTGGGCGCAGAGCAGCTTCTCCGGCGGCCCGGCAGTGGGCGGATACGTGGTGAAGCGCTACCTGAGCGGCGGAGCGGTCCAGACCATTGGCAGCGCCTGCAACGTCACGATCACCGGGCTCACCTGCACCGAGACCGGCGTGCCGGCGGGCACCTGGCGCTACTCCGTCACCCCGCGGCAGGCCCTGTGGGCCGGCGCCGAGAGCACGCAGAGCGCAGCGGTGACGGTCCCTGCACCGACCCTGACGCTCACCAACACCACGCCGGCCACGGCGCCCGCCACGCTCGCGGGCACGATCGCGAACTTCACCACCGGCCAGACCGTGACCTACCGGCTCGACAACCCCACGACCGGGACGATCCTGACCGGCAGCATCACACCGAGTCCGGTGCCCGCGAGCGGCAGCGCGACGGTGAGTGTGACCGTCCCGGCCGGCACCACCCCCGGAAGCCACACCATCTACGCGGTGGGCAGCGGGGGCGACAGCGCCGCCAGGGCCATCACCCTGGGCCCGGCGTTCGTCAAGAACGTCGGTGTGGCGAGCTGCTCCGCCACGAGCCTCAGCGTGACCGTCCCGGCTGCCGGAGTCGCGGCCGCCAACACGGTGATTCTTCGGCTCGCGCTGCGCGGCACCACGGCCGGCGCCATCACGGCCTCCGACACCCGTGGCAACACCTACACCGTCGACCAGGACGTGCTCAACGGAAACCAGCGCGTGGCCATCGTGCGCGCCCGGGTCCTGACCGCGCTGACCTCCGGCAACACGATCACTGTGACCTTCCCGAGCGCGACCACCTCCGGTCTAGTCGCCGATGAATACACGCGCATCGCGTCCGCCACCCCGGTGGACGTGACGGGCACGGGTAGCGGCACCGGCACTACACCGGCGGCCTCACTGACCACGACCAACGCCTACGACCTGCTGGTCGGCGCAGTGAGCATCTCCAGCGTCGCCACCGCCACGCAGCCGTCGGGCTGGACGGCGAGCACCGGCCAGAGTCTGGCCTGCGGCAACGCCACCAACGTCGGCGGCCGGCGCCTCACGAGCGCGACGGGCGCGTACACGTACAACCCGGTCGTCTCGGCCAGCGGCACCTGGGCCGCCGCGGCGGTGGCCTACAGGGGCGGCTGAGCGAGGCTCACAGGTCGGGTAGGCGCTGCTCCTGCTCGACCACCGGCGCGAACAGGTCGCCGTACTCGGCCACGCGCTCGAGCACGTCGGCGGCCTCGAACACCAGCGCGTCGGCGTCGCCCCGCTCGACCTCCTCCCAGAGCAGCGGCGTGGAGACGGTCGGCCGCTCACGCGCGCGCAGCGAGTAGACCGCCACGGTGGTCTTGTGCTCGTCGTTCTGGCTCCAGTCGATCAGCACCTTGCCCGTGCGCAGGTCCTTGCGCTGGCTCGAGACGATCAGCTTCGGGTGCTGTCCCTCGAGGTGCCGCGCCAGCGCCTGGGACAGGAGCTTGGTGCCGTGGTCGTAATCCACCTCGGTGTTGAGCGGCACGTAGACCTGGAGGCCCTTCGAGCCGGACGTCTTGGCGTAGGAGTCGAGGCCGATCTGGGCGAGTGAGTCGCGCAGCAGCACCGCCACCTCGCAGCACTCCGCCACCCCGGCCGGCGCACCGGGGTCGAGGTCGAAGGCCATCACCGTGGGGCGGTCGATGTCCTCGGCCAGCGACAGCGAGGGGTGCAGCTCGAGATCAGCGAGGTTGGCCAGCCAGACGAGGGTCGGCAGGTCGTCGCAGACGCAGTACGAGATCCCGCTGACCTCCTCCTTGCGCACCCACTCGGGGGCGTGGGAGGGACAGTTCTTCTCGTAAAAGTGTTGCCCCTCGACGCCGTTGGGATAGCGCTTGAGCGTGAGCGGCCGGTCGCGCAGGTGAGGTAGCACCACGGCGGACACGCGCGTGTAGTAGTCGATCACCTCACCCTTGGTGAAGCCCACGGCGGGATAGAGGACCTTGGCCAGGTTCGAGAGCGAGAGCCGCCGGCCCTCGACTCCAACCTCGACCCGCTGTGCGGCCACCTACTTCTTGGCGGTGGTCTTCTTGCGCGAGCCCGAGCTCTTCTTCGAGCCCGATCCGTTCTTGCTGTCCGAAGAGGAGGTCTTCTTGGCGCCGTCGCTCTTCGGGGCAGGGCTCTTCGCGGCGGCGATCGAGGCCTCGAGCGCGGCCATGAGGTCGGGCACCTTCTGAGGCTCCTCGCTGGGCTCCTCGATGGTGATCGTCTCGCCGGCGGCCTTCTTCTCGATCATCGCGAGCACCTGATCACGGTACTCGTCGCGGTACTTCTCAGGCTCGAACTCGGAAGAGAGCGACTCGATCAGCTGGTTGGCCATGCCCAGCTCGCGCTTGGTCGTCTTGCCACCGTCGGTCGCGGCGAGCTCCTCGATCGAATCGGTGGGGACGATCTCGTCCGCGAACAGCATTGTCTCCATCATCAGCACGTTGTCCTTGGCGCGGATCGCCACCAGGCTCTGCTTGGAGCGGATCACCACCCGGGCGATGGCCACCTTGTCCGACTCTTCCATCGCGTCGAGCAGCAGCTTGTATGGCTTGGCGGCGCCCTTGTCCGGCGCGAGGTAATAGGGATGGTCGTAGAAGATCGGGTCGATCTGCTGGAGGTCCACGAAGTCCTCGATGTCGATCGTGCGGGTGCGCTCCGGCTCGACCGACTCGAGCTCCTCGGGCGTGATCGTCACGTACTTGTCGGGACCGATCTCGTACCCCTTGACGATCTGCTCGTAGGCGATCTCCTCGCCCTCGCTGTTGACCCTCTGCTGACGGACCCGCTGCCCGGACTCGGAATCGATCTGGTTGAAGCGCACGGTCTTGCGCGCCACCGAGCTGTACAGCTTTACCGGGATGTTGACCAGCCCAAAGCTGATCGCTCCGCTCCAGATCGCTCTCGCCATGACTCGAAGATACCTCGCCTGGGCGGGTTTACCCTCTTCGGCGGGCGCGAACTTGCGCCCTCCGCCGCTCCCCGGCTACTCGCGGACGGCGTCCGCGGGCGCCGTGTCCGGACGCAGGCCCTTGAACGACGGGGCGCGCAGGGTCCCGCTCGAGGTCCACTCGCGAAACTCCACGAGCGCGACCAGGCGTGGCTCCACGAACGTGGTCCCCTTGGGCGGCTGGCGCCCCGCGAACGGAGTGCTGTCGCGGCGCAGCGGCTCCAGCTCGCGGATCAGCACGCCGAGCATCTCCTGCGTGAAGCCGGTCCCGACCTTCCCCGCGTAGACGAGCTCCCCCTCGTCCATGACCCCCACGGCCAGCGCCCCCAGGTGGCTGCTGCGGTTGCCCTCACCCGAGGTCCATCCGCCGATCACCACATCCTGTTGGCGGACGTTGGGGATCTTTATCCAGTGCGACGCCCTGCGCCCCGGCTCGTATGGACAGTCGAGCTTCTTGGCCACGATCCCCTCGATGCCGAGCTCGCGAGTGGCCTGCTGGAGCGCCCGCCCCTCGCCACGGTGGTAGGCCGGGGTACGCCACGACGGGCCGTCCAGGGCCAGCTCGTCGAGCAGGCTGCGCCGTTGCTCGTAGGAGAGCGACAGGGTGGAGTGACCATCGAGGTAGAGCAGGTCGAAGATCACGTAGGTGACCGGCGTGTCGCGCATGCGCCGCCGCACGGCCGAGTCGGAGGCCAGGTGCATGCGTGACTGGAGGCGACCGAAGCTCGGCTGGCCCTGCTCGTCGAAGGCCACGATCTCACCGTCGAGGACGATGCGCCGGTCGCCGAGCGCGGGAGCCAGAGCTCGAACCTCCGGGTAGCGCGGCGTGAAGTCCGAGAAGTTCTTGCCCTGCAGCTGGCTGTGGCCGTGATCGGCGAACACCACCGTGCGGATTCCGTCCCACTTGACCTCGAAGCCGTAGCGCTCTTCGTTGCGCGGCAGACGGCCGCTCGTGGCCAGCATCGGTGCCAGCCGCTCGGGCAACGGCTCGTAGGTCGGATCCAGCGGCGGATCCATGCGGTGGATCATCCAGTCGCGCTCGCGGGTGCGAAACAGCGCGTAGCGGCCCCTCATCCGCTCGCCGTGGAAGACGGCGATCACCTCGCCGTCACGCCACTTCTCGGCCTCGAACGTGCCGCCGTCCCAGATCTTCATGCTGCCCGCGCCGTACTCACCCTTGGGGATGTCGCCCTCGAACTCGAGGTACTCGAGCGGGTGGTCCTCCGTGTTGACCGCGAGCCGGTTCTCGTCGGGGTGGGCCGGCACGCCACGCGGCAGGGCCCACGAGACGAGCGTGCCCTCGTGCTCGAGCCTCAGGTCCCAGTGAAGGCGGCTGGCGTGGTGCTCCTGGACCACGAAGCGAGCCTCGCCCTCGCCCTCACGGGATTTCCCGGCCGGCTCCGGGGTGGTCTCGAAGTCACGCTTGCCGCGGTAGTCGCCCAGCCGGTCGGACATAGGTGAATCCTGACGGTCTCAGCGCGCGAGCGGCGTGGAGTCGATATCGGCGCGCAGGTCGTCAATCGAGTGGAACACTGCCTCGGCGCCGGCGTCCTTCAGCTCCTGCTCGGAGAAGCCCCCGGTGAGCACGGCCAGCACCGGCACGCCTGCCCGGGCGGCCGACTCGCAGTCGAAGGTCGAGTCGCCCACCATCACGGCTTCGCCTCCCCCCGCCTTTTCGATCGCCGCCAGCACGAGGTCGGGCTCGGGCTTGGTGGCCTCCACGTCGCCCGCGGTCGTCCAGCCGTCGACCAGATCGCGTGCCTCGAGCAGGTCCAGGTAGTGGTCGACCTCGTCCGGCTTGGCCGACGAGGCGAGGATCACGGCGTGGTCTCTCCGCTTGAGGTCGAGAATCAGATCGCGAGCGCCGTGCAGGGGCTCTGCCTCGTCGATCAGCTGCGCGAAGTGGTCGCCCTCGGCGGCGCGAACCTCGTCGCCCTTCTCCTCCTCCACCGCATCGCCGCACACGGCGGCCACCAGCTGATCGCCGCCCATCCCGATGTGGCGGTGCACCCGCCAGACCGGCACCAGCTCACCGTGGTCGCGCAGGGCGCGGAACCACGCGATCGCGTGGTGGTAGTTGGTGTCGACGAGCGTCCCGTCGACGTCGAGGATGGCTGTGGGAGGCATAGGCTCCATGTTCCCGCGCCGGCGTCGAACATTCGTCCAGGTGGCCCGTGACCGAACTTCATCCCGTCGTGGGCAACGCCGAGTCGAACCATGAATGGGCTTTTCGATCCGTGCTGTCCTGCTTGCGTTCGGCTGTCTGCTCGGCCTCGCGCTGGCCGTGCCGTCGGCGCAGGCGGGCGGAGCATGCTCGTCGGCCAGCTCGCGGCCCGCCGACCTGGGTGAACGCGCGCTCGTCCGCTCGACGCTCTGCGTGGTCAACGCCGAGCGCGCTCGCCACCGGCTGCGCCCGCTGGGCCTCGATGCCCGGCTGTCCAGCGCGGCGCGTCGCCATGCCGTCGACATGGCCCGCAAGAACTTCTTCGCCCACAACTCGCTGGACGGCTCGACCTTCCTCGACCGGATTCGCAGGTCCGGCTACCTGCGCGGCGCCCGTGGCTGGTCCGTGGGCGAGAACATCGCCTGGGGCTCCGGGTCCCAGGCCAGTCCGCGCGCCATCGGCCGCGCCTGGATGGCGAGCCCGGGACACCGCGCGAACATCCTCAGCCCGTCCTATCGCGAGCTCGGGGTGGGTGTGGCGAGCGACACGCCGGTACGCGGCCTGCCAGGCGCCACCTACGCCACGAGCTTCGGCTCACGACGCTGAGAAGCGGCTCCTCGAACGCGGGCTAGGCGGCCGGCATGTCCGGCGCCTCGGGATCCGGCTGGGGCGGATCGGGCGCCTCAGGGTCGGGCTGAGGGGAGTCGGGCGGCTCCGGCTGGCCCGGGGCGCCCGGTGTCTCCGGACCCTTGGGATCGGGCTGGGGAGCGTCGGGGGGCTCGGGCTGCGGCTGCTCGGGAGGCGACGGGGCCGGCACCTCGGTGGAAGGGGGGGCTTCGCTTGGTACCTCGGTCATGCCTCGCTCCTTCCCGGCGGCGCCGAAACGGAAACCGCTCAGGCAGCGACGTCCTCGAGATCCTCGCCCAGCTCCTCGACCTTCTCGATCGCGTCCGAGCCGCGGTCGTTGCCGAGCAGGTCGAGCACGCCCTCCTCCATGGCGAGCTGCACGTCGGGCCAGGCCGCGAAGTCCTTCATGAGCTCCGGAAGCGCGCCGCTGATGGTCACGCCGCCGTCGAAGCGGTCGAAGACGCGCGGATCGATATAGGAGGCCCGCGCCACCGCGGGGGTGTTGCCCAGATAGTGCGCCACCTCCTTGATGGCGCGCGTCTTGGCCCGCTTGCGTGCGGTCTTGGTGTCTGCCGCCATGCCGGACACCGACAGTGCTACGGCGGCCAGCACCGTGCCGCTCCAGGTGCGGAAGTCCTTGGCCGAGAAGTCGCCGCCGGTCAGCTCCTTCACGTACGCGTTGATGTCCGCCGACTTGACGTCCACCCAGCTCCGACCCACCTTGTAGGCGAGCAGCTCGTCGACCCCCCCGCGGCGGCGTTTGAGCTGGCGGACGATCTCCGCCACCTGCGGGTCGCCGATTGCCTGGAGGCGGCGCTTGCCGCCCTTGGCCTCGTAGTCGAAGGTCACCAGGTCGCCGTCAACGGTCACGTGACGCTTCTTCATCGTCGCCAGCCCGTAGGTGTCGTTCTCGGCCGCGTAGTCCTCTGACCCGATCCGAAAGAAGCCGAGGTCGAGCAGCCGCGTGGCGCAGCCGAGAGCCTTCTCGCGAGGCATGCCCTCGAGCGCGAGGTCGCGCTCCACGCGCTTGCGCAGCGCCGGAAGCGCGCGCGCAAAATCGCACATCTCTTCGAACTTCTCCCGGTCGCGGCGCTCGCGCCAGAGATCGTGGTAGCGGTACTGCTTGCGCCCAGCCGCGTCCGTCCCCGTGGCCTGGATGTGACCCATCGGGTGGGGGGAGATCCAGACCTCCTCCCACGCAGGCGGGATGGCCAGCGCGCGGATCCGCTCGACCACGTCGGGCTCGGCGATGCGGCGGCCGTCCTCGTCGAGGTATTCAAAACCCTTGCCTCGCCGGCGGCGGCGGATGCCGGGCCCAGAGACATCGACTCTCTTCAGTCGCGCCATCGGCCTCTGTTGCCCAACTTCGAAACGGCGCAATCCAACCGGTTGCTCCGGGTACCGGCAGCGGATGCGAGCGCTGGTATTGAACTGCACACTCAAGGCGTCTCCCGAGACGTCCAACACCGAGGCCCTGGCGCGTGTCGTGATGGACGCTCTCTCGGAGCACGACGTGGATACGGAGATGGTTCGCGTGGTCGACCACGACGTGCGTCCCGGGGTCACGAGCGACGAGGGCGACGGCGACGCCTGGCCCGCGATCCACGACAAGCTGCTGGCCGCAGACATCCTGGTGGTGGCCACGCCGACCTGGCTCGGCCGGCCCAGTTCCATCGCCCAGCGGGTGCTCGAGAGAATGGACGCGATGCTCTCCGAGGAGGACGACAACGGCCGCCCGGTGGCCTACAACCGCGTCGCCGGAGTAGTGGTCACGGGCAACGAGGACGGCGCCCATCACGTGATCTCGGAGATCAGCGGCGGGCTGATCGACATCGGCTACACGATCCCGGGCCAGGCCTGGACCTACTGGAACCGAGGCCCCGGCCCGGGCGACGACTATCTCAACTCGGACGCGGGCCAGGACTGGTCCCACTCCACGGGCCGCGCGGCGGCGGGGAACCTGGTGGGAGTGGCGCGGGCGCTGGCGGAGACGCCGCTGGGGCCGCCTGCGAGCTGAGGCCGGCGCAGTTAGAACACCGCCACCAGCCGCTCCACCGTCGCGGCGTCCCGGGCCGCCGCCACGCGAGAGCGCATCTCCAGGTCGAGGCCGTCGCCGCCGGGAAAGGCCACGGCGCCGCCGCACTCGGTGACCAGGAGCTGGGCGGCGGCCACGTCGACCGATCGCACCGGCCGCAGTGACATCATCCCGTCCAGGTGCCCAGCGGCCACGTGGCACAGGGTCAGGGCCACCGAGCCCAGCGTCCTGATGCGGCGCGCCTCCAGCTCCACCAGCGCCGGTGCCACCTGGGCCAGGAGCTTGGGCCGCGCGGTCTCGAGGCCGAGGATCTCCAGGGGACCGGGTTGCAGCTGGGGGAGCGGCTCGCCGGCCAGGCAGGCGCCCTCGCCGCGCACCGCCCACCAGTCGCGGGCGGCGCCCGCCGCCCCGCCCTCGGGCCCGGCGGGGGCCAGCTCGGCCACCCAGCCGACCTCGACGTCGTCCATGCGCGGACCCGAGGCCACGGCCACCGAGACCGCCGCGAAGGGCACGCCGCGCTTGGCGTTCAGCGATCCGTCCACGGGATCGATCACCACCCGGACCGTTCCGCCTCCGCCGATCGGCACCTCGCCCCTCTCTTCCGAGACGGCGGTGAGCGGGATGCCGAGCGCCTCGAGCTCGGCGAAGATCGCGTCCTCGGCGGCGCGGTCGATCACGTAGGCCATGTCGCCGCCCTCGCCCACGCCCGTCTCCACCGAGCGCTCCGCGCGCGTGGAGTACGACGCCACGGCCTCGCGCGCGGCCGTGCCCGCGCGGCGACAGAATCCCAGCCAGTCGGCGTCGGGCAGCCCCATACGCGGCGTATCCTAGGCCGGGATGCCCGTAGTCCTCGACGGCCTCAACCGCTCGCAGGAGCAGGCCGTGACCTACGAGGGCGGCCCGCTCGTGGTGGTGGCCCCTGCCGGAACGGGGAAGACGCGCACGCTCACCGCGCGCTTCGCCTGGCTCGTCGAGCAGGGGCTCGCGGCCGATTCGATCCTCGCGCTCACCTTCTCCGCGCCCGCGGCGGCCGAGATGCGGGAACGGCTCGAGCTCGCGATCGAGTCGCCCTACGAGGAGCTCCACGTGGCCACCTTCCACTCGTTCTGCACGCGCCTGTTGCAGGACGAGGCCCTCGAGGCCTGCCTCGATCCCTTCCTCACGCCGGTGACTCCGGCGGACCGCCTCGCCCTCCTGCTCGAGCGCATCAACGAGCTGTCCTTGCGCCAACACGAGATCCGCGGCAATCCGGCCCCTCTGCTGGCGAGCTTCGTGTCGCGCATCGATCGCCTCAAGGACGAGATGATCTCGGCCGAGGACTACCGCGCCTACGCGGAGCGGCTGGCCGACGACGCTGACGGCGACGCCGCCCGGGCCAGGGCGGCCCGTGAGCTCGAGTTCGCCCGCCTGTACGCCGACCACGACCGGCTGCTCATACAGCGCGGCGCGCTCGATTTCGGCGACCTGATCCTGCGCTCGTATCGCCTCCTGCACGAGCGCCCGCACGTGCGCGAGCGCGTGGCCCGGCGCTTTGCCCACGTGCTGGTGGACGAGTACCAGGACACGAACTTCGCCCAGGGCATGCTGCTACGGCTGCTCGTGGAGGAGCACCGGGCGGTCACGGTGGCGGGCGACGACGACCAGGCGATCTACCGCTTCCGCGGCGCCTCCCAGAAGAACCTCCTCGACTTCCAGCGCGACTTCCCTGAGGCCGAGGTCATACGACTCGAGCGCAACTACCGCTCCGGCCGGCGCATCCTCGACGCCGCGAGCGCCGTGGTGGCTCCGGTGCCGGACCGGATCGAGAAGAAGCTCAAGGGCGCGAGCGGAGGGCGGGTGCGCTTCTGGCGCTGCAGCTCGGAGCGCGCCCAGGCCCAGGCGGTGGCGGCCGAGGCGGAGCGCCTGATCGCGGCGGGCACCTCTCCCGACGCCATCGCCGTGCTGCTGCGCTCGACCAAGAGCGAGGGCGCCGTCATCTCCTCCGCGCTGGAGGAGCGGGCAGTACCGGCTCGAACCGTCGGCGCAGCCGCCTACTTCCAGCGCGCCGAGGTACGCGACGTGCTCGCCTGGCTGCGCGCGCTCGCCGATCCGAACGACTCGGGCGCCGTGGTGCGGGCACTGTCACGCCCGCCGGTCGAGCTGCGCTCGGTGGACGTCGCGCGGCTGACTCAGCTGGCGCGGCGACGCAAGCTCGACATGCCGAGCGCGGTGGCCGCGGCGCTGGAGGGACCGCAGCTGTCCGAGGAGGGTCGCGACCGCGGCCGCGCCTTCCTGCGCCTGTACCGATCGGCGTCGAGTGCCTTCGAGGACCGGCGCCCGGACGCCTTCGTCCTGCGGCTCATCGAGCGCATCGGGCTGCGCCGCCAGCAGGTGTTCGCCACCCAGGCCGACACGGTCGAGCGGCTGCGCAACATCGCCAAGCTGTCCGAGCTCGCCTCCGCCTACATGCGGCGCGAACCGCAGGCGACGGCGCGCGACTTCACTCGCTACCTCACCGCCGTCGCCGAGTCCGGCCTCCGCGAGGACGAGGTCACGGGGGCACCGTCGGCGCCCGCCGTGCAGGTGATGACCATGCATGCGGCCAAGGGCCTCGAGTTCGACCACGTGTTCGTGCTCGGACTGTCGGCGGCGCGGATGCCCGGGGCCTTCCGCCCCCAGGCCGACGGCGTGCCCGACGAGCTGCTGCGAGAGCGCCTGCCCTCCGGCAGCGAGCGAGCGGCTCACGACGCGGAGATGCGCCGGCTGCTGCATGTGGCCATGACCCGCGCGCGCAAGGGCCTCGTGCTGGCGTGGTCTGAGACCGCGCAGCCCGGCGCCACGCCGCGGCCCTCACCGTTCTACGAGGAGGCCCTCGCCGCCACCGGCGTCGAGGAGGAGGCCTTCGAGGAGGAGCTGTTCGGCCCCGCGGAGGGCCTGCACTCGACGTTCCGGATCATGCGCGACGAGCTGCTCGACACCGTGGCACGGGTGGGCGGGCGCCTGGGCGAGATGCGTCTCGACACCTACCTCGACGTGGATCAGTCCGTGTCGCGCTACCTCGAGCTGATCAAGGTCGCCGCGCTGATCGAGCGGGCGAAGGAGGGGCAGTCGCTCGAGGCGGCCCTGTCAGAGGTCAACGAGATCCTCGTGCAGTGCGCCACCCCCGAACAGCGGGAGATCCTCGATTCCTCGGCGCTCGATGGCTGGCTGCGCGACAGCGAGCGCGATCCCGCCACCCGCCCGGCCGCCGACGGCAACGGCTCGGAGCCGTCGCTCGATCCCTTCATCCCCCGCCGCGGACGCGGGCTGATGCTGTCCGCCTCCGACATCGACACCTATCGGATCTGTCCGCTCAAGTACAAGTTCGCCCGCGTCTTCCGCATCCCGCAGGAGCCGACCATCCACCAGCGCTTCGGGATCGTCGTGCACCAGGTGCTTGAGCGCTTCCATTCTCAGCCCGGCGGCTCCCTGGAGCACCTCATGGAGCTGTTCGAGGCCTCCTGGCGCCGCTCCGGCTTCGGCGACACCGACGACGAGCAGCAGTTCCGCGAGCGGGCCGTGGCCGCGCTCGAGCGCTACTGGGTCGACGACCGCCGTTCGGAGGCCGAGCCCGTCTGGTTCGAGCGCTCCTTCGCCTTCCGGCTGGGGCCCCACCTGCTGCGCGGCCGGGTGGACCGGGTCGACCGCCATCCCGACGGCACCTACGAGCTGATCGACTACAAGACCGGCAAGGCCAAGAGCGAGAAGGACCTGCGCGAGGACGTGCAGCTGTCGCTCTACCAGATGGGGGCGCGCGAGTCCTGGCGCCTCGAGACCTCGGCCCAGAGCTACTTCTACGTGCTCACCGGCGACAAGGTGCCGGTGGAGCACTCAGACGAGGAGCTCGACCGCGTGCGCGGGACGGTCTCGGAGATAGCCGGCGGGATCCTCAAGCAGCACTTCGAGCCCACCCCGTCGGCGGAGATCTGCAGCTTCTGCGACTACCGGATCATCTGCCCGGCGGCCGAGAAGTAGGCCTCAGGCGCCGCGGCCCGGATCCTCGGGACCACGCTGGCGCAGGAAGCGCTGGAAGTCCCGGGCGATGGTGTCTGCGGAGGGCAGGCTCTCCTCGTCGGGCGGATTCTCGGCCTCCACCTCGTCCGCGGCCGTCTCGAGGCGCTCGACGAAGGCCTTGACCTCGGGATCGCTGGCCACGGCCGCGCTGACCTGGCGCTCGTAGTCCTCGGCGGCCGACTCGAGCTCGGCCGCGTCGACGGCCACGCCGGCGATGCCCTCGAAGCCACGGACCAGGGCGAGCGCGACCTTCGGATTGGGCGAGGCGGCCACGTAGTGGGGCACCGACGCCCAGAGGCTCACGGAGTCGACGCCCTCCTCGGCGAACGCGTTCTGCAGCACGCCGACGATCCCGGTGGGTCCCTCGTAGCTGGGGGGCTCGAAGCCGAGCCGCTCCACCAGCGAGGCACTCGAGCCGATCCCGGTGATCGACACCGGTCGGCTGTGGGGCACGTCGGCGAGCAGGGCGCCGAGGGTGATGATCATGCTCACGTCGAGCTCCCGGGCGGCGGCGATCACGTTCTCCGTGAAGCGCCGCCAGCGCAGCGACGGCTCCACGCCCTCGATCATGATCAGGTCCCGGTCCGCGCCCTGGACCTCGGCCGCCGCGAACGAGTTGTCGGGCCAGTCCATCTCGCGCTGACGTCCGTCGGTGAGCTTCACGGTCGGGCGCACCGCGGTGAAGTCGTAGTACTCCTCGGGATCGATCTGGGCCACGTCGTGGGCGTCGAACGAGCCGCGGATGAAGGAGAGCGCTGCGGAGGCAGCCTCGCCGGCGTCGTTCCAGCCCTTGAAGGCGCAGACCAGGATCGGCTTTCGCAGCCGCGGTCGCTCGTTCCAGATGACGTCGCTCATCCCGGTTCACGGTACCCGACGTCCGATCCCGACATCACAGTTGACCTCGATGACGGTCGCCGAGCTGAGAGCCGGGGGCGAGGTCGACGGCGTGTACGCCTGCACGCGCAAGGACCGGCTCACGGCGCGCAACGGGAGCCCCTACCTGGCGGTGGAGCTGCGCGATCGCACGGGGGCAATTCCCGGGCGCGCCTTCCGCGACGCGGACTTCCTCGCCGGCCAGTTCGAGCGCGGTGATCTGGTGACCGTGAAGGGCCGGGTGGAGCGCTTTCGCGACCAGCTTCAGGTGGACCTGAAGGCGATACGGCGCGCGGAGGCAAACGGCGCGGATCCCGCGGAGTTCCTGCCCGTGGCCTACCGGGACATGAACGAGCTGGAGGGCTTTCTCGAGCACCTCGCGCGCGAGGTGTACGACCCGCACCTGCGCGCGCTGCTCGACAGCTTCCTGGGCGACGAGGCCTTTCGCGCGGCCTTTCGCCAGGCGCCCTGCACGCGCTCCGGCCACCATGCCTACCTGGGCGGGCTGATCGAGCACACCGTCGCGGTGGCCACCCTCGCGACAGAGACCTGCGTGCTCCATCCCCGGCTCGACAGCGATCTGCTCACGTGCGCGGCGATCCTGCACGACGCCGGCAAGACCCTCGAGTTCGAGCTCGGGGCGGAGATCAAACAGAGCGAGGCCGGGGCGCTGGTCGGTCATCTCGTGCTCGGCCAGCAGCTCGTGTCCGAACGGGCGGGCCGCCTCGACGGCTTCCCCCGGGAGCGGCTCAACGCTCTCGCCCACTGCATCCTGGGCCACCATGGCGCCGACTCGCTGCCGGGCCGGCGCTTCCGCTCGGCCGAGGCGCTCGCGCTCTACCGCCTCAACGCCCTGGACGCCGGAGTCAAGGGCGCGCTGGAACACGGGCTCGACTGAGCCGGGCCCGCGTTAGTCTCACCGGCCGTGATCCCCGACGACGGCATTCTGCCCTGGCTCGATCGCCTGCGCTCCGAGGTCGAGGGGCTGTCGCTCGTCGATGCCCACACCCATCTCGGCTCGAACGACCCGGACGGCTATCGCTGTTCGCGCGAGGAGCTGGTGGAGGCGCTCGAGCACATCGACGGCCGGGCGCTCGTGTTTCCGATGCAGGAGCCGGACGGCTACCCGGCGGCCAATGACATGGTGCTGAGGGAGGCGGAGGAATCGGACGGACGGCTGGTGCCCTTCTGCCGGCTCGACCCGCACGACAACGCGTTGGCCGAGGCCGAGCGCGCCCTCGGCGCCGGCGCCCGCGGGATCAAGCTGCACCCTCGGGCGGAGCACTTCGGCCTCGACCACCCGGGGCTGGCGCCCGTGTACGACCTGGCCGACGAGCGTCATCTGCCCGTCCTGTGCCATGCCGGCCGTGGCATCCCGGCGCTGGGCCGCCACGCCGTGGAGGCCTGCACCGAGCATCCGGGGATGAGGCTGATTCTCGCGCACGCCGGGATCTCCGACCTGTCCTGGATCTGGCGCGACGCGCGCGAGCTCCCCAACCTGTTCTTCGACACGGCCTGGTGGTCCGCCTCGGACATCCAGGCGCTGCTGGCGCTGGTCCCGCCCGGCCAGGTGCTGATGGCCAGCGACGCCCCCTACAGCTCGCCGGCCTGGGGGGCCACCGCCACCATGCGCCATGCCCTTCAGGTGGGCCTCGACGCCGACCAGCTACACGGCGTGCTCGGCGGCCAGGCCACGCGGCTGGCCGAGGGCGAGGAGCCGCTGGATCTGGGGCCCGCTCCCGGGAACGAGCGGCTGTCGCGCGACCCCCTCCTGGAGCGGGTCTATGCCTTTCTCACGGGCGCCCTGGGCCAGATGTTCCAGGGCGTCGAGCCCACCGAGCTGCTGGCGCTCGCGCGGCTGGCCTGCGGCGTGGGCGATGACGCTCCGCAGGCTCCGGTGTGCCAGTCGATACTCGCTCTTCTCGACGAGCGCCAGGCCTACTCCCCGGCTGGCGACGAGCGCCCGGCTCGCTTCGCTCCTGGCATCCAGTTCATCGTGGCCGCCGCGGTGCTGGCCCGCACGCCTGACGTGCCGGTGCCTCAGGCCACGTGACGGAGTGCTTCCAGCTCGCGCCGGAGCGCCAGCCGCTTCAGTGCCTTCGACTCCAGCTGTCGTACGCGTTCGGCCGATAGCCCGAGGCGGCGGCCGGTCTCGCGCAGCGGCTTGGGATCCTCTCCGTCGATTCCGTAGCGCAGGCGGATCACCCGTTGCTCGTTGTCGGGCAGCTCGTCGATCGTCTGCCGCAGGAGCTCCTCGCCCAAGCTGAGCTCCACCTCCTGGTCGGGAGGCGGGGTGTCGCCCTCGAGCAGGTCGCCCAGGCGAGTGTCGCCCTCCTCGCCCACCGGGCGGTCGAGGCTCGTGACCGTGCGAGCCGCCTCGCGCACCTCCTCGACCTGTGTGAGCGGCAGCTCGGCTGCCGTGGCGATCTCCTCGTCCGAGGGCTCGCGGCCCAGCCGGGCCTGCAGCTCGCGCTCGGTGCGCACGATCTTGCGCTCGCGCTGGCCGATGTGGACGGGGATGCGGATCGTCCGCGCCTTGTTGGCAAGCCCGCGCTGGATGGCCTGGCGAATCCAGAAGGTGGCGTAGGTGGAGAACTTGTAGCCCTTGCGCCAGTCGAACTTCTCGGCGGCCCTGATCAGCCCGAAGATGCCCTCCTGGATCAGGTCGAGCAGCGACAGCTCCTGACCCTGGTACTTCTTGGCGATCGAGACCACCAGGCGGAGGTTCGAGTTGATCATGCGCTCCTTGGCCGCGAGATCACCCTGCTCGATGCGCTTGGCCAGCTCGATCTCCTCATCCGCGGTGAGCAGCGGATAGCGCCGGATCTCGTTCAGGAACAGCTGCAGGGCGTCCGTGGTGGCCGCCGCCAGCTCGCCGTTGCGAAAGCTCGTGGGCTCCACCGCAGGGCGGCCGCAGTCGTCGGAGAGATTGATGCCCTTGGCCTCGAGCAGGTCCTCCAGCGCCTCGATGTCGTCGTCCAGCAGCTCGAGCGTCTGTGCGAGCTCGTCCAGCTCGGAGAGGTTGACGCAGCCGCTCTCCTCACCGCGACCGACCAGCGACGCCACCTCCGGACGGGCGCTCAGCTCCGCGACGCTCATGACGGAGACTCTGCCTCGCCCACGGCGCCGACCCCTAAGCCACGCTCGAACCGTCGTCGACCATCTCCAAGCGCTCCTCGAGGCGCGTGATCGAGAACACCCGCTGGACCGCACCTGGGCCCTTGACGACCACGAACCGCCGACCCTGCTCGCGCGCCCGCTCGTCGGCGGTGATCACCGCCCGCAGGCCGGTCGAGTCGAGGAAGGTCAGACCGGAGAGGTCGAGCACCACGACCGAGGCCTCGATGGCCTCCACGCGGCGCAGCTCCTCCTCCACCTTGCCCACGGTGGACAGGTCCAGCTCCCCCTTCAGGGAGATGGTCACCTGCTCGTCCGCGCCATCGCTGACGACCTCGAGAATCTCCACTGAGGGCAACCTAGCGCAGTCCCGCCTTCCCCGCGAGCTGCCACGCCACCAGCAGCTGCAGGGCGGCGAACGACAGCTCGAGGCGCGCTCGGGGAGCATTGGCCAGGACCACCCCCACCAGCACCCCGACCGGGGAGAGCACGCCGATCATCAGGCCGTCACGCAGGCGGACGTTTCCGTACCCGTGCTGGCGCCAGGTGCCGACGACCGCCACCAGAACCACGGCCACCAGCGAGGTGGCCACGGCCTCGATCTGGCTGAGCCCGGCGAAGACCACCAGCGCGGGCACGAAGAGGATCCCGCCCCCCACGCCCAGCAGACCCCCGGCCACGCCGGCGGCGAAGCCGAGCGCCAGCAACCCGATGAGCTCGACCGCATCCATCAGAAGATGAGCACCGCCGCCGAGGCCAGGAGCAGGGCCACGAACGCGGCGGCCACCGCGCGCTCGGAGAGGCGCTGCTGCAACGCCGTGCCGGCCGTGACCCCGGCGATCGCGGGCAAGGCGATCAACAGGCCGAGCCACAGGTCGACGTTGCCGTAGACGGCCTGTGCGACCGCGGCCAGCAGCCCGATCACGATGATCGCGGCCAGCGACGTGCCGGTGGCCTCCTTGTTGCCGTACCCGAGCCACAGCACGAGCAGGGGCACGATGATCGTTCCGCCGCCCACGCCAAAGAGGCCGGAGAAGACGCCCGCCGCGGTGGCAATCGCGGCGAGGCGAAGCGGCCTGGACGACATCGCGGGGCATACTACGGCGCGTGCCCGCTCCTCCCGGCGAGACTCTGGCCGAGGCCGTCAAGCCTCTGACCGACGATCCCCCGGCCGCCGCCGTGTTCTCCGACGTCGACGGTGTGCTCGCGCCGATCGTCGGCCGCGCCGAGGACGCGCATGTGCGCGAGGAGACCTCCGTGCTGCTCGGCCGCCTGGCCCGCCGCTACGGCTGCGTGGCCTGCATCTCCGGCAGGGCGGTGGCCGACGTCCGCCGGCTGGTGGGAGTGGGCGGGATCGCCTACGCCGGCTCGCACGGCGCCGAGCTGCTCGAGCCCGGCTCGTCCACGCCGCGCGTGGTACCCGCCTTCAAGAGCTGGGAGAAGCGGGTGCGACGCTTCGCGTCCGAGCGCGACACCCGCGAGCTGCGCGCCCTGCGAGTGCGGATCGAGGACAAGGGGCCGATCGCGGCCTTCCACTGGCGGGGGGCTCCCGACGAGGACCGCGCCCGCACGCAGCTCGAGGGGCTCGCCCAGGAGGCCGAGGCGGCGGGCTTCTCGGTCCACTGGGGACGCAAGGTGCTCGAGGTGAGGCCGCCCGTGCGGATCGACAAGGGTCAGGCGGTGAGAGATCTCGTGACGCGATCTGGAGTGCGGGCGGCCATCTACGGCGGCGACGACGCGACCGACCTCGACGCCTTCGACGCTCTCGATGCCCTGGTGGCGGAGGGCAAGCTCGACCACGCGGTGCGGGTGGGCGTGAGCTCGGACGAGGGGCCCGCGGCGATCGTCGAGCGCGCGGACGTGGTGGTGGACGGCGTGGACGGGTTCGCCAAGGTGCTCGTCGCGCTAGCCGAGCAGTGAGGTTCCGCGACTTCCTGCGCGTGGCCGTCGTCCTCTTTGGCGGGGCCGCCACCGCTCTCGCCGTCGTGTCGGTGGCCGGTGCGGCCGGCGAGGACACCAACACGCTCGTGTACGTGGCCGCGATCTGGTGGTGCCTTGCCACCCTGGCCGGCCTCTGGATGGGCCGTCGCCCGATGGCCACCCCGGGGATCGCCGACATGTTGGCCGGCGCACGCAAGACCAACACGCTGCCCGAGCTCGAGCCCGGCACGGTGCTGTTCAACCGACTCTGGCCGCTCGTCGTCCTGACAATCGCCTCGGCCGTGATCGGGTTCATCTTCCCCCAGGTCCCGGCGATAGCCACCGGCTACTGCCTGCTCGTGGCGCTCACCTGGCGAAAGCAGTCCTCGGCGGTGGCGGCGGTGGAGGGCCGCGACGGAGTCGAGTTCTGGTTCGACCGCACCTCGCCGCTGGGTCGCCCGCAGCTGCTGCGGCTGCCGGGGCTGCGGAAGGTGGAGCCGGTGGAAGTGTGAGGCCGCGCGCCCCGGACTCGGTTGCGGCCGCTTCCCCCACCGCGGCCTCCCTACGTTTCGCATGCATGTCATGCGAAACGTCCCAGTGTCCGGGACCACCCAGCGGGGTCGGAGGTTTCGGCTCTCCGCGATGACAAAGCTCGCGCCCACAAGAAGTGTCGGACAGATCGGGAGGTTCTCACCTGCAGGGGAGTGCGCTCCGCTCGAGCGTGCGCCCGGGGATCGAGGGGTCGGTCAGGGTTTCCGTCGAGTTATGCCCGCATAGCGCAACAAACTCGACAGACCCACCCCCCCCCAGCAAATCGTGGGCGCTCCGAAGCGCCGCGCAGCGCCCGAACGGAACGCAGCGCCAACCGAGCGGGCCCCTACTTCCCCCGCTTGCGCAGCTTCCGCAGCTCGTCCCACGGGCGCGTGTTGCCGACGTTGGCCGCGCTCAGCCAAGCCCGGCGGGCGGTCGACACGCCGTAGCGGATGTTCGGCAGCGTCTCCACGCCGTGTGAGTCGGAGTTGATCATGATCGTCACGCCGGCCTCCGCGGCCGCGCGTGCGTAGACGTCGTTCAGGTCCCGGCGGTCGGGGTTGCTGTTGATCTCCAGGAACGTGCCGGTCTCCACCGCCTTCGCGATCACCCGGTCGAGGTCGATGGCATACGGCTCGCGGCGCCCGATCAGCCGGCCGGTGGGGTGGCCGATCACGTCCACCAGCGGGTTCTCCATGGCTCGCATCATGCGCTCGGTCTGGTCCTTCTCGGACAGGCGAAAGGAGGTGTGGAGGCTGGCCACCACCCAGTCGAGCTCGGCCAGCAGGTCGTCGCCGTAGTCCACGCTGCCGTCGGGGAGGACGTTGGTCTCCGTGCCGGCCAGCACCAGGATCCCCGGGTCCTCGAGCGCGCGGATCTCCTCGATCCGGGCGCGCAGGGCATCCGGCGTGACGTCGTCGCCGAAGCCGTGCGTGGCCGAGTGGTCGGTGATGGCCAGGTAGTCGTAGCCGAGCTCGCGCGCCCCCTCGACCATCTCCTCGAGGCTGTTGCGTCCGTCCGACAGCGTCGTGTGCATGTGCAGGTCGCCGCGCAGGTCGTCGAGCTCGATCAGGTCGGGCAGCTCACCGCGGCGGGCGGCCTCCAGCTCGCCTCTGTTCTCGCGCAGCTCGGGCACGACATAGGCCATGCCCAGGCGCTCGTAGACCTCCTCCTCGGTGGCGAACGCCTCGTTCTCACCGCTGTCGTCGTCGGAGACGCCGTACTCGCTCACGTGCAGCCCGCGCCTGACCGCCTCGGTGCGCAGCGCCTCGTTGTGCTTGCCCGATCCCGTGAAGTGCTGCAACAGGTTGCCGAACGCCTCCGAGGGGACGATGCGCAGGTCCACCGCCAGGCCGGAATGGGTCACGGCCCTGGCGCCCGCCTCGCCCGAGCTGCCAACCACGTCGATGGCCTCGAGTTCGGTGAAGGCCTTCGAGAGGGCGGCGGGATCGCTCGACGCCGCCACGATGTCGAGGTCCTTGACCGTGTCGGCGCGGCGGCGGGCGCTGCCGGCGAGCTCCACGCGCAGCGCGGCCGGGTGCTCGCGCAGGGCCGCCACCATCTCCTCGCCCACCACCAGAGCCCTGGAGAGCACCATTCGCTCCTTCGGCCGGCCGTCGGCGCCGGCCGCCAACGCGGCCATGACGTTCTCCTCGGCCTTCTCGCCGAAGCCGGGCACGTCCTTGAGCCGCCCGTCCTCGGCTGCCTTGCGCAGTTCCTCGAGGGAGCTCACGCCGAGGCTGTCGTGGAGCAGCTTGACCCGCTTGGGCCCGAGACCCGGGATGCGGGTGATCTCCACCAGGCCAGCGGGAATCTTGGCCTTGAGCTTGTCGGCGGAAGGAATCGAGCCCGTCTCGAGCAGCGCGTCGATCTTCTCGGCGATGGTCTTGCCCACGCCCGACAGCTCCTCGACACGGCCGGAACGGGCCATCTCCTCCACCGACACGCCCGAATCGCGGATCGCCTTCGCGGCGTTGCGGTAGGCCACCACGCGGTAGACCACCGCGCCGTCGAGCTCGTACAGGCTGGCCAGCTCCTCGAAGGCCTCCGCTATCTCGGCGTTGCGCATTCCGTGGCTAGGGTACGCGGCTTGCCCGGAGCCTGGTTGATCCTCCCGACCTACAACGAGGCCGAGAACATCGAGCCCTTCGCGCGGGCTGTCACCGGGCAGCTGGAGACCGTGGGAATCCCCTTCACGGTGCTGATCGTGGACGACGGCTCGCCCGACGGAACGGGGAGGATCGCGGACCGGCTGGCCGACGAGCTGCCCGAGCTGCGGGTGCTCCACCGGCCCCACAAGGCCGGCCTCGGCCGGGCCTATCTCGCGGGCTTCGCGATGGCGCTCGAGGCCGGCGCCGAGCTGGTGCTCGAGATGGACTCCGACTTCTCACACGACCCCGCCGACCTCCCCCGCCTGATCGCCGCGTCGCGTGCGGCCGACCTCGTGCTCGGCTCCCGCTACGTGCCCGGCGGCGGGGTGACCGACTGGGGCCTGCTGCGCCGGCTGGTCTCGCGCGGTGGGTCTGCCTACGCCCGGCTCGTGCTCGGGGTGCCCGTGCGCGACCTCACCGGCGGGTTCAAGTGCTTCAACCGGCGCGTGCTGGAGGGAATCGAGCTCGACGAGGTTCAGGCCAACGGCTACCAGTTTCAGATCGAGCTCACCTACCGTGCGGCGCGGGCCGGATTCACCGTCACCGAGGTGCCCATCCGCTTCCGCGAACGTCGCGTCGGCACGTCCAAGATGACCCCGCGGATCGCTCTGGAGGCGGTCTGGCGGGTGCCCGCGCTGCGCTTCCGGAGGTGACGCTATATTTTGTATAGCGTCTCACCCCGAGACATCGGTCAAGACAAGGAGCAACCGTGGCAGGCTCGATCATCGAGGTCACCGACAACAACTTCCAGGCTGAGGTCCTCGAGGCCGACAAGCCCGTGCTGGTCGACTTCTGGGCTCCGTGGTGTGGTCCCTGCCGGATCATCGCCCCCCATCTCGAGGAGCTTCAGGGCGAGCGCGAGGACCTCCAGATCGCGAAGCTGAACGTGGACGACAACCCGCAGACGGCGGCGCAGTACAACGTGATGTCGATCCCGATGCTGCTCCTGTTCAAGGGCGGCCAGCCCGTGCACCAGATCATCGGCGCGCTGCCCAAGAGCCGGCTCGTGCAGGAGATCGAGCCGGCCCTGGCCGCCTAGGCGGGCGGCGTCGCCACCGGGTCGCGGCGCTCGACTCGCAGCCGGTACCAGCCGCCCGCGGCGCCGAGGATGCCGCCGATCAGGGTGGTGGCGAACACGAGGCCGACCTGGGGCTCGCCCAGGTAGGCCTTGGCCTCGGTGTTGACGATCTCGAAGCCGATCAGCGTGAAGCTGCCGTAGACGAGCCCGCTGATCAGCCCGCGCACGAAGCCGTCGTCCCCGCCGCGGTGGTCCATGCCGCCCAGGAAACCGCCGATGATCGCCAGCGGGCCGACGAGAATCCAGTAGACGATCCCGTTCCAGCCGAGCGCAAGGCCGGTCACGATTCCGAACACCATCGGTATCACGATGGCCGCGATCAGCTGCTCGGGGAAGGAACGCTCCTCGAAGGGCGGCAGCAGCTTCATCGCGACGCGAGCCTACCTCCATCGTGCGCAGCCGGCCGAGCCGGCTGCTTCGCCTATCGACGCTCGACCGCGATCAGCAAGCGGCGCCCCTCGATCTCGGCGGACGCTCCGCCCTCGTGCCCGTCGATCACGAGCGAGGTGGCGAGCGTCTCGCGTGAGACGTACTCCTCGTGCGCGCGAGCGGCCTCCAGCAGCTCGCCGTCCCCGCCTAGCGTGAGCGCGATGCGGTCCTCCACGTCAAGGCCCGCGTCCTTGCGCGCCGCCTGGACGGCGTGCACGACCTCGCGCGCGAATCCCTCGCGACGCAGCTCGTCGTCCAGCTCCAGGTTCAGCGCCACGGCGTGCGTGCCCGAGCGCTCGACCTGATACCCGTCTAGCGGCTGGAGGGCCATGTTCACGTCGTCCGGGGCGATCGAGTGCTCGTGGCCGTCGATGTTGATGCCCACGTGCTCGCCGGCGCGCAGCCGCGCCGGGTCGAGCGCGGCCACCGCCGCCGCCACCTGCGGCATCTGCTTGCCGAAGCGCGGGCCCAGCGCCCGGTAGTTGGGCTTCAGCTCGAACCGGCCGAGCTCGTCGGCCTCGGTCACGTAGCGGACCGCCTTCACGTTGAGCTCGTCGGTGAGCAGGCGCTCGAGCGCCTCGATGGCCTCGCGCTCGCGATCGGCCGCCACCACCACGGCCTCGCTCAGCGGCTGCCGCACCTTGAGTCGCGCATGAGCCCGGGCCGCCCGGCCCAGCTCCACCGCGTCACGCACCACCTGCATGCGCCACTCGAGCTCCTCGTCCCTCGCGCCCGCCTCGGGGAAGTCGCACAGGTGCACCGACGGCTCGGAGCCGTCCAAATTCTCGTAGATCGCATCGCTGACGAACGGGGTGAGCGGAGCCACCAGCTTGGCCACGGTCACCAGACAGCGGTGCAGGGTCTCGAAGGCCACGCCATCGCCGTCCCAGAAACGCCGGCGCGACAGACGCACGTACCAGTTGGACAGATCGTCGACGAAGTCCGCCACCGCACGGCCGGCAAAGGTGGTGTCGTAGTCCTCCATGCGCTCCGTCACCCGCTCGACGGTGGCTTCGAGCCTGGACGCGATCCAGCGGTCGAGCTCGGTCTCGGTGCCCTCGCTCAACGGGTCGTTGACGTTCGCGTAGAGCACGTAGAACGCGTACGTGTTCCACAGCGGCTTGAGGAACTGCCGCACCGACTCCCCCACCGTGTCGAGCGAGAAGCGGTAGCCGTCCCAGGGCTGCTTGGAGGTGAAGTAGTACCAGCGGAAGGCGTCCGCGCCGTGGGTGTCGATCACCGCCCAGGGCTCCACCACGTTGCCCTTCGACTTCGACATCTTCTGACCGTCGGCATCGAGGATCAGGCCGAGGCACAGCACCGTCTCGAACGAGGCCCGGCCGAACAGCAGCGTGGACACGGCCATCAGCGAGTAGAACCAGCCGCGAGTCTGGTCGAGCGCCTCGCAGATGTAGTCCGCCGGGAAGCGCTGCTCGAAGACCTCCTCGTCGTCGAACGGAGCGTGGAACTGCGCAAAGGGCATGCAGCCCGAGTCCCACCACACGTCGATCAGGTCCGGAACGCGGCGGAACGTCTTGCCGTCACGCTCGAAGGTCACATCGTCGATGTAGGGCCGGTGCAGGTCATCCGGGATCTCCGCGCCCAGCTCGCGCAACTCGGCCGTCGAGCCGATGCAGACCACCTCGCCGTCGTCGGCGCGCCAGATCGGCAGCGGCGTGCCCCAGTAGCGCTCGCGCGACAGCGCCCAGTCGACGTTGTTCTCGAGCCACTTGCCGAAGCGCCCGTGCTTGATGTGCTCGGGGTACCAGGTCACGGCCTCGTTGGCCGCCAGGAGCTCCTCCCGCCGCTCGGTGGTGCGGACGTACCAGGTGCGCTTGGCGTAGTAGATCAGCGGGGTGCCGCAGCGCCAGCAGTGCGGGTAGGAGTGCTCGTACTCGCCCGCGCGAAAGAGCCTGCCCGACTCGCGCAGCGCCTCGACAATGGGAGCGTCGGCCTCGCGCACGTACATCCCGGCGAACGGGCCCGTGCGCTCGTCGAACGTGCCGTCGGGCCGCACCGGGTTGTGGATCGTGAGCCCGTTGTCGGTGGCCAGGCGAAAGTCGTCCTCGCCGAAGGCCGCGCCGGTGTGCACCACCCCCGTGCCGTCCTCGGTGGAGACGAAATCGCCGGCCAGCACCGTGTGGCCGCGCTCTCCGTAGTCGCCGATGTAGGGGAAGGGCGGCTCGTAGCGCAGGCCGAGCAGCTCCGAGCCCGGCATGCGCACCTCGATCTCGGCCTCCTCGCCCAGCACCCGCTCGACCAGCGACTCGGCCAGGATCAGGCGGTCTTCGCCGAGCCGGGCGCGCGCGTAGGTGACATCAGGATCGACGGCGATCGCCGCGTGCGGCACCAGCGTCCACGGCATCGTCGTCCAGGCGAGCAGGGACACGCTCGGGTCGTCGAGCAGCGGGAAGCGCACGTACACCGACGGGTCGAGCACGTCGCGATACCCCTGGGCCACCTCGTGGCTCGACAGCGCCGTGCCGCAGCGCGTGCAGTAGGGCACGACCTTGTGACCCTCGGTGAGCAGGCCCTTGTCGTAGACCTGCTTGAGCGACCACCAGACCGACTCGATGTAGTCGTCGTCGAGCGTGACGTAGGCGTTGTCGGTGTCGATCCAGTGACCGATGCGCTCGGTCAGCCGGTTCCAGTCATCGATGTAGCGCAGCACCGACTCGCGGCAGCGGGCGTTGAACTCGGCCACGCCGTAGCGCTCGATGTCCTCCTTGGATTCCATCCCGATCTCCGCCTCCACCGCGAGCTCCACCGGCAGGCCGTGGCAGTCCCAGCCGCCCTTTCGGTGAACCTGGTGGCCGCGCATCGTCTTGAAGCGCGGGAAGACGTCCTTGAAGACACGCGCGAGCACGTGGTGGGAGCCGGGCGGGCCGTTGGCGGTGGCCGGCCCGTCGTAGAAGTCGTAACGAGGGGCACCTTCGCGCCGGCGAATCGACTCGCGGAACACGTCGCGCTCGCGCCAGCGCTCGAGCACCTCCTGCTCGAGCTCGGGAAAGGACTGCGCGCTGTCGACGGGTCGGTAACGAGGCCACGGGCCTTCGATTCTAGGTGTCAGATATTTGTCATCCGGCTTGGGGCCTACGATCGCCAGCCGATGTCCTCTCTGCAGCTCGGCGACCCGCTCGCGCACCGCGCACTGCAGGCGTTGCTGCGCGCGGAGTCCGCCGTGCGGCGTCGTCTCGCGGCTCAGCTGGAGCGCGAGGGCGTGTCGGCGGCCGGCTTCTCGGTCCTGGTCGTGCTCACCACGGCCGGCGGCTCGCTGGAGCTGAAGACGCTGCGACGCCGGCTGGGGTGGAGCAAGGCGAACGCCACGGAGGTCACGCTGACCCTCGCCGAGCGCGGCCTGGTGTCGCGGCGGCGGGCTCCGGCGGACCGGCGCACCGTTCTCGTGGATCTGAGGCCGGAGGGATGGAACATGGTCGAGCGCCTCTTTCCCGACCACTCCGACCGCGTGTCTCAGGCGTTCGGCGCGCTCGACGAGCGCGAGAAGCGCTCGCTCGCCGAGATCTGCCGCAAGCTCGCTGCCTGAGCGTCAGACAGTGGTGCGTGCGGCGAGCTTGATGCGGGCCGCGGGCTCGGCCGGCGGCTCGGGCACGACCACCACCTGCTCGAGGCGCCCGCTGTCCACGTAGCCCTTGAGGCGCTCGACCGCCTCCACCGGGAGTGAGCCGAGCGACGGGATGCCGTGATCGCCCGTGACCGGCATGGCCTCGCGGTATTCGAACACGGGAGCCGCCGAGCCCACCTGGCGGACGGTGTAGACGAGGCGGCCCACCACGTCGAGCGTGGCCTCCCCGCCGCAGAAGACGAACGCCGTGGGATCGAGCGCGCGAATGGCCCGCACCACGCGCTCCGGAGGCAGGTCGAAGGCCAGGAGAAGCGTGCGAAAGCCGGCCCGGCGCAGGCCCAGCTCGAGCGCCTGCACCTGCAGCGACTCCAGGTCCAGCCGCGGGCTCGAGTCGAACAGCAGCACTCCCTGCGGCCGGCTGGCCGTGGGGGTCACGCGGCGCGCGGAGTACAGCCAGCCCGTGGCCCAGCGCATGGCCAGCTCGCGCTCGGCCTCTCGGCCGTCGCGGTCTTCCACGAGCTCGAGTGCCGGGAGCAGCACCTCTTCGACCGTGCGCTCGACCGACCGGACCGAGAGGCTCTCCTCCACGACGCGGTCGGCGGACAGCTCGTCGAAGTGGTCGAACGCGTCGAGCAGCCGGGTGGGGGAGCTGGGGCCCTCGCCGCGCTGGCGGGCCAGCTCGATGGCCGAGGAGATGTTGTGGGTCTCGAGCAGCGCTCGCCGCAGCGATTCGAGCTCGGCCAGGTCGTACTGCCGGTGCCCGCCCTGGGTGCGTCGCGGCTTGGGGTACCCGAAGCGTCGCTCCCAACTGCGGAGGGTGTTGGGACTGACCCCGAGGAGTTCGGCGGCCGCATTCGTCCTGATACCGCTCAATCGGTCTCCATCCCGAGAGGTCCACAAAGGGACCCGATGTGCACTTGCAGAGGTTATCGGTGGAAGCCCGTATTCCTTCCTGGAAGTTTGTGTCCCCTAGACGGATGTTGCGGCGTTCTTGCAGCCCGAAGCGCGGCTCAGGGTGCGTCAGCCGCGGCCGAACTCGCTCGGCTCGACCGTGAGCAGCGCCGCCCGCGGAGGCCCGCAGGTGGCGATCCGGGCGGCCATCGTCCCGACCTCGGGCGAGCCCGGACCCACCAGCCGGACCGGCATGACGAGCGGATCGCAGGGCCGCTGGGCCGCCAGCCCGGCGTTGCGTGCGAGGTGAGCGTCGCCGAGTGGGCTGGTGAGCAGGTCGAGCAGGTGCAGGCCGATCAGCTCTCGCTCCTCGCCGAAGTACCGCTCTCCACCCTCGCTCACTGCGCTCACGGTCAGCTCGTAGTCGAGGATCAGGAACGCAGCGGCCTCCCCGGGGAGAGCATCGCGGGGGCAGGTCAGGATCATCCCCATCCCGCAGCGCTCGCACACGCGCCGGTTCAGCTCGGGGCGGCCCGGCGGGTCCTCGCTGGGGTGCCCGCAACGAGAGCAGAAGCGGATAGGCCGGGGCCTTCCGTCCCCCGCCGGCGTCCACGACCGGTCGATGCGGATCAGTGCAGTCACGCCCGGCGATCACAACACGGAAGTCGCGCGCTCGCTCCCGCTGCATGGGGAATGCACCGCTTCGCTCCCGAACCCGGTGCAGACCCGGTGCGGCGAGGGCGCTTGGATAGCCTGCGGTACGAGAAAGAGACGAAGGAGAACGATGGCGGTAGACGACACGACCGGGCAGCAGCTGTGGGGCGCCGAAACCACGAAGGCGATCGAGAACTTCCCGGTGTCGGGCGAGCGCGTGCCCACCCCCGTGGTGCGCTGGCTGGGACGGATCAAGGCCGAGGCCGCGCGAGTCAACGCCGAGCTCGGCCTGCTCGATCCCGAGCTCGCGGAGGCCATCGCCCGCGCGGGTGACGAGGTTGCGGCCGGCCGCCATGACGATCAGTTCCCCATCGACGTCTTCCAGACCGGCTCCGGGACCTCCACCAACACGAACGCCAACGAGGTGATCGCCAACCTCGCCGGGGACGAGGCCCACGCCAACGACCACGTGAACATGGGCCAGTCCTCCAACGACGTGTTCCCCTCAGCGGTGCACCTCGCCGCCGTCGACAGCGTGCAGACGGAGCTGCTGCCGGCGCTCGAGCGCCTGGCGGGATCCTTCCAGCGCCGCGCCGACGAGTTCACCGATCTGGTCAAGTCGGGCCGCACCCACATGATGGACGCCGTGCCGGTGACCCTCGGGCAGGAGTTCGGCGGCTATGCGGCTCAGATCAGCCTCGGCCGCGACCGCGTCCGGGACTCCCTCGGCCGTGCCTGCCAGATCCCCCTCGGTGGCACCGCCACCGGCACGGGCCTCAACACCCATCCCGAGTTCGCCGAGCGCGTGCGCGAGCGGCTCGGCCTGGGTTCCGCGCCGCGTGACCGCTTCGAGGCTCAGGGCAACCGCGACGGCCTCGTCGAGTTGCACTCGGCGCTGAAGAGCGTGGCCGTGTCGCTGACCAAGATCGCCAACGACCTCGTGCTGATGGGCTCCGGGCCGGCCACCGGGCTCATGGAGCTCAAGCTGCCCGAGCTGCAGAAGGGCTCCTCGATCATGCCGGGCAAGGTCAACCCGGTGATCCCCGAGGTGGTCCTGCAGGTGGCCGCTCAGGTGATCGGAAACGACACCGCGGTGACGGTGGCCGGCACCCAGGGCGCCTTCGAGCTGAACGTGCGAGTGCCGATGATGGCCCGCAACGTGTTCGAGTCGATCCGCATCCTCACGGCGGCCTCGCACATGCTGGCCGAGAAGTGCGTGGACGGGCTCGAGGCCAACGAGGCCAACCTGCGCCGCTACGCGGAGTCCACTCCTGCCATCGCCACCGCGCTCAATCCGCACATCGGCTACGACCGCGGAACAGAGATCGTGAAGGAGGCCATGGCCTCCGAGCGCACGATCCGCGAGGTGGCCCTGGAGAAGGGCGTGGACGAGGCGACGCTCGACCAGGCGCTCGACCTGCGGGCGATGGCGCGGGGCTCGAAGACCTAGCGGCGCGGCTAATGCCGCGCGGTCCGACCGCAGTCATCGATCGGCTCGCGGCGGTAGTTGACCACCAGCGCCCCGCCGAAGCAGGTGGAAGAGCCGCCGGCGCGACGCGAGGCCACCGCCGCCAGCAGGTAGGGCATCGGGTCGATCGGCGTGCCCCAGCGGCGCACCTCGAAGTGCAGGTGAGGGCCGGTGGAGTTTCCGGTCGTACCGACCAGGCCGATCCGCGTGCCCCCGTTGACGGTCTGGCCGGCATAGGTGGTGATGGCCGAAAGGTGCGCGTACCAGCTGGTGAAGCCGAGGCGGTGGCGGACCACCACGAGGTTGCCGTAGCCCCCCTGGTTTCGGCCCACGAACTCGGTCACGCCCACCCCAGCGGCCCCGACCGGCGTGCCACTCCAAGCTTTGAAGTCGATGCCGGAGTGACGGCGCCGGCCGCGGTCGCGGCGCTCGCCGAAGACGCTGTTGATCGGCGCGGCCACCGGGCGCAGGAAGCGCACGGGGCCAATGGGCGACGGTGACGGCGAGGGCGAAGGCGACGTCGAACGGCTGCGGAGAGAGGCCAGGGTGACCGGGCCCACGAGGCCGTCCGCTCCCAGCCCGAGGGCCGCCTGGTAGTTGCGCACCGCCAGGCCCGTCACGGGCCCGAAGATCCCGTCGATCGCACCCGGCGGGTAGCCGCGGCGCGCGAGGAGATATTGGAGCGCAGCAACGTCCCAGCCGCGCTGGCCGCTGCGGATCATGCGGCTCCCAAGCGTCGGTCGTCCGCGCCGTCCGAGGGCGGATCGCGTCTGGGGGCCGGCCACTCCGTCGACAGCGAGCCGACGGCGACGCTGGAAGCTGACCACGCCCGAGCGGGTGAGCGGACCGCGGACACCGTCCACGGAACCGGTGTATAGACCTTTCGCCTTCAGTGCCACCTGCAGCGCGGCCACGTTGGCGCTCGCCGCGACAGCCGTCTGCGGCAAGCACATTGTCGGCATCCATGCCAGGAGAGCCACGCCGGCGAGAAGCCGGAGTAGGCGCATGAACCACAGGGTGCGCAGGTCACTTGCCAGCGGCAAGGGGGTGCAGGCGATCTTGCATGCTGTCCGGCGTCAGGATTCGGGCAACGGGAACAACGTGAGCAGCCGTCTGGCCGCCGCCCGGCTGCCGCTCACCTTCAGTCGTTGCTGCTGCTCGGCCTCGGACTGCGGACGACCGTGCCAGAGGACCTCGGCGAGGGTTCCGGGGTCGGTGGCGACGGTGGCGTCTGGCGCGTCGGCGCTGCCCCGGACCAGCTCCATCTCACCGCCCGCCACCCGGATGCGGAAGCGGTCGGCCCCGAGTCGCAGCTCGTAGCCGGCGTCGAGGTCACCGGCGGCCTTCCCGTCGAACAGCGTCTTCAGCGCCAGAGCGATGGCGTCCGTCCCGAGAGCCGCCTCCGCCTCCGGGAACGGGGCGGTGCTGCCCCAGCGGCCGAGCGCGAGGACGACCGGCTCCAGCTCACGGCCTCGCGGCGTGAGCTCGTATATCCGCGAGGCGGCCGGCGGGGCCAGCGTCCGCCGCTGCACCACCCCGGATTCCTCGAGCTCCCGGAGGCGCTGGGCGAGCACGTCGGGGCTCACGCGCGGAAGACCGGTGCGGAGGTCGGTGAAGCGCTTGGGGCCGAGCAGCAGCTCGCGGACGACCAGCAGCGCCCAGCGCTCCCCCACGACGTCCAGTGCGCGGGCGATGCCGCACGAATCGCGGTAGCTGCGCCTGCTGAGCATCAACCGAGCTTACCGCTTTTGGTCCTGTTATCCGTACGGTTGGTTGGAAAGTCCAACTCTATGCTACGGTGCCCCGATGAGCGAGCGAGACCGATACGAACCGGGTGTCCCCTGCTGGGTCGACACGCAGCAGCCGGACCCGCAGGCCGCGATGAGCTTCTACGGGGAGCTGTTCGGCTGGGAGTTCATCGGGCCCGGGCCGAATGACTACCTCGTGGCCCGCCTTCGCGACCGCGACGTGGCGGGAATCCAGCCGCAGCCCGTCGACGGCGCCGCGGCGGCATGGACCACGTACGTCGCCGTCGAGGACGCCGACGACGCCGCTGCCCGCGGCGCGGACCAGGGAGGCGAGGTGCTGGTGGGCCCCTTCGACGTGCTCCCCGCCGGTCGGATGGCCGTGCTGGCCGACCCGGACGGCGCCACCTTCTGTGTGTGGGAGGCGCACGAGCGCCAGGGCGCGCAGCTGGTGAACGAGCCGAGCGCCTGGAGCATGAGCGCGCTGATCGCCCGCGACCCCGAGCGCGCCGCGGCCTTCTACGGCGCGCTGTTCGGCTGGACGACCGAGAGCTTCGGCGACATCACGATGTTCCAGCTGCCGGGATACCTGGGCGGCGAGCCCGAGCAGCCGGTGTCACGTGAGGTCGTGGCCACGATGCTCCCGGCGGACGGCGACACGCCACCGCACTGGAGCGCCGACTTCTGGATCGATGACATCGAGGACGCCGCGGCGCGGATGCCGGAGCTGGGCGGACAGGTCGTGCAGGCGCCCTACGACGTTCCGGGCACGCCGCTTCGGCAGGCGGTGTTGGGCGATCCTGCCGGCGCGGTGTTCTCGGCCACCCAGGTGACGCCGGAATCGTGACCGCCGCGGGCCGAGTCGTCGCCATCGAGAACCTGACCCTCGACGGGGTCATGCAGGCACCCGGCCGTGCCGACGAGGACACCCGCGACGGGTTCGAGCACGGTGGCTGGGCAGCGCCCTACGAGGCGATGGGCAGCCTGATGGGCAAGCGCACCGGGCAGACCCGGGGCATGCTGTTCGGAAGGCGCACCTACGAGGACTTCGCGGGCTTCTGGCCTCGCCAGACCGACAACCCCTACACCGAGGTTCTCGACCGGGCCGAGAAGTACGTCGTCTCCACGACCCTCGAAGAGCCGCTTCCCTGGGTCAACTCGACGCTGTTGCGGGGCGACGCCGCGACGGCGGTGGCGGAGCTCAGGGCGGCAGGGGACGGCGACCTCGTGGTGCTCGGCAGCGGCGAGCTGGTCCGTTCGCTGCTGCCACACGGCCTGGTGGACGAGCTCGCGCTGCTCATACACCCGCTGGTGCTGGGATCGGGACGCCGGCTGTTCACGGGGGACGGCGAGCTCGCGTCGCTTCGGCTGCTGTCCTCGGAGACGACCGACGCGGGTGTGGTGATCGCGACCTACGGGCGCGCCTGACGCACCGGCCGCACGCGCACCGACAGACAGGTCACGCAGCCCTCGAGCTTCTCGAACTCGCTGATGTCGACGGTCACCGGTTGATACCCGAGCTCTCTGAGCAGCGCCTCGGTGCGCGGGGCGCCGGCGGCCATCAGCAGCACGCCGTCGCCCAGGCGGACCACGTGGGCGCCGGCCTCCTCGGGCGAGGCCACGAACCGGGGAAACACGCCGGGATCGTCCAGGGCCGCGGGATAGCCGATCACCGTCTCGTCGGGCAGCACGGTGGCCGCGGACTTGAGATGCAGCACGCGGCTGAGCGGCACGGTGACCACGGTCATCCCGGCGGGTCCCAGCGCCGCGCCCAGCTGACGGGCGCCCTCCTCGTCGGTCCGCCCCCCGAGGCCCACGTAGACCGTGTCGCCGGCGCTCATCACGTCGCCGCCGTCCAGCTTGCCCGGCGACTCGATGCGGCTCGGCTCGAGCCCGAGCTCGCCGAGCGTCCCGGCGAGCGAGGCGACCTCGGCCCGTCGCTCCGGCGCGCCGGGCCGCGTGAGCACGGCCACACCGCGCAGGACCACCGCGGCGTCCTCGATGAACACGCCGTCGGGACAGTCGTCCGCCGCCGGCGCCTCCACGATGCGCCAGCCGTGATCGCGCATGACGTCGACGTAGGCCTCCCACTGCTCGACCGCCCGCCCGGCGTCCACACGCGAGCGCCGGACATGGGTGACGATGCCCTCGGTCAGCCGCGGGCTCGGGCGCCGGACGATCGCCGTACCGGGTGTCACCTCGCCCCTAGAGGTTGACGGCCACGTACTTGGTCTCGAGAAACTCCTCGAGGCCCTCGTGGCCTCCCTCGCGGCCGATGCCCGACTGCTTGACCCCGCCGAACGGCGCGCCGGCGTTGGAGACCATGCCCTGGTTGAGTCCGACCATGCCGGTGTCGAGGCCCTCGCAGACCCGGATCGCGCGCTTGATGTCGCGCGTGAACACGTAGGCCACCAGGCCGTATTCGGTGTCGTTGGCCCGGGCGATCGCGTCCTCCTCGGACTCGAACGTCGTGACCGGGGCCACTGGACCGAAGATCTCCTCGGTCAGCACGCGGGCGTCGCCGGGCACCGAGCCGAGCACGGTCGGCGGATAGAAGTAGCCGCGGCCGTCGGGGATCTCCCCGCCCACCACGCAGGTGGCGCCCTTGTCGAGCGCGTCCTGGACCAGCTCGGCCACCTTCTCGCGCGAGGGCTGGTCGATCAGCGGCCCGACCGTCACGTCCTCCTCGGTGCCGCGTCCGAGCTTCAGGCTGCCCATCTTCTCGGCCAGTCGCTGCTCGAACTGCTCGCGCACCGGCTCCGCCACGTGGAAGCGGTTGGCCGAAGTGCACGCCTCGCCGATGTTGCGCATCTTCGCCAGCAGCGCACCGTCCACCGCAGCGTCGAGATCGGCGTCCTCGAACACCAGGAAGGGCGCGTTCCCGCCGAGCTCCATCGACGTCTTGAGCACGTTCGCGGCCGACGCCTCGATCAGCTTGCGGCCCACCTCGGTCGACCCGGTGAACGAAAGCTTGCGCAGCCGGCCGTCCTCGATCAAGGGGCCGGTCGTGCTCCCCGACGACGAGGTGGTGAGGATGTTCAGCACGCCGCCGGGCAGCCCCGCCTCCTCGAGCAGCTTGGCCATCGCCAGCATGCACAGCGGCGTCTGCTGAGCCGGCTTGATGACCGCCGTGCAGCCCGCGGCCAGCGCCGGACCGGCCTTGCGGGTGCCCATCGCCATCGGGAAGTTCCAGGGCGTGATCATCAGCGATGGCCCCACCGGCTGCTTCATCACCAGCACCCGGCTCGTGCCGTTGGCGAACTGCTTGTAGCTGCCCTCGATCCGCAGCGCCTCGCCCGAGTACCAGCGAAAGAAGTCGGCCGCGTAGAGGATCTCCGACTTCGACTCGGCCACCGGCTTGCCCATCTCGAGCGTCATCAACGTGGCCAGCTCGTCGGCCCGCTCGGTCATCAGCTCGAACGCCTTCCACAGGATCCCCGCGCGGTCGTTGGGCGCACTGGCGGCCCACTCCTTCTGCGCGTCGACAGCGGCGTCGAGAGCCGCCATGGCGTCCTCGGGAGTGCCGTCGGCGATCTCGGCGATCGGCTCCTCAGTGGACGGGTCGATCACCTCCAGCTTTCCTCCGCCGCCCGCGTCGCGCCACTCACCTCCGATGTAGAGCTGCTTGGGGACGCTGTCGACAACCGTCTGTTCCTGGGTGGCGATGCTCATGTGGCAACGATCTCCGTTCCTAGCTCTTCCGAAATGGCGACGTCGATTGAATAGTCGATCGGCAACACGATCAGCGAGGGCACGTCGAGCGTGAGCGCATGCCGGAGGCGCTCACCGAACTCGTCGGCTGACTCGCAGCGCCAGCCGGGGATGCCGAAGGCCTCGGCCAGCTTGACGAAGTCCGGGTTCGTGAAGTCCGTGCCGAAGTGCGAGCCGAACTTCTTGTCCTGCTTCCAGACGATCGAGCCGTACTGGCTGTTCTCCCAGATCACGTTGACGAACGGGGTCTTGAGCCTCACCGCGGTCTCGAGCTCCTGCGCGTTCATCAGGAAGCCGCCGTCGCCGTTGACGGTGACCACCGAGCGCTGCGGGTGCACGAGCTTCGCCGCCACCGCGGCGGGCACCGCGAACCCCATGCCGGCCAGCCCGTTGGCGATGAGGACGGTGTTGGGCTCGTAGGCGGGAAACATGCGCCCGATCCAGAGCTTGTGGAGGCCCACGTCCGAGATCAGGATGTCCTCGCGCCCGAGGGCCTGGCGAATCTCCCACAGGGCACGCGGGGGCTGGACGGGGAAGGCGTCGTCGTCCTTGGCCTGCTCGAAGCGCCCGAGCACAACCTCGCGCAGCTTGGTCGATCCGCCCTGGTGAGGCACGTGGCGGCACTCCTCGCCGAGGCGGGCGAGCACGTGGTAGATGTCGCCCACCAGCTCGACCTCGGGCACGAAGAACGCGTCGATCTCGGCCGGCACCGAGTCGATGCAGATGATCTGCTTGTCACGCCGGGGGTTCCAGTGCTCCGGTGAGTGCTCCACCAGGTCGTAGCCGATGGCCAGCACCACGTCGGCGTTGTCGAAGCCGGCCATGTCGTAGTCGCCCGACTGGAGGCCCACCGAGCCCAGTGCCTTCGAGCTCTCCGGCGACAGCAGGCCCTTGCCCATGAAGGTCTCGGCCACCGGGATGCCGGTGGCGCGCACGAACTCACGGAGAGCCGGCGCCGCGCCGGCGCGGACCACGCCGTTGCCGGCCAGGGCCACCGGGCGCACAGCTCCGCGGATGACGTCGGCGGCCTTGAGGAGCTCGCGGGCCGCGGGTTCCGGGCGCACCAGCCGGCGGCGCGGCAGCGGATCGGCGTCGATCTCCGTGGCCATCACGTCCTCGGGCAGCTCTATGTGCGTGGCGCCGGGCTTCTCTCCCTCGGCCACCTTGAACGCCTTGCGCACGACCTCGGGGATGATCGCCGCGTCCGAGAGGCGGGCGTTCCACTTGGTGATCGGCCGCATGACCCGCACGAGGTCGATGTACTGGTGCGACTCCTTGTGCATGCGCTCGAGGTCGCCCTGGCCCGTGAGCGCCACGAGCGGCGCCCGGTCGAGGTAGGCGTCCGCGACAGCCGTGACCAGGTTGAGCGCGCCGGGCCCCAGCGTGCCCAGACAGACTCCGGCGTGTCCCGTGAGCCGGCCGTGGACGTCGGCCATGTAGGCGCCGCCCTGCTCGTGGCGCACCGGGATGAACTCGATCGAGGAGCGCGACAGCGACTCGTTGAGATCGAGCGTCTCCTCGCCCGGGATGCCGAACACGTGCTTGACGCCCTCGGCCTCGAGGCACTCCACGAAGACGTCCGATGCTTTGCGCTCGGCCACGAGCCTGAGCCTACCCGGCGCGAGTAACGTCACCCGCGTGGCTCCCGTGGCGCGCTACGCCAAGAGCGGCGACCTCAACATCGCCTACATCGTGGAGGGCGAAGGGCCCCTCGATCTCCTCTGGATCCCGCCCTGGATCTCGCAGGTCGAGTACCTGTGGTCGGAGCCTTCGCTGGAGCGTGTGATGAGCCGGCTCACGCGATTCGCCCGCGTGATCACCTTCGACCGGCGCGGCTCGGGATTGTCCGACCCGTTCTGGGGGGCGCCCACGCTCGAGGAGCAGATGGACGACGTGTGTGCGGTGATGGACGCGGCCGGCGCCGAGCGCGTGGCGATCGCCGGCACGCTCGAGGGTGGGCCGATGGCGGCGCTGTTCGCTGCCACCTACCCCGAGCGCGTGAGCGCGCTGGTGCTCTACGCCACCTTCGCCCGTGCCACCTGGGCGCCCGGGTACGAGTGGGCCTGGTCGGGCGAGGACCGTGATCGCAAGATGGACGAGCTGGTGGCGGCATGGGGCCAGGGCACGGTGGCCGCCGCTGTGGCGCCGAGCGAAGCCGGCGACCCCGCGTTCATGGAGTGGGCGGGCCGCCTCGAGCGGCTCGCCGCCAGCCCGGCCACGATTCGCCGCATCATCGACCTGATCGGGGAGTTCGACGTGCGCGACGTGCTGCCCTCGATCCGCGTGCCCACGCTGGTGATGCACCGGACAGGCGACTCCTTCATCAAGATCGAGCACTCGCGCTACATCGCGTCGCGGATCCCCGACGCCCGCTACGTGGAGCTCGAGGGCATCGACAACATGTTCTCTCTGGGCGACTCCGAGGCTCTGATCGGCGAGATCGAGGAGCACCTCACCGGAGCGCGGCACGACGCCGAGCCGGATCGGATGCTGGCCACCGTGATGTTCACCGACATCGTCGACTCCACGCAACGCGCCGCCGAGATGGGCGATCGCGGCTGGCGCTTCCTGCTCGAGCGTCACGACGCGCTGTTCCGACAGGCCCTGGTGCGTCATCGCGGGCGCGAGGTCAAGCGCACGGGCGACGGATTCCTGGCCACCTTCGACGGGCCCGCCCGGGCGATCCGCTGCGCGGCGTCGGTGGCCGACGCCATGGGCTCGCTGGGAATAGAGGTGAGAGCGGGCCTGCACACGGGCGAGCTCGAGGTGATGGACGGCGATCTGGGCGGGCTGGCGGTGCACATCGCGGCGCGGGTGATGGACCGCGCCGCCCCCTGCGAGGTGCTCGTGTCGGGCACCGTGAAGGATCTCGTGGTCGGATCGGGAATCGGTTTTGCGGACCGCGGTGAGCACGAGTTGCGGGGCGTGCCGGGCGAGTGGCGCCTGTACGCCGTGTCCTGAGAACCAAGGCTCGCACGCACCGCGTGCTCGCGTGTCCGCCGAGGTCGCACCCCGCTACCTTGAGCTGTTCCGAGCGTTTGTAGTCCCGTGCCCATCCGCGTCCTTCTCACAACCCTGGCCCTTCTGCTGCTCGTGCCGGCCACCGGCGGCGCGGCCGTCCGCCATGTCATAAAGGGCGCCGGCTTCGGTCACGGGATCGGGATGAGCCAGTACGGCGCCTACGGCTATTCCCTGGAGGGAGGCCGCTTCAAGGGGATCCTGGCCCACTACTACAAGGGCACCCAGCTCGAGTCCGCGCCCGGGCGGCCGGTGCGCGTCCTGCTTCAGCCCAACGATCCCTACATCCGCATTCGCGGCGCCACCACCGCGAATGGCCGTGAGCTGCGCCGCAGCTCCACCTACATCGCGCGGCGTTCGGGCCGCGGCGTCCGCCTGAGCACGGCGTCGGGACGGCGCGTGGCGCGCTTCAGCGGGCCGCTGCGCGTCAGCGCCGGTGGTGACGACCCCGTCCGGCTGCTCGGTCCGGCGCTCAACTACATCAGCGACGGCCTCTACCGGGGCGCCATCGAGATCCGCCCGGACGGCGGCGGTCTCACCGCGATCAACGTGATTGCACTCGATCCTTACGTGAAGGGCGTCGTGGCCGGGGAGATGCCGAGCTCGTGGCCGCTCGAGGCGCTCAAGGTCCAGGCGGTGGCCGCACGCACCTATGCCCTGGCCACGCGCAAGACCACCGGCTCGTTCGACCAGTACCCCGACACGCGCTCGCAGGTCTACAAGGGCGTCACGGGTGAGAGCGTGCGCTCCAACGCGGCCGTGGACCAGACCGATGGCCTGATCCTCACCTACAACGGCGTACCGGCCGTGACCTACTACTTCTCCACCTCGGGCGGGCATACCGAGAATGTGGAGTTCTCCTTCATCGGAGCACTCTCCAAGCCGTGGCTGGTGGGCGTGCCGGATCCGTACGACACCCGCTCGCCCTACCACCGCTGGAAGGCCACCTTCTCCGCGGGCACGCTCGACCGGGCGCTGGGCGCGCCGGGAAGCTTCAAGCGTCTGGACGTGCTCAAGCGCGGCGTGTCGCCGCGAGTGGTGCGAGCGAAGGTGGTGGGCAGCCGCGGCGCGCGGGTGATCACCGGGCCGCAGATCCGCGCCGCGCTCGGCCTGCGCGACACCTGGCTCACACACGTGCGGGTGTCGAGCTCGCGCCGCAGCGCTCGCTCCGCGCGGCCGTCCTCGTGGGGCCCCGCCCCGATCCGCCAGGCGCTGGTCGGTGAGTTCCGGCCGGCGCCGCGCGGCCGCCGCCTCGCCGTGCAGCATCGTGCCGCGGGCGGTTGGCGTACGATCGCGCGGGTGACGACGTCGCGACTCGGTCGCTACCGCTTCGAGCCGGAGACACCCGGGCTCTACCGGGTCCGGGCCGGCGGGGTGACAGGACCGTCCGTGCACATGCGGTGAGCGCCCGGCGGCGCCTTCTGCCGTTGGTCGTGCTGCCGGTATTCGCCCTCGGCTGCGGTGAGGCCGAAAGGGAGCCCGCGCTGTTCACCCTGGCCGGCCAGGTCACCGGTGCCGCGCCTTTCACCCTCAGCGCCGACGCGAAGGAGACGGGCTACATCCGCCTGCGGCTCACGGCGGCGGAGGGCGTGAGGGTCGACATCGAGGACAGCGGGCGTGCCCTCACCAGCGTCACGCCCACCTCCGCTCAGACCCAGCTGCGACGGGCGGCGCCCTGGCGCTGCGACGTGCGCAACCGGACCTTCACCGCGCGCGCCGCCGACGGGCGCAGCGCCACCGCCCGGGTGCGGACCCCGGGCTGCGGAAAACGGCTCGCCCTGTCCGCGCCGCGCCGCACGCGGGCGGGACGCGCGGTTTCACTCACGCTGGTGGACCGCTGGCGGCTGGGCGGCTTCCGGGCCCGCCTCTGCGTGTCTCCTCCGGGTGGCGACGAGCGGTGCCGCTCCGAGCTGATCCGGTCGGGACGGGGCAGGGCGCAGACGAGCTTCCGGGCGCTGCGCGCGGGTGGCTGGCGGGTGCGGCTAGTCACGCCCTGGGCCGCCGAGCGCCGGGCCGTGCGGGCCGTGCCGCGCGGGGGGAGGCTGCGCCTGCTGGCCACTGGCGACTCGATGATCCAGATCATCGACAGCTACCTGAAGCAGCGGCTCGAGCCGCGCGGCGTGCGGGTACGCAGCGACGCCCACATCAGCACCGGCATCTCCAAGCCCTCTCTGCTCGACTGGCAGCGCCAGGCCCGGCGCCACGCCGGCGGCGCCCCTGACGTGGTGGTGATGTTCCTGGGCGCCAACGACGGATTCCCGATGGGCTCCGCGGACTGCTGCGGAGACGCCTGGGTGGCCGAGTACGGGCGCCGCGCGCGACGGATGATGAAGACCTACGGCCGCGGCGGGCGAACCCGGATCTACTGGCTGCTCCTGCCCACCCCGCGGAGCGGGTTCTTCCGGGAGTCGTTCCCGGCCGTCAACCGGGGCATCCTGCGCGCCGCACGCGGCCTCGGCCGGGACGTGAGGGTCATCGACCTGGTGGAGATCTTCACCCCGGGCGGGCGCTATCGCGACTCGATACGCATCGGCGGCCGGACCGTGCGGGTGCGCCAGCGGGACGGCATACACCTCAACACCGCGGGCGCGTCGGTGGCCGCCTCGGTGATCATCTCGACGCTACGGCGCGAGCGGATCCTGCGCTGAGAGGGGATCGTGCGCAGCCGGCCGAGCCGGCTGCTTCGCTAGAAGCCGGGTTGGGCCGGGGGCGGCGCCGGCGCGTCGTAGTCCGGCGCGGGCCACCTCAGGGCGGGCGCCATCAGCCGGGTCAGGGCTCGCGCTCCGCGCGGCTGCAGGTGGAGGCCGTCGCTCCAGAACCAGTTCGCGTGCCCGCTGCTGTGGCGGACCCAGTCGAGCACCTTCACCCGCCTGGGCCAGCGCTCGCCGGCTGCCCGCATGACCGCCTGGTCCGAGCTGGCTGCGCCGCCCACCTCCCTGGGCGTGACCAGGCCGAGCACCCGCTCGCGTCCGATGATGATGAGGGCCCGGCGCACCTGCCGGCGCTCCACGGTCCAGTTGGTGCCGAGCGCCATCACCACCGCCCCGGGGAGGGATCCCGCCCGCGCCCGTGCGGCCAGCACGGCGAGGCCCTCGGAGAACTGGCGGCAACCGCGGACGTCGACCTCGAAGCCCCTGCTGCTGAGCTGGTCGACCGCGCCGAGCATGATCGAGTCGCCGACGGCCAGCGCCGTGCGCTCGCCCGTGCGCGGCGTCTCGGCCCGGTAGCGCTCCACCCCGCCGCAAGCCTCGGCGGCGGGCGCGGCCACGCCGACGGCGACGGCCGCGGCCAGCGCACCTAATATCGCGCTCGCGCGCCGTGGTATTCCCGTCCTTCGAATTCGCATTCTTCTTTCCGGTGGTCCTCGGCCTGTCGTGGCTGCTGATGCCGCGCCCGCACCTCTGGAAGCCCTTCGTCCTGGCCGCCAGCTACGTCTTCTACGCCGCCGCCAGCCCGCGCTACGCGCTTCTCCTCGCCGGGGTCACGCTGGCCAACCAGGCCGGAGCGGTGCTGGTGGCGCGCGCGTCGGACGATAGGAGGCGGACGCACATCATGGCGGCCACGGTGGTCGTCGACCTCGCAGCGCTGGGTGTGTTCAAGTACTACGGCTTCTTCGCGGGCGAGATCGGCAGCTTTCTCGATTCGCTCGGACTCGGGATGCCGCTGCCGCTGCTCACGCTGGCGCTGCCGATCGGACTGTCCTTCATCACGTTCCAGGCGATCTCGTACGTGGTGGACGTCAAGCGCGGGCTGCTGCGGCCCGCGTCGACGATCGACTTCGCCCTCTATCTCTCCTTCTTCCCGCACGTGGTGGCCGGGCCGATCGTGCGCGCTCGCGAGTTCATTCCCCAGCTGGCCAGCCCGCGTGACCCCCGCAGCGTGGCCGTGGGCGCCGGCGTGGTGCTGATAGCGATCGGGCTCGTGAAGAAGGTCGCGCTGGCGGACTACCTGGCCCGCGAGGTCGTGGACCCGGTGTTCGGCGTGCCCGAGGCCTACGCGGCGCCGGACGTGGCCCTCGCCGCCTACGCCTACGCCGCCCAGATCTACTGCGACTTCTCGGGCTACACGGACATCGCCATCGGGGTGGCTCTGCTGATGGGCTTCATCTTCCCGCAGAACTTCAACAGCCCGTACCGGGCCCTGAGCTTCCGCGACTTCTGGCAGCGATGGCACATGACGCTGTCACGGTTCCTGCGCGACTTCCTCTACATCCCGCTGGGCGGCAACCGCGGCGGCAGGCTCAAGACCGCGCGCAACCTGATGATCACCATGGTCCTCGGCGGGCTCTGGCACGGTGCCGCCTGGGGCTTCGTGCTGTGGGGAGCGCTGCACGGGACGGCGCTGGTGGTCGAGCACGCGCTGCGCGACCGGGGGGTCAAGGCTCCTCCCGCGTGGCTTGCCTGGCTGATCGTCTTCAACCTCGTGGTGTTCGGCTGGATCCTGTTCCGCGCGGAGAGCCTCGAGCTGGCCGGCACCTTCATCGGCCAGCTCTTCGACCCCGGCCCCGCCACCCTGTGGGCGCCGGTCACCGTGGGCGCGGTGCTGGTGGTGATCGGCTTCCAGCTACTGCCGCCCGATCCGCTCGACCGTCTGAGAGTGCGCCTCGCCGCCCTGCCGGCCCCGGCGCTCGGGCTGAGCCTCGCCGTGGTCGTGGCGCTCGTGGGCGCTACCGTGCCCAGCGAGGGCGTTCCGCCCTTCATCTACTTCCAGTTCTGAGCCGTGGCCGAGAAGCCCTACTACCCGACGAGCCCCGAGCCGCCTGTGCCTCCGGCGCCGAAGGGCCGCAGGCGGAGCGCGCGGCAGGCCGTGATGGTGGTGTTCGTGGCGGCCCTCCTGCTCGCCCTCTTCGAGGGCTCGTCCATCCGCTCGGCCGGCGAGGAGATGGACCCGGGGGTCGGGCGCGAGCTGACGCTCGCGGTGGGCGCCCCGACCGGCTGGATCGCCGACCGCCTGCCCTTCGACGAGTGGACCGACGACGCCCTGGCCTTCCTCGAGGACGACGGTGTGGGCGAGGCCGGCGGCTTCGAGGAATCGGCTCCCGCGGCCGGCGGGGTGCGGGGCGTGCCGGCGGTGCCGCCGACCTCCTTCGACCCGGCCGAGCTCGGCACGGAGACGGCACCCGGAGAGCTCGGCACGGTGCTCGTGACCGGTGACTCACTGGCCATGCCGCTCGACGTGGAGCTGGCCCGCCGCTACGCGGAGGCCGGCGGCGATGTGAAGGTCGAGCGCGATCCGCACGTGGGCACCGGCATCTCGAAGACCGGCCTGGTGGACTGGGGCAAGCTCTCCACCGAGCAGGTGGCCGACCTGAGCCCCGACGCCGTGGTGGTCTTCATCGGCGCGAACGAGGGCTTCGAGCTACCCGGACCGGGCGACGAGTCGGTGGAGTGCTGCGGCGCCGTGTGGGCCGCGGAGTTCGCCTACCGCGTGCGCCGCATGATGAACACCTACCGCCGCAGGGGCCGGGCACGCGTCTACTGGCTCACCCTGCCCGCGCCACGTGAGAAGGACCGCCAGGAGATCGCTCGCTCCGTCAACGCCGCCATCGAGGTGGCGGCGCAGCCCTACCACGCGCAAGTGCGCGTCCTCGACATGGAGGAGGTCTTCACGCCGGACGGCACGTACCGCGACGCGATGGAGGTCGACGGGCGCCGGCAGATCGTGCGCGAGCCGGACGGCATCCACCTGAACGGCCGCGGCGCCGGGATCGCGGCCGACGAAGTGCTGGCGGCGATCGGGCAGGACTTCCGGGACTAGCTCGAGCGCGCGCGTTCGCGCAGCTGCACGACCACGAGCCAGAGCACCAGCACGGCGACCGGCAGGACGTAGGCCAGCGCCGAGACCCAGTGCATTGCGTGTGCGAGGACGACGCTCATGAGGCGAGACCGCGGCTCTGCGGGAGCTGGGACGCGGCGACAGAGGCGGCCGAGCACAGGGTGAAGCTCACCACCATTCCCCCGCGCGGCGACCGGCGGATCCAGATGCTTCCGCCGTGGTCTTCCACGATCTGGTGGGCGATTCTGAGTCCGAAGCCTGTTGCCCGACGGCGGTCGGGTCGAGTGCCGGGCTTGAACCTGCCGTGGATCTCGGCTGCGCGCTCGCGCGTGAGGGCGGTGCCGGTGTCGCGGACGCTGAACGTGGAAACCCCGTCCGTGCTGGTTGCGGTGAGCCAGATCCGTGGACGGGGGCTGCAGGCGGTGAACTTGAGGGCGTTCCCGATCAGGTTCTGCATCAGGCGAACGAGTTCCGTCTCATCGCCATGCACCTGCGGCAACGGGTCGACGCTCACTATGGCCGCGGTCTGCTTCGCGGCCGCCTCGAGCGCTCTCAGCGACTGGTCGACCACCTGGTTCATGTCCACCACCGCGTGCCACGGATCGAGGCTCTCGGCGCTCGCGAGCGCTCCGTTGACGGTGGCGCGCATCCGGACGAGGGTTTCCTCGACACCACACAGCAGTCGTAGGGCGTCCTCGTCGAGGTCGGCGGCGTGCACGCTCTTCAGCGTCCCGATGAACAGGGCGACGGTGGCGAGCGGCTCCTGAAGGTCGTGGGCCGCGAGATGAGCGAACTCACCCATCCGGGCGTTGCTGCGCTCGAGCGCAGCCAGGAGCCGCACGAGCTCTGCCGTGCGGGCGTCCGAGGTCCCGAGAACCGCTGGGCCAGCAGCGGGCCAAATCTCCGGGGCCACGGAGGATCGACGCGATTGCGAATCCATCTGCAGTCATCCGACGGTAACCCGACTTCCCCCGCTGGTGCGAGACCTCGACGAATGTACGACGCGTCACGCCCACCGATGAATGGCGTGGACAGCGGATCACCCCTACGGTGACCCGGCATGCTCGCTGAACAAGCAGTCATCACCGTCTTGCTGGTTGACGACTTTGCGCTGTTCCGCGAAGGCGTGAGCGTCTGTCTGGAGCCGCACCGGGAGGTTCTGGTCGTCGGGCAGGCGGCCGACGTCCCGGAGGCTCTGGAGCGAGCCGAAGAGCTTCAGCCCGACGTGGTGATCCTCGACATACGCCTTCCGGGCGGGGGAGGCCTGCTGGCCCTGGACAAGCTGCGATCGGTGTCCCCGAACTCACGCGTGCTCATCCTCACCGCGAACGAGAGACCGGAGAGCCTGATCGACGCCGTGAGCGCCGGGGCCGCCGGCTATCTGACCAAGCACGCCTGCGGCGACGAGCTGGTGGCCGCCGTGAGGGCAGTGGCCGGTGGTGGATCGGTCATCGCGCCCGACATGGCGGGGCATCTGATGCGCGAGCTCGCCGGCGGAGCTGACGGCGGTGCCGGAGTGACGCTCAACGAGCGCGAGCGTGAAGCACTGCGCATGGTCTGTGACGGTCTCACCGACCAGCAGATCGCCGAGCGTCTCTACGTGTCCGTTCGGACCGTCCAGAACGACCTGCGCCGGATCAGGGAGAAGGCGGGGGTATCCCGGCGCGCGGAGCTCGTCCGCTGGGCGGCGAATCGTTCCCTCGCATAGCGCCGGCATGAGGATCCGAGTCGTCGTGGCCGACGACTTCCCGATGTTCCGGCAGGGGGTGGTGGCCGCGCTGCACGCCGATGCCGCCTTCATGGTCGTCGGTCAGGCGAGCGACGGCATCGAGGCGGCCGAGCTGGCGCGTCAGGTCAATCCCGACGTCGTTCTGCTCGACATGATGATGCCGCGCTGCGCCGGCCCGGAGGCGATCGGGTTGATTCGCCGAAGCGCTCCGCGTGCCCGTGTGCTGGCCATCTCCGCCAGCGCCCACAGCAATCTCGTCAGCGCGGCGCTCAGTGCGGGCGCTCAGGGCTACATCACGAAGTTCGCCCAGCCGCGTGAGTTGCGCCAGGCCATCGTGGAGGTCCATGGCGGAGGCACGGTGGTGTCTGCCGGGCTCGCGGCCTCCTTGACGTGCGGCCGGACGCTGTTGAGCGAGCGGGAGAACGACGTGCTCGCCCTGGTCGCACGCGGCCGCAGCGACGCCGCGGTCGCGAGCGCGCTCGGCATCCACCTGCGCACTGTGCAGAGCCACCTCGGGCGCATCAGGGAGAAGACCGGGCTGCGCAGGCGCCCGGAGCTGGTGATCTGGGCCATGCAGCACGGCGTGCACTGACCGCAGCGCCGGAATGCGCAAGTCGATTGCGCGAAGACGCAACGAGCTGCGCGTAGAACGCTCTATGACCTCGGCTCGAGGGGAGCGACCGTCGAAGTGTCGACAACCGGCCTTTGATGGACAGCTACCTCAACCTCATCCGAGCAAGCCTGGTCTGCGCCTGCGCCACGCTCACGCTGGCCCTGCCGGCGGCCGCTGCTGCTGCGCCGCAGCTGCTCGTGCCGTCCGGCAGTGGGTTGACCGACCCGGCCGGTGTGGCCGTAACGCCCGACGATGCCATCTGGGTCGCGGACGGCGAGAAGGGCGTCTGCCGCGTGCGCACCCAGCCGTTCGCGCTGATCGAGTCGGACTGGTGCGGCGACGGCCCCATCGACAAGACCGGCCAGATGGGCTTCGATCCGGCGACCAACAACCTCTACGTCGCGGAGGGCTCCTCCGATGCCGCGGGCGTGTGGCGCCTCCACTGGGACCCGGCCACCGGGGCGATCACGAGCGGCACCAAGATCGTGACCATCGTCGACGACCTGGTGAACGGCCTCGCGCTGAGCTACACGGGTCCGCCGGTGTTCCCCGGCGGGCCGCCGGGCGCCGAGGTGAACTTCCTGACCAAGGACAACCCGGCCGTACGTCGCGTGCGGGCGCCCGCATCGATGAGCCCGAGTGTGATCACGGTCGGGTCTCGGGGCCTCGGCGACGAAGCTGAGGACGGCAACTCGCTCGCCGCGCTGGGGGCGGATCTCTACCTGTCCGAGCCGTCCGGAGTGACGATCATCCACACGCAGGCAGGTACCTCCCCGGTAGCCCGGCCCGTGCCCGGACTGTCCCGCCAGTTCCCGGCCGGCCGGGCCTTCGCGGTCGCCACCGACGAGGCGCGCAGCCGGGTCTACGCCGGCACCTCGAACGGCAACGCGCGGGATCAGGTCGACGTCCTGCACGCGCCCACGGGCCGGCTGGAGACCTACGCGGTGGGTGTCGCCGGAGTGCTCGCCATGGTGCCGGCGGCCAACGGGGACCTGATCATCCTGGACGATCCGGCGAACGGCGTGGACGCCGACGTGAACGATCAGGCGCGCCTCTGGCGAGCCGAGCTCACGGCGATCGGCCTGCCGAGGGCGGCGATCACCGCCGCTCCACCGGTGTACGGCGCCTCTCACACGGTGCGCTTCGAGTACAGCGGCCCGCCGGACGCTCCCTTCGAATGCTCCGTCGACGACGGGCCGTTCGAGGCGTGCGGTGGTCCCGACACCGGGTCGAGCGAGCTGGTCGATCTCGACGAGGGCACGCACTTCTTCGCGGTCCGGGCGATCGACCCGATCTTCGGCACCGGACCGGTGGATCGACACGTTTTCGTGATCGACTCGGTGGCGCCGGAGCTGACCATCGACAACGCCGCGGCTGACCGGTATCCGGCGGGCAACAGCTTCACGCTTCGCTTCAGCGCCAACGAGACGAATCTCGACTTCACCTGCAGCGTCAGCGACGGGCCGACCGAGCCGTGTTCGCCCTCCACGCACATCTTCGGCGCTCTCGCGCCGGGTTGGCACACCGCGCGGGTGAGCGCCGTGGACGCCGCCGGCAACGTGAGCGCCGACAGCGAGGACGGCGGCTTCGCCTTCTACGTGCGCCCACCCGCGGCGCCGACGCCGCCGGGCGGCACCTCGCCCCCGCCGGACAGGCCCGCCGCGCGTCCGGCCGTGCCGCCTCCGGTTGCCGACGTGGTGCCCCGCGGCGAGGCCCGGCTGCGCCTGGCCCGCGGGTACAGCTGCGTCATCGGTGGCCAGAAGGCCTGGGTCTCCGGCAGCTCGATCGCACAGGTCACGTTCCGCACCGACGGCCGCCGGCTGGCCGTGCTGACCCGGGCCGGTCGCCGTGGCCGTTGGAGCGTGCGCCTGCCGAAGCTGGCAGCCGGGCGCCACACGCTTTCGGCCACCGTCCGCTTTGTACCCGGCGCCGGCGAGCCTGAGCGGCTGCGCCGGGAGTTCAAGCGCTGCGGGCGAGCTGGGGGATCACGCCGGTGACCGTGACCTTCACCCTCACCCGCGCACGTCTGCCGCTGATCGTCCTGCTCGCGCTGGTGGTCGCGATCGCTTCGACCGGCGCGGTGCTGGCCGCGCGCAGCGTCGCCGGGGGCGCGAGCGCCGAGCACGGCCACGGCGCGGTGCCCAACGGTCCGCTCACGGCGGGTCAGGGAATCAGGACGAGCTTCGGCGCGGTGGCGGTGGAGTACGCGGTCCGGCTGACCGGGCTGAGCTCGAAGGACCTCGCGGGGATGACGCACGGAATTCAGAGCTACGTGCCGCCGGAGAGCGCTCAGATCCAGGTGGCGGTGACGCTCGCCAACCAGCTCGACGACACTCAGAGTTACGGGCCGGGCCAGTTCCGCCTGATCGCGGGCACCACAGAGCAGCCGGCGGCCGACGCCAAGCGTCTGTCCCCCACAGGTTCCACGTTCAAGCCCGGCACGTTGCAGCCCGACGCCGCTATCGAGGGCACCGTGAGCTTCGTGGTGCCCAACGAGCGGGCCCACCTGTGGGTCGAGTTCAAGGACCCGGGGCGCAAGCGGCCGCTGCTGGTGGAGCTCGGCCGCCCGACCGTGTCGCGCCCGGGCGCCGCCGGGCGCCCCCAGCCGCAGACGCCGGCTCCGCCCACCACCTTCGACGGCAGCTCCCCCCGGCACGGCCCGGGGGCCGGGCACTGAGAGGCAAGCAACCGATGACCCAAACCCTTCTCCGCAGCCTGGCCCGCCGGCCCGCCTCGGCGCTCGCTCGCCCCTCCGCGGTGCTCGTCTATGCGGTGGTGCTCGCCTTCGGAGGCGTGCTCTGGTTGAAGCTGGTCCACGCGTTCCAGGGCTCTCACGACGAGAGCGGCGCGAGCTTCGTCGAGGCCTGGCTGCGCGACGGGGCCTTGGCGCTGCCGCTGATGTTCGTGTGGACCTGGATCGCCGTGCTCGTAGCGCGGCGTGTGCTGCGCGCCTTCGACGAGGAGTCGCGCTTTCTCTGCACCGCCGTGCTCGCCACCTCGGTCGCGCTGCTAGGCAGCCTGGCGCTCGCCCTCGGATCGCCGCTCCACGCGGCCCTGTACGGAGCCACGGCATCGGCTTCGCACGAGATGCCCGCGCTGGCCCACCTCGGCTGGGAGACCGCCGTCTCGCTCACCGTCGTCCTGCCGCTGACCGCGGTGGTGTCCGCCGCCCTGCTGCGAATGCGGCCGTGGACGGCGCCGGACCCACGCGGCTGGCTTGCGCTCGCGCCCTCGGCCCAGCGCCTGCGGATGGGTGCGCTGCTGGCCATGCTGCTCCTGGTGCCCGCCGCGACGCTCGCGCGCAGCGGCGTGGACGGCGCCACCGCACAGGCCGGCCCGGGTGGCCCGTGTCCGGCGGGCGCGCCGCTCAAGACCTACGACGTGCGCGCGATCGACGTGGACATCCCGCTCAATCGCTTCGGTGACCACGACCCCGCCGGCAAGATGTACGTGCTGGCCGACCGCATCGACGCCGTGCGCGCCCAGGAGGCCTCGAGGCACGTGTCGATCGGTCTGCGCGACGACCCGATTCAGCCGCTGGCCATTCGAGCGAACCTGGGCGACTGCGTGCAGATCAACTTCGCCAACCAGGCTTCGGGCGGCGACTACGGCGTGCACATCGACGGCCTCTCCTTCGAGATGAGCTCGTCGGGCGACGCCGTCGGGCGCAACGCGTCCTCCGCCGCCGGGGCGGGCCAGTCGCGCACCTACACCTACTACGTGCCCACCAACCCCGAGCTCGAGGGCTCGCACTACATCCGCCCGGGCCCCGGCAACCGCCAGTCCGCGTCGCACGGCCTGTTCGGCGCGCTGCTCGTGGAGCCACAGGGATCGACCTATCTCGACATGGACACCTCCGAGCCGATCAACTCCGGCTGGGAGGCGATGATCGTGCCCGGCAACGGGAAGAAGGCCTTCCGCGAGTACGCGATCATGATGCACGAGATCGGCGACGAGGAGGCCGACGTCCTCGATCGCAATGACGATCCGCTGCCCGTGGTCGATCCCCTGACCGACGGCTACCGGCCCGGCTCGCGCGCGCTGAACTACCGCTCGGAGCCCTTCATGCGGCGGCTCGAGCGCAACCCGAGGATGAAGTCGAACGCCTACGGCTCGTACGCCTTCGGCGATCCTCCCACTCCGATGCCGCGTGCCTACGTGGGCGACCCCACCAAGATGCGGATCCAGCACGGCGGCTCAGAGGTGTTCCACGTCTTCCATCTGCACGGCGGCGGTATCCGCTGGCGCTTCAACCCGCACGCCGACACCACGTTCAACTATGCCGACACCGGTCTGAAGAAGGTGCCGGCGCCGGCCCAATCGCCGTCCTCGCGGCTGGACTCCCAGGCAACCGGTCCGGGCGAGTCGTTCGACCTGCAGGTCGAGGGCGGTGCCGGCGGCGTGCAGCAGGGCGCGGGGGAGTTCCTCTTCCACTGTCACATCGCCGAGCACTACGTGGCCGGCATGTGGAGCTTCTGGCGCGTGTTCGACACCCGCCAGCCCGACCTGGCGCCACTGCCCGACCGTGCCCCGCTGCCGGCTTCCGTCGACTCGTCGGAGCTGATCGGAAAGACGATGCCGGACGGCACCAGGCTGACCAAGGACAACCTCGACGAGTGGATTCGCCCTCAGCTTCCGCCCCAGGGCGAGCCCAGCGGCGAACAGGACGCCTCGGTGTGGAACTGGACGATCGACAGCTCCGATCCCGAGCGCCCGGTCTATCTGGGCGAGCCCGAGGACCGGAGACCGTGGCCCAATCTCACCACCGACGCGGACGCTCGCCGCCTCGACGGGCACCCGAGCCTCTACCCGGGTGACGAGCCCGTCGGCCCCGATGACCGGCCCGAGATCAGATTCAACCCGGCCAACGGCAGACCCGCGTTCCCGCTGCTGCGCCCGCAGATCGCGGACCGGCCTCCTTTCTCGCCGAACGGGCACTCGGGGGCGCCGTGGCTCGGTGAACGGGGCGACGAGCCGCGGCCCGGCTCGGGGCCGGCGCCCTGGGCGGGCCGGCCGGACGCGATCTGCCCCACCGGCGCGCCCAGCCGCAAGTTCAACGTGGTGGCCCTGGACGTGCCCGTGCCCATCACGCGCACCGCCACGGATCAGGGCGGCAAGATCTTCGTGCTGGCCAAGGACGTCGACGATGTGTTGGCAGGCCGCAAGCCGGCTGAGCCGCTCGCGATCAGAAGCAACCAGGGCGACTGCGTGGCCGTGACGCTCACCAGCCGCCAGACCGACGACGAGGCCTCGGACGGCTTCGCCAAGGTCAACATGCACATCCATCACGTGCAGTTCGACACCCAGGCTTCCGATGGCGTGGTCAGCGGCATGTCCTACGAGCAGTCGGTGCGGCCCTACGCGATCGAGGACCCGACGCTGCGGGTGCCGGCCGCGCCCGGGACGAGGGTGCTGAGCCTGTCGAGTGTGGCCAAGTTCCAGCCGGGCGTCTTCATCGGCGTCGGCCTCGGGACCGAGGACATCGAGATCCACGAGATCGAGTCGATCGACGCCGCCGCTCGCACCGTCACGCTGAAGAAGCCGCTCGGCAACGCCCACGCGGCCGGGCAGGCCGCCGGCGTGGAGTACGCCCAGTACCGCTGGTACCCCGACGCGATGCTCGACAACGTCTTCTGGCACGACCACGTGGACGGGATCCACGGCTGGGGACACGGGCTGGTGGGCCAGATGGTGGTGGAGCCACCGGGCTCCACGTACCACGACCCGCGCACGGGCGCCCCGGTGGAATCGGGCACGATCGCCGACATTCGCACCAACAGCCCGCTGGCGGCGTCCTCCGGAGTCGCCGGAAGCTTCCGCGAGATGGTCACCTGGAGCATCGGCGACAACCCGGTCACCGACTCCACCATCAACCTGCGCGCGGAACCGTTCGCCGACCGGTTCGCCCGGAACGCCGACCCGTCGCTGCTCTTCAGCTCCTGGACCCACGGCGACCCGCTGACGCCCCTGCCGATGGCCTACGGCGGCGATCCGTTCGTGATTCGCAACGTGAGCCTGGCGCCCGACGCGGAGAGCTTCCACGTGAGCGGTCACCGCTTCAACCAGGACACACGCTGGCCCGGGTCGACCGCGCTCAGCACCGTCATGACCGGCGTCTCCGAACGCCAGACGCTGATCCTCCAGGGCGGCGCGGGTGGTCCCCAGGCACGGCCCGGCGACTACCTGTACATGAACGGGGTCGGCCGCCGCTTCCGCCAGGGCGCCTGGGGCCTGATTCGGGTGCTGGGCCGCGAGGTTCCCCAGCTCCAGAAGCTTCCGGGCCGCGCTGTGGCCCCGGGCGGGTCGCTGCTGAGCCCGACCGGGGGCCGGCCGCCCGAGACGTCCGCGGCGGGCAATCCCTGCCCGTCGAACGTGCCGCAACGGAACTTCGCCGTCAGCGCCGTGGACCGTCCCCCGGGTGCGGCCCCCGGCACCCGCGCGGTCTTCGTGCCGACCGCGGACGCCGCGGCCGTGCGATCCGGCGAGCTGCGGCCGGAGCCGATCGTGCTCCACGCGGCTCAGGGCGAATGTGTTGAAGTCCGCTTCTCGAACGAGCGCTCCGTGCGTGCGTCCTTCAGCGTGGACGAGCTGACCCGCAGCGCGGAGTCGTCGGGGATGAACGTCGGCTACGGGCCCGAGCAGACCGTGCGTCCGGGCGAGGGCCGGACCTATCGCTTCTACGCCGACACCGACAACATCGGGAGCGCGCAGATCTCCGACTTCGGCGATGTGGACAGCGGCACTGATGGCCTCTACGGCGCCATCGTGGTCGCGGGCCCTGGAGCGACGTTCAGCGACCCGGTGACCGGCGAGGCCACCAGCGTCGGCTCGCAGGTCGACGTGCGCCTTCCGAACGGCGACGCCTACCGCGACTTCACCCTCTCTCTGGCCGACGACGACCCGGTGATCGGGGGCAACAACATGCCCTACCCCAGCGAGGTCAGCGGCCCGGCGCTCGTCAACCACCGCTCGGCCCCGCGACCGCCGGACACGGCCACGCAGTTCAGCTCCGCCTTGCACGGAGATCCGGAGACGCCGCTGCTGCAGGCCTACGCGGGCGACGCCGTGCGGGTGCACGCCCTCGGAGCGCCCGGAAACGAGGCGCCTCACGTCCTGAGCCTGGGCGGGCAGGCGTTCTCGATCGACCCGCTGGTCCCGCACGCCAACGAGCTCGGCTCCCGCATCCTGGGGCCGAGACAGGCCTACGACTTCTCGATCGAGGGCGGCGCGGGCGGACGCAACCACGCGGTCGGCGACTTCTTCTACGGTGACCTGCGCCGCGCCTTCACCGAGGCGGGTATGTGGGGCCTCATGCGCGTGCTGCCGAACTCCGGCTGCAACCAGACCGCACCGATCCGCAGCCTGGCCTGCCGCCTACCCGCGCCCAATGACGATCCCGCGCCCGGAGGCGGTCCCTCCCCGGGTGGCGGAGGCGGCTCGAGTGCCGGAGGCGACGCGGGCTCCGGCGACACGCCGCCGACCAAGGCACGGCCGGGCCTGAGGAAGGTGCGCGTCGCGCGCCGCTTGAGCCTGCGCGCCCTGCGCAAGGCCGGCCTGCGGATCCGCCTGGAGGCTCCGGCCGGCGCCAAGCTGCTGCAGCTCCGTGTCCTGCGCAAGGATCGCGGCGGGGTTCTCGACGAGCTCATCGCGCAGCGGCTCCCCATCGCCGCGGGCGACGTCGACCTCCGCTGGCGGCCCAGGAAGTCCCGGCTGCGCGCGCTGAAGGGCGGCGCATACGTTCTCGAGCTGCGCGGTGGCGGCCGCTCGGGCCTGTGGCCCGACCGAGTCGAGAAGCGGCTCGTGCTGAAGCGCAGCGCGGCGTCCTAGGTACCTCCGCGCGCCGCAGGATCGGGAGGCCCTCAGGCCTCCGCCGGCCGTCCCAGTGCAGCGTCGTCAGTCGGACCGGTCAGATAGAGGTCGAACGTCGGGCCGAGCCAGTCCGCGATCTCCTCGCCGCTCATCGACGCGAGCGGCTCGACGGCGACCACGTAGCGAGCGAAGACGACGCCGAGGAACTGCGTCGCGAGCAGGCTGGCGCGCACGTCGGGCCGCTCGCCATCCATCGTCCGCGCGAATTCGATCAGCTGACCGCCGATCATCCGGCGCACGATGTCGGCGGCCGCCGGCTCACTCGACGCCGATCGAATCCGGGCGAGCAGGGCCTGGCGAGCGCCGTCGTCATCGAGCCAGAGCATCAGCAGGCGGGCGAGCCGCAGGCCCGGGCTCGCGGACGAGTTCGCGGTCGGGGTGGCCGAGAGCTCGGCGAGGGTCACCGGCGGGACCGTGGCGGCGGCGAAGAGGTCTTGCTTCGAGCCGAAGAACTGGACCACGAGCGCGGGATCGACGCCGGCGTCTGCCGCAATCCTGCGAAAGGTGGCGCGGTCGTAGCCGTCGTCGGCGAACCGGCCCCGCGCCGCCCGCAGGATCTCATCGCGGGTCGAGCTCGGGCCCGGCCGCCTCCCGGTTCTCGGTTTGCTGCTCATACAGCATAACTCTACAGACGTTGACATTAGGATTTCAACCCGCTATGTTGTCGCCAGAAATATCAACAACCGTTGAGAAAAGCAAGAACGGAGGAGCAATAATGACCGCACAAGCGCCAACCTCGACAACAGGCGACCGCAAGCTCGCGAAGCTGTTCCGGCTCGAGGGGGAGAGCTGGATGAAGCACGCGAACGCCGCCAGCGTGTGGACCAGGTTCAGCGTGGTGTCCCTGCTGGCGCTCGCGATCTGGAGCCGCGAGTGGATTGGAATCTGGTGCCTGGTCCCGATCGCGCTCTCAATCGCCTGGATGTTCGTCAATCCGTTGCTGTTCGACGTGCCGGAGTCGACCCGCAACTGGGCCTCGCGCAGCGTCCTCGGCGAACGGATCTGGGTCGACCGCGACAAAGTCGAGCTTCCCGAGCAGTTCCGCTCGCCGGCCGTGTCGCTGGCCGCCAATGCCTACTCGACGATCGGCATGGGGCTCCTGGCCTTCGGCCTGATCGACCTCAACCTGCTCGCGGTCGTGGCCGGGATCCTGATCACCCACGGCGGCAAGGCCTGGTATCTCGACCGGGCCCAGTTGCTGTTCGCGCACATGAAGGACCGCGATCCCGAGTACGCGTCCTGGGACTACTGAGAAACTGTTTGACCTAAGGCTCAACTTTAGACTTAGGCAGGTTGCGGCTGAGTGCCTTGGCGGGGCGCGCGCGACGAGCCGAGTCGACCACCAAGCCGCACCCCAAACTGCGGTTTAGCGCAACCTCACGCTGCGCGGACTACTGATGTTGGCGCGCCAGCGCTGTCCCACGATGGTGAACGGCCCGCCTTTGGGCCACCAAGCGGAACAACCACCAGGGGACGTCAGTCATGGGAAGCAAGACCAGCAGTCGACGGCGACGGGTAATCACGGCGATCGGCGGTTTCATCACCGCTCTGATCTTCGGCAGCGTGGGCGCAGCCCAGGCGCAGGCCGTGACCCTGATCGACTCGGATCTGGAGTTCATGCTCAAGCAGATCAAGATCTCCGAGGCTCATGCTCAAGGGGGAAGCCTCACAGGCCCGGGCGAGTTTCAGATCTCCAACCCGCTCTTTCCGTATGGAGTGCGAACCGTCGACGGCCGGTTGAACAATCTCCAACCGGGGCAGGCCAATTACGGCGCCGCCGACACGGTGTTTCCGCGCCTGGTGTCGCCGCTCTTCCGCGACGCCGAGAACCTCACCTTCGATCCCGACGGTCCGGGTCCGCGGCAGGTGGGAGATTCCACGTCCTACGCGCAGAAGACCGGCATCGTTAGCGATTCCGCGCCGCGCACGATCAGCAACCTGATTGCCGATCAGACCGCCAACAACCCGGCGGCCGTCCAGGCTGCCGCGGACAACCCGAACGCCGTGGCCACCGATCACGACGGCAACCCGGACACGCCCGATCAGCTGTACATCCCGAACCGCGCGCCCGACGAGGGTCTCTCGGCTCCGTACAACTCGTGGTTCACGCTGTTCGGTCAATTCTTCGATCACGGGCTCGACCTCGTGACCAAGGGCAACAGCGGCACGGTCTTCGTTCCGCTGAAGGCGGATGACCCGCTGATCGTGGGAGCTGACGGCCGCGCCGGCACAGCCGACGATCCGGCCAACCCGCCCCCGCCGAGCCAGCGCTTCATGGTGCTCACACGCACAACGAACCAGCCAGGACCCGACGGCGTCGTGGGCACGGCCGACGACATCAAGGAGGCCACCAACACGACAACCTCCTTCGTCGACCAGAACCAGACCTACACCTCACATCCCTCGCACCAGGTCTTCCTGCGCGAGTACGAGCTCAACGAGGACGACGAGACCGTCGCGACGGGCAGGATGATCGACGGGGCCGCCGCGGGCGGCGGCATCGCCAACTGGGGCGAGATCAAGGCGCAGGCTCGGGACCTCCTGGGTATCGAGCTGCGCGACGTGGACGTGCTCAACGTGCCGCTGCTGGCCACCGACCAGTACGGCCACTACCTGCGCGGTCCCAACGGATACGCACAGCTCGTCACCGCCGGCAACGTCCTCGTGGAGGGCGATCCGACGGCCAACGACGGCCGTGGCGTGTCGACCGCGTCTGCGGTCCGCACCGGCCACGCCTTCCTCGACGACATCGCGCACCTTGCGGTTCCGAGGGGAGACCACGACGGCAACCCGGCGACCCCGGCTGACGCACTGGCTCCGGATGAGGACACTGATACCGGCAACGACGACAACCTCCCCGCGACCTATGACGACGAGCTGCTGGCCGCTCACTACGCCACTGGCGACGGTCGCGGCAACGAGAACATCGGCCTGACGGCGGTGCACCATGTCTTCCACTCAGAGCACAACCGCCTGGTGGATCACATCCAGGACGTGGTGCTCGAGACCGCGGACGGCGAGGACGTCGCCTTCCTCAACGAATGGCTGCTGGACCCGGTGACCGAGGTGCCCGCCGACCCCTCCACCCTCGTGTGGAACGGCGAGCGGATCTTCCAGGCCGCCAAGTTCGGCACCGAGATGCAGTACCAGCACCTCGTGTTCGAGGAGTTCGCTCGCAAGGTCCAGCCGCAGGTGAACATCTTCTCCGGCTACGAGACCGACGTCGACCCGGCGATCGTCGCCGAGTTCGCGCACACGGTCTATCGCTTCGGCCACTCGATGCTCAACGAGGACGTGGCCCGGACGAACAACGACAACTCGAAGAACGACATCGGTCTGATCGAGGCCTTCCTGAACCCGGAGGAGTTCAAGAACAGCGGCGCAACCGCCGACGAGGCGGCCGGCGCCATCGCACGCGGCATGACGAGCCAGGTCGGCAACGAGCTCGACGAGTTCGTGACCGACGCCCTGCGCAACAACCTGCTGGGGCTGCCGCTCGACCTGCCGACCATCAACCTGGCGCGCGGGCGTGACACCGGCGTCCCGTCACTGAACGCCGCGCGGCGGAAGTTCTACGCCGGCACGAGCGATTCGGCTCTCCAGCCGTACGAGAACTGGATCGATTTCAAGCTCGGCATCCGCCACCCGAAGTCGCTGATCAACTTCATTGCGGCCTACGGACGGCACCCGGCGATCATGGGTCTCGAGCGCCTCGATGAGCGGCGTGCGCAGGCCACGGCGATCGTGGACGACGTGAGCGTGACTCTCCCGGGCCTCAACCCGGGCGATCCCGACCGCGTCTTCGACCCGCCGGCCGACCGTGTGGGCTTCCTGAACAGCACGGGCACCTGGGCGAGCGGCGCCAACGGCGTGACCACCACCGGTCTCGACGATGTCGACTTCTGGATCGGTGGACTCGCCGAGAAGCAGATGCCCTTCGGCGGAATGCTGGGCTCCACCTTCAACTTCGTGTTCGAGGTGCAGATGGAGAAGCTTCAGAACGGCGACCGGTTCTACTACCTGAGCCGCCTCGCCGGCCTGAACTTCCTCACAGAGCTCGAGCAGAACTCGTTCGCCGGGCTCGTGATGCGGAACACCGACACGAAGCACCTGCCGGGTGACGTGTTCTCGCGTCCGGACTTCGTGATCGAGCGGGGCGACCCGTCCACGTGGGTCCTGCCGGATGACCCGGCGACGCCCGAGGACGAGTTCCGCCAGCTGGCCGACCTCCAGGGCGACACGCTGCGCTTCGAGGGCGGCGAGCACATCGTCATGGGCGGCACCGACTCGGGCGACAAGATGCGCGCCGACATCGGTGACGACACCCTCTGGGGAGACGACGGCCCCGATCGGCTCGAAGGCGGAGCCGGCAACGACATCAACAACGGAGGGGCCGGGGACGACATCCTCAGCGACCTCTTCGGAGACGACAACCTGAAGGGTGGCCCGGGCAACGATGCCATGAACGCAGGCCCCGGCTTCGACCTCCTGCTGCCGGGCACCGGCAAGGACTTCGTGGTCGCGGGCTCCGATCCGTCGGAGACCTTCGGCGGCCCCGGTGATGACTTCATGATCATGGGCGACGACGCCGACACGGGCTTCGCCGACGAGGGGGACGACTGGTTGGAGGGCGGCGCTCAGGCCGACCTGATGCAGGGCGGCAACGGCGCCCCCTTCCAGGACGACACCATCACCGGCAACGACGTGCTGATCGGTGACGGCGGCAACGACGACTACGACTCCGAGGGCGGCCACGACATCATGGTCACCGGCCCCGGCATCGAGCGCAACGAAGGCATGCTCGGCTTCGACTGGGTCACCCACAGGGGCGATCCGCAGCCGTCGCGGGCGGACATGGACTTCACGGGCCTACAGCCGCCCGACGAGGACAACGTCCGCGACCGCTTCGACGACGTCGAGGGCCTGTCAGGCTGGAAGTTCGACGACACGCTCCGCGGTGACAGCGGCGACGCGGCGACGATGGAGGGCCACGAGCTCAACAACGCGACGCAGATCTCGCTCATCGACGGTCTGTCGGGAGTGCTCGGCGGTGCGACGTCCTTCACCGGCGGCAACGTGATCCTCGGCGGTGAGGGCAGTGACCTCATCGAGGGTCGCGGCGGCAACGACATCATCGACGGTGACCGCTGGCTGGACGTCCAGCTGCAGGCGCCCGACGTGGTGAACGGCGGCACGAAGAAGGTCGACAGCATGACCGCCCTGCAGGCCGACGTGTTCCGGGGCGACATCAACCCGGGCGACATCGAGGTCGTGCGGGAGATCGAGACGCCGGCGGCCGATCCGGAGAAGATCGACACCGCCGAGTTCTCGGAGCCTCGCGCCAACTACGACGTGATCGTGGATCAGGACGACCCCACGCTCGCGACCGTGGTGCATGCCCGCGGCTCGCAGATCGACGGGACCGACACCCTGCGCAACATCGAGCGGGTGGCGTTCTCCGACGAGACGGTGGACATCGTGACCATCACGACGAACACCGCGGCGACCGGCACGGTGAACATCAGCGACAACACGCCGGCCGAGAACCAGGTCCTGACGGCCACGCAGGCGATCGAAGACGACGACGGCGTGAACCTCTCGACGCTGGTGCTCACCTGGCAGGGCGAGACCGACCCCAACGTCTGGACGACGATCTCCTCCGGGCCGAACTTCACCCCGACCGAAGAGGAGATCGGGCTGCGCCTGCGTGTGGTGGCCACGTTCCGCGACGGCGACGGAGTGCTGGAGCGAGTGCTGTCAGATCCGACGGCGGCGGTGGCCAACGTCAATGAGTCCCCGACCGGAGCGCCCGTCCTGGACGACGCGACTCCGACCGAGGAGGTCCCCGTCACGGTCACCACGGGCAACATCGCCGATGGGGACGGGCTGACCGGAGCCGTGTTCACACGGCAGTGGCAGCGAGGCGACGGCACGACCTGGACGAACATCGCCGGCGCGACCAACCCGACGTTCACGCCGCTCGCGGCGCACGTCGGGCAGCGTCTGCGCGTGCTCGTCTCCTACACCGATGACCAGGGCACGAACGAGCAGGTGGCTTCCGCCGCGACCGCACCGGTCGCCGCGGCACCGGTCGCGCCCATAGCGCCGCTCACGGGTGGCGGAGCGGCCGGTGGCGACGCCGGTGACGGTGACGGTGGGCCGGCGCTCCTGTCCCTGCGAGGTGCGTTGATCCCGCGGTCGCTGGATGCCGACACGGTCGCCAGCGATGGCCTGCTCGTGAGCTTCACGGCGCCCGAGGGAGCGAGCATCGTCCGGGTCAGGGTGCTGCGCCCGAAGTCAACGCGGTCCCTGGCCAAGGTCTTCATCAAGGTCAAGAGCGGCAAGGTGAAGAAGAGGCTCCGTCACAAGGCACTGAAGCGGGCGCTCAAGCGCGGCGGTCGCTTCAAGATCGAGATGACGCCGGGCACGAGCAGGAAGAAGCTGGGCGTCCCGACGGTGCGGAAGATCACCGTTCGGCGCTAGCCCAGGCCCATATCCCTCCTACCGGTCACTGGCCCGCTTCGGCGGGCCGGTGGCCGTTAGAGGAACTGTGTGTAGGTGTGCTTCACGGTGCGGCCGCCCTTGCGGCAGCTGACCTTCGAGTCGTACGACTGGCTCGAGCTGTTGAAGCGGTTCTCGCTGCAGCGGTAGCCCGCCACCCGAGGACACTTCCCGCGCTTGCCGGACCGGCAGCCGTGGAAGGACTTGACGAGCTTCTTCGCCCCGCTGCAGGACGGCCCGCCGCTCACGCTGATCTTGAGCACGTAGGTCGTGCCGTAGCCGCGCTCATTTCCGACGCTGCAGCTCTTGGACGCCTCGGCCACCGGTCCGGCCGACGCGGACGGAACGAAGACAGCGGTGGCCGCGAGCACGGCCAGCGGCAGGAACGAGCGGCGAAGCAGGCGGGTCATGCGCCGTAAGGTACCGCTCGCCCCCGTTTGGGGCAATCAACCGCTGCGGGCGGCCACCACACTCTCGCACCAGCTCCACGATCTCGGGCGGGGCCTTGTCCACCGAGCCGGCGTCGAAGGGCGGCTGCGGGTCGTACTCGATGCCGAGCTGAATGGCCTGCGCCACCTCCGGCCCGTGGATCCGGGCGACCAGCGTCAGCGCCATGTCGATGCCCGACGACACCCCGGCCGCGGTGATCACGCTGCCCTGTTCCACGACGCGCTCTTGCACGGGGCGAGCGCCGAAGCGCTCGAGCTTGTCGAGGTCGAGCCAGTGGCTGGTGGCGTCGAGGCCGTCGAGCACGCCGGCCGCGCCCAGGAGCAGAGATCCCGTGCACACCGAGGTGGTCCACTGGGAGCTCTCGTGGGCCCGGCGGATCCAGGCCACGAGACGCTCGTCGTCCAGGTGGTCGTCGGTGGTCATGCCACCCGGCACCATCACGATCGCGGGCGCGGGCTCGTCCTCGTAGGCGGCGTCGGCGGCAATGCTCAGCATGCCGTTGTCGGTGCGCACGGGCCCGGGCTCGGCGGCCAGCCAGGTGACGGAGGCGCCGGGGAGGCGCGACAGCACTTCGTAGGGACCCACGGCGTCGAGCGCGGTGAACCCTTCGTACAGGGGGATGGCGATCTTCATTTGGGGTTCTCCTTGGGGGTCAGGCCGCCGCGCTGGGGCGAAAGCGGCTGCGGTAGTCGGCCGGGCTCACGCCGACACGGCGGCGAAAGGCCCGGCGAAGCGTCTCCACTGTGCCGAAGCCGACCTCGCGGGCCAGGGCATCCACGGATCCAGCTCCGCCCTCGAGCGCGATCCGGGCGCGCTCCACGCGGGCAGCCTCGACGTAGGCGGCGGGAGTGACGCCGGTCTCGCGCCGGAACGCGCGGGCGAAGTTGCGCTCGCTCATGGAGACCCGCTCGGCCAGCGCCGAGACGCTCAGATCCTCGCCGAGATGATCCGGGATCCAACCCTGGAGCTCGCGCAGTGGCGCGCGCTCCGCGGTCTGCGATGCCAGCTGCGCGCTGAACTGGGCCTGGCCGCCCGGGCGCCTCAGAAACAGCACGAGCCAGCGCGCCACGCCGAGGGCCACCTCGGCCCCGAGATCCTCCTCGACCAGCGCAAGCGCCAGGTCCATGCCGGCCGTCACACCGGCCGAGGTGGCCACGTTGCCGTCGCGGACGAAGATCGGCTCCGGCTCCACCCTCACCGCCGGGTGTTCCTCGGCGAGGTGATCGCACCAGGCCCAATGGGTGGTGGCGCGCCGCCCGTCGAGCAGGCCGGCCCGAGCCAGCAGCAACGCGCCAGTGCAGACGGAGGTCACCCGCCGCGAGCGCCCGGCGGCGCCTTGCAGCCAGCGGATCAGGCGCTCATCGTCGCGCGCAACGCGCGACCCTCTGCCGCCGGCCACCAGCAGCGTGTCGATCGGGCCGCGACAGGCCGCGATCGACCGGTCCGCGCAGATCGAGACCGAAGACGTGGACAGCGGCCCGCGCTCCGGCGCCACCACCTCGACCTCGTAGCCGTCGCCGGCGATCTCGGTGGCGGTGCGAAACACCTCGGCCGGCCCGATCACGTCGAGCGTCTGAACTCCGGGATAGACGAGAAAGACCACGCGCCGCATCAACTGATTGTCCCGCCCCGGCGGCCTGGCCGCAATGACAGTTACCGGACGATTCCAGCCAGCCGGCCAGGAAGGGTGGGCCGTCTCGATGCTCGTATCCGGCATTGAAACGGCCCACCCCCTCCTTCCCCAGCCAATCGTGGGCGATCCGGGCATCGCGCTCGGTCCGAGCGGAGCGCAGAACCGAAAACGCAGCTACGCCGGCGTGAACCGAAACGTCGCCACGTCTCCATCCCGCATGACGTAGTCGCGTCCCTCCACCCGCTGCAGCGCCAGCTCGCGGGCTCGCGCGTAGCCACCCGCCTCCACCAGCGCCTCCCACGGGGTGATCTCAGCGGCGACGAAGCCTCGCTCCATGTCCGTGTGGATGGAGCCGGCGGCCCGGCGCGCGCCCGTGCCGCGGGGGATCGCCCAGGCTCGCGCCTCCTTGTCCTGGCCCGCGGTGAAGAACTGGATCAGGTCGAGCAGGGCGAAGGCCTCGCGAATCACGATCTCGAGACCCGACTCCTCCACACCCAGCTCCTGCCGCATCGCGGCCGCCTCGTCGTCATCGAGCTCGGACAGCTCCGAGTCGAGCCGGGCGCTCACCGCTGCCGCGCGGGCGCCGCGCTCGACGGCGTGAGCGGCCAGCGCGGGCGGCGGATCGAGCGGGTCGCCCTCGGCGACGTTGGCCACGTAGAGCACCGGCTTGGAGGTGAGCGCCGCCAGCCGCACCGCGGCGCCGCGGGCGTCGTCGGGCTCGGGCACGGTGCGCACGCCGCGGCCCTCGCGCAGCGCCTCGATCACCCGCTCCAGCCAACGCTCCTCGGCCACGGCCAGCTTGTCGAGCGACTTGGCCTGCTTGCTCACCCGCTCCAGTCGCCGCTCGGCCTGCTCGAGGTCGGCGAACAGCAGCTCGGTCTCGATGGTCTCGGTGTCGGCCATCGGGTCGACGCGGCCCTCGGGATGCACCACCTGCGCGTCGTCGTGAACGCGCACGACGTGGAGAATGGCGTCGGTCTCGCGGATGTTGGCGAGAAAGCGGTTGCCGAGGCCCTCCCCTTCGTGCGCGCCCCGCACCAGCCCGGCGATGTCGTGGAACTCGATCGTCTCGTGCACCACGGGCCGCGCGCCGACCGTCTGCGCCACCCGCTCGAGCCGCTCGTCCGGCACGCCCACAACGGCCACGTTGGGCTCCACGGTGGTGAACGGATAGTTGGCCGCCTGCGCGCCGGCGCGGGTCAGTGCATTGAACAGCGAGGACTTGCCCGCGTTGGGCAGCCCGACGATCCCGACCTTCACGGACTACCTCTAGAAGCCGACCTTCTGCCCCTCGGTGTCGAGTCGCACGTAGACGATCTGCGACAGGTCGAGGGCGACCTCGGAATCCTGGGTCTCTAGCTCGTACCAGCGGTCGGCGCTCGAATCGCCGAGCGCCTTGCGCAGCCCGTCGTACGCCTCTTTGGCGACTCGGCAGGGGAGCACCTGGCCGCCCTGGAAGCCGATGTCTATGCGCTGAGCGGGGTCGGTCATTGGTGTGCCTCCAGGGCCTCGACCAGCTCGGTGAGCACGCCGCCGGTCGACTTCGGGTGCAGGAACGCCACACGGCTGTTGCGAATGCCGGTGCGCGGCTGTTCGTCGATCAGAGCCAGCCCGGCCGAGCGCACGGAGTCGAGCGCTTGGTCGATGTCGTCGGTTCCGTAGGCCACGTGGTGCAGGCCGGGGCCGTTCCGGTCCAGGAAGCGGCCCACGGCGGTATCCGGTCCGAGCGGGCGCAGCAGCTCCACGTGGCTCTCGCCCACACCGAGCAGCACCGCCTCGACTCCCTGCTCGTCCACGGTCTCCCGGTGCTGCAGCTCCATGCCGAGCCGGTCGCGGTACAGCTCGACGGCTCCGTCGAGGTCCTCGACCGCAACGCCGATGTGGTCTATCCGCCCGAACACGGCCGCTGAGGCTACAACCCCGGGCATGATCAACATCGAAGAGCCGGACTACGACGAGCCACGCAGCGGAGAGGGCTTCACCTGCCGGCGCGCCAGGATCAGCCGCCAGGCCGGTGCGGAGCGGCTCGGGCTGAGCCTCTGGGACCTGCCCCCGGGCCAGGCCGCCTACCCCTACCACGCGCATCTCACGGAGGAAGAGCTCCTGGTCGTGCTCGACGGCACGCCCAGCCTGCGCACGCCGGACGGCTGGCGCGAGCTCGCGCAGGGCGAGGTGGTCTCGTTCCTGCGCGGCGAGGCCGGGGCACATCAGATCGTCAACCGCACAGAGACTCCGGTGCGGTTCCTGGCCTTCTCCACCAGCGGCGAGCCGGACGTGGTGCTCCAGCCGGACTCGGGCAAGATCGGCGCGTTCGAGCGGCTGCCCGAGGGTGGTGGCCTGCGCGTCTGGTTCCGGGCCGAGGACGGCCGCGAGTACCTGGACGGCGAGCAGCCTCCGGGCTAGCCTGCCACGAGCTCAAAGGCTCCGGGCTCGACCCGCAGGCGCGACGGGCCGAGCTCGAGCACCTCGCCGTCGACGTTGAAGCCCGTGCCCACCGGCACGAGCAGGTCGATCACCTCGCCGCGGGCGTGGCGCACGTCCGACCGGCGCGTGAGCCTGCCCGCGCGCAGGCCGTAGGCGTGGGCCACCAGCCGGATCCGGGAACCCGCCGTCATGATCGCCAGGTCGAGCAGGCCGTCATCGGCCTCCGCCGTCTCGAGCCGGGAGCCGGCGCCGAAGTGCCCGGTGCCGGCCACGGTCAGCTGCCAGGCGCCGCCCTCGAAGAAGAGCTCCCCGTCCACCAGCACCTGGGTCTGCAGCGGCCGCTCGCGCAGGCCGGCGCGAACGGCTCCGAGGGCGTAGGCCAGCGGTCCCAGCAGCTTCTTCAGCCCGGTGGCGGCGCGGGTGGCCGACGCGGCCAGCCCGGCGCTGGCGGCGTTGACGAAGGGGCGGGTGCCCACCCGGGCGAGGTCGAGCGGCCGCAGCGAGCGTCCCTCCGCCGCCAGGCGCGTGGCGGCCCTGCGGTTGAGAGGCAGCCCCAGCCCGCGCGCGAAGTCGTTGGCCGTGCCCACCGGAATCACCGCCAGGGGCCGGCCGGCCGCGCCGGCAGCCGCCGCCGCGGGGGCGATGCTGCCGTCCCCGCCCGCCACCACCACCCGCTCGGGTCCCGAGGCGGCTGCGCGCTCGGCCTCGTCCGGCCCGAACAGCTCGACCGCGACGCCGAACCCGCGAAGCTCATCGGCGAGGCCCTCCGGCTCGGTACCGGCGCCGGAGCTGGGGTTGACGATCAGCGCGATCGACGCGACGGCGGGCGGCACACGGCGGACTTATACGGCGGGCGGCGGCGTGTCGTCGGCCCGCCGTGCGGCGGCCACGTCGATGGGGCCCGGCTCTAGATCCTTGATCAGCGGACGACCGTTGGCGGTGGCCTCCCCCCGGTAGGAGCTCACCAGTCGCTCGATGTCCTCCCGCTCGAGCACCTCGTTCTCGAGCAGCGTGAACGCGAACGCCTCGAGCAGGGTGCGGTTCTCGGCCACCACCTTCATCGCCCGGCGGTGCGCGAGGTCGGTGAGGTACTGCTGCTCCTCGTCCACCGTCCGCCGGGTGTGGTCGGACAGGGAGTAGTCGTCGGTCGGCACCTGCTTCGAGTTCAGCTCGGTCCCCATGCCGTACTGGGTGACCATCGAGCGGCTGATCTCGTGCACCTTGCGCAGGTCGTCCGACGCGCCCGTGGTGACCGTGCCGAAGACAATGTGCTCGGTGACCTGGCCGCCGAGGAGCACCACCATGTAGTCGAGCAGCTCGTCGCGGGTCTTGAGGTAGCGGTCTTCCTCCGGCAGGTTGAGCGTGTAGCCCAGGGCCTGCCCGCGCGGGATGATCGAGATGCGGTGGACCTTCTCCACCGAGGGCAGGAGCTCCGAGCAGAGAGCGTGGCCGGCCTCGTGGTAGGCCACCACCCTCTTCTCGTGCTCGGTGATCACCCGCCGCGACTGCATCCCGGCGATAACCCGCTCGAGCGCCGCCTGGAAGTCGCGCGTGCCGATCGAGTTGCGATGGTCGCGGCCGGCGAAGATGGCGGCCTCGTTGCAGAGGTTGGCCAGGTCGGCTCCGGTGAGATTGCTCGTCTGGCGGGCGATCAGCTCCAGGTCCACGCCCGGCTCGAGCGGCTTGCCGCGGGTGTGCACGTCGAGAATCGCGCGACGTCCCTTGAGGTCGGGGGCCGAGACCAGGATCTGGCGGTCGAAGCGACCGGGCCGCAGCAGCGCAGGGTCGAGCTTGTCCAGCAGGTTGGAGGCGGCGATGACCACGACGTTGTCAGCGGATCCGAACCCGTCGAGCTCCACCAGCAGCTGGTTCAGGGTCTGGTCCTTCTCGCCGGAGATGTCCTTGCCGCGGGTGGCGCCGACAGCGTCCAGCTCGTCGATGAAGACGATGGCCGGCGCCTCCTTGCGAGCCCGGCGAAACAGGCGCCGGATGCGGGCCGCGCCAAGGCCGGCGAACATCTCCACGAAGGACGAGGCCGACTGGGCGAAGAACCTCGCCTCGGCCTCGTTGGCCACGGCCTTGGCCAGCAGTGTCTTGCCGGTGCCGGGCGGCCCGTGCAGCAGGATGCCCTTGGGAACCTTGGCCCCGAGCGCGCCGAAACGCTTGGGCTCACGCAGGAACTCCACGACCTCGCGCAGCTCGTCCTTGGCCTCGTCGGCTCCAGCGACGTCCTGCCAGCGCACCGAGCTCGACGACTGCGGCTTGATCTCCTGCGGCTTGGTGCGCGGCATGTAACGCAGGGTCATCACCAGCACGACGGCGATAAGCCCCATGAAGATGATCGGCAGCCACGTGATCAGCCAGTCCTGAATCGAGTCCCAGGAGAAGCCGCCGCCCTCCGCGGTGGTGGTCTCGGTATCGATGGTGAAGCCCCGGGTGCCGTCCGAACGCTCGAAGGTGCGGGTGGCGGCATCGACCTCCCAGCCCTCTGGCAGCTCGCTCCCCGGCGAGCGCAGGATCGAGCGGAACTCCTCGACGGCCTCGTCGCAGCTGAGCTCCGAGCTGTCGCGGATCGTGAGCGTGTAGCGACCCGGTTCAACCGCCAGGCCCTCGAGCTGCTGCGCCTGGTTGACGGTCACCGGGACCGCGCAGGTGGCCGCGCCGCCGTCGGCCACTGCCGCAGGGGCGAGCGCGCCCAGCGCGGCGACGGCGCAGAGAAGCGACAGCCGGAGGATCCTCATCCAGTCTTGTTGTCGGCCGCAGCCGGGGAAACCATGAGCGTCGCGGCCGGGCCGGACGCGCCAGTCGCTACGTGGCCGGGGCCTGCTCCACCCGCAGGATCTCGGCCAGCGCCGCCTCGCCCACCTCGAGCTGCTCCGCGCTGGGCTCGCGCGTGCCCACGGCGCGCTGGATCTCGTGTCCCGGGCGGCGCAGCAGGTGGGTGACGCGCGAGTCCGGATGGCGCTCGCCCCAGGCGAACACCTCCACGGCCACGGCGGCGCTGCCGAGACCCACGACGGCCTCGGCGGCCGGGCCGCGCAGGCCCGCTCGACGGGCGGCCACGTTGCCCACGGCTGCGGCCGCCAGCATCGGCGCCACCAGATGCGAGCCGCAGCGGTCGTGCTCCTTGCTCGCCTCCACCGCGGCCGCGTCGTCCTCGTAGCCGGCGATCGACTTGTGCTCCACGCCGTGGTAGGCGGCCAGCTCGCCGCTGCGCAGCGCCAGCAGCGCCGGGGCGAGGCTCACCAGCGCCACCGCCGCCTCGCGGCCCATGCCGCTCGCGCGGGACGGGGCGCCCTCCCGGGCGGCCCGTCGCCCGCCGGCGCGAATCGCCTGGCCGCCGAGCGCGGCGGCGCCCATGGCGCCGAGCGTGCGCAGGTCCTGCATCGGCAGGCGCGCCTCCGGGAGCGCGCGCTTGACCAGGGGTATGACGGCCATCGCCTCGGCGAGCTTGAGCACGCCGCGCACCCCGGGCACGCCGTCGGCGGCCTTGCCGCCGAGATCGGGCTTGGGCCCGGACGCCACCCGGATCGCTCCGGTGTCGTCACGAACCGCGGCGGCCCAGTGCGTGGGCCCGTGCACCAGCAGCCCGTTGCGCAGAGCCATGCCGCCCAGGCGCAGCTTGTCCTCGGGCACCGGCGTGGTCACTGGAGCATCTCCGACATGAGGTCAGCGTAGAAGGTGGCCGCCAGCCCGAGATCGGCCACCGGGATCCGCTCGTCGATCCCGTGCATCAGCGGATAGGCCTCCACCATGTCCATCGCGTTCTGCGGGAAGAAGCCGTAGGCCGTGCAGTCGGGAAACGCGCGACGCCACCAGTGCGAGTCCGAGAAGCCGGTCATGACCAGTGGCGCCACCCGCGCGCCGGGATCCTCGCGCTCCACGAACCGGCGAATCGAGTCCATCAACGGCGTGTCCGGAGCAGAGCGGTTGCCCGTCACCTCGCCGTGGAAGGCCAGCCGGTAGCCGTCCTCGCCGATCGCCGCGACGACGGCCGCCCGGGCGGCCTCCTCGCCGAGCTCCGGCGGCACGCGGCAGTCCACGTCGAGGCGGGCGTGCGAGGGCACCACGTTGACCTTCTGGGAGGCGGAGATCATCGTCGGAGTGAGGGTCACCCCCAGCATCGGCTCGAGCAGCACCGCCACCGCGGGCGCGTCGGCCTCGAGCTCGGCCATGGCCTTGCCGAGATCGGCGGTGTCGAGGCCGAGCGCGCCGAACAGCTCGTCCACCTCCGGCTGGCGGACCGGCTCGGGGCGCGCCGCGGCCAGAGCGGTCAGGTGCGGCGCGAGCTTCACCAGCGCGTTGTCGCCGATGCGGGGCACCGAGGCGTGGCCGCTGCGCCCGCTGGTGTCGAGCGTGAAGCGGAACACGCCCTTCTCGGCCACGCACACCCCGTACACGCGGCGCTCGCCGCGGCGGATCAACTCGCCGGCGCCCTCGTTGACCACGTAGTCGGCTCGTACCAGCTCGGGGTGCTCGGTGGTCAGCCAGGCCGCGCCGTTGACGCCTCCAGTTTCCTCGTCGCAGGTGAACACGAGCTTGAGCTCGCCGGCCTCTGGACGCCAGCCCTCCTCGACCAGCGTGAGCGCGGCGGCTGCCTCGGCCGCCACCTGGCTCTTCATGTCCTTGGCGCCGCGCCCCCAGACGCAACCGTCCCGCAGCTCGCCGCCCCACGGATCGACCTGCCAGTCCTCGGCGTCGGCGAGGACCGTGTCCACGTGACCAAGCAGGCATAGCGTGGGCCCGTCGGAACGGCCGGGCAGCCGAGCCACCAGGTTCGGCCTCCCGGCCACGGAGGCGAGGAGGTCGCACTGGAAGCCGGCTTGCTCGAGGAGCTCGCACAGCCAGCGCTGCACCGGCTCCTCGTTTCCGGGCGGGTTGACCGTGTTGAACCGGATGAGCCGCTGGAGAAGCTCGGTCGTGCGACCCTCGAGGGCGGCTCGATCGGGCACCGGCCGAGTATATGCTCGCCTCGTGGCCGGGCTTGCACACCGGGAGGCGGGCCCGCCGGACGGCCGAGTGGGCCTGCTGGTCCACGGCTATCCCGAGTCGTCGTACATGTGGCGCCACCTGATGCCGGTGCTCGCCGGCGCGGGCTGGAGGGCGATCGCACCCGACCTCGCCGGGATGGGCGACTCCGAGCCCGACCCACCCGGCACCTGGGAGCGCCAGATCGACGCGCTCGAGCGCTTTCGCAGCGACCAGGGCATAGAGCGCTGTGTGCCGATCCTCCACGACTGGGGCGGCCTGATCGGCCTGGCCTGGGCGTGCGACCACCCTGAGGCCGTCGACGCACTGGTGATCAGCTCCACCGGATTCTTCTCCGACGGCACGTGGCACGGGATGGCCCAGGCGATGCGCACGCCCGGGACCGGCGAGGAGCTGATCAACGGATTGGAGCGCGAGGCCCTAGGCGCCATGCTCGGTCAGGTCAGCTCGGGCATCGACGACGAGGCGCTCACGGAGTACTGGAAGGCCTTCGCCGACGACACCCGCCGGCGTGGCCAGCTCGAGTTCTACCGCTCGATGGACTTCGAGAAGCTTGCGCCGTACGAGGGCCGGCTCGCCGAGCTCGACGTGCCCGTGCTGCTCGTCTGGGGAGAGGAGGATCCGTTCGCACCGGTGGCGGGCGCCCATCGCTTCGAGCGCGAGCTGCCCGGCGCCGAGCTCGTGGTGTTCGAGGGCGCCGGGCACTTCGTCTGGGAGGACGAGCCCGCCGGCGCGGCCGAGGCGGTCAGCGCCTTCCTCGCTCGGCTCGGCTAGCAGCCTCGGCTCCCACGCGCCGCGCTGCGAGAATTCAGGCATGGAGCGCCTGTTCGACCTCGAGGATCCCTCCCGGAAGGGAGGCGCGGTCGACGACGCGGAGCTGCCCTTGGCGGCCCGCATGCGCCCGGAGTCGCTGGGCGAGTTCGTGGGTCAGGAGCACCTGTTGGCGCGCGGCTCGGCGCTGCGGACCGCGATCGAGGACGGCCGGCCGCACTCGATGATCCTGTACGGCCCACCGGGCACCGGGAAGACGACTCTGGCGCGGATGCTGGCCGTGAACGCGCGTGCGGCGTTCGAGGAGGAGTCCGCCGTTCGCGCCGGGCGCGCGGAGGTGCGCGAGGTGCTCGAGCGCGCGGCCCACCGGCGTCAGAACAGCGGCGAGCGCACGATCTTCTTCCTGGACGAGATCCACCGCTTCAACAAGGCCCAGCAGGACACGCTCCTCCCGGCCGTGGAGGAGGGCCTCGTGGTGCTGGTGGGCGCCACCACCGAGAACCCTTACTTCGAGGTCAACTCGGCTCTGCTCTCGCGCTGCCGGGTATATGAGCTGCGCGCTCTCGACGAGGCCCACGTGCTCGAGTTGCTGCGACGAGCCCTGGGCCACGAACGCGGTCTGGCCGACCCGCCGGCGGTCAAGGACGAGGCGCTCGAGTTCCTCGCGCGCCGGGCGGGCGGCGACGCGCGCAGCGCGCTGTCCGCGCTCGCCCTGGCCGCCGAGACCGTGGGCTCCGACGGCACCGTGACGCTCCAGGTGGCGGAGGACTCGCTCCAGCGCAGCGCGATCCTCTACGACAAGGAGGGCGACAAGCACTACGACCTGATCTCCGCCTGGATCAAGTCCACGCGCGGCTCGGATCCCGACGCCTCTCTGCTCTACCTCGCCGCGATGCTCGAGGGCGGAGAGGACCCGCGCTTCATCGCCCGGCGCATGGTGGTGCTGGCCAGCGAGGACATCGGCAACGCCGACCCTCAGGCGCTGCAGGTCGCCGTGGCCGCCGCCCAGGCGGTGGAGCACGTGGGGATGCCGGAGTGTGCCCTCAACCTGGCCCAGGCCGCGGTCTACCTGTCGCTGGCGCCCAAGTCGAACGCTTCCTACGAAGCAATCGGGCGGGCGCGCCAATGGGTGCGCGAGCGAGGCACGCCGCTGCCACCCGCGCCGCTCCAGAGCGCCGCCTACCCCGGCGCGAAGAAGCTCGACCGCGGCCAGGACTACGACTACCCGCACGCCTACGCCGAGGGGGTGTCCGAGCAGGAGCTGATGCCCGACGAGGCGATCGGCGAGCGCTTCCTCGAGCTGTCCGAGCACGGCGACGAGCGCGAGATGGGCGAGCGGCTCGAACGCATCCGCAAGGCGCGCGGGCGTTAGGCGTGGAGGCAGCGGCCACACCCGTGGAGGAGCGCGCGGCCGAGCTCGAGTCGTTCAGCCCCTTCGACGGCGCGCGGCTCGGGGCGGTACCCACGCTCGAGCCCACCGAGGTGCAGGGCGTGGTCGACGACGTGGCCGGCGTCCAGCCCTTCTGGGCCGAGCTGCCGCTGGGCGACCGGGCGCGCTACATGCGCCGCGCGGGCCAGGCCATCATCGACCAGCTCGACGAGCTGGCCGAGCTCCTCAGCCGTGAGCAGGGCAAGCCGCGCAACGAGTCCTACACGATGGAGCTGCTGCCGACGATCGACTCGTTGCGCTGGCTGTCCGACGCCGGGCCGGGGATCCTCGAGGACGAGCGCGTCCCGCTGCCGATCTTCCTCAAGCAGAAGCGGGCGCGCTTCACCTACGAGCCGCTGGGCGTGGTCGGAGTGATCGCGCCGTGGAACTACCCGTGGTCGATCCCCTTCGGCGAGGCCGCCATCGCGCTCATGGCCGGCAACGGCGTGGTCCTCAAGCCCGCCTCACTCACCCCGCTGATCGGCCAGCGCATCCAGGAGGTCTTCGAGCGGGCGGGGCTGCCGGAGGGCCTCGTGCGGGTGATCCACGGCGGCGGAGCCGTGGGCCAGGCGCTCGTGGAGTCGAGCGTGGCGAAGATCTTCTTCACCGGGTCGGTGGACGTCGGGCGCCGGGTGGGCGAGCAGTGCGCGGCCCGTCTGAAGGGCTCGGTGCTCGAGCTGGGCGGCAAGGACCCGATGATCGTCTGCGCCGACGCCAACCTTCCCAACGCGATCTCGGGCTGCCTGTGGGGCGGCTTTGCCAACGCCGGGCAGACGTGCAGCGGCATCGAGCGGGTGTACGTGCTGCGCGAGGTGGCCGACCGCTTCGTCGAGGGCGTGATCGAGGGCGCGAAGCGCCTGCGGGTGGGTGACCCGCTCGAGTGGGACACCGAGGTGGGCCCGATGGTGTCGCCCGAGCAGCTGGAACTGGTCAGGGAGCTGGTGAACGACGCGGTGGCGGCGGGCGCGACCCTCCACGGTGGCGGCGGTGAGCCTCCCTTCCTGAGGCCCGCCGTGCTCACCGGCGTGACCCCCGACATGCGCGTGATGCGCGAGGAGATCTTCGGCCCTGTGGTGCCCATCGTGACCGTGGACTCCGAGGACGAGGCCATCGCCCTCGCCAACGACTCCGACTTCGGGCTCGGCGCATCCGTGTGGACGATGAACCGGGACAAGGGCGAGCGCATGGCCCGCCGCCTCGAATCGGGGATGGTCTGGCTCAACGACCACATGTTCAGCCACGGTGCCTGCTCCTGCTCGTGGGGTGGCGAGAAGCAGTCGGGGCTCGGCCGCTCGCACTCGAAGTTCGGCCTGTACGAGTGCGTGAACGTCAAGCTCGTGACCTGGGAGCCGTCGCGCACCCGCAACTTCTGGTGGCACCCCTACGACGAGGCGCTGGGTCGCGCGATGCGTGCTTCGGCGAAGCTGCTCTACGGCCGGGACGCCGACAAGCCGGCGGCACTGCGAAACGGTCTCGTGCCGCTCACCCGCGTGGGGAGAAAGACCGTGCGCGACGTATTCCGCCGCTAAGGCCCAACCGAGGGCGAATTGCCGATGTAAGGCCCCACCCCTTAGTCGTAGTTTGGCGCGCATGACCGGAGCACTGACACACGCCGCCTCGGAGATCCGACAGAGCGAACTGCAGAGGGCCGCGAACGAGCGCCGCCGGAACGGGCAGAAGAAGCGCCCCCGCCGGTGGCGGCCCCTGCTTCCCAGGTTGCACCGCCCGCGTCACGCGCTCGTGGCCTGAGACCCGCCCCGCCGCACGGGCCCTTCCCTCCCCGTGCGGCGGGAGGGCAGGCCCAACGAGAGCTCGTGCCTAGACTCTCAGGTGATGCCCGCACAGGCCTACGCCGGCAAGGAATGCGTCTGCCAGCTCCGCAGGGGGATCTGCGACCAGAGCTGCGTTCAGGGGATGCTCGACATCCCGTTCTACATCGCCTGCCTCAAGCTGAGCAGCCGGCGCTGCGTGGTCGTGGGCGGTGGCGACGTCGGCCTCGAGAAGGTCGAGGGCCTGCTGGCCTGCGACGCCGAGGTCACGCTCATCGCGCCCGAGGCGATCGCGCCGCTGGAGGAGCTGGCGGCGGAGGGATCGATTCACTGGGAGCGGCGCGAGTATGCGGGCTCCGCGGACCTCGAGCGGGTGTTCATGGTCATCGCCGCCACCAACGACACCGACGTCAACATCGCCGTCTACGACGACGCCGAGCACCGCGCGATGCTGGTCAACGTGGTCGACGTCCCACCGCTCTGCAACTTCATCCTGCCCGCCATAGTGCGCTCGGGGCCCCTGGCCATCGCCATCTCCACCGCGGGCGCCTCGCCGGCGCTGGCCAAGCGCATCAAGCGTGAGATCGCCGACGAGTACGGCGAGCCCTACGCCCAGCTCGCGGTGATCCTCAACGAGGTACGCGGGTGGGCCAAGGGCACCCTGCCCACCTACCAGGACCGCAAGTCCTTCTTCGAGTCGATCGTCAACGGCGATCCCGACCCGGTCGAGCTGCTCCGCCGCGGCGACGAGCCCGCGGTACGCGATCTGATCGCGGCGGCGCAGCGCACCCACGCGCCTGCCTGACGAGCTCACACACACCGACGAGGCCGGGCGGGCCCGGATGGTCGACGTGGGCGACAAGGAGAGCACCGATCGCCGCGCCCTCGCGCGAGCCACGGTGGTGATGGCGTCCGAGACGGCGGCCGCGGTGGCGCGGGGCGACGCCCCGAAGGGCGACGTGGTGGCCACCGCCCGCATCGCCGGTATCCAGGCGGCCAAGCGCACCGCCGAGCTGATCCCGCTGTGTCACCCGCTGGCTCTGTCCTTCGTCGACGTGCGCATCGCGATCGGCGAGGACCGGGTGGAGATCGAGAGCGAGGCGCGCACGAGCGGTCCCACCGGGGTCGAGATGGAGGCGATGACCGCCGCCTCGGTTGCCGCGCTCACCGTCTACGACATGGTCAAGGGCCTCGAGCGGGGGGTGGAGATCACCGAGATCGTCCTGCTCGAGAAGACCGGCGGCCGCCACGACTGGCGGAGATGACGTCCTCGTGAAGGCCGCCGTGCTCACCGTGTCCAGCTCACTCGCGCGCGGCGAGGGCGAGGACGTATCCGGACCGGCGCTGGTGGAGCTCTGCGAGGAGGCGGGTCTCGAGGTCACCCACGAAACGGTCTCGGACGACCGCGAGGCGATCGCGGCCGCTCTGAAGCGACTCGTCGACCAGCAGGCGGTGCGATTCGTGTTCACCACCGGCGGGACCGGTCTGACTATCGACGACGTGACCCCGGAGGCCACCCGCGACGTGATCGACCGCGACGCGCCCGGCTACGCCGAATCGATTCGCGCAGACTCGCGCGATCACACCCCGCTGGGGATCCTCACCCGGGGGATCTCCGGCATCCGCGGCCGCACGCTCATCATCAACTTTCCCGGCAACCCGAAGGCCATCGCCCAGTCGTGGCCGGTGGTGGGGCCGACGCTCGAGCACGCCGCGGCGACGCTCGAGCGGAGATCTACGTCCTGACCGTCACCACAGGCGCCGCAGCCAACGGTCCGTGGTCTCGATGATCTCCGTGAGCTTGGAGTAGGCCACGTAGTGGTCGCCGCCCGGGAAGGCCACGAGACGACAGGGCAGGCGCACCTTCAGGGCCGACTCGCACACGCGGGTTGACGCGGCGAAGGGCACCGTGTCGTCGGCGTCCCCGTGGAAGAGCAGCATCGGCGCGTCGCGCCGGTCGACCTGGGTGTGGTCGAAGATCAGGCCCGCGATCGCGATGGCGCCTCCCACACGCGACGAGTAGCCCGGGTTGCCGCTCTGCCCCGGATCGCGGCGGCTCACGCCGACCTCCAGGGCGGTGATTGCGCCGGCGGAATGGCCGCCGATGTAGATGCGGCGCGGATCGACGTTGAGGCGCTTGGCGTGGCGGCGCAGCCAGCGGACCGCGGCCTGGGCGTCGTGCTGGGCAGCCTCGACGGCACGCGCATAGCCCACCTGCGCCAGCTCTCCGTTGTCGGCCAGGCGGTAGGTGATGGTCGCGCTCACGTAACCGCGCTCGGCCATGAGCTTGGCGTGGGGCGTCATGAAGGTGCGCGAGCCGAAGGTGAAGCCGCCGCCGTGCGCCCAGACGATCGCAGGCCGCGGGCGCTTGCGGAGCTCGGGCCGGTACAGGTCGAGAGCCAGCCGCTGGCGCTCGCCGTCGAAGTCCACGGCGCTGCCGTAGCCCACGTCGAGCTCCTCGGTCACGGCGGCCGGCGCGGCCGCGGGCAGCGCGAGCGCAGTCACGAGCAGGGCGGACAGGACCAGTGGACGGGCGAGCCGGATCACGGGCGGGCAGCTTAGTGAGAGGCCGTTAGGCGAGGCCCTTGTCGCGCAGCTCGGCCAGCGCGCTCTGCGACTTGCGCAGCTCGGCCAGCCCCATCCCGCGCAGCACCGCCTCGGTCTTTGAGAACTGGATGTCGCCGTACTCCACCACCTGAACGTGGTTGCCCCAGGGGTCGCGGAAGTCGAGGCCGCGGCCGGGCAGTATCTCCGCGCCCTCCTGCTCCAGCCTGCGCCTCACCTCCTCGCGGTCGTCGACGACGAGGCCGAAGTGCCGGGCGTCGTCGGGACCGTCGGGCTCGTGCACCTGGGCGAGCACGAGGAACTGGTCGCCCAAGTCGATGAAGGCCATTCGGGGCACGCGGCCGCGCAGCTCGATCTCGAAGACGCGGCCGTAGAAGCCGAGGGCCTCATCCAGGTCGGCGACCTCCAGCACCACGTGGTTGATGCCCACCAGGCGGGCCACGGGCGCAGCATAGGCTTCGCCGCCATGGAACCGGCGATCGAGCTCGACGGTCTCGAGCGCCGCTACGGCGAGCGGATCGCGCTGTCGGGAGTGAGCGTGACCGTCCCCACGGGCGCAACGCTGGCACTGCTCGGCGGCAACGGAGCGGGCAAGACGACCCTGCTGCGGGTGCTGGCCGGCCTGCTGCGCCCTCACGGCGGGCGCGCCCGCGTGCTCGGCGCCGAGCTCCCGGCCGAGCGCTGGCAGCTGCCCGGCAAGGTGGGCTACCTCGGTCACGAGCCGCTGCTCTACCGCGAGCTCAGCGGGCGCGAGAACCTCGCCTACCAGGCGTCCCTGCACGGCGTTCCGGGCGCACGGATCGAGGAGCTGCTGAGCGCTGTGGGCATGAGAGACCGCGCCGACGAGCCGCTGCGCGAGCTGTCCAAGGGCATGGTGCAGCGTCTGGCCGTGGCCCGCAGCGTCCTGCACGATCCCGAGCTGCTGCTGCTCGACGAGCCCAGGGCCAACCTCGACCCCGCGGCGGCTGAGCAGCTCGAGCCGCTCATAGGGCGAGCCTCCGGGCGCACGCGCGTCCTGGTGAGCCACGACGTGGAGGGCGCCCTGGCCGAGTCCGACCTGGCGCTGGGACTGAGGGCGGGCCGCCCGGCCGCCGCCGACCGGGAGCTGTACCGGTGATCGGCGCCGCCCGGGCGATCCTGCGCAAGGACCTGCGGGTGGAGTGGCGCACCAAGGAGTCCGTGCCCGCCATGACCCTGTTCACGATCACCGTCTACGTGCTCTTCCACTTCGGGCTCGACCGGGACAGCCTCGACGGCGAGCTGGCCTCGGGAGTGCTCTGGGTGACCCTGCTGCTCGCCTCGGTGATCGGCGTGTCGCGCCTGTTCGCCTCCGAGCGCGAGCAGGGGGGAATCGACGCCCTGTTGCTCGCGCCCGTGGACCGCACCTCGCTGTTCATCGCAAAGGCGAGCGCCCTGTTCCTCTTCCTCTGCGCGGTGGAGCTGGTGGCCGTGCCGGCGTTCACGCTGCTCCTGCTCGGGCCGGGGCTCGGCGCGGCGCTGCCCGAGCTGTTCGCCATCCTCGCGCTGGGCAACCTCGGCCTCGCCGCGGTGGGGGCGCTGGTGGCGGCGCTGGCATCCGAGACGCGGGCCCGCGAGCTGATCGTGCCCCTTCTGCTGCTCCCGCTCGTGGTGCCGCTGCTGATCGCCTGCGCCCAGGCCACGGAACCGCTGCTGCGCCAGGATGGGGGTCCGGACGAGCTCTGGCGCTGGCTGGGGCTTCTCACTCTTTACGATGTTGTATTCGTGCTTCTATCCGTAGCCGTCTTCGACTTCCTGCTCGAGGACTGATGTATTCGAAAGGTCTCACTCCTCTGGCCTGGGCCAGCGCCGTGACCGTCACGGCGGCGTTCGCGCTCGTCTTCTTCTACGCGCCGCTCGACGCCGACCAGGGCTTCGTCCAGAAGATCTTCTACGTGCACGTGCCGATGGCCATCGTGGCCCTCGGCGGGTTCGTGGCCGGGGGCGTGATGGGGATCAAGCACCTGCGCAGCGGGGATCGCTCGTGGGACATGCGCTCCTACGTGGCGATTCACCTGTCGATCATCCTCGGCGCGGGCGTGCTGATCACCGGCGCCATCTGGGCCAAGGCGTCCTGGGGCCACTGGTGGGTGTGGGATGAGCCCGTGCTCGTGTCCTTCCTCGTGGTCTTCCTCCTGTACTGCGTCTACTACCCGCTGCGCTTCTCCATCGAGGATCCTGATCGCCAGGCGCGCTACTCGTCGGTGTTCGCCATCGCGGCCGGTGCGTTCGTGCCGCTCAACTTCATCGCCGTGCGGGCGGCCGAGGCCTACACCCATCCGCGGGTGCTGTCGCAGACCGGCGGCAGCCTTCCCGGCGAGATGCGGCTCACCTTCCTGGTCGCGCTGCTCGGCATGACGCTCCTGTTCGTGACCCTGTGGAAGCTCGAGCTCACCGCCAAGCACGCCTCCGCGCAACTCAAGAAACTGAGAAACCGTGCCCGCGTTGCCGCTTGACGAAGCCGGGAAGTACGTGGCCGGCGCCTACGTGGTGTTCGTGGCCCTGATCCTCATCTACGTGGCCATCATCGGTGCGAAGATCGGGCGCATCGGACGCGAGATCAACGAGCTGTCAGCCGAATCGGGCGAGGACGAGCGGTGAACGGCGAGCTGCTGGCACTGGGCGCCAATCACAAGACCGCGCCACTGCCGCTGCGTGAGCGCCTCGCTCTCCCCGAAGGACGCGCCTCGCGGGTCCTGGCCGAGCTCGTGGACCACACCGCGGTGCACGAGGCGGTGGCCATCTCCACCTGCAACCGCACGGAGCTCTATCTGGTGACCGCCGACGCCGTGGAGGCCGAGAACGCCGCCCTCACCGTGCTGTCGCGCCAGGCCGGCCTGCGGCCCACCGAGCTGCTCGGAGCGATCTATTCCCTGCGCGGCTCCGAGGCGGTGGAGCATCTGTTCTCGGTCACCGGCGGGCTCGACTCGATGATCGTCGGCGAAGCCGAGGTGCAGGGACAGGTCAAGCGCTCCTACGAGGCGGCGCTGGTGGAGGGTGTGACGGGCCCGGTGTCCAACCGTCTGTTCCGCGACGCGCTGGCCGCCGGCAAGCGCGTGCGCAGCGAGACCTCGGTGTCCCGCTCCAACGTCTCCGTGTCCTCGGTGGCCGTGACGCTGGCGGCCGACTTCCTGGGCGACCTCGAAGGCAAGCGCGTGCTGGTGGTGGGCGCCGGTGAGAACGCCGAGCTCACGGCGCGCGCTCTTTCGGACCGCGGTGTGAGCGCCCTGTTCGTGGCCAACCGGCGCTACGACCGCGCGCTCGGCCTGGCCCAGCGCTTCGGGGGCCGCGCGGTGTCCTTCGACGATATGCCGCGCGAGCTCGAGCAGGCCGACATCGTGGTCAGCGCCACCGGGGCGCCGCATCAGATCGTCGGACGTGACGAGCTCGAGTACGTGGCGGCCTCGCGCATGGGGCGGCCGCTCGTGCTGCTCGACCTCGCCGTGCCGCGCGACATCGATCCCGACGTGCGCAGCTGTCCCGGCATCGCCCTCTACGACATGGACGACCTGCAGCAGGCCGTGACCCGCAACCTGAACGTCCGCGAGGCCGAGGCCGACGAGGCCCGCGCGCTCGTGCGCGAGGAGGTCGAGCGCTTCGAGGTGTGGCTCGCCTCCCTCGACGTGGTGCCCACGATCTCCGCGCTGCGCCGCCGCGGCGACGAGATCGTCGAGCAGGTCCTGCTGGAGAACGAGTCCGGCTGGGAGTCGCTCTCCGACGCGGACCGCGACCGTCTCGGGGTGATGGCGCGGGCGGTGGTCAGCCGGCTGCTGCACGAGCCCACGCTGCGGCTGAAGGGCGCTGCCGGCGAGGGCGCGTCCTACCGCTACGTGAACGCGCTGCACGAGCTGTTCGGCCTCGAGGCCGCACTGGCGCCCCAGGAGGACGCGCCCGCGTCGGTCACGCCGCTGGCGGAGCGCCGCCTCAGCCGCAGCCGGTGACGATCCGGCTGGGGACGCGCGGCAGCCGGCTCGCTCTGACCCAGGCCCGCTGGGTGGCCGAGCGGCTCGACGACGAGGTGGAGATCGTGCGCGTGCGGACCTCGGGGGACGAGGAGCGCCGGCCGCCCGGCGAGGTGTCCGCGCCGCAAGTCTCCGACAAGGCGCGCTTCGTCAAGGAGCTCGAGGAAGCTCTCCTGGCCGAGACGATCGACCTGGCCGTCCATTCGGCCAAGGACGTGCCCGGCGAGCTGCCCGAGGGGCTCGCGATCGTGGGCGTGCCCGGCCGGGGCGATCCGCACGATGCCCTCTGCGGCGCGCGCTCGCTCGCCGAGCTTCCGGACGGCGCCGTGGTAGGCACCGCCAGCCTGCGCCGGGAGGCCGAGCTGCTCGCCCTGCGGCCCGACCTGCGGATCGCCGAGCTGCGGGGCAACGTGGATACGCGCCTGCGCCGCCTCGACGAGGGCGGCTACGACGCGATCGTGCTGGCCATGGCCGGACTCGAGCGCCTCGGAGTGGGCGCCCGCGGCTCGCGCCTGCCCGAGCTGGTGCCCGCCGCCGGCCAGGGTTGCCTCGCGCTCGAGGCTCGGCAGGGAGACGACCCGGTGGCGAGCGCCGCGGCCGCGGTGACCGACACCGATGCCCTCACCCGCCTGACCGCCGAGCGGGCGCTCGTCACCGCCCTGGGCGCAACCTGTCACACCCCGGTGGGAGCGCATGCCGAGCTCGGCGTGGAGGGCCCGGCGTCGCTGCGGATGACCGCGTTCGTGGGCCTGCCGGACGGATCGCACTGGATCCGCGACGAGCTCGATGGTGATCCGGCGGAACCGGCAAAGCTCGGCGTGGCCGTGGCGGACCGCCTGCGGGCGGCGGGGGCGGCCGAGCTCCTGGCGGAGGCGGAGCGCGTATCGCAGGCCGCCGGCCAGGGGTAGCGTTCCCCGCGTGGCGGAAGGAAAGGTCTATCTGGTGGGCGCGGGTCCGGGCGACCCGGGCCTGATGACGACGCGCTCGCTCGAGCTGATCGCGAACGCCGACGTGGTGCTCTACGACCGCCTGATCCCCGCGAGCGCGCTCGACGGCGCACGGGACGACGCCGAGCTGCGCTACGTGGGCAAGCAGCCGGGTGCGGCCGCCATCGCGCAGGAGGACCTGAACGCGCTGCTGGCCGAGCTGGGCGCGGCCGGCAAGCAGGTGGTCCGGCTCAAGGGCGGCGACCCGTTCGTCTTCGGCCGCGGAGGCGAGGAGGCCGAGACCCTGGCGGCCGCCGGCGTGCCCTTCGAAGTGGTGCCTGGTATCACCGCGGGCGTGGCCGCCCCGGCCTACGCCGGCATCCCGGTGACCCACCGCGACGCCGCCTCCGCCGTGGCCTTCGTCACCGGCCACGAGGACCCTGAAAAGCCCGAGTCCGCGCTCGACTGGGACGCGCTCGCACGCTTCCCGGGCACCCTCGTGCTCTACATGGGCGTGAGGAACCTGCCACTGATCGCGGAGCGCCTCATCGCCGCCGGGCGGCCGGCGGACGAATCCGTGGCCGTGGTGGAGCGGGGCACGTTCCCCGATCAGCGGACCGTCGTGGCACGTCTCGATCGGATCGCCGCGCAGGTTGCCGAGGCCGGCGTCCGGCCGCCGTCGATCACCGTGATCGGGCCGGTGACAACCCTGCACGAGACCATCGCCTGGCTCGAGCGCCGGCCGCTCCACGGCCGGGTGGTGGCCGTCACGCGGGCCCGGGCTCAGGCAAGCGGGCTGGCCGCCCGCGTGCGGAAGCTCGGCGCCGAGGTGGTGGAGACGCCGGTGATCCGCATCCGGCCGCGGCCCGTGGAGGGCGCATTGCTAGATGCCGTGTCCCGCATCGGCGAGTACGCGCTCGTGTGCCTGACCAGCCCGAACGGCGTGCGACTGCTGTTCGATGCCCTCGGGGCCAACGCTCTCGACGCGCGAGCCCTGGCGGGCGCCACCGTGGCGGCGATCGGGCCCGGCACGGCCGCCGAGCTGGCCGCGCGCGGGATCCACGCCGACGTGGTCCCGGAACGCTTCGTGGCGGAGGGACTGATCGAGGCTCTCGCTGAAGTGCCGGTGGAGGGCCGCAAGGTGCTCGTGGCCCGCGCCGCGGAGGCCCGCGACGTGCTGCCCGATGCGCTGCGCGAGCGCGGGGCCGAGGTGGACGAGGTGGCCCTCTACGACACGGTCGCCGAGGCGCTCGGCGACGGCCAGCTCGAGGCGCTGACCCATGCCACTCACGTGACCTTCACCTCGAGCTCGACGGTGCGCTTCTTCCTGGCCGCCGGCGCGCGGGTTCCCGACAGCGCCCGCGTGGTCTCGATCGGCCCGATCACCAGCGCAACCGCTCGCGAGGAGGGCCTGCGCGTGGACGTCGAGGCTTCCAGCCACGACCTCGACGGGCTGATCGACGCCCTCGTCCGGGACGTCTCATGAACGGCGAGCGCGCGGTGCGCGCGAGCCCTCGATCTCTCGTCACGTTGCTCACCGACTACGGGCGCAACGACGACTTCGTGGGCGTCTGCCACGGGGTCATCCGCAAGATCGGCCCGGAGCTCGAGATCCTCGACATCACCCACGGCATCCGCCGCTACTCCGTGCGCCAGGGCGCGCTGGTGCTACGCAACACGCTCCCCTACATGCCGGTGGGGGTCCACGTCGCCGTGGTGGACCCGCAGGTGGGTACCGAGCGCCGCGCCGTGGCGCTGCGCACCGGCGACGGCCGTCTGCTGGTGGGTCCCGACAACGGTCTGCTGAGCCTCGCCTGGGAGCGCTGCGGAGGGGTGGACCTGGCCGTGGACGTGACCCGCTCGCCACACCGGCTCGAACCGGTCTCGGCCACCTTTCACGGGCGCGACATCTTCGCCCCCGTGGCCGCGCATCTGGCCGCCGGGGCCGAGCTGGCCGATGCCGGCGACCCGCTCGATCCGTCGGACCTGGCCGAGGTAGACCTCCCGGAGGCTCGCATCGAGGGCGGCGAGATCGTGGCCCACGTGCTGGTGATCGACCACTTCGGCAACGCCGGCCTGAACCTCGGGCACGACGGCCTGGCCGGGACCGGGGTGACCCTCGGCGCGACCGTGGAGCTCGAGCTCGCCGGGGAGCGCTACCTGGCCAAGTACGCCCAGACCTTCGCCGACGTGACGGCGGGCGAGCTGCTCGTCTACGAAGACGCCTACCGCTCGCTGGCCGTGGCCATCAACCGGGGTGATGCGGCCGCGACGCTCGGCCTGCGCCCGGACGCCGAGCTGCGGCTGCGCCCCCGCCCGTGACGGCCCGCTTCGGCACGCCGCGCGTACACCTGCGCCGCACCGGCTCCACCAACGAGCGGGCCAGGGAGCTGGCCCTGGGCGGCGCCCCCCACGGCGCGCTGGTGACCGCCGACGAGCAGACGTCGGGCCGCGGACGTCAGGGCCGAACCTGGACGGCGCCCGCGCGCGAAGCCGTGTTGATGTCCGTCGTGCTGCGCGAGTTCGAGCCGGTCCTTCCCCTCGCCGCGGCGGTGGCGATCTGCGAGGCGCTGCCGGTGAAGTGCGCGATCAAGTGGCCGAACGACGTCTGGCACGACTGCCGCAAGCTGGCGGGCATCCTCGTGGAGGGCCGCCCTCAGGAGGGCTGGGCCGTCCTCGGGATCGGCCTCAACGTGTCCACCACCGACTTCCCGCAAGAGCTCCGTGACCGGGCCACCTCGCTGCGGCTCGCCGGCAGCGAGCTCTCGTCAGAGGAGGTGCTGTCCTCGTTGATCGGCGCTCTCGCGGAATGGCTGGCGGCGCCGGCCGACGCGGTGCTCGCAGCGTGGCGCCGCCGCGACGCCCTACTCGGCGAGACCGTGCGCTGGAACGGCGGCGAGGGCACTGCGGCGGGCATCGACGAGAGCGGCGCGCTGCTCGTGGAAGGGCCGGCGGGCCCGGTCAGGCTCGACGCCGGCGAAGTGCATCTGCAGCGGTCCTAGGCGGCGTCGCGGTCCTAGGCGGCGTCGCGGGCCGGACTCTCGCCGCCCGTTCCGGCGTCATCGGAGTCGCTGGACTCCGCGTCCGTCGAGTCGGCGTCGGTCGAGTCGGCGTCCTCGGCCTCGGGTGGCGCCTGGCCATTGGCCTGCACCACGGCCGCTCCGCCGGCCTCCTGCGCTCCCCGTCCGCCTCCGGAGCCCTTGCGCTTGCGCCGCCGGCCACCACGCTTGCGCTTGCCCTTCGGGAAGTTGCGCAGCAGCTCACGGGCCAGCGCGCTCGGCTTGCGGGCCATCCGCATGCGCGCGCCGTCCAGCACCTGCTGGGCCTCCGGCGTGTGGGCCAGGGCCGCGGCCAGCAGAGCCGCCGACAGCCGCCTGTCCTGCTTGCGCGCGGCCTGCACCAGGCGGCGGGCGTTGCGGGCGTGGGCCGCGCCGGCCGAGTTCACGAGCAGCCCCAGCAGACGCTTGGTCTCGGGCCAGCGCTGCACCGCGTACTCCTCGTGGACCTCGCGCGAGTACTCGGCGAGGTGCCAGAGCCAGCGGGCCGCCTGGTCGCGCCTGCCGATCTGCCTCTCGGTGAGTGACTGAAGAAGGACCTTCACGCCCTCGCGGCGCTCGTCGCGCGACCAGCCGCCCAGGATCTCCACGGCGTCGTCGAAGGCCTCGGCGTCGCGCAGGTTGCCCACTTCGGCCAGCGCGCGCAGGCGCAGCTGGGTGTTGCGGTTGCGCCGCAGGCAGGTGACGAGGAACAGTCGCCGCAGCTCGCCGGTGGAATCGAAGTGCAGCATCGCCTTCGCGCGGCGCCAGTTGTTGGAGGCCACGCGGGCGCCGGCCAGCATGGCCCAGGCCTGCTGCTGGCCCCAGGTGAGGTGCTCGACCGCCATGCGCCACAGCTCGCGCTCGAAGACCTGGGCCCGGCGCTCCTCGTCGGCCGTGACCGGCACCACGCGGCGCTCGACGCGAAGGCGCCGGCCGCGGCCGCGGCGGACGGGCCCGACGACGATGGCACCGCCGCGGTAGACGTCGCGGTCGAGCAGCGAGTGCAGGGTGACCACCGGATCGTCGTTGGGCGTGGCCGGGTGGACGAAGTCCACGATGATGCCGGCCTCCTTGCCCGGGGTGCGGCGGGTCACCCGGCCCACGCGCTGCTGATAGATGCGCCGTGACGCCGTGGGAGCCAGGTGCATGCAGACCGTGGCCCGCGGCGAGTTCCAGCCCTCGGCCAGGAGCTGCGCGTTGACCAAGACGTCGATCTCGCCGCGCTCGTAGCCGGCCAGGATGCGGGTGAGCTCGCGCTTGGGTGTCTCGCCGGACACGGCCTGGGCCTTCATGCCGGCCTCTCGGAAGGCCGCTGCCACGTTGTGGGCGTGACGCACGCCGGCGGAGTAGACCACGCCGGGCAGGTCCTTGAAGCGGGTCTTGTAGAGATCGGCCACGGCCAGGTTGAAGGGCGTCTGGTCGAGGAGGGCAGCCAGCTCCTCCTGGTCGAAGTCCTGATCGACCTCGCCGCGCCGCAGCGGCACGTTGGCGATCGAGCGGACGCCGACGCCCGGGGGGATGCGAACGCAGCGCAGCGGCGCGATCACGCCGCGGCGCGCGGCCTGGGCCAGGTCGAAGCGCGACGTCTGCGTGGGGAAGAGGTCGGTTACGTGCCGGGCGATCAGCGCGCCGGTGGCGGTCATGCCCACGAACACCGGTCCCACCCATTGCCGGATCGCCGCGCTCGTCTTCTCGCCGAGTGCGGTGTGCGCCTCGTCGCAGATGACCACCGTGTAGGCGTCGGAGACCTTTCCGGCGTTGCGCACGAACCACTGGTAGGTCTCCACCGTCACCGGCCCGCCGGCCCTGGGCTCGCCGGCGCTCCGCAACAGCGGCGGTGAGATTCGGTCCTTGTACCCGCGGTCGCGCAGCTCGCCGAGGAACTGGTCCACGAGGTTGCGGCGATGGGTGAGGATGAGCACGCCGCCCGTGCGCGAGGCCTCGGCGAAGCCGAGCGCGGCGACGGTCTTGCCGGCCCCGGTGGCGTGCTCGAACCAGAAGCGCCGCGCGGCGCCCGGGTCCTCGGTCACCGCCTCGGCCGCCTCCTCTTCCTCCGCCGCCTCGGCCGGGTCCCAGTCGAGTGGTTCCTCGTCGGTCAGCTCGTCGCCCTCGATCTCCACCTCGCCCGTGTGGAGCTCCTCGCTGCCGTTCGCCGAGGAGCGCCCGTTGCGCGATGTCTTGAGCAGCAGCTCGGCGGTGAGGGCGATCAGCGTGCCCGACAGCGCGTCCACCTGGTGCGCGGACAGCTTCGTGCCGTCCACCAGATGCGGCTCGTCCTCGGCCAGCAGCCGCTCGAGCCCCAGGATGAGCGAGTACTTGCGCCGCCACTCGACCGACGGCTCTTCGAGGCCGGCGTCGATCTCGGCGACGGCATCATCGAAGGCCATGCGCCTGGCGCCGCCGGGCGCGAGCGCCACCTCGGGCGACTCGGCTTCGAGCACGAAGGGCTCGCGCGCAAAGTCTTCGGCGCGCTTGAGGTCCTCGGCGGAAACCGGCGAGGCCTCGGCCACGGAGGTGATGTCAGCCACGATTGGGCAGTCGTTCTCGGTAAGGGGGGCGAGCCGGGCTGGTCCTTCGAGGATGCAGCGAGGCCGCCCGTCAATGCCTGCCGCTCTAACCTTCCCGCGAGCGACGGGCTGCCAGGTCCTTGTGGACGGCGGCACCACCATTACAGCACACGATCGGCGAAATAGGGTCTGCCATCCTTGCCGTGTGCGTCGTCTGGCACCTTTGCTCGTCCTCCTGGCGCTCGCCGGCTGCAGCTCTTCGGACGACTCCAGTCCTTCGCCTCCGCCCGACTCTGCGCAGATTCGCCTCCTCGACGGCGGACGCGAGGCCTTCGAAGCTCGGCTGGACAAGGAGGAGGGCCGGCCCGTGGTGGTCAACAAGTGGGCCTCCTGGTGCGGACCCTGCCGCTACGAGTTCCCGTTCTTTCGCAAGCAGGCCGAGAAGCGCTCAGGCGAGGTCACCTTCCTGGGAGTGAACTCCAACGACAACGATGACGGCGCAGAGGACTTCCTCCGTGAGAACCCGGTTCCCTTTCCTCACTTCCGCGACCCGGACCTCGAGGTCGCGGCCTCCTTCAACGGCGTGCAGGCCTTCCCCACCACCGCGTTCTACGACTCGGAGGGTGAGCTGGCCTTCGTCCACCAGGGCGGGTATGCGAGTGAGCAGAAGCTGGCCGAGGACATCGATCGCTACACGCGCTGAGCCGGCCGCTATGGAGGTTCGCCGACCCCGCACCGATCAGGAGCTCGACGACGCCCTGGGCCTGCGCGAGCGCGTCTTCTGCGGCGAGCAGGGAGTGTCGGTCCAGGCCGACCGTGACGGGCGCGACCCGGAGGCCACGCACATCGTCGCGGTGGAGGGCGACCGCGTGATCGGCACGTGCCGGCTGCTCTTCCGTGGCCCGGTTGCCCGGCTGGGACGCCTGGCCGTCGAGCCCGGCCAGCGCGGCAACGGCGTGGCCGCCGCGATTCTCGGCGAGGCCGACCGCGCGGCCCGAGACGCCGGTGCGGAGGCCATCTCCCTCCACGCGCAGACCTACGCCCTCGAGCTCTACCGGCGCGCCGGGTACACCGAACAGGGCGCCCGGTTCGTGGAGGAGGGAATCGAGCACGTGTCGATGGAGAAGCGCCTTGCCTGAGCTGCGGATCGACCCGTTGTCCGGCCTCAAGGTGATCGTCGCGGGGGAGCGAGGCTCGCGTCCCGGCGCGTTTCTCGACGTCAACCCGCGGGCACAGATCGATCCCGAGACCGATCCCTTCGCCGCCGGGCACGAGGACCGCACGCCGCCGGAGGTCTTCGCGCTGCGCGACAACGGCAGCTGGCGGGTGCGGGTGGTGCCCAACCTCTATCCCGCGCTGTCGCCGGGCGAGGCCGGCGACACGGCCGATCCGCTCTCGAGCGGCCGCGGCGAGCCCGACCTGTTCGCCAGCCAGCCCGCCCTCGGAGCACACGAGGTGATCGTCAACGCGCCCGATCCGGTGAGCTCGCTCGCCGAGCTCGAGCCCGAGCAGGTGGAGGCGGCGATGTCCGTCTGGCGCGGGCGCATGCGCGAGCACTCGGACGCCGCCTACGTGCACGTGATCGTCAACGAGGGCAAGGAGGCAGGTGCCTCGCTGCCCCACACGCACGCCCAGCTGTACGCCCTTCCCTTCGTGCCGGCCGCGGTGGCGCGCGAGCGCGAGCGCTTCACCGCCTACTCGGACCGGACCCAGGGCCGCAACCTGCTCGAGGACCTGCTCCAGGAGGAGGTGCGCCGTCGCGACCGCATAGTCGCCATCGACGACGAGGCCGTGGCCCTCTGCCCGTTCGGCTCGCGGGTGCCCTTCCACCTCCAGATCGTGCCCCGCCGGCCAGCCCCGCGCTTCTCCGACGACGGCCCGCTCGGCGGGCGGCTGCTGCACGACACCCTCTCGCGGCTGGGCGCCGCCCTCGGCACGCTGCCCCCGTTGAACATGTGGGTGCGCACTGCGCCGCGGGACGCCGAGCGCTTCTGCTGGCGGATCGAGATCCTCCCGCGGCTGTCGCAACTCGCCGGTCTCGAGATCGGAACCGGCGTGCACCTGAACGTGCTGGCGCCCGAGGACGCGGCCGAGCGGCTGCGCGGCACAAGCGTGTAGCGTCCCGCCGCGCCGTGCCCCCAGTCGCCCGCCAGATCCCTCTGTTCGCCGCCGAGCCGCCTCAGGAGCCGCTGCCCTACGGGCGCTGGGGCGAGGTGCTGAGTGAGTCCTTCGAGAAGGCGTGCGAGACCGAGATCGGAGAGATCACCTGGTTCCCCGACCGCACCTGGGGCGGGCGCACGTACGTACCGGCCACGGCGCCCGCCGAAGGGGGCGGCGAGTGGTTCGGCTTCGTCTCCTACACGCGAGAGCACGAGGGAGCCCAGGCGGCCGACTTCACCGCCGAGGCCGACTTCACCGAGGAGACGGCCGAGGAGAACCCGGACTGGACGCTCGACCTCTCCGACGCCGAGATCGGCCACTGGCGCGGCACCGAGGGCCGCCGCGGGATCATCACGCTCGTGTGGGGCGTCTCGCTCGTGCCCAACGGCGCGGCGGCCAGCACCGAGCTCGGCCCCGACACCACCGACCAGTGCACCCTCGTGGACAACCGCTTCACCCTCGTCTCGCTCGACGCCTACACCGGCGATTACGTGGAGGTGCGCCTCTTCGGCGCACGCGGGGCCGAGCTGGCCCGCGAATCCCTCTACGAGGACGAGTAGCGACGCGCCGGTGGGGCTATCGTCTGCCGCGGGCCCCGATAGCTCAGCCGGATAGAGCGACTCCCTCCTAAGGAGTAGGCCGCAGGTTCGAATCCTGCTCGGGGCGCTCAGACGAGTACCTCACGGCGGCCCGAAACCCAGGCGCCGTCCAAGCGGGGCGAGCACCGTGATCAGACCCCGCAGCAGCGGGCTCGCCATCACCATGCAGTCGCGGTACTGGTCGAGCAGCACCGCGTAGTGCAGGACGGCCCGGGGGCTCGAATAGCTTCGGATCCTCCCGGCCTCCATCAGCGCGGACTCCGTGGCGAAGTAGTCCTCGAAGTCGAGCGCAGGTGCGTGCACGTTGCGAATGCGCACGGCCTCGTCGCCGACTCGGAACGTATGCACCTCACCAGCGGGCGCCGAGGCCGACTCCCCGGCGACCACCGTGCGCCACCCATCGCGCACGAAGACCTCAAAGGCACCCTCGAGCACCTCGTAGTCCTCTCGCTGCTGGGGATGGATGTGTTTCGGAGGCGTCTGCGTCGACGGCGGCAGCCACCACTCCATCTCCAGATACTCGCCGTTGGTATCGGCCGCCGCCTTCGTGATCCGAAACTCGCTGCCGTCAACGAATCTCAGGACGTCCCCGGAAGCCGCCATGACGCCGGACTGTATGCCGTGCGACCGAGCTCGATGAGTTTGGGGCGGGAACGCGGTCGCATCGACATGGCCAAGCTCATCTACTCAGCGATCGCCTCGCTCGACGGATACGTCGAGGACGAACAGGGTGCCTTCGACTGGGCTGCGCCGGATGCCGAGGTGCTGGCCGCCGTCAATGACCTCGAGCGGCCGATCGGCACCTACCTCTACGGCCGCCGGATGTACGAGACCATGGCCTACTGGGAGACGGCCGGCACCGGCCCTGATCAGCCGGCCGGGGCTCGGGCCTTCGCCGAGCTCTGGCAGGCCGCCGAGAAGATCGTCTACTCCCGGACGCTGAAGACGCTGACCATCGCAAGGGCGCGGATCGATAGCGAGTTCGATCCCGGCGCGATTCGGCAGCTCAAGGAGACGGCGGTAACCGACATCTCGATCGGTGGTGCTGAGATCGCCGGCCAGGCCATCGCCGCGGGTCTCGTCGACGAGTGCCACCTGTTCCTCAACCCGATCCTCGTCGGGGGCGGCAAGCGCGCACTGCCAGACCGGGTGCGCGCGCGGCTACAGCTCCGGGATGAGCGCCGGTTCAGGAGTGGCGTGGTCCACCTCCACTACCGCATCGGCACGCCGGGCTAGAGCGGAGCGGTGCGGGGCACGCCGCAGAAGCCGGGGCGCAGCCGGATGACGAGTCGGACCGACCACCTCTCGGTGAAGCGGCCGTGCAGCCTCAGCCGTCGGGGCGGATGCGGATCGCGGAGGTCAGCGGAACGTTCGCTCCGCACGGTGAGTGGACGCTGACGTAAGGCTCGCCGCTCCGTACAAAGCTCTTGCCGTCCCGGGAGACGACCAATTCGGCGTAGGCCTGACGGAACTGCCCGTTCTCGATGCCGTACTTGCTTCCGTAGTACGTGCCGCCCCGGATCGGCTTCTCGCTCGCCGACGCCGGCCCGGGCGCGGCCAGCAGACAGACGGCGAGGCCAACGACCCACACCACCCACGCGTGGCGCTTCCCGAGTTCGTCGTTCATGGGCCGCTAACCGGCCGCGCCTCCGAGACTTACGGCGGCCGGGGCCTGAAGGTGAGCATCTCGTCGGCTCCCGGCTGGACGATCAACGCCGAGCCGGGCTCGACCTCGCGCCAGACGCCGGGCAGATCGCCGAGCGGCTCGGAGACGATCGCGCGCGCCTCGTCGGAGAGCTGCTTGAAGCGCTCGTCCTCCGGGTAGAGCTCGCGCACCGCCCGGGCGTCCTCGGTCACGAACAGCGAGTTGACCACCGGTCCGCTGGCGTAGCGGGCCGCGTAGACGCGCTCACCGTCACTCAGGCCCACGGTCATCTGCAGTGGCTCGGCCACGTCGTGGCGATGCCCTGTCGCCTCCACGAACCCGGCCATCCGCTCGAGAGCGCCGAGCGGGTCGTCCTTCAGCCCGAAGGTCAGAGCCAGATGGAACATCAGCTCGGAGTCAGTGGTGCCCTCGATGCCGGGAAAGAGCTCCGGGTCGACCTCGAGCATCAGGTCGCGCCGGACGCGCGCGTAGCCGTCGATGAACCCGTTGTGCACGAACAGCCAGCGTCCGTGGCGGAAGGGGTGGCAATTGGTCTGCTCGATCGGAGTCCCCGTGGCCGCGCGCACGTGAGCCAGGAACAGCGGTGAGGAGATCTGCTTGGACAGCTCGCGCAGGTTCCTGTCGCCCCACGCCGGCGCCACGCTGCGGTACAGCCCGGGCAGCTCCCGGTCGCCGTACCAGCCCAGGCCGAAGCCGTCCGCGTTGGGCAGGTTCCCGGCCAGCCTCCCCTGGCGGCTCTGCTCGACCAGCGAGTGCTTGGTCTCGTAGAGCAGCATCTCGGGCCGGATCTCGTTGCCGTAGTAGGCAAGCCAGCGACACACGCGGCCCAACCTATGGGATCGTCGCGCCATGAGTGAGACCGAGACGTTGTCCGTGTGCATCGCGGGCGCCACCGGCTGGACCGGGCGGGCACTCGTGGGTGGGGTGGCCGACGCAGCGGACCTCACCCTCACGTCGGCCGTCAGCCGGTCCGCGGCCGGCCGGGATCTGGGCGAGGCGCTCGGCGGCGAGCCGCTGGGGGTGCCGGTGTACGCGAGCGTCGGCGAGGCGCTCGACGGCATCGACGTCCTGATCGACTACACCTCCGCCACAGCGGTCAGGGACAACACGCTGACCGCGATCGGCGCCGGCGTGGCCGTGGTGATCGGCAGCTCGGGACTCACCGCAGCGGACTTCGAGCAGATCGACTCGGCGGCGCGCGAACGCTCGGTCGGCGTGGTGGCGTCGGGCAACTTCTCGCTGACTGCCGCGATGTGCCAGGCCGCCGCCCTCCTCGCGGCCCGGCACCTGTCGCAGTGGGAGGTCATCGACTACGCGAAGGACACCAAGCCGGACGTCCCGTCGGGCACCGCCCGCGAGCTCGCCGAGCGGCTCGGCGAGGTCCGCCGGCCCGAGCTCGGCCACCCGATCGAGGACCTCCAGGGACCACAGGAGGCACGAGGAGCCGGCATCGGCGGCGCCCGGGTGCACTCCGTGCGCCTGCCGAGCTTCGTCGTGTCGACCGAGGTGGTGTTCGGGCTGCCCGACGAGCGGCTGACCATTCGCCACGACGCCGGCGGGACACCCGAGCCCTACGTTGCGGGCACCCTGATCGCGGCGCGCCGGGCGCCCGGCCTCACCGGGCTCACGCGAGGGCTCGACACCCTCCTGCTCGAGGAGCCGTAGGACCGGGTTCATCCCCGGTTCGGTCTCTCAACCGCCGAAATCGTGCACGTACGTGCCGCCGCTGCCGCCCTGAGGTGTGCTCACCGCCACCCCGATGCCGCTGTCGCGAAGGCCGCCGTTGAGGATGTTCTCGCGGTGACCCGTGGAGTTCATCCAGCCGCTCACCATGCTCCGTGGCGTGCCGAGCGAGCCGCCACCCCAGGCGATGTTCTCCGCCAGATAGCCGCCGGGGTAGCCGAAGGCCCGGATCCTCGTGTCGAAGCTGCGCCCGTCCGCCGAGGTGTGGCTGAAGTAGCGCCGGACGACCATGTCAGTGGCGTGAGCCTGGGCCGCGGCAGCCAACTGGCGATTGTCGGTCAGCGGGCCGAGGCCTGCCCCTGCGCGCTCGGCGTTGACCAGACAGAGGGTGGCCGAGCGGACCGCCACGAGGTTGCCCGCGGACGGAACCGAATCGGCGGCGGCGCAGTTCGGCGGTGCGGGTGGCGGATAGGACGAGGGCGCGGGTGCCGGCGCGGGCGGACCGGGCGGCGAGACCGGCGGGGGCGCTACCGGCAGTGTGGGCGCGCGCGGCGCCGGCGAGCGGCGCTTTCCTCGCGCCCGGCGCCTGGCCCGCCGGCAGCGGGCCTCGAGCTTGCGCTGCCTGGCCGCAGGGCGCCGGTCAGCGCCACGCCGGGCCGCTCGGCAGATCCTGCGGGCCCTTCGGCGCGCCCTCTTGCGTGCCGACGGCTTGCCCGCCGCCGTGGCTCCGTCCCCTTCCGGTGGGACAGCGGCCGACTGCGCAGGGCCGGACGCGCTCGCAGACAGAGGGGTCAGGCAGAGGGCGCACAGAACCAGCAACACCACGGCTCCGGCGGACCCTGCCAGGAGGGTACGAACGGGGGGCAAGCGGGCAGGGTACCTCCGTCCCGGTTGGGCTAAACGCTCTGCATCATCTCGTTCGCCCGAACCCGCCGGGCAGGGTCAGCCCCGCCTGGGCGCCTCGATCGAGCAGCTCGAGTGCGACCGAGGCGAGGGCCAGCGCCCAGTTGCGTCGAGACCGGTTCATGTCCACAGAGACCGGCGCCCCCGCGCGAATTGACCGGCGGGCTACCGGGCAAGCGAGGGCGGCAGGCCAAAGGGGGCGAACGCGTCGGGATCGACGAACGCGGTGACCGCCCCGATCAGCGGTCCCTCGAACGTGAGCACGTCGAGCACCGCCGCCGCATGGTGCTTGCGCCCGGAATCCCAGCGGTAGCAGGCGACCGCCGCCTGCCCGTTGGCCCGAACGGGCAGGTGGCGCCAGCGCTCGCGCATCGGACCGGCCTCGAGGAAGGCCGCGATCGCGTCGTGGCCTCGGAACCAGCTCACGTACGGCGGCATCGACCAGGTGGCGTCCTCGGTGAGCATCGCCACCACCGCCTCGACATCGCCCTGCTCCAGCGCCCGCATGTAGCTCTCGACGGTCTCTCGGAGGCGGTCGTCGCCGAGAGCACGCAGCGTCACCTGCTGGCTCTGGTCGGGCAGCCGCTCGTCGGCGGCGCGCCGCGCTCGGCTGAGCAGGCCGTTGGCCGACTGGACGCTCGTCTCGAGCGTGGCGGCCGTCTCACGGGCGGAGAAGCCGAGCACGTCACGGAGAATCAGCGCCGCGCGCTGGCGAGCAGGCAGGTGCTGCAGCGCGGCGATGAAGGCAAGCTCCACGCCCTCGCGCTGCTCGAGCCCCAGCTGCTCGTCCGGATAGGGCTCGAGCCAGATTCCCTCCACGCTGGGTTCGTCGCCTGCCTCGTAGTCGATGGGCAACACCCGCTTGGGGCGCCGGGCGATGAGGTCGAGACAGGTGTTCGTGGCGATGCGGTACAGCCAGGCGCGCAGCGAGCCACGCCCTTCGAACCGCGCAAGGGCGCGCCAGGCGCGAAGAAGCGTGTCCTGCAGGGCGTCCTCGGCGTCATGGACCGATCCGAGCATCCGGTAGCAGTGGGCGTGGAGCTCGCCGCGGAAGGGATCGACCAGCCGCCTGAAGGCGTCCTCGCCACCCGCTCGCGCGGCAGACAGCAGCTCTCGTTCGCCCACTTCAGATAGGACCAGGCCCCGGGGTCGAACTAACCGCTCACCCTACGGCGCAGCCTTCGAACACGATCGCCCTCGATCCGCGTCTGCAGGCGCCTGACGAACCCCGAGACGGGCCGGACGCTGCGAGCGAGCAACTCGGCCGGGAAGGCGGGATGGACCGCCCCGGACTCGGCGTAGCGGTACAGCATCACCGTGAGCACGGCGCGAGCCGCGTGGGCAACGAGGAAGCCGACCGCGAGGCAGGACACCCCGAACACGAACAGAGCGCCCCCCAAGAAGATCACGCCGTTGCGGATCAGGAGCACGCCGGCCGCCACGCCGATCGCCCCTGGCAGGCCGAACCACACCGCGGCCCGCACCCACACGTAGACGAGACCGTAGGCGGCGTCCTGCCACTGGCGGCGCACCAGCCCCAGCGAGTGGCGCGCCGCGACCAGCGGGGAAGCTCCGGTCAGCGCGATCGTCGGTATCGCGAAGAAGCTCAGGAGGCTCCAGCCAAAGCCCAGCACGAGCGCCACCAGCCAGTTCACGGTCACGGATCCGACATAGCGGCTTGGTACCCCCACGAGCAGATCGACCACCGCCCAGCCGAGGATCGGCCGGCGGCGGCGCACGATGAGTCGCCATCCGGTGGCGACCGTGACCGGGCGCGAGTCCAGGCTGTCGGCGACCATGCCGGCCATGCCGACCGCCACCGCGGTGGTCATCACACTCAGGCAGTAGTAGGCGCACAGACCTGCCAGCACGTAGCCGACCGGTCCGGTGTTGTTCCGGACCAGCACGGCCACCGCCGCCACCGCGGCGAAGGTGACCAGCACGATGCCCGCGGAGATGAGCAGGAAGCGTTGAAGGACCCGGTTCGCCAGGGCAAACCGGATCGCCGCGCCTCCCAGGCGCCAGCCGTCACTCAGGTGGCGGCGAAGCCGTTGCGCTCCTGACAAGGCACCAGCGTATTGGCCGTTGCGACTAGCCGCAGATGCCCCAGGTGCTGGTGAAGGACGCCCCGGCTCCAAGTTGACCAGCGCCTCGCCCGACCGGAACGCGTTGGGCGGACAGGTCATCGGCTCGACGGCGAGGCTGCGGCGGCTGACGTCCGGAACCGGGTCGCCGGTGAAGATCATCAGGTAGCGATAGGTCTCGTCCACCCACAGCGCGAGACCGGTGTCGCTGCCGGGATCACGGAGCTCTACCCGAGCCCGGCCGTCGTCATCGCGATCGAGGTCGGTAAAGCAGTGATCGAGCCTGGTGGGGCCGACGGGCCTGGGCTCGACGAAGTCGAACTCCGTGCCCGCGACGGGCCCGGCCCTGACCGGGATCCCGCGTTCGTCGGACTCCAGCACCGTTCGACCCGGCACGGACAGGACCAGTGGGTCGACCGAGTGCGTACCGAGGGTCAGATACGGGTGCGCACCGGCGCCATATGGGCAGCGGTCCGGCCCGACATTGGTGGCGGTGGTGCGCACGCGAAGGCCCTCGTCGGACAGCAGGTACTCGATCCGCACCTCCAGCGGGAAGGGATAGCCCGGCTGGGGGCGGAGCAGATGCTCCATCACCACGCGGTTCGAATCGCGTTCGGCGACGTTCCAGGCCACCCAGCGGACCAGGCCGTGTATGGCGTCCTGCTCAGCTGGATCATCGAGCGCGAGCTGATGCCTGCGGCCGTCGAACTCGTAGCTGCCGTCCTCGATGCGGTTGGGCCATGGGATCAGCACCTGACCCCGGCCCGCGCTGCTCATGCGGTCGACCGGATAGCCGTCGAGCAGATCGCGGCCGCCGCGGGCGTACTCCCTCAGGCCGCCCCCAACCTCGACGATCACAGCCCGCTGGTCGCCGTGACTGATCTCGATCTGGTCGCCGCTCGGGGGGATTGGTCTCACGGGTCGAGCACCTCATCCGCCAGTTCTCGCAGGGCCCGCCTCGTCTGCGTGAGCACGCGGCGGCCCTGTGCGGTGGCGCCGTACTCCCGGCGGGCTCGGCCGTCGACCACCGTCCGGCGCGACCGCAGCAGTCCCTCCTGCTCCATCGCGTGCAGCGTTGGATAGAGGGTGCCCGGGCTGATCCGGTGACCGTGCTCGGCCAGCTCCGCGGCCATCCAGCTGCCGTGGATCTCGCCCTCGGCGGCGTGATGGAGGATGTGCAGCCGTACCGCGCCGCGCATGAACTCCCTCATGTCGACAATAGATATCGGATCTCGATATCGTACTGCGATATCCGGATCGAATGGAGGACCAAATGGCGACGGTCAACGTGCGCTACATCGTCGATGACGTGGAGGCCGCAGCGGCCTTCTACGCTGACCAGCTCGATTTCGAGGTGGAGGCTCAGCCCGGTCCGGGGTTCGCGATCCTCGCCCGCGGCAACCTGAGGCTGCTGCTCTCGCAGCCCGGCGGGCCGGGAGGCGCGGCTCAGCCCATGGCGGATGGCCGCGTGCCCGAACCGGGTGGCTGGAATCGCATCCAACTCGAGGTGAACGATCTGGATCCCTTGGTGAAGCATCTTCGGGAGGCCGGGGTGCAGTTCCGCAACGAGATCGTCGAGGGGCGCGGAGGCAGACAGATCCTGGCCGACGACCCCGCCGGGAATCCGATCGAGTTGTTCGAGCCGAAATAGCGGCGCAGGCCTCCATTGGCCAGGTCCTGCGCGAGTGGGGGCGGATCGGCTGCCTCGGCTTCGGAGGCCCGCCGGCACACATCTCGTTGCTGCGTGAGCTGTGCGTCGAGCGCAGGCGCTGGCTCGGCGCCCGGGACTTCGAGGACGCCCTCGCGGCGGTCAACCTTCTCCCCGGGCCGGCCTCGACCCAGCTCGCGATCTTCTGCGCCTGGCGGGTGGCGGGCACGCCCGGGGCGGTGGTCGGCGGGCTCGCCTTCATCCTCCCCGGCCTCGTCCTCATCGTCGGGCTGGCCGCGCTGTTCCTGGCCGGCTCGCCACCGGACTGGGTGCAGGGAGCCGGCGCAGGAGCGGGCGGCGCCGTGGCCGCCGTGGCCGTGCACGCCGGAGCGAGCCTGCTGCCCGCCAGCATCGAACGGGCCGGCGGCGCTCGGCTGCGCTGGGCCGTCTACGTGACCGCGGGGGCGCTGTCGGCCGCAACTCTGGGACCGTGGCTCGTGCTCGTGCTGCTCGCTTGCGGCGCCATTGAGATCGTGGTCCGCCTCGGCCCGCCCGGCCGCGCCGCCGGGCTGCATGCGGGGCCGGCCTGGTTGCTGGCCGCCGCTTCGTCCGGTGGCCTGGCCGCCCTGGCGTGGACGGCCTTCAAGGTCGGCGCGCTCTCCTACGGCGGCGGCTTCGTGATCATCCCGCTGATGCAGGCCGACGCAGTGGACGCGTACGGCTGGATGACCGATTCGCAGTTCCTCAACGCCGTGGCGCTGGGGCAGGTGACTCCGGGGCCCGTCGTGCACACGGTGGCGGCGGTGGGCTACGCCGCGGCCGGAGTCGGAGGTGCCCTGCTCGCCGCGACGGTGGCCTTCGCGCCGTCCTTTCTCTTCGTGCTCGTCGGCGCTGACCGCTTCGACCGGCTGCGGGACAGCCGTGCTGACCCAGGCATTCCTGGCCGGCGCCGGCCCCGCGGCCGTCGGCGCCATCCTTGGCGCGGCCGTGCCGCTGGCGTTCGCGCTCGAGGAAGGCTGGCAGTTCGCGCTGCTGGCCCTGGCCGCGATCGCCCTGCTGGTGCTGCGTCGCGGCGTGGTGGTCGTGCTCGTCGGGGCGGGCGCGGCCGGCGCGCTGCTCGCCCTGGCCGGCGCGCCGCTTCCCAATTGAGCCGAGCTACTTCAGTGGATCGTGGCCCCAGTTCTTCAGGGACTTGGTCCAGGCCGTGTCCTCGAGCTCGTCTCCGGACTTGTCCGGACGCTGCTTCAGGTGGCGGCTCACATAGCCGTTCACCTTCTTCATGTGCCCGAGGTCAGCGGCCTTCAGATCGCCCTTGTTCTTCTGGAGGATCTTCACGATCCTGCGACCGGATTCGTGGCCTACGGACTCGCCTCCGTCCTTCTGGCCCACCTCCTTCGCCTCGTCGGTGTCCAGCCATTTCTCGAGCTCCGACGCGGTCATGTTCACGTTGTCGCCGAAGTCGTCGCGGATCTGCTCGGCCTCGTCCGAGTCGGGATCGACCGGATTCACCTTCTGGGCCATGTCAGGACCGCTTCCTGAGCGCACCCGGCTTGTGGACGGCGGTGCCGCCGGACTTCTCGGACTTGACCAGGTACTGCGGCTCGTCCTTCGACGCCTTGACCTTGCGCCCGCCCGCCTCGGTGTTCGAGGTGATCTTGCGCTCGACGGTCCCCACCCCCTTGCCGCCGTGGCTGTTCCATTCAACCTTGTCGCCCTTCTTGAACTCCTTAGCCATAACCGGCTGATACCCGGTCGGCATCGGGCACGCCGCCGGGAGCCAGTTGGGCGCGTTGGCGCCACCCCGTTGGCGCCGCAGCGATAGAACTGGGGTGTGATCGTCTTCTCCGGGTCGGGAATCGACCGCGTGCCGCAGGAACGGGCCGACCCGGCCTGGCTCGACGCCCGCCGGAGCGATCCTCGCGCGCGCACCGTCCAGCTCTCCGAGCGTGGCGTGTGGATGGACGACGGGCACCTGCTTCTGGGCGGAGCCGGCGGCTCCGAGGTCTTCCTCGGGCAGAGCGACGGCACGCCGCTGTTCGCAACCGACGTCACGGGCGTCGAGCCCGGCTCGGGGCATCCGGCGGGACTGCGCGAGGCGGCCGTGGAGCTCCCGGCGCACGAGGCGGCGGTGGCCGCCTACGCCGCGGCGCTCCTCTCGTGGCACCGTCGCCATCGCTTCTGCGCCAACTGCGGAGCCCCCACGGAGGTGGTCGACGCCGGTCACCAGCGCCGCTGCCCGAACTGCGACGCCCAGCACTTCCCTCGCACCGATCCGGTGGTGATCGTTCGAGTCATCGACGCCCCCAACGACCGGCTCCTCCTCGGCCGGTCACCTCACTGGCCGGCCGGGCGCTACTCGGTGCTGGCCGGCTTCGTGGAGCCGGGCGAGACCCTCGAGGACGCCGTTCGGCGCGAGGTGCACGAGGAGTCCGAGGTCGAGCTGGGAACGGTCTCCTACGTCGCCTCGCAGCCCTGGCCGTTTCCCAGCTCGCTGATGCTCGGCTTCCACGCCCTGGCCGAGGGTGGCGAGCCGCGTCCCGACGGCGAGGAACTCGAGGACGTGCGCTGGTTCGAGCGCGTCGAGGTGGAGGAAGCGGCCCGCGGCGCCGGTCCGGTCATGCTCTCTCCGCCCTACTCGATCTCTCGGCGCCTGATCGACGGCTGGCTGGCCGGCGAGTCGGCCTAGTCGCGATCGGGGCGGTCCGGGTAGACGTCGTCGATGGTGGTCAGCGGCGTGTAGGAGGCGCCCGCCGCCGCCTCGATGGCCTCGGCGCCACCGGCGAGCCGGTCCAGCACGCTCACGACTCCCGCGACCTCCAGCCCCTCCTCGCGCACCCGCTCGATGGCCTTGACCGTCGAGCCCCCGGTGGTCACCACGTCCTCCACCACCAGGCAGCGCTCGCCCTGCTCCAGCAGGGGGCCCTCGATCCAGCGCTGGAGCCCGTGCTCCTTCTTGTCCTTGCGAACGAAGAACACCTTGACGGGGGCGCCGGCGCCCAGCGCGGCGCAGGCCACGGGATCCGCCCCCATCGTCATGCCCCCCACCGCGGTGGCTCCCGCTCGCTCGGCCTCGGCCGCCACCAGCTCGCCCAGCGCCCGGAAGGCCTCGGGAAGCAGGATGGCTCGCTTGGCGTCCACGTAGTACTGGGCAGTCAGCCCACTCGTGAGCGTCACCTCGCCGATCACCAGCGCGTGGGCGCGCAACTCCGCGACCAGCCGCTCGCGCGGGTCAGCCATGCGTGGAGAGTCGGGGGGCGAGAGTCATGGACGGGCGGGTGCTGCCGATCGTACTTGTCGATGGGATCGGTGATCCGCGTAGCGGCGATCGTCAGCTCGGGAATCGTGCTCCTGGGCTTCGCGCTGTTCGCGATCGACGAGCTCGATCGCGGATCGCAGAACCAGCAGAACGCCCTGGCCGCGGAGCTTGAGAGCGCTCCCGAGCGGCCGGCCACGATCGCGCCGAGCCCCGACGAGGAGCGGCTGCGCGAGGAGAGCAACGGCGACCTGCGGGAAGCGATCGACGACGCCAACGACGTCCTGTTGGCCCCGTTCGGCGGCCTCGTGAACTCCGGCAACGTCTGGGTGGCCAACGGTGTGCCCACCCTTCTGGGCCTGCTTCTGTACGGACTTCTGCTCGGGTTGCTCGCCAACCTGCTGCCCAGCGGCCGGCACCACGGAGCCGACTGGCGCACCGCTTCGTGACCTGAGAAGCAGGACTCGGCCACCGCCCGCCGAAAGCTTTCGCTAGTCTCCGCGACCGCAACTTTGCCTGCAAGGAGGGTTGCTTAGGAGAGTCAAGCGCCGAATCGTGCCGCCCGCCGCCGGGCGAGTGCGAACGGGGGAACCAAAGGTGGCAGGTGCCACCGGGGGCGAATCGCGGTCCTTAGAACCGCATAGCGCATCTTCCAGCGCGAGCCCGTCAGCTAACCCCGTAGGCCCGAAAGGAAGGGGACATGACGGATGAGAACCCACAGGGATCTGGCCCAGCCTGAGTACTGGCTGCGCTCCACCGAGCGCTCCCATCGCCGTAGACAACTTCTACCCAAGGCGCGACGTGAGCATGCCCGCAAGCGCAACATGTCGGCCGCGCTCGCCGGCGCCATGCTGGCCGGACCCGGGGCCTCCGTGGCCGCCGCCCAGATGTCGTCAAACGTGAAGGCCGCGGTTGCCGGCGAATCTCCCGCCAACCGCGCGATCGAGATCCGGGAGGGCGGCCTGCCCCTTCAGCTCGGCAGCCAGGGGGACCTGGTGGCCCACGTCCAGCGAGCGCTGGGCGTCTCCGCGGACGGGATCTTCGGCGCGCAGACCGACACCGCGGTGCGTCAGTACCAGGCCCGTGCGGGTCTGGAGGTCGACGGGATCGTTGGCCTCGCCACCTGGGGCTCGCTGTTCGAGAAGGGCTCGGGCACGAGCGCCGGCGCGAGCTCGGCCGGCGGCTACAACGTCCCCGACGCCGTGAAGCAGCGCATCGAGAAGCGCCTCGTCGAGGCGGGTGCGGCCCTCGAGGCGAAGGGCGATCCGGGTGGCTACTCGCTGGGCGGCGACGCCCAGAGCGCTCCGGAGAGCGACCCTCCCGCCCAGCCTCGGCAGGATGGCGCCGACACGGGCGCCGGTACGGGCGACACCGGTGACGCGGATTCGAGCGACCCCGGCGGCGGCTCGACCGACACCCCCGCCCCCCAGACCAACGCCACGCCGTCCCCAGCCCCCTCTCCGGGCACGGGCAGCTGTGGCTCCTCCACCATCGCCAACCCGGTCAAGGGCACCCAGACGTCGCCCTTCGGCCCGCGCTGGGGACGCAACCACGATGGCGTCGACCTCGCCGCGCCCACCGGCACCGCGATCCGCGCCGCCGCCTGCGGCTCGGTGAGCTTCGCCGGTCAGCAGAGCGGCTACGGAAACATCGTCTGCATCACCCACACGAGCCAGTTCTCCACGTGCTACGCCCACATGTCGCGCTTTGCCACCTCGCAGGGTGCACAGGTCAGGCAGGGGCAGGTGATCGGCTACGTGGGCTGCACGGGCAGCTGCACGGGGCCGCACCTCCACTTCGAGACCCGCGTGAACGGGCAGGCGCAGGATCCGGCGCGCTACCTCTCCGGTAGCACGATCCCCGGCAAGAGCGCCAGCTCCACGGCCAGCGCGGTGGGCGGCTCGTCCGGCCGGGCAGTGGTGGCCACGGCCACCAAGGGCGGCGCCGGAAAGGCCCGCACCACGATGACCGTCACGCAGTACGGCGGCGGTGCGGTGGCCGGCTCGAGTCAGGACACCGTCCTGGCGCAGCAGGTCGAGCAAGCCAGGACGGCCGCTCAGGTTGCGCCCGCCGAGGTGGCACCCGCGGCGCCGGCCGCGCCGATCACTCCGGTGGCACCCGCACCCGCGCCGGTCACCCCGGCGGCTCCGGTCACCCCGGCCGCCCCGGTGGCTCCGGCGCCCGTGGAGGCCGTACCGGTCACTCCGGTGGCCCCGGTCACCCCGGCCGCCCCGGTGGCTCCGGCGCCCGTGGAGACCGTCCCGGTCACTCCCGTGGCACCCGCACCCGCTCCGGTCACTCCGGCGGCACCCGCACCGGCGCCGGTCACCCCAGCGGCTCCGGTCACTCCGGCCGCCCCGGTGGAGGCCGCACCGGCTCCGGTGGCACCGGCGCCCGTGGAGCCCGCCCCGGTCGCTCCGGCGGCCCCCGCCACTCCGGCCCCGGTCGAGGCCGCGCCCGCTCCGGCGCCTGCGGCCGAGGCGCCCGCGGCTCCCGCTGAGGCGGCTCCGGCCCCGGCCACCGGCGGCGCCACCGCACCGGAGACCTCCGTCACCGCTCCAACAGGCTGAGCCCAGGGGCCGCCCGCCCGGCGGGCCGGCGGCATGGGGGGACCCGCGACGACCCCGTCAGGCGAAAGCCGGCGGGGTCGTTGCGCGTCCGGGCCGGCGCGCGCTGTCGGCCGCGGCTACTTGTACGAGAAGATCGTGTCGCCGATGTCGATCCAGCCGAAGATCGACGCCGCGTTGGGGACCGGCACCCTGAGGCAGCCGTGGCTCGCCGGATAGTTGGGCACCGACGCATAGCCGTGGATCGCATAGCCCCGGATGAAGTACGAGGAGTGGACCATGCCCTTGGAGTTGGTCCCCGGGGTCTGGAGGTAGAACTTGTACGTGCCGAACACCGTCGGCGTGGCCGGCGTGCCGGAGGAGGTGTGGTACGTGCGGACGGGCCGGCCCTTGTCGGCCAGCACGAGCACCTGGCGTGACCAGTCGAACTCCACATGCTTGCCCGCCTTCGGGTAGCGCAGCTTGTACGCCCCCTGGCGCCGGAACACCTTGGCGTAGACGGACTTCATGGCGTAGCCGTCGCGGCCCATGCCGTTGGTCTTGCGGAAGGCGTTGACCGCGTTGGCGGTGAGCCAGTCGTAGTTGCCGTTGACCGGCGTGGCGAAGCCGAGGCGCGCGAGGCCGCGCTGGAGGATCAGCACCTTCGTTCCACTGGCGCCTGCGCCGGCCTGCCAGTCGACCACCGTCACGCGCTTGCCGCGCGAGCGGAAGGCCTTCTGTGCTGCCGTCGCAGCGTGCTTGACGTAGAGGCGAAAGCCGCCCTTCTTCTTCAGCTGCACCGGAACCCGGTAGCGGCCCTTGGCGCCCACGGCCACGCCGATCCGCCTGGTCAGCTTGTTCCGGTGCACCACGTGGAGCACCAGGGACTGGCCGGCCACGTACGGCTTGACCCGGCCGCTGACCACGAGCTGCTGGAAGGGCGCCGCGTAGCGCATCTTCTTCGTGGCCAGGCCCTTGGACACCGAGATCGAGGCCTTGCCCGCGGCAGGCACGGGAGCCGGTGCCGGGGCGGGAGGCACGGGGGCGGGCGGGGTCTGGGCAACCGCTCCAGCCGGGGCCGCGACGAGCAGGGCCAGGGACAGGAAGAGCGCGACGCGTCCGTTCATGGCGGCTCACTATGGCATGCAGAGCGCGGGTTTGGGCGCCGTTTGGACGAAGGGTCGCCCCTACAGGGGCGAGGGCGCCGGGCGGCTCAGCCTCGGCAGCGTCATGCAGGCCACGAGCATCAGCGGTCCAAGCACCAGCGACACCGCCGCATCCTCCACGGCCACCCCGTAGGCGACCGCATTGTTGAACGAGTGCAGGGCGATCACCGGCCACAGCGTCTGCGTCTTCTCGTAGACCAGGCAGAACATCACGCCGAGCAGCGCGAGCGGGGGCAGGATCAGCAGGGCGTCCGCGCCCGAGAAGTCGTAGTGGATGATCCCGAACAGGAAGCCGTCGATCAGCGCCGCCACCAGCACGGAGTAGCGACTGCGGAGCGCCCGGTAGAAGAAGCCGCGAAAGAAGAACTCCTCTGCGAACGGAGCCACGCAGATGACCATGATGCCGGCGACGATCAACCCGATCGTGCCCTGGTCGGCGCCGAGGTCCTGGGCCACCGTCTGCTCGGCGTCGGGCGAGACGATCGCGCTGTAGATCGCCGCGATCACATAGAAGGACACCATCCCCAGCGCCGCCCAGCCCACGGTCCGCCAGAAGGGGGCACGCCGCAGGCCGAAGTGCCAGGGCTGCGGCCTGCGCGTGAACGAGGCGAACAGCACGGCCGTGCCGACGAAGATCAGGCTCTGCATCAGCGTGGCCACGATCGTGAAGGTCACATCGTTCTCGTCCGATGCCGCGCCGGTGGCCGCGGCCACGATCCCGACCGCGATCAGCGTGCCGATCAGGCCGACGAGAAAGGCCACCACCGAGTACCAGGCGGGCCAGCGCGGGGCCGCCGACTCGGGGAGCTCCGGACGCTCGGGCGGCGGCGGGGAGGGGAGGACGCTCTGTTCCACGGGCACCTCAGATTAGGGCGGGCAGCTCGCGGAGGGTCGCGATCGATTCCACTCCCGGTGGAATCGGTCCGTCGTGGCGCACCAGCACCCCCCGGATCCCCGCCGCACGCGCTCCCGCGATGTCGTTGCCGATCGAATCGCCCACGTGCACGGTCTGATCGGCACGTGCGCCCGCAAGCTCGAGGGCGTGCTCGAAGATTCCGGGATCCGGCTTGGCGCTGCCCGCCTCCGCCGAGGTGACCACTGCCTCCACCAGCTCGAGCAGGCCGGTGTGCGCGAGCCAGCTGGGCAACGAGCAGTCCCAGTTGCTCACGATCAAAAGGCGGTGGCCGCCCTCCCGTAGCAGCGCCAGTACCTCCAGCGCCTCGGGAAAGGCCCCGAAGCGAAGCGCGCCGAGCATCGCCCCACGGGCCGCCGCCCGGTCGAGCCCGGGAAGACCCAGCTCTGCGCGCAGGACATCGGCGCAGCGGTCGCGCAACCGATCGAGCGAGGCCCGGTCCGCTCCCTCCAAGTGGTGCTCGAGGTAGTAGGAGATCTCGGCGGCGAACGCGTCCGCCGCCTGCTCCTCGCCGACCTCGAAGCCCTGCTCGGCCAGGAGCGTCACCAGCCTCGGCGCCGGCGGAGACAGCTCGACCAGGGTGCCCAGCGCGTCGAGGAAGACCACCATCAGGAGATCCAGTGCCAGCCGGCGAACTGCGCGGTGAACAGGCCGAGACCCACCGCCGACGCGCCGGCCACCAGGTCAGTGTTGCGGCGCTCGTCGCACACCACGGCCAGCCACATGAAGATCGGGAACAGCACGGCCACGAAGCGGGGCAGCGACATGAGCGGCTGTGGCGTGACGGGAAACGACAGCGGCAGCACCAGCGACGCCGCCACCCAGACGCCGTAGGCGCGCGGCAGCCGTTGCAGCACCCCCACGCAGGCCACGAGCGCGAACACCAGGAAGGCGAACAGCATGATGTTGATCGCCGCGATCCGGTACGGGTCGCCCGCCGCGATCTCGAAGTAGACCGGCTTGCGCGAGCCCGAGGCCAGCTGGCGGGCACCGTCGAGGGCCGCGACCAAGCCGTCCCAGGCGCCGGTGAGCGGGACCACGAGCTCGCGCGACCATGCGCCCTGCACGTCGAGGAAGCGCAGCGCGTCACCCTCGGTGAGCCCGAGCCAGCCGGCGTACGCGGCCACGCCCAGCGGCGCGAGCAACAGCCAGGCGGCGTCCGCCGGGCGACGCTCGCGCGAGCTCCACCACAACATGGCCAGCGGCACCAGCAGGAGCAGCCCAGCGCTGCGCGTGGTGGCCGCGCCCAGAGCCGCCGTCGCGGCCCAGGCGAAGCGGCCGGTCCGGGCGGCGTAGAACGCGCCCACCGCGCACAGCAGGAAGACGCTCTCCGAGTAGGGCGCGCCGAAGAACACCGCCGCCGGGAACAGCGCCAGGAGGAGGAGCGTCGGCCGGGCCAGCCGGCGGCCGAGCTCGAGCTCCACCAGCCGGTACAGGAGGGCGAGCGCAACCACGAAGGCGCCCAGTGCGATCAGGTAGGCGGCCGCCAGCAGCGCCGCGGGCGAGCCGCCGGCCGGCGCGGCCAGTGCCCGGATCAGGAGCGGATAGAGCGGGAAGAACGCGGCCCGCGGCTCGCTGCCCGTGTAGCCCGAATCGGCGATCCGCAGGTACCACACCGCGTCCCAGCGGGCGAGCGGCGACAGCACGGGCTCGGCCAGCGCATGGGTGAGCTCCGGGGAGTCGAACTTGAGCTCGTTCTCGCGGGCCAGGCCGCCGCTCGCAGGACCGAGGGTGAGTGCGGCGAAGACCGCAACGAGGAGAACCCCGAGGCGGGTCGTCCAGGCCACGCGCCACGCGGCCTGCAGCGCCGCGGAGTCGCGGGCGGCCGCCATCTGGCGCGCCGCGGCGGGGGTAGCCTCATACGCCATGCCGGGAGTCGATTTCTACACCGCCGAGTCCTACCTCGCGCGCAACGAGAACTGGATCGCCGCCATCGCGATCGTCGTGGTGGCGTTCATCGCCGCCAAGCTGGTGGACCGCGCGCTCGCGCGCCAGGGCAAGACGGTGAGCACCCGCATGGCGGGCGGCGAGCTCTCGCCGGTCACCAACACACGCCTGCGGCTGGTGCGCCGTCTCGTGTTCGCGCTGATCATCGTGATCGGCCTCGCGGCCGCTCTGTGGCAGTTCGACACCGTCCAGCACATCGCCACCGGCGTCCTCGCCTCTTCCGCCGTGCTCGGCCTGGTGATCGGCTTCGCCGCCCGCGCCACCTTGGCCAACGCGATCGCCGGAATCCTGCTCGCCATAACCCAGCCGATCCGCATCGGCGACCTCGTGAAGTTCGAGGACGAGACGGGCGAGGTGGAGGACGTGCGGCTCAGCTACACCTACATCCGCCTGGACAACGGCCATCGTCTGATCGTGCCCAACGAGCGCCTGGCCCAGAGCTCGGTGGAGAACTTCACCATCCACGACCCGCGAGTCCAGGTGGAGGTGTCGGTGTGGCTCCCGCCCGACGCCGACCTCGACCGGGCCATCGAGTTGATCGAGTCCGAGGACGACGGCGTCGCGGCCGTCGTGGCGGAGGTCGACAAGGAGGGCGTGCGCCTCAGCGCCACCACCTGGGCGACCGACGCCGGCACCCGCGGACAGGTGGCCGCGGAGCTGCGCCGCCGCTGGCTGCGGGAATTGCGCGGGCACGGTCTATCCTCCGTCGAGGCCTCCTGAGCAGGGGAAGCGCGCGGAACCCGTTTCCATGAACCACCGGCACAGACAGTTGAGGAGGCGTAAGCACTCCGGCGGCGCCAAGGGGAAGGCTGCCCTGGCGCTAGGGCTGCTCGCCACCGTCATCGTCATCGGCGTCCTCTCGGTCGCCGGCTACGTGCTGGCCATAGCGTCCACCGCCCCCGACCTCAGCGAGCTGCGGGCCGACGACAAGGGCGAGGTGTCGGTGGTCTTCGCCTCCGACGGCACGCGCCTCGGCTTCGTGCAGTCGGACATCGTCCGCCGCGTGGTGCCCTTCGCGGACATGCCGCCGGTGGTGCGCCAGTCCACGGTGGCCATCGAGGACGAGCGCTTCTACAAGCACCAGGGCGTGGACGTGAACGCGATCATCCGGGCGGGGATCAAGAACCTCGAGTCGGGCAAGACGGTGCAGGGCGGATCGACCATCACCCAGCAGCTCGTCCGGGCGCTGTACATCCGTGATCCCAAGCGAGACTTCAAGCGCAAGATCCGTGAGGCCAAGCTGGCCTCGGAGCTCGAGGAGCAGCGCTCCAAGCGCTGGATCCTCCACCAGTACCTCAACTCGATTCCCTACGGCACGGTGGGCGGACGCACCGCCATCGGCATCCACGCCGCCGCGGTCACCTTCTTCGACAAGGGGGCCAAGGACCTGACCCTCGCCGAGGCCGCCCTCCTGGCCGGCCTTCCCCAGGCGCCCTCGCAGTACAACCCCTTCCGCAATCCGGCCACCGCGGTGCAGCGGCGCAACGAGGTGCTCAAGGCCATGGCCGACAACGGCTACATCACCGTGGCCGAGCAGCGCGAGGCGGCACAGGAGAAGCTCAAGCTCAGCCGCGGCACGCGCTACAGCACCAGGCGCGAGCCCTACTTCTTCGACTACGTGCAGGAGCAGCTGATCGAGCGCTACGGCGTGGGCGTCGTGCGCCGCGGTGGACTGCGGGTGTTCACCACGATCGACCCGAAGATGCAGGAGGACGCTCGCAACGCGATCAACTCCTACTACGGCGACCCCGCGGGGCCGAGCTCGGCCATCGTTGCGGTGGACCCCCGCGACGGCAAGATCCGTGCGATGGCGTCCAGCGGCACCTACGACGACCGCCTGTTCAACATCGCGGCCCAGGGGCATCGCCAGCCCGGGTCGGCGTTCAAGACGATGGTGCTCACGGCCGCGGTCCTCAAGGGCGTCGACCCGGACTCGACCACCTACACGTCGAAGCCGCTGAACATCAACGACCCGGAGTACGGCACCTGGCAGGTCAAGACCTTCGGCGACACCTACGCCGGCAACGTGACGCTCACCCGGGCCACGCTGTCCTCGGACAACTCGGTCTACGCGCAGCTCATCCTCGACGTCGGCCCCGACGCCGTGTGCCAGACGGCCAAGCGGCTGGGCATCCAGACCAAGCTCGACTGCTATCCCGCCGAGGGCCTGGGCGGCCTGACCCGCGGGGTCACGACGCTCGAGATGGCCGGCGCCTACGCCACGCTGGCCAGCGGCGGGGTGCGCCACCGGCCCACCGGGATCGAGAAGGTCGTCTTCCCCGACGGCAAGAGCGAGAAGCTGGCCAAGCCGAAGGGCACCCGGGTGATGACCGACGGACAGGCCTACGAAGTCACCCAGATCCTCGAGCAGAACGTGCAGTCCGGCACCGGCACCGCGGCGAGCTACGGCTGCCCCGCGGCGGGTAAGACCGGCACCACCGACGAGGCGAAGGACGCCTGGTTCGTGGGCTACACGCCCGAGCTCTCCGCCGCGGTGTGGGTGGGCTACCCGGACGCCGGCGTGGCCATGCCCGGCGCTCAGGGCGGCACCTACGCCGCCCCGGTCTGGAACGCCTTCATGACGCCCGCGCACGGCGATTTCTGCGGGTCGTTCCCCACGCCGACCGAGCCCTTCGTGTCTTCACCGTTCTTCGGCAAGTACGCGAGCACGGGTGGCGCCGACACCGGCAGCTACTACGACTACGACGCCGGCAGTGGCTACACCGAGGATCCCGACTACAACTCGGACACCGACGACACCGGAGACACCTCCGAGGGCGGCGGCCAGTACGACCCGGATCTCTACGAGTCGGAACCCCAGCCGCCGCCGGAGATCCAGCCGCCCCCTGAGTCCACTCCGGCCCCCGGAACGGGTGGCACCGGCGGCACCGGCGGCACCGGGTAGTTCTGCCCGAGCTCGAGCTCATCGCCGCCATACAGGCCGCCCTCGGCCGCCGCAGCGAGCGGATCGTGCGCTGGACCGGCGACGACGCGGCCGTGGTCCGCGCCCGCCCGCTGGCCGTCACCTCGATCGACACGGTGGTGGAGGGCACTCACTTTCGCCTCGACACCCACTCGCCCGCGGACGTGGGCTGGAAGGCGCTGGCGGCGGCGCTCTCCGACCTCGCCGCCATGGGCGCGGAGCCCGGCGAGGCCTACATCTCGCTCGTGCTGCCCGGGCACTTCGAGGGCGCGCTCGAGCTGGTGGGCGCGATGGAGGCGCTGGCAGCCGAGTGCGACACCACGATCGCCGGCGGCGACATCGCCGGGGGGCCGGTGCTGGTGGTGACCGTGACGGTCACGGGCTGGGCCGACCGGGAGGCCGACCTCGTCGCCCGGTCGGGCGCACGGCCCGGGGACCTGCTGGGAGTGACCGGCGAGCTGGGCGGCTCCGAGGCCGGACGCAGGCTGCTCGAGCGCGGCGAGCGTGAGCCGCGCGTGCTCGTGGACCGCCATCTCCGGCCACGCCCGCGGCTACGGGAGGGGCGCGCCCTCAGCGCGGCCGGCGCTAGCGCGATGATCGACCTCAGCGACGGGCTGGCCACGGACGCCGCGCACATGGCCGAGGCGAGCGGAGTCCGGTTGCGAGTAGAGCTCGAGCGCCTGCCGCTGGCGTCGGGCGTGACGCCGGAGGAGGGAGCCACCGGCGGCGACGACTACGAGCTGCTGGTGGCGATGGCCCCCGGAGACCGCGAGGCCGCCGAGGCGGCCGGCGTCGCCTGGATCGGAGAGGTCGCGGCCGGCGAGGGCCTCGTGCTGGTCGGAGAGGACGGACGACCGGTGGAGGGCCTGCGGGGCTTCGAGCACGCCTGAACGCCCGCCGGCGCTCAGCGCTCGAGCGCGCTGCTCGTCCCGCCCAGCGAACCCGGGCCGGCGTAGGCGCCGGGCCCGTACACGGAAGGGCCGAGCTCCTCGGGCGTGGGGGGCTCCGGCTCGGGGATTCGCCAGGCCAGCTCGGTCGTGGCGCAGACCACGCCCAGCAGCAGGCAGCCCACCAGCGCCAGGCCGAAGCCGAGGCTGTGCCCGGTCACCAGCATGACCAGGTACCAGAGCCCCGCCAGGGGGTCGAGGTCGAGCGCGAACAGGTAGTACAGGCCCACGAGCAGCGGCAGCACCAGGCCGGTGGCCAGCATCGCCAGTCGTCCCCGCCGAGGGGGTGGCGGCCGGGTGAGCACCGCAAGCATCCACAGGTGCGCCGCCGGCACCGCGAGCAGACCGGCGTAGGGGTTGACGGCCCACAGGAGCATGCATCCGAGGCTCAGGGCCAGCGCCACCGCCACCGCCGCGCCCGGCTCGCCGGGCTGCTTGAGCTGCGGATCGGGCCGGGCGGCGAGCCAGCGCGCCAGCAGAAAGGCCAGAAGCATGCCCGCCGCCAGCCCGCCCAGTACCCCGAGCGCCGGTCCGTCGAGGGGCAGCACCTCGGGTGGCACCGGTGCCGGCGGTGGTGGCGGGGTGGCCCCGGTGAGCGCCAGCAGCTCGGCCAGGGCCAGAGCCGCCAGGAAGGGCGCCACCCACGCACCCACGAAGCGCAGCCACAGCAGGACGTCGATCTGGCGGCGCCTGGCCCGCGCCAGCGCGTCGACCGAGGCCACCACCACGGGCAGCAGCAGGGTCCCGGCGAGCAGCGAGATGACCCAGCCGGGCAGCACCTGGCTGACCATCAGCAGATAGGAGTCCGGGCCGTGGGCTGGCCTGCGGCCCTGGTCGAGGGCGGTCACCGTGCGCAGGGTGGCCCGGCCGAGCGCGCCGAGCCGGTCCTCGCTGATCGCCTCCAGGGGCCCGTCGCCCGGGGGCGGCAGCTCACCGCTGCCGGAGATGCGCACGGAGTCGTAGCCGTCCGCCACGAGCACGCCCTGCGGGCCGATTCCCAACGGGAAGGAGAGCCGGGCCAGCTGCCCAAGGAGGCCGGTGCCGCCGGCCGCGCGCTCCACTTCCTCGCGGATCGAGTCCTCGACCGTTCGCTGGAGCCCGATCCCCGCGCGCCGGGAGTCGGTCGACCACGCCTGCACGGAGGCCTCCTCGGCCTCGGACCCGAGACTCGACACGACGATCACCGCGTCGACGAAGCTCGGCGAGCCGATCTCCGAGATGAGGCGCTCACTGCCGACCTCGCCGAGATAGGAACCATCCACCGACGCCAGCACCAGGGTGCGGCGCGACGGGCGTCCCTCGAACACTCGCGCCAGCTCGATCAGGGCGGCGGTGTCCGAGGCGCTGCCGGGAGCGTCCGGCACCGCCGCGGCATCCCGGGCGGCCACGACCACGATCTGGCGGCGCGACGATCCGGCGCGGCGGCCGATCACGTTCTCCAGCCGCTCGCCGGCGTGGGTGAAGCCCTGGCGCTCCACCTGAAACCCGCTCCGGTCGAGCCGTTGCGCCACCAGGTCCGCCGTCGCCGCGTCCCCCGGCCCGCCCGCGCGCCGGTCGGGCTGGTCGGTGGCGATGCGGGCGGCCAGACCCGCCGCCTCGGCCCCGTCGAACAGCACATCGGCGGCCAATCCCTGCGGCAGAGGGGAGGGGCGTGACTGGAACGAGAACATCGCCAGCACCACGGCCAGCAGCGCCGGGATGAAGGCAGCCCTGTAGACCCGCGCCTCGATCACTCCCGCTCAACCTACAATTCCGAAGGTGAGCGCCTCAGCACCCCGCATCCTGCTCGTGGACGATGAGGACGCGGTTCAGAAGCTCCTGACCTACCCGCTGCGCAAGGAGGGCTACGACGTCGTGCCCGCGCTCGACGGCCAGGAGGCGCTCGACCGGCTGAGCGAGGACGACTTCGACCTCGTGGTGCTCGACGTGATGATGCCGCGGCGAGACGGCTTCGAGGTCTGCCGGGAGATCCGGTCGCGCAGCACCGTGCCCATCATCATGCTCACGGCCAAGGCGGAGGAGACGGACATGGTGCTCGGCCTCGAGCTCGGCGCCGACGACTACATCACCAAGCCGTTCTCGGTGCGCGAGTTCCGCAGCCGGGTGCGCGCGGTGCTGCGGCGGGCCGCGCTCACTGCCCCCGAGGAGCGCTTCGAGGAGCCGATCGAGGCGGGCGACCTGCGCATCGACTTCGAGAAGCGGCTCGTCCAGGTCCGCGGCGAGGCGGTGCGGCTCACCTACGTGGAGTTCGAGATCCTGGCCGCTCTGGCCCGCACCCCCGGGCGAGTGTTCAGCCGCACCATGCTGCTCGAGCGCGTGTGGGGCGACGCCTCGTACCGCGACCCCCGCACCATCGACGTCCACATCAGGCACCTGCGCGAGAAGCTCGAGTCGGAGCCGAAGACCCCCGAGCTGATCCTCACGGTACGTGGCGTGGGGTACCGCTTTCAGGACGGGTGAGGCGCATCAGGTCGCTCGGCAACAAGGTCGCACTGCTGTTCTTCCTGATCACGGCCGCAGCCTTCGGCGTCATCTACTTCTACGTGGTCACCCAGCCCGAGTCGAGCCTGGAAGAGCGCCGTCTGCGCGACCTCGAGCTGGTGGCCACGGCCTCCACGGGCACGCTGCGCCGGCTGCAGGTGGGCGACTCCGACCAGCCGGACCTCGATCGGCAGGTGCGGGCCCTGGCCGAGAGCATCGACGCCCGGCTGACGCTTCTGACCGTCCGTGAGAATCCCGAGGGCCGCCAGCTCGACCGGCGCGGTCTGAGCTTCTTCCCCCGCACCGACTCCGGGGCCCGGCTCGCCTTCCCGCGCGCGTATGACCTCGCCCGGAAGTCGGTGCGCACGGAGGAGCAGCAGAGCGGCTTCAGCAGCTTCGCGGGCGAGGACATCGGCATCGTCGCCCAGCCCCTGCCCCGGAAGAACCCCGAGTGGGTCGCCGTGTTCTCGCGCGATTTCCGAGAGGTGACCGAAACCGTCTCGTTCATCCGCGATCGCGTGCTCTGGGCCACCGGCGCGGCGCTGCTGATCGCGCTGGTCGGGGGCTGGGTCGTGGCCCGGCGGCTGGCCGGCCGCGTGCGCCGGGTGGAGCGTGCGGCGGCCGCTGTGGCCCGCGGCCACTTCCAGGAGCCGCTGCCGGTGGACTCGGAGGACGAGCTCGGGCAGCTCACCCGCACCTTCAACGACATGCAGCGCCAGCTGCGCGAGGTCGAAATCGCCCGCAAGGAGTTCATCGCCACCGCCTCGCACGAGCTGCGCACGCCCATCTTCTCGCTTGCGGGCTTCGTCGAGCTGCTGCAGGACGAGGACCTCGACGACGCGACGCGGCGCGAGTTCATCGACACGATGAGCGAGCAGGTGGCCAGGTTGCGAAAGCTGTCAGTGGACCTGCTCGACCTGTCGCGACTCGACGCCGGGGCCATGGAGCTGCAGACCGAACCGGTCGACCTGGCCGAGCTCACCCGTTCGGTGGTGGGCGAGTTCCGTCCCGCCCTCTCCCAGCACGGCACGAACGTGCTCATGCAGGTGCCGGAGACCGGGCCACTGGCTCGATGTGACCGTGAGCGGGTGGTCCAGATCATGCGTATTCTCATGGACAACGCCATCCGCCACACGCCGGAGGGCACTGACGTCACCGTGAGCGCGCACCGCGACAACGGGGCCGCCGAGCTCTCGGTGGCCGATTACGGGCCCGGCCTGCCGGCCGGCTCGCACGAGAAGGCCTTCGAACGCTTCTACACCGGCGACGCGGCCCGCGGCGCCGGCCTCGGCCTCGCCATCGCGCGCGAGCTGGCCGAGCGCATGGAGGGCCGGCTCGTGCTGGACGGGAGCGATCGCGCGACCGCGTTCCGGCTGCGCCTGCCCTCCGACGGGAATCCGCAGTGAGGAGGGCCACGGCGGTGACCGGCGCGGCGCTTGCGCTCGCGCTGGTCGGGCTCGGTTGCGCCGACGACAGCGAGGACGAGCCGGCCGCTGCCCAGACGCGCGAGGTCACCACCACCCGTGTGGAGGTGGTGGAGGGGATCGGCCGGGAGGGCGGTTTCGAGCCGGGCCGCATCTACGAGCAGCTCGCGCCCGGCGTGGTCACGATCCGGTCCCTGTTCGGCTCGGCCAGCAATCTGCTCGAGGACGGCGGCGAGGGAGGACAGGGCTCGGGCTTCGTGCTCGACGGCCAGGGCTACATCGCGACCAACGCCCACGTGGTCACCGCCGAGACCGACGACAGCGAGCGCGCGCAGCAGGTGTTCGTCGAGTTCTCCGACGGCAACCGCGTGCCGGCAGAGATCGTCGGCACCGACCCCGGCGCCGACGTCGCGCTGCTCAAGGTCGAGCCCAGCGATCTCTCGCTCACCCCGCTCCCCCTGGGCCGCTCCAGCGAGATCGGCGTCGGGCAGCCGGTGGCCGCAATCGGCAGCCCGTTCGGTGAGAACCAGTCGCTCTCCGTGGGCGTGGTCTCCGCCATCGATCGCAACATCCAGTCGCTCACCCGCTTCGGCATCGGCAACGCGATCCAGACCGACGCCGCCATCAACCCGGGCAACTCGGGCGGCCCGCTGCTCGACGCCCGCGGCCGGGTGATCGGAGTAAACGCCCAGATCAAGTCGGCCTCCGGCGGTGGCGAGGGTGTGGGCTTCGCAATACCCGTGGACACGGTTCGCCGCTCGCTGGATGAGCTGCGCGACGAGGGCAGTGTCAACTACGGCTACCTCGGTGTCTCCACGCTGATCCTCTGGCCGCAGCTCGCCGAGCGCCTCGACATCGAAGCAAAGGAGGGCGCGCTGGTTCAGGAGGTCGAGACCGGGAGCCCGGCCCGCGACGCGGGGATCGAGGCCGGTGAGGACACCATCAGCTTCCAGGGCCAGCCCAACATCGCCGCCGGCGGCGACGTGATCGTGGCGGTCAACGGCGAGCGCCTGACTCGCGAGGACGACCTGTCCGACGTGATCAGCCGTCGGAGCGCCGGTGACGAGGTGGCGCTGACGGTCGTTCGTGACGGTGACGAGCGACGAGTCGAGGTCGAGCTCGAGCGCCGCCCGGCCGGCGCCACGCCGTAGTGGAGACGGCCGGTGCTGAATTAGTGCCGGTTCCGGGTAGGGTGAGGAGCGAATTGGAGGCCTCACAGGCAACCGAGAGCCGCGATGTATCGCTGACCATCCCGGCCCGCCCGGACTACTTGGTGCTGGCGCGTCTCGCCCTTTCGGCGGTGTGTCGCCTCACCCCGTTGTCGCCGGAGGAGGTGGCCGACCTCAAGCTCGCGATCACCGAGGCCGCCAACGACTTCGTCGACGAGTCACGTTCGCTCGACGACGAGTCGCGGCTGAGCTTCTCCTTTCGGCTCACCGACGACCGGCTGCTGATGGACCTGGACGGTCCGGCGGGGCCCGTGGCGGCGAGCGAGCAGGAGCTCAGCCGCGCGATCATCGACGCCACGGTCGACGATTCGTCGTTCTCCTCAGGCCAGACCAGGCTGGTCAAGTATCTGAGCGTTCCCGCCGAGTAGTCTGGCCGCGTGCTTCAGCCGATTTCCGTAGGCAACAAGAGCCTGGCCGACTACACGCACCTGGTCGGCCGGCCGCTCGTCAAGGAGATCCGGGACCTGGCCGAGGGGCTACAGGGCCTGCGGGTCCTGCACGTCTCGGCCACCGCCTTCGGCGGGGGGGTCTCGGAGATCCTCTACACCCTCATCCCGTTGATGAACGACGCCGGCATCTCGGCCGAGTGGCAGGTGATGCTCGGGCGCGAGGAGTTCTACAACGCAACCAAGCGCCTCCACAACGCGCTCCAGGGCAATCCGGAGTCGCTCACCGAGGAGGAGTGGGAGGTCTACTTCCGCTACAACGAGATGAACGCCTCGGAGATCACCGGCGACTGGGACGTGATCATCATCCACGACCCTCAGCCGGCCGGGATCAAGCGTCTCGTGCCGGACAAGGCCAAGACCTGGGTCTGGCGCTGCCACATCGATCTCTCCACGCCCAACCCGGACGCGATCGAGCGAATCGTCCCGCTGATCGGTGACTACGACCACACGGTCTGGCACGTGCCGGCCTACGTGCCCGAGGGGCTCGACGGCGCCTCCGACGGAGTGGTCATCTGCCCGCCGGCCATCGATCCCCTGTCGCCGAAGAACATGGCGCTGTCTCCCGAGGACGCGGCGTTCGTCTGCGACCAGTTCGGCATCGACGTCGATCGCCCGCTGATGTGCCAGGTGTCGCGCTTCGATCCCTGGAAGGACCCGATCGGCGTGATCGACGCGTACCGGCTGGTCAAGCAGGAGATGCCGGAGGTTCAGCTCGCCCTGATCGGCTCGATGGCCACCGACGACCCCGAGGGCTGGGAGTTCTTCAACTCGACGATGGCCCACGCCGACGGCGATCCCGACATCCACATCCTCAACAACTTCAACAACGTCGGGGCGATCGAGGTCAACGCCTTCCAGTCGCAGGCGGACGTGGTGATCCAGAAGTCCACCCGCGAGGGCTTCGGCCTCACCGTTTCCGAGGCGCTGTGGAAGGGACGTCCCTTCATCGGCGGGAACGTCGGCGGGATACCGCTCCAGGTCCAGGACGGCCAGACCGGCTTCCTGGTGAACTCGCCCGAGGAGTGCGCCGACCGCTCGCTGCGGATCCTGCGCGAGCCCGACCTGGGCAAGCAGCTCGGCCGCACGGGCAAGGAGCACGTGCGCGCCCACTTCCTCACCCCTCGGCTCCTGCGCGATTGGCTTAGGCTCTTCAGCGAGCGCCAGTGACCTCCGACATCCCTCTCGTCCTCGTTTCGAACCGTGGCCCCGCCACGTTCGAAGACGGGGAGGTGAGCCGGGGCGGAGGCGGCCTGGTCACGGCGCTGCAGGGTCTCGTCCATCACCGCGACGCCGTCTGGGTGGCCTCGGCCATGACCGACGGCGACATCGAGGCCTCCGAGCAGCACGACGGAAACTCGTTCGAGGTCGAGCTCGACGGCGACACCTACCGGATCAAGCTGGTGGCCAGCGACCCGGATGCCTACGAGGGCTTCTACAACGTCATGGCCAACCCGATGCTGTGGTTCATCCAGCACTACCTCTGGGATCTCTCGAACGCGCCCGACATCCGCCGTCACGAGGTCGACGCCTACGAGAACGGCTACTGCGTCGTCAACGAGGACCTGGCGCGAGCGGTGCTGGACGAGGTCGGCGACGGCGAGGCCGTGGTGATGCTCCACGACTACCACCTCTACCTCGCCCCCAAGTTCATCCGCCGTGAGCGGCCGGACCTGTTCCTCCATCACTTCGTCCACATCCCGTGGACGCAGCCGGACGCCTGGCGCGTCCTGCCCTCGGACATGCGCGAGGACATCTACGAGGGCATCCTCGCCAACGACATCATCGCCTTCCACACCCGCTCCTACAGGCGCAACTTCCTGCTCTGCTGCCGCGAGCTGTTCGACCTCGAGGTGGACGAGGAGGCGGGCATCGTCCACTTCGACGGACGCGAGGTCTGGGTTCGCTCTTATCCGCTGCCGATCTCGGCCGAGACCTTCCACAAGACCGCCCAGCGCCCAGCGGTGCACCAGTACGAGCGGGAGATCATCCGGCGCCGGCGCGAGCACCTGATCCTGCGCGTCGACCGCGCCGACCTGTCGAAGAACGTGCTGCGCGGCTTCACCGCCTTCGACCTCTTCCTGGAGCAGCATCCGGAGTTCAAGGAGCAGGTGACGTTCATCGCCCATCTGATCCCGTCGCGTCAGGACGTGCCGGAGTACGCCGAGTACCTCGAGCGCATCGAGGCGCTGGTCGCGGTGGTCAACCACCGGCACGGCACCACCGACTGGATGCCGATCGAGCTGCGTCTGCGCGAGAACCTCGAGGAGGCCATCTCGGCCTACAAGCACTACGACCTCCTGATGGTCAACGCGATGTTCGACGGCATGAACCTGATCGCCAAGGAGGGTCCACTGGTCAACGAGCGCAACGGCGTGTCGCTGCTCTCGGAGAACACCGGTGCCCACGAGGAGCTGGCCGAGTTCGCCCTCTCGGTCAATCCCTTCGACGTCCAGGACCAGGCCGACGCCATCCACAAGGCGCTGACCATGTCGGCCGAGGAGCGTTCCTGGCGAGCGCAAGGCCTCAAGCGGATCGTCACCGCCCGCGACCCCGGCGACTGGGTCGACGACCAGCTGGCGGACATCGAGGCCAAGCGGCAGGGCCGGGCGCCGGTCGCGGGCTAGGGTCGCGCGCGGCGGGGCGGCACCCGCCGGTGCCCAAAGCGGGATTGCTCCAGCTCCTCGGCCGACATCCTGCTTCGTACGCCGTGAGCAGTGCAGGGCAGGATTGCTAGGGCGAAGGTCGCTCGGGCCCGAACTCGCCCGCGGGTGACGCGGCCAGCGGTGGCGGCGGAGCTGTCGGGAGAGGCAGCGGTGAAGGAAGGGCGGGCGACGGTGCAGGGGATGCGGGTGGCTCAGCCGGACCACCTCCGGATACACGCTCCCTCACCCTTGCAGTTTGAGGGCCGCCGCGCTCGGGCCCACGGGCGCGGTCCTGCGACCGCCGGCCCGACTCTTGCCGCCGCGATCGTCGTCCGCGCTCGCGCCGGTTGTGCCGCCGACGACGAGTATCCCCGCGCTCCGTCGGCGTGCCCTCCCCGCGCGGCGACACCTCGTCTCCGTGCGGCCGCTTCCGGAGCCGCTCATCCTCGGCGTCAACCGGCCCCGATTCCGGCGGCGCCGGAGCCTTCCCCGGCCCCGCTCTCCCGGGACCGCCCGTCAGGAACAGCGCACCGGCAGCGAGCAGGGCGATCAACCACCCCACGTTGCCCCATCGAACCCGGCGCAGCAGCGCCGGGACGCCGCCCGCTCGCCACCGGTACACGTCTGCTTGAAGGCGCTGACCGGCGGCTCTCGCCCCCGTCCGGGACCAGAACCCGCTGCTAACCTGCGGCGTCTCCATGGCAGGCCTCTACGACCTCATGCTGCTCATCGACCCGAATGCCCCGGAGGAGCGGCGCACCGCCGCCGTCGCCGAGGCCGAGTCGCTGATGAGCACGGGCGGAACCCTGGTCGGCACCTACGACTGGGGCCAGCGGCGCATGGCCTACGAGATCGATCACCGGCCCGAGGCCGAGTACCGCCTCTACCAGTTCGAGGGCGACAACGCCGTCCTCGACCGCCTCAACCAGCGCCTGCGGATCCTGGACGCCGTCCTGCGCTTCCGGATCATCAAGGCACGGGCCGACCAGCCCGTCCCGGCGGCACCCGACCATCAGGCCGCCCGCCGCCGCGAGGATCGCGAGGCGCAGGACACCAAGGTGGCGGCCCGCGCCGCGGCCGACGCCCCGCCGACCGACGAGTAGGCGTTCCTGCCTCACGGCATGGCGACCTCTGTAACGGGTCTGCCAATTAAGCCGCACTTTTCAGCAACTTCGGTCAGAACCGGCCCAAGCGCGCCGACCCCATTTGTACTCTCGACCGACAGCCCAATCAGCCGTCCTCGGAATGCAGGGACAGAAGGGAAGTAAGGCTTATGGCCGCAACCAACATCAACAGGGTCGTGATGACGGGGAACCTCACCCGCGACCCGGAGCTGCGCAGCCTGCCCAGCGGCACGTCCGTCTGCAGCCTGCGCATCGCCTGCAACACGCGCCGCAAGGACCAGTCGGGCGAATGGACCGACAAGCCCAACTATTTCGACGTCACCGTGTGGGGAGCGCAGGGCGAGAACTGCTCTCAGTACCTCTCCAAGGGCCGCCCCGTGGCCATCGACGGCCGGCTCGAGTGGCGGGAGTGGCAGGACCAGCAGGGCAACAAGCGGCAGTCGGTAGATATCATTGCCGACTCTGTCCAGTTCCTCGGCTCCCGTGAGGGTGGCGAGAACGGCGGCCGCTTCACGCCTCAGAGCGATGTTCCGGCGGATACCGCCGACTTCGCCCAGGCGCCAACCGGCTCCGGGGGATCGGACGACGACATTCCGTTCTGACCCCGAAGTAGCGAGTACGTAGGAGCAAACTGGTGGCCAAGCAGCGTGGAGGAGCAAGCACCGCAACCCGGGACAAACGTCGCGGGCGCGGCAAGGGCGTGCCCGGAGGCGGGCGGCGCAAGTCTTGCCCCTTCTGCAAGGAGAAGGTCGACCGGGTCGACTACCGCGACCTGGCCGCGCTTCGCCGCGCGATCAGCGACAAGGGCAAGATCCGCTCTTCGCGCGTCACCGGCGCCTGCCGCCGCCACCAGTCCCAGCTCGCCACGGCCGTCAAGCGCGCCCGTGAGCTCGGTTTGCTCCCGTACGTGGCCGATCGATGATCCCTGCCCGCACTCCGGGGCATCGGTCGCACCAGTAAGGACGGAAGCACCATGGCCCAAGCAATCCTGCTGAAGGACCACGATTCGCTCGGCGAGCGCGGTGACGTCATCGACGTCTCGCCGGGCTACCTGCGCAACTTCCTCGTTCCCCGCAAGCTCGCCCAGCCGGCCACCCCGGCGGGGATCGCGGAGACCCAGCGTCGCCGGGAGGCCGCCGAACGGGCTGCCGCCGAGGCGGCCGCCAAGGCCGAGGAGACCGCGGCGCTCCTGAAGAAGACCGTGCTGACCATCTCCCACCAGGCGGGCGACGACGGTCGCCTGTTCGGCTCGGTCACATCGCAGGAGATCGTGGACGCCATCCGCCAAGCGCGGGGCGTTCGCCTGGACAAGCGCCGCGTGGCGCTCGAGGAGCCCATCAGGACCACGGGCACCCACATGGTCACCGTCGAGGTCGCGGACGGTGTGACGACGGAGATCAAGACTATCGTCACCCCGCAGGCGTAATCCCTCAGTGACGCTGCGCGGCACCGCCTGCGCCCTGAGGATTCACGCCGCGCGCTGATGGCCGTCGCAACACCGCCAGAGGCCGGCGCGCTTCCTCCCCACAACGAGGAGGCCGAGGCCTCGGTCCTCGGTGCCATCCTGCTCACCGAGCAGGCACTCGACGGGGTGTTCCTCGAGGTGGGGCTGCGGCCTGCGGACTTCTACCGGCCCCGGCATCAGCTCGTGTTCGGCGCCATGGTGCGCCTCAAGGAGAAGGCCGCGCCGGAGGCCGTGGACGCGCTCACGGTGTCGGAGGAGCTCCGGCGGGCGGGCGAGCTCGAGCGCGCCGGCGGTGAGTCCTACGTTCACTCGCTGCCCACGGTGGTGCCGGCGCTCGGGGCCGTGCTGGACTACGCGCGGATCGTCAAGGAGAACGCACTGCTCCGAAGCGTGCTCTCCGCCACGCGGGAGATCCAGGACGACGTGCTGGGGCGGCGAGCCGAGGCTCACGAGCTGATCGAGCGCGCCGAGTCGGTGCTGTTCAAGATCGGCCACGACGGCGGCACGGCCGAGATGAGGACGATCGAGCACGTCCTCCACGACGAGATCGACAAGCTCGAGGAGCTGTCGCGCAGCGACGTCGGGCTGACGGGTACGCCCAGCGGCTTCCACGACATCGACGACCTCACGGGTGGGTTCCAATCCGGCAACCTCATCGTGGTCGCGGCCCGGCCCTCGATGGGAAAGTCAACGCTCGCCACCAACATCGCCGAGAACGCCGCCATCGAGGCCGGCAAGCCGGTGGCCCTGTTCTCGCTCGAGATGTCAGAGACCGAGCTGGCCCACCGCTTCATCGCGTCGCAGGCCAAGGTGTCGAGCGACGAGCTGCGCAAGGGCCGGGTCAAGGCCGATCGCTGGCCGAAGGTCCTGCGGGCGGTGGAGAAGCTCGCGCGGGCCCCCATCTACATCGACGACTCGAGCGACATCGGCGTGCTCGAGATGCGCGCCAAGGCGCGTCGCCTGCACTCTCGCGCCGAGAACGGGCTCGGCCTGCTGATCGTCGACTACCTCCAGCTGATTCGTCCCGACGGGCGGGCGGACAGCCGCGTCGAGCAGGTTGGCCAGATAAGCCGCGGGCTGAAGATCCTGGCGCGCGAGCTCGAGATCCCCGTGATCGCCGTGTCCCAGCTCTCGCGCGCGGTGGAGTCGCGCAACCCGCCCATTCCCATGCTGTCCGACCTGCGTGAGAGCGGCCAGGTGGAACAGGACGCGGACGTGGTCATGTTCGTCTACCGGGAGGAGTACTACGACCGCGAGTCGGAGCGTCTGGGCGAGGCCGACATCATCTTCGCCAAGCACCGCAACGGGCCGGTCGGCGAGGTCACGCTCACCTTCCAGCCGCGCTATCCCCGCTTCAGCAGCATGTACCGCGAGCGCAGTGGCGACCCGGCGCCCGATCAGAACGGCAGCGGCTGATGTTGCGCCCGGTGGACACCGAGGATCGGGTCTGTCCGTTCGCGGAGTGCGACGGCTCGACCTGGGTGCTCGACGAGGAGACCAACGAGGCTCGTCCCTGCCGCTGCCGGGAGCAGCGGCGGCGCAAGGCACTCAGCGGCGGCATCGGCACCGGCATCGGGCGGCGCTTCCTCGAGGTCTCGTTCGACCGCGAGCCGATCGTGTCGCTGGACTCGCTCGTGCTGCGGCCCGTACGCGCATTCGTGCGCGCCATCGACGACAACCTCGAGAACGGCCGCGGGCTCTGGTTCGACGGCCCGGTCGGCACGGGCAAGACCTCCCTCGCCATCCTCCTGGCCAAGGCCGCCAAGGACGCCGGGCGCTCCTATGCCGTCTACCCGGTCCCTCGCCTGCTCGCCGAGATCAAGCGCACGTTCGACCGCGACGCGAGCGACAACTACCTGGCCTTCTTTCGCCGCCTCTGCTCCGTGGATCTCCTCGTGCTCGACGACCTCGGCGCCGAGAAGCAGACCGAGTGGGTGCTGGAGCAGCTCTACTCCATCGTCAACGAGCGCTGGCAGGATCGCCGCTCGATCGTGGTCACCACCAACATCCCCGACGCCGATCCCGAGGCCCCTGGCCGGATGCTGATCGCGGGCGCGCGGGAGCTGCGCGAAACCATCAAGGGCGGGCGGTTCGACGGCCGCGACCTCGACGAGCTGCGCAGAATCCTCGACCGGCTCGAGCGGCTCAGCAGCGAGGTGGGCGTGCGCGAGGCCGAGGGGCAGTTCGATCCCATCGCGCGGCTGCGCAGGCAGATCGGTGCGCGGACCGTCTCCAGGCTGGTCGAGATCTGCGACGACCCCATACCGATCATGGGTCCCGACCTGCGCATGGCGGCGCAGGGCGCGTGAGCCGGGGCGGCCCGGCCTCCAGGCGACACTAGACTCGACCGCTCGATGCCGGGACTGGTGATAGTCGGCGCCCAGTGGGGCGACGAGGGCAAGGGAAAGGTCGTGGACCTGCTCGCCGAGCAGGCCGATCTCGTGATCCGCTTTCAGGGGGGCAACAACGCCGGCCACACCATCGTCCGGGACGGCGAGACCTTCAAGTTCCACCTGATCCCGTCCGGGATCCTCTATCCGGGCAAGCTCTGCGCCATCGGCAACGGAGTGGTGGTGGACCCCAAGGTCCTCACCGCCGAGATCGACGGGCTGAGGCGCCGGCGGATCGACATCAGCGGCCTCCGGATCTCAGCCAACGCCCACCTGATCATGCCCTACCACAAGCTCCTCGACCAAGAGGGCGAGGCCAAGCTCGGCAAGCTCCAAATCGGCACGACGCGCCGCGGCATCGGCCCCTGCTACGCGGACAAGGCGTCGCGCCTGGGCATCCGGGTCCAGGATCTGCTCGACGAGAAGATCCTGCGCAAGAAGATCTACGCGGCGATGGAGCCCAAGCGGCTGATGCTGCGTCCGTACTCCAAGGACCCTGAGCTCGACCTCCACACGATGACCGAGGAGTACCGCATCCTCGGTCACAGGCTGGAGCCTCACATCGCGGACACCGCCCCGATCGCCTGGCGAGTGCTCGACGATGACGGCCTGGTGGTGTTCGAGGGCGCTCAGGGCACCCTGCTAGACATCGATCACGGCACCTACCCGTTCGTCACGTCGTCCAACGTGGTGGCGGGGGCGGCGTGCGCCGGCGCCGGCGTCGGGCCGCGCTCGATCGATGAGGTCTGGGGTATCGCCAAGGCCTACACCACTCGCGTGGGCGCCGGGCCATTCCCCACGGAGCTCGACGACCAGCTCGGCGCGAGCATCCGCGACGCGGGGGGCGAGTACGGCACCACCACGGGCCGCGCGCGGCGCACCGGATGGCTCGACCTCGTGGCTCTTCGCTACGCCGTCCGGATCAACGGGCTGACCGGGCTGGTGGTCACCAAGCTCGACGTGCTCACGGGGATCGACCCGCTCAACGTCGCCGTTCGCTACCTCGCCCCGGAGGGCGCCACGTTCGACGAGTTCCCCTATCACCAGTCGATCCTCCACAAGGCGCACAGCGATCTCGTGCAGCTCCCGGGCTGGCACGAGGACATCACCGGCGCCCGCTCGGCCGAGGACCTGCCGCCCAACGCCCGGGCCTATCTCGATTACATCTCCGAGTTCCTGGGAGTACCGATCGTGATGATCGGCGTTGGCCCCGGCCGCGACGAGATGATCTGGACCGACGCGGCCGAGCGGCTCGGTCCGACGGCGGCGGCCTGACCGCAGCTCGTTAGTCGGTCCTGACCACGTGGCTCTTCGCGAGCATGTCGTGGAGAGCCCGGTTCTGGTCGTCCCACAGCGGCCACAGGTAGTTCACGATCGTGGGGATCGAGAAGAAGAAGCCGCCCACGAAGCCGAACAGCAGCTGCTTGATGACGATCTCGCGCAGGAACCCGTAGCCGAGCCCGATCTCCTCACCCGTGTCGCGGATGACCGTGATGCTCATTGCCTGCTTGCCCCAGGTCTGCCCGTTGTGTGGCCCGGGCCGCTTCATCAGCACGGGCGCGTAGAAGAGCGCGGCCACCACGTAGGCCAGGAAGGCGATGATCCCCGTGACGACGGCGCCGGCCTCGCTTCCCGCAGCGATGGCCACGATCACGATGGTCAGCACGATCACCGGGATGGTGAGGATCAGCCAGTCGATGAGCTGCGCCGCAACGCGTGGCCACCAGCCGGACAGCGGCCTGCCCCCCATGGCACCGGTCCAGCCGACCGGCTGGCCCACCGGCTGCTCCCAGCCTCCCGGCGGCACCGGACCCGAGTACCCGGGAGGGGCCTCCGGCCCCGGCGCGGGGGCGGCAGGCGGGGGAGCGGCCGGCGACTGGGGTGAGGCGGGCGCCTGAGGCCCGTCGGGGGGATCGGGCGAGCCGGGCTCTCTGGGTTGGTCGGGCGAGGGTGGTCCGCTTTCCATGGGCGCAATCAAAGCACCGATGACGGAGGTTCCGGCGTCAGGACCTCAGTCGAGCACGACCTCTTCGCCGCGGCGCAGCACCCGTAGTCCCAGAGCGAGCGCTCCCAGCAGCGCGATCACGGCCAGCGTGATCTGGACGCTGAGCAGGCCCTCGCGCGTCCAGTAGACGTCCTCGAGCTCGAGCAGAAGCGCCGACTCGTCGAGCGTCAGCCCCATTCCCACCCCGAACGGTATGGCGAGCCAGGGCTCCAGGTCCTCGTCGCGGGTGAGGATCGCCGCGGCGCCCGCGGCGAAGGCGATGACGATCCCGGGCACGAAGTGGTGAATGTGGCGCCGGCCGAGGCGCACGTTGCGAAACGGCCCGACACTGCGCCGGTCGCGCAACAGGTAGGTCACGCTGCGCACGGCGATGAAGGTCGCAGCGAACGAGGTGAGCAGGTTGAACATCGAGTTCTCGCGCGTGGACCCGCCGCGATAGCCCGCGCGGGCCACCTCGGCCGTCTCGGCCACGGCCTCCTCAGCGGCGAGCAGGAAGTGATCGCCCTCGCTCGGCAGCGGTGCGCGGCCGCGTTTCCAGACGCGGCCCACCTCGCCCACCACGACCGCCACCACCGCGCCCGTGGCCAGCGCGCCCAGGACGAGCGTGCCCCGGCCCGGGGAGAGCGCCCGGCGCCGGCGGCGCAGCGCCATCACGAGTCCCGGGTGCGGGCCGGCACGCCCATGACCAGGGCTCCGGCCGCCACGTTGCCGGTGACCACGGCGCCCGCGGCCACGAAGGCGTCCTCGCCCACCTCGACCCCCGGCAGCAGCACGGCGCCCGCACCGATCCGGCAGCCACGTCGCAGAGTCGCCCCGCGCAGCTCCACCCCGGCGCCGCGCCGGCCCGCGGTGGGGTCGTTGGTGAGCGTCACGTTCGGCGCCACGAACACGTCGTCTTCGACCACCGACCACGCGGTCACGTAGGCGCCGGTCTGCATCCGCACGCGCGCCCCCACGGAGACGTCGTTCTCCACCGAGGCGCCCCGGCCCACCACGCTCTCGTCGCCGATGGAGGTCCGCTCCCGCACGTGGGCCTGGTCGGCCACGACGCAGCGCTCACCGATCCGTGCGCCCGCCACCAGCACCGCCCCGGCGCCGACGGTCGAGCCGGCCCCCACGACGGTCTCAGTGGCCGTGGCGGCGCCGGCCGCGCTGGACCGAACGCCCAGGGCCAGCGGCTTGCCGACGACGCATCCGTCCTGGAGGCGGGCACCCTCGCCGACCACGCTGCCCGCGTGCACGATCACGTGGCCACCGAGCTCCGCGCTCGCCGGCAGCTCCACTCCGTCACCGAGGAGCAGCCCCGGAGCCCGATCGGATGCCTGCAGCGCCGCGCTCAGCGCCGGGGTCACAACCGGATCAGGTTGCCGGCCTCGATGCCGCGGGTCACCCCGCGGAAGTCCACCACAAGGTTCGACTCTCGCACCACCCGCTCCAGGTCGAGGTCGGGATGGGCAGTGACGATCACTGTGCAGTCCGCGTCCTCGGGCCACTCGGAGCGCAGCCCGAAGTCGGGCAGCTCCGGGACAAAATCGTCGTGGTAGACCACGTCAGCGCCCTGGTCGCGCAGCAGCCGCATGATCCGCAGCGCGGGTGACTCGCGGAGATCGCCCACGCCCGGCTTGTACGACACGCCGAAGATGGCCACCCGCGAGCCCCGCACCGCCTTGGCGTGGTCGTTGAGGGCGCGACCCACGCGATCCACGCAGAAGTAGGGCATGCGCTGGTTCACCTCGCCGGCGAGCTCCACGAACTCGGTCTGCATGTCGAACTCCCGCGCGCGCCAGGAGAGGTAGAACGGATCGACGGGAAGACAGTGCCCGCCCATGCCCGGCCCGGGCTTGAACGACATGAAGCCGTAGGGCTTGGTCGCAGCCGCCTCGACGACCTCCCAGACGTCGATGTCCATCCGGTCGCAGAGGATGGCCAGCTCGTTGACCAGCGCGATGTTGACCGAGCGGAAGATGTTCTCCAGCAGCTTGGTCAGCTCGGCGGCCTCGGGCGTCGAAACGGTCACGACCTCGTCGCAGACCGCCCCGTACAACTCCTGGGCGCGGCGCAGACACTCGTCGGTGAGACCACCCACCACCTTGGGCGTGGTGCGCAGCGTGTAGTCGGTGCGCCCGGGATCGATGCGTTCGGGCGAGAAGGCGGCGAAGAAGTCCCGCCCCGCCGCCAGTCCGGACTCCTCGAGCAACGGAACGAAGCGCTCGCGCAGCGTGCCCGGATAGGTGGTGGACTCGAGCACCACGAGCTGTCCCACCTGGAGCACGTCGGCGAGTGCGCTGCCCGAAGCCACGAGGGGCTGCAGGTCCGGCTCGCGGTTGGGCGTGAGAGGCGTGGGGACGGCCACGAGAATGGCGTCCACCTTGGCCAGGTCGGCGTAGCGCGTGCTGGGTGAGAAGCGCCCGGCAATGTCCGCGAGAGTCGCGTCCGATACGTCCTCGATATGTGAGCGGCCGGCTCGCAGGCCCTCCACCACCCGCGGGTCGGCGTCGACACCGGTGACCTCATGGCCCTCCGTGCAGAACGCCACCACGAGCGGCAGGCCGACATAACCCAGCCCGACGACCCCGATCTTCATAGTCGCTCAGTGTAGGCCGAGAGCACCTCGGCGACACGATCGGCGGCGTGTCCCCCGCCGTAGAGCTCGGGCCGCTCGTCAGGACGGGGACGCAGCAGAGCCTCCTGCGCCGCGGCCAGGTCCAGCCCCACCAGTACGTTCCAGCCCGTCTCCACCGTTTCCACCCATTCCGTCGTATCTCGCAAGGTCACGCAGAGAACGCCTAGGAGATAGGCCTCCTTCTGCACCCCACCGGAGTCGGTCAGCACGGCCCGCGCGTTGCGCACGAGCTCCAGGAAGTCCAGGTAGCCGAGCGGTGGCGCGAGGATGACGCCGCCGAGCTCGTCCGTCAGGCCCGCCTCCTCGAGTCGGGCCCGGGTGCGGGGATGGACCGGGAACACCACCGGTCCCGGCAGGGCGTGGAGCAGCGCCACCAGCTGCTCCAGCCGGACCGGGTCGTCAACGGTGCCGGCGCGGTGCGCGGTCACCACCAGGTACGAGCCCGGCTCGAGCGAGAGCTCCTCGATGATGCGCGAGCGCTCCTGGGCGATGCTGCGGAAGGCGAGCGACACATCGGCCATCACGTCACCCACCAGGTGCACCTCCCCGGCCACCCCCTCACGCTCGAGGTTGGCCACGGCCGTATCCGTCGAGCAGAGAAGGAGGTCGCTCGCGTGGTCCGCCAGCACCCGGTTGAGCTCCTCGGGCATCGCTCGGTCGAACGAGCGCATGCCGGCCTCCACATGACCCACGGGCACACCCGCCTGGGCAGAGGCGAGCGCGCCCGCCAGAGTGGAGTTGGTGTCGCCGTAGACCAGCGTGAGGGTGGGATCGAGCTCGGCCAGGACTGGCTCCAGCGCCGCGAGTATGCGCGCCGTCTGGGTGGTGTTCGAGCCCCCTCCGGCATCGAGCTCGCGGTGGGGCCGGGGTACGCCGAGCTCCTCGAAGAAGATCGTGGACAGCTCGTCGTCGTAGTGCTGCCCGGTGTTGATGATCAGCTCGTCGCCAACGTCGCGCAGCTTGCGCGAGACGGCCGCGGCCTTCACGAACTGCGGGCGATTACCGATGATCGTGGCGATGCGCATGGTCGAATCGATCGGGTGTCGGTCCTACGATGGTCACTGGGATGGGCAGGAAGCTCCTTGGAGGCGCGGGCAGCGTGCTCGGCCTCGCCACCGACGTGATCAAGCACGTGGCCTGGTACGTGTCGCACCGAATCGACCCGCAGCCGCGCGACCGCGGCTAGCCCCAGATTCAGGTGGCGAGCGCGCGGCGCGTGCGAGCGTTCGTTTTCAACCCGCGTCGGCCAGTTCCTTCTCGATGCGTGCCTGCAGAGCCGTCCGCGCCGCCCGCGTGCGCTCGCCCTCGTCGAGCTCGATGTCCTCGATCGCCGCGATCGACTGGGCCTCGCGCGTGGTGGAGGCGAGAAAGGCCTCGCTGGCCGAGCGCAGGTCGTCCATCGTGCAGGACCGCTCGGTCACGGTGATCTCCTCCATGACCCGCGCCCGCGTGATCGAGGCGAGGATGTGCTCGCTCAGCGGCGGCGTGCAGATCGTCCCGTCCCGCTCCACCCAGAAGAGCGACGAGGTGGGGGCCTCGAGGACCCTCCCGTGTGGGGTCACGAGCAGCGCCTCATCGAAGCCGCGCTCGCGGGCGAGGCGCCCACACAGCATGTTGGCGCCGTACGAGAGAGACTTGACCCCGTCGAGCACTCGCGTGGGCGCGTACTCCACCACGCCCAGCCGTATGCGCTCCGGTGACGCGGGCAGTGGCTCGGTCAGCAGCAGCCGGTGGCCGCCGCGGGTGATGACCACGCGCAGGCAGCCGTCGAAGTCCCCGCCCCCACGCTCGGCCAGCAGCTCGGGTATCTCCTCCTCGAGCTCGGAGCGGAAGACGTCGGGCAGCCGCAGGTTCTGGCCGGAGCGCTCCAGCCGGTCGAGGTGATCGGTGAGCGCGAACGGCCGTCCGTCGTAGACCCTGATGACCTCGAAGGCGCCGTCGCCGCGGAGCAAGCCCTCGTCGGTCGCCGGGATGGTGGCCTCGCCGGCGGGCATGACCCGCCCGTCGAGGGACGCCAGCTCCGCGGTGGTTGTGAGTGCTTCGGCCACGTCTAGATGGGCCGTGTAGGAATCGAACCTACAACCTTGAGATTAAGAGTCTCCTGCTCTGCCAATTGAGCTAACGGCCCGAGCTCGCGATTCTAGAAGACGCTCGGAAGGGCCTACTCCGTGGCGCCGGAGGTCACCGCGTCGAGCGCCTCCTCGCGGGAGGAGTGAATCGGGAACACGCGGTCGAGCCCGGTGATCTCGAAGATCTTGGTGATGTTGTCATCCGTGCAGACCAGGGCCAGCGATCCGCCGGCCGGGCGCAGCCGCTTGACTCCGCCGACGAGCACGCCGAGCGTGGTGGAGTCGATGAAGGTGGCCTTGGACAGATCGACCACGATCTGCTTCTTGCCCGACTCGATCAGCTCGACCATGCGCTCCTTGAACTCGGGCGCGGTGTAGAGATCGACCTCGCCGCCGAGCTCGATTACGTGGGTGGAGTCGTCAACCGCCTCGTCTTCGATGTGAAAGTTCACGTGTTTCCTGTCGCTTCGAGTTCCGGAACCCCCGCCGGCCAGAGCGTAAGCCTACGTCAGCCGCTCGGAGCTTGCGCCCTCTGCTGCTGCTGGATCAGCTTGGCCTGCTGCTCGGCCTGCTCACGGATCTCCTTCTTCTGGTCCTTGGGAGCGAGATCGATCGCCTTCTCCGCGGCCAGGTCGGCGGTGCGCTTGTCCTTCGCCAGTGCCGCGTACGCGGCCAGCTGGAGGTAGGAGGTCGAGTCGTTCTGGGCTTCCGCCACCAGCGCCGCCGCCTTCTGCGCCTGCTTGGGCTGGTTGAGCGCGCCCACGTCGTAGATGCGCAGGGCAAAGAGCGCCGTGTCCGCGCTGGGGTTCTCCTGCTCCGCCGCGACGTAGCGCTGCCAGTAGGCACCCGCCTTGCGCAGCTCGTCGCGCGAGTCGGCCGAGAACTGGGTGGCGCCCTGCACCTGCTGGGCGGTGGCCAGTTGGTAGTACTCCCGAACCAGTTCCTGGAGCAGGGCCGTGTTCTGCGGATTGCGCTGCAGCCGCTCCTCCTGATCGTCGATTCGATCCTCGATCGCCTGGTTGCCGCTGCCGTTTCCACCGCCGTCCTCGAAGGCGTTGAACAGGCCGCCCGAGACGTCGCCGCCGATGCCGAACAGCACGAGGCCGCCGCCCATCAGCAGGGCGAGCATCAGGTAGGTGAACTGCACCAGCCGGCGGCGCTTGCCTCTGAGGTCGAACAGCATTGGGGCGTAGGCTAGCTACGAGCCTTCGGCCGACGCGGCCTCCGGGGCCACGTCAGGCGCGGGACGGCCGAGGGCCGACGCCAGCCAGATGCTGAGCTCATAGAGAAGCAGCAGCGGGATCATCTCGAGGATCAGCGTGAGCGGGTCGAGCGTGGGCAGCAGCGCTGCCAGCACCGCTATCGCGACGATGGCGTAGCGGCGGTTCTTGCGCAGCTTCTCGGGGGTGGTGATGCCCAGGCGGCAGGCAGCAACCACGCCCACCGGGATCTGGAAGCCGATGCCCATGGCCAGCATCAGCAGGGTCACGAAGGAGTAGTAGTCGCGCGCCCGGACCTGGGTGTTGAACTCGTCCGCGTTGAAGTTGAGCAGGAAGTCGAGCGCCGGAGTGAGAACCACGAAGTAGCAGAACACCACGCCCGTGATGAACAGGATCGGGATCAGCCACAGCATCGGCTTGGCCACGCGTTTCTCCGACGGGCTGAAGGCCGGGAGCACGAACGCGTAGAGCTGGTAGAGGATCACCGGCATCGATATCAACAGGGCGGCGTAGGCCGAGTTGGTCAGGGTCGTGTAGAACGCCTCGGCGGGCGCCAGCGTGATCGGCTCGATCCCCTGTGGCAGCGGCTCGTTGACGATCTCCAGGATCGCGTGGTTCTGCCAGGCGGTGAATGCCCAGGCGACGCCGAAGGCGATCGCCGAGAAGATGAGCCGCGTGCGCAGCTCGTCGAGGTGCTCGACCACCGAGAGCCGGTCCTCGTGGTCTATCGGGCGGACGCGCCGCACTCCCTACGCGCCCGTGACGGCTAGGACTGCTGCTCGCGGGGGGCGGCCGTGGTGGTGGCCGTCGTGGCCGACGGCTCGGGGTCGTCACCCACCGTCTTCATCGACTCGATCTGCTCGTGCTCCTTGTCCTTGCCGGTCACGGAGTCCTTGAACTCACGCATCCCACGACCGAGTGACTTGCCCAGGTCCGGCAGGCGCTTCGGCCCAAAGATGACGAGCACGATTATCAGGACGATGATGATCTCGAGAGGCCCAGGCGTCGGCATGGTCTAGTTCATGGTAGCGGTGCTGACTAATCCCGTTTGTCGAAGTTCAGGTAGAAGCGGCTGGGCGTCGGCTCCGCCTGGCCCTGGTACTTCGAGCCGGTGTCCCGCGAGCCGTACGGGTGCTCGACGGGACCGTCCATGCGCATGAACGAGATCTGCCCGATCGGCATTCCTTCGTAGATCGTGATGGGGAGGTTGGCCACGTTCGACAGCTCGAGCGTCAGGTTGCCCGAGAAACCCGAGTCCACGAAGCCGGCCGTGGAGTGGATCAGCAGACCCAGGCGGCCGAGGCTGGACTTGCCCTCGAGTCGGGCCACGAGGTCGTTGGGCAGCGTCACGCGCTCCAGCGTCTGGCCGAGCACGAACTCCCCCGGGTGAAGGATGAACGGCTCATCGTCGTGGACCTGCACCAACTCGGTCAGGTCCTCCATCGGCTGGCGCACATCGATGTAGGGGTAGCGCGCGTTGTGGAACACGCGAAAGCTGCGGTCAACGCGTACGTCCACGCTCGCCGGCTGGACGAGGGTCTCGTCGAACGGATCGATCACGATGCGCTCCGCCTCGATCTCGGCCAGGATGGTGCGGTCGCTCAGAACCACGGGCCGCCGCAGTCTAGACCTCGCGCGGGCCGCGGCCTGTGTGATCCATCGCATCCAATCCGTGGTCCTCGTCGTAAGTAATTACGCCCCAGCCGGTTGGGCTCACAACAAGCCGGGCGAAGTTTTCTTCAAGTTCGCCCGCGCAGTGCCGATACCGGGAGCAAGAGGATGCGAGAGATGGATAGCCACGAAGAACAAACCCACTATGTGAAGCGCGTGGTACTCCCCAGCGGGAAGACCATCGAGGTCGTCTACTTCAAGGACGGCGAGACCGATGTTCCCTCGCATATCGAGCCTCAGACGCCCGAGCATCCCCCGGCCGAGCCTTATCAGGACCTGCACGTCTGCATCGACTGCTCCTCGGAGCTCGTCTACCCGGTCAGCTGGGACGAGGCCGGCCCGGACAACTGGACCGTCCTTCTGCACTGCCCGAACTGCGAGATCTATCGCGAGGGCGTGTTCACCCAGCAGAACGTCGAGCTGCTCGACGAAGAGCTCGACCGCGGCGGCGACGCGCTGGCGCGCGACTACCAGCGGCTGCTTCGCGCCAACATGGGCGAGGAGATCGACCGCTTCGTCGGGGCGCTCACTGCCGACGCGATCCTCCCCGAGGATTTCTAGGAGATCGGACAGACGCTGCGGTGCTCGCCCGACCACCGCTCGGGCTCCGCTCCTCGCGTAGGCGCCGGCGCCTAGGCGTAGCGTTCCACCACGCCGTCGGCCACGAGCGTCAGGGCGTGCTCGCGCTCGGCCGTCAGATCGAGCCCCGCGAGCTCCTCCTTCGCCGCAGCCACCTCGGTCAGCGCCTCCTCGCGCGCCTCGTCGAGCGCGCCGGTGGCCGCAATGCGGTCGCACACCGCCGCCGCCTCCTCGGGCCCGGTGACCGTGGCGCGCAGGTCGAGGGCGGCCAGATCCGCGTCGTGCGTGCGGGCGAGGATCAGAGGCAGGGTGACCGTGCCGTCCAACAGGTCGGTGCCGCGTGGCTTTCCCGTGCGCTCGAACGGACCCGAGACGTCGAGCACGTCGTCGAGCATCTGAAAGGCCAGCCCGATGCGCGCGCCGAAGCGCCCGAGACCCCCTGCGAGGTCGGCGCGTCCCCCGAACAGCGCACCCAGCCGGGCAGAGGCCTCGAACAGGCTGGAGGTCTTCAGGCGACAGCGCTCCCGGTAACGCTCGGCGCTAACCGCGGCGTCCCAGGCATCGGCCCGCTGTACGAGCTCGCCGCGCGCCAGTGCCGAAGAGGCCGTGGACAGGGCCCGCACCGGCTCCTCGCCCCCCGGGTGCGCCAGCTCGGCGAAGGCTCGTGAGAACAGGAGATCGCCGGTGGCGGTGGCGGCCTTCCGGCCAGCGGCCGCGAACACCGTCGGGCGCCCACGCCGCAGCTCGGCACGGTCGAGCACGTCGTCGTGCACGAGCGTGGCCATGTGGAGCAGCTCCACCGCGGTCGCGGCGCCCACGAGCCGGCGACGGTCGCCCGCGCCGCACAGAAAGACGAGAATCGGCCGCAGGCGCTTGCCGCCCGCGGCCAACGTGCCGTCGGCGTGCGCGGCCAGGACCTCGCCGTGTTGCGCGGCGATCTCGGCCAGGCGACGCTCGGTCTCCTCGAGCAGCCGCGTGAGCTCGGGGCCACCTGCCGCCAGCACGGCACCAAGCTGGGCCTGCGCGGTGTTCACGTTCACGAGACGCGGGTGCCGGAATGCACAGCGATGATCCCTCCGGCGGTGAGGATCCAACGCACGTCGGTCAGACCCGTGGCCGTCATCCGTGCCGCCAGCTCCTCGGGACCGGGGAAGCGGCGGACGCTCGAGGGCAGGTACACGTAGGCGTCGGGCGCGCCCGTGAGGCGGCCGAGCCGGGGCACGATACGGTCGAACCAGGCCCGGAAGAACCACGAGAGCGGCGGCTTCTGCGGGGTGGTGATCTCGAGCACCACCACCCGCCCGCCCGGCCGGGTCACCCGCGTCATCTCGCGAAGGCCCTGATCGAGATCGCCGAAGTTGCGGGCGCCGAAGCCCACGGTAACGGCGTCGAACTCGCCGTCGTCGTAGCTCAACGCGAGGGCGTCGCCCTCCTCGAAGCGGATCCCGGGGTGCTTGCGCCGCGCCAGCTCGAGCATCGCCGGCGAGAAGTCCATGCCCGTCACGGTCGCTCCTCGCCCGGCCAGCTCGATGGCCAGGTCACCGGTGCCGCTGGCCACGTCGAGTGCCTGCGAGCCGGGACCCACCCGGGCCACGTCCACCGCGCGCTCGCGCCAGCGGTGGTGCATCCCGGCAGTCATCACCGAGTTCATGCGGTCATAGCCGCGGGCAACCCGGTCGAACATCACCCGCACCTGCGTGGCGGGCAGAGTGCCGGAGGCGGGGCCGGCCCCGCTCACGCTATTCCTCGCCCTTGAGAGAGGCCACGTACTCGACCAGCTGGTCGAACTGCTCGGGGCTCTCGTCCCTGAGCGACTGGAACGACGGCATCGGCGAGGTGGGGTTGAGGAGCGTGCGCTCGATGGCCTGAGGGCCCAGCTTCGTGCCGATGTCGGTGAGGTTGGGGCCGAGGGCGCCGCCGTTCTCGCCGATCTTGTGGCAGGCCAGGCAGCCCGACGAGGCGGTGACCTCCTTGCCCTCCTCGTACTGCGGCGCGGTGGCAAGCTCGATCTCGGTGGGCGATCCCGCCAGCGCGCCGAGGATCGTGAGGTAGCCCATCGCGGCGATCGTGGCGATGCCGGCGGCCACGGCGATGGGGCGGCGCAGCGGGTTGCGCTGCGGGCCCCGGTCGTAGAAGGGCAGCAGCAGCAACAGCATCAGGCAGATCGTGGGAATGCCGATGGTGGCCAGGAAGACGAGCGAGGGCGGCTTGACCACGCGCAGCAGCTCGAACAGGAAGAAGAAGTACCACTCCGGCCGCGGCGTGTAGGTGGTGGTGGTGGGATCCGCCTTCGGGCCGAGCTCGGCTCCGAAGAGGATCGACATCGCGATGATCACGAACAGCACCAACGCGGCCATCCACGAGTCCTTGGCCACGGCGTAGGGGAAGAACGGCTTCCCCTGGCTCTTGAGTATCGAGTACTCGCGCAGGTACTGCTCGCGCTCGCGTGCGTTCATACGACTTTCAGATCTCCTCGCGGAGGAGGTCCTTCTTCTCGGCCTTCAGCCACGGCGGAGCCGTGGTGCCGAGCTTGGCCACCAGGTAGAGGTGAGCGCCGATCAGCGCGGCGATCAGCCCGGGTATGGCGAGCATGTGCAACGCGTAGAAGCGCGAGATCGTGGTGGGCCCGAATTCCGCCCCCGCTCTCAGGAAGTCGGCCAGGTAGGGACCGACGATCGGACCCGAAGCGTTGATGTTGACCGCCACGACCGTGGCCCAGAAGGACCGCTGGTCGAAGGGCAGCAGGTAACCGGTGAGGCCCATGGCCAGGGTGAGCACGAGCAGCACGACGCCGATCACCCAGTTGATCTCGCGCGGGTACTTGTAGGCCCCGAAGAAGAACGTGCGGCCCATGTGAAGGAAGATCAGGATGATCATCACCGTCGAGCCCCACTTGTGCATGCCCCGCACGAACTCGCCGAGGAAGACCTCGTTGGTGATGCGCGATGCCGACTCGTAGGCGCGCGTCGGATCCGGCTCGTAGTACATGGCCAGGAACACCCCGGTCACGGCCTGTGAGAGGAAGGCGAACATCGTGGCCGAGCCGAGCGTGTAGAACCAGTTGGTGCCCTTGGGCGTCTTACGGAAGAGGAATCCGCGCAGGAACGGGGTGAGCCCGGTGCGCTCCTCGACCCAGCCGATCGACGCCGCGGCACCCTCCGTCGCGGCGTCCTTGACCGTGGGCTTGGGCGGGGCGACCACGGCGCCGTTCCCGCCGTTGCGGCGGGCACCGTTGCCGTTGCCGTTCCCGTTCTCGCCTGGACGGCCGGGCTTGGGGCGCAGTGGGCGGGGCAGCTGTGGAGTCTTCATGTGGTCGGCCTCGACGGGTAGAGGTACTGCCAGAGCCCGTCGAGATGGTTCGACGGGTCACGCGGAGCGAAGCGCTCGAGCTCGGAGTTCAGCGAGAACCGGTCGCCGATCTCCACTCGGCCGCCGGTGACCTGCGTGTAGAAGCGATCGAGCGGGCGGACCGGCGGGCCGCCCTCGACCTGGCCCTCGAAGCCGTAAACCCCGCCGTGGCAGGGACACACGAACTTGCCCGACGCCTGGATGTAGCGCACCGGACAACCGAGGTGGGCACAGCGGGTTGAGATCGCGACGTAGGGCTGCGGGTCCTGGCCCTCGATCACCTTGTCGCGCTCGGGGTTGAACGTGCGGACGTAGATCGTGGTCTTGCCGGCCTCGCCGATCGAGGCCTCGATGTTGATCACCCGCGGCACGTACGTCTGCTCGTTGAAGTCGTCCTCGGGGCCCACGTCCTGCCAGCGAGAGGGGGAGGTGTCCTCGAACACCGGGCCGAGAGCGAACCCGAGACCGGGCAGGGCGAAGGCCATCGTCGCGATCCCCCCGGCGGCCAGCGCCGAGCCGGTCATGAGCCCGCGGCGGGTGACGGTCTCGCCCTCGAACGCGCCGGCTATGCCGCGACCTTCGGTGTATCGCGACTTCTTATCGGGCTTTGACGGTGTATCGGCCACAGTGTCCTAGGGGATTGTCCCGCGGCTACAAGAGTAGTGCCAACATGGTTACGTAGCGCACGATTGGCGCTATCACGCGCGAGGCGCCGCGAGCCTATCGTGGCGCGTGTGAGAGGGCCGCTGCGCTGCGCTCCCAGAGCGCTTCCGCGTCCCGCGGGCGGCCCTCGGCGTGGGCCTGGGCGCTGGCCGAGATCAGGTCGGCCAGCTCGGCCACGGCCTCCAGGTCACCCGCCCGGGCCAGCCGCTCCAGCCCCAACGCGTACAGCGCATCGCCGGCCAGCAGGCGCAGGTCCTCGTCCATGCCCTCGAAGGCACGTGGCGTGCCGTAGTGCATGAGGTAGCCCTCGTAGACCGCCTCCAGCACGAACGGGCGCTCGCCGCCGGCGTCGAGGGTCTCGAAGCGGCCCTCGCCCGGCGCAGCCAGCCCGTGGCGGGCCACGGCGGGGTCCACCTCTGCCACGAGCTGAGCGAGCAGCGTCACCCGAGCACCTCGGTCAGGGCTTCGCGGGCCGCCTCGAGCGTGTGCCGCAGGTGCTCCTCGCCGTGGGCCAGTGAGGGAAACCACGCCTCGAACTGCGACGGCGGCAGGTAGACCCCGCGGTCGAGCATGGCCCGGCAGAACCCCGCGTACGCCTCGAGATCGCACGCCCGCGCTCCTTCGTAGTCGCGCACGGGGGCCTCCGAGAAGAACAGGGTGACCAGCCCGGTGGTGGCGCTGACGGTCACGGGCAGCCCGACGGCCGCGTCGCGCAACCCGGTCGCGAGAGCGGTGGTGGTGCGGTCGAGCTGCAGGTAGGCGTCCTCATCGAGGAGACCCAGCGTGGCCAGGCCGGCCGCGGTGGCCAGCGGATTGCCCGAGAGCGTGCCGGCCTGGTAGACGTCCCCGGCCGGCGCCACCCGTTCCATCAGCTCGCGCGACCCGGTGTAGGCCGCGGCCGGCAGGCCGCCGCCGATCACCTTGCCCAGCACCGTCAGGTCGGGGGTCACCCCCTCGCGGGCCTGTGCGCCGCCCGGATCCACGCGGAAGCCCGAGATCACCTCGTCGAACACCAGCAGCGTGCCCTGCGCGCGGGCGGCGTCGCGCAGGAAGGCCAGGAAGCCGTCGTCGGGCGGGACGAGCCCCATGTTGGCGGGGTAGGGCTCGCACAGGAGCGCCGCCACGTCACCGCCGGCCAGCGCCCGTTCCACCCCCGCGCGGTCGTTCCAGGGCACCACCAGCGTGTCGGCGGCCTGCGCCGCTGTGACTCCCGGGCTGGCCGGGATGCCCGCCGTGGCCAGCCCGGACCCCGCGTCGGCCAGCAGGCCGTCCACGTGACCGTGGTACGCACCCGCGAACTTTACGATCCGGTCACGGCCGGTGGCGGCGCGGGCCAGCCGTACGGCGCTCATGGACGCCTCCGTGCCCGACGAGGTCATGCGCATCATCTCCGCCGAGGGGATCCGCTCCACCACCTCGGCCGCGAGCTCCACCTCGGCCTCCGTCGGGGCGCCGAAGCTCGTGCCCGCCGCCGCGGCGACCTCAACCGCGGCCACGACCTCGGGGTGGGCGTGGCCGGCGATCAGCGGCCCCCACGACATCACCCAGTCCACGTAGCGGTTGCCGTCGACGTCGATCAGCTCGGCGCCCTCGCCGCGCGCCACGAACACGGGGTCACGGCCGATCGAGCGCATCGCCCGGACCGGCGAGTTGACGCCACCCGGGAGGAGCCGGACCGCCCGCTCGTAGACCTCCGCCGAGCGCGTGGTGGCGGCTATCCCGCGTGCTCCGCTTCCCACTGGCGGTGCTCGTCGGTGAAGTAGCGGAGCCGGATCTTCTTGAACTCGGTGGAGGAGTAGAGCGTGCGCCGCTCGTGGATCCCGGTGTCCTCCGCGATCGAATCGAGGATCGCGTCGCACTCCTCCTTGGAGCGTCCGTGGGCCATCGTGAAGACCGAGTAGGGCCAGTCGGCGTACGTGGGCCGCTGGTAGCAGTGCGAGATGCCGCGGAAGGAGGCCATTCTCGGGCCGAGCTCGAGGATGTCCTCGTCGGGCACGTTCCAGACGCCCATCCCGTTGGCCGAGAAGCCGGCTCGCCGGTGGAACAGGATCGCCGCGACCCGCCTCAGCGCCCGTCGTTCCTGGAGCGACTCGAGCCGCTCGAACAGCTCGTCCTGGGAGAGCCCCAGCTCCGCCGCGGCCGCCGCGAACGGTTGCTCCACAGGCTGCATCGGGCCCTGGGTTGCCCTGATCGTGTCCACGTCCTCGTCGGACAGCTCGATCGCCTCGGGCTCGAGGTACTCGCTGTCCTCGGCCGCCGCGGCCAGCGCGTCCGTGCCCTTCTCCATCTCGAGGTCCATGCGGATCTTGAACAGCCGCAGCGTGGGGAGCTCGCGTACCGACTCCGCGCCCGTGAGCCGCGCGAGCAGCTCGAGCGTTCCCTCCAGGCCGAGCTGCGAGTCCGGCTCGGTGGCGATCGTGAACCAGAGATTGAAGTCGTGGTCGCGCAGGTAGTTGTGCGAGACCCCTGGGTGCGAGTTGATGATCTTCGCCGCGCGCCACGGGTTCTCGGCGTCCACGCGGGCGGCCACCAGCATCGAGCGGTAGCCGAGCACGCGCGTGTCGAAGATCGGCGTGATCTCCCGGATGATGCGCTCGTCGAGCAGACGCGCCGCGCGCCGCAGCACCTCGTCCTCCCCCACCTCGGCCAGGTCCGCGATGTGGGCGAACGGCCGCCGCGCGATCGGGAAGCTGCCCTGCATGAGGTTGAGCAGCCGCTTGTCGAGGTCGTCGAGCGGCACGGCCGAGCCGCCCTTGCGGCTGCGGACCTTGGCTACCGGCTGAGCCATCGGGCGGCGTCCTTTGCGTGATAGGTGATCACGAAGTCGGCTCCGGCGCGGCGGAGAGCGGTGAGGCTCTCGAGAACGATCGCCCGCTCGTCCACGTGGCCGGCCGCGGCCGCGGCCTTGACCATGGCGTACTCGCCGCTCACGTTGTAGGCGGCCACCGGCACGCGGGTGGAGTCCTTCACGCGCCGGATCACGTCGAGGTAGGGCAGGCCTGGCTTGACCATCACCACGTCGGCACCCTCCTCGACGTCGAGCAGCGCCTCGCGCACCGCCTCGTCGGCGTTGGCGGGATCCATCTGGTAGCTGCGCCGGTCGCCAAACGCCGGAGTGGAGTCCGCGGCCTCACGGAACGGTCCGTAGAAGGCGCTGGCGAACTTCGCCGAGTAGGCCACTATCGGGAGGTCCTTGTGGCCCTCGGCGTCGAGCTGGGCTCGCAGCGCGCCCACCCTGCCGTCCATCATGTCGCTGGGCGCGACGGCGTCGGCACCCGCTCGGGCGTGCGAGATCGCGGTGCGCGCGAGCAGCTCGAGCGTCAGGTCGTTGTCGATCTCCCCGTCCTCGAGCACCACGCCGCAGTGGCCGTGGGTGGTGTACGAGCAGAGGCATACGTCGGTCATGACCACGAGGTCGGGGTGAGCGTCCTTGATCGCCCGCACCGCGAGCTGGACGACGCCCTCGTCGTCGTAGGCCCCGGAGGCCTGGTCGTCCTTCTCGGCGGGCACTCCGAACAGAAGCACGGCTGGGATGCCGAGCGCGGCGGCCTCACCCGCCTCGTCGACCGCGTGGGAGATCGACAGCCGGTCCACGCCGGGCATGGCCTCCACCGCCGAGCGGCCCTCGCCGAGCTGCACGAACATCGGCAGAACAAGGTCTGCGGGCTCGAGCCGGGTCTCGCGCACGAGCTCGCGCAGGACGCCGGTCTTGCGCAGGCGCCGCAGGCGGGTGGCGGGGAAGGGCATCGGGAGAGAGTCTAGGCGGGTGGCGGGGTGGGCTTGCGTCAAACGCCCCTCGCTTTCAGGCTCACCGCGAGACGCGGGTCGTCGGTGACCAGTCCTGTCGCCGCCGGATGCGTGAGCGCCGCACGCAGCTGCTCCTCGGAGTTCAGCGTCCAGGGAATCGCCGGGCGCTCAGCCTCGGCTGCGCTGTCGAGCGCTCCTGAGCGCAGCGACCGCGCCGGCGGGAGCACGTAGGTCGCGCCGCACAAAGCCAGCCTCCTCAGCGGCAGGCGCCTCCCCGCGCGGGCCAGCAGCAGGCCGGTGGGAACCGAGGGCGCCACCCGGCTGAAGCGCCGCAGCACGCCGTCCAGAAAGGAGGTGACGATGAGGGCCGGCGCCTCGGTGGCCGCCGGCGCATTCAGGAGCGGCCCGAGAGCCGCCAGCGCGTCCTCCTCGAGGCCCGCCTCCTTGAGCTCCACGTCGAGCCCGGCGCGGCCCGCGGTGAGCTCGGCCGCGGCGGCGAGCTCCATCAGCTCGTGCCGGGCCGCATCCTGGAGCGCAGCCAGGGTCGAGCGTCGCACCTGCAGCCCGCCGATCACGCGGTCGTGGAGAAGGACGAGCCGCCCGTCGGAGCTGCGCCTGACGTCGATCTCGACCATGTCCGCGCCCGCGGCGATGGCACCCTCCAGCGCCGCGGCCGAGTTCTCTGCCACCCCCGGCGAGGGCGCCCCGCGGTGGGCGATCACGAAGGTCACGTGCGGCCGGCCTAGGCGAAGCGGGTCAGCGCCAGCCGGGCCAGCCCGCCAAAGACCACGAACAGCAGGGCCAGGTGGAGCAGCGGTCCCGCCAGCCCGCCGCTGTCGTTGAGAGCCGCGTCCAGGGCATCGAGTGTGGGCTTGAAGGGAAATGCGGCCGACACCGCGCGGATCACGTCGTAGAGCGCGGGCGCCACCGCCCCGGAGGGCACGAGCGCCAGGAAGGCGAGCGGCAGGCAGAGCATGAAGGCCAGCAGCGAGGCGGCGCGCACCTCGCGGGTGAACGCTCCGATCGCCAGCCCCAGCGCCGCGAAGGCCAGGGCGCCGAGCGAGAGGGCGAGCAGCCACAGCGGGAAGCGGCTCCAGTCCAGGTTCACGAACAGGCCGAGCCCGGCCAGCATCACCAGCGAGACGGCCACCGAGCACACGGCCGCGAGGCCGGCCTTCTCCAGCAGCAGGCCGGTGCGCGAGACGAGGCCGCGCACGAGCCGGGAGAAGGCGTTCTCCTCCCGCTCGAGAGCGAGCGTGCCCGCCGCCAGCAGCAGAGTGATGAACATCAGCGAGACCGCCACGGCGAGAGCCACGGCGAACGAGTCGAGCGAGGTGGAGCCGCCGTCGAGCGAGGTCGCCTCCACGCGCAGCGGCTCGCCCACCACGCCCAGGACCTCGTCGGAGAAGGACAGGTTCTCGCGCGCGAGCTCGGCGAAGGCGATCACCCGGTCGATCTCCTCGCGTTCGCCGGACCCGGCCGGCAGGTCGGCCTGCGCCGCCTTCAGGATCTCCTCGGACTCCCGCAGCCCGAGCACCGAGAAGTCTTGGCCCAGGAAGCTGTACTCGCCTCCATCGGAGATCAGCTCGAGCAGCTGAAGGGCCTCCTCGGCCACCCGCTTGGTGAGCGCGGCGTTGGCCTTCTGGACCTGGGCGGTGATGGTGTTCTCCACGAACTGCTGCTTGCCGGGGTCCTCGGCGTTGTAGACCACCTCCACGGTCCCGGGCTCGAGTCCCGACTGGAGCTTTCTGGCCAGGTCGTCGGGCACGATCAGCGCGCCGAGCACCTCCCCGTCGCGCACCTTCTGAATCGCCTCCTCGCGGCTGTCCGTGCGTACGGGCTCGATGGCGTCGAACAGGCGCTGCCCCTCCTGGGCGAGGTTGATCTCGCGGCCGCCGAGCTCGACCTGCGCGGGCTGTCCCGCCAGGCCGTTGTAGATCGCCACCTCCGGCTTGTCCGGGCTGCGCGAGATCGCGAAGCCGATGAGCACGGCGATCACGATCGGGTAGATCACCAGCAGCGCCACCAGGAGGGGCGAGCGGGCCAGGATGCGCAGATCCTTGAGCAGCAGCCAGCGCATGACTACTAATGACCCCGCTGGTGCAGGAACTGGACGAAGGCCTGCTCGAAGTCGAGCCCGGTGGTGCCGGTGGCTCGTTCGAGCTCACCGGGGGGTCCCGCGAAGACGTTCTCGCCGTCCGCGAGCACGATCAGCCGGTCGGCGTAGCGGTCGGCCTCCTGGATGTGATGGGTGGCATACAGGACCGTGGTGCCCTCACCCGCGAGGCGCAGGATGAACTCCCAGAGCCGCTCCCGCTGGCGCGGGTCGAGCGCCGAGCTCGGCTCGTCCAGCAGGAGGACGTCGGGGGCGGCCAGCAGGCCGATCGCGATGTTCACCCGCTGGCGGTTTCCGCCGGACAGAGTGCCCACCAGGTCGCCGGAACGGTCACCCAACCCGGTCAGGTCGAGCATGCGCCCGACGGTCGCGTCCAGGTCGACGCAGTGCTCGAGCCGCGCGAACAGGGTGAGGTTCTCCCGCACCGTGAGCTTCGAGTAGAGCGCCGCCTGCTGCGGCACCCAGCCGATGTGCGAGGCCGCCTCGACCCTGCCCTCGTCGGGCTGCTGGATCCCGGCCAGGATCGAGAGCAATGTCGTCTTGCCGGCCCCATTGGGGCCGATCACCGCCATCAGCTCGCCTGGGCCGGCGCTCAGGGACACCCCACGGAGAGCCACGCGCTCGCCGTACCGTTTGACCAAATCGTGCGCGGCGATGGTCGTCGCGGTCTGCGTGCCGGTTTCCACCGCGCGCAGGTTGGCAGAATCGCTCGTTGTGAAGCTTCTATTCGTGGGCGACGTGGTCGGCGGCCTGGGCCGGCGCACGCTGGCGACCCTGCTGCCGGGGCTGCGTGACGAGCACCAGCCGGATTTCGTGATCGTCAACGGCGAGAACGCGGCCGGCGGGGTGGGCATCACCGAGAAGACCGCCCGCGAGCTGCTCGACACCGGCGCCGACGCGATCACGCTCGGCAACCACGCCTACCGCCATCGCGAGGTCTACGGCTTCCTCGACCGCGAGGAGCGGATCGTGCGGCCGGCCAACTATCCGAAGGGCAGCCCGGGCCGCGGGCACACGGTGGTCGAGCAAGGCGGGCAGCGGCTGGGGGTGATCAACCTCTCCGGCCAGGTGTTCCTCGACGCCGTGCGCTCCCCCTTTGCCGAGGCCGACGCCCTGCTCGCCGAGCTGCGCGGCCGGACCGACTCGGTGCTGATCGACATGCACGCCGAGGCCACCAGCGAGAAGGTGGCCATGGGCTGGCACGTGGACGGGCGCGCCACCGCCTGCGTCGGCACCCACACGCACGTGCCCACCGCCGACGCCCGGGTGCTCCCGGGCGGCACGGCCTACGTCACGGACGTGGGCATGACCGGTCCCCGCGGGGGCGTGATCGGCGTGAAGCGCGAGCAGGCGCTCGAGCGCTTCCAGACGCTGACCCAGGTGCGCTTCGAGACGTCGGCCGAGGACCCATGGCTGAACGCCGTGCTGGTGGAGGCCGACGGCGACGGCCGGGCCACTCGCATCGAGCAGCTGTTGGTGGCGCTCAGCGCCGGTACATCGCCGTGATCGCGGAGAAGCCCTCAACGGGGAGGGCCGGTCCCTCGACGATCGCGACGGCGGTGGACTTTCGCTCGAGCGTCATTCCCCACGCCGCGCAGAACTTCTCGACCTGAGGCAGAGCGGCCGCGGCGATCGTCATCACGGCCTTGGCCCGCAGGCCCGGTGATCCCGGCCCGTGCTGGTCCGCGTGACGCTCAAGCCAGCCCAGGAGCATCGCGTCGAGCTGCTCGGACAGCGTGAGCGGCTGGTTCTCGCTGCTCAATGGGGTCATGCATGTCCAGACCGTCCTCCCTCTCGTCCATTCCGTGAGGTCGATCACACGGCAGTGCGCGGTATGCGTCCAGGAGGGCGACGAGAACGAACGGGACGAACCACACGATGTAGAGGTAGAACCAGTACGAGGCGGTGAGCTGCACCGCGATCAGCACGGCCGCGCCGAGGGCAGCCACCTGCCGCGGGCTCGGCCGGCGCGGCACCACGGCCACCACCAGCGCCAGGCCCACCGTGGCCGCCTTGACCGCCGTCTGCAGCCAGCCGAGCGAGTCCGCCTGACCCCAGATGCTGAACGGCGAGGGCCGCCCGGCCTGGTAGCCGATCGTGCGGTCGTAGAGCTCACGCAGGCCGCCGTCGGGCACGAAGGGCAGCACCGTCACGCCCAGCGTGAGCACAAGGACGCCGGCGAAGGCGAGCGGAGCACGCCGGGCGAACAGCGGCGCCAGGGCCAGCGTCGCGAACTTGGCCGCGGCGCCCAGGGCCACGGCCACAGCGGCCACAGCGCCCGAGGCCCGCCGCCCGGGCAGGGTCAGCGCGAGCATCGCCCCCACGCAGGCCAGCGCCACGAGCGAGTCGTTGGAGTTCGTCTCCAGCACGAACGAGGTGTAGGGATAGGCCGTCCAGGCGTAGGCCAGGGCCAGTCCCAGGCCGAAGCCCTCGCGCCCCGGCCGCAGCCGGCGGCCGAGCAGGAACAGGCCGCCCATCACCAGCAGGTCGAAGGCGATCGAGGCGCCGTGCGCCGCCGGCAGGTCGTCCCAGCGGCCGCTCCAGCGCAGCGCCTGCTCGAACGGCACGTAGAGCAGATAGTTGACCGGCCCGTAGGTGTCGCCGCGCTCGACGTCGGGCGAGAAGCCCTCCCCGTACAGGTTGTCGCCGTCGACGATGCGGTCCGCCCCGATCACCCCCGCGTAGCCCACGTCGATCACGTTCGAGTCGGCCACGTTCAGGCCGATCCGAAACGATGCGACGAACACCAGCAGGACCGCCAGCGCCACCAGCGGAACGTGAGGGAGGAGCGGCCCCGCGCCGTCGCGGCGACGGAAGCCGGTGATCAGCATGCGCGCGAGCAGGTACACCAGCACCGGATACACGAGCGGGGCCGAGAGCCCGATCTCCCCGCGGTTGAAGAAGAAGTGTGAAGCGCCGAAGGCGAGCAGCACCAGCAGATCGAAGTGCAGCAACCGGAACGGGCGGCGGAAGTCGACGAACGGCACCAGGAACAGAAGGCAGAGCGGGATCCATACGTACGGCGCGTTCAACCTGCGGCCGAACGCTCCCTCGTACCCGCGAGCCATTCGCCAGGCCACCTGATCGCCCGACCACTCCTCGAGGATCGCCCCGCTGCGGTCGTCCACGTGGATCTGCACGACCTCGTCACCGTTGCGGAAGAAGCTGACCTGCCAGCGTCCGACGCCCCTCGTGTAGGCCGTCGGGTCGAGCCGGCCCTCGCCGCGCGCCTCGCGTACCTTGTCGGCCCGGGTGGCGATGCGCTCGGCCTCGTGGGCGCTGCGCTCGAAGAAGCGCGGCGGCTCGGTCTGGGAGCTGGGCAGCTCAGGGTCGGCGGCCCGGGCCACAGCGGGCGCGAGCGCCGCCCCCAGCAGGACCAGGGCCAGCGCCGCCACGGCGGCGACGGCCCGGGCGCGCCTCAGTCGCGCGAGAGCTCGATGTGAAAGCTCCACATCTTGTTCCCGATGAAGTTGAGCGGCGTGGCCACGATGATCGAGATCGCCTGCGCCGGGAGCTCCGCCACGCCGGCCACGCTGACGAGGACCTCCAGCACGGCCGCGGCGAACAGGAAGGCCACCACGCTGACCGTGAAGAAGCGCGCGGCCTGGAAGCCCGCGTGGCCGCCGCGCGCCCGGAAGGTCCAGAGGCGGTTCCACCAGAAGTTGTTGGTCACCGCCGCGACGAAGGCCACCGTGGCGGCCACGAGATGGTGCAGGTCGAGCATCCCGACGCAGACGGCGAAGACGCACAGGTTGACCACGTAGCCGGAGGCTCCGACCATGCAGAAGCGGGCCAGCTGCCACCAGTTGTGTGGCTTGCGTAGCCCCGTGCGCACGCGCAGGTGTACCGAGTGCGGGCGCTCGGCGACCGGCGCCTTGGCCTCTTCAGTCACCCGGCCGAGGGTACACCGAAGTGATCCAGCACCAGCGGCGTCACGTCGGTCACCGACCAGCGCTCGCGCTCGGGCGCCTCCAGGCCGCAGAGCAGCAGCACACCCTCGGAGTCCTCGTGGTGAAGCGAGCCGTGGCTGCCTCCGCCCACGTGATCCGAGCCGCCCCAGTCGGCGAACTCGGCCCCCGGCGCCGCCGACAGCAGCACGTCGCCGGCGTGGGGACACCGGAGTGCCGACCAGAGCCGCCCGAGGGCGTCCGGGTACTCCTCGCCGGTCAGCCTGCCGCCGGCGGCCTCCAGCGAGAGCGTGGCCTCGTCCCCGTCGAGCTCCCAACCGCGGCCGCGCTCGTCGGTGAGGGCGTCCCCGGGACGGAACCGCAGCGTCCCGGCCTCCGACCACACGGTCGCCCAGCCGTTGTCGCGCCAACTCACGAGATCCACACCACCGAGCTCACGCACCGCGCCCACCACCTGCGGCACCAGTTCGCCGCGGCGAGCTTCCTCGAGCACGTAGACCGCCCCGGAGCGGGCCGAGGGACAGACCGCGAGCTCGGCCTCCACCGGCGCCGGGTCCGCCGGCAACAGCACCCTCCAATCGGCGAGCGCGCCGGCCAGGTTCGCGCTCTCCTCGACCGCCACCTGCGAGTGGTCGGACATGACGATCACCGCGTGCTGCTCGAGGAAGGCCTCCGGACCCCCCGCCACGTGCATGATGCGCTCGAGCGCCTGGTCGGCCTGGGCAATCGAGTCCACCTGCCCGTCCGGGCCCACCTTGTGGGAGTGGGTGTCGTTGTCGGGCAGCGAGAAGAGCAGGAAGTCGAACAGGTCGTTCTCGACCAGGTAGGCCCCCACGCAGCCCGTGTGACGGTCGCGCTGGCCCGGCATCCCGAGCGCGGAGGTGCAGCCGGTGTTGCGGGAGTCGAACAGGTCCGCGTAGAACAGCTCGCTCGGCCCCCACACGGGATGGCGGAACTGGGCCGCCTCCGCAATCCGCCGGTAGACGCTCACCCCGGACGGCTCGTGGCGGGTGCGTCCGCGGTAGATCAGGTAGGTCGTGCACGCGGTGCGAAGGCCGGCGTCGTCGAGATGCTCGAACACTGTCCGGTGGCCGCGCGTGAGATGCGCGAGGTTCATGTTGTAGACCGTGTCGTAGAGCGAGCGCACCACCCCGAAGGCCCGCGTGGCCGGGAACGAGGAGCCGTATTCGACGTAGCGCTCCTCGCCGCGGTGGTACCAGTTCATGGAGGGGATGTGGTGCTCGGCGGGACCGCAGCCGGTGGCGATCGCCGCCGAGGCCACCGGGGTCACGGAGGGGAAGGTCGAGACACAGTCGCGCACGTAGGTGCCGCTCTCGACCAGTGCGGCCAGCGCCGGCGCGCGCCCCTCCTCGATGGCGAGGTCGAGCATCGCCGGCTTGAGCGAGTCGATGACCGCGAGGACGAGCTTCTTGTGCTGCGCGGGCACTAGCGCAGGACCCGCAGGCCGGCGTACTTCTCGCCCTCGCGGCGCCGCCCGCCGGCCAGCAGCACGACGAAGCCGATCAGGGCGAGGAAGGAGAGAGGCGGCACGAAGATCGCGAGCGCCGCCAGCACGAGTGCCGCCGTGTCGGCGTACACGGTGATCAGCGCCGCGGCGCCGCTGTCGAGGCGGCGACGGGCACGCTCCACGAGGCCACCGACCGCCAGCCAGCCGAGCGCCGCGCACACCGGCCCGGCCACGAGGCCGATCCAGCTCGTCTCACCGCCGTCGGCCAGCGCACCTGCGAACAGGAGGGCGCCGAGGACGATGCCCACGACGCCGCTGAAGATCACCACCGGGCTGCGGCCCTCGGTTCTCGGTGAGCCGGCCTCCGAACGTTCGAGGGCATAGGCGGCCAGGCCCACCAGCAGCACCGCGCCCAGGAACACCGGTGACTCGAGAAAGCTCCAGTCCGTACCGTCGAAATCGATGCCGGCGTCGGCCCGGGCCAGAGCCCCGGTGAGCAGCGGCGGCAGATAGGGCCGCACGCCGGTGGCGCCCGCCAGGCCGGCGCCCGTGCCGATGTCCATGAAGAGGCTCATGTGCCGCTGAGAGGGTCGGTACCCTGCGGCCGGTGACGATAGACCACAGGCGGCCTCGGGCCGCGGTCTCGGCCCGTCGATGAGCATCTCGCGCGATCTCGAGCGCTACGCGGCCCTGTTCGCGTCGCGCACCAAGGTGATGAAGTCGTCGGCGATGCGCGACCTGATGGCCGTCACGGCGCGGCCCGAGGTCATCTCGCTCGCCGGTGGCCTGCCCGACACGAGCACGTTCCCGCCGGACACCTTCGCCGCGGTCACCCAGCGCATCGCTGCGGAGTCCTGCGCCAAGGCCCTCCAGTACGGGCCCACCGAGGGGCTGCCCGAGACCAAGGACTGCATCGCCGCGGTGATGGCGGCGGAGGGCATGCGGGTCGACCCCGAGGACGTGATCGTCACCACCGGTGGCCAGCAGGTGATCGACCTGGTGACCAAGACCCTGATCGATCCCGGCGACGTGATCATCGCGGAGGGGCCGACCTATCCCGGCGCCGTCCCGGTGTTCTGCGCCTACCAGGCCGAGGTCGTGCAGATCGAGCTGGACGCGGCGGGGATGCGGATCGACCTGCTCGAACAGACCCTCGACCGGCTCGAGCGTGAGGGCCGCCGCCCCAAGTTCATCTACACCGTGCCCACCTTCCAGAACCCGGCGGGCGAGACGATGTCGCTGGCGCGCCGGCGCCGGCTGGTGGAGCTGGCCCACGAGCGCGAGTTGCTCGTGCTCGAGGACAACCCCTACGGCCTGCTGCGCTACGAGGGAGATCCTTTGCCGCCGCTGTATGCGCTCGACGAGGGCGTATATGTGATGTACCTGGGCACGTTCTCGAAGATCCTGTCACCGGGGATCCGCCTCGGCTGGGTGGTGGCTCCGCCGCCGGTGCTGGAGAAGATCAACCTGGGCAAGCAGGCTGTGGACCTGTGCACCTCGACCCTGTCGCAACTGATGGTCCAGGCCTACTTCGAGCGCGGGCGCTGGGAGGACTACGTGGAGTCGCTCACGGACGTCTACCGCAGGCGCCGCGACACCATGCTCGACGCGCTGGCCGACTACTTCCCCCCTCAGGCGGAATGGACGCGACCCGGCGGCGGCCTGTTCATCTGGGCCATGCTGCCGGACTTCATCGACACCACCGACCTGCTCGCCCGGGCTCTGCGCGACAACGTGGCCTTCGTGCCGGGCGAGGCGGCCTTCCTGGACGGCCGCGGGCGCTCCGCGATGCGACTCAACTTCTCGGGCTCCGACGAGGAATCGATCCGCGAGGGCATCCGCCGCATCGGCGAGGTCATCAACGAGCAGGTACAGCTCTACGGAACGCTCACCGGCGAGCACCGCTCGGCACCCGACACCCCGAGCGCCGAGGTGGTTCACATGCCCACGCCCGCCGAGCGCGAGCGCAGGGCGAGGCGCTCTTGACGCGGGTCGCGGTGCTGAAGGGAGGCCGCTCGCTCGAGCGCCAGGTCTCGCTGCGGTCCGGGGCGCGGGTGGAGGACGCGCTCGGGCGGCTGGGGCACGACGTCGTGGCCATCGACGTCGGCGCGGATCTCATGAAGCGGCTTCGCGACGCGGCCCCCGATGCCGCGTTCATTGCCATGCACGGGCGCGACGGCGAGGACGGAACCGTTCAGGAGCTGCTCGAGATCCTCGGCGTGCCCTACACCGGCTCGGGAGTGCTGGCCTGTGCCCGATCGGTGGACAAGGTCCTGGCCAAGCATCTGATGCTGGAGGCGGGGCTGCCGACCCCGGAGTTCTTCTCCTTCTCCGAGACGGCGTTCCGGGAGCTGGGCGCAGCCGACGCGCTCACGGCGATCGAGGAGCGCCTCGATTTCCCGATCGTGGTCAAGCCCTCGTCGCAGGGATCGGCGCTCGGCATCCGCTTTGCGCGCAGCGCGGCCGCCGTGCCGTCGGCGCTGGTGGCTGCCTTCTCCTACGACTCGCGCGTCCTGCTCGAGCGCCACGTGGACGGTCGCGACCTGGCCGTGTCGGTCCTCGACGGCGAGGCCCTCCCGGTCGTGGAGGCCGTGCCTCGCGACGACGAGTTCTACGACTTCGAGGCCCGCTACGAGATCGGCCGCACGGACTTCGTCTGCCCCGCGGAGCTGCCCGCGGGTGTGACCGAGTCCGCCCACGCACTGGCCCTGGCCACCTACCGCCTGATGGGCTGCTCATCCTTCGCGCGCGTGGACCTCATGCTCGACGCGGCGGACGAGCTGACCGTGCTCGAGGTCAACCCCATCCCCGGCCTGACGGAGACCAGCCTGCTGCCCCAGGCCGCGGAGGCGGCGGGCATCTCATTCGACTCGCTGGTGGGCCGGATCCTCGATCTGGCCCTGGAACGCCAGCCGGTCTAGGAAAATGGATCGTGCGCAGCCGGGAGAGCCGGCTGCTTCGCCTAGGACCTGCTCTCCTCTTCGCCCTCTTCCGCCTCGGGCTCGTCACCGCCGGCGAAGTCCTCGGGCGTGACGTTGTCGAGGAAGTCCTTGAACTTCTCGACGACCTCCTCGGTGTCCTCCACCTCGTGCTCGAACTCGATCGCCGACTCGGAGATCACGTCCTCCGCGGCGAAGATCGGCGCGCCGGTGCGCACAGCGAGCGCGAGAGCGTCGGACGGGCGCGAATCGATCGGGATCTCGCGGCCGTTGAGCTGGAGGGTCACCTCCGCGTAGAAGGTGTTCTCGCGCAGCTCGGTCACCGCCACCCGGGAGCAGGACACCTCGAGCTCGGACAGCATCTCCGAGATCAGGTCATGGGTCATCGGACGCGGAGTGTTTGCGCCCTGGAGCTTCATCAGAATGGCGGCAGCCTCGGGATGCCCGATCCAAATGGGAAGGAACTTGTTGCCGTCCCGGGTCTTCAGAAGCACGATCGGCTGCTTGCCGACCATGTCGAAGCTCACGCCGTAAATGACCATTTCCTGCATGGCTTCCGACAGTCTAGTCCCGCCGTGAAGCGGGGACCCGGGCCCCCCGAGTGACGATCAAGCCCCCGTCGAAGGAGGCTCCGGCATGGGCGATCCTGGACTCGAACCAGGGACCTCGTCCTTATCAGAGACGCGCTCTAACCGGCTGAGCTAATCGCCCTCACGCCGCCCCCGAGAGGCGGGCGAAGCGCCGATTGTAGCGTCGTGTGACGGGCCGGTTCTAGGCCGCGCGGGGAAGCCTGCGAGCCATCATGCGCTCGGCCAGCTGCACGGCGTCAGCCGGCGTGTCGAAGTCGATCTCGGCCCGGCAGCGCTCGCCGCGCGCGCGCACCCGCACCTCGTAGCCGAGGGCGGCCGACAGCGTGTCCTCAGCGGCGGCCAGCGCCTCCTGGAGGTCGGGGTGGACGACCGCGCGCGGCTCACTCGCCGGCCGCTTCCCGGTGGACTGTGCCTCGCGCGCGCGGCGCTCGGTCTCCCGAACCGACCAGGCCTGGTCGCGCGCGTCAAAGGCCAGACGGCGGCGCAGCGCGTGGTCCTTGCAGGTGAGGATCGCTCGTCCGTGGCCCTCGCTGAGCGCCCCGCCCTCGATCAGCTCGAGCGCCTCTTCGGGCAGCTCAAGCAGGCGGATCAGGTTCGAAATGGCCACACGGCTGCGTCCCACCCGGCGCCCAACCTCCTCCTTGGTGAGACCGAGATCGTCGACCAGCAGCGCGCAGGCACGCGCCTCCTCGACCGCGTTGAGGTCGACCCGGGCCATGTTCTCCGCGAGGGCGAGATCCAGACGGTCGGAGTCGCCCGCCGGCCGGACCATCGCCGGGATCGTCTCCAGGTCCGCGAGACGCGCGGCGCGCAGCCGCCGCTCGCCCGCCAGCAGCTCGTACTCCCCGCCGGGCAGTGGTCGCGCCACGATCGGCTGCAGCAGCCCGCGCGCTCGGATCGACTCCGCCAGCTCGGCCAGCGCCGTCTCGTCGAAGCTGCGTCGCGGCTGTTGTGGGTTGGGCTTGACGAGCTCTAGCGGCAGCTCCCGGAGGCCCTCTTCGCCGTCTCCGGAGCGCGGCAGGATCGCGGCCAGCCCCCGGCCCATGCCCCGGCGCGGCTCAGCCACGCGCGGCCACCTCCTTGGCCAGCTTGAGATAGGCGGCGGAGCCGGCGCTGCGGGGAGCGTGCTGGAGCACGGGCAGCCCGAAGCTCGGTGCCTCCCCGAGACGCACGTTGCGTGGGACCACCGTGTCGAAGACGAGCTCGGGGAAATGCTCGCGCACCTCGCGCTCGACGTCACGCGCCAGCCGGGTGCGGCCGTCGTGCATGGTCAGGATCATTCCGGCCACGGTCAGCCGCGGGTTCAGCTCCCGGCGGATGAGCGACAGGGTGTCCAGCAGCTGCGCCAGCCCCTCGAGCGCGAAGTACTCGGTCTGGACCGGCACGATGACCCTGTCGGCGGCCACCAGGGCATTGACGGTGAGCGGGCCGAGCGACGGCGGGCAGTCGAACAGCGTGAACAGGTAGCGCTCGCGCACCTCGCCCACCCGGTCGCGAAGGATCGTCTCCGACCCGGGGATGCGCGGCAGCTCGACGTTGGCGCCCGCCAGTTCGGGTGTGGACGGAACCACGTCGAGGTGCTCCACGGCGCTGGGGGCGGCCGCGGCGTCGAGGGTGAGGTCGCCGGAGAGGCAGTCGTACACGTTGGGGGCGCCGTCCTTCGGCAGCCCGAGCGCGACGGTGGCGTTGCACTGCGGATCCAGGTCCACGAGCAGCGTGGGGTAGCCGCCGTCGGCGATGCTGGCGGCCAGGTTGACGGCGGTGGTGGTCTTGCCCACCCCGCCCTTCTGGTTGGCAATGGCGAGCACGCTGCCCATCGGAGGTTGAAGCTACGTGGAGGGCCGGTCGGAATGAGGCCCTGGGAACGGGGTTCGACGGTTCGGGTGTGAACCCTTCAGGGCAACGGCCTCTTCTTCGCCATGCCGGGGCGCCGCGGGAAGCCGTCGGGCGTGGGCCCCACCTTCTCGAACACGTGCAGATGCCGATCCCGCGCGCCCTCGAACGGCGCCACGCGTTCCACCCCTTTCACTGCCATCCGCAGGTGCTCGGCCGCAACCGCGCCGCCGGCCTCCTCGGCAGCATTCCGCGCCCCCTTCCAGGCCACCAGCACGCCGCCGGCCCTCAACAGCGGCGCCGCGTACTCCACCAACACGGCCAGCGAAGCCACCGCCCGCGCCGTCACGGCGTCGTAGACCCCGGCCCCACCACCGAGCGCCGGCAGCACCGCCCCCCACTCCTCCGCCCTCGCGGTGATCGCGCGCGCGTTCGTGATCTGCGCCGCCTCGAGCAGCCGGGCGGCCACGGCGGTCTTGCGGCCCGTCGACTCGATCAGGTCCATCCGCGCGCGAGGGTTGGCCACCGCCAGCACGAGGCCGGGAAAGCCCGGGCCCGATCCGAGGTCGGCCACCCGTCCCGCCGCCCGGAGCTCCGTGACCTCCAGCCCGCTGAGTGAATCGGCCACGTGCACCTCGACCGCGTCATCCTGCGCGCCGGCGGTCGTGTGGGGATCGGGCTCGGCGGCCAGCGCGTCCAGCAGGCGGCCGAGCTGCGCCTCGGCGCCCTCGGGCAACCCGTAGCGCGCGCTCAGCGCAGCGAGCGTCTCACGCCAGCCGCTCAGAGCGGCCGGCTCGGCGAGACCACCAGGCGCCGGTCGGGCTCGTCGCCCTCGCTGTGGGTCTCGACGTCGTCGCGCTCGCCCAGGTAGGTGTGCACGATCCTGCGCTCCATGGCCCGCATGGGCTCGAGCTCGACCGGGCGGCCGTACTGCAGGGCCTCAGCAGAGGCGCGGTCCGCCATGCGGTGGAGCGCCGCCTCGCGGCGCTCGCGGTAGCCGGCGGCGTCCACGGTCACCTGCTTGCGCTCCCCGGCGCCGGTGAAGGCGGCCCGGAAGGCGAGGTGTTGGAGGGCGTCGATGGTGGACCCGTGCTTGCCGATCAGCAGTCCCAGGTCATCCCCGTTGACCGTCGCGCGGATCTCATCCTCGCTCTCGCTGATGTCGACCGTTGCCCTCAGCCCCAGCGCGTTGACCACGCGGGACACCATCGCCCGCACCCGCTCCACCGGCTCCTCGGGTATGCGGCCGGCCGCCTCGCGCCAACTCTCGAGGTCGACCTCGGCCCGCACTCGCGCCGGCGTGCCCGCCTCGGGCTCCGCGGTCACCTCGAACCGCACGGACTCGGCCTCGAGCCCGGGAAAACGCGGCTCGAGAGCCTTGACCGCCGCCCACTTGGCCTCGCCCAGGCTCTCGCCCTCGGCTTCGGCGACCGACTCCTCGGGGCGCGGTTCCTCGCCTACGGACATAGCGCTCAGCGCCGGCGCCCGGAGCGCTTCTTCTTCTTGCGCGGGGACGGCGGCGGTGTCTTGGCCGGACCGCCGTTGCCCCCGGAGGCCCCGGCGGCCACCTTCTCGGCGCGGGACTTCTTGCCCTGCTTCTTCCCGTCCGTCTTGCCGTCCTTCGCGTCGGTCTCGGCCGCCACCGCCGCCACCGTGGGCGTCGGCTTGCCGCGCGCGGGTTTGTCCTTGGCCTTCTCCTCCGCCGCCTCGGCGTCGAGGACCGGCTTGGGATAGAGCTTCTTCACCAGCAGCTGCTGCCCGATCGTCCACACGTTGGTGGTGATCCAGTAGAGGATCAGCCCCGCCTCGAAGTTGATGATGAAGATGACGAAGACGAACGGCAGCGCGAGCATGATGCGGCGCTGCATGGGGTCGGCGCTGATGGCCGTGACGAGGCTGGCCGCCAGCTGGGTGCCCACATAGAGCACGATGAGCACGCCCAGCAGCACCGGGTCGTCGACCTTCGCCGCGAGGTCGTCGATCGGGAAGAAGCCCGGGTTGTCGGCGATGTCCGCCTTGAACGAGTCCGAGCGCAGCAGGTAGAACAGCGAGATGAAGAACGGGATCTGCAGCAGCAGCGGCAGACACGAGCCCAGCGGGTTGACCTTCTCCGACTGGTAGAAGGCCATGACCTCCTGCTGCTGGCGCTGCTTGTCGTCCTTGTAGCGCTCCTGGATCTTCTTGATCTCGGGCTGAAGCGTCTGCAGCCGCTGCATCGACTTCACGCCCTTGAAGGTCAGCGGCAGGATCACGATGCGGACGGTGAACGTCAGCAGGATGATCGACCAGCCCCAGGAGTTCGCCCCGTCGCCGATCACGCCGTGCCAGAACTCGAGCACCCATTCGCAGGCGTCGATGAGCGGCTGAAGGACGTTGGCTATGAACATGGGCTAGGCGTGGGAGCGTGGGCGAAACAGCTTCTGGTCCTCCACGAAGTCGACCCCTCCGTGACTCCAGGGGTTGCAGCGCAGCAACCGCCAGGCAGCGAGCACGACTCCCCGGAACACACCGTAGCTGCGAACGGACTGCACGGCGTACTCGGAGCACGACGGATAGTACTTGCAGCGCGAGGGAATCCCGGGAGAGATCGCGCGCTGGTAGAAGCGCACCGGCGCTGTGACCACGGACCGCACCGCACCGCCCACGGCGCTCACGAGGCGGGCTCGGAGCCGGCCAGGCCCGCCTCCTTGAGGACGGACCGCAGCTCGTGCTCGATGGCCGCTTCGCCACCCGAGCGGGCGAGCTCTCCCGCGGGCGCGCGGGCGACGATCACGAAGTCGTGGCCGGGCCTCAGCTCACCGGCGGCGGCCCAGAACGCCTCGCGCAGCAGGCGCTTGATCCGGTTGCGCTCCACCGCGCCGCCGAGCTTTCGCCCCACCGAGATCCCCAGCCTCGGATCGTCGTCGCCGGCCCCTTCGCGCGGAAAGGCGTAGACCACCAGGTAGCGGCTCGCATGCGAGCGCCCTTCCCGGTACACGCGCTCGAACTCGCCGCTGCGCGAGAGCCTGCGGCGCTTTCGGCGCGCACCGTCGGCCATGGCCGGTTAGGGAGTGAGCCGCTTGCGGCCCTTGTCCCGGCGGCGCTTCAGCAGCTTGCGCCCCGCGCGCGTGGACATGCGCTCTCGGAACCCGTGGGTGCGGGCTCGCTTGCGCTTCTTCGGCTGATAGGTGCGCTTCATCGGGAGCAGTCAGGGTACAAGATGGGCGCGCGGGCACCTGTCGATTTCCTGTCGAGACCAACCCGTCGCGACGGCCGCGGACGCTTTTCTCGCGTTTTGCGAGGCCACGCCGAGAGACCGGCGCGAGGCCCCGAAACCGGGTGTACACTCGGCTCGCCGAGGGCAGCGGCGTCATCCGAGACCGTTCGTCCCTCCCCCGCACGAAGCCCGTTCGCCGAGGCCCCGAGGAGGGTCGCGTCACGCCTTGCCCGCACCGCCCGACCTGATCTGGGACGACATCCGCGAGACGCTCCGCCGTGAGACCACGGACTTCAAGTTTCAGATCTGGCTGGAGCCGCTCGAACTGGCCGCCGTGCACAGCCGCACCCTCTACGTGCGGGCGCCGGATCACATCCGGACCTCGGTGACAGAGCGCTACCTCCCGCTTCTGCGCCGCGCGGCGGCTGAGCGCTTCCACGAGCACGCCAGCGTCGAGATCGTCGGCTCGGACTGGTGCGAGCCGGCCGCGCCGGTCGAGCGTCCATCCTCGCGAGACGCCGGCCACGACGGGCACCTGAATCCCAAGTACACCTTCGAGCAGTTCGTGATCGGCCCGGAGAACCGCTTCGCCCACGCGGCAGCGCTCGCCGTAGCCGAGCTCCCGGCGCACTCCTACAACCCGCTCTTCCTACACGGCTCGCCGGGCATAGGCAAGACGCATCTCCTGCACGCCGTGGGCAACTACGTGCTGCGCTACGGGTCGGGACTCAGCGTGCGCTACGCCACGATCGAGGAGTTCACCGGCGAGTTCGTGGAGGCGATCAGGGCACGGCGCACCGAGCGCTTCAAAGAGAGCTTCCGCAGCTCCGACGTCGTGTTGATCGACGACGTCCAGTTCCTCGCCGGGCGCGAGAAGACCCGCGAAGAGTTCTTCCACACCTTCAACTCACTGCTCGACTCCGGCCGCCAGCTCGTCATGACCTCGGACTGCAGCCCGGAGGACGTCACCGGGCTCGAGAACCGGCTGATCGAGCGGTTTCGTGCCGGCCTCGTGGTGGAACTCGAGGCGCCCGGCCTGGAGGTACGACGGGCCATCCTGGCCAAGCGCGCCCTGCTCGACGGCGTGGAGGTGCCGGCCGAGGTCATGAACGAGATCGCCGCTCGGGTCGACACCAGCGTCCGAGCTCTCGAAGGCGCGCTGATCCGGGTGGTGGCCTACGCCTCCCTCCGGGGAGAGCCGCCCACGCCGGAGCTCGCACGTCACGTGCTGCGCCGCTTGGGCGCCGAGACCGCTGCCGGCGCCTGCGGGATCACCGAGATCCTGGACGCCGCGGCCGCCGAGTTCGGGGTCGAACCCCGAGCCCTCGTCGAGCGCGACCGCACCCCCACCGTCGCCATCGCACGACAGATAGCGATGTATCTGGCACGTGAGCTGACCGAGCACAGCCTGCCCGAGATCGGCCGCGGAATCGGTGGCCGCAGCCACACCACGGTGATCCACGCCGTCAACCGGGTGAGCTCGGCCATTCAAACCGACGCGGCTGTGCGCAGCGCGGTCGACAACCTGCGTGTAAAGCTCCGTCCTTCCTTGTGATGACCGATCGAACTGGAAGAATCAACAGCTTGCTCACAGGATCGATCTCGCTCCGTACGGGGGTTTGGACGAGATGTACACCGATCTACAGGCCCCAATCACCTCAAGCAGATAAGGCAGTGATTTGAAGCTCACCGTTTCCCGTGAAACGCTCCTCGCGCGGCTCGGCGTCGCGGTGCGCGCCGCGTCCACGCGCAGCGCCATCCAGACCCTGGCCGGCGTTCTCCTCAAGGTCGAGGACGGCCGCGCGGAACTCCAGGCCACCGACATGGAGATGGGAGTGCGGGTCGCCCTCGAGGCCCAGCAGTCCACCGACGGTCAGGTGGTCGTTCCCGGCCGGCTTCTGCTCGACGTGGTTCGCTCGCTTCCGAAGGACGAGCTGACGCTCGAGTACCGGTCGTCGCAACAGGATGTCGAGGTGGTGTCCGGCGCGGCCAAGTTCCACCTGCGCACGCTGCCCACCGAGGACTTTCCGAAGCTACCCGAGGCGCCCGGCGAGGAGGGCCTCACTGTGCCCGCCGGCGCTTTCGTCGACACGATCGCGCGGGTGGCCCGGGCAGCGTCACGCGATGAGACGCGGCCACACCTCACCGGCGTTCTCGTCACCGCCAGCGGCACCGAGCTGCGCATGGTGGCCACCGACTCCTACCGCCTGAGCGTCAAGGAGACCACGCTCGAGACCGCGCTTTCCAGCGACCTCGAAGCCAACGTGCCCGCTCGCACGCTGCAGGAGCTCAGCCGGATTGCGAGTGCCGGCGACGGCGAGACCATCGGCGTGGCGGCGCTCGAGAACCAGGTGATCTTCACGGTGGAGGACGTGGTGCTGTCGTCGCGCTTGGTTGAGGGGCGGTTTCCGAACTACCAGCAGCTGTTGCCCGAGAGCTACGAGCACGAGCTGCGCGTGGCCCGCGACGAGATCCTCGACGTGGTGCGCCGCGTCGGCCTGCTGGCTCAGAAGAACGCGCCGTTGCGCCTGCGATTCACCGAGGGCGCGCTGGACGTCTCGGCGCAGACGCCGGACGTCGGCGAGGCCAGCGAGTCGCTTCCCGTTCCGTTCCAGGGCGAGGAGCTCGAGATCGGCTTCAACCCGGAGTTCTTCCGCGACGGGCTGGACAGCGCGGAGTCGGAGGAGCTCATTCTGAAGCTGATCAGCCCGCTGCGGCCCGGGCTGATCGAGTCGAGTGGCGACGATGCCGGCTTCCGGTACCTCGTCATGCCCATTCGCCTGAACGTGTGAGCGGATGCCGGCCCTGGTTGTCACCCGGGTCGAGCTGCGCGACTTCCGCAACTATCGGCACGCCGCGCTCGATCTGAGCGACGGCCTCACGGTGGTGGCGGGGCCCAACGGCGCGGGCAAGACCAATCTCCTCGAGGCGCTCTACTTCGGCTCCACCGGCCGTTCGCCCAGAACCTCGAACGAGCGCGAGCTGGTCACCCGCGGCGCGGGGGTGGCAAGAGTGGTGCTGGACACGCGCGACGAGGAGTCGTCGCATCGCATCGAGGTCGGCTTCGAACCCGGCGAGGCGAAGCACCTCAGCGTCGACGGCAACGCGGTGGACAGCCTGAGCTCGGCCCCGGCCCGACCGCTTGTCAGCGTGTTCCTCCCGGAGCGTCTCGAGCTCGTCAAGGGTCCTCCCGCCGGCCGCCGGGCCCACCTCGATCAGGTGGTCGCGGCGCTGTGGCCGGCCCGCGCCGCCACACGGAGCGCGTACTCGAGAGCGCTGGCCCAGCGCAACGCCCTGGTGGCCCGGATCCGCGCCGGGATGTCCGGTCCGGCGGCGCTCGACGCCTGGGACGCCGAGGTCTCGGCCCAGGGGTTTCGCCTGATGGAGGATCGCCGCGAGGCGGTGGACGGGCTGCGCGAGCCGTTCGCGCGGCTCGCCGCGAGCCTGGGCCTGCCCGGTGAGGCAGAGCTCCGCTACCGGCCACGGTCGGCGGCGTCGGATGCTGGAGGCCTGGCCGCCGAGCTGGCCGAGCGCCGGCAGGCCGACCTCGAGCGCGGCTTCACCGCGCACGGCCCTCACCGCGACGAGCTCCAGCTGTTGCTGGGCGGATTGACCCTGCGCGCCTACGGCTCCCAGGGCCAGCAGCGAGCGGCATTGCTTGCCCTTCTGTTCGCCGAGCGCGCGCTGCTCGCCGAGCGCCGGGCCCAACCGCCGTTGATGCTCCTGGACGACGTGATGTCCGAGCTCGACGCGGAGCGCCGCGAGCTGCTCGCAGAGCTGTTGCGGGGCAGCGGCCAGGCGGTGATCACCACCACGGAGGCCGAGCACGTGCCGGGAATCGGCCACGGCACGGAGCTCGTGCGGGTGGAGGCCGGGCGCATCGTGGCGCCGGCCCGGGCGGCCGCGTGAGGCGCCTCGCTCCACGTCCCCTGGCGAAGGCGCTCGACGCCGTACTCGCCGACGTCGAACCGGCCACTCCGCTGGCTCGCGCCCAGGCACTCTGGCCGGAGGTGGCCGGCGCGGAGCTCGCGCCCTTCGCCACGCCGGTGGCCGAGCGGCGCGGAGTTCTCACGCTGGCCTGCGAGTCGGCGGTGTGGGCTCAGGAGCTCGAGCTCATGGGGCCCGATCTCCTCGAGCGCCTGAACGGCGCGGTGGCGGTTGCCGCGGGGGCTGAGGCGGGCCCCGGACCGGCCTTCGCCCGGCTGCGCTTCACGGCGGGCTCGGGCCGGGCCCAGGCCGTCCCGCGTCGCCGCCTTCGGTGACCCTCGCCCGCCCCGTTTCGCGGGCGGTTCGGAGCCGAACCCAACGCAGGCCGGCCCAGCCCCCTCGTCGCAACCTCGAGAGCATTGCCACGGTGGTTCATTTTTGCGCCATTTGCGGGGATTTTGTAACACTCGAGAGCGTCCGGAGCGGGGGGTAGCCTGCTAATATCAGAGGCGGTCTTATGTACCGCCCCGACCCGGCCGCAGAAACTGGCCCGGACTCGGGGCTTTTCATGGTGTCCGCAGCCCACCGGGCTGCGTGAACGGAAGGAATGGTTTGGCGGATAGGCCCGAGAACGGCAGCTACGACGCCCAGGACATAACCGTCCTCGAGGGCCTCGAGGCGGTGCGCAAGCGGCCCGGTATGTACATCGGCTCCACCGGCCTGCGTGGACTGCATCACCTGATCTACGAGGTCGTCGACAACTCGGTGGACGAGGCTCTGGCGGGTGAAGCCGACTGCGTCGAGATCGTCATTCACCCGGACAACAGCGTCATGGTCACCGACAACGGCCGCGGCATTCCCGTCGACACGATGGTCAAGGAGAAGCGGCCGGCGGCCGAGGTCGTGCTCACCGTCCTGCACGCCGGCGGTAAGTTCGGCGAGGGCGGTGGCTACAAGGTCTCGGGCGGGCTGCACGGGGTGGGTGTATCGGTGGTCAACGCGCTCGCCGAGTGGCTGCACCTCACGATCTGGCGCGACGGCCACGAGTGGACGCAGTCGTACGAGCGCGGCACTCCCACCACGGAGCTCACGAAGGGCGCCAAGAGCGACCGTCGCGGCACGAGCATCTCGTTCCTGCCCGACCTCGAGATCTTCGAGACGATCGATTACGACCGCACCGTTCTCGAGCAGCGCTTCCGCGAGATGGCCTTCCTCACCAAGGGCCTGCGGATCGAGTTCCGCGACGAGCGCGGTGAGCGCTTCGAGACGACCTTTCAGTACGACGGCGGCATCGTCGACTTCGTCAACTACCTCCACAGTCAGGGCACGCGCGCGCCGCTGCACAAGAAGGTCGTGTACATGGAGGACTCGAGCTCGACCGGCGAGGTCGAGGTGGCGCTGCAGTGGAACGACTCCTACCAGGAGGCGCTGCTGTCGTTCGCCAACAACATCAACACGCACGAGGGCGGCACCCACCTGTCCGGCTTTCGCTCCGCGCTCACGCGCACGATCAACGCCTACGCGCGCCAGAAGGGCGAGCTCAAGGAGAAGGACGACAACCTCTCCGGCGAGGATGTCCGCGAAGGGCTCACGGCCATCATCTCGGTCAAGATCCAGGACCCCCAGTTCGAGGGCCAGACCAAGACCAAGCTCGGCAATCCGCCGGTGGAGGGCTTCGTGCAGGCCGCGGTCAACAAGGGCCTGGCCGAGTTCCTCGAGGAGAACCCCACCGAGGCGAATCAGATCATCCGCAAGGCCGTTGCGGCACAGCGGGCCCGCGACGCCGCTCGCAAGGCCCGCGACCTCACCCGGCGCAAGTCGGCGCTCGAGAACTCCACGCTGCCGGGCAAGCTGGCCGATTGCTCGGTGCGAGATCCCGCGTTGGCTGAGATCTTCATCGTCGAGGGCGACTCGGCCGGCGGGTCGGCCAAGCAGGGCCGGGACCGCAACACACAGGCGATCCTGCCGCTGCGCGGCAAGATCATCAACGTCGAGAAGAACCGCATCGACAAGGTGCTCTCGAACAAGGAGATACAGGCGCTGATCACGGCGATCGGCACCGGGATCCGCGAGGAATTCGACATCGAGAAGGCCCGCTACCACAAGGTGATCGTCATGACCGACGCCGACGTGGACGGAGCCCACATCCGGACGCTCGTGCTCACCTTCCTCTACCGGGAGATGCCCGAGTTGATCGACGCGGGTTACGTGTACATCGGCAAGCCGCCGCTCTACAAGGTCAAGTCCGGCAAGCAGGACATCTACATCGAGAAGGAATCGGAGCTCGAGGAGGTGCTGCTGCGCGACAAGCTCGAGAAGCTGGAGGTGGCCGACCGGGAGGGCAAGGAGTTCAGCCTCACTCACGCGCGCTGGCAGAAGTACGGCCGGCTGCTCAAGCAGTACGAGGGCTGGGCCGCGGCGCTGCGCGCCGAGTGGGGGCACGACCCGATCACCTTCCTGGAGGAGTCGACGATCCTCGACGAGGGGGCGGCCGACTCCGATGCGGTGATCGCCATCCTCCAGGGCGACGATCCCGAGAGCGAGCCCTACGAGACGGAGCTGCTCAGCCAGGACGAGACCGAGCTGGTGGTGCGGGTGGTTGAACGCAAGACCGGCACGGCCGCCACCTACCGCCTGTCACGTGCGCTGTTCCAGACGCCCGAGTACAGGGGCTTCGTGAAGATCCACAAGGAGCTCGAGAGCCTTGCCGGCACCCCGCCCTTCACCGTGGTGCTCGGCAAGAAGGAGGGCGACGCGCTCTCCTTCGAGGAGCTGCACGCCAAGGTCCTCGAGATCTGCCGCGACGGCGTGCCGCTGCAGCGCTTCAAGGGGCTCGGCGAGATGAACGCGCGCCAGCTCTTCCTGACGACGATGGACCCGGAGAACCGGACGCTGCAGCTGGTCACCGTCGACGATGCCAGCGCCGCGGACCAGGTGTTCTCGATGCTCATGGGTGACGCGGTGGAGCCGCGCCGTGAGTTCATCGAGAGCCACGCCAAGGAAGTGACCAACCTGGATGTTTGAGGGGACCACTAGACATGTCGATTGATCAGCTGACGGGCGGGAACGTCGAGCCTCGCGGGCTCGAGGAGGAGATGCGCTCCTCCTATCTCGACTACGCCATGAGCGTGATCGTGGGGCGGGCGCTGCCGGACGTGCGCGACGGCCTCAAGCCGGTGCACCGGCGCGTGCTGTTCACGATGAACGAGAACGGCCTGCAGCCCACGCGGCCGTTCCGGAAGGCGGCCACCACGGTCGGCGACGTCATGGGCCGCTATCACCCGCACGGCGACAGCGCGATCTACGACACGCTGGTGCGCCTGGCCCAGGACTTCGCCATGCGCTATCCGCTGGTGGAGCCTCAGGGCAACTTCGGGTCGATCGACAATGATCCCCCGGCGGCCTACCGCTACACCGAGGCGCGGCTCTCGCGGCTGGCCACGGAGATGCTGCGTGACATCGACGCGGACACCGTCGACTTCTCGCCGAACTACGACGAGTCGCGCCAGGAGCCGCTGGTCCTCCCGGCGCGCTTCCCGAACCTGCTGGTCAACGGCTCCTCCGGCATCGCGGTGGGCATGGCCACCAACATCCCTCCGCACAACCTGCGCGAGGCCATCGACGCCGTCATCGCCCACATCGACGACCCGGCGATCGACGTCAATGGCCTGATGAAGCACCTCAAGGGCCCGGACTTTCCCACCGGCGGCATGATCGTCGGGCACGGCGGCATCCGCGACGCCTATGAGACGGGCCGCGGCCGGGTGGTCATCCGCGGGCGCGCGCACATCGAGCCGCTGCGCCAGGGCAAGGAGGCGATCATCGTCACCGAGATGCCCTACCAGGTGTACAAGGGCGACGGCCGCGGAGACGGCAGCGGGCTGATGCAGAAGATCGTCGAGCAGGTGCAGAACGGCCGTCTCAAGGAGATCTCCGATCTGCGCGACGAGTCCGACCAGTCGGGCATCCGGCTGGTGATCGAGCTGAAGCGGGACGCCATCCCGAAGGTGGTGCTGAACAAGCTCTACAAGCACACCTCGCTGCAGACCACGTTCGGCGTGAACATGGTCGCCCTGGTCGACGGTGTGCCGCGGACGCTCGGGCTGCTGCCCATCGTGCGCAACTACGTCGACCACCAGCGCGACGTGATCGTGCGCCGCACCAAGTACGAGCTCGCCGAGCGCGAAGCCCGGCTCCACATCCTCGAGGGCCTGCTGATCGCGATCGCGAACATCGACGAGGTGATCGAGTTGATCCGTGGCTCACGCGATCCCGACACCGCGCGCGAGGGACTGATCGAGCGCTTCGAGCTGTCTCGCATCCAGGCCCAGGCGATCCTCGACCTCCGCCTGCAGCGTCTCACCGCCCTTCAGACCGACGAGATCAAGACCGAGCACGCCGACGTGGTCGAGCGCATCCGCGAGCTGCGCGAGATCCTGGGCGACGAGTCGAGGGTGATGGGCATCATCAAGGAGGAGCTCACCGAGATCCGCGAGCGCTACGGCGACGAGCGGCGCACGGAGATCACGCACTCCGAGGACGAGATCGACATCGAGGACCTGATCGCCGACCAGCAGATGGTGATCTCGATCACCCACTCCGGCTACATCAAGACGCTGCCGCTGGCCACCTACCGCCAGCAGCGCCGAGGCGGCCTGGGCGTGATGGGCATGGAGATGAAGGATGAGGACTGGATCGAGCATCTCTTCGTCAGCTCGACGCACGACTACCTGTTGTTCTTCACCAACCGCGGCAAGGTCTACCGGCAGAAGGTCTACGAGCTTCCCGAGGCGTCGCGGACGGCCAAGGGGCGTGCGTTGGTCAACCTGCTGCCACTGCGCGACGGCGAGCGCGTGCAGGCCGTGCTGGCCACGCGTGACTTCAAAGAGGGCAAGTACCTCGTGTTCGCCACCCGCAAGGGCCAGATCAAGAAGACGGAGTTCGGCGCCTACAACACGCCGATCAAGGCCGACGGCATCATCGCCATCAACATCCGCGACGACGACGAGCTCGTGGCCGTCCGGCGCACCGGCGGTGACGACGACATCATCATGGTCTCGCGCTCGGGCCAAGCGGCCCGCTTCAACGAGGACCAGGTGCGCTCGATGGGCCGCGACACCGCCGGCGTCCGAGGCATGAACGTGGCGCGCGGCGACAACCGCGTGCTGGCCATGGACGTGGTGCGCCCCGACACCGAGCTGCTGGTGGTCACCGAGAACGGCTACGGGAAGCGCACGGCGATGGAGGAGTACCCGGTCAAGGGCCGCGGTGCGATGGGCGTGAAGACGATCAGCCTCACCGAGAAGAAGGGCGGGCTCGCGGGTGCGCTGATCGTGCGCGAGCACTACGACCTCGTCTTCATCTCCCAGAACGGGATGGTCCAGCGCACCGGGGTCAGGGGCATCTCCAAGCAGGGCCGGCCGGCCCAGGGAGTGCGCGTGATGAACCTGCGCGAGGACGACGTGGTCAGCGCGGTGGCCCTGGTGATGGAGACCTCCGAGCCCGACACCGGCGCGCCAGTGCTGGCGGTGGACGAGCCGAGCGCGGACGGCGCGGAGCCGGCGTCCGAGGATGGCGCGGCACCCGAGGACGAGACGCCCGAGGACGAGACGACGGACGACGAGTAGGGCCGGCTCGAGCCTGCACCCCGGAACGCACGAGGGGCGCCCCAGTGGGACGCCCCTCGCAGTTTGCTGCTGGACTCAGCCGGTCTCGAGTACTGCGACCAGAGGAACCACTCCCGGTCCTCGTCAGCACCGGCGGTGTCTCGGGTGGGACTCCGCTAAACGGGGCCCAGCACCGATCTAGCGGCCGGACACCTCCAGGGTCCCAAGAATTCTGTCAGTCAACGTTCGGACCACCTCCTTTCCCTGGTAAGTCTCATTGAAGCAGACAGCGAGGTCGGTTTGACGCCCGCCGGTCAGGGAGTTGTCTCGGTGTCCTCGGCGCCGGATGTGTCGGCGCTGTCCTCGAGCGCCTGGACCTGCTGCTCGAGGTCGTCCAGACGGCCGTTGAGGCGCTCGATGTCCTGCGACGTCTGAGCGCCGCCGTCCTCGATTTCGGTGAGCCGGTCGTCGAGCTGTCCTATGTCCTCGGAGGACGGGGCCTGGTCGACGCTGCTCTCCAGCTCGTCGATCCGGTCGTCGAGCTCGCGCTGTACTCGTTCCAGATCGCCGGCGGCCTGCTCGCGCCCGGCGTCGTCGGCCTCGTCCGCCTTGACCAGGGCGAACACCGCAATCGCCGTGGCGGCCACCGCCCACACTCCGGCCACGATCAGCCAGCGGCGCAGGGTCTTCAGCGACGCCACCGTCGCCGGCCGCTGGTCCTGGTCGAGCAGGCGTTCGGCGCGGCCGGCCGGCGGCGGACCCGACTCGCCACCTCCGCGCTGCTCGTTCATCGCCGGGTGATGAGGTACCGCTCCCAGGCGGCGGGGATGGTGGGCGCCGCCACGTGAATGAAGATCGTGGGGTTGGGAGCCTTGGGCGCCCTCGCCGGAACCATGTTCGCCTGCTTGGGCAGCCGGTCCCCCTTGAGCCGGTTGCAGGGCGCGCAGCAGGTGACGATGTTGTCCCACGACGACGCGCCGCCCTTCGAGCGTGGGATCACGTGGTCGACGGTCAGGTTGCCTCGCTCGTGGCCGCAGTACTGGCAGGTCCAGAGATCACGCGCGAAGACGGCTCGGCGGGTGATCTTGCGACGGTGGGCGTCGCGCGGGATGCGCACGTAGGTGAGCAGGCGAATCACCACTGGCCGGTCGAGGGTGAACGACTCGGCGTGAAGGGCCCACTCGCCCTTCTCGAGCACCTCGGCGCGGTTCTTGAGGATCAGCACGGCCGCGCGGCGGACGGTGCAGACGTTGATCGGCTCGTAGGACGCGTTGAGTACGAGCACCCGGCCGGACGAGGAAGATGAGCGCTGCGCAGGCCGGCCGGCCCGGAGCAGCGCGGTGGCAGGGCCTGGTTCCGAGTCACCCACCTCGGTGTGAAACGTCAGCTCCGTCCGGACCGCCACGCTGGGCTCAGTGTACTGAGCGGTCCTGTCTGCAATCTGTGCTCATCCGGTGAAGGAGCGGTAGGAGCCGAGCACCCTCACCTCCTCGACGTGCTCGCCCACGGCGGCGAGAGCCGCGCTCACCGAACGGCTCTCGGCCGCGCCCTCGAGATCGGCGAAGAACATGTAGTGGCCGAGGCGAATGCGTCGCGGGCGCGACTCGATCCGGGTGAGGTTCACCTCGCGCTCCGACAGCTCGCCGAGCACGTCCACGAGCCAGCCGGGGGACTGGTCGCCTCCGCCCCAGAAGACGACCGAGGTCTTCGCGCCGTCCTCGGACGCCGGTGGCTGGATCTCGGCGGCTCGGGCCAGCCAGACGAACCGCGTGACGTTGTCGGGATGGTCCTCCACGCCGGCGGCGAGCACGGCCGAGGCGTACAGCTCGGCTGCCAGCTGCGAGCCCAGCGCCGCGGTCCCCCGGCCGGCGTCACGCAGCGACAGGACGGCGTCGGCGGTCGAGGGTGCGTTCACGTGCTCGGCGCCGGGGAGCCGCTCGCGCAGGAAGCGGGCGCACTGAGCCGTGGCCTGGGGGTGGGAGATCACGCGCGTGATCTCGGTCAGCTCGAGCTCGTGGAGCGCTATGAGGCAGTGCCGGATCGGATGGACGACCTCGGCCGCGATGCGCACGTCGGGGGCCTCGAGCACCAGCGTGTCCAGTGTCACCGCCACGCTTCCCTCGAGTGAGTTCTCGATCGGCACCACGGCCTGGTCGACGTCGCCGTCATGCACGGCCATCACCGCGTCGTAGATGGTGGGGTAGGGCACTTCCTCGAGCTCGCCGCGGGCCGACGCGCGCAGCGCCTCCTCGCTGTAAGTCCCCGCGGGACCGAGGTAGGCGACCCTCATCGGGCCCGCATCAGGCCCGGGCGGCCGTGCCGGTCATGGCGGTCTCCACGGCCTGCTGCTCCTCGGGCGAGAGCTCGTACTCGGGCGTGCCTTCGCGCACCTGCTTGACGTAGAAGCGCGCCTGGTCACGGTGCAGGATCGAGGAGATCACCACCCCAGTGCTGCGGGAGTCGAGCAGCGCCACCGTGCTCGACTGCTGGCCGGAGAGCTCGTTCATGGCGTCGTAGCGCACGAGCGAGGTGTGCGCCACGCAGCCGTCCATGCGCTGTTCGGCCGACCCCACACGCGCCTCGAGGCCGGCGGCCGTCTCCTCGACCCAGTCGCGCAGCTGCACGAACGCCTCCTGCAGGCCGGAGGCGTGGGCGACGACGTCGGCCTCGCCGCTGCCGAGCACCATCCGCTGAGCCGCGCGCAGCCGGCGCAGCTTGACGCCGAGCACGATGCAGAAGAGCAACGCCACGGCCGCAACCCCGGCGGCTGCCACGGCGACTATCCCCTGCGTGGAGTTCAGATCGTCCACGAGGGGTCAGGGTATCGCCGTGCTCAGCTGGTGAAGATAACCGTGAACTCGGCCGTGTTGTTGTCGGTCACGTCCTCACCCGCCACCGGCTCGACCTCCACCGTGATGGGTACGTTCTGACCCGTGGCCGGCTCCCCGCCGACGGGAATGGTCACGTTCTGGGCCTCGCCGATGGCGATCTCCGGAATCGCCTCCTCGGCCACGATCGCGTCGTCGCCCTCACCCACGGTGACCTTCACGTTCACGTCGGTCTCGTTGTTCTCGCCCTGGTTGACCACCTGGACGTCGAACGAGAGGTCGCTGGCCAGCGGAACCGTGGCCGAGCCGCCCGGTGTGAGGGCCACACCGCCGAGCGTGACCGTGCCGAGTCCGTTGCCGTGAAGCCCGGGCGCCGCCTCGTCATCGGTCGTCCCGCCCTCGCCGCTGCGCAGCGCCGCCACCTGGTCGGCCACGTAGTCGGCCTGGACCCATTGCGTGTCGGGAACGAACTGGAGGCGCGCAGCTCTCGGCAAGGTGACCTCCCCGTCGAGACCCTCGTCCTCGAGCGCGGTCTGGAGGCTCGGGATGAAGCGGGCCTGGAGCAGCACGTCGCTGGTGAGGAAGACCTGCATCACCTCGGCGATGCGGTCGCTCGACTGGCGGCGTTCCTGGTCGGCCAGCGCGCCCGGCAGCTCGCGGGCGACAACGTCGAGGGCGTCGCGGCGCAGCTCGAGCGACTCGACCAGGTAGTCCTGGGCGGAGGAGACCGGGTCAGGGACGTCGAGATCCTGCGCGCGATCCACGAGCGTGGCCGATTCACTGCGCAGGGCGTTTGCCGCGTTGGCGGAGTCGACGTTCTCGTCCTGCCCGCCCTCGCTGCCCAGCAGGCCGAACAGCTGCTCCCCCTCCAGCTTGGACTGGTTGATGAGCTCGCTCGAGTCCGACACGTAGTCCTTGATCGCGCTGTCCTGGCGTGCGCTGAGGCAACCGCGGAAGCCGATCACGAGCAGAATCAGCACCACGAGACCGGCGCCGATCGCTAGGGTCCTGCGGACCATCAGCGTCTGGCGGTCGGTGGACCGGCCGCTTGGCGGCCGGCGCCGTGTACGACTTCGTACTGGCTCGTCCGGTTCGTCGAGGAAGGACAGCAGTATCTCTCCTAGCGCTTGAAGGCGTCCCGTGCGCCTCGGTGGGAGTATGAACGGGGGGCAGGACGCGCTCTCCGCGGACCGAAACAGAACCTGGGATGAACCGTTCCGAGACAGGCCTTACGGACGAGCCCGGCACCCTGCCGCTGGGTTCCTCCGACCCTACACAAAGGCTTGCGCAATCTTCGGGCCCCCGGCTGGTGCTCGATCGCTACCGACTCGAGCAGCGCCTGGGCGCCGGCGGCTTCGGTGTGGTCTGGGCGGCCTGGGACGAGAAACTCGAGCGTGAGGTGGCCGTCAAGACCATCCCGCGTGAGCGCGGCAGCGGCGAGCGGGTGGCGCGCGAGGCCGTGGCCGCGGCCCGGCTCAACCATCCGGCGATCGTCGGCATCTACGAGCTGGCTTCGGACGAACACGACGTCTATCTCGTCTCCGAGCTCGTTCGGGGCCGAACCTTGGCTGAGCTGCTGCGTGCGGGGGCGCTGTCAGATCGTGACGTGGCTCGCATCGGCGCCGACCTGGCCGAGGCGCTGGCCCACGCGCACACGCGCGGCGTCATCCACCGCGACGTGAAGCCGCAGAACGTGATCGTGGTGGCCGAGCCCGCCGCGGGAGTGGGCTTCGCCAAGCTGACCGACTTCGGGGTGGCGCACCTCGTCCAGGGCGACGCCCTCACCCGCACGGGCGACGTTGTGGGCACGCTCGCCTACATGGCGCCCGAGCAGGCGGAGGGAGCGCGCGTGACGCCCGCCTGTGACGTCTACTCGCTCGCCCTGACCCTCTACGAGACCTGGTCGGGCCAGAATCCGGTGCGCGCCGCCGGGCCTGCCGCCACCGCCCGACGCCTCGGCCGCCCGGTGCCGTCGCTTTCGCGGCTGCGGCGCGACCTGCCGCTCGAGCTGTGTGACGTCATCGACGATGCCCTCGAGGCCGACCCGACGCGCCGCCCCGCGCCCGCCGATCTGCGGAACGAGCTGCGCGCCGCCCAGGCCGAGCTCACCGACGAGGGCGGCCTGGTCGAGCCCGAGACGCTGCGCCGCGTCGGACTGCCCAGCACCGGTCGCCGCCGGGGCCGGCTGCTCGGCCGCCATCGCTGGCTCGCCGCCCGAGACGACCCCGCACCGAGCGACGAGGCTCGAACGGTGCCGCAGGGCCCCGGTCCCGAGGACCCCCGGTCACCGGTGGTCCCCGCAGGGCTGCTCGGCCGTCCGGGCCTCGCCGGTCAGAAGTCGCGACAGATGCGCCTCGCGGAACGAGCGGGCGCGGGCCTACTTGCGGGAGCGCTCGTGCTGGCGGTGCTCTCCACGCTCGGTCCCGATCCGGCCTTCTCCGAGCTCACCGCGGCCGCCGTCGCCGCCGGCGCCACCGCGCTGCTGCCGCGGATCGGCTGGCTGCTCGCCGTGCTGGGCCTGTGCGCCTGGCTCGTGGCGCCCGAGACCGACCGCCAGGGCACCGCGCTGCTGCTCGCGGCCGCGGCCGCGCCCGTCCCCTTTCTATTGCCACGCGCCGGTCTCCTGTGGAGCGTGCCGGTGATCGCACCCCTGCTGGGCACCGTGGCCCTGGGGCCCGCCTTCGTGGGGCTCGCCGCGCTCGCTCCCACGCCGTGGCGCCGCGCCGGCCTCGCCGCCGCGGGTGTCTGGTGGCTGGTGCTCGGCGAGGCGCTCACCGGCCGGGTGCTGCTGTTCGGCTCGCCCGACGGCACGCTGCCGCGAGCCGATTGGGAGGGCTCCATCTCGGCGGCCCTGTCCGACGCGCTCGTTCCGGTCGTGGGCTCGCCCGCGCTCCTGCCGAGCCTCGTCTGGGCGGCCTTCGCCGTGGCCCTGCCCTTCCTGCTGCGCGGACGCTGGCTGGCGTTCGACCTGGCGGCTGCCGGCGCATGGGCCCTGGGCCTGATCGCGGCGCAGGTGGCCCTGGGCGACGCGCTGGCCGCCGAGGTGGCTCAGGACACCGCCCGAGGCGCCGTGGCGGGCTCGATCGCCGCCGCTCTCATCGCGCTGTCGGTGTCCCAGATCGTGGCCCCCGCGGAGGGCTGGCGCGCGCCACGAGTGACGACCGCCTAGATGGCTGATTTCGGTCCCGGGATCGGACTACCCTGCGAGACGGGATGAGCATGCTGCGAAACCTGGAGGCGAAGCTCGGAGGCTTGGTCGAGGGCGCCTTCGGCCGGGCGTTCAAGACCAGCGTGCAGCCGGTCGAGCTCGCCCACAAGCTGGCCAAGGAGATGGAGGAGAACCAGATGGTCTCCGTCTCGCGCGTCTACGTGCCCAACCACTACCGCGTCTTCCTCTCGCCCCAGGACCGCGAGCAGTTCACGAGCTACGAGCCGGCCCTGCGCAAGGAGCTGTCGGACTACCTGCTCGAGCACGCCCGCCAGGAGTCCCTGGCCCTCACCAGCCGCCCTCAGATCGAGTTCCACACCGACGAGCGGCTCGACCTCGGCGAGTTCGGCATCCAGGCCCAGCTGCTCGCGCCGCCCGAGGACGAGGTGGCGGAGGAGCCGGCGCTCGCCCCGGCCCCATCGGCGGGCGACTTCGGGCACACCATGGTCTATTCGCCCGACCGCGCGGCGCGCAAGCTCGAGGCGCCGCTCGACGGCCGCCAGGCGCTGCTGGTCTCCGAGGGCCGGCGCCAGGTGCTCAGCGGGGACCGCGTGGTGATCGGCCGCAGCCGGGAGTGCGATGTCGTCGTCTCGGATCCCAACGTCTCGCGCCGCCACGCCGAGCTGCGCCGCGACGAGAACGGCTGGCACGCCGTGGACCTCGGCTCGACCAACGGCGTGAAGGTGAACGGGCGCCGTGTGGACCAGGTGCCGCTGCGCGACGGCGACCGCGTGACCATCGGCGTCACCGACCTGACCTTCGAGCTCGAATAAGGGCGCGTAGATGGACGAACCGCTCGCCGTCGCGCTCAAGTTCGGCTTCCTCCTGGTGCTGTACCTGTTCCTGCTCTGGGTGGCACGCAGCGCCATCCGCGACCTCTCTCGCTACGAGGGCGGCTCGGCGGTGGCCGAGCCGGTGGAGCCGCCGGGACGCGGCCGGCGCGAGCCGGCCATCCCCGACCTGCGCGCGGGGGTGGCCCCGAGGCTCGAGGTGGTGGCGGCGATGGGTCACGAGCCGGGCTCGAGCTTCGACCTCTCCGACGGCGCGACCATGGGGCGCTCCGACAGCGCGGAGGTACGGGTGGACGATCCGTTCGCCTCCTCCGCCCACGCCCGCATCTTCGCGCAGGGCGAGTACATGTACCTCGAGGACATGGGCTCGACCAACGGGACCTACCTGAACGGCCGCCAGGTGAAGAGCACCGAGCGCCTCCGGATGGCCGACCTGATCCGCATCGGCGACAGCGAGTACCGGTACCAGGAGTAGCCGCGTGGCTCTGCGCATAGCCGAGCAGGTGGGCCGCTCCGACGTCGGACGCCAGCGCAGCGCCAACGAGGACTCCCTCGTCCTGCGACCGCCGTTCTTCGCCGTCGCCGACGGCATGGGCGGCGCCCGGGCCGGGGAGGTGGCCTCGGCGATGGCCGCCGACGCGTTCGAGGGCGCCGTCGCGGACCCCCCATTGCGGGGGGCAGGCGGGGAGAACGCCGAGGCCCAGCTCTCCCGGCTGCTGCGCGAGGCCAACCGGCGCATCTACGACCTGGCAGTGAGCGACGAGTCGGTGCGCGGGATGGGCACCACGCTCACCGCCGCCAAGGTCGTGGGCGATGAGATCAGCCTCGCCCACGTCGGCGACAGCCGCGCCTATCAGCTGCGTGACGACGAGCTCGTACAGATCACCCGCGACCACTCGCTGGTGGCCGAGCTCCAGCGCAGCGGCCAGATCACGCCCGAGGCGGCCGAGCATCACCCGCAGCGCTCGATCATCACGCGCGCGCTGGGGCCCGAGCCCGACGTGGAGGTGGACACCTACACCGTGCCCGGCCGCCCCGGCGATGTCTTCCTGCTCTGCTCGGACGGACTCACCTCGATGATCTCCGACGATGAGGTCAGCGCGATTCTGCGCGGCGCCGGCGACCTCAACGCCGCGGCCGAGGCGTTGATCCGCGCCGCCAACCAGAGCGGCGGCAAGGACAACATCACGGTCGTGCTGTTCAGGCTGGAGGACGGCGACGAGCAGCCGGCCGGCAGCGTGCCCGGCGACGAGGCGACGATCGCCGGCCAGCTGACTGCCGACGACGTTCGCGCGGGAGCGGCGGAAGGTCCGGCGCCACCGGGCCCCGGGCCGGCGCTGCAGACCGCGCCCGCTGCGCGCCGGATTCCCCGGCCCAGCCGGCGCTCGGCCCGCCGCGCAGGCGGCCGGAGCCGTGGTCGCGTCGCGCTCAAGCTCGTGCTGGGCGTGGCCCTGGTGGCGGCCGCGGTCACGGCCCTCTATGCCCTCAGCCGCCAGGTCTACTTCGTCGGCACCAACGACGGCGGCCTGGTCACCATCTACCAAGGCGTCCCCTACGAGCTGCCGTTCGGCCTGGACCTCTACGACGAGACCTACGCCAGCGGAATGCCGGCACGGGCGATACCGGCAGCGCGGCGCACGCGCGTGCTCGACCACGAGTGGCGCAGCCGTGAGGACGCCGTGGACCTCGTGCGCTCGCTCGAGCGCGGTCAGCTCGAGGGTGGCGCCTGATGTCCGCGCGCACACGCGAGCTGTTCGGCCTGCTGCCGGTCTCCCTGCTCGTGGTGGCCGGCTTCGCCGCGGTGCTCGCCACCCGCACCGAGGACGTGCAGGACGCCACGCTCACCTACGGCGCCGTGTTCCTCGGGCTCTGCGTGGTGGCCCACCTGTTCATCCGCGCGCGCCTGCCCGACGCCGATCCCTACCTGTTCCCGCTGGCCGCGCTCGTGGCGGCGATCGGCCTGGTGCTGATCTACCGCATCGACGCCGAGCTGGCGCGCGAGCAGGCCCAGTGGTTCGTGGTGGGGCTGGCCTTCTTCTGCATCACGATCCTGGTGGTCCGCGACCACCACGTGCTCGAGCGCTACCGCTACCTGATCGCGGCGGGCAGCATCGCGCTGCTGATCATGCCGCGGCTGCCGGGAATCGGCGAGCAGGTCAACGGCGCCTTCCTGGCCATCAAGCTCGGCCCGATCCAGTTCCAGCCGGCCGAGTTCGCGAAGCTCGGCATCATCATCTTCCTCGCCAGCTATCTGCGCGAGACGGGTGACATCCTGGTGCGCCCGCGGCTGCGCCCGCTGCCCTACCAGAAGCAGCTGCTGCTCTACGGCCTTCCCGCGATGGGCACGCTACTGGCCATCTTGGTGTTCGGCCTGAGCCCCGCCGGCTCGGTGCTGCTCGTGGTCTTCGTCGCCTCGCTGGTGGCGGTGCTGCGTGAACGGCCCTCACCCAAGCACTTCGGTCCGCTGCTGCTGGTCTGGGGCCTGGCCATGCTGATGCTGATCTTCATCCGCGACCTGGGCAGCTCGCTCATGTTCTTCGGAGGCTTCCTCGCCCTGCTCTACGTGGCCACCGGACGGCTCTCGATCGTCGGGGTGGGCGCCACGATGTTCCTCGGTGGGGCCATCGTCCTGGCCGAGAACGTCAACCACGTGCGCGAGCGCGTGGAGATCTGGCTCGACCCCTTCACCCGTGAGCGGGTGGACGACGAGGGCTACCAGATCGCCCAATCGCTCTTCGCTCAGGCCGACGGCGGCTTGTTCGGCCAGGGCTTCGGCAACGCGTTGCTCGAGTTACCCGGGGGCGGGACGATCCTGCCCGCCGCCCACACCGACCTCATCTACTCGGTGCTGGTCAACGAGGCGGGGCTGTTCGGCGCGGCCGGGCTCGTGGGCGGCTACCTCCTACTCGTCTTCCGCGGTTTCAAGGTGGCGATGCTCGCCTCCGACGGCTTCTCCAAGCTGCTCGCCGTCGGCCTCACCAGCGTGCTGGCGATCCAGGTCTTCGTGATCGTCGGCGGCGTGACCCGGGTGATCCCGCTCACCGGCGTGACCCTGCCACTCGTGTCCTACGGCGGCAGCTCGCTGCTGGCCAACATGGTGCTCCTGGCCCTGCTGCTGATCGTCTCTGACAGCGCGCGCCGGGAGCGGATTCGCCGAGGTGGTCTGGTCTGAACCGCCAGATCGCCCAGCTGTTCGGCCTGTTCGTGCTGCTGTTCGCCGTGCTCGTGGGCTTCACGTCCTACTGGAGCGTTCTCGACGCCGAGGGCCTGGCCGACAACCCCAACAACCGGCGCGAGCTGATCGAGGAGCAGAAGATCCCGCGCGGCCTGATCTTCGCCAGTGACGGCCGGACCGTGCTGGCCGACAACGTGGCGCGGGGCCGGGGCGAGAACCGCGTCTTCGCCCGCACCTATCCCACCGGCGGGCTGTTCGCACAGCCGGTGGGCTACTCGTTCCTGACCAACGGGCGGATCGGGCTCGAGCGCGAGCGCAACGACGACCTGGCCGGGCAGGAGGACGAGTTCGAGACGCTGTTCGCCGGCCTCGAGGGTCGCGACCGCGAGGGGCGGGACGTGGTCACGAACCTCGACGTGGCCGGCACGGAGGCGGCCGTGGCCGGCCTGGCGGGCCGCAAGGGCGCGGTGGTGGCCATCGAGCCGAAGACCGGCAAGGTCCGCGTGATGGTGTCGATCCCCGAGTACGACCCGAATCTGATCCCGAGCGAGTTCGGCCGCCTCAACCGCGACCCCAACAAGCCGACGCTCAACCGGACGACGCAGGAGCTCTACCCGCCCGGCTCGACGTTCAAGGTGGTGACCGCCACGGCGGCGCTCGACAGCGGCGAGATCACGCCGGAGACGGTGATCGACGGCTCCTCGCCCAAGACGATCAGCGGAGTGCCGCTGGCCAACGCCGGCGGCCAGAGCTTCGGCCCGATCTCCTTCACCGATGCCCTCACCAACTCGGTCAACACCGTGTTCGCCCAGGTGGGGGAGAGCGTCGGCCGCGGGACGCTCGTGGAGTACATGAAGCGCTTCGGCTTCTACGAGGATCCTCAGCTCGACTATCCCGACAACCAGATGATCCCGAGCGGCGTCATCAACGGCGACGGGCAGTACGTGGAGGACGGCTTCGACGTCGGCCGGGTGGCCATCGGGCAGGGCGGGCTCGAGGGCGAGATCCGCGCCGCGCCGCTCCAGATGGGACAGGTGGCGGCCGCGGTGGCCAACGGCGGGCAGCTCATGAAGCCCCGGCTGACCGACCGGATCGTGCGCAAGGACGGCCGGGTCTCCGAGCGCATCGAGCCCGACCTCCAGTCGAGGGTGATGAAGCCCGAGACGGCCGAGCAGCTGACCGCCATGATGAGCCGGGTGGTGGAGGAGGGAACCGGTACCGCGGCCGCGCTCGCCGGAATCACGGTGGCCGGCAAGACCGGTACCGCAGAGGTGGGTGCCAACCGCGAGTTCACCCAGCCCTGGTTCATCGGCTTCGCCCCCGTGGAGGACCCGCAGATGGCGGTGGCGGTGACCGTCGAGCGCACAACGGGTCAGGGCGGCACGGTGGCGGCGCCGATCGCCAAGCAGGTGCTCGAGGCGATGCTGGGAAGTGGGCTCGAGTGACCGAGGTCGCGTCCGGCACGCTCGTCGACGGCCGCTACCGGATCGCCCGGCGCATCGGATCCGGCGGCATGGCCGACGTCTACGCGGCGGAGGACACGCATCTCGGCCGCGAGGTGGCGCTGAAGGTGCTGCACCGCCGCTTCGCCCAGGACCAGGAGTTCGTCGAGCGCTTCCGGCGGGAGGCCAAGGCCGCCGCCGGTCTGTCGCACCCCAACGTGGTGGGGGTCTACGACCGCGGCGAGCACGAGGGCACCTACTACATCGCCATGGAGCTCCTGGGCGGCCGCACGCTCAAGGACATCGTCGCCACCGGCGCTCCGCTGCCCCAGCGGCAGGTGATCGACATCGGGAACCAGGTGCTGCAGGCGGCGGGCTTCGCCCACCGCCACGGCGTGATCCACCGCGACTTCAAGCCGCACAACGTGATCGTGGACGCCGCGGGCCACGCCAAGGTCACCGACTTCGGGATCGCCCGCGCCGGCGCGTCGGAGATGACCGAGACCGGCTCGATCATGGGCACCGCGCACTACCTCTCGCCCGAGCAGGCTCAGGGCCACTCGGTCACCGCGGCGTCCGATCTCTACTCGATCGGCGTGATGCTCTACGAGATGCTCGCGGGTCGCCTGCCCTTCGAGGGCGACAGCGCGGTGGCGATCGCGCTCAAGCACCTGTCCGAGCAGCCCACCCCGCTCTCGCAGCTGCGCCCGGACGTGCATCCCGCGCTCGAGGCGGTGGTGATGGCCGCACTGGCCAAGGACCCGGCGCAGCGCTGGCAGTCGGCCGACGACTTCGCCCAGGGCCTCGAGGCCGCCCGCGCCCAGATCGACGCGGCCGACAACGGAGGCGAGGGCACCACGGCCTTCGTGCCCATCCCTCTGCCGGCCGGAGACGGAGACGGAGACGGCACGGGCGCGGTGGCGGCGGTGGGCGAGCCGAGCGAGAAGCGGCGCCGCTGGCCGTGGTTCACGCTCGGCCTCCTGGCCCTGGCGCTCGCCGGTGTGCTCGCCTTCCTGCTGGCCACCGGCGCGTTCACCACCGAGAAGCGAGAGGTGCCGCGGGTGGTCGGCCAGCAACTGGTGGAGGCGCGCGCAGAGCTCGAGCGAGCCGGCTTCGAGGTGCGCGAGTCGCGCCTCCAGAGCCAGCAACCGGTCGACCAGGTCCTCGACCAGGACCCCAACGCCAACGAGGAGGCCGACGTGGGCTCGGTGGTCACGGTCGAGGTCTCCGAGGGCCCGCCCGTCGTGCCGGTGCCGCCGGTGGCGGGCCTGCGCGAGCCCCAGGCGATCGCGGAGCTCGAGGAGGCCGGTCTCGACGTGACCGTGGACCGCGAGTTCTCCGACGAGGTCCGGAACGGCCTCGCCATCAGAACCGTGCCGCGCGAGGGGGCCGAGGTGCGCAGCGGTCAGCGTGTGCGGCTGCTGGTGAGCAACGGGCCGGAGCAGGTGAGCGTGCCGGACGTGGTGGGCCTCTCGCAGGCCTCGGCCGAGTCCGAGATCCAGAGCGCCGGCCTGAGCACCACCGTGCAGGAGCAGGAGTCCGAGGAGACCGTGGGCAACGTGATCACTCAAGATCCGTCCGGCGGCAGCGAGCTGGAACGAGGCAGCACCGTGACCATCGTCGTCTCCACCGGAATCCCGCAGGCCGATGTGCCCAACGTGGTCGGCCTGAGCGAGCGAGACGCCACGACCCAGCTCGGCAACGCCGGTCTCGCGCCGGTCAGGCGCGAGCGCGCGGTCACCGATCCCAGTCAGGACGGCGTCGTCATCGACCAGCGGCCGGGAGGCGGCTCGGAGGTGGACGAGGGCACACAGGTGCTGATCCTCGTCGGTGTGCTCGAGGAGGAGGACACGCTGGAGAACACGGAGCCCGAGGCACCGTGAGGCTGCGGTCGTGAAGGTGGCCGTCCTGTCCGGCGGCCGCTCGAGCGAGCACGACGTCTCGCTGGCCTCCGGCCAGGCGGTGCGCGCCGGCCTGGCCGAGGGCGGCCACGAGGTGGTGGACGTGCGCCTGGCGCGTGACGGCACCTGGACGCTCGCCGGCAAGCCGCTGCCCCTGCGGCCGGGCAGCGGGCTCGAGGGCGCCGAGGTCGTCTTCCCGGTGCTGCACGGACCCTTCGGCGAGGACGGCTCCGTGCAGGGTCTGCTCGAGCTGCTCGACGTGGCCTACGTCGGGGCCGGCGTGCTCGGCTCGGCCGTGGCCATGGACAAGGCCGTCTTCAAGGATCTGATGACGGCGCACGGCATACCCCAGGTCGAGTACGTCGCCGTGCGGGAGGGCGCGCCGGTGACCCTGGCGCCCCCTGCCTTCGTCAAGCCGGCGCGGCTGGGCTCGTCGGTGGGGATCTCCCGCGCGTGGTCGGAGGCCGAGCTCGACACCGCCCTGGCCCTCGCCTTCGCCCACGACCCGGTCGCCCTGGTGGAGCGCTTCTCGGGCGGCCTCGAGGTCGAGTGCTCGGTGCTGGGGCACCTGGACCCGATCGCCTCCCAGCCGGGCGAGATCGTGATCCGGAAGGGCGAGTGGTACGACTACGAGGCCAAGTACGAGCCGGGGGGCATGGAGCTGGTGGTGCCCGCCCGCATTCCGCCGGAGCAGCTCGAGGAAGTGAGGCGCCTGGCGGTCGAGGTGTTCAAGCTCGTCAACTGCTCGGGCATGGCCAGGGTCGACTTCTTCGTCGAGGAGGACGCCGTGCTGGTGAACGAGCTGAACACCATCCCGGGCTTCACCTCCACCAGCGTGTACGCCAAGCTCTTCGAGGCGGGCGGCCTCTCGTATCCGAACCTGCTCGACCGCCTCCTGGAGCTCGCCCTGGAGCGCTACGAGCACGAGCGCGGCTACCGTTTCTGAGATGGGTGTCCTGGCGATGCTGGAGGTGGACGGCGACACTGCGGCGCTGCTCGAGGCGGCCGAGCGGCTGGAGCAGATCCTGCCTGCTCCCGAGGGCAGCCTGCTGCGGATCGTGGCGCCCACCGACACCGGGATGGTGCTGTTCCAGCTGTGGGCCTCGGCCGAGGCGCGACAGGCAAACGCCGACGCCCCCGGACACACCGAGGCGCTGGCCGAGAGCGGGATGATGGCGGCGGCGACCGGCACGCGGTCGCGGGTCTTCGAGGACGCCGAGCTGGTGCTCGGGGAGGCCCCGCCGGGCTAACCCTGGCGCGAGAGCCGGATCTCCTGGATCGTCGCCTTGCCCGACTCGGGCAGGCCCGTGATCCAGACGAGGTAGTACTGGAAGCGCTCGTCGCGCGGCGAGCGCAGTCGGAACACCGCTCGCTCGCGGGTGATCGCCCTGGTGCGGCTCACCTTCGTCCAGCCTCGGATCGAGGTGGGGACGGTGGTGCTGGCCGCGTAGACCGCCGCTCTGAACTCCGGGTCCGGGGTGGAGGTGATGAGCGCCAGGCGGCGCCCCGCGATCTCCTCGCCGGCGTCGACGTACAGGCCTACGCCGGTCTTGCCGGCGCCCTCGAAGCCGGCCTGGTAGGTCTCGGTGTCCCAGCCGGTGGAGACGATGCCGTCGAGCACGAGGTTCTCCGCGTCGGGCGACTCCTCGCCGTCGTCGCCCTCGGGGTCGTAGTTCGTGGCGGCCTGGCGTCCGAGCTCGACCCGCTCGAGGCCGGGCGGCTCGGCCACGATGGGATCGGCGCCGGGGCCCTTCTCCGTGCGGCTCGCGAAGTAGACGACGGCCACCGCGGCGGCGGCCAGCACCAGCAGAGTGAGCACCAGCACCCGCCTGGGGTGACGAATCCGCACGGGGGCGAAGTCGGCGGTGTCCCCCGTGAGCGAGCCGAGGACCGTGGTGGCCTCGCCGCTGGCCTCGCCGGTCCGGGCGGCCTCGATGGCCAGGACCTCCTCCAGGTCGTGCACCAGCTCGGCCGCCGACTGGTAGCGGTGCCCAGTCTCCTTCGCCGTGGCCCGCTCCACCACGGCGGCGAGCGCGGCCGAGATCTCCGGGCGCAGCCGCTGGACGTCGGGGAGCGGGTCCTTCACGTGCTTCATGGCCACGGCGACCTGCGTCTCCGCCTTGAAGGGCGGCTCGCCGGTGAGCATCTCGAACAGCACGACGCCGAGCGAATAGATGTCCGACTGCTCGGTGACCTCCTCGCCCAGGGCCTGCTCGGGCGAGACGTAGTCGGTGGTGCCCAGCACGCGCCCGGTGGCGGTCAGGCCGTGCGACTCGAGCGAGCGGGCGATCCCGAAGTCCGTGACCTTGGCGCGGCCGTCGGCGTCGATGAGCACGTTCTGGGGCTTGACGTCGCGGTGCACCAGCCGACTGGCGTGGGCGCACTCGAGCGCCCGTCCGATCTCGATCGCGTAGGCCACCGCCTCCGACACGGGCAGCCGGCCCTGGCGCTTGATGCGCTCCTTGAGCGTCTCCCCCTCGACGTACTCGAAGACGATGTAGGGCGCGCCCTCGTCCTCGCCGGCGTCGATGACCGTGACCAGGTGGGGATGGTTGAGCTGGGCCGCCGCCCGGGCCTCGCGGCGGAAGCGCTCGAGCTGGTCGGGATCGCTCGAGATGTCGCGGTGCATCAGCTTGATGGCCACCCAGCGCTCGAGGGTGGGGTCGAAGGCGCGATAGACGGTCGACATCCCGCCCGAGCCGATCTTCTCCTCGAGTCGGTAGCGGTCGCCTATGCGGGTGCCGATCACCGTCATCTATTTTCCGCTGTCTCTTGCCGGTACGCGTCAGGTACTACACGGATCCTGCTTGCTCAGCATCGTGGGCGAGTGAGCCCGCCCTACGCCAACTTCTCACGGAGTTCGGCGCCGACCTCGACATCACCTACGTGATGGGTGGCCTCGCCCGAGAGTACGAGGGTGACCTTTCATTTCTCATTATCGAGTGGCTGGAGGCTTCGGCCCGCTCGCGGATGCCTCTCGATCCGCGCCTCTGGAGCGGCGCGGGACCGCTGCGCTCGACCTTCCCGGCGTGCATGGCGGTCAAGGCCGCGGCTGACCAGGGTCGTGAGGCCGAGGAGCGCTTCCTGCGGGTGCTGCGCGAGGGGATCATGTGTCACCGGCGCCGGCTCGACCGCACCGAGGCGCTCGTGGAGGAGGCGCGCCGGGCGGGCCTCGATGCCGAGCGCTTCCGGATCGACCTCGAGTCGGCGGCGATCGTCGAAGCCTTCGGGGCCGATCTCGAGGAGACCAGGACCGAGCTGGGCCCGGACAGCGGGCGCCCGCCCCTGCCGGCGCTGCGTTTCGGCGACTCCTGGCTCCCCGCCGAGCGGCCGTACGAGGAATGGCGGGCGGCGGCGGTGGCCGCCGGCGCGACCCCCTCGGCGCAGGAGCGGCCGGGCATCACCGCGGCGCTCACCCGCTTTCCGACGATGGCCGCTGTTGAGGTGGAGGCGGTCTGCGACCTTCCCGGTCCGCGCGCCCAGGCCGAGCTGTGGCGTCTGGCCACCGAATGGCGCCTCAAGCCGGTGCGGGTGCTCACGGGTGAGCTGTGGGGGGCGGCGTAGCGCTCAGCCGGCCCCGGGTGCGAAGCCGCCGGAGCGCCGTCCGGCCAGGCCCTGGGGCACGAGCTCGACCACGCCCGCCGTGCCGGTGGCGCTGCCGATCACGGCGCTGCCGGGATGCTGCTCGCCGAGCAGCTCTACCGCGGCGGCGGCCTCGCTCTCGGGCACGACCACGCAGAAGCCGCAGCCCATGTTGAACACCTCGTAGAGCTCCGCGTCCTCCACCGCGCCGCGCCGCGCTATCAGCTCGAACACCTCGGGCACGGGGAGGGGCGACTCGATGCGCCAGCCCACCTCGGCCTCGAGCCGGAGGAGGTTGAGGAAGCCCTCGCCGGTGATGTGGGCCAGCCCGCGCACGTCGAGGACCGAGGCCAGCAGCTCGCGCACCGCCCGCACGTAGATGACCGTCGGCTCGAGCAGGAGCTCGCCGGCCGTGGTGTCGCCCAGCGGCTCGTGCAGGTCGCTCAGCACGCGGCGCGCCAGGCTGAGCCCGTTGGAGTGGATGCCGCTCGAAGGGATGCCGATGAGCGCGTCGCCCGGCTCGATCCGAGCACCGGTGATCACGGCGTCCAGGTCCACCAGCCCGACGCAAAAGCCCACCAGGTCGAAGCCGTGGGGCGAAGGGTGCCCGCGCACGACGTCCGGCAGAACCGCGAGCTCCCCGCCGGGGATCTCCACTCCAGCCCGCTCGGCTCCCTCACGCAGCCCGACGGCGATCTGCTCCAGCACCTCGGGGTTGGCCTCCTCGACCGCGATGTAGTCGAGCAGGGCGATCGGGTCGGCGCCGACGCAGATCACGTCGTTGGCGTTCATGCCGAACAGGTCGATGCCGATCGTGTCGTAGCGCCCGAGCTCCTCGCATACGATCACCTTGGAGCCCACGCTGTCGCAGGACAGCGCCAGCCCCTGACGGTCGTCGATGCGCAGGACGTTGGCGTAGTGGCCCGAGCCCAGCACGGCGCGCGAGGGCCGACCGGTCTCGATCCCGGCGAGCACGCCGACCAGTGCGGAAACCGCGCTGCCCGACAGCGCCTGGTCCACTCCCGCGCGTGCGTATGCGCCCTCGGCCATCCCGGCCATTCAAGCGCACATGGCGGAGGTCAGCGACGTGTCAGGCAGGCGAGCCCCAGTGCGATCCGGTACGTCCCGACCAGCCGCAGCGGAGGAGCGCGCCGGGCCAGGGGGAGGCTCACCAGCGCCGACGCGAACGCGGCACCGGCGCCGAGCGCCATCGGCCGGTGCAGCTCGCGGGGTAGGTCTCCGCCCGCGGCCCGCGCGCCCTTGAGCAGGGTGGCGCCCACGGTCACGGGCAGCGCCGCGGAGAGCGACAGGGCTGCGGCGCTCCGGCGATCGAGCCCGAGTAGCCGGGCTGCCGTGATCGCGGCGCCGGAGCGCGACACGCCCGGCACGAGGGCCGCGGCCTGGGCCAGCCCGACCGCCGCCTGGTCGCGCCGCCGGATGCGCGTGCGACGACCGGGCCGCAGGTCCGCGGCGATCAGCGCCGCGCCGGCAGCCACCTGCGCCAGCGCCACGGAGCGAGCCGATCCCAGCCGCTCCTCGATCGGGCTCTCGAGGAGCAGCCCGGCGAGCGCGGCGGGTGCGAGCGTGAGCGCGACCCCTCTCGCGTCGAGGCGAGGCCCGCGGGCGGCGGCCAGGGCGAGCACCGGCGCCGAGCCGGCGTGGAGCGCCACCTCGAAGGTCTTGCGCACCCCTCCGGGCAGATCCGAGTAGGACCAACCGAGCAGGCGGGGCACGAGTGCAAGGTGTCCCGAGCTTGACACCGGCAGCAACTCGGCGGGGCCCTGAAGAGCGCCCAGGCCGAGGGCGTGGGCCACCGGCAGCGCGTGAGCGGCGCGGCCGGTGTCGGAGTCGGTCAGGCTCGCTCCGGCTCGGGGCCCGAGCCCGGCTCCGTCTGTTGCTCGGTCTCGGTGTCCGGACCGCGCCGCCGGCGCACGAGGAGCCAGATCAAGCCGAGCAGGATCGCCGCCGCCACCACGTAGTCGACGTAGTGGAGGTTGTCCTTCCAGCTCTCCCAGTTGTCCCCCGCCTGCTTGCCGATGAAGGTCAGCATCAGCACCCAGGGAATGCAGCCGAGGAGGCTCAGGACGCTGAAGCGCCAGAAGGGCATCCGGGCCACCCCCGCGGGCAGTGAGATGAACGTGCGGATGATGGGCAGCATGCGCGTGAAGAACACGGTGGCGTCGCCGTGGCGCTCGAACCAGCGGTCGGCCCACTCGAGGTGGGACTTCTTTATGTGCAGCTTGCGGCCGTGCTTCTCGAGGATGTCCACGCGGCCGGCGTAGCCGACGCCGTAGGCGACCCAGGAGCCGACGAGGTTCGCCAGCGAGCCCACCGCGGTGGCGGCGAACAGGCTGTATTCACCGCGCGACACGTTGAAGCCGGCGAACAGCATGGTGGCCTCGCTGGGCACGGGGATGCAGGCGCTCTCCAGGAGCATCAGCACGAATACCCCCGGCAGACCCAGCGCGTCCACCACGTCCACGGCCACCTCGACGATCGGATCCGTGATCGAGGCAAGCACGGCGAAGTAGGGTAGCGGCCCGTCCGTGCGCATCTGGATCGACTTGACCAACAGCCCGCACGTGCTCGTCATGCGGCCGCTGATCGAGATCATGCGGGCGGACGGTCACGATGTCGAGGTCACCGCCCGCGACTTCGCTCAGACCCTCGAGCTGTGCGAGCGCTTCGGCATCGAGCACACCGCGGTGGGCCGGCATCGCGGTGGGCGGCTGGCCTCCAAGGGCCTGGGCCTGGTGTCGCGCAGCGCGGCGCTGCTGCGCTGGGCCCGTGGCCGCCGATTCGACGTGGCCATGGGCCACAGCTCGAACGACGTCAGCGTGGCCGCCTGGCTCCTGCGCATTCCGAGCGCCACCGCGTTCGACTACGAGTTCGCCTGGGTCCAGCACCAGGTCAACTGCCGGTTGTGCCGCGTGGTGATGGTGCCCGACGCCATCCCACCCGAGCGGCTCGCGCGCTACGGAGCCACACCGGCCAAGCTGCGCCGCTATGCCGGGCTCAAGGAGGAGTACTACCTGGCGGACTTCGAGGCCGACCCGGCTGTCCTGGACGAGCTCTCGCTGTCGCGCGACCGCCCCCTGGTGGTGGTGCGCACCCCTCCCGAGCTGTCGCTCTACCACCGCTTCGACAACCCATTGTTCCGTGGCGTGCTCGAGCGGCTGGCGACGTCCGAAGCCCAGACGGTGGTCCTGCCCCGGACGCCCGGCCAGCGCGAGGAGATCGCCCGGCTGGGCTCGTTCACCGTGCCCGAGCGCGCGATCGACGCCCAGAGCCTGATCGCGTTCTCCGACCTCGTCATCTCCGCGGGCGGTACCATGAACCGCGAGGCCGTGGCGCTGGGTACGCCCGTCTACACGACGTTCGAGGGGCGGCTCGGGGCGGTCGACGAGGCGCTCATGCGGGAGGGGCGCCTGCATAAGCTCTCTCGGGCGGACGAAGTGACCATCGAGCGCCGGCCCGCGCATACCGGGTTGCGCATCCGGCGCGACCCCCGCGAACTCGTCACACTGCTGCTCCAGGCACACGATCAATGAGATCTATCGCGTCATCGGTCAACGCGCGCCGGCTCGGCCAGGTCGCCGTCGACGCCTGCCTGTTCTCGCTCGCCTACTACCTGGCCTACGTGCTGCGCTTCGACGAGGGCATCACGCCCAGGTACGACCGGCTGCTCGGGGACACGCTGTTCCTCGTCGTGGCCATCCAGCTCGTCGTCTTCGCGCTGTTCGGCCTCTACTCGAAGCTGTGGCGCTTCGTCGATCAGCGCGACTTCCAGACCATCCTCAGGGGGATGGTGGTGTCCACCGTCGCGCTGCTGGCTGTGCTCTACCTGTTCTCGATCGGCCGCGTGGACCCCCCGCGGTCCGTGATCGTCCTCGACTTCCTGCTGGCTCTGGTGTTCACGGCCGGAGCGCGCTTTGCCGTGCGGGCACTGGTGGAGCGCCCGTCGCGCGGCCCGATCCTCGAGCGAGCCGACCGCGAGGTGCTGATCGTGGGCGCGGGCAACGGTGGCCAGCAGGTGGCGCTCGAGCTGCGCCGCAATCCCGGCCTGCGAAGCGCACCGGTGGGCTTCGTGGACGACGACCCGCGCAAGCAGGGCATGCGCGTGGCCGGCCACAAGGTCCTGGGCACCACGGCGGAGCTGCCCCGGGTCCTCGACGGCGTGCGCCCCTCCGAGGTGATCATCGCGATCCCCTCGGCCCCGGGCACCGTGCGCCAGAAGGTGGTCACCGCGTGCCGGGAGCGGGGCATCCCCGTGCGCACGCTGCCCACCACCTTCGAGTTGCTCTCGGGTGGGGTCAACCTCATGCGCCAGGTGCGCGAGGTGCGGGTGGAGGACGTGCTCGGGCGCGACCCCGTGCGAGTGGAGATCGACCGTGTGGGCGCCTACCTGCGAGGCCACACGGTGCTGGTCACGGGCGCCGGGGGCTCGATCGGCGCCGAGCTGAGCCGCCAGATCGCCCGCGTCGGCCCCAAGCTGCTCGTGCTGGTCGAGCATTCGGAGAACGCCCTGTTCGAGATCCGGCGCGAGCTCGAGGAGGAGCGCCACTTCCGCCGCGCGGCCGCCGTGCTTGCGGACTGCAAGGACGCCACCCGCATGAGCGAGGTCTTCCAGGAGCACCGGCCGTCGGTGATCTTCCACGCGGCCGCCTACAAGCATGTGCCGCTGATGGAGGAGAACCCGGTGGAGGCCGTGCGCAACAACGCGGTGGCCACTCGCATCGTGGCCGCGGCGGCCGGCGAGGCGGGGGCGGAGCGGTTCGTGCTCGTGTCCACCGACAAGGCGGTGAGCCCGGCCACGGTCATGGGCGCGTCCAAGGCGCTGGCCGAGTGGGCCATCGAGGCGGCGCAGAACCGCTGGAAGGGCACGCGCTACTCGTCGGTGCGCTTCGGCAACGTGCTCGGCTCCTCGGGATCGGTGGTCCCGATCTTCCGGCGCCAGATCGCCCAGGGCGGTCCCGTGACGGTCACCGACCCCAGGATGACCCGCTACTTCATGACCATCCCCGAGGCCGTGCAGCTCATCATCCGCTCGGGCGAGCTGTCCACCGGAGGCGAGGTGTTCGTGCTGGAGATGGGCGATCCGGTGAAGATCGCCGAGCTGGCGCGCAACATGATCCGCCTGGCCGGCCTGGAGCCGGAGGTGGACATCGGGGTCGAGGTGGTGGGACCACGGCCGGGGGAGAAGCTGCACGAGGAGCTCTTCAACCCCGGCGAGCGGCCTCAGCCGACGCCCGCGGAGAAGATCGTGTGCGCCGTGCAGGCGCCGCTCGATCAGGAGTGGGTCGAGGGCGCCTTCGCGCGTGTCGAGGAGCTGGTCTACGCCGGCGACGCAGCGGCACTGGCCCGCGCCGTGGCCGAGCTGTCGGCCGAGCGTGCGCTGCTGGCCTCGACCGGATAGCCTCGCGGGTGTCCGCTCCCTTCCGATTCCCGGTCTAGAGTTCGTTCCTTGCCGGAGATAGTTCAAGACATCGGCGCCTACGCCGGACTGGCCTCCGTCGTCGGCCTCGCGGTTCTCTCCGTCCTCTACTTCTCACAGGCCCGCGATGTCAAGCGGCTCCGCGAGTGGGCGGGGCGTGCGCCCGAGCGCGCGGTCGAGCCTGGCGAGGTGGTCGCCCAGCCGGTGCCGGGCCGCCTGGCGGTGCAGCCCCAGCCGCAGGCCCGCACCGCGGCGCCGGGACCTCCGGTGGTACCCGGTGCGACCCCCGTACCTGCCGCCCAGCCCGCCCGGGCGCAGCCGCCAGAGGGAGCTCCCCGGCCTGTCCCCGCCGTGCAGCCTGTGGGGGCAGCGGCGGCCAAGACGGGAGCCGGACCGGCGGTGGTCACCCAGGCCGCAGCGGGCAACACGCAGTCCGCGGAAGGCGAAGCCGCTGCCGACACCGAGACGGACACCGAGGCCCCTCCCGACACCGAGGCCCCGGTCGAGAAGAACTCGGATGGCGAGACTGCCGCCCCCGCCGGCGCGCCCGCCGCTGCTGGGCCCAACAACTCCGCTTCCGCTCCCGCCGACGCTCCCGCTGCGCCCGTCTCAGCGGCCGCTCCTACCGCACCGGCCGTGCCCGCTGCCGCGCCGGCGCCGCAGCGCCTCCGAAGACCCCCGGCGGCCCGCCACGCCCCGGCCGGCCCGCCACGCCGGCGGGCGGACGTCCGTCGGGCGCCCCGCTCGTCCCGGCCGGCGCCGCCGGCGGTCCCGCCGCCGCCAGCCCCGCCGCGCGCGCCTCTGCGGCACGCAAACCGCCGCAGCACACCCAGATCATCGCTCCGCCACAGGAGCCCTGGCACCAGCGCCTGTTCGGAAGCACACGCAACCTCCTGCTGGCGATCGCCGGCGTGCTCGTGCTCGGCATCGGCGTGGCCTTCGCCCTCAGCCAGATCTCCTCGGACGACGCTGAGCCGGGGACGGATTCCGCTCAGCAGCAGACGCCCGCGGGCGAAGAGCAGCCCGCCGGGGGCGACGAGGAGCAGGCCGACCGCCGGCAGCAGCCGGCCATCGATCCGGCGACGGTCACGGTGGCCGTGCTGAACGGAACCACCGTGCCCGGCCTCGCCCAGTCGCTGAGCGACGAGGTCACGAGGCTCGGCTTCGACGTCGGCACCGTCGCCAACAGCGGGGACGCCGAGGGCCAACAGCGGGCCGAGTCGGTGATCCTCTACGCCAACGGCAGCGAGCGCGAGGCCTCGGTCGTCGGCCGCCGGCTCGGCATACCTCAGCGCGAGCCGATCGACGCGGCCACGCAGGGCCTGGCCGGTGACGCCACCGTCGTGGTGATCGCCGGCGCCGATCGCCAGTAGCGGACGCTCAGGCCACCGCGGCGCGCGCCTTCACCGCCAGGTGAGGGACGCCCAGGCGTTCGCTCTCGACGGCTCCTTCCTCCAGCAGCTCGCGACCCCGCCGGGGATCGCTGCGGAGCAGGATCTGGCCCGCCAGCAGCCGGGAGCGGACGGCCTCCAGGGGCCGGTCGAGCTCCGCCCAGGCCGCTTCCGCCTGACCGAGCAGCTCCGCCCCCTCAACGGGGTCCTGGGCCGCGACGCCCTGCGCCTCCAGGGCCGCGGCGCTGCCGAGCGGGTAGTGCAGCCGCGCGGACATCTGCGCGGTGAGCTCGGCCGCCTCGAGCGCGGCCTGCGGACGCCGGGCCAGGGCCAGGATCACCGACCGGGCGCCCATGGCCTGAATCGACTGCGCGATCAGCCCGGCGCGCTCGCAGACCTCGATGGCCCGATCCAGCGCGGCCGTGGCGCCGTCGAGGTCGCCCTGGTCGCGCAGTGCCGTGGCCAGGCCGAACAGCGCCTGAAAGGCGAGCTCGGACCAACCCACCTGCTCGGCCTGGGCGTGCGCGCGGTGAAAGAGCACGATCGCCTCGTCGATTCGCCCCTCGCGCCAGCGCAGCAGTCCCCGCAGCGCGTTGGGCAGCGAGAGCTTGCCCACCAGGCCCTCGCGCTCGGCCAGCTCGGCGCTGGCCTCGGTTGAGCTCTCCACGCGCGGCCAGTCGGCGCCGTATACGGCCAGCTGCGCGAGCCAGGCGTGCAGCTCGACCTGCGCGGGGAGCATGCCCACCTCCTCGGCCAGCGCGAGTGCCTCCTCGTAGGCCTCGCGCGCACCGCTGACGTCCGCCTCGGAGATCTCCAGATGGCGGCCGAGGGCCGACAGCGCGAGGATCGTCTCGCCGTGGTCCGAGCCGCGCGCAAGCTCCACCGCCCGCTCGAGGTTCTGCCGGGCCTTCTCGGTGTCGCCGATGCGGCCGAAGACGCGGCCGAAGATGCCGTGGGCGCGGCTGGCCGCGCGCGTCTCGCCCAGGCGCTCCGCCAGGCGCAGCGCCTTCTCCGAGGCGTAGATGGCGAGCATGTTGTCCCCGGTGTGGAGGTAGAGCCAGGCCGCCTCCTCGTACAGGCGCACCAGCTCGATCCGGGGCGGGCCGTCCTTCAGCAGGTTGATGCCCTTCTGGTAGTGCTCGATGGCCGCCTTGCGCTCGCCCTTGTGGGAGAGGCCCGCTCCGATCCTGCGGTGCAGGTCGGCCACACGCTCGAGGTCCTCCTGGCCCCGGTGCCATTCGAGGCACTCACCCCAGACGGCGATCGCCTCGTCCACCCGGCCCAGCCGCAGCGACACGTCGCCGAGCTTCTCGCCGACGCGCACCAGCACCTGGTCGGTGGCGGGGCCGGGACCGCCACCCGCCGGATCGTCGCCCACCTGCGCGACCTGTCGGGCGTGGCGGTAGTGCTCGGCGGCCTCGCGGTTCGAATAGAGCCGGGCGGCCACGTCTCCGGCCTCCTCGAGGAAGCGCACAGCGCGGTCGCGCATGGCCGACAGCTCTTCGGCGGACACGTCGCCCTCCTTGCCCAGGGCCGCGGCGCGCCCGTAGTGCTCGGCCAGCAGGGGCACCACTTCGTCCGTGCGGTCGCCGGCGCGCGCCTCGATGAAGGCCCCCACCTCGAAGTGCTTGCGTGAGCGCACCGACTTGGGAAGCATCGAATAGGCCACGTCCCGGATCAGCACGTGCTTGAAGGCCAGCTCACGTTCGCCGGCCAGGCGCCGTTCGGACGCCGGCGCGAGGATGTCCTTCGCCTGCAGCGTGTCGAGGGCGCTGTCGAGATCGCGCCCCTCGGCCTCGGCCAGCGGGACCAGCGAGGCCTGCCAGAACGTCCGTCCCACCACTGCCGCCTGCTGCACCAGCCGGCGTTCGAAGGGCTCGAGTGAATCGAGCCGAGCCGCCAGCACGCCCTGGACGGTGTCCGGCAGCTGGGTGCCCTGGCCGCCGTCCTCGGCGATCCGCCGAGCCATCTCCTCTGCGAACAGGGGGTTGCCGCCCGAGCGCTCCACCACCGCAGGCAGCACGTCGTGGCCCTCCGGCACGAGCGCGGCCACGAGCTCGTGGGTCTGGCTGGAGTTGAGCGGCGCCAGCAGCAGCCGGGTGGCCGAGCCGTGATCCCCGCCCCAGTTCGGGCGGCGGTCCAGGAGCTCGTCGCGGGCGAGGCACAGCAGCATCAGCGGCGCCCGCACCCACTGTGCGAGGTGCTCGATCGCCTCCAGCATCCCGTCGTCGGCCCAGTGGATGTCCTCGAAGGCGATCACCATCGGCCGCCGCCGGGCGATCGCCTCGACTCCCGAGCGCAGGGCCGAGAAGAAGGCTTCGCGCAGCCGCTCCGGGTCGTCCTCGTCGGGTGTGAGCTCGGGTGGGCTGTCCACGCCGAGCAGCCGCCCGATCAGCGCGGCCTGCCTGTCGCCCGCCGCCAGGTCCGAGCTGTCGGCGGCCTCGCGGACATACCCGGACAGCTTGCCCCAGGCCTCGTCGGCCGTGTCGGAGTCCACGATCCCGACCTCCGCCCGCAGGACCTCGCCAAGTGCCCAGAACACCGTGCCGCTGCCGTAGCGCAGCGATCGCCCGGTGCGGAAGGCCGGCTGGGTGGGATGAGCCTCGAGCCGCTGCTCGAGCTCCCGCAGCAGGCGCGACTTCCCCACACCCGCTTCTCCTACGAGCGTTATCAGGTGCGGCGTCTGCTCCTCGATCACCCGCTCGTACAGCGTTTCCACGGCGGCCAGCTCCTCGACGCGGCCGACGAGCGGCGACTCGCGGGCGGGCACGAGGCGCCCGGCGGCGTGCTCGGCGATCAGACAGACCGCCTCCCATGCCGGCACCGGGGCGGCCTTGCCCTTGAGCTCGAGCGGCTCGAGGCGGTCGTAGTCGACCGCAGCGCCGGTGGCGCGCATGGTGCGCTGGCCAACGGTGACGCTGCCCGGGCGAGCGGCGCTCTGCAGGCGGGCGGCCACGTTCACGGTGTCGCCCACAACGGTGTAGGCGCTGCCCACGGCACCGGCCAGGACCTCGCCCGTGTTGATGCCCACGCGCAGCGCGAAGTGCACTCCGGCCGGTAGCCCTTCGTTGACCTCGCCCATGGCGTCCTGCATGCCCAGGCCCGCTCGCACGGCGCGCTCGGCGTCGTCCTCGTGGGCCACGGGCGCGCCGAAGATCGCCATGACGTTGTCGCCGATGTACTTGTCGATCGTGCCCCCGAAGCGCTCCACCTCCCCGCCGAGGCGCATGAGCGCCCGGTCCACGAGGGACTTGACCGCCTCGGGGTCCATGCGCTCGGCGATGGCGGTGTAGCCGGAGAGGTCGGCGAACAGCACCGTCACCTGGCGACGCTCCTCCGGAAGGCGCTCGGCCGGGGCCCCCGGCCCGGCGGGGAGAGACTGGCCTGCGTCGAGGGCCGTGCCGCAGCTCATGCAGAAGCGGGCCTCGGGCTGGGCCTTGGTGTTGCAGTTCGGACAGCGCCGCTCGAGCCGGGCGCCGCAGTTCATGCAGAAACGGGCTCCGGGCGGGTTCTCGGTGCCGCAGGCCGCGCAGCTCACGGTTGCAGCCTAGAGCGGCCGCTCGGGCCGAGTGCGTGACGGCGGTCACATTGCAGGCGGCAACCGCCTCTGCGGTCAGGGCAGCAGGCCGGCGTCCCGGTACGCGTCGGCCGTCTCGGCCAGCAGTCGTTCGTCGACCACGGTCAGCTCACGGCCGTCGATCTCCACCAGCGCGCCGGGATGGGGCGGGTACCAGAAGGCCCGCAGCTTGCGTTCGAGGTCGTCGCCGGGGCGCACGCGCCGCATCCGCTCGAAGTCCTCCCGGCTCACGTAGCGGCCCTCGCCCTGCGCCGAACGCGGCAGCTCCTCGCCGTCCAGGAGGCGGCCCATCGTCCGCTTGAACAGCGCCAGGAGATGCTCCTGGCTGGTCAGGTCGAGCGAGAAGGCCGTCGCGGAATCGCCGTCGAAGGCGAAACGCTCGACCTCCACCAGGTCGCCGGTGTCGAAGCTGGCGTCCACGAAGTGGGCCGACACCCCCCACTCGGACAGGCCCTCGAGGATGGCCACGTTGTATCCGCCGAGGCCGCGGAAGTCGGGCAGCGGGGCGGGATGGAAGTTCAGGCAACCACCCTTCCCGAGCGAGATGAGCGGTTCGCGGATCCGCCGCCAGTAGAGGAAGGAGATCACCACGTCCACGCCGGCGGGCGGCTCCGCGTAGAGCTCGTCCTCGCCGACCAGCGGCAGCCCGTGGTCGCGCGCCACGAGGTCCACGCGCTGCTCGTCGCGGGTGAAGCGGTCGGGCTCGGAGGCCACCACCGCCGCGACGTCGCAGCCCTGAGCCACGAGCCAGTCGAGGCCCCGCGCGGCCGAGCGCTTGCTCTTGGCCAGGTAGACGGCTCTCACGACATCACCGCGCGGTAGACCTCGAGGGTGCGCTCGGCGATCCGGTCCCAGGAGAGGGGACCCGCAGCGGCCGCGGTCGCTCTCTCCTCGAGCGCGCGCCGCGCGCCGGCGTCGGCCAGCAGCTCGGTGATCGCCTCGGCCAGAGAGTCGGGGTCGCCCGGGGGTGCCAGCCGGCCTGCGCCGTGGTCCTCCACGAGCTCGCGAAAGCCACCCACGTCGCTGAGGATCATGGCCTTGCCGAAGGCCAGGCCGGCGAAGAGGACACCCGAGACGTCCACCCGCAGGTGCGGCAGCACGAGCAGGTCGGCCCGGCGAAAGAAGGCGGGCAGCTCGTCGTCGGCCACGTAGCGGTCCACGAAGCGCACCCTGCCAGGCGGCGCCATCAGGCGCAGCTTCTCCATCGACACTCCCAGCGGCCGGCCCACCACCCACAGCTCGCCCTCCGGCACTCCGCGCATCGCCTCCAGCAGCACCTCGACGCCCTTGTAGTCGCGCACCACGCCGAAGTAGAGGACCACCGGGCCCTCCACCTGGGCAAGGTCGGGCGGCAGTGGCCGCTCGTCCGTCCGCTCGGTGAGATGGGTGAAGGCGCCGTGGGGGATCACATGCACGCGCTCGCCGCCACCGAGCAGCTCCGCGCCGGCTCGGGTGTGGACGATGATCGCGTCGAAGCCGTCGAGGAGCCTGTCGGCCGGCCGCTCGCGCCGGATCACGTTGTGCAGGGTCAGAACCTGCGGCCGGTCGCGCGGGAGCAGCCGGACGCTCAGGGCCTCGAGCCAGAGCCACTGCCAGTGGCTGACGTCGGCGTGCCGGGCGCGCTGCCGGTAGCTCAGCAGGCCGGGTACGTGCTCCGCGCCCTTGAGCGCCCGTCGCAGCCGCGCGCGGCGCGAGCCCCAGCGGGTGGCCGCTCGATAGAAGGCCTCGTCCACGACAAAGCCGTCCGGCTCGGGCGCGGGTCCGTGAACGAAGCGCGAGGTGATGAGCTCGACCTCGGCTCCGCAGCGCGCCAGCGCGGTGGCCAGGGCGTGGTCGTAGGGCAGGACGTCGGCCGACGGGTCGAGCAGATGCACGCGCATTGGCCACTCGACATTTGCAGGTCGACCCGGCGGCTAGGCTCCCGCGTCCATGACCCGGCCCCTGGTCCGGGCGGTCTTCGCCGTGCTCGTGGTGGCGACGATCGCCGCCTTCTTCGCCACCCAGCAGCTCAAGGGCGAGTTCCCGCTCGTGATTCGTTTTGCCACCAAGCCGGTCAACTTCTCGCCCAACGGCGACGACTATCGCGACGAGGCGAGGGTGGGCTTCGACCTGTCGGAGCCGGCCGAGGTGACCTTCTCGGTGGTCGACGCCGAGGGCAACGAGGTGCGCAGGCTCGTGGACGGGCAGCGCCTGGCCGGCGACGAGAAGCACCGCTTCACCTGGGACGGCAACGACGACGACGGCAACCCGGTGCCCGACGGCACGTACCGGATGCGGGTCGTGCGCCGGGACGAGAGCCGAGTGATCAACTCGTTCAAGGAGATCAGGATCGACCGCCGCCCGCCGCCCGTGGAGCTCGTGAAGGCCGAGCCGTCGGTGATCGCACCCGGCGCTCCGGGCCAGACCCCGCGCGTGGAGATCCGGTACCGCGGGCCGGCCAACGAGGCACCGGAGTTCAGGGTGTTTCGCACGGACGACGGCCGCCCTTACGTGGTCCGCCGCTTCAGGGGCAACCGCGACCGCAGCGGCGTGTGGGACGGCCAGGTGGCCATCGGCGCCGACGAGACCGCCCCGGCTCCGGACGGCGACTACGCCTTCACGGTCGCGGTGCGTGACCGCGCCGGCAACCGCACCGAGGCGCCCGCTCCGGTGCCCAGCTCCCGGACGGCTCGGCCCGGCACCGGCGTCACGGTCCGCAACTTCAGCCTGAGCGGCCCGCTCGACGCCGTCTCGGCGGGCTCGGTGGCCCGGCTCGAGGTCGGACCGTTCGACCGTTCCTTCGAGTTCGTGCTGTCCCGGCTCGGCGATCCGGAGGCGATCCGGCGCGGCGGGCGCGTGGGCGGGTCGTTCCGGGTGGGCATCCCGCGCAAGACGCGGACCGGCGTGTACCTGGTGCGCGTGCGGGCCGGTGAGCAGCGGGCCGTGTGGCCGCTCGCCGTGGCCGGCCTGCCGCAGAAGGACTCGGCCGAGGGTCGCAGCAGGGTGCTTGCCGTGCTCCCCGCGCTCACGTGGCAGGGGCTCAACCCGGTGGACGACGACGCGGACGGCTTCGCCGACACGCTCACCACGGCGCGCTCGGTGCGGATCGACCGGCCCTTCGCCGGTGGCGGATTGCCCCCGCGCTTCGAGTCCGAGGTTGCCCCGTTGCTGCGCTGGCTCGACCGCGAGCAGCTCGCCTACGACCTCACCACCGACCTGGCCCTCGCCCGGCGCGTGGGGCCGGCGCTCGGCAACGCCCCCGGTGTGGCCTTTCTGGGCAGCGAGCTGTGGCTGCCGCGGCCGCTCCTGGGCCGCCTGCGCGGCTACGCGGCTGGAGGCGGGCGCGTGGCCGCCTTCGGCAGCGACTCGTTCCGGCGCACGGTGAGGTTGTCAGCCGAGGTGGCGAGCGACCCCTCTGCCCCCGCCCGTCAGGACGCGTTCGGGGAGCGCACGGCGCAGCTGCGAACCAGCGCCTCGCCGCTCTCCGTCTTCCAGGACGAGCTCGGCCTGTTCGAAGGGCTGTCTGAGTTCGTGGGGGAGTTCACGCGCTTCGAGGTGTCGCGTGGCCTGGCCGAGGGCGCCCGGCCGCTCACCACCGCGGGTCGCGATCCCGGTGAGCCGGCGTTCATGGCCTACCGGCTCGAGGACGGCGTGGTGCTGCGCACGGGGACGCCCGAATGGGCCGCACAGCTCGAGGAGGCGGCGCTGAGCGTCGAGATCCCTCAAGTGACGAAGCGCATCTGGCGCCTCCTCGTTTCCGGGTAGGCGTCTGCCATCCTGAGCCGCGATGTCCCTACGACGTCGCCTCCTCATCGGCGGCGCGCTGATCGTGCTCGCGCTGGGCGTGGCGATCGGCGTGTACGCCTACAACGAGAACCAGCCGCTGGAGAAGCGCGGCTCGGCCAGCGAGGAGTTCGTGGCCACCGAGTCCCCCGAGCCTCCGGCGCCACCGCCGGAGAAGGAGAACCCGCGCCCGTGGCCCACCTACGGCTACGACGACGCGCGCCAGCACATCTCTCCCTACAACCACCGGCCGCCCTTCAGGCGCCTGTGGTCGATCGACGCCCACGACACGCTCGAGTTCCCGCCCACGGTGGGCTACGGCCGCGTCTACCTGGCCCAGCAGAAGGGCCTGTTCTTCGCGCTCGACCGTGACGACGGAACGGTGGACTGGAAGAAGAGCCTCGGCCGCTGCGCCGCGTCTTCGCCCACTGTCGGCGAGGGCGTCGTCTACCAGTCCTACATGCACCCGGTCGAGTGCCTGCAGGACCAGGCCGGGGCCAACGGCTTCGTCGTCGCCTGGGACGCCGACACCGGCCGCGAGCTGTGGCGCCACGAGACGGCGCCCGTCGAATCCTCCCCGCTGCTGAAGAACGGCGTCCTCTACGTGGGCACCTGGAACAACGACGTGATCGCCCTCAACGCCAAGACGGGTCGCCGGAAGTGGCGCTTCCAGGCCGACGATCAGGTCAACACTTCGGCCGCCTACTGGAAGGGCCGCATCTTCATCGCCTCCGACGGCGGCACGCTCTACGCGCTGAACGCCCGCACCGGCAAGCAGATCTGGAAGGAGCAGTCCAACTCCAGCTTCGGAGCGCGCGAGTTCTGGTACGCCACGCCGACGATCGCCTACGGCCGGGTCTACATCGGCAACACCGACGGCACGATGTACGTGTTCGGGGCCAAGAGCGGCAATCTCCTGTGGGCCCGGCCGCTGGGCTCATACATCTACGGCGCGGCCGCGGTCTACCGGCGCAAGGTGTTCGTGGGCACCTACGACGGCAAGTTCTATGCCCTCGACGCCGCCACCGGAGACACGCGCTGGGAGATCGACGCCCAGGGAGCGGTGCACGCCGCGCCCACGGTGATCGACGATCTCGTCTACTACGCGGTCTGCTCGACCTGCGGCTCCGAGGCCCAGCGCACGGTGGCCAGCGGCCCCGACGCCACCCACGCCGTCCGGGTGCGCGACGGCAAACGGGTGTGGCGCTTCCCCCAGGGCAAGTACGCCAACCCGATCGTGGCCGACGAGGACCGCATCTACCTCACCGGGCGATCGCTCCAGTACGCGTTCGCGCCCAAGGGCTCTGAGACGGCGAAGGAGGACGCCCGGGCGGACCGGGGCGAGCCCGAGCCGGAGAAGAAGAAGGCG
>CAWGWC010000008.1:0-29588 GCA_963826165.1 uncultured Thermoleophilaceae bacterium | reverse complement strand
CGAGACTGACCGGATCTTCGGACACGACGAAGACGACGGGGATCGTCGTGGTTGCTGCCTTGGCCGCCAACGCCGAAGGGATGCCTCCGGTAGAGGCAATCACGGCAACCTGTCGGCGCACCAAGTCGGCCGCCAACTCCGGAAGCCGATCCAACTTGTTATCGCCCCAGCGGTACTCGTCACTACGCTCTGGTCCTCGACCAAGCCTGCGCCTCTGAGGCCCTCGCGAAATCCGCGCAAGCGGTCAGCCAGCGCCTCGGGCGATCTCTGGTCGAGCAGCCCGATCACTGGCATCGCGGCTTGCTGCGCGCCCGCCACCAGCGGCCATGCCACCGCCGCGCCGCCGAGAGCCGTGATGAAATCGCGGCAGATCATTCGATCACCTCGTCGGCAGCGACGAGCAGTTTGTCGGGCACGGTCAGCCCGAGCGCCTTCGCCGTCTTGAGATTGAATATGAGGTCGAATTTGATCGGCTGTTGCACCGGCAGGTCGGCTGGCTCGCACCCTTGAGGATGCGGTCTACGTAATCAGCCGCGCGGCGGTAAATGTCGACGGTGTCCGGGCCATAGGACATTAGCGCTCCGTCGGAGACGAATTGTCGATAGAAGGCGATCGAAGGCACGCGATGCCGCTCCAGCGCCGCGTTGATCGTTGCGCGGTTGGTGAGGGTGAAGCCGCCGTCAGGCAGAACCGCGAGGCCGCTGCCCGGCAGGGCGGCGAGCGTCTGGATCATGAGGTCGATGTCCGTGGGCGAGCGAACCGCCGCGCTCACCACCTCGACCGTACGTCGCGGCCCGGCCTGAAATGCACGCAAATAGCTCTCGTAAACCGGGTACGTGTCGGGATTGAACATGAGCCCGATGCGGGTCAGCGCCGGCGCCATGGCCTCGAGCAATTCCACCGATTTCCCAATCACAGTAAAGTCGATCAAGGTGAAGCCGGTGATGTTGCCGCCTGGCTGCGCCAGGCTGGCGACGAACCCCTGCGCGACCGGCTCGGTCACCGCCACGAATACCACCGGGATCGATGAGGTCGCGCGCTTCATCGCCGCCGTTGTGACCGAACCCGAGGAGATGATCACATCTGGCGCGAGTGCAACAAACTCCGCGGCGACCTCGCGGCTTCGCTCGGCGCTGCCGCCCGCCGACCGCAATTCGATCCGCAAATTGCGGCCGTCGATCCAGCCGAGTTGTTGGAGCGCTCCGCACCAAAGCCTGCACCCGGGCCTGCTCCTCCGGGTCGGTGGCGCGAATAGGCATCAGAACCGCGACACGGCGCATCGGTTGCTGCGCCGCGCGCCGCCAGCGGCCACGCTGCCGCGCCGCCGAGCAGCGTGATGAACTCGCGCCGCTTCATTCGATCACCTCGTCGGCGCGGGCGAGCAGCGTCGGCGGCACGTCGAGGCCGAGCGCCTTGGCGGTCTTGAGGTTGATAACAAGCTCGAACTTGGTCGGCGCCTGCACCGGCAGGTCGGCCGGTTTTTCGCCCTTAAGGATGCGATCGACGTAGCCGGCCGCGCGGCGGTACTGATCAACGAAATCCGGCCCATAAGAAGCCAGTCCGCCATCGGCCACGATATAGCGTTCATAGTAGACTGCGGGAAGCCTGTATCGGGAGGCGAGAGCGACGATTACTTTGCGATGAATGGCTGCTAACGGGCTTGACGTCACAATCAGTCCGTCCGTTGAAGAGTGCGCGAACCCTCCGACGCTACGTTCGATCTCGCCAGCGTCGCGCACATTGAGGGGCACGAGCTCGACGCGGAGCGCGGGCGCTACCGCCTGTAGCGCCGCAAACTGGGCGACGGCGGTAGTGAGACCGGGTTCTCGTAGCACCGCTACACGGCTGACTGTCGGCGCGATCTCCTTGAGCAGCTCAAGCCATTTGCCACTCAAGCCGTATTCGAACTGACTGAAGCCCGTGGCGTTGCCGCCCGGTCGGGCGAGAGCGTCGACAAAGCCGGCACCGACCGGATCAGGAACGATGGTGAAGACGATGGGCACGGTACGTGTGGCTTGCAGTAACGGCGCGAGCCCCACGCTACCAGTTGTCAGTATGACGTCGGGAGAGAGCGCAGCGAGTTCCATAGCATGCTGGCGGATAAGATCGGCGTTGCCTCCTCCGTAGCGATAGTCGATCTTGACATTGCGGCCGACGCCCCAGCCGAACTGCTCCAAGCTCTGTGCGAATGCGGTTAGGCGCGCTTGCGCTAACGGGTCATTCTCGCCGAGCGTCATCAGCACGCCGATGCGCCGCATCCGCTCCACCTGCTGCGCCCGCGCCGCGAGCGGCCACGCGGCCGCCGAGCCGCCGAGCAGCGTGATGAACTCGCGCCGCCTCATTCGATCACCTCGTCGGCGCGGGCGAGCAGCGTCGGCGGCACGGTGAGGCCGAGCGCCTTGGCGGTCTTCAGGTTGATGACCAGCTCGAACTTGGTCGGCTGCATCACGGGCAGATCGCGCCGGCTTCTCGCCTTTGAGGATGCGGCCGACGTAGATCGCCGCTGGCGATACCCGTCCGGGATGTTGCTCCGTAGCTCATTAAGCCGCCGGCTTCGGCGATACTTCGCGCGCCTGGGATGCGCAGGGATCGCATGCACGCGCGGCAAGTGCAGCAAGTTGCTACTCGGCGGCTGGTGAAAAACGGATCGCTGCCGAGGAAAAGGGCTTCAGACCGCTCGCGCACCATGGCGGCGAAGGCTGCATGGATTTCCTGGCTAGTACTGGCTTTTAGGACCTGGATTTTCAGACCGGTGGTGCGCACAGCCGGTTCGAGATCCCGTAACACGGTCGCCGTGGCCGTTGCATCGGCTGGATTGACGAGTACGGCCACACGAGCAGCAGCGGGGACAAGCTCATGCAGAGAGCTCCAGCCGCTTCGCCGTCAATTCACCGCTGACAAAGTCGATGCCCGTCGCGTTGCCGCCCGGCCGTGAAAGGCTAGCGACGAATCCAAGCTGGACAGGGATCTTCGGCAAGCAAGAAGACAATGGGGATCGTCGTGGTCGCCGCTTTGGCCGCGAACGTCGCAGCGTTGGCGCCTGCGACGATGACCGAAACCTGCTGGCGGACCAACTCGGCAGCCATTGCTGGCAATTGATCGTATTGACCCTCGGACCAGCGGTATTCGATCGCAACGTTCTCGCCGATGATCTAGCCGACCTCCTTCAGGCCCTGATGAAGTCCGCGCAGACGTTCCGAAAGCACTCCAAAGGATGTAGGGCTGAGATACCCGATCACTGGCATTGCCGGCTGCTGCGCCTCTGCCGCCAGCGGCCACCCTGCCGCCGCGCCTCCGAGCAGCGTAATGAACCCGCGGCGCCTCATTCGATCACCTCGTCGGCGCGCACAGAAACGACGGCGGCACCGTAATGCCGAGCGCCTTAGCAGTCTTGAGGTTGATGACCAGCTCGAACGTGGTCGGCTGCTCGACGGGCAGATCGGCCGGTTTTGCGCCTTTTAAAATCTTGTCAACGTAGTATGCCCAGCGACGAGACAGCGCGGACCGACTGACCCCGTAGGCCGCGAGACCCCCGGCCACCGCGAACGTGCGCTGGTCGGCCACCAGCGGCAGGCGATGCGCGCGCCCGAGTTCGGCCAGCTTGGCTCGGTGCCCGACGAAGAGCGGCTGCACAATCACCCCTTGCACCTGCTCCTGGACCATAATGGTGAAGGCGGTGTCGAATTCCTCAGGTCCCGTCACGAGCACCGGCTGCAGGCGCACGCGGATCGAGTTGGCGGCCGCCTGAAGTCTCTCGAGGAAGGTGCGCGTGTTGGGATCATTGGCGGCGCCGAGAAAGGCGAACTCGAGGATCCACGGACGCAGTTCCCGGAGCAGCTCTAGCCGCTTGCCTCCCAGATCGGGGCCGCTGCTCGAGACCCCGGTCAAATTCCCCCCCGGCCGCGCGAGGCTTGCAACCAGCCCGGTTGCCAAGGGATCCGAGACCTGGCGTCCCGACATCGGAATCGTTGCCGTTGCGTTCTTGGCGGCGTGGGCTGCGGGAGTCGCGATGGCGACAATAATGTCGACCTCGCGCCGTACTAGGTCGCGGCAAGCACGGCCGCAAGATCGCTGCGCTGCTCGGCAGAATGGTATTCGACGTGGATGTTACGACCATCGACATGACCGAGCTCGCGCAATCCTTGCTGGAAGGGCGCGATTAGACTTCGCCGAAACGGCCGATGGGAAAAAGTCTAGAATGCCGATGCGAGGTAGGCGTCCCGACTTCTGCGCGCGCGCAGCCATCGGCCATGCCGCCGCGCCGCCGAGCATCGTGATGAACTCGCGGCGGATCATTCGATCACCTCATCGGCGCGGGCGAGCAGCGACGGCGAGACGTAAGGCCGAGCGCCTTGGCGGTCTTAAGGTTGAAAATCAAGTCGAACTTAGTCGGCTGCTCGACAGGTAGATCGGCGGCGCTCGCCCCCTTAAGAATTTTGTCAACAAAGTCGCCTGTGCGCCGGAATAGGAGCACGTTGTTTGCCCCATAGGACATGAAGCCTCCGGCTTCCACATAGTCACGGAAGGGTTGAAGCGTGGCAGCCGCGCATCCAGCGCCAAGGTATTGATCAAAGCGTGGTTGGCATTTACTAGCGGGTCGGGGCACACATAAAGCGCCTGCGCGCCGCGATGCTCCCGACCAATGCGGGCGCGATGTCCTCAGCGCGGCGGATTTCGAGCACGTCGACGTCCAGGCCTACCTTGCGGGCGGCTGCCTGGACCTCGGCTATGTCAATTATCGAACCGGAATAGGTGACGTTGGCAATGATCGCCAATTGGCGGAGATTGGGCAATCAACTCGCGCAACAGTTCGATCCGTTTGCTCGCAAGGTCAGTGCCTTGGGTTGACAGTCCCGTGGCGTTACCGCCCGGGCGCGCCAGTGAAAGTCGACCATGCCAGACCCAACAGGATTCACCGCAATCGCGAACACGATCGGGATCGTCGAGGTTACCTGCTTTGCAGCGGGGACCGCGCCTCCCACCGTAACGATGACATCTACCTTGAGCCGGACGAACTCGTCCGCGATCTCGGTAAAGCGCTCGTGACGTCCGTCCGCCCAGCGATATTCGATCGCGATATTGCGGCCCTCGGTCCAGCCAAGTTCGCGCAGACGCTGAAATCAAAGCGGCGGTCCATTGGCTCCAGTTAGAAGCTGTGCTCTCGCCCAACAAGCCGATGACGGGAATCCGCCGCTGCTCGGCGCGCACTTCCGCCGTCCATGCTGCCGCCGCGCCGCCGAGCAGCGTGATGAATTCGCGGCGCTTCATTCTATTACCTCGTCGGCGCGGGCGAGCAACGTTGGCGGCACGGTAAGGTCGAGAGCTTTGGCAGTCTTGAGGTTGATCACCAGTTCAAATTTGGTCGACGCCTGCACCGGAAGATCGGCCGGCTGCTCGCCCTTGAGGATGCGATTGACGTAACCGGCGGCGCGGCGATAGGGGTCAATTGTATCAGGCCCGTAGGAGAACAGGCGACCGCCGCTGACGAAGTAACGGGCAGGGTAAACGGTGGGCAATCGGTGTCGGGCCGCCAGGGTCCCGATCAGGTCACGATGCGCGATTGTCCCCCCGCTTATTGTCACGATCAGGCCGCCATTCGGTTCACGCGCAAAGGCGGTGACAGCGCGCTCAATCTCGCCGGCGTTCAGCACGCCGACCGCTCTCAATTCCACCCCTAGCGATGGGGCCGCACCCTGAATTGCAGCAAACTGACCGATGCCGCCCGGACTGGCGGGATCGCGAAGGACGGCGGCGCGCCTCACACGCGGCGCAATCTCTTTGAGCAGCTCCACCCATTTCCCGCTTACGCCATATTCGAACCAAGTGAAGCCCGTGAGGTTGCCGCCTGGGCGCGCGAGGCTATCGACGATGCCGGCGCCGACCGGGTCGATGACACCCACGAACACAATCGGGACGGTGCGGGTCGCTTTGTGCAACGCCCCAACATTCGGGCTGCCCGCCGTCCGAGCGGGCGTAACCGGCGTGCCAATTCCCTCCAACAAATCCGCCGCGCGGCCTAGCGAGTAAGTGGCTAGGGTCCGAGAGAATGAGAGCCACTCACCGGATTGATGTTCCCGTCGTCGTCACGCCTGGCGGGAAGGAATGGGTACGCCGACCGGCGTGATCGCCGTGAGCGCGAGTATGGAAGGGGTCGCCCGTCGTTGGGCCGTCGCAGTGGTGGTTCTCGTCGGCTTCATGGTGTGGCCGATCGGGAGCGAGCGCCGAGACCGAGCGCGTTCGTCGGGGTGAGGTGGAGGCCACCCTCACTACTCACCGCGCAGCGACTTTGGTTACCGGTCGAGTCTGACCATCGAGGTCGGCGGAGCGATATTGCATGACGAGCGTGTCATGGGCCTCGGCTGCGAAGACCGCTGCATTCCCCTCACCTTCGGACAACCCGCCCTGCACGTCGTCGACCTCGACGGGAACTTGGAGCCGGAGGTGCTGGTGCGCTTGTCCAGCGGGGGCGCTCACTGTTGCCACATCGTGCAGGTCTTCGAGCGTTCGGAGGACGCGTACCGGCTCGCCCAGCGGGATTTCGGCAACGTGAGCGCGAGAGTGTTCGATCTCGACGATGACGGGTCAGCGGAGCTGCGCACGGGCGACAATCGTTTCGCTTATCGATTTACGTCGTATGCCGGTTCGGTGTTCCCGCTACAGGTGTTCGAGTTTGGGCAAGGCCGGTTTGTCGATCGCACCTCGACCTATCCGAGGTTGCTGCGGGCGGAGGTGGCGAAGCTGTGGCGCCTCTACCGCCGCTTCCGCGGTCGCGGCGGGGACGTGCGCGGGATCTTCGCCGCGTGGGCTGCTGATGCGGCTCGACTTGGTCGGTCTGGCGCAGTCAAGCGCGCGCTGACAGAGGGTGTGCGGCGCGCCTGGTTGACTCCCCCTGGGCGTCCGGACGGTCGTCCGTACGCCCGGAAGCTGTGGCGCTTCTTGGGACGTATCGGCTACCGCCGGACACCGCATTGCGGCCACGAAAACGTCGCTCGCGTCTGCGTCTCCCGTCTTCTTGCCGGACTGCGGGATATCTAGCTATGGAGGACGTGTTGAGCCGCGGAGATGGGATCGCGGCTGCACCACCGGGACTGATCTCCTGCGAATGACGTGGCGCCAGTGGGGGCGTCGCGCTGCCATCGGCCAGGGGCAGACCGCGCTTGTCGACTGCGATCCGGATTGCGCGAGAGGGGAGGTCTATGTCTATCCAGCTCGAGCGCGCGTGTCTCGCATTCGCCGCTGCAAGGGCCGGTCAGGAAGGTTCAGGCGTTTCTACACGCGCATCCGCCTCACCTATGAGCTTCCAGAGGGGAACCCATTCGACCAGCCCCCGGGCGACTGGACGAATAGATACGCGCTTGGTTGTACAAAGTGATTGACGGCTCGGGGTCGTCGGCGCAGTCGAAGACGGTCGCCGTTACTAAGGCTTCGTCTCGAAAGCACCACCCGCAGCGGCATTCGGCTCGGTCTGGCTACCGCAATAGCCGCCTTGGTGCTGACGGGTTCCGGCGGACTCATCGCTCACGGTCAGAGCCCGACCCATCGCGCCGGCACGATTTCGGTCGCGAAGGCCAAGCGCGAAACGGTAAGGGCCCTCAGACGCCTCTTGCCCGAAGTCGGCGTGCGCACCATCTTCGGAGACTGTTCTCCACGCGACGGCAATCGGGTGAGCTGCAGCTTCAGCATCTCGCACCGCTTCGACATGTCGCCCGAATGCGGACGCTCGAACATTCGGTTCGTGCCGTCCCGGCGGTCCTGCGCCGTGCGTCTCCAGCTGGTGTACTGCGGCTGACAGAGCGCGGACGCGGATGAGAGTCCGCTCACGAACCGCAGCGATCGCGTGTTCACTCTGGCTTGTCGCCATCGGTGGGCAGGAGGCCTCCGCACGAAGCTGCGCCGGCTTCACGGCCGGACCGGCGAGCTTCACACACGTGCGCGCAGGAGGTGGTGTCAGCTGCGATCGCGCGAGGCTGCTGCTCGACCGCACAACGCTGAGCTCCGTTCGTCGAGGACGACGCTTCTGGACCTACGCCACCTGGCGCTGGAGCTTCGCCCCCCGAACCGAGACATCCGCACTGGTTCGCGGACACCGCCGGACCGGAGGACGCATTCGAGCGGTGTTCGCCGTCGCATGACCGTCAAAGTCAACTCGTACCGAGAAGTGCTGCCAGTTAGGTCCTGTCGAGTTCCTCGCACGCCGGCCTTGCCGCGCCCCGCCTCGGAGGCTCAGGACCGAGTGATTCCGCGAGCATCATTGCTCCGGATCGAGGTGAGGTCACACTGGAGATCACAAAAACATCAGGTGACTGGCTGTCGCCGCGCGCGCCCGCCGATCGCGGGCCGCTTACGCTTCCGCCCGCCACCGACCGCTTAGCGCGAGGTTTCCGGCTTTTAGCCTTCCATGCAGGGAGCGGTCGCTGCCGGAGAGCTGTCTTGCGCGAAATGCGCTAGCAACAACCGCGAGTAGTCGAGTGCCACGGCCGAACCCCGGAGCCGCCGCGTATCGAGGTCATGGCAACCGGCCGCGGGGCGCGCGGCGTTTAGGCTCGCCTCGCAACTCCCGTATTCGCTCCTGTCCTTCGCGCGCGAGGCTGCCAACCCACCTCGGAAGGCGCGGCCCCTCGGCAGTCAGCTGCTCACTGCTCGGTAGCTCATCCATCCGTCCGACCAACTCTCGTGTGAGCGCCTTGACATCAGGGTCCAACTCTCGCGTCTTGCGATCGCTTCGGGCTCGGAGCATCGCTGTCAGAACGAGTCCGAACCCACGGCTCTGAGACGGGACGCGAGCCCACTCACCGGCCTGTCCAGCCCGTTCGGCCCGGGGTAGCTCAATCGCTATCGCAAGCAGCCTCAGAATCCGTCCAAGGGCTGCGTCATCAGCACCGAGCCTGTCGAGATCCACGAGTGAGAAGGGACGCAAGTCCTTGCCCGTTCTCGCTGAACGGTCGATGAACAGACGAGCGGTCCGCCTGGGATCGCGCAACTCGAACATTCCCGCGTGCTCCTCGCGTCGGCTGCCTGGTGACGCTGCCCGCTCGCTCGCGAATTCAGGCACAAGCCGCGGGCTCAGCATCACGCTGAGGAGCGAGTCGACCTGCGTCGTGCGCTGCTGCTTGATGAGCCGTTCGGCGGTTTCGAGTGGCAGATCTGCAGATACCCGCGGCTCGCGAAACAAAGCGGCCCGCGTTTCGTCCCAGGGATACTGCTGAAGCAGCGCGTCGAGCTTCACGGCTGAAAGAGGCTAGGTGCGAACAGGATGCCGACGACGCGGCCCAGCATATGGCGACCCTTCTCTAATAACGAACGCTGATTGTGGTCGGAGTCAACGTGATCCGTGAGCGTGTCGGTAGTTACTCGCAAGACGACGACCCGATCTTGGATTTGCAGGGCCTCGGCGATCCGCCCGATCCCAAAGGACTCCATGTCCACGAGGGCAACATCGGGACCTTGTGCCACGAGCCCCAATGCTTGGCCGTAGGACCACTCCCCCTTCGCGTAGCGGTCCTGCGGCGGCCCCGCCTGCGTGGGCGCCGGCACGGCGGCAGGCGATATGCGGACGACCTTGTCGGTCGCGGCGACGCGCGCAGGCGAGATGCCGCTGAGCGCCACGAGATCGAGCGGTCCTCCCCCAGGGGCGCAAATCGGGAACGTCACTGCTTCGATGGGAAGAACATCGCCTGGAGGGGCGAGGTGACATAGCCATTTGTTCTTTAGCGTGACCGCTTCTGAGTGGCCGATCGCCTGCTGAACCGTGCCGAGCGAGAGATAGTTGACGTATCGAACCAGGAACATCGATTCCCCGTTTTGTGCGTCCATGGCGCCGGCGCACCCATAGAAGACGACGTAGTCGGGTCCCCGTTGTCGATCCTGAAAGAACTCGGCCAACTGCGCGGCCGCAAGCACGTTCCCCTGAGCGCGAAGCGCCACATGCTCTAGGCGCCATTCGTCATCGCCAAACGGGCGTCTTATCGCCTGTTCGCCGTCGCGGTGCCAAGGTGATGGGGGCCCGCTCGCCAAGTCTGTCAGGAGTCGATCAACAGCGCGCGCCTCATTCGCGTTGAAACTGACTACGGCAATCCACTTCTCTCCTGACATGCGCGGCGACAGCATACGTCGACGGGGTTGCGGCGCGACTAAGTGAAGCGCTGCGGAGCCCCGACATCCAGGCGGCGCTGCAAACGATTCCGGCGACCCGAGAACGCCCACCGCTGGATGACCCTCGTCTCCTCGCTGCCACCTGCGCTTCCCGAGCTGAAGGACCCGCGAGCCGGACAGCAGACGGACAGACCGAGGACAGTCGCCGGTCGACCGCACCCCCGAACGCAGCGGCGGATCAACTGACGCCGCGGACGCGCCGCACTTGCGCTTACATACGACCCGCGGGAGCAGGCACGGTGTGGGCGCTGAGTGCTGCTTGGCGCGAAACGGAGCTGTCTCCAGGGTCGCACGGAGGCGCCTGCTTTGGACGACGTCCAGGCGTCTCGTCCGCAAGACGCCGCGCTGCTGCTTCGCCTGGCGAAGCGACCGTGACCTGCCACCCGCCGAAGATCGTTCACGCTGGCGGTGGTTGGCGCCAGTGCACCCGTTCGCATCTTGCGCCGGACGGGTGCAGCGCCGCTCCCCTGACGTGAATAGTTACGTGCCGTGAGACGTGCTGCCGACTAACGTCATTGATCATCTCGCTGAATCCTCGGCGCCCGGGGGCCGCAACGGCCAGCGGGAGGTCCGGCTACCCACATCGGCGGATAGGCACTTCCTCCCAAGCTTGCGAACCACAGCGCAGAGCAGGCTGGCATGGCGACTACGATGGTCGACTGCTTATCCCCTTTGGGGTAGAGGGCAATGCGGACGGTCCAATCGACGGTCCAATGTGAGCCGAACTCACGTGACCGAGACCGGGCTCACCCGCATTGCAGAGCACAATCAAAAGCCACATAGCCCTAACGTCCTGGTTGTGGTCCAGGCGGTCGCGGGTTCGAGTCCCGTCGCTCACCCCTAGGAAAGCCTGCAAGCTGCCGGCCTTTCCAACCAAGAGCTGCCTGGGCAAGCCGTTGCAACGAACGACTCCTGCTGCAACGCGCGACGATCGGGGGCGCCTTCGTCGCTGATGAGGGCGGTCCTGGCTCGCTTAGGTCTCGGGCCCCCTTTACCTGCCCGCTGCGGCTCGGTAGGTTCGGGCTTCACGAGAACCGGGGGCCTCCATGTCGCGCAGGCTTGTTGCTGTCGTCGTCGTCGCATTGATCGCGTTGGGGGTCATGCCCGGTTCTTCCCTCGCGGCCGATCGCGGCGCGATCCGGCACTTTGGACCGGGCGCGCCAGGGATCGGCGACCCGTACTTCCCGCTCGACGGAAACGGCGGCTACGACGTCAAGCACTACGGCCTGGACGTGCGCTACGAGCCCTCCACCGACTTGCTGAGCGGCGTCGCGACAATCCGCGCGGAGGCCACGCAGAACCTCTCACGCTTCAACCTCGACCTCGCGGGCCTGAACGTCCGCCACATCGCGGTGAACCGGCGCCGCGCGAATTGGAGCCGCGAGGAAGGCGAGCTGACAGTGACCCCGCGCCGGAAGCTGTCACGGCATCAGCGCTTCCGCGTCCTGGTCGTATATGACGGGGTGCCCGAGCCCATCGGCGACGCCGAGATCGGCCTCTCGGGCTTCATCCACACAGACGACGGCACGCTCGTGGCCGGCCAGCCGGACGTGGCGGCCACCTGGTACCCCGTGAACGACCATCCCGCCGACAAGGCCTCGTACCGCTTCCGTATCAACGTCCCCGAGGGGCTCGAGGCCATCGCCAATGGGGAACTCCGGAGCAATCGCACCCGCGGCGGACGGACCACGTGGATCTGGGACGCCGACGAGCCGATGGCGTCGTACCTGACCACGGCGACGATCGGCGAGTTCGACGTGAGTGCCTACCGCCGGGACGGCATCCGCTACTGGGACGCGATCGATCCCGACCTGTTCACCGCGCCGGCGCCACGCACCGGCGATCAGTTCGCCCTCTCACAGCCGGCCGACCTGGCCTACAAGCGGCTTGCCCGCACCATCACGGTTCCGGCCGGCGGGGCGCAACTCTCCTTCTGGCTGACCCGGAACACGGAGGCGAATTGGGACTTCGTCTTCGTGGAGGCTCACCCGGTCGGCTCGGACGAATGGACGACGTTGCCCGACCTCAACGGCCACACCAGCCAAGACACCACTCTGGCATGCCCGTCCTGGCTCGGTCTGCACCCCTTCCTCGGCCACTACCAAACCGACAACGGCGACGACACCTGCTCGCCGACCGGCACGTCGGGCGAGTGGTGGGCCGCCAGCGGCGCGAGCGATGGCTACGAGGAGTGGGCGGTGGATCTGTCCGGGTACGCGGGATCCGACGTCGAGGTCTCGATCAGCTACGCGACCGACGGGTCGGTGCAGCTGCCGGGCCTCTTCGTCGACGACGTGGTGGTGTCCTCCGGGCCCGGTTCGACCTCGTTTGAAGACGACGGCGACACGCTCGACGGATGGACCGTTACCGGTGCTCCCGAGGGCAGCGAGGCAAACCCGAACGACTGGATCGTGGGCACGACGGAGGATGTGCCGCCCACCACGGGGGAGGTCGCGGCGGGCTCTCTCGCGCGGCAGCCGGAGATCATCGCCTTCCTCTCGGAGTCCTTCGGTCCCTACCCGTTCTCGGCCGCAGGCGGCATCGTCGACGACGCGGACGGACTCGGCTTCGCCCTAGAGAACCAGACGCGGCCGGTGTACTCAAAGGACTTCTTCTTCAGCCCCGAGTCCGGCGACAGCGTCGTCGTGCACGAGCTCGCCCACCAGTGGTTCGGCGACAGCCTGGCCCTCAAGCGCTGGCAGCACATCTGGCTCAACGAGGGCTTCGCCACCTACGCGGAATGGCTCTGGAGCGAACGCGAGGGTCTGGGCACCGCGCAGGAGATCTTCGACTCCTTGTCCGGCATTCCCGCCGACGACCCGTTCTGGGCGCTCACGATCGGCGATCCGGGGCCGGATCGGCTCTTCGACGGCGCCGTGTACGACCGCGGCGGGATGACGCTACATGCCCTGCGGCTCGCGGTCGGCGATGAGGTCTTCTTCCGCATTCTGCGCCGGTGGGCCCAGTCGCGGGCCGGCGGCAACGTCACGACACCGCAGTTCATCCGCCTCGCCGAGCGAATCTCAGGTCAGGACCTCGGCGCCTTCTTCCAGGCCTGGCTGTTCACGGCCGCGAAGCCGGACGGTCTCGAGCCGGCCGCCGTGCGCTTACAGGCGCTCGGGGCGGCGCCCGACCACATGAAGAGGTCGCCCGACACCAAGCGGTAGAAGGCGATTAGGCCCCCCGCCCGAGGGAGGGGTGTTCCGCTCAGCTTCTGCACCCGTATCTGGGATCGCTCATCGTCTCGCTGAGCTCCGGGTGTGGTCCAGGCGGTCGCGGGTTCGAGTCCCGTCGTTCATCTCACGAACTGCTCGATAAAGCCGTCGCGTCAGAAGGTGCGGGGGACGCGACGGCGGTGGACACACGGGCGGTCATTCTGCCCGGCTGAGATCGCCCGACCCGTCGAGGCGTCGGGTGAGCACGGGGTCGCCGTGGTAGCGCACGTCGCCAGACCCGTCGAGGTAGACGTGGAGCCGCTGCTCGGCGCGCACGTCGGCATCGCCCGAGCCGGTCACGATCACGTGGGCGTCGCGCGTCGTCAGCTCGGCCAGATAGGCCTCGCCTGAGCCGTCCAGGTCGAGCGCGAGCCGCTCTGCCGTGCCGTCAAGTGCGATATCGGCCGAGCCGTCCGAACGTGCCTCGAAGGCGTCGGCGTCGATGCCGTAGGCGTCGATGTCGCCCGACCCAGAGACTTCGATGCCCGTCAGCTCGGGCACGGAGGCCTCGACGACGACGTCGCTGACGCCGAAGCCGTCGCGGTCGAAGCTCAGGTGCAGCGTGCCGTCGCGTACCTCTGTGCCGACGTCGTCGATCACCTTCGCGCCGGCGCGGACCCGCAAGCGCTGGGGCTCGCCGACGCGGAGCCGCACGTCGACCGAGTCAGAGTTGTCGACGCGGGTAAAGGCCGCGACGTCGCGCGACTGCGTGGTGCGCGGCCCGTCGTCGCCGATGGTGCAGCCCACGAGCGCGAGCGCGGCCAGGAGGAGCAATGTGATGGAAGCCTTCATGACCAAGTGTGCGTCTGGGCCACGCCGGTCAGCTCTCGATGAACTGATAGTCGTTGAGGATTCGTCCCTGGGGATCGATCACCAGGAACTCGAGTCCGATGGCGGCGACAGAGCCGTCGTCGGTCGAGACCATCTCCCATCTGAACTTGACCACGTCGCGGAGCCGCTCCGCTTCGTCGCGGCGGCGGAAGTCGTACTCCCCCGGGGCGATGAATCGCTCATAGGTGTCGGCGACGCGAGCGTTGAGCTCTGGATGACCCCGGACTTCGAATACCGAGTTCATGCTCATCTCCGCCGCCGCTTGGCGGACCTCCCGTGGTGGTATGAGCAGGTGCTCACCGTCAGGTGCCCACAACTCGGCGACCATGGCTCGGCGCCGCTCGGGATCTGCTTCGTTCCAGACCGCCACGTAGCGGTCGGAGAGCTCGTTTGCGATGTTCATTGACGTTCTCCGTTCACGAAAGCGACGCGCGGCCAATGTCGGTGCGCGTCTTCGGCTGCCAGAAGGCGAGCTCGCCGCCGGCGGGGACTTCGACGACGCTTCGCCATCCTGCGGGCCCCTCACGCGTCTTCAGCAGCACCGCGGCTCCTAGCCGGCGCGCCTGCTCGCTGGCCACGCTGATGTCTGTGACCTCGACGTAGGGCAGCCAGACGGGTCGGTTGGTTTCGCACTCGACGACGCCGCCCCCGATGCAATCTCCGAGTTCGAGTGCCTGATACGAGCCTGAGCCAGCGTGAATGGTGGCGGCTCGCCACCCGAAGAGCTCTCGGTAGAACGCGCACGCGCGAGCGAGGTTGTCGGTGTGCAGTTCCAGATGGACGACCGCATTACTCGAGGTTTGCTTCATGTCGGATGGGTAGACCGCCACGGTCGCCGAGAGGAATCGGCGGCGATGCTTTTCGCCGGCTTCGCGGGTCCAAGTAGGTGATGAGTGTCAAGAATGTGAGACTGGAGGTTCAGGAGCGCGGGCTGCTCGAGCAGGCTCAGGCGGGGGACGAGCACGCGTTCCGGCGGCTCGTCGAGCCCCACCGCGCCGGTTTGCGTGCGCACGGGTACCGAATGCTCGGCTCGGTCGAAGACGCGGAGGACGCCGTCCAGGAGGCCATGTTGCGAGCCTGGCGCGCGCTGCCGAAGTTCGAAGGCCGCAGCTCGCTTCGCTCGTGGCTCTTCAAGATCGTGACCAATGCTTGCCTCGACGCAGTCGCGCGCCGGCCCAAGCGGGTGCTTCCGCTCGACTACGGTCCGCCGGCCGACCCGCACGCAGCCCTCGCGGCGCCTTCAGCGGAATCGGTTTGGATTGGTCCGTACCGAGATGAGGCGCTCGGTATGGAGGACCCTGATCTTCTGCCGTCCGCCCGCTACGAGCTCCTCGAGAGCCTCGAGCTTGCGTTCATCGTGGCTCTACAGCATCTGCCGGCCAGGCAGCGGGCGGTGCTGATCCTGCGCGAGGTTCTGGGCTTCTCGGCGCGGGAGGTGGCAGGAATGTTGGACACGAGCGTCGCCTCGGTGAAAAGCGCGCTCCAACGCGCCCGCAGGGCGGTCGACGAGAGAATGCCGCAGCAGAGCCAGCAGGCAACGCTGCGCGCGCTGGGCGACGACACGGTGCGGGAGCTCGCTCGGCGCTACATGGACGCCTTCGAGCGCAATGACGTCGAAGCGGTGGCGGCGATGCTGACCGAAGACGCGACGCTCGCCATGCCACCCATCCCCGGCTGGTATCGCGGTCGCGACGCAATCACCATCTTCTACGCCGCCGCGCCGATGGCTGCGGGAGTGCGCTGGCGACACATCCTTACGGAGGCGAACGGCCAGCTGGCCGTCGGCTGCTACGTCTGGGACGAGGCGAAGGGTCACCACAGGGCGCACTCGCTCGACGTCCTCACGCTGCGCGGCGACCGGATCGCGGCGGTCACGGCTTTCCTGGGCTCCGGGCTCCTCCGCACGCTGGGCTTGCCGCCGCAGCTGCCGTCGTAGCGACCTGGGCGATTCCTTCTTCGGTGACTTCTGGTCATTGACGGTGAAACGTTGAGACCGACGACACGCAGGAGGACGTCATGAGCGACGGCAAGGCAATCTCGGGCCGAACACAGGGATGGGTCCTCGCCCTGACCTCGATCGCATCGCTGATGGTCGCGCTGGACACGCTGGTGGTGTCGACCGCGCTGACCACGATCAGGCTCGACCTCCGCGCCTCGATCGAAGAGCTCGAGTGGACGGTCAACGCGTACAACCTGAGCCTTGCGGTTTTCCTGCTGCCTGCGGCGGCGGTCGGTGACCGTTTCGGGCGCCGGACAGCCTTCACCGCAGGCCTCGGGCTTTTCGTAGCGTCTTCGGCCGCGGCTGCGTTGGCGCCGGACATCGGCTCGCTGATCGCTGCGCGCGCCGTACAGGGTGCCGGCGGGGCGCTGGTGATCACGCTCGCGCTCGCGATCGTCAGCGCGGCGTTCCCGCCCGCGCGTCGCGGATGGGCGATCGGAATCCTCGAGGGCATCACGGGACTTGCCGTCGTCGGGGGCCCGGTCATCGGCGGAGCGGTCGCTCAGGGCATCGCATGGGAGTGGATCTTCTGGCTCAACGTGCCAATCGGACTGGCGGCGATACCGCTCGTATTCGCTCGCATCGACCAGAGCTTTGGCAGAGACACCCAGCTCGACCTCGGCGGCCTGCTGCTGGTGGCCGGTGGCGCGTTCGGAATCGTATGGGGACTCGTGCGCGGCAACCCGCTCGGCTGGGGGAACCCCGAGGTCGTCGCCGCGTTGGCGATCGGGGCGGCACTGATCGCCGGCTTTGTGGTCTGGGAGCTTCGCTCCCGCGAGCCCATGCTGCCGATGCGCTTCTTCCGCTCGCGTGCGTTCTCAGCCGGCAACGCCGGGGTCTTCTTCTTGTTCGCGTCCTTGTTCGGTGCGGTGTTCTTCTTCGCTCAGTTCCTCCAGACAGGACTCGGACACGGCGCCCTCGAAGCCGGCTTGCGGCTGGCGCCGTGGACCGTGACTCTCTTCATCGTGGCGCCGATCGCCGGCGCCTTGGCGGACCGGATCGGCGAGCGGCCACTTCTCGCAGCGGGAATGGCACTGCAGGCGCTGGGGTTCGCCTGGGTGGGGCTGATCGCTGCACCCGACCTCAGCTACGGCGCGCTCGTCACGCCGTTGATCGTCGCCGGTGTCGGCGCCTCGATGGCTATCCCGCCGGCCGCCAGTGCCGTGCTCGGTGCGGTCACGCAGGAGGAGCTCGGCAAGGCCGCGGGCGCCAACAGCATGCTGCGCGAGCTCGGTGGCGTGTTCGGGATAGCGCTCCTGGTCGCTGTGTTCTCAGGGGCGGGCAGCTACGCCTCGGCTGATGCGTTCAGCGCCGGCTTTGGTCCCGCAATCGGGGTCGCCGCTGGACTGTCCTTGCTGGGGGCCGTTGCCGGCATGAGCGTGCCCAGCCGCCGCCGGGCCCATCAGCTGAACGATCGCCCGACACAGCCCGGGCCAGCCTTGCCAACCAGGTCATGAGCGGAAGAACGTCCGCTCGATCCACAATCCCGAGCGGGAAGGGCGGTTGCTCACTCTATGACCGAGTCAGCGATGACTTGGCTTCGGCCGAGGAAGAAGATGCCGGGGTCGGTTTCAAAGCCGTGGCTGGGGTTGTGCCTCAAGGTCGAGGAACGGATCTCGAGGACGCCGGTGCGGTCGTTGCTGACGAAGAAGACGGCGCCACCACCCTCGCGGGCGTGGTTGCGGGCCATCTTCGTGCCGGCGATCAGTACGCGGAAGTCGTGGCCGTCTGCGTACACGGCGCCGCCCGAGCCGCCGCCGGGGGTGCGCGGGCGCGCGGGGTTGGCGCCGCGGCCGATGGCACGGTTGCCGGTGAAGACGCTGTTGTAGATCGACCACGACACGCCGATGCTGCTCAGCGCGCCGCCGTTGCTGCAGACCCCTGAGCGGAAGGTGCTGCGAACGACGGTCACCGGCTGACCCCGATGCTGCGAGAGCGCGCGGACGGCACCGCCGCCGAGGTCTGGTCCCGCTCCGTCGCAGCGGTTGCCGACAAACGTCGAGCGCACGATCTTGAGCCGGCCGCCGCGCGCGAAGATGGCACCGCCCCCGCCACCGTCGTACGTCGCTCCAGTCGCATTGCCCCCCGCGAAGGTCAGGTCTTGCACCACGAGCCGAGGCGTGGCCTGGTCATCACAATGCGACGTGGTCCAGGTCTGCCGCCTGTCGCAGGTGTTCTGATACAGGATGCGCCGCTTCCCGCCGCCGCTGAGGGTGACCAGACCGCCGCCGTCGAGGACGACGCGGCGGCTCGTGTTGACAACCTTGGCGGTACGTCTCATCGCGATCCGCGCCGGGTCCCGGCCGCATCGGAACCTGATGACCCCGCCCTTGGCCACCGCCCTCACGACCGCGCGGGACGTGCAACTGCGCGGCGTGCCGGTCCCGATCCAACGGTCAGGACGCGACGTGTCGACGGCCCGTGCTGTTTCCGGCACCGCCGCGGCCACAAGCGCCACCATCAGCGCGCCGACCAGGGCCAGACATAGGTACGCGAGCAGGGGCTGGGTCCCGTCGCTCACCCTCAACCAGATCAGCGCAGCAGCTCGAGCGCGCGCGCTTGTATCTCGGCGCTCTTCGGATGGGTGTAGAACGCGAGGTGGGTCCCGGCCTCGAGCGAGACCAGCTCGGCGTCCGGGATCGTCGTGGCGGCGTGCTCGGAGTGGTCGGGCGTGACGTCGGTGTCGGCACTTCCCTGCACCAGCAGGCAGCGCGCCTGGATCCGCTCGAGCTCCAGCGACTCGATGGCGGTGAACTGCTCCATGTCGTTGTCAAATCCAGCCCTGCGAGCGCCGCCGTAACGGACGGTGGCGTCGAGATCGAGCACGAACCGGCGCTTTTTCTCGTCGGCGAAGACCTCCTCCAGGCGCTCCTGTAGCTGCTCCTTGGTCAGGTCGCCCTCGGAGGCGAGCGTCGAGGAGATCAGCTGCTTGGGAGCGTGAGCCGCCATGGCACGCAACAGCCAGTCCCCCGGCCGCGTGGAGAACAACAGCTGCGTCGGCAGGTCCTCTTTTGGCTGCTCGAGCCGCTTGCTCACGGCCGCGAGCGCCACCAGCGACCCCACCCGCTCCGGATGGCGCACAGCCAGGCGATAGCTGGACGGGCCGCCACCCGACCAGCACAGCACGCCCGCCCGGTCGACCTCGACCGCGTCGAGCAGCGCGGCGAGCAGATCGGCCTGCTCGTCCACGCTCTCGCGGCCGTCCATGCCGGTGCCGAGGTAGCCGGGGCGGGAAACGAGGATGGCCCGGAACCCGCCCGGCGGCAGTACGCCGGCCATCGCCAGGCCCTGGTCGTAACCGCCCGGAGTGCCGTGCACGACCAGCACCGGCGCGCCCTTGCCCACCGTCTCGTACTCGACCGGTCCGTGGGGGGTGTCGGCGATCTCAGGCATGTGCGCAAGAATGCCAGTTGTGCCTGCAGGGGAGGGCTATTCGGCGTACCCGGCCGCCGGTCTCACGGCGCTTGCGTTGGTCCTGACGCTGGCCGTCCCGGCGCCGATCGCCGTGGCGGCCGACGGGAGCGGGCAGGCCGTGGCCGCGCGACGGGGAGTCGCAAACGAGGCTGAGCTTCGCCGTGCCTGGACCGACCCGCAGACCAGGCGGATAGACCTGGCCGCTGACATCTTCCTGCGCGACTGCCGGACCGGTGACCCGATCCGGGAGTCGCCCTACCCCCTGCTGCTCGCGGGACACGGCCACACGATCCGGCAGACATGCTTCGAGAAGCGGGTGCTGCGCCAGGACGGAACGGGCTACCTCGAGCTGCGCCGCGTGACGCTGACCCGAGGCGGTTCGGACGGGCCGGGGGCAGCGGTGACCACGCGAGGAGAGTTGACCCTGGTCGATGGCGTCGTGAATCAGAACTTGTCCGAGGAGCCCGGCGGTGGGTTGTTCTCGATGCGCCGCATCACCGTGCGCAGGTCGCGGATCAGCGGCAACCTCGCGAACGACGACGGTGGCGGGATCTACGCTCGCCGCGGTGGCGTTCAGGTCTACGACTCGGTGGTCAGCAACAACCTGGTCGACGGCTCCGGGGGAGCCGTGGGATCCACCGGCGACATTCTGGTGGTGCGCTCCGAGGTCGACGGCAACACGACGGACGGCGACGGCGGAGCCCTGTACGCCGACGAGGACGGCGACGTCACGGTCATCGACTCGCTGATCGACGGAAGCGACGCCGACGGGCCCGGAGGCGCCATCTTCACGCTCGAGGGTGACGTGGCCGTCTTCGACTCGTCGCTGGTCGGCAATCGCGCCGACGACCGCGGGGGAGCCGTGGCCGGCGAGGCGGATGTGCTGCTCGTCAATACCACCGTGGCCCGCAACCTGGCGGTCGCGCACGCCGGAGGAGGAATCTGGGCCCGCGACGACCTCGTCCTCATCAACTCGACCGTCACGGACAACTATGCCGAGGGCGAGGGCGGCGGGCTGCTCGCCGCGGGTCATCTGACCCTGCTCAGCTCCACGGTGAGCGGCAACATCGCCTCGGTCGGCGGCAACCTCGGAACGGCCGGGACCCTGCGTGCCTTTGGCTCGATCATCGGGCCGACCAACGTCGACGCGACCACCGGCGACGCCCGCCCGACTCGGCGCAACTGCCGCGTCTACGACGCAAAGTCGGCGGGACACAATTTCGTCAGCGACCAGTCCTGCGAGCTCCGCCACGCCACCGATCTCCTGGGTCAGGACCCGCGGCTCCGGCGGCTGGAGGACGACCCAGTGGGCTTCGTCCTCACGCCGTTCGACGGGAGCCCCGCGCGCGGTCGGATACCGAGCGGCTCGTGCGTCCCGGCTCTGCCGCGTCCGCTGCCCGCGGGTCAGCTGCTGAGAGCGCACGTCGATTGGGACAAGGTGCTGGCTCGCGACGCCAAGGGAACGCCGAGGGACCGGGGCCTGCCGTGTGACATAGGCGCCGTTCAGTCGCCTCCGCGACCGGCCGAGCCGCCCCCCATCGCTCGAGCCGCGGCTGGAGCCAGAGGCTCGGACCTACGCCCAGACACGGGCGCTCGGACTCCCCGGCGCGCCGACGCGTTTGCGAACGTGGGTGCGCCGACAGGCTCGGCGCAATCAGCGCAGCCGCGACTCGTGGTCCTGGCCAGGCGGCTCGGCAGGCTGGACGCGTCGGCCCAGCGCTTCGACGAGCTGCTCGCGTGCACCACCGAGCTCCCGGTCGACCAGGCCGGTGATGTGCGCCACCGCTGGGGCTTCCGCTACGACGAGCGCGACGGCACCGGCATCGACAAGCGCACAGCGCTGGTGCGCCACCAGGGCGGCGGCCGGCCCGATCTCCGCCTTCTGCGGCTAGCGCGCAGCCGGCGGTGCCTGAGTGCGGCACCGAATCCCAACGGAACCGGCGAGGCCGCGACGCCCGGGAGGGCGCCGGCCGCGGGCTGGGCGGCCTCGAGCGCCTCGCCGCGCGGGTCGAGCGCCGAACCGAGCGCTTCGACGACTGGGAGTCGTGTCTCACCTGGTTGCCGGTCACCGAGTCGGGCGACCATGACCAGAACCTCGGCTACGTCCGGCAGCCGGGCACGCCGGCCACACGCCGCCACGACCCGGCGATCGACATCGACACCGGCGAGTGGGACGACCCCGACTACCAGCTGGTGGCGTTCGTCGGCCGAGATCGCCCGTTCGGGCCCGACGAGTGCGAAACCGAGCCCGGCGAGGGGGACTTCCGGCTCCGAGCAGCCGTCGGGGCTGCGGCCGCACAGCCGGCGGGACGCGCCGAGCGGCTCGAGCGCCTCGAGGAGACGGTGGAGGACCTCGGCGAGCCCGTCGAAGAGATCACACAGTTCGACGAATGCCTCTATACCGTCGGGGCGCAGAGTCGCGCCGGGTACGTCTACCAGGGTCGGGGTGGCTCTCGGGTCCGGCGCTCCGCGCTGTCGTTCGACATGCGCGGCCTCAGGCCGGCGCAGCTCGACTTGATGGCCTTCCCGGGCGAGGAGCCACCCCAGATCGAGTGCAACGAGGACGCGTCCGGTGAGGGAACGGAGGAATAGCGTCTACTTGTGGCTCGACTCCCTGTCGGTGGCCGGCAACGGGTCGTTGTAGACCACCCGCGGGCACACTGTGGCGGTGGACAACCGCGAGATCGCCGACCGCCTCGACGCCCTGGCCACCTCGCTCGAGCTCGCCGACGGCAACCCATACACGGTCCGCGCCTACCGCCGTGCCTCTGACTCGATCCGAGGGGCGGCCGTCCCGGTGGCCGAGCTCGTGCGCTCCGGGCGGGCGCGTGAGCTGCGCGGCGTCGGGGCGGGGATCGAAGCGCGGCTGCGCGAGCTGGTCGAGACCGGCTCGATCGCCGAGCTCGCGGAGCTGGAGAGCGAGGTCTCACCCGATCTCGTTGGTCTCGGCCGCTATCTCGGACTTGGGGCGAAGCGCTCCGTCGATCTTGCCCGGGCGCTCGACGTTCGCACCGCCGACGAGCTCCGTGAGGCGGCGGCGGAGGGGCGGCTGCGCAGCGTGCCCGGCATCGGGCCAAAGATCGAGGCGCGGTTGCTCGAGGCGCTGCGCCGTGAGGACGAGCCGCGACCGCCCACCGGGCTCCTGCTCAACGGCGCCTGGGAGCTGGTGGGAGGGATCGCGGCGGCCGTGGGCGGTGAGCCTGCGGGCGACGTGCGGCGCTGGCGCGACTCGTGCGAGGTGCTCACGGTCGTATGCCGGGCGACGGAACCGGGCCCGGTGCTGGCCCGCTTCGGCGAGCTGCCACAGATCGTCTCGCTGATCGAGGAGACAGAGCGGCGGGCGGTGGGGGTGACCGTCGAGGGCGTACCGGTGGAGCTCGTCGCCGCGGAGCCGGAGCGATTCGGCACCGCCCTCCTTCGCGCGACCGGCTCGCCCGCGTACGTCGAGGCCCTCGAGCCGCTGCCGGACGCGCCTGACGAGGACGCTCTCTACCGCGCCCTGGGCGTTCCCTGGTGTCCGCCCGAGCTGCGTGAGGAGCCGTTCCGCGGCGAGACGCCGGCACTGCTCCAGCCCAGGGACATCCGCGGCGACCTCCATTGCCACACGACCTGGTCGGACGGGCGCGACAGTGTCGAGGGCATGGCTCGCGCCGCCATCGAGCGCGGCTACGACTACCTCGCGATCTGTGACCACACACCCGCGGTCGGCGCCGTCCGCGGGCTCACCCCGGACGACGTGCGCCGCCAGGCGGTGGAGATCGCCGACGCCAACGAGCTGCTGGCGCCGTTTCGCGTCCTGCGCGGGATCGAGTGCGACATCCTCCCCGACGGCCGGCTCGACCTTCCCGACGATGTGCTCGCCGAGCTCGACTGGGTGCAGGTGAGCGTCCACGGCGGGCAGCGAATGCCGGGCCCGGAGATGACGAAGCGGGTCGTGGAGGCGCTGCGCAACCCGTACGCACGCTGCCTCAGCCACCCGAAGGGCCGCTACATCAACCGGCGACCCGAGAACGCCCTCGACATGGAGCGGCTGTTCGAGGTCGCACTCGAGGAGGGAGTCGCCCTGGAGGTCAACGGACTGCCGAGCCGCCTCGATCTTCGCGGCGAGCACGTCCGCGACGCCCTGGCCGCCGGCCTCCAGGTGGTCTGCTCGACCGACGCCCACTCACCCGCCGGTCTCGGCAACATGGCGCTGTCGGTGGCCACGGCGCGCCGCGGCTGGGCCACGGCGGCGGACGTGCTCAATACCCGGCCCTTGGATTCGATTCTCGGTGGAAGGGCCGGCTGACTCCGACGGCTGGTCATGCGAACCTGCGGCAGGTGCCCCGACGGCTGTCCTTCGATCCCATCGCCGAGGCGCGACGCCAGTGGAACAGGCACTGGGGTCGTGCGGCGACGCCGTCCATGAGCGCGGTCACGTCGATCATGCGCGCGCACCAGATCCTGATGGCCAGGCTCAACGAGATCCTCGAGCCGTACGACCTGACCTTCTCCCGTTACGAGGCACTCATGCTCCTGTACTACAGCCGGGAGGGACGGCTCCCCCTGGGCAAGATGGGCGATCGCCTCCAGGTGCATCGCACCAGCGTGACCAACACGATCGATGCCCTCGAGCGGCTCGGCCTGGCGGCGCGCCGGGCCCATGAGCAGGATCGACGGACCACCTTGGCCGAGATCACCAGCCGCGGCCGCGAGGTCGCCGAGCGGGCCACGCAGGCGTTGAACGAAGCGCGCTTCGGCACCTCACCTCTGGGGCGCGACGACCTGGCCGCGCTCACCACGGTCCTCGAGCGCATTCGTGTCGACGAGGGGGACTTCAGCTCGTCTTGACCGGACCCCCGGTATATGCGACCTTCCTACTATCGGAATGCCACCCACACCAGCCACCACGACGACGGAGCCGATCACCGATGCAGAGCGTTGGTTTCGTGAGCGCTTCTCGGCCGTTCCGGAGCGGGATGCTCTGTTCTCGACGCTGAGTGGCGAGCCGGTGGCGCCGTTGTACGGGCCGGAGGACGCGCCGCCATTCGATCGGGTGGGCTTTCCGGGCGAGTTTCCGTACACGCGTGGTGTGTATCCATCGATGTACCGGGGCCGCCTGTGGACGATGCGCCAGTTCGCGGGGTTCGGCACTGCGGACGAGACCAACGAGCGCTTTCGCTATCTGCTCGAGCATGGTCAGACGGGGTTGTCGACGGCGTTCGACATGCCGTCGTTGATGGGCCACGACTCCGACAGCCCGCGCAGCGAGGGCGAGGTGGGCCGCGAGGGGGTGGCGGTCGACTCCCTGGACGACATGGAGACGTTGTTCTCGGGGATCGACATGGGTTCCGTGTCGACCTCGATGACGATCAACGCGCCGGCGGCGGTGATGCTGGCCTTCTACGTGGTGGCGGCGGAGCGCCAGGGTGTGCCGGCGGACAGGTTGGCCGGGACGATTCAGACCGACATCCTGAAGGAGTACATCGCTCAGAAGGAGTGGTGTTTCCCCATCGATCCGGCCATGCGGCTGGTCACCGACATGGTCGAGTTCTGCGCAGAGCGGATGCCCCGCTGGCACCCGATCTCGATCAGCGGCTATCACATTCGGGAGGCGGGCTCGACGGCGGCGCAGGAGCTGGCCTTCACGCTCAAGGACGGGTTCACCTACGTGGAGCACGCGCTCGAGCGTGGGCTGGACGTGGACGCCTTCGCGCCGCGGCTGTCGTTCTTCTTCAACGCGCACATCGACTTCTTCGAGGAGATCGCCAAGTACCGCGCCGCCCGGAGGATTTGGGCCAAGGAGCTCAGAGACACCTACGGCGCCCGCGACGAGCGGTCTCTGCTGATGCGGTTTCACACCCAGACGGCCGGCGTCAGCCTGACGGCACAGCAGCCGCTGAACAACATCGTCCGGACCGCGACCGAAGCCATGTCGGCGGTGCTGGGCGGCACCCAGTCGCTGCACACCAACAGCTTCGACGAGGCGCTCGCGCTGCCCACGGAGGGAGCGGTCAGGGTCGCGCTGAGAACCCAGCAGATCCTGGCCCACGAGACGGGGGTGACCAACACCATCGACCCGCTCGGCGGCTCATGGTTCGTCGAGGCGCTCACCGACCGCCTCGAGGCCGAGGCCTACGACTACTTCCACCGCATCGACGAGCTCGGGGGGATGGTGGAGGCGATCAAGCAGAACTACCCCCAGACCGAGATCGCCGACGCCAGCTTCACGCTTCAGCAGGAGTACGAGAGCGGCCAGAGGGTGATCGTCGGAGTCAACCGCTACCAGCACGAGGACGCCGAGGTCACCGACACGCTGCGCATCCCGGCCGAGCTCGAACGCAAGCAGATCGGCAACGTCCAGGCGGTGCGCGCCCGGCGCGACAGCGCCGCCGCCGAGACAGCGCTCACCGAGCTGGCCGACGCCGCCGCTGCCGGCCGCAACCTCATGTACCCGTTGCTCGAGTGCGCCCGCGCCCACGCCACCGAGGGCGAGATCATCACCTCCCTCCAACGGGTCTTCGGGACCTACACCGAAACCCCGGTGTTCTAGAAGCGGGCCAGTCCTTAACCTCCCTGGTCATGCGGTTCGGATACAAGGCGTCGGCCGAGCAGTTCGGGCCGCGGGAGCTTCTCGAGTTCGCCGTGCTGGCCGAGCGGGTGGGCTTCGACACCATCGCGGTGTCCGACCACTTCCAGCCCTGGCGCCACAACACAGGCCACGCCCCCAACGCGCTGGTATGGCTCGGCGCGCTGGGGCAGGTCACCGAGCAGGCGACCATGGTCACGAGCGTGCTGACGCCGACCCTCCGGTACAACCCGTCGATCATCGCCCAGGCGTTCGGGACGCTCGGCGTTCTCAACCCCGGCCGAGTCATCCTGGGCGTGGGCACCGGTGAGTCGATGAACGAAACGCCGGCGACGATGATGGATTGGCCCGGCCCCAAGGAGCGCCGCATGCGCCTCGCCGAGGCGATCGAGCTGGTCCGGCAGCTCTGGTCCGAGGAGCGCGTGACCTTCGAGGGCGAGTACTACAGAACGCGCCACGCCACGGTCTACGACCGTCCCGACAACCAGGTTCCGATCTACGTGGCCGCCTCGGGCCCGCTCGCGGCCAAGCTCGCCGGCCGGACCGGCGACGGCTTCATCTGCACGAGCGGCAAGCCCTCGGAGCTCTACGAGGAACTGCTCGGCAAGCTGCGCGAGGGGGCGGAGGGCGCCGGCCGCGACCCGGAGGCCATCGACCGCATGATCGAGATCAAGGTGTCCTACGATCGCGACGCCGAGCTCGCGCGCACAAACTGCCACTGGTGGGCGGCGCTGGCGCTCTCGGGCGAGGAGAAGAGTGGCGTCGAGGACCCGCTCGAGCTGGAACGCCTCGCCGACGCCAACCTCGATCGCGCACACACGCGCTTCATCGTCACTAACGACCCTGACGAGTGCGCCGAGCGAATCCGTCCCTACGTGGACCTCGGGTTCACCCGTCTCGTCTTTCACGGTCCGGGGGCCGATCAGCGACGCTTCCTCGAGCAGTTCTCGGAGGACGTCCTGCCGCTGCTGCGCGAGCGCTTCGGCGCGTCATATAGTGGCCCGATCATCGGGTCGGAGCAATCGGCGACGGGAGAGAGAAATGACTGACGGCGTATACCGAGTGACCGAGGTAATCGGCACCAGCAGCGAGTCGTGGGACGCAGCGGCTCGCAACGCTGTCGAGACGGCAGCCAAGACTGTGCGCGATCTGCGCATCGCCGAGGTGATTCGCCAGGACGTGACCATCGAGAACGGTGGCGTTAGCAGCTACCGGGTCCGTCTGGGAATCTCGTTCAAGTACGACTCCAACGACTGATCGGAGCCGTCACTCCGGCGGCGCAATGGAGGTACTGGAGCTCTGGCGCTACCCGGTCAAGTCGCTTCAGGGCGAACAGCTGCCCGAGGTCGAGATCGGGCCGGGCGGGCTGCGGGGAGACCGGCGCTTTGCGCTGTACGACGTGGAGACCGGCCTCGGGCTGACCGCGCGTCGGGTGCCCGAGCTGTTGTTCGCGTCGGCGAGCCTCGCTGATGACGGCACGCTGCTGATCACCCTGCCCGACGGCACGGCGGCTGACGATGACGACGCTCTGTCGGCATGGCTCGGTCGTGCGGTGACCCTGCGCTCGGCCGAGGAGGACGTTGCGCTGAGCTACGAGAACGTCGTCGACTTCGAGCACGAGCAGGGCAGCGACTGGACGGAGTTCACCGGAGCGGCGGGACCGTTTCACGATTCGGCCGACTTCCGGGTGTCGCTCGTGTCGCGGGCGACGATCGGCTCCTGGGACCGGCGTCGGTTTCGCTCCAATGTGCTGCTCGATGGCGCCGGCGAGGACGGGTTGGTCGGGCGGAGAGTCGCTCTGGGGGACGCGATCCTCGACGTGGGGGAACGGATCGAGCGGTGCGTGATGACCACCCGGCCCCAGCCCGGAGGGATCGAGCGCGACCTGCAGGTGCTGCGAACCATCGCCCGTGAGCGCGACGCCCGTCTCGCGGTCGGGGGACTCGTGAGGCAGCCGGGCACCGTGAAGGTGGGCGACGCCCTTAGTGAGCAACCCGCCCCGTGAACCGGGAGGCCCTGCTCAACGACGACGCGCAGGTGGTCGCCGCCCTGAAGCGCCGTGACGACGACGTCTTCGGTCTGTTGATGGATGAGTGGGACTCGTCGATGTTGCGGCTGGCGATGGTCTACGTGCCCAGCCGCGCGGTCGCCGAGGAGGTGCTGCAGGAGACGTGGCTCGGCGTGATCCGCGGGATCGACCGGTTCGAGGGACGCTCGTCGCTGAAGACGTGGGTGTACCGGATCCTGGTCAACACGGCCAAGACGCGGGGAGTCCGGGAGAAGCGCAGCCTTCCCTTTTCGTCGGTGGCCGACGACTCCGGCCTCGATCCGGACCGCTTCTATCCCGACACCGAGACCCGCTACCCGGGGCACTGGGCGCTCGGCCCCAGCCAGTGGCCGACTCCCGAAGAGGGACTGCTCGCGGGCGAGACCCAGGACGTCATCGGAGAGGCCATCGCCGACCTGCCGGTGCGCCAGCGCGAGGTGATTACGATGCGAGACGTGGAGGGAGCGACGGCCGACGAGTGCTGCTCGGTCCTCGAGCTGACCGAGGGCAACCAGCGGGTTCTCCTCCATCGCGCGCGCACGAAGGTTCGCGCGGCCCTCGAGCGCTACTTCGGAGCGACCGAGGAGATCCAGTGAGCCGGCCCGAGGAGATGAGCTGCCGCGAGCTGGTGGAGCGCGTGACCGACTATCTCGAGGGACGCTTGGACCAGCACGAGGTGGGACGGCTGGAAGCCCACCTCGCGGATTGCGAGTTTTGCGCCACGTACGTCGAGCAGTTCGGCACGACGATGAGCGCGCTGCGCAACCTCGAGGAGCTCTCCATGCGCTCGGAGACTCGAGACGAGCTCCTCGAGGCCTTCCGCGGCCGGCGCGCGCCGTGAGCGCCCGCCCGGCCCGCCTGTAACGGGTGGCGGGCGGTGTGATCACCAACGGCTTCACCGTCGCGATGCTGCTCACGGTCGCGTGGATTGGGGATCGCCTTCGTGGTCTGTGCGCTGATCGCCTGGCGCAGCCCTTCTCTGCCTCGAGCGTTACACCACCGTGGTCATCTGGTGCCGCGCGTTCTCGGTCAACTTTGCCCGGGCGCCGCTTTCCTGAGCCTGTCGCGCAGCTCCGACTCGAAGAAGTCCAGGAAGGCGTCCACGTCCGGGCCGGCGCTGAGCAGAGCCAGGTGGTCGAACCCGGCGTCCTGGAACTGGGTGAAGACCTCGACGTGCCGGTTGACGTCCGGTCCGCAGGCCATGGATTCCCGCATCGTCTCGGCCGTGACGTACTCTGCGGCCGCCTCGAAGTTAATCGGGTTGGGCAGCTCGGACATCACCTTCCAGCCGAGCTGCCCGAAGCGAAACAGCTCCTGCGCGGACTCGGCGCCGGCGTCCTCGGTATCGGCGTAGGCGAGCGG